>NZ_JACIIU010000001.1 GCF_014205685.1 Paenochrobactrum gallinarii
ACCCACATAAAGCTTTAGGATATCGTTCACCCCGTGAGTTTATCGCGGAGCAAATTAACCAGTAAAAATGACCGATCTTTCGGGGGCAACTACAGCGCAGACGGGCGACAAATCATCACCTTTAAGTGACATGAATATTTGTTAAAGGTGATTATCAATTCTGGCTCTAATCACATGTGCAATCCCTGATACATTGCCCTGACCGTTACAGAGGAAAAACCGTCAAGGCAGATAAGCCTATCCCGCTCAATCGTAGCCCACGGATATAGCAAGGGATAGCTGCCAGAGTAATATTATGAAAGCGAGACGAACATGACGACTAAAACCCCGACGGGCCGTTCAGATTTCGACGAAGCAGCGCTTTATTTCCACCGCTACCCTAAGCCGGGCAAGCTGGAAATTCAGGCAACAAAACCTTTAGGCAACCAGCGTGACCTTGCGCTTGCTTACTCGCCAGGTGTTGCAGCGCCTTGCCTCGCCATTCAGGAAGACCCGTCACTGGCCGCTGACTTTACTGCTCGCGCCAATCTCGTGGCGGTTATCTCCAACGGTACTGCGGTTTTAGGACTTGGGAATATCGGACCACTAGCTTCCAAACCAGTGATGGAAGGTAAAGCGGTTCTTTTTAAAAAATTTGCTGATATTGATGTGTTCGATATCGAAATCGACGCGCTTAAAGTCAATCAGATGGTTGATACGATCAGCGCGCTGGAGCCAACTTTTGGTGGCATCAATCTGGAAGACATCAAAGCACCGGAATGTTTTGAAGTTGAAGAGCAACTTCGTGAGAAAATGAATATTCCGGTATTCCATGATGACCAGCACGGCACCGCGATTATTGTTGCAGCCGCGGTGATGAATGGTTTGGAGCTAGCAGGCAAAAAACTGAGTGATGTTAAAATCGTCACTTCCGGTGCCGGTGCCGCCGCTATTGCCTGTCTTAATCTGCTCGTTTCCATGGGGGCGAAGCGCGAGAACATCTGGGTCAATGATATTGACGGTCTCGTTTACGAAGGCCGCAACACCTTGATGGATCGCTGGAAAGCTGTTTATGCGCAAAAAACCGACCATCGCGTTTTGGCCGATGTGATTGGTGGCGCAGACGTATTCCTCGGCCTTTCAGCCGCTGGTGTTCTGAAGCCTGAACTCTTGCAACAAATGGCGCCGAACCCACTCATTATGGCGCTTGCTAACCCGACACCGGAAATTATGCCGGAAGAAGCGCGTGCAGTTCGCGCTGATGCGATCATCTGCACCGGCCGTTCCGATTATCCAAATCAGGTGAACAACGTTCTCTGCTTCCCTTACATCTTCCGTGGTGCATTGGATGTTGGCGCAACTGCCATCAATGAAGAAATGAAGATGGCAACCGTGATGGCGATTGCAGGTCTGGCACGTGAAGAAGTGTCGGATGTCGCAGCCAAAGCCTATCCGGGCGAGACACCAAGCTTTGGCCCTAACTATATCATCCCGTCGCCATTTGATCCGCGTCTCATTCTGCGCATTGCGCCAGCTGTTGCCAAAGCGGCAATGGAAACCGGTGTGGCCACCCGCCCGATTGAAGATATGGAAGCTTATATTGATAAGCTCAACCGTTATGTCTTCCGCTCCGGCCTGATTATGAAGCCAGTTTTTGCGGCTTCCCGTTCGGCCAGCAAAAAACGCGTGATCTATGCCAATGGTGAAGATGAACGTGTATTGCGTGCAGCACAAGTGGTGCTGGAAGAAGGCATTGCCATTCCAACTCTGATTGGTCGCCCAAGCGTTATTGAAGCACGTCTGAAGCGCTTTGCACTGAAAATCCGTCCGGGCGTTGATTTTGAAATCATCAATCCGGAAGATGATCCGCGCTATCGTGACTATGTCGAGCTGATGCACAAGCTGACTGGTCGTCAGGGTATCACGCCGGAAGCCGCACGCGCACTGGTTCGCACCAACCCGACCGTGATTGCCGCCTTGGCAGTCGTGCGTGATGAAGCTGATGCGCTGATTTGTGGCTTAGAAGGTCGCTTTGAACGCCAGCTGACACTGGTGAAGCAGATTTTGGGCGTTGAAGCACCATTGCGTGATCTCTCCACTCTCAGCCTGCTGATTTCCCCGCGCCAGACTTTGTTCTTCACTGATACTTATGTGAACATTGATCCAACCGCAGAAGAAATCGCCGAAATGACCATTTTGGCTGCAAAAGAAATCCGCCGCTTTGGCATTGAGCCAAAAGCTGCCCTGCTTTCGCATTCCAACTTCGGCTCGCGCGATTCCGAAAGTGCGGCTAAAATGCGTAAAGCCTGCAACATCCTGCAACAGATTTCACCGGAACTGGAAGTGGATGGTGAAATGCATGGTGACGCAGCCCTGTCGCAAATTCAGCGTGACCGTGTCTTCCCGAATTCACGCCTGAAGGGCGAAGCCAACTTGCTGGTGTTCCCGAATTTGGACGCTGCCAACATCACCATGAATGTGGTGAAGATGGTGACCGATGCTCTGCATGTCGGCCCTATCCTGCTTGGTGCTGCACGTCCGGCGCATATTCTGACACCATCAGTCACCTCACGCGGCATCGTCAATATGACAGCTCTGGCTGTTGTTGAGGCGTCGCAACGCGCCGCACAAAAATAAACCTGAAGTTGCAAAATGCAACTATTAGTAGTTAGTTAACTATAATATGCAAATATTCCCCCAGATTTCATTCATCGTTCTGGGGGAATATCGACGTGCAATATACTTCACGACTTTCAGTACGCATTTTTATTATTTTTATATTTCTACCAATAACCCTTATATTAGCGGGATGCGCGCAAACCAGCCAACCAAATAGCTGCACGGCCTCTCAAAAAAACGCACTCATCAAAGAATATAATCTACTCAGCTATCAGATTATTCAAAATCGCAGTGAACTGATCACTGCACATGAAAATATATTAAACTCTAATTGCCGAAGATCACCATTTTCAACGCAAGCAAAATCAGCATTCTGCGAACAGCAAATCTCAAGGATAGCTTCGCTTCAATCGACAATAGAAAAATTGCAAAATGAGGCAGAAACTTATCAAGCGGTGATTAATGGCGCAGCAATTGCGCACCCGCTATTAAGCAATGATGGCTGTTCTGTGCGTGATAGCCATCGCTATAATCAAAAAAACAACAGATCACTGCAGAACAATAAAAAAACGATTTCCGCCAAAACTAAAAAACAATCAAAGGCCGCGATTATTGAAAATAAAAAGAATAATCAACCAGAAAATCTGACAAAACACCCATTAGAAGATGTGGAATATAAAGTTTATACGCCACCGGCATCGGTAAAAATTACGCATGAAATAGTGCCGGAAACATTAGATAAACAAAACCCCGCACAAAGGAACGAACCGGTTAAATCTTTGTCATTCTCTCCGGTTTCAAAGTCACAAAAAAGCGTAGAGACAACTACGCCAACAGGGGCAGATCGCCCCTATCAGCCAGATCCGAAAATCAGGGTAATCGGGTCAGGGTTCTTTCCCGACCAAGAAGCGGTAACAGCTCAGCCAACTCAGGACCAGAATCCTTAAGCGTGAGCGCTAAACGCAGAGGCATGAACAATGTTTTGCCTTTGCGTCCGGTTTCAGACTGCACTTGTTTTGTCCATGATTTCCATGTGGTGTTGTCCCATGGTTCAGCCGGCAGCAGATCAAAAGCCGCACGTACAAAATCCCGATCTTCATCGGAGAATTCAGGCTTGTCGTTGAGATCACCAAACACGACCGGCCACCAGAGAGCCGCATCGGCAACGCGCTCAAGATTACCGCGCACCAGCAGCCAGAAGCTTTCTGCCTGCTCGCCTTCAATGCCCACGGCTGCCAAACGATCAGCAACATCGGCGTAAGTGTATTGATGAATCAAGGCACGATTTAAAGCATCCAGATCAGACGGATCAAATTTGGCTGAGGATTTAGATGTTGCAGCTACATCAACCTTTGTCGCAAGCTCGGCCATGGTTGCAACCGGCACCACATTTTCAGATGTACCGATCAACACTGCCAAGGACGCCACTGCCATTGGCTCATATCCGCTGTCACGCAGGCTGCCGATAGACAATGCACCGCTGCGCTTTGACAAACCTTCGCCCGATACGGTGGTCAGCAAATTATGGTGACCAAACACCGGCGGTCTGGCGCCAAGTGCTTCAAAAATCGCAATCTGCACACCGGTATTGGTGACATGGTCATCACCGCGAATAATATGAGTGATGCCCATATCAATATCATCAACAACGGATGGCAGCGTATAGAGATAAGTCCCGTCTTCACGCACCAGCACCGGATCAGACATTGAAGCCAGATCAACAGTTTGTGGCCCGCGCACCAAATCATCCCAATGCACTTCCGTGCGCCGGGTTTCAAATGGATTTTCGGCAAAATTTGGCAGCAAGAAACGCCAATGCGGCTTGCGGCCTTCAGCTTCAAAAGCGGCTTTTTCTTCTTCGGTCAACTTCAGCGCTTCACGGCCATAAACAGGCGGCATGCGGCGTGTAAGGCGAATTTTACGGCGACGTTCCAGCTCTTCCGCTGTTTCATAGCAAGCATAAAGAAGTCCTGCTTCTTTTAATTTATCGACAGCACGCTGATAGACATCAAAACGCTTTGACTGATATTCAACGCGTGACGGCTTGACGCCCAACCAATCGAGATCAACAGCGATTGCTTCCGAATATTCTTGTTTGGAGCGCTCAACGTCGGTGTCGTCATAACGCAAAACATAGTTGCCGCCGTTTTTCAGGGCAAACAACCAGTTAAACAAAGCAGGACGCGTATTCCCGATATGAATATAGCCCGTCGGCGACGGAGCGAAACGCACTGTAACAGTCATTTGATTTACTTTTCTAAAACGTCTCTATAGCGATTGGTAATCGGATAACGCCGATCACGACCAAAATTCTTCGGGGTAATTTTTACCCCCGGTGCCGATTGCCGGCGCTTATATTCCGCAATATACACCAAATGCTCAATGCGCTTGACCACTGCCGCATCATGACCGCGAGCAACAATTTCGCTGACACTCATGTCGCCCTCAACGAGACATTGCAGCATGTCATCCAGTTCCGGATATGGCGGCAGACTGTCCTGATCGGTTTGGTTTTCGCGCAGTTCCGCAGTCGGCACTTTGGTGATGATATTGACCGGTATCACCTCACCTGCATGCCCCAATGATGTGGCAGGCACATGTTTGTTACGCCACTCACACAGCGCATAGACACGGGTTTTATAAACATCCTTGATCGGATTAAAACCGCCATTCATGTCACCATAAAGGGTGGCGTAACCAACAGCCATTTCTGACTTATTGCCAGTGGTCATCACCATTGAGCCAAATTTATTGGAAAGCGCCATCAATATAGTGCCGCGCGCACGGCTTTGCAGATTTTCTTCCGTGACATCGCTTTCTGTTCCGGCAAAGAGCGGTGACAGCGCACTCAAAAAGCCTTCAACCGGCTCGGCAATCGGCACGATATCATAGCGGCAACCCAGCGCCTTAGCGCAATCGGCTGCGTCTTTTAAGGATTCTTCCGTGGTATAACGATAAGGCAGCATGATGCCGCGCACACGCTCAGCGCCAAGTGCATCAACGGCAATCGCTGCGCAAATAGCTGAATCCACGCCGCCCGAAAGCCCGAGGATCACATCCTTAAAGCCGTTTTTATTGACATAATCACGCAAGCCCAACATGCAGGCGGTGTAATCTGCCTCCAAATCTTGCGGCAGCGTTGCAATGTCACTTTGTGCGCAATGCCAGCCATCTTCACCGCGCGACCATTCGGTAACGGCGATTTGCGCTTCAAATTGCGGCATTTGCAGTGCAAGTGAGCGATCCGCATTAAAGATGAACGAACCGCCATCATAGACAAGCTCATCCTGCCCGCCCAGCTGATTGACATAAATCAGCGGCAGGCCGGTTTCGATCACCTGTCGCAAAACGACCTGATGACGCAGGTCTAATTTATCACGCTGATATGGCGAACCATTGGGCACCAGCAACAATTCAGCGCCGCTTTCAGCCAATGTCTCGGCCACACCGAGATCACCCCAAATATCTTCACAAATCGGAATACCAAGCCGTACACCGCGAAAATTAACCGGCCCCGGCAAGTCACCACTGGCAAAAACACGCTTTTCGTCAAACTCACCGTAATTTGGCAAATCAACCTTGAAGCGTTCGGCGATCACCGCGCCGCCATCAAGAACGACAACAGCGTTATAAAGCTTACCATCGCGCAAAAGCGGGGTGCCGATAACGACACCTGCGCCTTGATCTGCCGTATCTGCAGCAAGCTCTTTTATCGCCTGCTCACAAGCAGCAACAAAACCTGGACGCAACACCAGATCTTCAGGCGAATAACCGCTGATGAACATTTCCGTAAACAGCACAAGATCAGCACCGCTTTTCGCGGCTTGTGAACGCGCAGCGCGGGCTTTTGCCAGATTTCCGGCAATATCACCCATAACAGGATTGAGCTGTGCAATGGCTATTCGCAACATGGCAGGATTCTCATCAATGTGACTCATGAGAAATCTTTACCCCGCGCGCGCCATTGATGCAATTGTCAGCATCTGCGATTAGCTGAAAAGCAGATGCTGAGACTATGGTTATGACAACCAATATGTATTGATAAGAATATATCCCCAGGTGGTTGCCGCAACGATAATGGCAATCAGCACAGCCAATGAACCTGCATCCTTGGCAATCTGGATATTCTTGTTAAAATCGGTGGTGACAGCATCACAGGTTGCTTCAATCGCAGTATTGAGAATTTCAACCAGCAATACCAAAACCACTGCGCCGATCAGCACCAGAAAACTCACAAAGCTCGGTGCCAGAAAAAATGCCACCGGCAAAGCAAGCAGCAATAAAACCAATTCCTGCTGCACAGCCTTTTCATGGCGCGCCATATGGTTGAGAGCTCTCAGTGAATTGATGAAGGCCAGAAAAATACGACGCATTTCATATCCGTGTTTGCGAAATTTCAGCCGGCCTTTACCCGAAAAAGCCCTGCTCTGCCAATCTGATAGTTGAGTTGATATCTGATAATCTCTGGATAATCAGAATAGAAAAAAGGCGGAAAACTCATTTTCCGCCTTTTCTTATTTACTTTTAAGCGTTTGCCGCTATGGCGACCGGATTGGCATCGCGTTCATTTTTGAGAAGCTCTGCCAGCAAGAATGCCAGTTCAATCGCCTGATCTGCATTAAGGCGCGGATCACAATGGGTGTGATAACGATCGGACAGATCATCAGCAGAGATTGCGCGTGCACCACCAGTGCATTCAGTTACGTTCTTACCGGTCATTTCGATATGAATACCACCCGGATGCGTGCCTTCAGCCTGATGAATGGCAAAGAAGTTTTCAACTTCCTTCAGAACGCGATCAAACGGACGGGTCTTGTAACCACCGGCACTGATTGTATTGCCATGCATCGGATCACATGACCAAACAACCTTGCGGCCTTCACGCTCAACAGCACGGATAAGGTTTGGCAAATGGTCACCCACTTTATCATAACCAAAACGTGCAATGAGGGTCAGACGACCGGCTTCGTTTTCCGGATTGAGCAGGTCAATCAGACGCAGCAAATCATCCGGTTGCAAAGACGGGCCGCATTTCAGACCGAGCGGGTTTTTAATACCGCGGCAATATTCGATATGCGCATGATCAGCCTGACGGGTACGGTCACCAATCCAGATCATATGGCCGGATGTGCCATACCAGTCACCGGAGGTGGAATCCACGCGCGTCAGCGCTTCTTCATAGCCCAGCAGCAATGCTTCATGGCTGGTGTAGAAATCAGTTTCACGCAAATTGCGCTGGGCATCAGCATTGATGCCGATCGCCTTCATGAAGTTCATTGTATCAGAAATACGATTGGCAAGAGCTGCATAACGCTCGCCCGCAGGGCTGTTGCCGACAAAACCGAGCATCCACTGATGCACGTTTTCAAGATTGGCATAACCACCCTGTGCAAAAGCGCGCAACAGGTTGAGCGTTGCGGCAGACTGGCGGTAAGCCATATCCTGACGCATCGGATCAGGAATGCGCGATGCACTGTCGAAACCAATGCCATTGATAATGTCGCCGCGGTATGATGGCAGCTCAACATTGTTCAATGTTTCAAAATCGGATGAGCGTGGCTTGGCGAATTGTCCGGCAATACGGCCAACTTTTACAACCGGCTTGGAGGCACCAAAAGTAAGCACGACAGCCATTTGCAAAAAGACGCGGAAAAAGTCACGGATATTATCCGCGCCATGTTCAGCAAAACTTTCTGCGCAATCGCCACCCTGCAACAAGAATGCACGTCCCTCGGCAACATCTGCCAACTGCTCTTTAAGCTTACGTGCTTCACCTGCAAAAACCAAGGGTGGATAACTACGAAGACGGTTTTCGACATCAGCCAATGCCTGTGCATCCGGATAAGATGGCACTTGCTTGATTGGCATGTTTCTCCAGGAATGTGGGGTCCAGTTCTTCGTCATGTTAACACCTGTTATAAAAATTCGTAAACCTTTACGAACTCAAGTCCTCCTTTCACGAAAGCCCGAAGCTCCTCCTCGGGCACGCGTGATCGTGCTGATATAGTCTAAAGACGCGACATATACCAGCGCAATTCGTAACAGCTTGATATTTTGAGGCTTTAGCTTTGCCTTAAATACGCTCACCGTTCACCACCCGATAAGTCGGGTTATACATGGTGACAAACTCTTCTGCCGCCGACGGATGCACCGCCATTGTGCGGTCGAAATCATCCTTTGAAGCGCCCGCTTTTAAAGCGATGCCAATAAGCTGCGCCATTTCACCGGCATCAGGTCCCAGAATATGGGCACCAAGCACTTTGCGGCTTTTACCATCCACCACCAGCTTCATCAGCATTTTATCAGCACGACCCGACAGCGTATTTTTCATCGGACGGAAATGCGCACGGTAAATCTCAATCTCCGGATAGGTTTTGATCGCTTCATCTTCCGACATACCGACAGTGCCGATTTCCGGCTGTGAGAACACAACTGTTGGAATAAGATCGTGATCCGGACGGGTCGGATTGTCTTTATAAACCGTTTCAAGGAAGCACATGGCTTCATGAATGGCGACAGGTGTCAGCTGTACACGGTCGGTCACATCACCAACAGCATAAATATGTGGCTGCGAGGTGCGAGAATATTCATCAACAATCACCGCACCATGATCGCCTTTGCTTAAAGCCACACCAGCTTTATCAAGGCCAACACCTTCACTATTCGGCAAGCGACCGATCGCCAGCATCGCCTGATCAACCGTCAGCGTTTCACCATTGGACAATTCAACCGCCAGACGATCACCTTCTTTGCGCACAGCATTAAAGACGGCTTCAGTCACAATGCGGATGCCTTTGGCAGTCATTGCTTCACTTAAAAGCACACGCAGATCATGATCGAAGCGTGAGAGGATTTCCTTACCACGGTAAACAAGTGTCGTTTCAACACCAAGCCCATGGAAAATATTAGCGAATTCAACTGCAATATAACCACCACCTGCAATCACAATAGATTTAGGCAATTCGGCCAAATCAAAAGCCTCATCCGAGCTGATGCAATATTCATGCCCGGGCATTGAGGTATTGCGGTTTACGCGACCGCCGGTCGCAATCAAAATACGCTCTGCCGTCACACGCTGACCGGTACTCTTCAGTTCAATTGTATGAGCATCAACAAGTTCTGCACGGCTGGCAAAAATCTCCACCTTCGAACCTTCAAGACCTTTACGATAAAGACCTTCCAGACGGGTGATTTCTTTTTCCTTGGCATCAACAAGTGTGCGCCAGTCAAATGTGCTTGTCCCCACGCTCCAGCCATAACCGGCAGCATCGTCAAAGCTTTCACCAAATTGTGAAGCATAAACATAAAGTTTTTTCGGCACACATCCACGGATCACACAAGTGCCGCCCATGCGGTATTCCTCCGCAAGACCAACCCGTTTTCCCATAGCCCCCGCCAATCGCCCTGCCCGCACACCGCCGGAACCGCCGCCGATAACAAACAGATCATAATCATAGGTCGCCATAGTCAAACTCCACATTTTTTACTCATTGCTGCATATATAATAATGTGACCTGGAGCAAACTACATCATCATTCCTTTTTCATATAAAAAATGGAGTTTTCCTTCACTGGTACTGGCTATAATTTAGCCATATTAATGACTTAGCGTAACAATTACTGATTTGAAGAGCCTGATCTTCAATGATAATCATAGTTGAAAAACAGTTTTTGACCAATGTGCGAAATGATTTACGCCAACGAAAAACTGCGATTTGAGTTTAGGATACGGAACGAGCAGACTATTGTTATTTTAGCGAATCGTCCCACAATAAAAATAAAGAGAATATTCGCCATGAACCTGCTTGCTCCCGATAGTATTGCCACCCAGAAAAAGAATTTATTGCCAAACGGCCGCTTGCAACAAGTGGCGGCTTTGGTGTGGCGCGTTGAAAATGGTGAATTACAATTACTCACCATTACCAGCCGTGGCACGGGGCGCTGGGTTTTACCAAAAGGCTGGCCGCAGACAGGCCGTACGTTAGCCCGCACCGCCATGCGAGAAGCATTTGAAGAGGCCGGCATTCGAGGCGTGATTGATCCGCTGCCTGTCGGCACCTATGACTATGAAAAATACGACATGCCGCCTGACGCGATCAGCAGTTTTACTGTTGCCGTTTATGCGGTTGCCTTCACAGAACAAGTGGATCAATGGCCGGAACGTGGTGAGCGCATTCTGGAATGGGTTTCACCCTTGCAAGCCGCAGAACGGGTTGAAGAGCCTGAACTAAAAAAACTGATCCTTGCTTTTACGCCGGACACGTCACCAGCCATGGCAAAAGATGAACAATAATTTTTCTTATAATGCCTGATTTTCTCAATGAAGCCGGTTCAAACGGCTTCATTTCCGGCCTTGCCTGAATTGCAAGCTATTGGTCGCTATTTTTTATTATCTTCCCCACTATCCACATTTTCACCAGACCTATCCACAACATCTAGTGCGCGTTAGTTTAATTTAAACCAATGCTTGACCCCAAGCTCCGAGTCGTCTTTATAAGAAGAAGTTGGGTATCCAGTGATTTGCCGGGCGTTATCTTCTTCCGGCTGTTCTTTCGCAGACATATGTAAATTCAATCGATAATACGCGCTACAAAACGCTGTTCTCGAAACGATTTTTTATGTCTGCATTATGCTGTGCGCACAGAGAATATCTTTTGCTGCATATATGGCATCTGAGTGAAAAAACTGACTGGACACACAACATGTAGTACGTGTAAACTAATTAGACACCATTTGATGTAATCATCAGTGTCGAGTCATTTTCCGCGTACTGTACATGACTTATTATGAAAACCGTTTGCAACCGCATCAAGGCTCAAACGTTTTTCACAATAAGAATGCGTTTTTCTCTTTATTAATTGGAGTAAGCATTCTGAAATTATCTCTGGTCAAAGCCATTAGAAATGGCGATGGCCAAAGCTTGTTTTGAACCTTGAATTTAACAAGAGGGCTTGACCCCTTGTTTAGATCGCATGACACACGAACCGCACTATATGTAGTTGCTATAGCGCACAAGAAGTTGGATGGGGCAGATGAAGATCGAACGTCGTTTTACCAAAGAAGGCCAGTCGCCATACGCAGAAATAGCGTTTCGCACCGCGACCAGTGAGATCAAAAATCCCGATGGTTCAATTGTGTTCCGTCTTGAAGACATCAATGTCCCGGCGCAGTTCAGTCAGGTTGCAGCCGACATTCTGGCACAAAAATATTTCCGTAAAGCCGGTGTGCCTGCGAAGCTCAAAAAAGTTGAAGAAAACTCCGTTCCGTCATGGTTGTGGCGCTCGGTTGCTGATGAAGCAGCTTTGGGCGAACTGCCGGAAGCAGAGCGCTATGGCTCTGAGATGGATGCTTGCCAGGTTTTCGATCGTTTGGCCGGCACATGGACTTATTGGGGCTGGAAAGGCGGCTACTTCAATAAAGAAGAAGATGCTTTGGCTTTCCGCGATGAACTGGCTTACATGCTGGCAACCCAGCGCGTTGCGCCAAACTCCCCGCAATGGTTCAACACCGGTCTGCATTGGGCTTATGGTATCGATGGCCCGGGTCAGGGTCACTATTATGTCGATTGGAAAACCGGCAAACTGACCAAGTCCAAATCCGCTTACGAACATCCGCAGCCACATGCCTGCTTTATTCAGTCCGTTGCCGATGATCTCGTCAATGAAGGCGGCATCATGGATCTTTGGGTTCGTGAAGCACGTCTGTTTAAATATGGTTCAGGCACAGGTTCCAACTTCTCGCATTTGCGCGGTGCAGGTGAAAGCCTGTCCGGCGGCGGCCGTTCGTCCGGCCTGATGAGCTTCCTGAAGATCGGCGACCGTGCAGCGGGCGCGATCAAATCAGGCGGCACCACACGCCGTGCAGCCAAAATGGTTGTCGTTGATGTCGACCATCCGGATATTGAAGAATATATCGACTGGAAAGTGAAAGAAGAGCAGAAGGTTGCTGCCCTCGTCACCGGCTCTAAGATCGTCAAACTGCACCTGACCGCAATCATGAAAGCCTGCATCAATTGTGAGGCTGATAATAATGATTGTTTTGATCCGGCCAAGAACCCTGCCCTGAAGCGTGAAATCAAACTCGCGAAGAAAAATCAGGTTCCTGAAAACTACATCAACCGCGTCATCCAGTTTGCACGTCAGGGCTACACGGACATTCAGTTCAAGACCTATGACACCGACTGGGATTCAGAAGCCTATCTCACCGTTTCCGGCCAGAATTCCAACAATTCCGTCTCGCTGAAAGACGAGTTCCTGCGCGCTGTTGAAAATGACGGCGAGTGGAACCTGACCGCCCGTAAAGACGGCAGCACCATCAAGACCCTCAACGCACGCGAATTGTGGGATAAAATCGGCTATGCAGCATGGGCATCAGCTGATCCGGGTCTGCACTACAACACCACCATGAATGATTGGCACACCTGCCCTGCCGAAGGTCCGATCCGCGCATCCAACCCTTGCTCGGAATATATGTTCCTTGATGATACAGCCTGTAATCTGGCTTCCATCAACCTTTTGACCTACCGCAATGCAGACGGCACATTTGACATCAGCGCCTATGAGCACACAGCCCGCCTGTGGACTATTGTGCTTGAAATTTCGGTAATGATGGCGCAGTTCCCGTCCAAGGAAATTGCTACCCGTTCATACGAATATCGCACGCTCGGCTTAGGGTTCGCCAATATTGGCGGCCTGCTGATGACCTCCGGTATCCCTTATGATTCAGATAAAGGCCGTGCTATTGGCGGTGCCTTGACTGCGATCATGACCGGTATTTCTTATGCAACGTCAGCGGAAATGGCTAAGGAACTGGGCGCGTTCCCGTCTTACAAGCCAAATGCTGAAAACATGCTGCGCGTTATCCGCAACCATCGCCGTGCCGCTTACGGTGAAACTGAAGGCTATGAAGGCCTCTCCGTTAATCCGGTTGCGCTCATTGCAGCAGATTGCCCTGAAGAAGCAATGATCACCCATGCACGAGCAGCTTGGGACAAGGCTCTGGAGCTTGGTGAAAAGCACGGCTACCGCAATGCGCAGGCCACCGTTATCGCTCCTACCGGCACCATTGGTCTGGTTATGGATTGCGACACCACCGGTATTGAACCTGACTTTGCACTGGTTAAGTTCAAGAAGCTTGCCGGCGGCGGTTACTTCAAAATCATCAACCGTGCTGTGCCGGAAGCTCTGCGCACACTTGGCTATGCTGAAAACCAGATCGCTGAAATCGAAGCTTATGCAGTCGGTCACGGCAATCTTAATCAGGCAGCAGGCGTCAATCCTTCGACATTGCGCGCCAAAGGCTTTACCGATGAGAAAATTGAAGCATTGAATGCTGCATTGGCCAGTGCCTTTGACATCAAGTTTGCCTTCAACAAATGGACGCTCGGTGAAGACTTCTGTAAAGATGTGCTCAATCTCACCGACGAACAGCTGAACGATTTCTCGTTTGAAATGCTGCCTGCCATTGGTTTTGCCAAGAAAGACATCGAAGCTGCCAATATCCATATTTGCGGTGCAATGACGCTGGAAGGCGCACCATATCTCAAAGAAGAACATTACCCTGTCTTTGATTGCGCCAATGCCTGCGGCAAGATCGGCAAGCGTTATCTGTCGGTTGAAAGTCACATCCGTATGATGGCTGCCTCACAGCCATTCATCTCCGGTGCGATTTCCAAAACCATCAACATGCCAAATGAAGCAACTGTTGAAGACTGTAAGAATGCTTACATGCTTTCATGGAAGCTGGCACTCAAAGCCAATGCGCTTTACCGCGATGGCTCCAAGCTGTCACAACCTTTGAATGCTTCGCTGATTTCGGATGAAGACGACGAAGATGATGCAGTCGAAACCCTGATTGAAGCACCGGCAGCGGCCCGTGCCGTTCAGGTAACCGAGCGCATCATTGAAAAAGTGGTCGAAAAGGTTGTTCACGAACGCGATAAAATGCCAAACCGCCGTCAGGGCTATACCCAGAAGGCACTGGTTGGCGGCCATAAGGTTTATCTGCGCACCGGTGAATTCGGCGATGGCCGTTTGGGCGAAATCTTCATCGACATGCACAAAGAAGGCGCGGCCTTCCGTGCAATGATGAACAATTTTGCCATCGCAGTGTCGCTCGGCCTGCAATATGGCGTACCGTTGGAAGAATATGTGGAAGCATTCACTTTCACCAAATTCGAGCCTGCCGGTATTGTTCAGGGCAATGATGCGATTAAAAACGCCACATCCATTCTGGATTACCTCTTCCGTGAATTGGCTGTTTCCTATCTCGGCCGTCATGATCTGGCGCATGTCGACACCACAGATTTTGGCAATACCGCTTTGGGCAAAGGCATCAAAGAAGGTAAAACCAATCTCTTGGCAACCGGCTGGACACGCGGTTACAAGCCAACACTGGTAAGTGGTGACAGTAATCCATCAGGAGCTCAAGGTTCGGCTGGTACACAGACAACCCAGACTTCAAATGTTACGACGCTGAAAACCACAACAACCGCCACTGCAACGTCACGTACGACAACAGTCGGTCTGGTGAGTGATGGCGCAACAGCTTTCAAGCGTGACTATGAAGAACGTGCTATTCCGGCTGTTGAAACAACACCGGAACAGCCTTCAGCAACAGAATTGTTCTCCGACAAAGCTGCTGCCGATGCGGCTGCGGCAAAGGCCGAAAGCGCAAATTCTGCCAAGAAGCTGGAAGCTGACCGCCGCATGAAGTCGCTGATGCAGGGCTATACCGGCGACAGCTGCTCCGAGTGCCAGAATTTCACCATGGTGCGTAACGGCACCTGCCTGAAATGCGACACTTGCGGCGCGACAAGCGGTTGCAGCTAAAGCATGTCTCCCAAAAGTGGGCACCGGTTTTGGGACAAAGACATGCGTGAAAACAAAATATCAGAGCGAGCGCAGTGGATACAATTAACTGCGACACGCTCTAATAAACTTTAGCTTAAAAACACAAAAACCGGCTGATTTACATCAGCCGGTTTTTTTTATTGCTTAATAAAAAACGCACCATGATTTTAAAACCACGATGCGTTTAAAATTCAATGACTTCGCTCTTTAGATAATAAAATCAGCCAAAACCTGATTGTCGGTAATATCTTCATAAGCCCAGCCCGACGCATCAAATTTTTCAATCAATCTGTCGAAATTTTCGGCATCTTTGGTTTCAATACCGATCAGCACCGAACCAAAGTTGCGCGCCGATTTTTTCAAATATTCAAAACGCGCCACGTCATCATCAGGCCCCAACAGATCAAGAAATGTGCGCAAAGCGCCGGGACGCTGCGGAAAGCGGAAGATGAAATATTTCTTCAAGCCTTTGTAACGCATGGCGCGTTCGCGCACATCCGGCAGGCGTTCAAAATCAAAATTACCGCCAGACACGACAATCACAATTTTTTTGCCCTTAAGCTCTGCCTTGTCAAAACCTTTAAGCGCATCAATGCCAAGCGCGCCTGCTGGTTCCAGCACAACACCCTCAATATTCAGCATATCAATCATCGTTGCGCAGAGGCGGTTTTCAGGCACTGTCAGCACCTGATTGACGCTAAACTGCTGCAAATATTTAAAGTTTTCTGCACCAAGCTCTGCAACAGCAGCACCATCGACAAAGTTATCGACCTTTTTCAGTTTGATGCGTTCACCGGCAATCAGGCTTGCTTTCAAGCTGGATGCACCATCCGGCTCAACGAAATAAAATGCTGTCGGCCAGCCAAGATCAGTCAAATAATGCGTCACGCCGGCAGACAAACCACCGCCACCGACTGGCAGCAAAACCATGTCCGGCTTAAC
The DNA here is from genome assembly GCF_014205685.1 of Paenochrobactrum gallinarii. Lineage (GTDB taxonomy): Bacteria > Pseudomonadota > Alphaproteobacteria > Rhizobiales > Rhizobiaceae > Paenochrobactrum > Paenochrobactrum gallinarii. Next base: position 16,391 of record NZ_JACIIU010000001.1, read on the forward strand.
ACCATAAGGCAATTGCATGGCAATTTCATGCGCCACACTTGCCTGCCCCTCAATAATCGCGGCATCATCAAATGGCGGCACCATCACGCCGTTATTTTCGCGCGCATAGCTCTGCGAAGCCGCATAGCATTCGTCAAAAATATCACCGACCAGTACAATAGTGATGAACTCGCCGCCAAATGTGCGCGTCTTATCAATTTTCTGCTGCGGTGTGGTGACCGGCATGAAAACCACGCCCTTGCGGCCAAAATGACGACAAACAAAAGCAAAGCCCTGCGCGTGATTACCGGCAGAGGCACAAACAAAAACGGCGTTTTTATCAACTTTATCAAGCGCTGCACTGATGAAATTAAAAGCGCCGCGAATCTTGTATGAACGAACCGGTGTTAAATCTTCACGCTTGAGCCAAATTTCCGCGCCATATTTTTTCGACAAGAAATCATTAAGCTGCAAAGGGGTTTCAGGAAACAATGCGCGCATTGCATCCACGGCTTGGGTGACAGATTGTGTGAAGGCAGACATTGAAAAATCATTTTCTGTTTATGACAAGATGCCACACTCATAGTACCTTCTGGTACATTTTCCAATGATTAAAGCATGTTTCGCAAAACTGTGACTGCGTTTTGCGAAACATATGCAAACAGTTCAGCAGAATCTGCCCTAAATCCCACCTTAAAAAGCATCCGAATTAATGGATCAGCTCCACATCCACGACACCTTGAATAGATTTCATCGCGCTGGCAACCTGCGGACTCACACGGTACCGATGCGGTAATTCAATTTCAATTTCCCGCTGCCCGTCTTCTTTAATGACGATGAAACTCACCTGACCATCGCCACGCGTGGTGAAATGCGGCTGAATATGTTTAAGCGCTTCGGCACTGCGCAAATAAAGCCGTAATGCTTTTTGCATCCGGCAGGCTTCATCTTCCAATGAAACAACTGTCTGGATGCGTAACCCCACCCCTTCAGGCCGGTCTTCTGCAGCCACCGTAATCACTACGGATTTACCGGTTTCCAGCAGATCGCGATATTGCGCTAAACCTTCCGAGAACAGTACGGCTTCATATTGGCCGGATGCATCCGACAATGCGACAATGCCCATCTTGTTTCCGGTGCGGGTTTTGCGCTCTTGTTTAGTGGTAATCGTACCAGCCAAACGACCGGCATTAGCACCTTTTTTAACCGCAGCAGAAAAATCTGCCCAGTTCTGCACGCGCATTTTTGCCAGAACTTCATTATATTCATCAAGCGGATGAGCCGACAAATAGAAGCCCACCGCCTGAAATTCACGATGCAATTTTTCTGCCGGCAACCATGGTGCAGCAGAAGGCAATTGCAGTTTTTCTTTTGGCGCACCGCTCAGACCGAAAATATCCGACTGACCGCTTAAGGCATTTTCCTGTGTGCGCTGCGCATAGCCCATCACGCGATCCATACCGGCACTCAGTGCTGAGCGATCATGGCCAAAGCAATCCAATGCACCGGCATTGATCAAGCTTTCCCAAACGCGGCGATTAACCAGTTTCGGGTCAATCCGCTCACAAAAGTCCTCGAGATCTTCAAATGGTTTGTCGCCGCGCACCTCAGCAATATGATCAACCGCTGCTTCACCAACCCCTTTGATCGCGGCCAGTGAATAGAAAATTTTATTTTCGCCCACTTCAAAGGCGCGGAAAGACGTCTGCACAGACGGCAGCACCACATCAATGCCAAGGCGCTTTGCTTCACGACGGAAATCGTTGAGCTTATCCGTATTGGACATATCATAGGTCATGGAGGCGGCGAGGAACTCAACCGGATGATGCGCCTTCATATAGGCGGTCTGGTAAGACACAATCGCATAAGCAGCAGCGTGCGATTTGTTAAAACCATAGTCCGCAAATTTGGCGAGAAGATCAAAAATCGTATTGGCCTGCGCCTTGCCGACCCCGCCCTCTATCGCGCCATCAACGAAACGGACGCGCTGCTGATCCATTTCCTCACGGATTTTTTTACCCATCGCACGGCGCAGCAAATCCGCTTCACCGAGCGAATAGCCCGACAAAACCTGCGCGATCTGCATCACCTGTTCCTGATAAACGATAACGCCCTGCGTTTCTTTCACCAGATAGTCGATTTTCGGATGGATTGAGGCGATTTCTTCCTCGCCATGCTTGCGCGCATTATAGGTCGGAATATTTTCCATCGGACCTGGACGGTAAAGCGCCACAAGCGCAATCACATCCTCGATGCGGTCAGGACGCATACCAATCAGCGCCTTACGCATCCCCGCACTTTCCACCTGAAACACGCCGACCGTTTCCCCTAACGAAAGCATGTCATAAGTCGGCTTGTCATCAAGCGGCAGGTGAGACAAATCGATCTCAATGCCTTTACGCGCTACAAGTTTGACCGCTGTTTCCAGTACGGTCAGGGTTTTCAGCCCCAAAAAGTCGAACTTAACAAGACCGGCCTGTTCCACCCATTTCATGTTGAACTGTGTGACCGGCATATCAGAGCGCGGATCGCGATACATCGGCACCAGCTCGGAGAGCGGGCGGTCACCAATCACGATACCGGCGGCGTGAGTGGAAGCGTGGCGATAAAGCCCTTCCAGTTTGAGCGCCATATCAAGCAAACGGCCGACAACCGGTTCCTGCTCGCGCTCTTCATTGATTTTCGGCTCGGTTTCAATCGCCTGCCCCAGCGAAACCGGATTGGCAGGATTGGACGGCACCAATTTACACAGGCGGTCAACCTGCCCATAAGGCATTTCCAGCACACGGCCAACGTCGCGCAACACCGCGCGCGCCTGAAGCGTACCGAATGTGATGATCTGCGCTACCTGCTCGCGTCCGTATTTGCGCTGCACATAACGGATAACCTCTTCACGCCGATCCTGACAAAAGTCGATATCAAAGTCCGGCATCGACACACGATCCGGATTAAGAAAGCGCTCAAAAAGCAAGGAAAAGCGCAACGGATCGACGTCAGTAATGGTAAGCGCATAAGCCACAAGCGAGCCCGCACCCGAACCACGACCAGGCCCGACCGGAATGCCCTGCATCTTTGCCCATTTGATAAAGTCGGCAACGATCAGGAAGTAACCCGGAAACTTCATGCGCTGAATGATGCCGATTTCATATTCCAAGCGCTCGTCATAGTCTTTTTCACTATAACCTTCAGCAAGCCCTGCAGTTTCAAGGCGGAATTTCAAACCTTCGCGTGCCTGACGTGCCAGTTCATCGGCTTCTGCCTGCAATGCAAGTTCCGGATCATCGGACTCACCGGTAAAGCGGGGCAAAATCGGTGCACGCGTTTGCGTAAAATAAGAACAGCGCTGCGCAATCTCGATGGTATTTTCAATCGCTTCCGGCAAATCTGCAAAAAGCGTTGCCATTTCGCTTTGCGATTTCAGATAATTATCCGCTGTCAGGCGACGGCGGTCATCATTAGAAATGATCTGCCCTTCGGCGATAGCCAGCAAAGCGTCATGAGCTTCAAAGTCTTCCGATTTTAAGAAGAAAGCTTCGTTGGTTGCCACAAGCGGCAATTCATATTTATAGGCGAGCTCAACCGTCTTGGCTTCCAACACCTTATCATAATTGGCAAATCTTTGCAGTTCGACATAAAGCCGGTTGCCAAAATGCTCTTGCAAAAATGCCAGGCGTTGCTCTGCACGCTCTTCACGATCAGCACTGATCGACTTGCCGATCGGTCCTAATGGCCCGCCGGTGAGCAGAATAACCCCATCCGACAATTCAGCCAGCCATTCCGAGCGGATATGCACCGGATCGCCATCAGCCGTTTCCAAATATGACCGGCTGACAAGGCGCACCATATTGGCGTAGCCTTCTTCAGTGCTGGCATAAAGAACCACAGGAGCCAGATCCAACACATCGCGACGGTTCGCGGTGCGGCTATTTTCAATATGATCGCCAAAGCAAATATCAACCTGACAACCGATAATCGGCTGAACACCATCCTTGGAGGCTTTTTGCGCAAATTCCAGCGCACCAAAGAGATTATTGGTATCCGTTACCGCAATAGCAGGCGCATCATCGGCAATGGCATGTTTAATAATTTTTCCAACCTGCAACGCACCTTCAAGCAGTGAATAGGCAGAGTGGACACGTAAATGCACAAATTTAGGTGCCTGAGCATTGGTTGCGGCTGGCAGATTATGTTGCGCATCACTCATTTATGTATTCCCGAAGCTTCATCGAAGCAGCAAAACCTCAAGCCTTGCCCATGCTTCATTCGTCATTTTGTGCACCCTATCACGGGCGCTTTTAAAAGGGCAGAAAAATCAGCTCAAAGACGACTCTCACAGCCCCGTCACAACAATGACTGTCGGGGAATAAGTTCAGAAAGTCCAGTTTCATAACCTTTGAGAGCGCCATCCATTACGGCGACCTCGAATTATCAACAGGCAGGACTTATAACAGACATCAGATTGCGCTGATCCAGATTGCGAAAGTCGCAATGAACAGGCTGACCGAAATAAAGGACATCACATCCTGAATAAGATCCGTCATCGGGAAACTCCATTGTTTGTTCTCTTATGTTTTTAATTTGTTCCATTATTGTTCCAAAGTCAAGCGTCTTGTACCCCCTATGTTCCACTCATAGTTTACGATTTATGAAATTTTCATTGGAAGCTTTAAGGTAGGAAAAGCGCGCTTTATAGCTGGAAGCCATAACAGGCACAAAAAAAGAGGGCTCAAAAGCCCTCTTGCAATCTTTCAAAAAGATAAGCCGAATAATGACTTAAACGTCGATAACCTTGCCATCCTGCAAGGTCACACGGCGATCCATCCGGCGTGCCAGTTCATGATTATGTGTAGCGATCAAAGCGGACAAACCAGACTGACGCACGAGGGCTTCCAATGCCTCAAATACATAAGAGGAAGTGTGAGGATCAAGATTACCGGTTGGCTCATCTGCCAGCAAAACAAGCGGCGCATTGGCAACGGCACGGGCAATTGCCACACGCTGCTGCTCACCACCTGATAATTCGGCCGGACGGTGCGATGCGCGCTTACCCACCTTCATATAATCAAGCAGCTGCTGGGCGCGGCTTGCCGCAGCTGCTTTCGGCAAACCACGGATCAATTGCGGCATCATCACATTTTCAAGCGCTGAGAATTCCGGCAGCAAATGATGGAACTGGTAAACAAAACCAATATCATTGCGGCGAATGGCTGTACGTTCGCCCTCGCCCAGCTCGCTGCATGAACGGCCATTGAGAAACACATCGCCATGATCAGGGCGCTCCAGCAAGCCTGCTGTGTGCAAAAGCGTGGATTTACCTGCGCCGGATGGTGCCACAAGCGCCACCATCTCGCCGCGCTTCAATGTAAAATCCGCGTCTTTGAGAATGACCAATTCACGGTCAATTTCTTTATAGGCGCGGCTGACACCCGAAAGGCGTAAAATCGGTTCCGCAGCCATTATTCGTACCTCAGAGCTTCAACAGGATCGAGCTTGGCAGCGCGCCATGCCGGAAGAATGGTTGCAACAAAAGACAAAACCAGAGCCATAATAATCACTGTGAGTGTTTCACCCAGATCCATTTTGGCCGGAAGCTGGCTCAGGAAATAAAGTTCAGGGCTGAACAAAGTTGTGCCTGACAGCCATGAGAAAAACTGGCGGATCGATTCCACATTAAGCGTAATCACCACACCTAACACCACTCCTGCCAATGTGCCGGTAAAACCGATAGCAGCGCCCGTCATCAGGAAAATACGCATCACGGAACCACGCGTGGCACCCATGGTACGCAAAATAGCGATATCGCGCCCTTTATCCTTCACCAGCATGATGAGGCCGGAAATAATATTCAAAGCTGCCACCAATACGATCAGGGTCAGGATCATGAACATCACATTGCGCTCAACCTGAAGGGCTGAAAAGAAGGTCTGATTGCGCTGGCGCCAATCGGTCAAAAGCAACTGTCTGGCGGCCACCTCTTCAACCGGTGCCTTTAACTCGTCCACTTTGTCGGGATTATCGACAAAGATTTCCAGCGATTGCACGCGGCCTTCCTGATTGAAGAAAAGCTGTGCTTCATTCAATGGCATCAAGACAATCGACGCATCATATTCCGACATGCCGATTTCAAAAATCGCAGCCACTTCATAGGACTTCACCCGCGGGTTCACACCAAAAGGTGTCACATCCCCGTCAGGCGAAATAACTTTGAGACTATCGCCGATGGTCAGCCCTAGATTTTGCGCCATACGCGTACCGATAGCCACACTGCTGCTACCATCAAAGCCTTCCAATGTGCCCTGACGGATATTTTCAGCAACCAGTTCCAGCTTATCAATATCTTCTTCACGAAGACCGCGCACCAAAGCGCCGGTTCCGGCACCGACATTGCCCTGCACCAGTGCCTGACCTTCCACCACAGGAATGGCGAAGCTTACGCCCTTGATCTCATCAACACGCTTGATCAGATCAGCATAATCTTCCAATGGCTGGTCGATCGGCTGCATGATCAGATGGCCGTTAATGCCCAGAATACGGGTCAGCAGTTCACTGCGGAAACCATTCATCACCGCCATAACAATGATGAGGGTTGCCACGCCCAGCATGATGCCGGTGAAAGAAAAACCGGCAATCACTGAGATAAAAGTTTCGCGGCGGCGCGCTCGCAAATAGCGCCAAGCGATCATGCGTTCAAACACCGAAAACGGTTTTGACTCCAGATTTGATGCTTTATTTTCGACGCGTTTGGCAGGTGCTGCCGCCGTTTTTGTCATTATTGGCCTACCAGGAAATTAATCGCTGCTTCAACGGAAAGGGTCTGTCTTTCGCCGGTTGCACGGGTTTTAATTTCAACTTCTCCATTAGCAACACTGCGCGGGCCTGCAATCACCTGATAAGGCAGACCGATCAGATCCATGGTTGCAAATTTAACGCCGGCACGCTCGTCGCGGTCATCCAGCAACGGATCAAGACCAGCATTGATCAATGCTTCATAAATCTTCGAAGACACAGCATCACAAGCCTCATCACCCGGCTTCATGTTAACAATGCCTGCATCAAACGGTGCGATTGCCTTAGGCCAGATAATACCATCATCATCATGCGATGCTTCAATGGTTGCAGCCACAACGCGTGATGGACCAATACCATAAGAACCCATCGAAACCAGATGTTCTTTACCATCAGGGCCTTGAACCTTGGCGCCCATTGGCTCGGAATATTTGGTGCCGAAATGGAAGATATGGCCAACTTCAATACCGCGTGCAGCAACCTGATTTGCGGCATCTACCTTTGCCCAGTCGGCTTCATCATGCATTTCTTCAGTGGCAGCATAGGGTGCAGTCCACTTGTCAACGATGGCAGCCATTGCTGCATCATCAAAGAAATTAATGTCCGCACCCGGCACTTCCAAATCAAGATAAGCGCGATCACAGAAAACCTGACTTTCGCCGGTTTCAGCCAGAATGATGAACTCATGGCTGAGATCACCACCGATCGGGCCTGTATCAGCGCGCATCGGCACAACCTGCACACCAATGCGGGAGAATGTGCGCAAATAGGACACGAACATCCGGTAATAAGCCGCTTTCGCGCCTTCATAATCGATGTCGAAAGAATAAGCATCTTTCATCAGGAATTCGCGTGAGCGCATCACACCAAAACGAGGGCGCACTTCGTCGCGGAACTTCCACTGGATGTGGTAAAGATTAAGCGGCAGATCTTTGTAAGAACGCACATAAGAGCGGAAAATGTCGGTGACCATTTCTTCATTGGTCGGGCCAAACAGCATTTCGCGGTCTGAGCGGTCATTAATGCGCAGCATTTCTTTGCCGTAAGCGTCATAACGGCCGCTTTCACGCCAAAGATCAGCAGACTGGATCGTCGGCATCAAAATTTCATTACCACCGGCGCGGTTCTGCTCTTCGCGGATAATAGCATTAACTTTGTTAAGGACTTTCAACCCCAGAGGCAGCCAGGCATAGATACCGGCAGACTGCTGACGGATCATACCAGCGCGCAGCATCAAACGATGCGAGACGATTTCCGCCTCTTTAGGTGTTTCCTTAAGAATGGGCAAAAAGAACTGCGAAAGACGCATCAAAACCACCAATCAAAGAATAGCCTGTCCGGCAAAGAATCAGGCAAAAAACTATATAAAGCTCATAATTTCATAGCCACATCTGCGGATAATGGGAACCCGGCCAGAGTGGTTTGTTATCATTGTTGCACTTTGAAAAAACTATAAATTCAATTCGGCACCAAATCATGGCGAAGAGCAGAGCTTGACCAAATATTTGCATAACATTTTTGTGGTCACCTGTCTTGTCACCACAACAAAAAATCACGGCATCAACCAGACTTTTAAAGTCCGGCCAATGCCGTGATTTCATATCAGCATTTAAACTACAAACGCCCTGATCAGGCGTTTTTATTTTTCAAACGCAGCAAATCCGGTGGTGTTGCCTCATGCACCAGCGACGCAACAGCCTCATCAAGACTCATAGACGACTGGTCGCGTGAACCAAGACGACGGATATTGACGGTACGCTCTTCTGCTTCGCGATTACCGCAAACCAAAATGACCGGAACCTTCTGCAGTGAGTGTTCACGAACCTTATAGTTGATCTTCTCATTGCGAAGATCGGTTGTGACCTGCAAACCGGCAGCTTTCAGCGTTGCAGCCACATCTCGCGCATAATCATCTGCGTCAGATGTAATGGTTGCCACAACCACCTGAACTGGCGCGAACCACAAAGGCATATGACCGGCAAAGTTTTCGATCAGAATACCAAGGAAACGCTCCATCGAACCGCAGATCGCGCGGTGGATCATCACCGGCTGCTTCTTCTCGGAATCATTACCGATATAGAAAGCACCGAAACGCTCAGGCAGGTTGAAGTCTACCTGTGTTGTCCCGCACTGCCATTCACGGCCAATCGCATCACGCAGCGTATATTCGAATTTAGGACCGTAGAACGCGCCCTCACCTTCGAAGATCGATGTTTTGATTTCTGGAGACTGGAATTTAATTGTTTCCAGAACTTCCATCATCACGCCTTCTGCGCGATCCCAAAGCTCATCCGAACCCACGCGCTTTTCAGGGCGTGTCGACAATTTGATCGTGATGCCTTCAAAACCGAAGTCTTTATAGACAGACAAAATCAAATCGTTAATGCGAAGGCATTCTGCGGCCAATTGCTCATCGGTACAGAACACATGCGCATCATCCTGCGTAAAGCCGCGCACACGCATCAGGCCATGCAGAGCGCCTGATGGCTCATAACGATGCACATTACCAAATTCAGCCAGACGGATCGGCAGATCGCGGTAAGATTTCAAACCATGTTTGAAAATCTGTACGTGACCCGGACAGTTCATCGGCTTCAGAGCAAAAACGCGGTCATCATCCGTATCATCACCGGCAACAGTTACCTTGAACATGTTGTCGCGATACCAGCCCCAGTGACCTGATGTCTCCCAAAGGGATTTATCAAGCACCTGCGGCGCGTTGACTTCCTGATAGCCATGTGTATCCAGACGACGGCGCATATAGCTGACCAATGTCTGGAACATGCGCCAGCCTTTGGAATGCCAGAACACAACGCCTGGACCCTCTTCCTGGAAGTGGAACAGATCCATTTCACGACCCAGACGACGATGGTCACGCTTTTCAGCTTCTTCCAGCATCGTCAGATAGGCTTGCAGGTCTTTGTCGCTGGCAAAGGCTGTTCCGTAAATACGGGTCAGCATCGGATTATTGCTGTCACCGCGCCAATAAGCACCGGCCACTTTCATCAGTTTGAAAGCAGTTCCAACCTGACCGGTGGACGCCATATGCGGGCCACGGCAAAGGTCAAACCAGTCTTCACCCTGATAATAAATATTGAGGTTCTGATCTTCCGGAATAGCGTCGATCAGCTCAACCTTGTAGCTTTCGCCCTTCTCGGCAAAAACTTGCTTGGCTTTTTCGCGTGACCAGACCTGCTTGCTGAACGCTTTATTGCGACCGATAATTTCTCGCATTTTCTTTTCAATCACCGGCAGATCATCCGGTGTAAAAGGTTCGTTGCGCGCAAAGTCGTAATAAAAGCCGTTCTCAATCACAGGACCGATGGTAACCTGCGTGCCCGGAAACAGTTCCTGCACAGCTTCTGCGAGGATATGAGCGCAATCATGCCGAATAAGCTCAAGCGCGCGCGGGTCTTCGCGGGTCAGAATTTCCACATCAGCAGAAGCACCCAGCGGATCGGTCAGATCACGAATAGTGCCATCCATGACATAGGCCACAGCTTTTTTCGCCAGTGATTTGGAGATTGATTCTGCCAGCTCCGCGCCGGTCATGGCACTGTCATATTCACGGACAGAACCATCAGGGAATTTTAACGAAACAACATTCGACATAATTTTGTCCTTATCCAGTCCCGCCAACGATTGCGGGTGGTTGCCTTCATTGAATTGATTATTCTTCGCTGTAACTAAAGTTTTCCTTAGAAAAACCTGAATTTTTACAGCCTGACCTAGCTCATAAATCTTTTTGCAGCCAAGGTAAAGCTTTCAAGACGTCTCAGCCCTTGGTTTTGCGGGCAATGAGCCAATAGCGCCACGGTTTATACCAGCGATAGCCCTCAGGCATCACTTGCGGCACCGGATCAAAACCATCAGTCCCGAAAGGGCCGCATCGCATCACGCGAAAAAGCCCCATCCAGCCACCGCTCCACAAACCATATCGTGCAATGGCCTCATAGGTATATTCCGAGCAAGTCGGCAGATGACGGCAGGAATTGCCGATAAAGCCGGATAATGTCAGCTGATAAAGCCGCACAAAACCGGTGCCGAACAAGCGCCCCAGTGTTTTCTTCCATGCCCCGTTGAAATTCCGCCCCATATAGGGCTTGCGCTCTGCCTTGGTTTTGGGCGCATGATCACCACCGCAGCCACACATCAGCCGGCCTGCTCAATCTGCGTCAGACAATCCACCACCGCATCAAACACTAAAAGTGTCGAAGCATGGCGCGCCCGATATTCGCGCACCGGTGCAAAATATTTAAAATCATCAAAGCGCCCCTGCGGTGCTTCGCCATTATTTTTCAGCATTTCATACATGCACTCACGCAAAGCCTTCAGCTCTTCCGGCGTCGCACCAATAATTGTGCGCGCCATAACCGAGGCCGTCGCCTGCCCTAAAGCGCAGGCTTTCACATCCTGCCCGAAACTGCTGACAATTCCATCTGCAACATCAAGATCAACAATGATTGTCGAGCCGCATAATTTGGAATGCGCCTTGGCTGTCGCCTGCGGCTGTTCCAGACGCTCCGTCTTGGAGATACTACCGGCAAATTCCAAAATCCGCTGATTATAGAGATCGTCAATCATTGCTTACTCTGTCTCGCAAACCCGATCAGGCACAGATCATAGAGCGATGCCTTTTTAAATACTGTTTCCATACTATATAATGAGCTGATAAAACTTGTGCCAGCCATTAAGCCAGCCCCCGAGAAATATCGTGCAATTTTCAAGTATCTCAGTTAATCACAGTTCTGCTTTCAATAGCACGAAGAAAACAGCCACTCTCTATATAAAGAGAGACAAAAATCCTTCCAATACACATCTGGCTCTATGTCAGGTTTAATTGGTATTGCCGTTCAACTCGTCTCCTCTAGCCGCAGGCATGAAGGAGACTACGGGAGATACTTACATGGATAACCTACGCGACACCCCAAAGAAAAGTGATACAATGGCAGCTATGCAGCGCCCGTCACAGGAAGAAGCAGAAGCAGCAGTGCGCACACTCTTACGCTGGGCAGGTGAAAACCCTGACCGCGAAGGCCTGCTCGACACTCCAAAACGCGTAGCCAAATCCTACAAAGAGCTTTTTGCCGGCTATGAAGAAAATCCGGAAGAGATTCTCGGCACCACTTTTGAAGAAGTCGGCGGCTATGACGACATGGTACTGGTGAAAGATATTACGTTCCATTCGCATTGCGAGCACCATATGGTGCCGATCATCGGCAAGGCACATGTAGCCTATCTGCCGGATGGCGAAGTTGTCGGCCTTTCCAAAATTGCCCGCACGGTTGAGGTCTTTGCCCGCCGCCTGCAAACACAGGAAAACATCACCGCTCAGATCGCTAATTCCATCCAGACAATTTTAAAACCGCGCGGTGTCGCTGTTTTACTGGAGGCGGAACATATGTGCATGGCTATGCGCGGCATCCGCAAGCAAGGCTCCAGCACCATTACCACTACATTTACCGGTGAGTTCCGCGACAATGTCAACGAACAGGTTCGCTTCATGAGCCTGATCCGCGCATCCTGACTGCTAAGATAAAGAGAACCACATGAGCGTTGAATTTCAACCCCAGAGCGACTGCTCGAAACATGACATTGAAGAAGGCGCTGCATTTGCACCGCGCTTCGATAGTAACGGCCTCATTACCGCTGTGGTCTGCGATGCTCTCGACAACAGCGTTTTAATGGTCGCGCATATGAATGCGCAAGCACTGAGCCTGACACTGGAAACAGGCATTGCCCATTATTGGTCGCGCTCGCGTCAGCAATTATGGAAAAAGGGCGAAACATCCGGCAATTTGCAAACTGTCATATCTCTTACCACTGATTGCGATCAGGATGCGCTCTGCCTCCATGTGGAAGTGGCTGGCAACGGCCCTACCTGCCACACGGAAAGGCGCTCCTGCTTTTACAGACAAGTCAGCCTGATTGACGGCGCAGCCCGCTTAACAATCAAATCAGAATGATCTTTAAAGACCTCACCCCATCGGTGAGGTCTTTTCTCTTTAAAAGTCAGATTGTTAGATTCGGATGAACATAACTGATTCACGCAAAAATCAACCTGACAGTGTTTTAACTCAACGCACCACAACCTATAAAACACCATCTGTGGAAAACCGGTGTTTTTTATGAAATAAAAAGTAACAATTAGAAACCCCGCAAATGCTGGCTTTTTAAGGGCTTCAAACACAAAAAGCGTAATTGCAGCAATGTTTTACAAAAATAATTGCGATATTTTTATTATAGGGCTTGTGCAGTCATAAGTGATTTGCTAAATCGCCCTCACCGAAGCAGTTCGGTTTCTACCACACAGTGCGGTCGTGGCGGAATTGGTAGACGCGCAGCGTTGAGGTCGCTGTGGGGCAACCCGTGGAAGTTCGAGTCTTCTCGACCGCACCATTCTCTCCTTACGAGGATTGAGAAAAAGCTATCATAAACAATAAGATAAATTGAATTTTCTTTTAAGCCTCCACTTCACAAAGCGGCTTAAAATCACTTCTGATTTTATTGAGAAATACACATTAAGCCTCTCATCTTTTCATCTGCAATATTCGATAATATTACATATCAATCCAGTTTTGCTCGATATTTTCCTGCCAGCCCAGTTCATGCAACAAGGGCGTATCGCTCTTAAATTCCGGCCAGCCGATGCAAAGATAAAAACTGAAGCGCCAGCTTTCAGGCACTTCAAAAAGCTGCTCCATGGCACCCGGATTTAAAATCGACACCATCCCCACACCAAGCCCATGAGAGCGCGCCACCAGATTAAGGTTTTGCACTGCCATCGCCGTGCTTTGCTCCAAAGTTGAAGCCAATGTTTGCCGCCCTAATCCGTGACCTTGTGTCGGATCGGTATCCGTAAAAATTGCCAATTGTACCGGTGCCGTCTGAATGGCTTCAAGCTTTAACTTTTCATATTGCGCCAAACGCTCAGGCTCATAAATTCCGGCTGCTTTCTGACTTGATTGCTGAAAATTTTCATAAACCGCATTACGAATTGCATGAGACTGCGCCATAAATATGCGCCACGGCCTTGAATTACCGACAGAAGGCGCAAGCTGAACGGCGCGCTGCAACTCCATTATCAAATGCGCTGGCACCGCTTCCCGCTTAAAATGCCGGACATCACGCCGCCAACGCATAATATCAATCAAAACCTGCTGGTCAGCATCGGAAAATTGCATCTATAAAAACCATAATCAATTCAGTGGTCGAACGACGATCATCACGCCCTTCATATATCTAAAACAATCTCTATCCCGCCCTCCCAGCCAGAGCAACAGCCTATACTCGCACCTTAAAATTATACCATTGCAAAAGTTCTTTATTTGTTCTAATTTTTATAACGGAGTGATTGTACGGAGTAAGGTTTCATGTCCAGACCACCATATGGTCGTAAATACCCTACCCGCACATATCGAAAACAGCTGAAATCAAAACGTCGCCGCCCGCTCATTCTCGACGCGCTTTTCGCTATCCTCATTTTAATCGCCATTGCTTTTCTCGTCAGCCGCATTCCGCAAACAACTGATGCAACACAAGAATGGACAGGCATTGCCACCATCATTGATGGCGACACAATTACTCTGCAACAGCAGCGTTTGCGCCTGAAAGGCATCGATGCGCCGGAGATGAAGCAAAGCTGCCGGATTGATAACCAAAGGCAGGCTTGCGGGGTCAGCGCCAAGCAAGCGCTTCAGCAAAAAACGGCACGCCAGATCATTCATTGCACCAGCTCTGCACGTGACAAATATAAACGCTTTTTAGCAAACTGCTATCTCGGCCAAACCGACATCAATCAATGGCTCGTAGAAGAAGGCTATGCAGTTTCCTATTATGATTATCCTGCACAAGAGCGTGAAGCGCGCACAAATAAGCGCGGCATCTGGGCCGGCGAATTTGAACGCCCGCAAAACTGGCGCAAACGAACCACTGCGCAGCAAAAAGATAGATCGGATGAAACCTATTTCGATTTCAAGGATTTTATTCGTATAATCAAACAAGCCTATGATAGATTATTCAACAGTGGTGGAACTGATGAATAAACAAACGCAACAACAATTAATCACAACTCTATCGCATGAGATTGCGCAATGCCGCCTCTGTCATGACAATCCGCGCTACCCGCCCGCCATGGCGATGCCGCCCCGCCCTGTATGCACAGTTTCCGCCTCTGCCCCCATTGCAATTTGTGGACAGGCTCCGGGCATGCGTGTCTATAATACAGGTATCCCGTTCAACGACCCCTCCGGTGACCGCTTGCGCCAATGGCTGAATGTTAGCCGTGAAAGTTTTTACAATCCCGACCACTTTGCCATCATACCGATGGGATTTTGTTTTCCCGGCTATGATAAAAGTGGCGGTGATCTGCCACCACGCCGCGAATGTAAAGAGGTATGGCATGACCGTATTTTTCCGCTGATGCCACAGATCAAACTCGTAATTGTCATCGGCCAATATGCGCAAAGCTATCACTTAGGCAAAAGACGTCATAAATCACTGACCGAAACAGTGCTGCATTGGCGGGATTTCTTTGAAGCACCGGACGAAAACGGACGCCGCATTCTGCCAATCCCCCATCCGTCATGGCGCAATAGCGGCTGGCTGAAACGCAATCCGTGGTTTGAGCAGGACCTATTACCTGAGTTGCAAAAAC
Organism: Paenochrobactrum gallinarii; assembly: GCF_014205685.1. Lineage (GTDB taxonomy): Bacteria > Pseudomonadota > Alphaproteobacteria > Rhizobiales > Rhizobiaceae > Paenochrobactrum > Paenochrobactrum gallinarii. The sequence continues at coordinate 31,812 of NZ_JACIIU010000001.1, forward strand.
TAACCGCTGAACTTTTTCCAAATTTAGATTAAAGTTCTATATAATTTAAGAATAGTAGAATTTATTTGCTGTTCTTTTTGCTTTATGCTCTCCATAAGAGTATCAAGTTTCAAAGAAACTGCACAAATGATAATATGGGTTCCATTTAAGGGAAATTGAGCGAATGGACAGGCTTGACAGAAAAATTCTTCGTTTGCTGCAAGAAGATGCAACCCTTGCGGTTGCAGATGTTGCTAAAAAGGTCGGGTTGTCCACCACTCCTTGCTGGCGCCGTATCCAAAAGTTAGAAGAAGACGGCATCATCAAGCGCCGTGTTGCCATTCTTGATCCGGCAAAAATCAATGCCCGTGTGACTGTGTTTGTTTCCATCCGCACCAATTCGCACAGCAATGAATGGCTGAAGCGCTTTTCAGAAGTGGTGCAGGAATTTCCGGAAGTGATCGAGTTTTACCGCATGAGCGGCGATATTGATTATCTCTTGCGCGTCGCCGTGCCGGATATTGCTGCCTATGACGCATTCTATAAGCGCCTCATCAACCGCATTGAAATTCGCGATGTTTCCTCCTCCTTCGCGATGGAGCAGATTAAATATACCACCGAGCTACCGCTTGATTATATGGTTCTTGATAAAGAAACCTCCTGATCAGATCATTAAAAAAACCGGCTGAAATCTCAGCCGGTTTTTTCATTGTAATTAGGAAATTACTATTAATTTGAACTAGTTACGCCAGCTTGTTCAAATGTTGCCATACCTGCATGGGTAAGAGCTGCGGCTTTCACGATACCGGCAGCCAAAGCAGCACCAGTGCCTTCACCAAGGCGCATTTCCATTTCCAGCAATGGCTTTTTGCCCAGTTTTTCAAGCATACGGCGATGACCCGGCTCAGCAGAAACATGACCGAACATGCAATGATCAATCGCTGAAGCATCAAGCGCATGCAAAATTGCTGCGGCAGAGCTTGCAACAAAACCATCAATGATAACCGGAATTTTTTCCATGCGTGCAGCCAGAATCGCTCCGGCCATTGCTGCAATTTCACGGCCGCCCAAGCGACGCAACACTTCCAGCGGGTCCTTCAGATGATCCTGATGCAGTGCGATGGCCTTATTGATAGCGGCCAGTTTGCGATCCATTAATTCACCGGTTGAGCCGGTGCCAGGACCTGCCCAATCTTCAGCCGTCCCGCCATAAAGGGCGCAGGCAATGGCAGCTGCAATGGTGGTGTTACCAATGCCCATTTCACCGATGCACAAAAGATCGGTGCCGCCGGCAATCGATTCCATGCCGAAGGCCATAGTTGCAGCACAGCTTCGCTCATCCATGGCAGCATCGACCGTGATGTCAGCTGTTGGATATTCCAGCGCCAGATCGAAAACCTTGAGCCCCAGATCATAAGCAATGCAAATCTGGTTGATAGCAGCACCACCAGCGGCAAAGTTTTCCACCATCTGCGCGGTGACACTTGCCGGATAAGGGGTGATATTTTGCGCAGTCACACCATGATTACCGGCAAAAACCGCAACCAATGGACGGGTAACCTGCGGCTTGCCCAAACCGCTCCATCTGGCAAGCCATTCCACCAGCTCTTCCATACGGCCCAGCGAACCGGCAGGCTTGGTAAGTTGTGCTTCGCGCGCTTTGACCTGCGCAACCGCATCTTCATCAGGCCCCGGCAGGTTACGGATCAGCTCACGAAAATCATCAAAAGGCAGGCCGCTTGTGCTCATAATCTTTCAGTCCAGTCGCTCTTGGGAAATAAACAGGATGGATGTAATTTTATTGTTGATCTCCTATAAGCCTTTGAAGCCGATTTTCAAACGGCCTATAGAGGGAAAGTGACTATTCGTCCTGAAAATGACCGGAGAAGCTGCGTGACAAAAAAAACGATCAGCCGTTCTATCGTCCATACACTCGGCTTTTTAAGCCGCCTGCCATTGCCGGCGCATTGGTATGGCGGATCGGACGAATCATTGCAGGATCACGCTTATGCGTTTCCTCTTGCCGGTGCGGTGCTGGGCGCAATCGGTGCATTGAGCTTAATCATTGCCAGCCAGCTGGGCTTACCGCCAATGGGCGCTGCACTCATCACTTTTCTAACCTTGGCCTTCATCACCGGTGCTTTGCATGAAGATGGCCTCGGCGACACAGCGGATGGCTTCTTTGGCGGCTCAACACAGACGCGCCGGTTGGAAATCATGAAAGATTCCCATATCGGCACTTTTGCCGCCATCACACTCATCGGCACGATTTGGCTTAAAACCATCTTTTTGGCAACCATCATTGAAAAATCTGGGGCGCAATCAGCTGCTCTGGCAATCATCGCCATTGAAGCTGCCAGCCGCGCAGCCATGATGAGCCTCTGGTATAAACTTCCCTCAGCGCGCTCCGGCGGCTTATCGGACAAGATCGGCGCTCCCTCGCTGGAGGCCACCCAAACAGCCCTCATTATCGGGGTCGGAATTTTGGGCATAGGCTTCACAATAATTGCCAGTGTGGCGACATTTCTCTTTGCTTTGCTGGTGGCGCTCCTCATTCTTTGGGGCTTTGCCAATTTAAGCCTTGCCAAAATTGGCGGACAAACCGGCGATGTGCTTGGCGCTGCCCAGCAAATAACCGTCTTATCGCTATTATTGGCACTTGTTATTAGCCTCTGAAATGCGCATCTTTTTCATATGGAAACAACGCACACAAATCAGGAGCAAACCATTTCATCGCCCCCATCGCCATGCGTGTTGGTTTGCAATATAGATATTCACACTGGCCTGTGTCTGGGATGTGCCCGCACATTGGACGAAATTGCACGCTGGTCAACAATGAGTGCAACCCATAAAGAAGAAGTACTGGCGCTCTTACCGGCACGCCACAGACAGTTACAGGCAAAAGATATCTGATGGGTCGTTTACTCTGGATTATTATCGCAGCCATTGCAGTGGTGACATTGCTGCTTGTTTCCAATCATGAAAGCGGCATGACCGCAGGCTATGACAATGATGCCTTTGCCCGCGCTGCCTATATGGGCATCTGGGGCATAGTACTGGCTGCCGGTTTGCTTGGTTCCGGCATCAGTCTTGTCGATTCCGTACGGCAATTGATGATCTGGGCAGTGATCATTCTGGCACTGGTCGCCGGTTATCAATACCGCTATGAATTGCAGGATATCGGCAGCCGCGTCACGGCAGGGCTTATTCCGGCAAGCGCTATTTCCAGCCTGTCCGATGATGGCACTTTGACCGTGACTTTAACAAAATCCTCAGGTGGTCATTTTGAAGTTAACGGCAAGGTAAACGGAAAATACGTTCATTTTCTGATAGATACGGGCGCATCTTCAATCGTTTTATCATATGAAGACGCACAAAAAATCGGCATCAACACCGACGATCTCAATTTCACAGCACCAATTATGACCGCCAATGGCACATCAAAGGCCGCACATGCGCGCCTTGATACATTGCAGATCGGCGATATCAGGCGCGAGAATGTGCATGCCCTTGTCACCCAACCCGAGATGATGCGCGGCAGCTTGCTTGGCATGAGTTTTTTAGAAACCTTGCACGGCTTCAATGTGCGTGGCGACAGGCTTATTCTGCTGGATTAAGAGCACCAAAATCGCGCTCATACGCCTCGGCTTCTTCACGCGCTACGACAATCACCTGATAGGCGGCGCGCAGCACATCGCTGGTTGCACCGGCCTTGGGTGCTTCAACGGATAATATCTGGCGGAAACGGCGCGCACTCGGCTGCCCGGCAAAAAGCCCGACCATATGACGTGTTACCTGATTGAGCTTACCGCCGGTCGCGATATGGCGGTCGCAATAATCACACATGGCATCAATGAGTTCTGCGTCGCTTACCGGCTCATGCGCATCGCCATAAAGCAGTGCATCAGCTTCTCTCAGCAAAAGCGGATTGTGATAGGCCGAACGACCAATCATCACCCCGTCAACTGATTGCAGATGCTCTAAGCCTTCCTGCAAATTATTGATGCCGCCATTAATGCCGATAAACTGCGCGCCATATTGCTGCTTCAAACGATAGACACGCTCATAATCCAATGGCGGAATATCGCGGTTTTCTTTAGGTGACAGGCCTTGCAACCAGGCTTTACGCGCATGCACCCACAAAGCATCCACGCCCTCACCGATTGTCAACCGCGCCAGCTCACCAAGCGCTGTTTCCGTGTCCTGCTCGTCCACACCAATGCGGCACTTGACTGTCACAGGGATAGAAACCGCCTGCTTCATTGCCGCGACGCAAGCCGCTACGACATCCGGCGTTTGCATCAGGCAAGCGCCAAATGTGCCGGACTGCACACGATCAGACGGGCAACCAACATTAAGATTAATCTCGTCATAGCCAAAATCCGCACCGATTTTGGCAGCTTCGGCGAGCTTTTTCGGATCAGAACCACCAAGCTGCAAAGCAACCGGATGCTGTGTGTCATCAAAGCCCAGCAAAAAATCACGACGCCCGTGAATAGCGGCATCAGCCACCACCATTTCAGTATAAAGCAATGTGTTTTTAGTCAGGATGCGATGAAAAAAACGACAATGTCTGTCAGTCCAATCCAGCATCGGCGCGATCGACAGGCGCGGCCAGTTTTGCGGCCGGTTCTGCGACGCTGATACTGATTGAGCCTGATATAATTGCGCTGTTGACGACAAAGTTTTCTCCGGCAGTCTGATCTGCATGTAGATTATAAGAACAAAAAATAACTGCCCGCTCATACACATTATAAGCGGGCAGCAAAAGAAATAAAATTTAAACGCTGTTTTGCAACCGCATTATCCGAACGCAAAAGGCTAAAGTTTTAAGCGGATTCAAATCACCCGCGAACCTTCGCGCCAAACCGTGCGGATAATCGGAATATTATCCACCAGCTTCACCCGCACAAGATCGGCACGTTTGCCAAGTTTAATCTCACCGCGATCCGTCAAGCCCACCTTCTGCGCCGGGTTATAGCTGATCATGCGCATAGCTTCCGGCAAGGATACATTCGGCACATCAAGGGTCAGATGAAAAGCCGATTGCATCAGGCTTGAAGGAATATAATCGGATGAAATAATATCCAGATTGCGGGTGCTGGCCAAATCCCGTGCCGCCACATTGCCGGAATGTGAACCACCGCGCACAATATTCGGCGCGCCCATCAACACAGACAGGCCAGCTTTTTTAGAAGCTTCTGCCGCCACATGGGTAGTCGGGAATTCCGCAATACGAATACCCTGCTCCACCGCTTCTTCCACATGGGCAAGCGTTGCATCATCATGACTTGCCAAAATGATATTGCGCTCACGGCAGAGTGCCGAAAGCGCTTTGCGGTTTTTATCCGAATTACGCTTGGAATCATCCATCCGCTTATTGCAATAACGGCGAAACTCTTCTTCGCTCGTTTTCAGCTTACGCATATAATAGACCTTATAGGTCTCCACATCCACAAATTGACGCTGACCAGGGGCATGATCCATCAGCGAGGCAAGGCGCACCAGCGGCTCATTGTCGAAATAATGAAACGCATCCAAGCAATCATCAGCGGAAACTTCACAGCGCAAATGCAAAAAATGATCTGCGCGCAAACGCTCGTCTTGCACGCCTTGCTTGATCGCTTGCGCCAGTTTGCGCATATCCGCAATGCCGATTTCTGTTTCCGCATCAAGCCCGACGCGCAACGCATCAAAAACCGTGGTAATGCCCGAAGAAGCAATCTGCGCATCATGCGCCTGTACGGCAGCAATCGGGTTCCAGCGCACTTTCGGGCGCGGTGCATAATGGCCTTCCAGATGGTCGGTATGAAGCTCCACCAGCCCGGGCGTGATATAATCCCCCGCCATATCTTCACCAACAGCACTGCCATTGCTGGAAATATCTGTAATCACCCCATTTCGAAACTGTACAGATCCCGACACAATTTCATCAGCCAATATAAGCCGGGCATTTTTTAATACAGTTTCCGTCATCCTATCCAATCCTGCTCAATAACCAACCATTGCCATTAGCCTATCTCTGGCCAGCTAAAGGCGCCGAAACCTTCACTTTTGCCAATGGGTGCAAAGAATGCACTTCAAATGGCGCACCCGGCTCCGGTTCGACAAACAAAGCCAGATTATTAATCTCGACACTATCGGTTAAAACCGGCGCGAAGAAATTGTCTAAAATACCGGCAATTTTTGGCCTGTCCTGCTCTTCGATTTTATCCGTCAGCGTCATATGAAACCGGAATTCGTCGAATACGTAAGGATAGCCCCATTGTTGCAGATTGCGCAACTGAGCCGGTGCAAGTGATTGCGGGTTTCTGCGGGCAAAATCCTGCTCGCTTAAAGGTGCGCGAAACTTATCCAAAGCGGTCACTGTATCATTTGCCAGCTGTTGCAAGGCCGGAACCGGTTCTTTCAGCATTAAAGCGAAACAGGAGCTGATTGAGGTAATCTTCAACCGCGGCAATGTAACCGGCGCAAGCGAAGATGCAAAATGCATCAATGCGCGCAATAAATCATCTTCCTTATAATCTGGTGCCAGGTAAAACGGTGCTTTGATTGTCGCATGAAAACCATAACGACGCGCTGAAACGGTCATCTTATCCAGCTCTTCAACCGACAGGCCGCTGATGGCCGGACGGCGCACCGCCTCGCCGGTAAATGCATTTCGCCCCAGCCAGTTATTGGCAATTTTCAGCAAAGCATCAGTCGAGGAAGGTGTAAAATAAATAGCGTAGCGCATAATGATTCCTTTTCTGAACGATGCCTTTAAACATAAAATAAGACAGGCTGACGAAGGTGACAGACGATTAATAATCGCCTATAGGCTTATCCAAAATTATAATCGGGAAAACTACATATACAAAAGGGTAGCATTATGCACGGCTTTGCCTCTGTCGGTGAATGTATGATCGAACTTTCCGGCCAGAACGACACGCAATGGCATATGGGATTTGCCGGCGATACGTTAAATACGGCCTGGTATGTTCGCGCATTGATGCAACCTGATTTTGCCGTTGATTATGTTACCGCCTTTGGCGACGATGCCTTTTCCAATCAGCAAATGGCTTTTCTCAATGAAAATGGCATTGCAACCGACAAAAGCCCGATCATCAAAGGTGCCCGCCCCGGTCTTTATGCCATCACACTGACCGGAGCCGAGCGTTCTTTTACCTATTGGCGCAATGATTCTGCTGCCCGTCGTCTGGCTGAAAATCCGGCACATTTGCTAAAAAGCCTTAAAAACCGGAAAATGATCTATTTCTCCGGCATCACTTTGGCCATTATTTTGCCTGAACACCGCCAATCCTTCCTTGAGGTCATCAATCAATGCCGCGCTGAGGGTGCGCAAATTGCTTTTGATCCTAATTTCCGCTCTGCTCTGTGGCCGGATCATAATCTTGCCCGCGAATTAATCACGCAAGCAATGCGTAGCAGTGATATTGCTCTGCCGACATTGCCGGATGAACAGGCACTTTTCGGTGATGCGGATGGTCAGGCTTGTGCTGCGCGCCTCACAGCTCTTGGTGTTAAGGAAATCGTTGTTAAAGACGGCACGGATCCGGCAATTGTGCAGTTTGAAGGCAAACAAGTGCTGGTGCCATCCGTCAAAGCCAATGCAATTGACACAACCGGCGCAGGTGACAGCTTCAATGGCGGCTATCTGGCAGCCCGTTTGAACGGCATTGCTCCGGCAGAAGCGGCATCACAGGCACATAAAGTCGCAGCCCACGTTGTGGAATGTCGTGGCGCACTGATGCCAATGCAGACAGCTCACGATTTATTTATGAGATAAACGCCAAAACGCTTCAATCTTGCATCTTTGTTCAATTTATATTTGTCTAAAGATCAAATTCACGCGAAAAAGGACATAATTTATTAGAATTTGCTTCTAATTCGCTAAACAGCAATTATATAGGTCGCAGCCTGAAACCAATGTAGCGGTTTTCAGATAGATGACATGCGCAAGCCATGAAGAGAGCATTTTTAATGTCTCAACAGACACTATAAATGCTCTGAGCATGAACTGCGTTATAATGAACATAGTAAACCGGATTATACCCAACCGTATGATCCGGTGCGTATTGAGGCTTTCCCTATTTTAAGAAAAGCGCTACATACGCGTTAAATGTTTGCATATTGCGAACGAAAATTCGTAAAGCCGGAAGGCAAAAGCCTAAAAAGGAAACAGATCTTGTCCTCAACTTTTGACAAAGTCGCAGATATTATTGCCGAAACCAGTGAAATCGATCGCGATACAATCACTCCAGAAAGCCATACAATTGACGATCTGGGCATCGACAGCCTCGATTTCCTTGATATCGTTTTCGCAATCGACAAAGCATTCGGCATCAAGATTCCACTTGAACAGTGGACTCAGGAAGTAAACGAAGGCAAAGCGCCGACCGAAGAATATTTTGTGCTGAAAAACCTCTGCGCAAAAATCGATGAACTGGTTGCTGCTAAGGCTTAATTGCCTGAAGCCTACGTTTAAACGCCTTATCAGCCGTGGAGATCATACGAAGCCACCATGCAAAGCAATAAAGTTCTCATAACCGGAATTGGCATCATTTCCTCCCTTGGTGAAGGTCTTGAAGCGCATTGGAATGCTTTCAGCTCAACCGACACAAAGCCGCAGTTGGAAACAACTGAATTTGCGCCATATGTGGTGCACAAGCTTGGTGAAGTTGACTGGAATTGCCAAATTCCGAAGCGCAGTGATCAGCGTCAGATGGAAACATGGCAGAGGCTCGGCACTTATGCTGCCGGTCTTGCGCTGGAAGATGCCGGTATCAAAGATGATGAGAACCTTTGCGCGACCATGGATATGGTGGTCGGTGCTGGTGGCGGCGAACGTGACATTTCCGTTGACACCCAAATTCTGGAAGAAGGCCGCGTGAATGAAAACCGCGGTCTGATGCTCAATGACAAATTGTCAACGGAATTACGGCCAACATTATTTCTGGCGCAGCTTTCCAATCTGCTCGCCGGAAATATTTCTATCGTTCACAAAGTAACCGGTTCTTCACGCACCTTTATGGGTGAAGAAGGCGCTGGCATTTCGGCAATTGAAACCGCTGCTGCACGCATTCGCTCTGGTCAGAGCACCCATGCGCTGGTGGGCGGTTCTTACAATGCCGAACATTTCGACATGATTCTCGGTCATGAACTTGGCGGCCTGCTGAAACATGATGGCTGGGCACCGGTCTGGTCGCGTGAAGGTTCAGCCGGCGGCGGCATGATTTCCGGCTCCGGCGGCGTATTCTTAGTGCTGGAAAGCGAAGCTCATGCTAAAGCGCGTGGTGCACGCGCCTATGCCGAAATTGCAGAAATGTTAACTTCACAAATTCAGCGCGATAACAGCGATTTGCAAGAAGTGATCAGCGATATGCTGGCGCGCGCAGGCAGTGCCGATGTCACCATTTCCGGTGTATCAGGTGCGCATCAGGCAACTGTGGCCGAAAAAGCAGCGCTTGAAGCTGCAAAAATCAATTATCAGGATGTCACCAGCCTGACCGGTCATTTGCGCGAAGCACAGTTCCCGTTGACTGTAGCCTTGGCTGCATTGAGCGTCTGGAAGGGTAAAGCTCTGGCAGATCAGACAGATGTTGCCTCTGCCCTTGCCACCACAATCGGCGCTTCACGCGCTGAAGGCATTGCCAAACTGGTTAAAGCATAAGGAAGAGGATGATGACAAAATATCTCGATCACCTCGGTCGTCCTCTGGTCGCAATCACCGGTGCCGGTGTTGTTTCATCCCTTGGTCAGGGCAAACAGGATAACTGGAATGCGCTTACAAGCGGCAAGTCCGGTATCCATGCGATCAATCGTTTTCCAACCGATAATCTCAAAACCCGTTTTGCCGGTACGGTCGATTTTCTGACCGAGAGCGAAATGGGCGCATCAGCTCTTTCACAAGCGCTTGCGCGCATTGCCGGTGAAGAAGCCATTGCACAGTCCGGTCTCTCTGTGTCCGATTTTGGCGGACCGATGTTTTTGGCTGCGCCACCGGTTGAACTTGATTGGAAAAGCCGCTTTGCACTGGATGCAAGCGTAAAAGACAAAGGCCCTGCCAGCTATCAATTACTGCTGGAGGCTTGCCGCAAGCAGCGTCAGCAAGATTTTTTCAGCACCACGCAATTTGGCTATATTGCTGAGCAGCTGGCCAATCATTTTGGCACACGCGGCCTGCCGGTCACCCTGTCCACCGCTTGCGCATCGGGTGCCACAGCTATCCAGCTTGGTGCAGAAGCTATTCGCCGTGGCGAAAGCGACCGTGTTTTGGCAATCGGTACCGATGGTTCGGTTTCCGCAGAAGCGCTCATCCGCTTCTCACTGCTTTCCGCCCTTTCCACCCATAATGATGCGCCTGAAAAAGCCTCCCGTCCGTTCTCCAAAGACCGTGACGGCTTTGCAATGGCTGAAGGCTCCGGCGCATTGGTCATGGAATCACTGGAATCAGCACTTGCACGCGGTGCAAAAATTCTTGGTCTTCTGGCTGGTTGCGGCGAAAAAGCCGATGATTTCCACCGCACCCGCTCCAAGCCTGATGCCTCACCGGCAATCGGCACTGTAAGCGGTGCATTGGCAGATGCCGGCCTGACCATTGATCAGATTTCTTACATCAATGCCCATGGCACTTCGACACCTGAAAATGACAAGATGGAATATCTGGCGCTTTCAACTGTGTTTGGTGACAGAATGGAAAATATTCCTGTTTCCTCCAACAAGTCGATGATCGGTCATGCACTGACCGCTGCCGGTGCCATTGAAGCCGTCTTCTCATTATTGACGATCCAGACCGGCACTTTGCCGCCAACCATCAACTATGACAATCCTGACCCGTCTATTCCGCTGGATGTGGTGCCGAATGTCAAACGCGAAAGCAAAGTCACTTCTGTGCTTTCCAACTCGTTTGGTTTTGGCGGCCAGAATACCAGTCTTATTTTGACAGCCGAGCCAAAGTAACATCTGGCTGTCATTGACCATAATTTAAATAAAATCCCGGTAAGCAAATGCTTTCCGGGATTAAACTTTCAAATATCTTGCCCATAAAACTACACACTTTGGGCTAAAAACTATTTTGGGACAATTAAAGCCCAAGGTTAGAGGATAATTTCATGCGCGCTTTGCAGCTTCTTGATGATCGTCGTCTTGAGATCACCGATATGGCACCACCACCCCCGCCAGCTGCGGGTGAAGTCACCGTCAATATCAAAGCCGTTGCGCTTAACCATATCGACGTTTGGGGCTGGCGCGGCATGGCATTTGCCAAGCGCAAAATGCCGCTCGTGATTGGTGCAGAAGCTTCCGGCGTTGTTTCCGCTGTCGGGCCCGGCGTTGCAGGTCTGCTGCCAGGTCAGCTCGTTTCCATTTATGGCGCACGCACATGCGGCCTTTGTAAAGCTTGCCGCGAAGGCCGCGACAATCTCTGCGAACACGTCTCCGGCGTTCATGGTTTCCATCTTGATGGTTTTGCCTGTGAAGCAGTTAACCTGCCAGCACGCCTTCTCATCCCTGCACCACCTAACGTTGATGCCATTGGTGCAGCTGTCGCCCCTGTTACCTTCGGTACCGTTGAGCACATGCTGTTTGACAATGCCAAATTGCAGCCGGGTGAATCCATTCTCATTCAGGCCGGTGGTTCGGGTATCGGCACTGCCGCTATTCAGCTGGCTAAGAAAATGGGCTGTACAGTTTACACCACTGTTGGCTCCAACGACAAAATTGAAAAAGCCAAGGCGCTTGGTGCCGATCACGTCATCAACTACCGCGAAGACCGCTTTGAAGGCGTCATGCGCAAGCTGACCAAGAAAAAAGGCGTCGATGTGGTGTTTGAACATGTGGGTGCGGACACTTGGGCAGGCTCGATGCTCAGCCTCAAGCGCGGCGGTCGTCTGGTCACTTGCGGCTCCACCTCCGGTGTATCAACAAGCATGAACCTGATGATGCTGTTCCAGCAGCAGCTGAAGCTTCTCGGCTCATTTGGTTGCCGCATGGAAAACATGGCCGATGCCATGCAGAAAATGGCACAGGGCATTGTATCACCGGTGATTGATACCGTTGTTGGTTTTGATGAAATCGACACCGCGCTCAAGCGCATGGAAGGCCGTGACGTATTCGGCAAGATTATCCTGACTATTGAGTAATATGTTCAAGCTTAAACTCCTTGCCTTTCGCTACAGCCAGAAATTAAAACAGTTTAATTACTGGCTGCTGGCGCAGACAATCTTCGTGATTTTTGCGGTTTTGCGGCTGTTGCCTGCCAATGCGGCCATCCGCTTTTGTGCATGGTTCGCCCGTAAAATCGGCCCTTTGACGCCACGTCATAAGGTGGCAGTTGATAATTTGCGCCACGCTTATCCGGAAAAATCCGAAGATGACATCCAGGCTATCGCCCGCGAAATGTGGGACAGCATGGCAAGGCTGTTTGCTGAATATATTTTCCTTGATGCCATTTTTGACTTCGACCCGAATGCGACGGAAAAAGGTCTGGTCGAAGTTGATGGTATTCAGATTTTTGAACGCCTTCGCGATGAGAAGAAGCCACATATTTTCTTCACCGCGCATACGGGTAATTTCGAACTTCTGCCAATTTGCGCAGCGACCTACGGATTGGATGTCACGGCGCTTTTCCGCCCGCCAAACAATCCTTACATCGCCAAGCGTGTATTGAAGGCACGACGCACTAATATGGGGCATCTTGTACCTTCCAAGGCGGGTGCGGCTTGGTCTCTGGCCAGTATTTTAAGTGATGGCGGCAATGTTGGTGTTTTGGTTGACCAAAAATTCCATCGCGGCGTTGAGAGCACATTCTTTGATCGTCCGGTTAAAACCAATCCGCTTTTAGCCAAACTTGCGCGCCAATATGATTGCGATGTCTATCCGGCACGCTGCATCAGGCTCCCCGGCGGCCGCTATCGCCTGGAGCTGAAAGAGCGCATGGAATTGCCACGCGACACGCAAGGTCAGGTGGATATTGCTGCAACTGCACAGCTTTTAAATGATACAGTTGAAGAATGGGTGCGCGAATATCCGGGTCAATGGATGTGGTTCCATAAACGCTGGGGTTAACTGGCGGATAAATGTCCTGCGACCTTACACAAGCTTGTATGCATAGAGATAGCATGTTAACCGCAAAACAACGGTACAAAGCCTGATCAGGGCTTTTCAAACAAGGATTTTCTGATGTCCCGCCCGATTATCATTGCACCTTCCATTCTCGCTTCTGACTTTTCCAAGCTTGGTCAGGAAATCAAAGATGTTGTGACCGCCGGTGCGGACTGGATCCATATTGATGTGATGGATGGTCATTTTGTACCGAACATCACTTTTGGCCCAGATGTGGTCAAAGCTATTCGTCCCCACACCGATGCAGTGTTTGACACCCATTTGATGATCGCCCCTTGCGATGCCTATCTTGAAGGCTTTGCCAAAGCCGGTTCAGACATCATCACAATTCACTCAGAAGCAGGCCCTCACCTGCACCGCTCATTGCAGGCCATTCGCGGTCTTGGCAAAAAGGCCGGTGTGGCACTCAATCCGGGCACACCTGTTTCAGCGCTTGAAAACGTCATTGATGATGTTGATCTGATTTTGGTGATGACAGTTAATCCGGGCTTTGGTGGTCAGAAATTCATCACCTCGATGCTGCCTAAAATTGCTCAGGTCAATGCGCTGATCGGCAATCGCCCGATTGATTTGCAGATCGACGGCGGCGTGACGCCGGACAATGCAGGCGCTGCCGCGAAAGCCGGTGCCAATTCGCTTGTCGCAGGCTCCTCTGTTTACAAGGCCGGTAATCTGGAAGGTTACCGTGCCAATATCGAGGCCATCCGCAAAGCTGCGGAAACAGGCCGCGCTTAATTGAATTCTCACAGGCGGATAGCAATATCCGCCTGATTTCATTTAAAACCGCCGGTTACTCCCCTAACTGGTTTTCTCGTCGAGTACACATTAGGAAACGCACATGATCCCGCGCTATTCCCGCCCTGAAATGGTTGCCATCTGGTCGCCGGAAACCAAATTCCGCATTTGGTTTGAAATTGAAGCTCATGCTTGTGATGCATTGGCCGAAATCGGCGTTATCCCGAAAGAATCCGCTAAAACCATCTGGGAAAAAGGCGGCGCAGCAAAGTTTGATGTCGCTCGTATTGATGAAATCGAAGCTGTCACCAAACATGACGTGATTGCATTCCTCACCCATCTGGCTGAATTTGTGGGCCCTGACTCACGCTTCATCCATCAGGGCATGACCTCGTCAGACGTGCTTGACACCTGCTTCAACGTGCAGCTGATGCGCGCTTCCGACTTACTGCTTGCCGACCTTGACAAGCTGCTTGCAGCGCTTAAAACCCGCGCCTATGAGCATAAAGACACCGTCACCATCGGCCGCAGCCATGGCATTCACGCTGAGCCGATCACGTTCGGCCTCAAAATGGCGCTGGCCTATGCTGAGTTTGAACGCTGCCGTGAGCGCCTCGTTGCAGCACGTGAAGAAATTGCCACTTGCGCCATCTCCGGTGCAGTCGGCACCTTCGCTAATATCGACCCGCGTGTTGAAGAGCACGTTGCTAAAGCGCTTGGCATGAAGGCTGAGCCGGTATCTACGCAGGTTATCCCGCGCGACCGTCATGCGATGTATTTTGCAACCCTTGGCGTTATCGCTTCATCGGTTGAACGTCTGGCTGTTGAAATTCGTCATCTGCAGCGCACCGAAGTTCTGGAAGCTGAGGAATATTTCTCACCTGGCCAGAAGGGCTCGTCTGCGATGCCGCATAAGCGCAACCCTGTGCTGACCGAGAACCTCACCGGCCTTGCCCGCATGGTTCGCTCTTTCGCAATGCCTGCGATGGAAAATGTCGCCCTTTGGCATGAGCGCGATATTTCGCACTCTTCCGTTGAGCGTATGATCGGCCCTGATGCAACAGTCACGCTTGACTTTGCACTTGCACGCCTCACCGGCGTGATTGAAAAGCTGCTGGTTTATCCTGAAAACATGATGGCCAACATGAACAAGTTCCGTGGCCTTGTGCACTCGCAGCGCGTACTTTTGGCTCTCACACAGGCTGGCATCAGCCGTGAAGACTCATACCGTCTGGTTCAGCGCAATGCGATGAAGGTCTGGGAACAGGGCAAGGATTTCCTGGAAGAATTGCTGGCAGACGAAGAAGTCCGAGCGGCTCTGAGCGAAGAAGAAATCCGTGAAAAGTTCGACCTCGCATATCATACCAAGCATGTCGATACGATTTTCAACCGCGTTTTCGGTGATAAATAATCGGCGTAAAAATCTGTAACGGCAGCGCCCTTTCAGATTAAATCAATTTGATAAAAAATACTCCCATCATATTGATATAATGGGAGTATTTTAATTTTAAAATCTGAGGAAGTGGTAATCAAGAAAGAAAACTTACCGAACTTCTTGATTTCCCTCCTCACAATCGACCAAAATAACCAACCATATCAACTCATAAAGAGACATTGAGATGAAGTTTATTCCTGCTCTCCTCGCCCTGACTGTCAGCACCTCAGCCTTTGCTGATGACGCATCCCGCATTGCAGTCATGTCTGCCTTTGAACCTGAATGGATTGTGCTGCAAGAAAAGCTTAGCGACCGTCAGGAAGTTGAACTGAACGGCACAAAATTTCTGACCGGTAAAATTGAAGGCAAGGACGTCGTCCTGTTTCTCTCCGGCGTCAGCATGGTCAATGCAGCAATGACCACCCAAATGGCCATCGATAAATTCAACATCAATGCGATCGTCTTTTCCGGCATTGCGGGCGGCGTTGATCCATCCCTCAACATCGGTGATGTGATTGTGCCGGAACAATGGGGGCAATATCTCGAAGCCGTTTATGCGCGTGAAACCGATGGCAAGTTTTCCACTCCGTCTTTCATGCCGACAACCCTGCCAAACTACGGCATGATCTTCCCGCGTGAAGTCAGCGTTGCACGTGATGGTGGCCAGATGGAAAAGAAATTCTGGTTCAAGGTTGATGGCAAACTGCTCGAAACCGCCACCAAGGTGGCCGCAGAAGTGAAGCTGAAAGATTGCGTTGCCGAAAATAAATGCCTCTCCAAAGCCCCTGCCATTCATGTGGGCGGTAATGGTGTGACCGGTACAGCATTTGTCGACAATGCGGATTTCCGCGAATATTCATTCGACACATTCAAAGCGACTGTTCTTGATATGGAATCTGCCGCTGTTGCACATGTTGCGGACACTAATGGCGTGCCATTCATCGCTTTCCGTTCGCTTTCCGACCTTGCAGGTGGCGGTGACGGTGAGAATGAAATGGGCACCTTCATGGGCCTGGCTTCGGCAAACTCTGCTGCTGTGGTTTCCGCTTTCATCAAGGCACTGCCAGAGAAATAATACAAGAATAATCTGTTTTGTGACGGCAACTCGTAGGCCATCATTTTATGCAGTAATTTCAAAGAGCCGGAGCAGTTCAATGCTCCGGCTCTTTTCATCTCATCAACAGGATGAAGTCATATAGTCTTTAGAAAACACGAATATCAATTTATAAAACATAAACAAAATGTTATAGTCATTTTAAAAGATGCAACCGTTCACAACCGCTTTTGGAAAATGATATGACCGAACAAGATTCCAATCTCATTCTCTCCGCCTTGTCCCAGCAATTTACGGAAGACGACATTACTGTTCAGGTCGATATTTATCGCCTTGAAGAGGAAGACGGCTGGACACTGGAAGTCATTGATGAAGATGACATTTCCTTTGTCTACGAAGATCTGTTTGAAACCGATCAGGAAGCATGGAATGCATTTCTGGCTGATGTGGAAGAATATGGTCTTGCTGACATCATCGATCCAGATGAGGACGAAGATGACGAGGCGCCAAGCTATCATTAGATCGGTTTTTTAGTAAAACTGCTCTAATCTTTATCTTTCTACGCGCATCTTATTCCGAAAACCGCTTCACACTTTTCGGGATGCGCTATAGCTTAAAAAAAGCGGCCAGAATTTCAGGCCGCTTTTTTTGTTTTAACTACCCATTTTAAGAAACTCAGCAATTTCTGCGTTATGTTCACCAAGCATGGGTGAGCGTTTATCGAGATTTAATACAGCATCAGAAAACCTGATCGGTGTGCGCAAGCCGGGCACATTTTGCGGATTGACCTGCATATTGCGCGCGATAAATTGAGGATCGCTAAAAACATCTGCGACCGAATTAATCGGCCCTGCCGGAACCTTTAATTTTTCCAGTTCCGCCAACAAAGCATCACGGCTCCAGCCCCGCGTTTTTTCCTCCAACATGGCGGTCAGACTTTCTCGATTTTTAACGCGCGCTGCATTGGTGGCATAGTTTTCATCTTCCGCCACACCATCAAGCCCGAGCAGTTTGGCCAGTTTTGCAAACTGTCCGTCATTGCCACAAGCAATGATGAAATAACCGTCAGACACCGGCAATGTCTGATATGGAGCAATATTGGGATGCGCATTGCCCATACGTTTTGGTGCTTTGCCAGTTGCAAGATAGTTCATCCCTTGATTGGCCAGCACTGCCGTCATGCAATCAAACAAGGCCATATCAATATGTTGCCCATGACCTGTGCGCTCGCGCATCATCAGTGCTGACTGAATGGCAATCACACTATAAAGACCGGTAAAAATATCAGCAAAAGCCACACCGATTTTCTGTGGTTCGCGCTCCGGCTCACCGGTTAAATCCATAATACCGGCCATGCCCTGTATCATAAAATCATAACCTGCCCGCTCGGCATAAGGGCCATCATGGCCAAAGCCGGTGATTGAGCAATATATCAGCCGAGGATTGATTTTCTTGAGGCTTTCATAATCAAGCCCGTATTTTTCCAAACCGCCAAGTTTGAAGTTTTCAATCAGAACATCGGCCTGACTGACCAATTCGCGCACCAGCTCCTGACCTTGTACGTCGCGAAAATCAGCAGTTACCGAACGCTTACCGCGATTACAGCCATGAAAATAAGCCGCTGATTGCTCACCCTCAACATCAAAATATGGCGGCCCCCAGCTGCGCGTATCATCACCTTCAGGACTTTCGACCTTGATGACATCAGCACCTAAATCCGACAAGGTTTGCCCCACCCAAGGGCCGGCTAAAATACGGGCAAGCTCAATCACTTTCAGCCCTGCCAGTGGTGTATTTTCCATCTCAATCGCCTTTTTAAAACAAAAACCCGCCCGCAATGTTGCGAGCGGGCACAATCACCAACCGGTCATATTGAACTTAGTAAAAAGCCTGAATGCCTGTCTGCGCACGACCTAAAATCAGCGCATGGACATCATGAGTACCTTCATAAGTATTCACTGTTTCAAGGTTTTGAGCGTGACGCATCACATGATATTCAATCTGAATACCATTACCGCCGTGCATATCACGGGCATGACGGGCAATATCGAGCGCTTTGCCGCAATTGTTGCGCTTAATCAGCGAGATCATGTCGGGAGCCATGCGATCTTCATCCATCAGGCGTCCAACCCGTAAGCTTGCCTGAAGACCAAGGGTGATTTCGGTCATCATATCGGCCAGTTTCTTTTGATAAAGCTGGGTTCCGGCCAATGGCTTACCAAACTGCTTGCGATCAAGCCCATATTGACGCGCGCGGTGCCAGCAATCTTCAGCCGCCCCCATCACACCCCATGAAATACCATAACGCGCACGGTTAAGGCAGCCAAACGGCCCTTTAAGGCCGGAGACATTCGGCAGCAATGCATCCTCACCGACTTCGACGCCGTCCATCACCACTTCACCGGTAATGGATGCACGCAGCGATAATTTGCCACCAATTTTGGGTGCAGACAGCCCCTTCATGCCCTTTTCAAGCACAAAGCCACGGATTTGGTTGTCATGTGCAGCAGACTTCGCCCAAACCACAAAAACATCAGCAATCGGCGAATTGGAAATCCACATTTTGGTGCCGGTCAGGCGGTAGCCGCCATCGATTTTTTCGGCGCGGGTTTTCATACCCGCCGGATCAGAACCGGCATCAGGTTCAGTCAGACCAAAACAACCAATCAATTCACCGGAAACCAGACCCGGCAGATATTTCTTGCGCTGCTCATCAGAGCCATAAGCGTAAATCGGATAGATCACCAAAGAGGATTGCACGCTCATCATCGAACGATAGCCGGAATCAATACGTTCCACTTCGCGCGCCACCAGCCCGTAAGCTACATAGCTGGCATCGGCTGCGCCATATTCTTCCGGCAATGTCACACCAAGCAAGCCAGCCTGCCCCATCATGCGAAACAGCTCAGGATCGGTTGATTCTTCCATATAGGCTTTTTCAATACGTGGCATCAGCACATCATTGGCAAAACCTCTGGCTGAATCACGGATCATCCGTTCATCTTCAGTCAACTGGTCATCCAGCAATAACGGATCATCCCAAACAAAACTTGCGCGTGACATATAGTTCCTGCCTCTCCAAAAATAATAGCCGATTATGCAATCAGTCGGTATTTTCGGCAATCTATGTTTACTCATTCATCTATTCCGTTTAATCATAGATGAATGACATCAGTATCGCGACGGCTCCTCCCATCCACCAAGGCATTGGCAGCATTTGATGCCGTCAGCCGCTATGAAAGTTTTTCTGAAGCGGCAGATGAACTCAGTCTGACGCAAGGTGCTGTCAGCCGCCAGATTGCAGCTCTTGAAGCGCAGCTTAATATTGCTTTATTTGAGAGAAACAGCAGACAGGTTACCTTAACGGATGCCGGTCGCAGTTATTTGCAAGCTATCCGGCCTGCCCTGGCCGCAATCCGTGCAGCATCCTTAAACATGATGAGCCATATGGGCAGCAATACGCTTAATTTAGCACTTCTACCCACTTTCGGCACACGCTGGCTGATCCCGAAAATACCGCGCTTTGTCGCGCAATATCCTGATATTATTCTCAATTTTTCTACCCGTATTGGCAAAGTGGATTTCGAAAAAGAAAAACTCGATGCCGCCATTCATATCGGCCAACCTGATTGGCCGGATGCAGATTTTGAGTTTTTAATGGATGAAAAAGTACTGCCCGTTTGCAGTCCGGCATTTTTACAGGCACACCAGATTGATGATCCAGCCGACCTTCTTAAAATGCCGCTCTTTCATCTGGCATCACGCCCCAATGCATGGGCGCACTGGTTTAAAACACTGGGCATTGAGCAGCCACCGCATAGTTCAATGCGCTTTGAGCAGTTTTCCAATGTCAGTCAGGCCTGCATTGCCGGTCTTGGCATTGCTCTGATGCCCGAATTTTTGATCCATGCAGAAATGGCAGCCGGACAGTTGGTTCCTGTCTGGCCGCATAAGATTAAAAGCCTCAGCCATTATTATTTTGTAACGCCCAAAACCCGCCAGCAGTCACCGACGGTCAAGGCTTTTAAAACCTGGCTGCTTGCTGAGATCAATCAGGAATCAGCGGAAACTTTGGCATAAGACTGCGCTGCAATTTCATAAGAGCGCATACGTTTTTGATGATCATAGATCATGCCGGTCAGCATCAATTCATCAACACCTGTGCGCTTAACAAAATCGCGAATACCAGCACCAACGCTTTCCGCATCCCCCACAACACGACAAGAAAGCGCGTGTTGGATCACCGATTGCGCCGAGGCGTCCAGATTTTGCATATAACCTTCAACCGGCGCCGGTAACAGTCCCGGCTTACCGGTGCGCAAATTCACAAAAGCCTGCAATTGTGACGAGAACAGGAACTGTGCTTCTTCATCTGTATCGGCTGCAATCACATTCAAACCAACCATGACATATGGCTTATCGAGATATTGCGACGGCTCAAAACGCTCACGATAAATATCAATCGCACGCTCCATATCTGCCGGAGCAAAATGCGATGCAAAAGCATAAGGCAAGCCCAGCATCGCGGCTAATTGCGCACCAAAAAGGCTGGAGCCTAAAATCCAGACCGGCACATCAAGCCCGCCACCTGGCACAGCTTGCACACGCTGGCCTTCTTCAACAGGCCGGAAATAGCCCAACAACTCCACCACATCCTGCGGAAAAGCATTGGCATCGCTGTTGAGATTTCTGCGCAGTGCATGCGCGGTAAACTGATCCGTACCTGGGGCACGCCCAAGGCCTAAATCAATGCGCCCCGGATAGAGCGAGGCCAGCGTTCCGAATTGTTCGGCCACCACCAAAGGTGCATGATTGGGCAACATAATGCCCCCTGCACCAACACGGATAGTTTTAGTTTTTGACGCCACATGGCCAATGACGACAGAAGTCGCGGCACTGGCAATGCCGGGCATATTATGATGCTCAGCAAGCCAATAACGATGATAGCCGAGCTTTTCTGCAAGTTGTGCGAGTTCTGCGGTGTTGCGCAGAGACTGAGCCGGCGTGCTGCCGGCAGGCACAGGGGAAAGGTCTAAAACGGATAAAGGTGTCATGTATTTCATATGGATTACCTGAAAGGTAATACAAGTGTCATCACCAAAATATGACTACATTTTACAACAAAAAAGGCGGGCAAATTATCAGCCCGCCTTCTCATTATTTTGACATTCCGTTCACTTATGCCTGTGACGGCGAAGCATCCGAATTCTCATGTCCGGTTGCAGCGCTTTCCGTTGATGGCGCTACATCTTTTTTCGCAATGAACGTATAGAACATCGGCACAACAAACAGGGTAAAGACAGTACCGACGGTTACACCGGTGAAGATCACCAGGCCCATCGAATAACGGGCTGCGGCACCTGCACCTGACGCCAGAATCAACGGCACAACGCCAAGCGCCATCGCAGCCGTTGTCATCAAAATCGGACGCAAACGGGTTTCAGCCGATTTGATAATTGCTTCACGGCGCGAAAGGCCAAGCTCACGCTGCTGATTGGCAAACTCCACCATCAGAATACCATGTTTGGTAATCAAACCGATCAGCGTGATCAGCCCCACCTGCGTATAGATGTTGAGTGTGCCTAAGCCTAAATTCAGTGGCACCATTGCACCGAAAATCGACAGCGGCACCGACATCATAATAATCAGCGGGTCGCGGAAGCTTTCAAACTGCGCAGCCAATACGAGATAAATCACGATAACGGCCAGACCGAAAGCGATCGCAATTGTGTTGCCCTGCTCCACTTCCAAACGAGACTGACCGGAATAGTCGATGAAGAAACCATCCGGCATTTTCTCACGCGCAACTTCCAGCAATGTTGCCAGCCCCTGACCGGTTGTAACACCCGGCATTGGCAATGCGGAAATGGTTGCGGAGTTCAGCTGGTTAAACTGCTCAATCGCCGCAGGAGACGCATTTTCCGACACTTTTATAACTGCCGACAATGGCACCATTTCACCAGAAGCAGCGCGAACATAATAATCGCCGAGCTGTTCAGGGTTAGCACGATATTCGTCCGGCACCTGCGTGATCACATCATAACTGTGTGAATCTCGGTCAAATTTCACGAATGAAGCACCAGCAGTCAGCACACCAAGGGTTGTACCGATTTCACTGATATTCAAGCCCAATGCTGCTGCACGGTCACGGTCAATGGAAACAGTCGTTTGCGGCGCATTATAAGAGAGCGAGTTTTGAACGATGATGAACTGACCCTTAGCCTGAGCCGCGTTTTTGATCTCTTCTGCGATTTCAAAAACCTGATCAGACGGGCCGGTTGACTGCAGCGCAATAGAAATTGGCAAACCACCACCGGTACCCGGCAATGAAGGCGGTGCAAAAACAAATGCCTGCACACCAGCCACTTTGTCGATACGGTTGGTCAGGTCAGTTTGAATTTCTTTCTGACTGCGTGTTCTGTCATTCCAGTCATCCAGCACCCAGAGCGCGATACCCTGTGTTGTACCACCGCCCATACCGACAATATTGAAACGTGTCTGCAATTCCGGCAAATCTTCAGTCAAACTATCAATCTGCTTGGCATAAAGATTGGTATAATCAGAGGTTGCATATTGTGGCGCGTTAAAGATCGAGAACAGCGCACCTACGTCTTCTTCCGGTGCCAGTTCGCTGGATGTGTTGACAAACAAAAAGCCTGTCAGACCTACCAGTGAAACAACAATAAGCAGTGTAACCGGACGATAATTCAGTGAGCCGGAAACCCAGCGTTCATAGCCCGCTTCCAAGCGACCAAAATAATGGTCGATGAATTTCTGAAACCGGGTCTGTTCGCCGTGTTTCAACATCCGCGAACACATCATGGGTGAGATGGTCAACGCAGCAAAACCGGAAATGATCACCGCGCCTGCCAGCGTGAAAGCAAATTCACGGAACAGCGAGCCGGTCAAACCACCAGTAAAGCCAAGCGGCGCAAATACAGCCGCCAGTGTAATGGTCATTGCCACAATGGAACTGGTAATTTCCTTCATACCTTTGAAGGCAGCATCCATCGGCTTGAGGCCTTCCTCGATATGACGATGGATATTTTCCAAAACCACAATCGCATCATCCACCACCAGACCGATGGAAAGAACCATCGCCAGCAAGGATAGGAGATTGATGGAGAAACCCAGCACATAAAGGAAGAAACACACACCGATCATCGAGATCGGAATGGTCACAATCGGGATCAGAACCGAGCGGAATGAACCAAGGAAGACAATGATGACGAGAATAACAATCGCCATCGCTTCCGCAATGGTGGTGAACACTTCACGAATGGACGAACTGATCTGTTCGGTCGCATCATAAACCAAGACAATACTCATACCTTCAGGCAGAGACGCCTGAATGGATGGTAATTCCTTGTTAACGGCAGCAGCCATATCGATCGGGTTGGCGGCAGGTGTCGGGAAAACGCCTAAGAACGTACCCTCACTGCCATTGAACGAAACAATCGTGTCATTGCTTTTGGAAGCCAGCTCAACCTTGGCAACATCGCGCAAGCGCACAACTTCATCGCCTTTTGTTTTAACCGGCATCGCACCGAAAGTTTCCGGTGTCTGCAATGTGGATTGCATCGTAATAGAGCTGGCCACATATTCGTTTTTGGTTTTACCCGGTGCCGACAAGAAGTTGGAAGCTTTAATCGCGCCCAATATCTCGGAAGCGGTAATTCCACGCGCTGCCATCTGGATCGGATCCAGCCAAACACGCATCGAATAAACTTTACCGCCCATGATCTGGGCTTCAGCCACACCCGAAATGGTGGACATGCGCGGCTGGATAACCCGCTCCAAATATTCAGTGATCTGCTCACTGGTCATATTCGGATTGGTAGCAGCCAGATACATGGTGGCAAAATTTTGCCCTGTCCCTTTTACAATCACCGGATCATCAGATTCAGAGGGCAAATTACCGCGCACCTGATTGACCTTGGCAATCACTTCCGTCAGCGCGGCATCCGGATTTGCACCCAGCTTCATCTGCACTGTCACCGTACTCATGGAAGGACGGCTGGCAGAGGTTACATAGTCAATATTTTCAGTGGTCGCGACCGCCTGAGCAATAGGTGCCGTGATGAAACCCTGAATAAGATCAGCACTGGCACCCGCATAAGTCGTCGTCACCGTAATCACGGTTTCATCGACTTTCGGATATTCGCGCACGGACAATTGGAAAATGCCCTGCGCACCGAGCAACAGGATCAACAGCGACGTTACCGTCGCCAGAACCGGTCGCCTAATAAAGATATCAGAAAAGCTCATCTGACCCGCCTATTGCGCTGTTGCCGGATTGGCAGGATTGACGGTATTATCGATCACGACATGCATTTTAGGTGAAAGACGGTTCTGACCAGCCGATACGATAATATCGCCGTCTTTAATGCCGCTTGTCACTTCAACCACGCCTTTAACTTTACGGCCAAGCTGTACGAATACCTGATCAACCGCCAGAGTTTCCTTTGCATCCGCGGCCGCACCTTCAGTTTTCACCGGACGAACCACAAACACATAGTCACCATAAAGACTGGATACGACCGCAGTTTGCGGAAGAGCAATAATATTGCTTTCTTCCGGCAACTGTACAGAAACCTGCGTAAACTGACCCGGATTAAGCTGACCATTGACATTCTCAATATGGCCGCGCACCGAAACCAGACGCGTAGACGGATTGATTTTCGGATCAATACCGGTAATTTTACCGGTAAATTCCTCACCGCTATTCGGGGTGACTTTAACCACCTGTCCGAGTTTCAGCTTGGTGATGGATTGTTCCGGCACAGTGAAATCAACTCGCATTGTTTCCATATTCTGCAAAGTCGCAATGGCAACACCGGGTGACACATACTGTCCGACATCCACTTTGGCGATACCGATAGTACCGGAGAACGGAGCAATAAGCGTCTTCTGCTTCAACACAGCTTCAAGCTTTGCAACCTGCGCATGCGCAGATTCAGCTGATGCGGAAGCGGTATCTACATTGGAAACAGCACCCACACCTTGTGTGCGCAATGTCTGCGCACGCTTCAGGTTTTGGTCGCTCAGCACCGCAGACGCCTTGGCAGCAGCCAGATCGGCGACCTGAATACTATCATCCAACTGCACCAGCACCTGACCCTTTTGCACTTTATCATTGGCTTTGAACTGGATTTTATTGACAACACCAGCCACTTCAAATGTCAGATCAACACCATCAGATGCATTGACCGAGCCGATTGCTTCAAGCCCGGGCGTCCAGACAGTTGGCTCCACTGTGACAGTGGCAACTGTCATAGTTTTCTGCGGCATATTTGCGAAAAAATCCGCAATCATTTTCGAACGGAAAAGATTAAATCCAACAAGACCGCCAACAACGATTGCCAGAAATACAATTGCCAGTAACAGGCGTTTAATCATCGACTTTTAGCACTCCCGATGTGCTTGAGCGCACTCACTTGTCCGAAACCATTTAAGGGGTCACTGGCTGGGATGAAGCAAGTACGTTGGTTTTTATTTTAAAACATGTGCGCATAACTTGTGCGATATGGCTGTTTTAACAGCCTTAAGCGTTGCGCGAAGGATAGATTAAAAAACAATGAAATAAAAGGCGCTATCTTAAGGCTGTTATGCTTTATCTGCAAAAAGTTAAAACACTCAAAACCATCAGGCACACTTAAATATTAATACGCATAATATAAGTATAAATTACAAAATAATATTATACATCACAGAAATGTGACAGCTATGACAGAAACTATATTCAGAAAATAAATAAGGCAGCCCCATCAACTTTGACAGAACCGCCTTATCAAAAATATAAATTTCAGCAAGTAAGTTTAAAGGGCTGGAATATCACCCCTTGCCCAGGATTCTGTAGTTAAAGCGGTGAATTCTGCAAAACGACCTTCAGCAATTGCAGCGCGAATACCCTTCATCAGATCCTGATAATAGGAAAGATTGTTCCATGTCAGCAACATCGAGCCCAGCGTTTCTCCGGATTTAACCAGATGATGCAGGTAGGCACGGCTATAATCACGCGCTGCCGGACAATCTGATTCAGGGTCAAGCGGACGATGATCATCAGCATGTCGCGCATTGCGCAGATTGATTTTACCAAAGCGGGTAAAGACCAGACCATGACGTCCGGCGCGGGTCGGCATGACACAGTCAAACATATCAATGCCGCGGGCAACCGACTTCAAAATATCATCCGGCGTACCGACCCCCATCAGATAACGCGGCTTGTCGGCCGGCAAAATCGGACAGACAACTTCCAGCATATCCAGCATGACTTCCTGCGGCTCACCCACAGCCAGTCCACCGACCGAATAGCCTTTCAAATCCATGTCTTTGAGGGCCTGCGCGGAACGCTCACGCAAACGCTGGTCATCACCACCTTGCACAATGCCAAACATTGCCTTGCCCGGCTGATCACCAAAAGCAACTTTACAGCGCTCAGCCCAGCGCAATGACAATTCCATTGCGCGTTCGATTTCACTGGTCTTAGCAGGCAGTGCCACACATTCATCAAGCTGCATCTGAATATCACTATCCAACAGCCCCTGAATTTCGATAGAACGCTCCGGTGACATTTCATAAGCGCGGCCATCAATATGCGAACGGAAGGTCACGCCCTGCTCGTTTAATTTACGCAATTTGGCCAGCGACATCACCTGAAAACCACCGGAATCGGTGAGGATCGGGCCTTTCCAGCCGCCAAATTCGTGCAAGCCACCAAGGCGGGCAACACGCTCAGCCCCCGGACGCAGCATCAGGTGATAGGTATTGCCGAGGATAATATCCGCGCCCAAATCCTTCACCTGATCCATATACATGGCCTTCACCGTACCGGCCGTTCCCACAGGCATAAAAGCAGGGGTACGCACGGTGCCGCGCGGCATGGAAACTTCGCCCTGACGGGCATTGCCGTCACGAGCCAGAACTTTAAAATTAAAATTTTCGCTTGTCATAAATCACGCCATACCGCATTTACAAATGGTTTGAAAGTGCCAAAGCCTAAAGCTTCTCAAGCGCGCTTCAGCAGGCTTGCATCGCCATAAGAATAAAAGCGATAACCGTTTTCAATCGCATGTTTATAAGCCTGATGCATCATATCCATACCGGCAAATGCTGAAACCAGCATAAACAATGTCGAGCGCGGCAGATGGAAATTGGTCATCAGCAAATCCACCGCTCTGAACTTATAACCGGGGGTGATGAAAATATCGGTTGCACCAGACCAAGGCTGGATTTGTCCGTCTTCTGTTGCCGCACTTTCAATCAGGCGCAGAGAAGTGGTGCCAACGCAAATAACCCGTCCGCCACGCGCATGAACAGCATTCAATGCGGCAGCAGTTGCCTCTGACACATAACCGATTTCGGAGTGCATTTTATGGTCAGACGTATCATCGGTTTTAACTGGCAAAAATGTACCCGCGCCTACATGCAGCGTCACAAAATGCTGCTCAACACCACGCTCTCTCAGCTTTTCCAAAAGCTCAGGCGTAAAATGCAATCCGGCGGTCGGGGCTGCAACAGCACCCTTTTCGCGCGCATAAACGGTCTGATAATCCGTCAGATCACGCTCGTCTTCAGGGCGCTTGGAAGCAATATAAGGCGGCAGCGGAATATGACCGACCAGTGCAATTGCCTCATCAAGAAAAACACCGGAATAATCAAAAACCAACAGCGCTTCGCCGCTTTCGCTTTTTTCTTCAACCACCGCTTCCAAGGTGCCAAGGCTGCAAGCTTCACCCTTATGGCCAAAGCGAATGCGCTCACCTTGTTTGACACGCTTTGACGGGCGCAAAAACGCCTTCCAGCGATCAGGCCCCACACGCATATGCAATGTTGCACTGACCTGCGCCACATTACCATCGCGCTCACGCACACCTTCAAGCTGTGCCGGAATAACTTTTGTATCGTTGAAAACCAGAGCATCCCCCGGCTGCAATAAATCAACCAGACCATCAACGCGCAAATCCTGTAGATTATCCGCTTTATCCTGATCCGGCTGCACATGAAGCAAACGCGCATGATCACGCGGCTCCATTGGACGCAGTGCAATATTCTGCTCCGGAAGGTCAAAATCAAACAGGTCAACGCGCATTATTTTTCATCCAAACAACATCAAAAAAGAAACGGCTCCGGCAGTGCTTATAAAGCAACTGCCGGAGCCATCCAGTATTTTTTATTCAATTCTTATTTAATGCCACATTTATCTAATGTAGGCTTATTGAATGTCGGCAGCAATTTTGGCCGATACAATGCTGTCCGGATCAACAACAGGCTCGCCCTTTTTGATCAGATCAACAACATCCATACCTTCTACAACCTGCCCCCATACGGAGTACTGACGGTCAAGCCAAGGCGCATCTGCCAGACAGATGAAGAACTGCGAGTTCGCGGAGTTAGGGTTCTGGCTGCGTGCCATCGAAGCTGTACCACGCTTGTGGTTTACATTCGAGAACTCAGCTTTCAGGTCTGGCTTGTCGGAGCCGCCCATACCGGCGCGTGCCGGATTGAAGCTTGCGCCACCCTGCTTACCGAACTTAACGTCACCGGTCTGCGCCATGAAATCATTGATTACGCGATGGAAAACAACACCGTCATAAGCGCCTTCGCGAGCCAGTTCCTTGATGCGCGCAACATGGCCAGGTGCCAAATCTGGGAACAGCTCAATCGCTACATTACCTTTGGTGGTTTCGAGAATGAGCGTGTTTTCTGGATCTTTGTAAGCCATCTGGCCTCTCCTGTTCGTTTTATCTTGGCCGCTTTTAATGTAAACTCTGTATCAGCGGCAAAATTCTTTAAAGAGATGCGGCCAAAAAAGATGGCCGCACAGGTCTTATTTACGGTCGCTCAAAACAATCGCTTTGACGATCTTGTCCGGGTTATCAACTGAACCATTATCAGCTTCATTACCCTTCTTTATCTTATCGACAGCTTCCATGCCGCTGGTAACTTCACCAATGACCGTATATTGGCCATTCAGGAAGGAACCTTCATTGAACATGATGAAGAACTGTGAGTTGGCGGAGTTTGGATTTTGGCTGCGCGCCATGCCCACTGTGCCACGCACAAATGGTTTGTCCGAAAACTCAGCCGGAATATCAGCATATTGCGAGCCGCCAGTGCCAACACGGGTTGCATTGTAATTCTTGTCCAGATTACCGAACTTCACATCGCCGGTCTGCGCCATGAAACCCGGAATGACGCGGTGAAAGGCAACGCCGTCATAAGCGCCTTCACGTACGAGCTTTTTGATCTGCTCAACATGTTTTGGTGCAACATCTGGGTTCAGCTCAATCGCTACATCGCCGTCCTTCAGGGTCAGGACAACAGTATTTTCAGGATCTGCCGCATGGGCGCTGAATGATGACGTAAACGCCATAGCCATAAGAGTTGTTGCGGCCAGAGCCGAATGCAGAAATGACATATTTAAGGATCTCCCTGATGTCAGGATTTGAATTTGGCTTTTAAAGCACTTGCCACGCAAGCGGGAACAAAAGGTCTAATATCACCCTTCATCGCTGCAATTTGACGAACCAATGTGGCAGTAATCGTTCGAACACCCGGATCAGCCGGTAAAAAAACCGTCTGCAAGTCCGGTGCCATAATGCCGTTCATGCCGGCCATCTGCATTTCGTAATCAAGATCAGTCCCATCACGCAAACCGCGCATCATCAATTGAGCGTTGTTTTTGCGCGCAGCATCAATCACCAGACCATCAAATGAAATAACAGAAATACGTGAACCAGCCTCTTTTCCGAGCGCTTCGGAAACGGCTTGTTCAATCAGCTTTACGCGCTCTTCAAAAGTGAAAAGCGGTTTTTTACCGGGATGAATGCCGATGGCAATAATAACATGCTCGGAAAGACGCAGCGCCCCTTTCAAAACATCCATATGGCCATTGGTGACCGGGTCAAATGAGCCCGCATAAATCGCTGTTGTCATATCTGTCAGCTAACCTTTTTGCGCATCATTTTCAACATGCCGAATAAGGAAAAACAAATCTATCCTGTAAATGGGAGATTGTTTCAATTAAAATTCACAAACTTTATAAATTAACACCGCATTTTAAATACCAATGAAATTTCAAAAGAGCGCCACTCTCCGGCTTTATAATTTTTTTACAATATTTTTTAACCACGATGAAACCAAATCACATGTCGCACGTTTTCCAGTTGAAAGGAAACGGAGATGATGATTTTTCTACTCGCTTTATCCATGATGATCGCAATGGCAGCCTCGGCAATTATCTTGCTGCTGGAAGAACGTGCATCCAGGCGTCAGAACAAATCAAACGGCGCTTTTACCTGGCAGACGATGCATAAAAACTCGCATTTTTAATGCTGACTTTTATCCGTCGCAGCAAAATCGCGACCATCACCCTCAACCTTACAAAGCCTAAATCACTTTATAAGAAAACGTGATTAAGTAACTGATATAAATGAATTATATAAAATTCAATTCACTTGAATTGATAAGATTCCCTCTCCGATGAAGGCCAATTCCCTCCAGTCTTGGCATTTAAAAAGGGCGGCGCTTTTAAAGCACCGCCCTTCTTTTTTAGTTAATTTTTTATTCGGCGTCCGGCGCAGGCTCAGAGGCTTCGGGAGCACTTGCCTGCGCGTCCCCCTCACCTTGAACCGCAACATCGCCCTCGTCTTCCTCGTCGCTTTCCGTTTCAGAAATACGCTCGACAGAAACGACTTTCTCACCATCGGCTGTGTTGAAAATCGTCACACCCTTAGTAGAACGTCCGGCAATACGAATACCTTCAACCGGTACGCGGATCAGCTGCCCGCCATCAGAAACCAACAGGATCTGATCGCTTGGCTCGACCGGGAACAGAGCAATCAGCTTGCCGATTTCATCCGTCTTTGAAGTATCGGTAGCGCGGATACCCTTACCGCCACGGCCTGAGATACGGAATTCATAAGACGAAGAACGCTTGCCGTAACCAAACTCACTGACTGTCAAAACAGTCTGCTCGCGGGCTTTCAGCTCCTCAAAGCGCTCATCACTGAGTTCAGCATCTTCGACTGCTTCTTCCAGTGTATCCACCACATCCTCAATATCATCACCGGCCGCATTTCTGCGTTCCGCAGTAACACGTTTCAGATAGGCAGTACGCTCAGCCGGCGTTGCATCGACGTGACCAAGAATTGCCATCGAAATAATGCGATCGCCCTCAGCCATATTGATACCACGAACACCGATCGAATTACGTCCGGCAAAGACACGCACATCCGTGACTGGGAAGCGGATACACTGGCCGCCAGCCGCTGTCAGAAGCACATCATCAAATTCGGTACAGGTATCGACTGAGAGGATTTCGTCGCCGTCATCTTCCAGCTTCATCGCAATTTTACCATTGCGATTGACCTGCACAAAGTCGCTCAGCTTGTTACGACGCACAGTACCGCGCGTGGTTGCAAACATCACGTCCAGATTTGCCCATGAATCTTCATCCTCAGGCAATGGCATAATGGTGGTGATACGCTCGCCCTGCTGCAATGGCAGCATATTGATCAGCGCTTTACCGCGTGATTGCGGCGTACCGATCGGCAAGCGCCAGACCTTCTCTTTATAAACGATACCGCGTGAAGAGAAGAAAAGAACAGGCGTATGCGTATTGGCAACGAAGAGACGTGTGACCGAATCTTCATCGCGCGTTGTCATGCCGGAGCGACCCTTTCCGCCACGACGCTGCGCACGGTAAGTGGCCAATGGCACGCGCTTGATATAACCGGCGTGACTGACAGTCACCACCATATCTTCACGCGCGATCAGGTCTTCATCGTCCATTTCAGCGCCACCGGCACCAAGCTCGGTGCGGCGTGGAGTGGCAAATTCGTCATGAACAGCCTTGAGCTCATCCTTGACAATGGTCATCACGCGCTCACGCGAGGCCAGAATGTCGAGATAATCGCGGATTTCTTCGCCGATTTTGTTCAGTTCATCAGCAATTTCATCACGACCCAATGCGGTCAGACGCTGCAAGCGCAATTCAAGAATTGCACGCGCCTGCTCTTCCGACAGATTGTAAGTGCTGTCTTCATTGATCTTATGACGCGGATCATCGATCAAACGGATCAATGGCGCCACATCAGCCGCAGGCCAGCGGCGTTCCATCAACTGCTCACGTGCAGTTGTCGGATCCGGCGCACGGCGGATCAGCGCAATAATCTCGTCAATATTGGCAACGGCAATCGCCAAACCAACCAAGACATGGGCGCGTTCGCGGGCTTTATTGAGCAGGAACTTGGTGCGGCGGGTGACAACTTCCTCACGGAAGGCCACAAATGCGCGCAGCATATCAAGCAGCACCATCAGTTCCGGCTTACCACCATTCAGCGCAACCATGTTGCAGCCAAATGACGTTTGCAGCGGGGTGTAACGGAACAACTGGTTCAGCACCACATCGGCAACAGCATCGCGCTTCAGCTCCACCACAACGCGGTAGCCGTCACGGTCAGATTCGTCACGCAGATCGGAAATGCCTTCGATACGCTTATCGCGCACCAATTCAGCCATTTTCTCAATCATCGAAGCCTTATTCACCTGATAAGGAACTTCAGTGATGATAATGGCCTCGCGGTCACCGCGCATCGGCTCGATAGCGGTGCGACCACGCATGATCACAGAGCCGCGGCCTGTGCTATAGGCTGAATGAATACCGGAGCGACCAAGAATGATACCGCCGGTCGGGAAATCAGGGCCCGGAATGATTTCCATCATTTCTTCAAGGCTGATTTCCGGATTATCGATCAGCGCAACGCAGCCATCGATAATTTCGCCCAGATTGTGCGGCGGAATATTGGTCGCCATACCAACAGCAATACCGCCGGAACCGTTTACCAGAAGGTTTGGAAAACGGGCTGGCAGAACGCGTGGTTCGTGTTCGCGGCCATCATAGTTATCCTGAAAATCAACCGTATCTTTATCGATATCGGCCAGCAAATATTCAGAAACTTTTTGCAGACGGCACTCGGTATAACGCATCGCAGCCGGCGGATCACCGTCAATGGAACCAAAGTTCCCCTGCCCGTTGATCAACGGTTCGCGGAGCGAGAAATCCTGCGCCATACGTACGAGTGCGTCATAGATAGAAGCATCACCATGCGGGTGATACTTACCCATAACCTCACCGACGACACCGGCGGATTTACGATATGGTTTGTTCCAGGCGAGCCCCATTTCATTCATCGCATGCATAATACGACGATGAACAGGCTTCAGCCCGTCGCGCACATCAGGAAGCGCGCGACTCACGATAACGCTCATTGCGTAATCGAGATAGGAACGCTGCATTTCCTCAACGATTGAAATCGGTTCAATACCGCTCGGCCCAATTGGACCATTGGCATCATCTGAACCGGGTGGCGGAGTTAGATTTGACACTATTCAAAGGTCTTTCTTAACAGAATCGGTAAACACAACTTATATAGGAAAAACTCGCAAAACACCAATTTACCAGCTTTTTGCACTTGCTGAAATGTGAATGAAATTCAACACTTTGAAAGATATTCACAATTCAACCCCTGCACAAGAAGTTATGCGCCAATCACCTTTCCACAGGATATGTCCAAACTTCATTCTATAGTCGAAAAGGCAGTTCATCGACCTGAGGCGGCAACTAAGCTAACATAAGCGTTACTATAACAATTTGAGTCGTGACTTCAACCGGAGGACTAAAACCGCATGGGTTTCATTGACGCCATTTTGAGTGCTCTGGTCACGCTGCTTGTAACAATTGACCCACCAGGATTAGCACCGCTGTTTTTAGCGCTGACGCCGGGCATGAACCGGCAGGCACGCAATCAGGTTGCCAAACGCGCAACCATTATCGGCTTCATCCTGCTCACCATCTTTGCCATTGCAGGCGCACAGATCATGAGCCTCTTTGGCATCAGCATCGGAGCGTTCCGTGTTGCCGGTGGCCTGCTTCTGTTCTGGATTGCGTTTGAAATGATTTTTGAAAAACGCACCGAGCGCAAAGAAAAAAGCGCCGAAGTTGCCATCACCAAAGATCACATCCACAACATCGCCGCCTTCCCGCTCGCTATTCCGCTCATTGCAGGCCCCGGCGCTATTTCGGCTGTCATCCTGCTCTCAGACGGTCTTCATGCGCCCGTCGAGCGTTCTATGCTCATTCTGGTCATTCTTGCCTGTATGGCGATTACCTATGTCACACTTTTGTTGGCTGAGCGTGTGGATCGTTTCTTAGGCGAAACCGGCCGCTCAATCCTCACCCGACTTCTCGGTGTCATTCTCGCAGCCCTTGCGGTGCAATTTGTAGCCGACGGCGTCAAATCGCTGATCGCTAATTAAAAAAAGGCCTTGGAAATATCCTTCCAAGGCCTTTTCATTTACATCATTTATTTCTGCGCATCCTCTATTTCTGCGCATCCTCGGCCCACCATGCAGGCAGCTGATAGCCAAACAGTGATGTTTTTTCCGGATATTTGATCCGCGCCCAATGCGCCACCAATTGCTGCGGCAAATGATAAAGCGGAATGTAATAATCGCCCGAGATCAGCACACGATCCATAGCGCGTACAGCACTGACAAAATCCTCCTGTTCACGCGCGGCAAGCATGGCCTCAATCATCGCATCAATAGCCGGACTGGCGGCACCGGCATAGTTGAAACTGCCTTGTGCATCACGCGATGCACTGCCCCAGCGGTTCCACTGCTCATTACCGGGTGATAAAGTACCTGTCAGCGCGCCCAACAGCATGTCGTAGTCAAAAGTCTGCATCCGGTGTTGATATTGCGCATCATCAACCGTGCGCACAACCACCTGAATACCAAGCCGCTCCAGATTACGCTTAAAAGCAAGCGAGACTTTTTCCTCATCTACTGAACGGGTCATAATTTCAAATTCAAAAACCTTGCCATTTTTGTCAATCGCTTTACCGTTTTCAAAACGATAGCCGGCTTTTTTCAACAGTCGCATGGCTTCGCGAACAAGCTTACGATCATGTCCACTGCCATCGGTTCTTGAAGCGTTCCATTTACCTTCCAGCACATCGCTGCGCACTGCATTGGAAAATGGTGCCAGCAATGCCCGTTCGCGTTCATCTGCCTTCACACCTGCCGCCGAGAGATCGGAGCCAAACCAATAGCCTTCCGTTCGTTTATAATGATTTGAAAACAGGCTTCGATTTGCCCATTCAAAATCAAATAACAGGCTTAAAGCATGACGTACCTTAGGGTCTGCAAAAATTTCGCGCCGTGTATTAAAGGTAAATCCTAACAAATTAACCGGAATACCGCGCGTAAAGCCGGCTTTGATAATACGCCCGTCATTCACGGCCGGAAAATTATAAGATGTCTGCCATCGGGTAGGATTCCCCTCCAGAAAAACATCGACAGCACCTTTTTTGAACGCCTCAAACATCGCCGTTTCATTGCGGAAATATTCAATACTGATTTTATCGAAATTATCAAAACCGCGCTTAACCGGCAAATCTTTCGCCCAATAATCGGGATCACGCTCATAGATAATCGACTGCCCTGGCGAAACATGTGCAACCTTATAAGGGCCACTACCGACAGGCGCCTTTAATGAAGCATTACCGAAACTATCCACATCAATGGCGTGTTTGGGCAAAACCGGCATAGTCGATGCCACCAGCAACGGAAACTCCCGATCGGACTTGTCATTGAAGGTAAAGCGAACTTTACGCTCACCTGTTTTTTCAATCTTCTCGATACGACTCATTCGGCTGCTGTAAGGAGGGCGCCCTTTATCGTTAAGCAGTTGATAGGTAAAAATAACATCTTCCACCGTCACCGGCTCGCCATCCGACCATTTTGCTTGCGGGTTCAGCGTAAATTCCACCCAATGCCGCTCTTCATCCGTCTCCACGGTTTCGGCCAAAAGCCCGTAAAGCGCAAAAGCTTCATCGCGTGAACGCTGCATCAGGCTTTCAAACACCAGATTGCCAAAATCACCGTCCAAAAACAGGCCGCGTGCCGTGGTGCGCATACTTTTCAAAACAAACGGATTGAGGCTGTCGAAAGTACCGACAACACCATATTTGACCTGCCCGCCCTTTGGCGCATCAGGGTTCACATAAGGAAAATTCGGGTAATCACTTGGCAATGCCGCTGTCCCATGCATCGCAAGCGAATGGGATGGCTCGGCTCTCGCCAATGTAGTCAAATTCAATGAGACAGCCGCCGTCAGCAGAGCGGAATAAGTTATCGTTTTTATCATCATCAAATTCACCCGACATGAGTTCCGGCAGTTCTTTTTCGACGGAACGATTCGTAAATAATCATGCATAAGTTAAGGCTTTTGGTCTTTATAAAGCGTGTCAATAGAGTGACATTCGCAAACGAATGTGATTTTTTTAACAATTGCAATGAATTGTGCTTGAACGGCCTCTGGATTACACAGATAAGTCAGTGTAACACAACATTAAGCATATTGGTCACGCTCTCGCCGCATTTTTAAACAATTGAGTTTGCAGATGTTTAAGCAATAGCAGACCGCCCTGTAAGGGGTAACCGGGTGTAACAGCCCAAAACAAAAGCATTGAAAGGAACCTGTTGATCATGTCCAGCAAAAAGACGATCGCGGCCTCATCTGCACTGGCTGGCGTGTTCGCTTTGCTTGCAGCTTCATCCATGCCGGCCTCTGCACAGCAGCCTCCTCAAGGCTGGTTCAAAGTGTGCTCAAAGCAGGAAGATAACGACATCTGCAACACGCAGAATATCGTAACTGCTGATTCCGGCCAGCTGCTGACCGCAGTTAATCTGATCGAAATCAAAGGTAAGATTAACCGCAAAATCTTCCAGGTTTCGGTTCCGACCGGTCGCTTGATTCCTGCCGGCGTCGGCCTCCAGATCGACAATAACAAAGCTGTTAAAGTCGAATATGGCATCTGCTTCCCGGATCGTTGTATCGCTGAAGCACCTTTAACCGATGAATTGGTAAATTCATTCAAAAAAGGCGGCAAAATGGTTCTGACTTCGGTCAACTTCCAGAATCAGCCAAACCCGATTTCTGTTTCGCTTACCGGTTTCTCCGATGCGCTGACCGGTCCAGGTCTGCAGCAGAACGAACTCGAAGCACGTCAGAAAGAATTGCAGGATGCAGTTCAAAAACGTCAGAAAGAGTTTGAAGCCAAGATGAAGGCTGAACAGGACAAAGCTAAAGCTGGTAACTAAGCTTGAAGCGACAATCGCATAAAAAAAGAGGCGTTTGAAACGCCTCTTTTTTTATGCCACTTTTTAAGCTGCGACCATAATCAAAAAAATGCCTGCACTCAGCGCGGCATCACCGCGCCGGTCAGCTGCTCAACCATTGAAATGGTCAGCTCGTCATAATGCGAAATAATCCGGCTTGGACCTAAAACATTAACCGGCACATCCGTATAGCCAAAATCCACTGCTACAACAGGGATACCGGCAGCTTTGGCCGTATCAATATCGGTGCGGCTGTCACCAATCATCACCGCACGGTCGGCATCACCGCCTGCGGCCGCAATAGTTTGCGTCAAATGACGCGGATCAGGCTTGCGGAATGCAAAACTGTCTGAGCCACTAATCGCACCAAAGCGATCCGACAAATTGAGTCCGTCTAATAATTTGACCGCTAAACCTTCAAATTTATTGGTGCAGATGGCCAACAAATAGCCTCGGCTGGCAAATCGATCCAACGCTTCGATAGCGCCGTCAAAAATACGAGCCTTGCCCGGCATATTTTGTGCATAATGCTCAAGAAAAACCGCAACCAGTGCATCCAATTGATCCGACTTCAATTGTGTTTGCTGCGCCTGATATGCGCGCTCAATCATCACCCGTGCGCCCAAGCCCACATAACGGCGCAAAGAAACCGGATCAGCTTGCTTTAATCCGCCCACATCAAGACAATGATTGAGACTGTCCAGAAGATCTGTTGCCGTGTCGACCAAAGTGCCGTCAAGGTCAAAGACTATTATAGGTTTCAACATTCATATATCCGATAGTGTGGTCAAAAATCTTTTCTATGCCTAGCCGATGCGCGCCCTGCTCTCAAGCAGGATTCGTTCCCATTAACCAATGTTGGCAAATAAAAAGATAAAATCCGGTTTTCACTTCTATTATAGAGAAATTCAGTTGCGATCATTCAAATACCGTCTGGTTTTTAAAAACTTCGATAAGCATTTTCAAAACAAAATGAATATGTGCTTTTGTCTCTTAAGCAGTCCATGCTAAATGTAAGGCTCGAAACATCAAGAATCCTTATAGCTCTCAAAAAGGGCAGCTCTCAAAAGGAATGTAACTATGGATGAAGCCCGTCGACTTAAGATCGCGGCCGCAGCTGAAGCTTTGACACATGTCAAAGATGGTATGCGTCTTGGAATCGGCACGGGTTCAACCGCAGAAGAATTTGTTCGTCTGCTGGGTGAAAAAACCGCCAACGGATTTAAAGTCATCGGCGTGCCGACTTCAGAGCGCACAGCTGCACTTTGCAAAGAGCTGAATATTCCGCTCACCACGCTGGAAGAAACACCGCATCTTGACCTGACAATCGATGGTGCTGATGAAGTTGACCCTGCCCTCACCCTTATCAAAGGCGGCGGCGGGGCATTGCTTCGCGAGAAAATCGTGGCAGCAGCTTCTGATGCTATGATTGTCATTGCGGATGAAAGCAAGCTGGTTGACACATTGGGACGCTTCCCGCTACCGATTGAAGTCAACAGTTTTGGTCTGGGCGCCACCACGCGCGCCATCCAAAAGGCTGCCGACAAGCTTGGTTTGAGCGGAGCATTGGTTCTTCGTCAAAAAGACGGAAAAACTTTTGTGACTGATGGCGGTCATTACATCATTGATGCAAATTTTGGCCGCATTCCCGATTCAAAAGCATTATCAGACGCTCTCTTCGCCATTCCGGGTGTTGTTGAGCACGGACTTTTCATCGGACTTTCGGAAACCACTATTATAGCGGGCGCTGATGGTATCCGGACAATTAAACCGTCAAAAATTTAAATTACGGAGTGACGACCTTATGAACCAGACAACAGGCTTACACCGTCTGATTGCGC
The DNA here is from genome assembly GCF_014205685.1 of Paenochrobactrum gallinarii. GTDB lineage: Bacteria > Pseudomonadota > Alphaproteobacteria > Rhizobiales > Rhizobiaceae > Paenochrobactrum > Paenochrobactrum gallinarii. Next base: position 71,170 of record NZ_JACIIU010000001.1, read on the forward strand.
CTTTGGCTGCACTTGGTCTTCTGGCAGGTTTGCAAGGCGCAAATGCTCAGGACGTTTCAGAAGCACATCTGAATGCTGCACGTTCTGCGATTGCTGCCATTGGCGCAACTGAACAGTTCGATGGCATTCTGCCTCAGGCAGCAGCAGCTCTCAAAGCTGAGCTGATCCAGAAAGATCCAAATCTTGAAGCTCTCATCACCAAAACCGTTGATGATAAGGCAATTGCTTTGGCAGCACGCCGTGCGGATCTCGAAACCGAAGCTGCCCGCGCTTATGCAAATTCGTTCTCTCAGGCTGATCTTGAAGCCATTGCAACTTTCTACAATTCAGAAAGCGGCAAGAAGCTGATTGCCGAAGGCCCGATTGTCACCCGTGAAGTGCTGAAAGCTGCCGGCATCTGGCAGAACGGCATTGCCCGCGACCTGACCGAAGCCGTTGGCAACACTTTGAACGAACAGATGAAGGCGGCAGCTCCTGCTACTGAAGAAGCGCCAAAGCCAGCACAGTAAGCTTTATGCTTTCCAATAAGAAAAAGCCTCCGGTTGATGAAACCGGAGGCTTTTTACTATCTGCATGAGCGCAAAAAATTTTAAAATTTAAGCTTGGCTGCAACTGTAAAACCTTTGACCAGATCGGTACCAAACTCACTGGTGCTGACCTTATCACGGAATGTACCTGACGTTAAAAAGCCCAATGCACCTGCGAGTTTGATATCCAGATGATCATTGGCTTTGTAATTGGCACCGGCACCCAGTAACCAGACATCGGTCTGCGATGTCCAGCCGGTTGTTGTGCCTCTGTCCCATGTCAGCGTTGCCGCGCCCGACCATTGATCGTTGAATTTGTGCCCGACACCACCGCTTACAGTCCAGCCATCACGGAAATAAAGATCAAGCGAACTCATTACCCGTCCGCTGGCAAGTCCATAGGCCGGAATAGCATCCGTCAATGCGAAGGGCACAACTTGAATACTCTTCCAGTCCGTCCACTTCACCGAGGCCATTGCGATCCAGTCAGGCGCAATACCGGTTTGAAATTTGAACTCGACAGATTGTGGCAAGCTTACATCAGAACCAATATTCAGTGCCTGAGGTATCACGCCCTCAATCGTACCGCCCAAATCATATTTGACCTTGGATTGATAAACCACGCTGGCGCGTAAGGCGATTTCCGGCACCTCATAAGCTGCACCCAAACGCCAGCCCCATGACCGGCCGCCAACATCCAGAGTAGCGATTGCCTGATTGGGCAACATTTTGGTTTGATAACCGCTGAGCTCCTGATAGCTCAGGCCCCCAAGCAAGCGGACAAAGCTGCCCTCGCCAACCGCCAATTGGTATGAGCAATTAAGCCCAAGATCATGCGATGATATTTCTTACTCAATCGAACTATAGCGGCGCAAAGTATCGCTACCGACATCCATCGTGATGCCCCAGGGCTGACGATATTGCGCTGCGCAAGCAACATTATCAGCAAGCTGGAAACGTGCCGAAATTTTGGGCACCCAATAAGATTTCCCCTCATTGACGCTATCTTTTGTAACCGGCGCCGAGTGTAATTCCGGTGCAATAGGACGAATATTTTTAAGTTTTCGTTGCGGCAGAACGAAAGTCGCCGCACTTTCAATCTGATTGCCTGCTTCAAACAGAATGTCAAAATCCTGCGAACTACGCTCAAAGCCACCCGCTTGCGCAAAGTAGGTTCCACCCATCAGAGCAGCAGTCAAAACACACGAAAACTTTGTAGCTTTTTTTATTTTCACGCGCATTTTTCCCCTGCGGCTCTATTCCGCAATATGCCAGTTTTCATAAATTCCCCAGTACACCATGAATGATCCAGTGATCAATTTCAAACTTTAGTTGTAGATGAGGCAATAAATCACACAATTAAAACAACGGATTAAAATCAATAATTAAAAATAGACAAAAAAATACCCGCGATGCAATTACACAAAGTTGCATCGCGGGCGTTTTAAAGTTTCAGATCAGCTTATCCGGCTTCCTGAATACGCTTTTGTGCCAATGCCACTTTTTCTGCGGCTTCCTGCAATTCAACAAGACGGGCACGTTCTGCTGCCACCACGTCTTCACGTGCATTGGCAACAAATTTTTCATTCGAAAGCTTGGCATTGATCTTCTGCATTTCTGCATCAATTTTACCGGCTTCTTTTGTCAGACGCGCAGTTTCCGCACTCAGGTCAATCAGGCTGCCCAGCGGCATACATGCCGTTGCTTCACCGATAACCAGTTGTGCTGAACCTTTTGGAGCTGCATCAGAAAATTCAACATTTTCCACGCGTGCCAGACGTTTGATTGCCGCATCATGACGCTCAAAACGCTCTTTGGTCTGAGCGCTTGCTTCCAGAACCGTCAATGGTGCCTTAGCTGATGGCGGCACGTTCATTTCAGAGCGAACCGAACGGATACCGTTTACCAGATCAATCAGCCAGTTAACATCGGTTGCAGCTTCATTATCTTCAAAAGACAGTTCCGGCCACTGAGCCAAAGCCAAAACGCTGTCACGCTTTTCGCCTTCACCAGCGGTCAGAGCCCAAAGCTCTTCTGTCATGAACGGCATAAACGGATGCAGCAGACGATAGATCTCATCCAGGCAATAAGCCGCACAGGCCTGCGCTTCCGCTTTTTCAGCTTCATCATCGCCCATGAAAATGGGTTTAAGCAATTCCAGATACCAGTCACAGAACTGGTTCCAGACAAAGCGATAGGCAGCAGAAGCCGCTTCATTGAAGCGATAGCTGGTAATGCCGGCAGTGATGGCGTTAGCGGCCTGTGTCAGCTCAGTCAAAATCCAACGGTTAACCGCCAGTTTTGCCTGTTCCGGCTTGAAATTCGGATCGTGCTTCACGCCGTTCATCTGCGCAAAACGGGTCGCATTCCACAGCTTGGTGCCGAAATTGCGGTAACCGGCAATACGCGCAGGATCGAGCTTAACATCACGTCCCTGTGCCGCCATAATAGCCAGCGTAAAGCGCAGCGCATCCGCACCATATTCGTCAATCAGTTCCAGCGGATCAATGACATTGCCTTTGGACTTCGACATTTTCGCGCCGTTTTTATCACGCACCAGCGCATGAACATAAACGGTGTGGAACGGCTCTTCATCCATGAAATGAAGCCCCATCATCATCATTCTGGCAACCCAGAAGAAGATAATGTCAAAACCGGTCACCAAAACGTCGGTCTGGTAATAGGTTTCCAGCTCCGGTGTTTTGTCAGGCCAGCCAAGGGTCGAGAATGGCCACAAAGCAGATGAGAACCATGTGTCCAGAACATCCGGATCACGGGTCAGTTCAGTCGGCTTGCCATAATGCTTTTCTGCCGAAGCCAAAGCCTCCGCTTCGCTTTTCTCAACGAAGATTTCGCCATCCGGGCCATACCATGCAGGGATCTGGTGTCCCCACCACAATTGGCGGGAAATGCACCATGGCTGAATGTTTTCCATCCAGTCATAATATGTCTTTTCCCATGTTTTTGGTACAATCGCAGTGCGGCCTTCACGAACGCTGTCGATCGCAGGCTTAGCCATTTCGGCAGCATTGACATACCATTGGTCGGTCAAAAGCGGCTCAATCGGCACGCCGCCACGGTCGCCATGCGGAACCATATGGGTGTGCTCTTCGATTTTCTCGAGATAACCACCCTCTTCCATCTTGGCGACAATGGCTTTGCGAACAGCAAATCTGTCCTGACCATCAAGCTCAGCAATCAATGCATCAAGCTCAGCGCTGGCAGCCACACCCGCCAGAAACTCTTCATTATCTTTCAGGCAGATGGTGGCATCAGGCGCCATGATGTTGATTTTGCGCAGATCATTGCGTTTGCCAACTTCAAAGTCGTTGAAATCATGCGCAGGCGTAATTTTAACCGCACCGGAACCGGCTTCCGGATCAGCATAATCATCACCAACAATCGGAATAGCACGGCCAACCAGCGGCAGAATAACGGACTTGCCTATACGAGCCTGATAGCGCTCATCTTCCGGATTAACGGCAACACCGCTATCGCCCAGCATGGTTTCAGGACGCGTTGTGGCAACAACAATATAAGTGCTTGGATCTTCGGCGTTAAAGGTCACACCTTCCAGCGGATAGCGGAAGTGCCACAAATTACCTTTAATCTCGCGCTGTTCAACTTCCAGATCAGAAATCGCCGTCAGCAATTTCGGGTCCCAGTTAACCAGACGCTTGTCTTTATAAATCAAGCCTTCGCGGTGAAGGGTTACAAACACTTCCAGAACCGCTTTGGAAAGACCTTCATCCATGGTGAAGCGTTCACGCGACCAATCGCAAGATGCACCAAGACGGCGCAGCTGATTGGAAATCATGCCACCGGATTCATTCTTCCACTGCCAGATGCGTTCAACGAATTTTTCACGTCCCATCGCATGACGGTTCGGTTCTTTACGTTCGGCCAGCTGACGCTCGACAACCATCTGGGTTGCAATACCCGCATGATCGAAGCCTGGCTGCCACAGCACGTTTTTGCCGCGCATACGTTCAAAACGAACCAGAATATCCTGAATCGTATTGTTCAGCGCATGGCCCATATGCAAAGAACCGGTGACATTTGGCGGCGGAATAACGATTGTAAACGGCTCCGCGCCTTCCTTAGCACCGGCACCCGCTTTAAACGCGCCTGCCTCTTCCCATCGCTCAGCAATTTTCGGCTCTGTTGCCGCTGCATCATATGTTTTTTCTAGCATCAAACTGTCCGGTCGTTGTGCAAAGAATGAAGATTAATTCAGCAGTTTGCCGCCTTCACTCAATAATCAAGCCTAAATGAGAGTCACTTTGATTGACCTCTTAAACCCCCATGGGTTTTGTGTCAAAAAACAATAATCCCGCCATATATAATGACGGGATTAGCGCATTCCAACTTATCTTTATAAATCAGTACTGATCACCGCGAACCATGCGCTCAATTTCTTCACGCACGAGACGCTCAACCATGCTTGGCAGGTTCTCATCCAGCCAGTTTTGCAGCATCGGACGCAAGAGCGCTTCTGCCTGCTCTTCCAGCGAGCGAATACGCTCCTGACGCACAGCTTCTGACAATTGTTCAAAAGAAGCCGAAACCTGCTGCTTGGTGGAAGCCGATGCCAAAGGTGCGGCTGGCTTAGCTGCCGCTTCTTCAGGAGCCGCTTCCGGCTGTTTCTCCATCATTTCCGAGATAATCTTATGGATATCATTTTCCACGCTCTGTTCGACTTTCTCTCTGACATTGAAATCAGCAGCATCAGCACTCTTTTCAGGCTGTGCGGTAACAGTCATATCAACATCCATTGATGCATCATTAGCCGGAACCGGCTTAACTGCTACATAGTCAGCAGTCCCCTGTTCCACATCGAAAGCGCCGCGCAGGCTCATATCGCTATGAAACACAGGAGCATCCGTGTCAGTCTCTTCAGGTTGTTCAATAGCAGCAGACACGGCTGAAATCACCGAGCTGCGTAAAGTTTCGGGCTTCGAGGCTGGCGCTGCAGCAGCTTTTTCCTGCAATAAAGGGCGCTCAAAGTTACGTGATGCGGATGAAATAGTTGCTGATATAGATGCAGGCTCTTCTTCCTGCACAGAATTTGACGCAAAAGCTTCAACCGCCTCCACATTGGGACGACGAAACGGGGCAACCTCACCACGACTAACCGGTTCGCTGCGCAGTACAGGTTTTTCTGCCTGTACTACGTCCGCCACACCCTGCCGTGTCACATCGCTATCCTCGATAATACGACGGATAGAAGCGAGGATTTCTTCCATTGAAGGCTCACGAGCCGCGCTTGATGCCTGTGCCATAGTCTTTGTATCCCATATTCTCGCCGGAGAAGCGAATCTTATCGGACTAAAGTAACGAACTATTAACGATTTGAGAATCCCTTAGCGGCCAGACAAGACGCAAACTCACAGATTTATCATTTATTAATAAAGATATCTTCGAAGCGATTCGATTATTTGGCAGCCATCATGCCACAACACTTAAAACAGGACACAAAAAAGCGGGCGCTGCAATCAAATGCTAAGCGCCCGCTTTTATGAAAAACTTAAACTGAAAATAAATAGGCCAAAATAATAACTGACATCAAAGCTACGGCACCCCAAAGAGCAATGCCTCAGCACGATTTTTGAACAGTTTCGTCCATTTTTATGCGCATCTTTTCTGCTAATAAAACTTCTGTTCTCTCTATAGAACGAGCGTCAATTTTACGCAATCACTCTTTAAGGCATAAATGTGGCGCAAGCTATGCACAAACATGAATTGACAAATATCACCTCAATAAAATCAGATACTTAATCTTAAATCCACATTAATAAAACTGTAATTATTACGACAAAAACAAGCCCTTTACGGCTCAGGGAACAGGTGATCAATCCTGCCGTTCCACCAATAAATAACCAATCCAAGCCATTCATGAAATGCGGTCGAGCTGCGCGAAAAAGCTTCATTGGCATTTTGAAAATAGAAATGAAATTGCGTGTCCGGCACAGTTTTATAATCCACCGGCCATGCGATCACATCAAAACCGGCTTTCCTAAAGACACCGACCGAACGCGGCATATGATAGGCTGAGGTGATCAAGAGCCAGTTTTGCCCTTTCTCCGGCTTGACCAAATCACGGGTCATTTGCGCATTTTCAATTGTATTGCGTGATTGCGCTTCATAGATCACATTGCCATCATCCACTTGAAAAGCATTAAAAAGCTCACGCGTACTCTCGGCATCCGGTTTTGACTTATTAAAATAAGAGCCCTCGCCACCTGATACCACAATTTTTGCTTTTGAATAAATCTTGGCAAGGCGCATGGTCTCCACAATACGGTCTCCGGCGCTGTTTAATTCCGTGCCGCCGCGCGCCGCATTGATCTCGCCGCTCATATATCCACCAAGAACAATAATGCCATCAATGCTTTCAGGCAGTTTGTGTGGTCGCTGGAAGCGCTCCTCCAATGGATTGAGCAGCACCGAGCCCAAAGTGGTAAAACCGCATAACAGAATGATAAAACAAGCCATTAAGACGGATGTGATCGCCAAAATCTTCCAACCGAGATAGATAGCGCCAACACAAAAAAGGCATAAAACCAGCAACACCGACAAGGGCTGCATGAATAGCCAGATAATTTTGGACAAACTGAAAAACATGAAGCCCCTTAATGTCACATTTTACATCTATATAGCCTGCCTGATTTATCACGTAAAACAAAGTGGCATAGTCTGTGACAAGGCTATTTCACGCGACAGATCACCGCCCATTCATAAAATTTTAACAATCCGCTTAATGCGCCATTGTTAAAATGGCTAATTTGCTATAGGTAGCGCGCATACACTGCGGAAGTTATAACCCGCGCATCACAGATTTCCATATCCGGGAAAAACCATGAACCGTCGCCGCCGTATTTACGAGGGTAAGGCCAAGATTCTTTATGAAGGACCTGAGCCAGGTACTCTCATCCAGTTTTTCAAAGATGATGCCACTGCGTTCAATAACAAGAAACACGAAGTTATTGATGGCAAAGGTGTGCTGAACAATCGTATTTCCGAGCATATTTTTCAGCTTTTGAACCGGATCAACATTCCTACCCATTTTATCAAGCGCCTCAATATGCGTGAGCAGCTGATCAGGGAAGTTGAAATCGTTCCTTTGGAAGTGGTGGTGCGCAATGTGGCGGCTGGCTCTCTGGCCAAACGTCTCGGCCTTGAAGAAGGCACCATTTTACCGCGCTCAATCGTCGAATTCTATTATAAAGCCGATGCGCTTGATGATCCGATGGTATCGGAAGAACACATTACCGCTTTTGGCTGGGCAAGCCCGCAAGAGCTTGATGACATTATGACGCTGGCGATCCGCGCCAATGATTTTCTCACCGGCTTGTTTCTTGGCATCGGCATTCAGCTGGTGGACTTCAAGATCGAATGTGGCCGCCTGTGGGAAGGCGACATGATGCGCATCGTCATTGCGGACGAAATCTCACCGGATTCCGCCCGTCTTTGGGATATCAACACCAATGAAAAGATGGACAAAGACCGATTCCGCCGCGATATGGGTGGCTTGGTTGAAGCCTATCAGGAAGTCGCCCGCCGCCTTGGCATCATGAATGAAAATGAGCCAAGCCGTCCGACCGGCCCCGTTCTGGTGAAATAAAAATCTCATAAAGCCCGCCTTGACAAAATCAGGCGGGCTCTATGATTTCTAAAACAGCTTTTACGGCAATCTTTTTTACAGGATAAAACAGTGATCAAAGCACGTGTCACCGTTACATTGAAAAACGGCGTTCTCGACCCTCAGGGCAAAGCAATTGTTGGCGCATTAGGCAGCCTTGGTTTTGATGGCGTCAACTCTGTCCGTCAGGGCAAGGTTTTTGATGTTGAGCTGGAAGGCAGTGATAAAGTTGCCGCAGAAGCCAACCTCACGGCAATGTGCGAAAAGCTTCTCGCCAATACCGTCATCGAAGATTATAGTATCACTATTCTCTGACCATTGATAAGATCGCTTGAGGTGCGCCTCAAGCCGGTCTTTTCACTTTTGTTATATGAACAATAGGACGATTGGTGTCATGAAATCCGCTGTCATTCTCCTTCCGGGCCTCAATCGCGACCGCGATATGATTGCCGCTTTAACAAAGATCTCCGGTCAGGCGCCTGTCACTGTCTGGCAGACTGATACCAGCATCCCTGATGATGTTGATCTCATCGTCATTCCGGGCGGCTTTTCTTATGGTGACTATCTGCGTTGCGGCGCCATTGCTGCACGCATGCCTGTTATGCAGGCTGTACGTGAAAAAGCTGAAAAAGGCGTCAAGGTTATGGGCGTGTGCAACGGCTTCCAGATTCTGCTCGAAGCAGGTCTGCTGCCCGGTGCATTGATGCGCAACACATCGCTGAAATTTGTCTGCCGTGAAGTCAAACTCGAAGTTGCCAATAACACTTCAGCCTTCACCCGCGGCTATCAGCAAGGCCAGATTATCCGTTGCCCGGTAGCGCATCATGATGGCAATTATTTTGCTGACGCAGAAACATTGAAGCGCCTGGAAGACAATGGTCAGGTTCTGTTCCGCTATGCGGAAGGCACAAACCCGAACGGCTCTGTTAATAATATCGCAGGTATTATGAACGAACGCGGCAACGTGCTCGGCATGATGCCGCATCCCGAAAACCTGATTGAAGCAGCACATGGCGGTAATGACGGACGTGCATTATTTGCGGGTGCCCTCGGACTGGCTGCCTGATTGACGTAAACCGTCTTTCAGCTCAGATAAACTTGTTTTCGTTTGAAACGGTGTGAGCGTTAAAACTCACCATTAAAGCGCTTAAGCATCAAGGAGATTGCGACCCATGAAACTCTATTCCCGGCCTCTTTCTCCTTATGCAGCGGCAATCCGCGCCACTGCTTATCTGAAAAACATTCCGCTTAAACTGGTCGATCTGCCCTACCCGTTTCAAGAGCAGATCGCTGACATCACACCGGTTAAGCGCGTACCGGTTCTGGTGACCGGCTCTGGCACCGCTTTGTTTGAAGCCATTATCATTGCCGAATATCTGGAAGAAAAATTTACCGATACGCCGCTTTTGCCGCAGGATCCTAAAGATCGTGCACTCATCCGCTTATTAGCACGTATGGCCGAACTTGAAGTGCTGACACCAGCTCTCAACATCTTCAAATTGCCTGCCGATGCAGCTGATCGCCAACAAAAAATTGATGCTCAAATTGCTGTCATAAAGCGCGGCCTTGCAATTTTGGAAGAGCGCATGACCGGTGAAGCCTATGCTTTGGGCGATCATCCAACCCTTGCTGATTGCTGGCTGCTGCCGATCCGCTTCTTCTTAGAGCCAATCAAAAAGCTCAGCAATTGCCCGACACTGTTTGACGATTTTCCTAAATTTGACGCCTATGCCGCCAATGCCCGTCAGGACGATGCGCTTGCTACCGTCTGGAACGAAATGCATGATGGTTTGGTCGCGGCCAGACCGCATCTGGTATAAAACTTATAAGCTGGCGGAGCCTGCACTTGTTCAAGTTTCATCTCGCTACAGCTTTGGGTCTGTCAGCTTTATTGTTCTTATCGTCCTGCCAGTCTGCCCTTAAGCCAGGCCCCGGACCTTTGACATTAACATCTTCCCAAGCGGCTCTGCCGATAATGGAGATGATGAGCCAGGCGGCCACAGCCTGCTGGTTCAAATCAAAAGAAAAAGATTTCCGCGTCTATAAGATGGCCGCAGAGCTTAATTCTTTTTCAGGCCGGCCGCGCTTTTTATTAGTGCCGGTTAAAAACCCGACTGCCCGTCCGTTGCTTGTTGTGCAGGCGGAAGGCAATCCGGCTAAAATTGAAGTTTTCGGACCAATGATGGGGCAACCTGTCGGTTCAAAAATTGCCCATGATGTAAAGCTTTGGGCTGAAGGGCAAAAAAAATGTTCCTGAATAAACCGCGGTAAAGCCTGAATTTCAGGCTTTTTATACTCGCACTCCTCCTCATCTTGCGGTAAAGAAGCCGCTTGAAACACTAGATTTTCGGTGGGTTTTCTGTTTCCATGACCAATTCCTCATCCAATATCACAAACAATCAGGCAATCACGCCAGAACTGATCGAAGCGCACGGCCTGAAGCCGGATGAATATCAGCGCATTCTCGGTCTTATCGGCCGTGAACCAAGCTATACAGAGCTTGGCATTTTCTCTGCCATGTGGAATGAGCACTGCTCTTACAAATCATCTAAAAAATGGCTGCGTACGCTGCCGACAACCGGCCCGCGTGTTATTCAGGGTCCTGGCGAAAACGCCGGTGTGGTTGATATCGGCGATGGCGACTGCATCGTTTTCAAGATGGAAAGCCACAACCATCCGTCCTATATCGAGCCTTATCAGGGCGCGGCAACAGGTGTTGGCGGTATTTTGCGTGACGTATTCACCATGGGTGCGCGTCCGGTTGCAGCCATGAATGCGCTGCGCTTTGGTGAGCCGTCCCATCCAAAAACCCGCCACCTCGTTTCCGGTGTTGTTTCCGGTGTTGGCGGTTACGGCAACGCATTCGGCGTGCCGACTGTTGGCGGTGAGGTCAATTTCGACAAGCGTTATAACGATAATATCCTCGTCAACGCTTTTGCAGCGGGACTGGCTAAAACCGACGCGATTTTCTACTCAAAAGCTGAAGGCGTTGGCCTGCCGGTTGTTTATCTGGGTGCCAAAACCGGCCGTGACGGTGTTGGCGGCGCGACAATGGCATCGGCTGAATTTGATGAAACCATTGAAGAAAAGCGCCCAACCGTTCAGGTTGGTGATCCGTTTACCGAAAAATGCCTGCTTGAAGCTTGCCTTGAGCTGATGGCATCCGGTGCGGTTATCGCTATTCAGGATATGGGTGCAGCAGGTCTTACCTGTTCGGCTGTTGAAATGGGCGCTAAAGGCGACCTCGGCATCGAACTGATACTTGATCATGTGCCTGTGCGCGAAGAAAACATGACCGCTTACGAAATGATGCTTTCTGAAAGTCAGGAACGCATGCTGATGGTTCTGAAACCTGAAAAGGCAGAAGAAGCAGAAGCCATTTTCGTTAAATGGGGTCTGGATTTCGCAATCGTTGGTAAAACCACTGATGATCTGCGCTTCCGCGTCATCCATCAGGGCGTTGAAGTTGCTAATCTGCCGATTAAAGAACTCGGTGATGAAGCGCCTGAATATGATCGTCCATGGAAAGAACCAGGTCGTCATGCACCGCTGAGCCTTGCTTCTGTTCCGGAAGTTGAAGATTATGCCGATGCGCTTTTGAAACTGGTAGGCTCTGCCGATCAGTCTTCACGTCGCTGGGTTTACGAACAGTTCGACACCATCATTCAGGGCAATTCGTTGCAAATTCCTGGTGGTGATGCCGGTGTGATCCGCGTTGACGGCCATGAAACCAAAGCACTTGCTTTCTCATCAGACGTCACACCGCGTTATTGCGAAGCTGATCCGTTTGAAGGCGGCAAGCAGGCTGTTGCAGAATGCTGGCGCAACCTGACCGCGGTTGGCGCAGAGCCTTTGGCTTCCACCGACAACCTCAACTTCGGCAATCCTGAAAAGCCGGAGGTAATGGGTCAGCTGGTTAAAGCCATTGAAGGTATCGGCGAAGCATGCCGCACACTCGGTTTCCCGATCGTTTCCGGTAACGTATCGCTTTACAACGAAACCAATGGTCAGGCGATCCTGCCTACCCCAACCATTGCCGGTGTCGGCCTCATTCCTGATTGGAAGCAGATGGCTAAAATCGGCGGCATGCAGGATGGCGATGTGCTGATCCTGCTCGGTGGTGACGGTACGCATCTTGGCCAGTCAATCTACTTACGCGATCTGTTTGACCGTGCCGACGGCCCGCCTCCATCCGTTGATTTGGCCATTGAAAAGCGCAACGGCGATTTCGTTCGCTCCGCAATCCGCAATGGTCAGGTAACAGCTTGTCACGATCTGTCTGACGGTGGTTTGGCACTGGCAGTTGCTGAAATGGCAATCAAATCCGGCAAAGGTGCAAGCATCGAACTTGGTGAAGGCGCACGCCATGCACTGATGTTTGGTGAAGATCAGGCACGTTATGTTGTTTCAACCTCTGCTGAAACTGCCAACCTTCTGGCGCTCAATGCAGAAGGTTCCGGCATTCCGTTCCGAATTCTGGGCACCGTTGGCGGCACCGAGTTGAATTTCGGTGACGCTTGCAAGGTTTCAGTCGATGCACTGAAAGCATCCTATGAAGGCTGGTTCCCGAACTACATGAACGGCGTTGAAGCTGCCGAATAAACCAAATTGGTTTTTGAAAACAAAAGGCTGCGTTTCAAAACGCAGCCTTTTATCTTTTGGGGTTAGGTTTGATACGACAGCAGAGGCAAATTGCCATCTAACAATTGCCCATTTCAAACCCCATAATGAGTATTCAATACCCGCATTTATAACCGAGCTTTTCTATGTCTGATTTTTCCCGCGATCATCTCAATACTTATTTTCATGCCCAGACGGACGATATCCGACCGGTCGAGTGGCTTATTGCCGAGGGATTGACGGATTACGAATATGCCTTGAACTTCATGGAAGAGCGGGTGAAAGCCATCCGCGAGCATGGCGCGCCGGAACTGGTCTGGCTGGTGGAGCACCCGCCCCTTTATACCGGTGGCACCAGTGCCAATGCTTCCGACCTACTCACCCCTGATCGCTTTCCGGTTTATGAAACCGGACGCGGAGGCGAATATACCTATCATGGACCCGGCCAGCGTGTTGCCTATGTGATGCTTGATTTGAAGCGCCGGCGTGAAGATGTGCGCGCCTTTGTGGCCGCGCTCGAAGAATGGATTATCCAGACACTGGCCGAATTTAATGTCAAAGGCGAACGTCGCGAAGATCGCGTCGGCGTTTGGGTCACGCGCCCTGAAAAACCTCGCCTGGCTAATGGCGCGATGTCAGAGGATAAAATTGCCGCTATCGGCATTCGTCTTCGCCGCTGGGTCAGTTTTCATGGCATCGCGCTCAATGTCGAACCGGAATTAGAAAATTTCGGCGGCATCGTACCTTGCGGTGTAACCGAGCACGGCGTTACCAGTCTGGTTGATCTCGGCCTGCCGGTCAGCATGGATGATCTCGACGTGGCTTTAGCTAAAACATTCCGCACAATATTCGGCGAATAAATTATCATTCACAGCACAAAAAAGAGCATTTCCGCTTGGCGAAAATGCTCTTTTTTACATTCACTTTTTAAAAAGCCTTAGGCTTTCTTCAAAAACTCGGTCTTCAGCACCAAACCTTTAACCTGCTTGGTATTGCATTCAACTTCGCCCGGATTACCGTTCAAACGCACATTTTTAACCAATGTACCGCGCTTTATGGTCTCCGATGTACCCTTCACTTTCAGATCTTTAATCAAGGTGACGGAATCACCTTCGTTGATCTGAGTACCATTGCTGTCTCTTACAATGACTTCGTCGCTCATGCTTATCACTCCATAAAAAGAGCCTTAAGCTGTTCTTTCAAACAAGGCTTAAGGCTGTTTCAGAACTTAAAATAGCTTTCATTTAAAGCTTAAAGCGCACCATGCTTTTCAGTTCGAATTGCACGGGCTCATTTTCTCTTCACCTCAGAACATAACCCTTTGACAGGCATTCTTTAGCGCACCTGATCCAGCAGGCGTTTGCATTCCAGCAAATCAAATAAGGCTTCCTGCAACAGGCTGCGATTATCCTTTGACGCACGACGATCATCCGCACCCACAGGGCCGGACTCTTCACCTTTCAACAAACCAAAGAGCTTGCGCGGTGCAGCCGGCGCTTTGATGCCGGAGGGAAGTGATGATTCATCAAATGCATCAGCTTCCGCATGACGACTGGCTTCAACCTGTTTTTGCTTCGTAATCGCTTCTATAGCAGCCACATCACCATTGCCGAGCGCAATGATGAACTGAACATTATTTTCACGTAAAAGCTTTTGAACGCCTTTAATCGTATAGCCCTGATCATAGAGCAAATGACGGATGCCTTTAAGCAATTCAACGTCGAGTGGTCGGTAATAACGACGGCCACCACCGCGCTTTAAAGGCTTAATCTGCGTAAACCGCGTTTCCCAAAAACGCAAAACATGCTGCGGCAAATCAAGATCATCAGCTACTTCGCTGATTGTCCTGAAAGCATCTGGACCTTTATCCATATACTGCCCCTTCGATATTACAGTCTGCTTCTTAACTTTACGATCACACAAATCACAAAGCTACAGAATTATCATTATACATGACGGCATCAGAATGCTGAAACGAATAGTCGTCTAAGCACATAAAAAACCGTACGAATCACCTATAATGAACATGCAATATCAGTTATTTACAGGCAAGCATTTAAGCTGACTGTTAAACGAGCACTACAGATTGCAGCTGATTATTCGACGCGAGACGCCTGTTTGCTTCTCTTCTGATGTTCTTCAAGAATACGTTGTTTCAAGACATTGGAAGCCTTGAAGGTCATAACCCGACGCGGCAAAATCGGAACTTCTTCACCGGTTTTCGGGTTGCGGCCGATACGCTCATTCTTCTCACGCACCTGAAAAGTGGCAAAAGATGACAGCTTGACGGTCTCTCCATTCACAATAGCATCACACACTTCATCGAGAATCATCTCAACAAGTGCTGCTGACTCTGTGCGAGAGAGACCTACCTTACGGTAAACAGCCTCTGCCAAGTCTGCGCGTGTGACTGTCTTACCCCCCATGACGGAACCTACCTGGTTAGCGTTGGACTAATATTATCCTTAACTGACAGCAGGTTACACAAATAAAATGGTTTCGGTCAAGCAGCCTTTTTCACGCGCCTTCATTTAAAATGCTAAAATCACCAGCGAAGCAGCACAGCGCCCCAAGTAAAGCCGCCGCCCATTGCCTCCAAAAGCACCAGATCACCCTCCTTGATACGGCCATCTTTAACGGCAGCACCAAGGGCAAGCGGTACGGATGCAGCAGATGTATTACCGTGCTGATCAACGGTGATAACAACTTTATCTTCAGCAATATTCAGCTTTTTCGCCGATGCATCAATAATGCGTTTATTGGCCTGATGCGGCACGAACCAGTCGATATCGTCAGCAGTCAGACCAGTTTCTTCAAAAGAAGCTTCAATCACATCGGTGATCATGCCAACAGCATGTTTGAAAACTTCACGGCCTTCCATGCGCAAATGACCAACGGTCTGCGTTGTTGAAGGACCACCATCGACAAAAAGTTTGTGCTTATGTGAACCGTCGGAACGCAAATTGGCTGACAAAATACCACGATCAGAGGTCAACCCCTTGCCTTCGCCGGCTTCCAGCACAATCGCGCCGGCACCATCGCCAAAAAGAACGCAGGTGCTGCGGTCATTCCAGTCTAGAATACGTGAGAAGGTTTCGGAACCAATCACGAGCACGCGTTGTGCCATACCGCCACGAATATAAAGATCAGCCGTACTGATCGCGTAAATAAAACCGGAGCAAACAGCCTGCATATCAAATGCAAAGCCGTGCGTCATACCGAGTTCTTTTTGAATTTCGACTGCACTTGCCGGAAATGTATTATTCGGGGTCGAGGTCGCAACCACAATCAGATCAATATCATCAGGTGTCAGACCGGCATTTTCCAATGCCGCACGTGCTGCTGCCGCACCGAGCGAAACAGTCGTTTCATTTTCATTGGCAATATAACGCTGACGAATGCCTGTGCGCTGCACAATCCACTCATCAGACGTTTCAACCATACCTTCCAAATCGGAATTCTTAACGATACGCTCCGGCAGTGCGGTTCCGATACCCTTAACGACAGATCTAATCATCGCTTTTTCCATTTTCCAAGACATCGACACCCCAAAAGGGGAGCGCTTATCATTAAGTTAAAGGCAATAAAGCCTAAATGCATTTTCCACAAATATATTCAAGCTGATCTCAGCTAACACCATTTATGAAAAACGCCAAGTTTCTTACATTAAAGACGGGATCTCACGCCTGATCTTCATCAGAAGGCGCTGCCTCATCTGTTTTTAGGTTAAGTGGGGCACTATGCTGAAAATGCGACAGATCGGCGGTAATTTTCTCTAAAAGTTTATTACGCACCATATCATAGCCTACTTCTATAGCAGCCGCGATACCATCCGCATTAGCACCACCGTGACTTTTAATCACCACGCCGTTGAGCCCTAAAAACACACCACCATTAACCTTGTTCGGATCCATTTTTTCACGCAGGCGATCAAATGCACCCTTGGCAAATAAATAGCCGATCTTGGCAAGCCATGTGCGGCTCATGGCCTGACGCAGCAGATTAGCAATCTGGCGCGCTGTGCCTTCAGCGGTTTTCAATGCGATATTGCCGGTAAATCCCTCGGTCACCACCACGTCAACCGTGCCGCTGCCGATATCATTACCTTCAACAAAACCATAATATTCAAAACCATCTAACGGTGTATCACGCAGGATCTGCCCGGCTTCTTTGATTTCATCGAGACCTTTAACATCCTCAACGCCAACATTGAGAAGGCCGACCGTCGGACGTTTCACTTCAAAAAGCGCGCGCGCCATACCAGCGCCCATCACAGCATAATTCACGAGCTGCGGTGCATCCGCACCAATGGTTGCCCCCACATCCAGCACGATGCCCTCGCCGCGTGAATTCGGCCAGATTGCTGCAATGGCAGGACGTTCAATCTGTGGCATCATGCGCAGGCAAAATTTGGACATCGCCATCAGCGCGCCGGTATTACCGGCAGACACGCAGGCATCCGCCTCACCGTCTTTGACGGCCTCCAGAGCCTGCCACATCGACGACTTACCACGTCCGTTACGCAAAGCCTGCCCCGGCTTGTCATCCATACGCACAGCCATTTCACTGACGCGAAACTCGGATGCGGCCTGAAGCTTAGGATATTTGGCCAGAACCGGCTCTACCCGCTCCGCCAAGCCATAAATAACAAAGCGGATATCCGGATGACGCTCAAGCGCTATTGCCGCTCCGGGTATGACTACTTCAGGGCCAAAATCGCCACCCATGGCGTCAATCGAAATTCTTATCACTCTGGATTGTCCTGTGCGGTCCCTGTTGCTCGTATAGCTTTTTACAAAAATCAGCGGTTAAGCTTCAAGATTTACGCGAAAATAGCTTTTTTCTTCAGTCAGACAACTGAAATTTGGAAAATAGCTAAAAATCAGTCTTTCTTCTGCCAATTCGCAAGGCTGGCAAATGGTGAAACAACACCACTATCAGCCTCTTCATCTGTTTCGCCAATTGTAACAACCACAGAATCAGCCAAATCACTTTTGCGTGGATATGGATCAATTGCGAGGTCAAAAAACTCTTCTGCAATTGCCCCTATATCAATTTTATCGCCGGAAAATGTTTCCGGAATATCCGGACCATCGGCAGAAATCAGCATTTCGCCACTTTCATCCAGCGGAATACGGGCAAGACGAGAATGCTCCGGCACCAGCACCAGCTCCACATCTTCATCAATCTGATTCTCGATCGGCTCCAATGTGGCAACGCAAGCCTGTACGATCTGCGCCTGAATTTTACCGCGAATTTTAATGCCGCTCTTTTTCCATGGCGTAATGATAAAATCTGCAGAAAAGCTCAAAACCTTTTCCAGACCATGAGATTCGGCCAAGGCTTCGCGCTCTCTGTTATCGCTTTTAAGCGTCACTTCAATGCCTTTTTGCGGCACATGCTGCACCGAAACCGGAAAATTCAAAACTGCTTCTTGCATTACGCTGTCTCAACTTGCACGGTCGATGTTAAATCTTCCGCGTTTAAAAATACTAATCTGCCTGCTGCAATATCCTGATCTGCCAATTTTGACAAATGATCACGGCTCGCCATCACATATGTGCAAAGATCGTCTGCTTGCGGCCAGTTTTCAAGATCTGGCTGAATATTGCGCGCCAAGGCTGCGCTTAAAGCCTCGCGGTCATTAGAATCAAGTGCGGTTCCGTATGAACCAACACGACCATAAAACATTCGCGCCAGTTTTTTCATACGTTTTGGCACGGATTGATCACCAATACCGAACTCTCGCAAGGAATGATCGATATCTTTAAAGAACTCATCCGCCAGATCCTGCCCCAGCGCGGCCAGCACTTTATTGTCTTCACCATCCGATTTCAGCCGGTGCAACGTCAAAAACAAATGCAATGACAGCATTTCGTAACGCCCAAGCGGTGTATCGGGCACCTGAAATTGTGCATAAAAATATTTTTGACGTGCTGCCATCACGATATTTTCATAAATATGCAGCGTAATGGCCTCATTCGCCTTCGATTTGCGTCGAAAAAGTTGAAGAATCATAATCTGACGACCGTTCTTATTGCATCCAGTTGCAAGGTGGTTTACCGAAGTTCTCTTAACGGCGAAAGTGCCGCCCTGATTTAGATCATGGAGATGTCATTGTTGCAGCGATTTTTTACAAGCCCCCGAACAAGAGGCGCGATGCTTGCTAGCACTGTGGTTCTCTTATCAGCAGGTTTAGCAGGATGTAATACCGCATCAACCCTAAACCCGTCTGAAATACTGACCGAAGGCTATGTGCTCGATAAAGAGGCTCTGGATTCCATTCCGGTTGGCTCGAGCCGTGAGCAGGTTATGATGGCGATGGGAACACCGTCTTCCACCGCAACCTTTGATAATGAAGTATTTTATTATATTTCACAAAAGCGTTACCGTGCCGCACAGTTCATGCCGGCTAAGGTTACCGACCGCCAGATTTTGGCAGTCTACTTTGATAAAGACGGCAAAGTCAGCCAGATCGCCAATTATGGCCTTCAGGATGGTAAGTTGTTTGACTTCATTTCCCGCACTACTCCAACCGGCGGTAAAGATCAAACCTTCCTCACCCAGATCATTAAAGGTGTTAGCCAGGCACCAACATCGCTTCCGGGCATGTGATTGGCTTAAGAAATGCCAGCAATACAAAAACCCCGCTTTTCAGCGGGGTTTTTTATGTTTCATTCCAATCAAACCGAATGCGCCAATACGGCCAGCAGCAGCAGGGCCACAATATTGGTGATCTTGATCGCCGGATTAACCGCAGGCCCTGCCGTATCCTTATAAGGATCACCCACCGTATCACCCGTGACTGACGCTTTATGGGCTTCCGAGCCTTTCAAATGCAGCACACCATCTTTATCGGTATAGCCATCCTCAAAGCTTTTCTTGGCATTATCCCATGCTCCGCCACCTGACGTCATAGAAATAGCCACAAACAAGCCATTAACGATCACACCAAGCAATGAGGCACCAAGTGCTGCAAAAGCTGCGGACTTCGAGCCGGAAATCAACAACACGCCGAAATAAACCACCAATGGCGCAAGCACCGGCAATAATGATGGCAGGATCATTTCGCGGATGGCGGCTTTGGTTAAAATATCCACCGCACGCGCATAATCAGGCCGCTCCTCACCGGTCATAATGCCCGGATGCTCGCGGAATTGTCGGCGCACTTCATGCACCACGGAGCTTGCAGCCCGCCCCACAGCCGTCATGGCCATCCCGCCAAAGAGGTAAGGAATGAGTCCGCCAAAGATCAGCCCCGCCACCACATAAGGATTGGAGAGATCAAACGACACTTCGCCCATATTGGCAAAATACGGATATTGGTCGCCATGGGCAGCGAAATACGCCAAATCATTGGAATAGGCAGCAAAGAGCACCAAGGCGCCAAGTCCTGCCGAACCAATCGCATAGCCCTTAGTGACGGCCTTGGTAGTATTTCCCACTGCATCCAGCGCATCAGTGGCTTTACGCACCTCACCATCAAGGCCGGACATTTCTGCAATACCGCCGGCATTGTCTGTCACCGGCCCGAATGCATCAAGCGCCACAATCATTCCGGCGATGCCCAGCATCGCTGTTACCGCGATCGCAGTGCCGAAAAGGCCAGCCAATTGATAGGTCGAAATAATACCACCAACGATCACCAAGGCCGGTAATGCGGTTGATTCTAACGACACTGCCAAGCCTTGAATGACATTGGTGCCGTGACCACTGACAGAGGCCTGCGCAATAGAATTGACCGGCCGCTTATTGGTGCCGGTGTAATACTCAGTAATCAGCACAATTAATCCGGTGACGATCAGACCGATAACACCGCAGATAAACAAGTTGGTGCCGGTTATCACCACTCCACCAACAGTACCCACCTCGCCCCAACCAATCGTTAGCAGATTGGCAACAGCAATGCCGACAACAGACAGAATGCCGGTAGCGATAAGCCCTTTATAAAGTGCGCCCATAATCGAGCCGGACACGCCAAGTCTGACAAAAAATGTGCCGGCAATGGATGTCAAAACGCAAACACCGCAAATCGCCAGCGGATAAAGCATGATGGTTGAAAGCTCAGCATTACCCCCAAAGAAAATTGCCGCCAGCACCATGGTGGCAACAACCGTCACCGCATAGGTTTCAAACAAATCCGCCGCCATACCAGCGCAATCGCCGACATTATCGCCGACATTGTCAGCAATTGTTGCCGGATTACGCGGATCGTCTTCCGGAATACCTGCCTCTACTTTACCCACCAGATCGCCGCCGACATCAGCACCCTTGGTGAAAATACCGCCACCCAACCGTGCAAAAATGGAAATCAGCGAAGCACCAAAACCAAGCGATACCAGCGCATCAATCACCACGCGATCCGACGGCGCATAACCCAGATAATAAGTCAGCACGAAATAATAAAGCGAAACCCCAAGCAGCGCCAAACCTGCCACCAGCATGCCGGTAATAGCACCTGATTTAAAGGCAAGCTCCAGCCCGCCAGCCAAACTGAACGAAGCAGCTTGTGCCGTTCGCACATTGGCACGCACCGAGACGTGCATACCGATAAAACCGGTCACGCCGGAAAGCACTGCACCAATCAGAAAACCAATCGCAGCGGTGATGGAAAGCAAATACCAGGCAGCCAGAAAAACCACCACGCCCACGAGTGCAATTGTTGTATATTGTCGTGTCAGATAGGCCTGCGCGCCTTCACGAATAGCTCCGGCAATTTCCTGCATACGGGCATTGCCCTGATCTGCTGCAAGAACTGAACGGGTCGCAAATACGGCATAGACCACTGAAAATAAGCCGCATGCGATAACAAGAAGAAGAACCCCTATGCCAACTTCCATCAAGCTAACTCCCATTTCTTTGCGATCCGTTCCCCTTTAAGCGGATCGGTTTATCGGCATGAGAGTGCCTTGATGATGAATCCTTGCAGGATCATCATTCGATTAATGGATTTGAAATGTGAGCTTAAAAGACAAAACCTTGTTCCAACCCATCATTCAGCATCTTTCACATGCCGTTACACATGAAAGATGCGGAACTTATATCTAAAGGTCAAGCTGAAGTTGAAACCGGCCTCAGGCCAATGCTGCCAGCTGTCAAAACCGGCAGCAGGGATCATTATCGTTTATTGCGGCCAGCCGCACCACGGCTTTCACCGCGCAATTTAAATGCCAGACGATCCATCACTGCATTGGTCAGTTTTGGTTCTTCTTCACCATAAAAAGCCTTGGCAATATCGACATATTCCGAAACAATGACGGCAGTCGGCACATCTTTACGGGTTTTCAACTCCCAGATACCCGCACGCAAAATTGCACGCAGGGTGGAATCAAGGCGTGACAGAGGCCAGTCTTCATTCAGTGCTTCATGGATCATCGGATCAATCACGCGCTGTTCAGCGACAACACCGGCCAGAATTGCGCGGAACCACTGCGGGTCGGCATCCAGATATTGCGTGCCATCCACTTCCTTGCCCAAACGGAAAGCTTCGTATTCGGCAACAACTTCCGAAATACCCGTTCCGGCCACATCCATTTGATAAAGTGCCTGCACGGCGGCCAGACGCGCTACGCCGCGCTTGTTTGCTGTACGCGGAGCGGAGGCTACAGGTTGCCCATCATTCGAGGATGTCATTAATTCGCGCTCCAAAACTTCTTGTAAAATCTCATTATAACTCATGCTGAAAACCAGCATACCTCATTAGATAAAGCATTTCGCGTTCCTGTGAAATCACCTAAATGCTCTATTGATACAAAAACGCAATTTACCCGAAAACCGTCCTACAGTTTTCGGGATACGTTAATCTCTTTATTCTGCATGCCCTATATGGGCTGCATCAATTTCAAACAGGCTCTAAGCCGATTTTGAAAATTGTGCAAGACGTGCGGCGTAACGAGCGAGCTGATCAATTTCAATATTGACCAAATCACCCACTTTTCGCTCGCCCCAAGTGGTCACGGACAATGAATGACGGATCAAAAGCACGTCAAATTCATTGCCATCAACACCATTGACGGTCAAAGATGTGCCATCCAGCGCCACTGAACCCTTTTGTGCAATAAATGGTGCCAAGGGCTCAGGCGCACGTAGTGTAAAGCGAACAGCATCGCCCTCTTCTTCACATGCAATAATTTCTGCCTTGCCATCCACATGGCCGGAAACCAGATGCCCGCCCATTTCATCGCCAAGCTTCAATGAGCGCTCAAGATTGATCGGCGTGCCGGTTTTCCATTCAGAAATAGTGGTGAGACGCAGCGCCTCTTCCCATGCCTCCACCTCAAACCAACGGGCATTACTGCCCTTTTCAGGCAGCGCAACCACAGTCAGACAAACGCCCGAACATGCAATGGAAGCCCCCAGATCAATCTCGGACGGATCATAGGCGGTTTCAATGCGCAGCAGAACGCCTTCATTCAAAGGTTTAACACGACCAATTTTGCCCACATCTGTGACAATACCCGTAAACATCAGGACTTCCTCACATATTCTGAATAATGATCAGCGCCAAAATCAGCACTGCGTATTTGCGTAAATTCAGTGTCTATATAGTGCTGTAAACCCTCAACAGAAATACCGTCTGCGCCAATTTTGACAGGCGCCTGAAACAGTGTCAGACGATCCGCCAAGCCTTCACGCAGGAATGAAGCTGCGATTGCAGCACCTCCTTCCACCAGCAAAGTGGAAACGCCAAGTTCAGCTAAATCATTGAGCAATTCCGGCAAAGCAATCTGACCATCGCTCGTATCGGTTGCAATAATATGACATCCGGCATTTTGATATTGAATGCGTCTTTCAAGCGGCACATCAACGCCGCAGGCAATCCATAGAGGTACATGTCCCGCCGTCTGCACCAGCTTTGAACCAAGCGGTAACCGCAATGCACTATCCAGCACAATGCGGATTGGCGAGCGATGCGCCATCCCGTCCAACCGGCAGGTGAGTTCCGGATCATCTTCCAGCGCCGTTGCAATACCGATTAAAATGGCATCACTTTCCGCGCGCATCAAATGGCTTTGTGAACGCGCAACCGAACCGGTAATTGCCACCTGTCCAGAGCCACGTATTCCGATAAAACAATCTTCAGAAAGCGCTAACTTTACAGTAACTTCCGGCCTTTTCTTAAAGGAGCGAACGAGGTATCCGGCAAGCTGATTGGCAGCGATATGCCCCAGCACATTTTCATGCACTTCGATGCCCGCTGCACGCAGCATCGCATAGCCTTTGCCGCTCACACGATCATCCGGATCATTGGCTGCGGCAACCACACGGGCAATGCCGGCACTGATCAGCGCCTCGGCACAAGGTGGTGTTTTGCCATGATGGGCGCATGGTTCCAGCGTTACATAGGCTGTGGCACCGCGCGCATTTTCGCCCGCTTGCGCCAAAGCTTCGCGCTCGGCATGCGGACGGCCACCAAGAGCGGTAACACCACGCCCGATGATAACGGGACCAAAACCATTATCTTTGACAATTAAGGTTCCGACAGACGGATTGGTGGAGGTCAGCCCAAGATTGCGTCGCGAATAACGAATCGCAGCGGCCATAAAGCGCAAATCCTGCGCTGTAATTTCATCCTGATGAAGCCCTTCACGATCAGGCATTTAATCGTCCGTTTGCTTGACAGCAGGTGCTGCCGGAGCATCATCATTCAATTCATCAATCACATTATGAAAATCAAGCGCTTCGCTGAAATTGCGATAGACAGAGGCAAAACGGATATAGGCAATATCATCAATGCCCTTCAATGCATCCATCGCCAGACGACCAATTTCATCGGAATGAATTTCTGCTTCGCCTGAGCTTTCAAGCTGGCGCACAATACCCGAAATCGCACGCTCCACCCGCTCCGGGTCAGCATCCCGTTTGCGCAAGGCCACCTGAATGGAGCGGGTAAGTTTATCGCGGTCAAACGGCACTTTACGGCCGCTCTTTTTCAGCACCATCAGATCGCGCAACTGGACGCGCTCAAAGGTGGTAAAACGCCCCGCACAAACCGGACAGACACGACGGCGACGAATAACGGCACCATCCTCTGCAGGGCGGGAATCTTTAACCTGAGTGTCATCAGACTGGCAAAAAGGACAGCGCATGGGCAACTTTCATAACCGCTCAGCATGAATGCTGATTGTGATTCTGGTTTCTCAAGATAACCGATCACCTGAGAAGCGCATAATCAAAGCGGTAAAATAATGTGGAGAAGAAAAACCCTGCGCAACCGGTTGATCACGCAGGGTTCAAACTTAGTCAACTACCTGAGCATTCAGCCCTGATAACCATACATCGGGAAGCGGTCGGTCAGGCTGATAACCTTGTTCTTCACGGCTTCTTCAACGGCAGCATTGCCTTCATCCGAGTTGGAAGCCTTCAAACCATCCAGTACTTCGCCGATCAGATTACCGATTTCGGTAAATTCTGCTGCGCCAAAGCCGCGGGTTGTACCAGCCGGTGTACCCAGACGGATACCGGATGTTACAAAAGGCTTCTCAGGATCGAAAGGAATACCGTTTTTGTTACAGGTAATATTGGCACGGCCAAGAGCTGCTTCTGCGCGCTTACCGGTTGCATTTTTAGGGCGCAGGTCAACCAGCATCAAATGGTTGTCGGTGCCGCCAGAAACGATATCAAGGCCGCTGCCCTGCAAAGCCTTTGCCAGTGTGCGGGCATTGTCGACCACGTTCTTGGCATAGGTTTTAAATTCAGGCTGCAAAGCTTCGCCCAATGCAATCGCCTTACCGGCAATGACGTGCATCAGCGGGCCGCCCTGAAGACCAGGGAATACAGCCATGTTAAACTTCTTAGCCAGATCAGCATCATTGGTCATGATCATGCCGCCACGCGGGCCACGCAGGGATTTATGCGTGGTGGTGGTGCAAACATGCGCATGCGGCACCGGTGACGGATGCTGGCCACCAGCAACGAGACCAGCAATATGCGCCATATCAACCATCAGATAAGCGCCGATTTCATCAGCGATTTTGCGGAAGCGTTCCCAGTCCCAAACGCGGGAATAAGCAGTACCACCAGCAAGGATCAGCTTAGGCTTGGTTTCGCGTGCAATACGCTCAACTTCGTCCATATCGATCAGGTGATCTTCTTCGCTCACACCATAGGAAACAACATTGAACCATTTACCGGACATGTTAACCGGTGAACCGTGGGTCAGGTGACCGCCGGAATTCAGATCCAGCCCCATAAATGTATCACCCGGCTGCAACAGCGCGAGGAAAACGGCCTGATTCATCTGGCTGCCGGAGTTTGGCTGCACGTTGACATATTCAACATTGAACAGCTTTTTCGCACGTTCAATTGCCAGTTCTTCAACCACGTCGACATATTGGCAGCCGCCATAATAGCGCTTGCCCGGATAGCCTTCGGCGTATTTGTTGGTCAGAATTGAACCCTGCGCTTCAAGAACTGCGCGTGAAACGATATTTTCCGAAGCAATCAGCTCGATTTCATGGCGCTGACGGCCAAGTTCGTTGCGAATTGCACCAAAAATATCCGGATCAACTTCTTCAAGTGGCTTGTTGAAAAAAGCATCTAGATTTGCCTGCGACATGGTTTTAATCCCTCCGGTTGCCGATCAAAGCTGCTTGGTAGTTAAGAGCGCGGATTATCATATTTGCCCGACAAGCGCCAATCGAAAGCTGTGAGAAAAACGCGTTTCCGACAAAAGAAACAAAAAAGCCTGTGCGACTTATGCTCACACAGGCTTTGATCTGCTCAATTTTGCTCAGAAACAATCAGGCATCGGTGCCGATTGCCAATTCTGCCGCACCATCCATCTTGTAAATATCATCGCGGAACTGCACCACACCGTCACCGGTTGACCATGCCGATACATAAACAAAATGCAGCGGAACCGGATCAGCAAGCTGGATCGGACGGTTTTCACCTGACTTGATGGTGTTCTCAATGGTCTGACGATCCCAGCCCGGAGTATTTTTCAACAGCCACACATCCAGATCACGCACATTCTGCACGCGCACACAACCGGACGAGTCAAAGCGCATCATCTTGTTGAAATAGCTCTGCTGCGGCGTGTCATGCATATAAACAGCATGGCTGTTATGGAAATTGATTTTGGTTGAGGACATGGCGTTGATCTTGCCGGGATCCTGACGGAACATCAGGCGCACGGCCTCATCCGTGTTCCAGTCCACGCTTTCAGGCGGCACTTCCTGCCCCTGCGCATCATAAAGACGAATTTTGTTGCGGGTCAGATAGGTCGGATCTTTACGCATCACCGGAATGATATCCTTGAGGATAATCGACTTCGGTGCTGTCCAGAACGGATTAAGAATAACTTCGTGGATTTTGGAAACCAGCAACGGGGTCTGACGATCAATCTTACCGACCACCGCCGTATGGCGCTGCGAAACACGGCCGTTTTCATTGGCTTCAATGAGTGCCGCCGGAATATTGACCATCACAAAGCGCTGCGCATTCACATTGGCAATCTCGTTCAGGCGGCCAAGATTGGTCTGCAACTGACCAAGACGCACATCCACCGGAATATTCATGGCGGAATAAGTAAATTGCCCCATCACGCCATCAGCCGGCAAGCCGTGACGTGACTGGAAGCGTTTGACACCTGCATCCACATAAGAGTCGAAAGAGCCGGAAAGACCAGCGCTTTGCGGCAGATCACCGGTAATCATCAAGCGCTTGCGCAAAACGGAAACAGCCGGATCACTCGCGCCCAGTTTCAGCTTGGCATTGCCGGGCACCTGTGGCCAGCCGCCCTGCATGGCAATATTGCTATATTCAGCAATCGCATTCTGCACATAAGAAACCGTTTGCGGGCTCATCACCGGCTGATTGGTTGCCACCTGCTGCTGGCTGCTGGTGCTGGCGCGCGCATCAAACTGATCATCCCAGTTGCCTCGGCGCGGAGCGGAAATAATATCATTAAGAGCATTTTGCGCAAAAGCAGATGTTCCGGCCATTGAAAGCCCGAGACCTGCCGCGCCAAGGCTGGCGGCACCGCGCAAAAACGTGCGTCTGTCCAGTTGAGACATAGCGGTACTCTTTCCTGATTTCATGCCTGATTTAAACATTGCTCAATTCCCGAAGCTCACAGCAGCTTTAAAAAGCCTGTCAGACCCGCCACTTTTGCCAAGATAAAAGTATAAACCACAGGTTTTATGCTAGCCTTTATTTTGTGGCTTATTAATGTCTGTCATGCAGGTTTCAAGTAGTAACAACGCTCAGCCCCTACTCCGGCGCCTTCTACCTTAATGTGCCCGCAATTTGTTGCAAATCTGACACATAATGACACCATACCAGCTAAGATCAACCTTAATCGGTAAAGCGAAAATTATTCTGTTGTCTTCTTTGCCAGAACAAAATGCCACGCAAAATAATATAAAGCAAAATACAGGCAACATTAACAGCAATAATCTCCGGCCTGTATTCAAACATCCGCGACCAATAACTATAAATGCCAATCTCTATGCTTGCGGCGAAAAACCAGATCACCGGCCCCCAGGCTGCGCGCAACCATAGCCCTGTTGCAGCCACCGGAAACAAAATTGCAAGACCGACAAAAGCGGTCTGCCATTGCCATGGCATCAGATCAAAGCGCCATAACAGCCCCGGATAAACACCAATCAAGCGCACCCAGTAATAAAGCCCGCACCCAATCGAATATATTGCCAGCAGCCGGATGAACCAAAGCAAGCCTGTTTCAGCCATTGTCGGGCGCAAACTCTGGCGCAATGTTTCTTCGTGCATCAAAGCTCAAGTTCCCCGTGGCTCAAGGGTGAAAAATACTGATCAACCGCTTCCGGTGTCACATCATCAAGGCTTGCAGGCGTCCAAACTGGTTGTGTGCCTTTTTCAACCAATGCTGCCCTCACACCTTCATAGAAATCAGGTTTTTCTATCATGTGGCAAGCAAGGCGATATTCCATCTGCATGCGCTCTTTAAATGGAAGCGCCCTTGCCCGTTTCATTTGTTCAAAAATAACCGCCACACTGGTTGGCGAACGCTTGGCAAGCACTTCCAAAGCGCTGACAGCAAATGAGCTTGTCGCAGCTGCGTCCTTCAAAGCCGACAAACAAGCCGCCAATGTATCATGGCCAAAACAATCAGCAATCAATGCACGATCATCAGCGGATGTTTCAAAATCCGGATATTCAAGATGCACCAATGCCTGATCAATATCACCGGTCGCAAACAACACGCGGCGGAACTCCGCAACTTGCTCACTTTTCATCGCATGGGTAGCGATGCCGCTCTGCAAGCAATCGCCCCAGTGGATAATATTACCGGTCAAGGCCAGATAAATGCCGAAATGCCCTTCCAGCGGCGGCAAAAACACACTCGCGCCCACATCAGTGAAAAAGCCGATTGCTGATTCAGGCATAGCAAATTTGGTGTTTTCCGTCACGATGCGGTGAGTGCCATGCACAGAAACACCAGCGCCACCGCCCATCGTAATGCCGTCCAGCAGCGAGATATAAGGCTTCGGAAAAGCTGCAATCTCAGCATTCATGCTATATTCGTCGGCAAACATCTGAAATTCATATTTGCCCTGACGACCAAGATGATAAACCTCGACCACATCGCCGCCGGCACAAAAAGCGCGCCCCTCGCCTTCAATCAACACTGCCGCAATGGATGGATCGTCTTTCCATGCCTCTAAAGCGCGCCTTATTGCTTTGATCATTTCATGGGTCAGCGCGTTCAGCGATTTAGGCCGCGTTAACCGTATCAGTCCGATTGTTCCGTACTGTTCAAAGAGGATTTGATCGTCTGCGCCAAAGTTAATCTGCATTTTTTCCTCTCTTGTTTTAAAATGCGGGAGTAAAAAGCAAACCTTTACTGTGCCAATGCCGCTAAAAATATTATTCTTGGATAATGCAGTTTTCCCATGATAAGCAAGTGGCAATTGAACCGGACTCGCTCTTCCTCAAGAGTATGGCCGGTTCTTTTTATTGTTTTTTCACGCCAAAATGATCTCGCAAATGATTTTTGCAGCAGTTTTGACATTGTATCCCATCATCTACCGGGGGACCGATAATGACTAAACCCGCTTCCATGAATACACCATCCGCAACCACCCAAGCCATTGATGAGACCACGCAAGGCCGCCGCTTGCGCCGTATGCGTAAAACCGGCTGGTCGCGTCGTATGGTGCAGGAAAATCATCTGTCGGTCGATGATCTGATTTTGCCTTTCTTTCTCACCGGCGGCGAAAAGGTTGAAGAGCCGATTGAAGCCATGCCGGGTGTTTCGCGCTATTCCGTTGATATGGCCGTACGCATGGCCGAAAAAGCCGCCAAGCTTGGCATTCCGGCCATTGCTCCTTTTCCGCGTGAAAGCGCCGATGTGAAATCAGACGATGGCAGCTATATCGCTGACCCCGACAATCTGATTAACCGCGCCATCCGTGCGATTAAAAAAGAAGTGCCGGAACTGGGCATCATCACCGATGCAGCACTTGATCCGTTCACCACCCACGGCCATGACGGTATTTTACGTGATGGTATCATCGTCAATGATGAATCGGCCGAAATGATTGTGCGCGGCGCACTGGCGCAGGCTGAGGCTGGCTCCGACATTATCGCCCCTTCAGATATGATGGATGGCCGTATCGGTCTCATCCGTGATGCGCTGGATGCCAATGGTTTTCAGGATATTCCGATCCTGTCTTATGCGACTAAATTTGCCTCCGCCTTCTATGGCCCGTATCGTGATGCCATCGGCACGCTTGGCCTTTTGAAGGGCGATAAGAAAACCTATTACATCTCACCGGCCAACACCGACGAAGCTGTTCGCGAAGCCGAGCAGGATCTGATGGAAGGTGCAGATATGCTGATGGTCAAACCAGGCTTGCCTTATCTCGACATCATCCATCGCCTGAAAAGCACCTTCCATGTGCCAACTTTTGCCTATCAGGTATCCGGCGAATATTCGATGATCAAAGCCGCAGGCCGTAATGGCTGGATCAATGAGGAAGCAGCGATGATGGAAAGCCTGATGGCTTTTAAACGTGCTGGCTGCGATGGCATTTTGACTTATTATGCCTTTGAAGCTGCTGAGAAAATTCATCAGGGCTGGCATATCGGCAAATAATCCGGTGCGGGAATAATAGAACACTTTTAGTGTTTCCCTTGAAAAAGGCACATAAACAAACCATCTTTAAACAGCCGTACGATTGGTGCGGCTGTTTTTTAATGAGAGATGGCCAATGTCTTACCAGACATACAGAAATGATATGCAGGCTACGCAACTAACTGATTACCGGTTGTTTGACGGTGTGCGTACGCGCAGAATTTTTGCCTTTCTGATCGATTACGCCATCATTTTCATGCTGACTATTCCGGCCGCAATCATCATTGCCATTTTGGGAGTGTTAACACTCGGCCTTGGCTGGATGCTTTACGCCATCATTTTCCCGCTGGTTGCTCTCAGCTATGTCGCTTACACTATGGGCGGCCAGCAGCAGGCAACCTTGGGCATGCGCGCGATGAATATCCGCCTGATGCGCCTTGATGGCATGCCTGTCGACGGTATGCTTGCTATCGTGCATAGCGTGCTCTTCTGGGCGCTCAATACCGTTCTGACGCCACTGATTCTGTTTGCATCGCTGTTTCTGGATCGCAAACGCACCCTGCACGACCTTCTGCTTGGCACAGTGGTTGTCCGTTCCGACAGGCTGGGCGTGCGTTAAAGGCAATAAACGCAGGTTGCAAAAGCCTGAGCACTAATTCCCACTTGACCTTTTAAATAGTCGTATCATTCTATGCGGACTGATCTATGCTGAAAGCGAGCATACACCAATCTGCTTATCTTATTATAATACAATGATAAATTAGGGCGAACTTATCTAAGAACGGGCAGCCATGATGATTTCAGCGTTGGCATTTATCACGGTTAATGCATGACCCAGCACATCCAGAACACACCGCAGTTTTTTCTGACGGCTCCCGCCCCTTGCCCTTATTTGGAAGATAAGGTCGAGCGTAAGGTCTTTACGCATTTAACCGGCTCCAAAGCATCTGAGATTAATGATCTTCTGACGCAAGGCGGCTTTCGACGATCGCAAAACATTGCCTATCGCCCCGTATGTGAAAATTGTCAGGCCTGCGTTTCGGTGCGCATCATTACCGACGAGTTCAAAATGAACCGTTCAATGAAGCGTATCTGGCAAAACAACAGCGATCTGGTCGGCACTGTTAATGGTCCTGCCAGTAATAGCGATCAATATTCCTTATTTCATGAATATCTTGAAGCCCGCCACCGCGATGGCGGCATGTCCGGCATGTCTGTGCAAGATTATACCATGATGGTGGAAGACACCCATGTGAACACCAAGGTGATTGAATATCGCCGCCGTGGCCCTGACAGTTTCATCACCGGTAAAGGTGAAGGCGAACTCATTGCCGTCGCCCTCACCGATGTGCTCTCCGACGGCCTTTCGATGGTCTATTCCTTCTATAAACCGGAGCTGAGCTCGCGTTCACTGGGTACATATATGATCCTCGACCATTTGCAGCGTGCGCGCCAATACGGGCTGCCGCATGTTTATCTGGGGTATTGGGTCAATGGTTCACATAAAATGGAATATAAAATCCGTTTCCGCCCGCAAGAGCAATTAGGGCCGCGCGGCTGGCAGCGCGTGGAATAAGTTAAAATAAAATGCGATCAAACGCATAAAATAAAGGGCGTAAGCCCTATAAAAAACATGAGGGGAAGATTTGTCTGGCTCAGTTCAGAAGAGTGGCAATCATGCCAAAGGTTTACTCATCACCGCGATAGGCGGTTTATTTTTAACGGTTGATATTCCACTAATCAAACTGGCCGACGGCAATGCATGGTCGGTCATTATGGTGCGCGCAGGCCTCACCTTTATCGCAAGCCTTCTTATCTGGACTGTCTGGTCATTGCTGACCGGCAAAAAGCAAACATTAATACCAGGCAAAACCGGCCTGATTGTTGCCCTGCTCTATGGTATATCTGCCACTTGTTTTGTCACAGCCGTTTTTAATACCTCAACCGCCAATCTGGTGTTCATCCTTGCGCTTAATCCGATGGTGTCTGCCATTTTAGGCTGGGTATTTTTAAAAGAACGCCCACAGCGCGCCACCTTCATCACCATGTTTTTCATGGTTATCGGCGTGCTGATTATTGTCAGTGACGGCGTTACATCTGGCGGCTGGTTCGGCGACATGGTAGCGCTTCTTGCCACCACCTGCCTTGCCTCAGCCATTACCATCAGCCGCACAACGAATAAAGAAATGGGGCTTGCCGCTATTATCGCCAGCTGTCTGCCTTGCACCGTGGCGATTTACTTTGTTACGACGAAAACCGGCTATCAGATTAATGATATTAAATGGATTGCGCTTGATGGCGCACTCATTTTGCCCGTTGCATTCATCTGCCTTGCCACCGGCCCGCGTTATCTCTCAGGCCCTGAAGTTGCGATGTTCTATCTGCTTGAGACTATTTTAGCGCCGATCTGGGTCTGGATGATCTTTCAGGAAGTGCCAAGCACCGCCACGCTTACAGGCGGCGCAATTATGATCACCGCATTGCTCAGTCATTCCACATGGCAATTGCGCAAACATCGGGCTCATCGAAAAGCCTTCGCCTGAACCGGCATATAAAAAAAGCGGGACATGTCACCATGTCCCGCCTTTATTAATTTTATTTCCAGCCAGTCAGAACTTGCCAGCCAATCAGAACTTGCCTGCCAATCAGAACTTGCCTGAACGCGGGAAACCTTTCGGCACCACACGACCGGCAGTCGCACGGGCGCCCATCCATTCAAGCAGCTCTTCTTTGGAGCGGGTAAAGGTACGACCGGCAGAATCCTGCCAGGACAAACCTGTATCCATCGCAAAGCCACGAATATCGGACACGCCGCCATCCTTATAGCGCTGCAACCGAACACCCTTACCGCGGGTCAGCTCCGGAATTTCACTCATCGGGAAGACCACCATTTTGCGGTTTTCACCAATAACAGCCACATGATCGCCTTCAACGCGCATGCAGATTTTTGCTTCATCGGGCGCTTTGACATTCATGATCTGCTTACCCTTACGGGTATTAGCAACCGTATCGCTTTCAGAAATGATGAAACCATAGCCCAGATGCGATGACAGCAGCAATTTGGCTGACGGATCATGTACAAAAGCGGTCAGAATATCCTGATCATTTTCCATATCGACCAGAATACGGATCGGATCACCGTGACCACGTCCGCCCGGCAGCGTATTGGCACCGAGCGTGTAGAACTTACCGCCAGTGGTGAAGAACAAGATCTTATCTGTTGTTTCCGCATGGAAAGCCAGCTTCAGCTTGTCGCCTTCCTTGAAAGCCAGCGTGCTGAAATCAGGCAAATGCCCCTTCATTGCACGTAGCCAGCCTTTTTCAGAAACCACAATAGTGACCGGTTCTTTTTCGATCATCGCCTGCTGAATATCTTGCAGATCGTGACTTGGCGCTTCGGCAAAATGCGTACGGCGCGCGCCTAACAGAGTTTTAGGGCCATATTTTTCACGAACGGCTTTGATCTCGCTACTGATCTTCTTCCATTGTTTGGTGCCGGAAGCCAGCAGTTCTTCGATCTCTTTTTTCTCCTTAGACAAGCCATCGTGTTCTTTACGGATTTCAAACTCTTCGAGTTTGCGTAAAGAGCGCAACCGCATGTTAAGGATCGATTCAGCCTGCAAATCGCTGAGCTCAAAAGTGCGCATCAGCTCTTGTTTCGGCTCATCTTCCTCGCGGATAATCCGGATCACTTCATCCAGATTGAGATAAGCAACCAGATAGCCGCCCAAAACTTCAAGGCGTCTTTCAATCTCGGCTTTGCGATGCTCTGAGCGTCGGATCAGCACCTCTTTGCGGTGCTCAAGCCACTCACGCAGCACACCGTCAAGAGAAAGCACATTCGGCACTTTACCATGCGACAGCACGTTGAGATTAAGCGAGAACCGGCTTTCAAGCTCGGTGAGCTTGAACAGTGATTCCATCAATAATTCCGGATCAACCGTGCGGTTCTTAGGCTCCAGCACAAGCCGGATATCTTCCGCAGATTCATCCCGCACATCGTCAAGCAGCGGCAGCTTCTTGGCGATCAAAAGTTCGGCGATCTTCTCAATCAGGCGCGACTTTTGCACCTGATACGGAATTTCAGTAACCACAATCACCCAAGTGCCGCGATTACCCTCTTCCTTTTCCCATTTCGCACGCGTGCGAAAAGCGCCGCGTCCGGTGCGATAGGCTTCCAGAATATTGTCAGGCGTTTCAACCAATACACCGCCGGTCGGAAAATCAGGACCCCGAACTTTGGTCTTCAGCAAAGCATCAGGATCAGTCGCGGCTTCCCGCTTGATCTCTTCCCACTGTTCTTCCGTAGTCATCAGATCTTCAACAGAAGCATCAGGATGATTAATCAGATAAAGTGCAGACGAGCAAAGCTCAGCCACATTATGAGGCGGAATGGATGTCGCCATACCAACCGCAATACCGGACGACCCGTTGGCCAGAAGATTTGGAAAAGCGCCGGGCAAAACAATCGGCTCTTCATCTTCTTCATTATAGGTCGGACGGAAATCGATGGCATTTTCCTGAATGCCTTCCATCAGAAGTGTTGCCACTTCCGTCATACGCGCTTCGGTATAACGCATCGCCGCCGCATTATCGCCGTCGATATTGCCGAAGTTACCCTGCCCGTCGACCAGTGGATAGCGCACGGCAAAATCCTGCGCCAGACGCACCAGGGCATCATAAATCGACGCATCGCCATGCGGATGGAATTTACCCATCACGTCACCAACGATACGGGCGCATTTCGCATAGGCCTGATCAGGATTGAGACGCAACAGACGCATGGCGTGAATGATACGGCGGTGAACAGGTTTCAAACCATCGCGCACATCCGGCAGCGCACGATGCATGATCGTGGACAGTGCATAAGCGAGATACCGCTCTTCCAGAGCTGATTTTAAATTAACCGGCTCAATGTGATTATCGCCGCCACCAGGCGGAATCAAACTTTTTCCCATGAGAAATGAATACCAATTCGCCGATTCGACGGCAAGTCAAGAACCGTTCAACCCAACAGTTTAAAGTCATAAAATTGTTTCTAACATCGTGTTCCATGGTTTCAATTGTTAAAAATCACGACAGTTCACAACTCATCCCAATTTATGAGTAGGAAAAAAGTAAATAAGTTACTATCAAACAATTAGACTTTGACATCTTTCCAATATTTAAAAGGCCAATAAAATGAATATGAAATATTTTATTTCAGCCACTGCTGCTTCTTTGCTGATGAGCACCTCAGCATTTGCTCTGGACGCAAATGCCGTTGCTGAGCGCATCAAATCCCTTTATTCTAAGCAGGGCGCAGAAATCAGCTTCACCGCTGCTGAAGGCGATGCTACTGCCATTAATTTGCGCGGCGTTAAAGTTGCTCTGACTTCCATGTCTGACGAAGCCTTTGAAGTTGGCGATGTCACAATGAAGAATGTCGAAGAAACCAAAGATGGCGGCTACCGCATTGGTGAACTCATTATCCCTGACATTTCTGCTGACATTCAAGATGAAGGCAAAAAATCCGGCAAACTGATTATCGAAGGCGCAACATCAACCGGCTTCACAATCCCTGCTGAAAATGCCAAATCTGCACTCGACAAAATGTCATTCTATGACACAGCAACCATCAAGAAGATCGAAATCATCGGCGAAGACGATGTGAGTCTGCTGATGGAAGATATCAATGCCGCATTCAGCAACAAAGACGGCAAAAAGATCGACTATAGCTGGAATGTCGGCCGTATTCACATGAACCTGGAAAATATCGAAAAAGACGGCAGCATGCCGGATTTGGGTATGAACGAGCTGAATGCAACGATTACTTCTAATGGTACATGGCTGCCGGAAAGCGGTGTTGCAACCCTCGACAAATTTGATGCTGACATCAAAGATCTCGGCAAATTGTCAATGACCACTGAAATTGGCGGCTATGATCTGGCTTTTGTAGAAGCTGTGCAAAAAACACAGGAAGAAATGCTGGCAGCCGGCACTGATGATGCAGCCGGCGGCCTCGCAATTCTCGGCCTTGCTGAACAGCTGACCATCAAAGACATTGCCATCCGCTTTGAAGACCAGTCGCTGACCAACAAGCTGTTCGATCATTACGCGAAAGCACAGGGCACTGAACCGCAGATGCTGCGCGAACAGGCCAAAATGCTGGTGCCTTTGATGGCCATGCAGCTCAACAACCCGGAATTTGCTGAAAGCGTAAAAGTTGCAGCAGAAAAATACTTTGACGATCCAAAGTCCTTCACCCTGAAAGCTTCACCGGACAAAGCTGTTTCAGTCGCATCCCTCGTTGCTACAGCAGCAATTGATCCGACCAAGATCATCCAGCTTCTCAAAGTGTCGATCTCAGCTAACGACTAATCTGTAAAAAACAAAAAACCTCCGCTTTCTCGGCGGAGGTTTTTTTAAATCTAAATTTTGTTAAAAAAAATGGCCGCTTATGCGGCCATTTTATTTTGTAAAAACAACTATTTACAATCAGCTCTTCTGAACTGGGTTGAGGCGGATATGCAGATCACGCAGCTGCGCCGGTGTTGCCGGTGCAGGTGCACCCATCAGCAAATCAACAGCCTGCTGGTTCATCGGGAACAGTGCAATTTCACGCAGGTTCTGCGCGCCGCAAAGCAGCATTACAACGCGGTCGATACCAGCAGCCATACCACCATGCGGAGGTGCACCATACTGGAACGCGCGGTAGAGACCACCAAAGCGCTCTTCAACATCCTGCTGGCTCAAGCCCACTTTTTCAAAGGCTTTGACCATAACTTCCGGCAACTGGTTACGGATCGAACCGGATGCCAGCTCATAACCGTTACAAACCAGATCATACTGGTAAGCTTTGATGCTGAGCGGATCCTGGTTTTCCAACGCATCCAGACCGCCCTGCGGCATGGAGAACGGGTTATGCGCGAAGTCGAGCTTCTTGTTGTCTTCGTCCCATTCGTAGAACGGGAAATCGATGATCCAGGCCAGTTCAAAACGATCACGATCAACGAGGTTCAGTTCTTCACCAGCGCGTGTGCGGGCAGCACCAGCAAAGGAATAAAACTTAGCAGGATCGCCAGCGACAAAGAAGCAGGCATCGCCGTCGCCAAGCCCCATCTGAACGCGGATTGCTTCGGTGCGTTCTTCGCCGATATTTTTAGCAATCGGACCAGCGCCTTCCAGCTTGTCGCCTTCTTTACGCCAGAAGATGTAGCCAAGACCCGGCTGGCCTTCGCTCTGCGCCCATGAGTTCATACGGTCACAGAATGCACGTGAACCACCGGTTTTCGCAGGAATTGCCCAGACTTCCACTTTAGGGTCATTGGCAATCATATTGGCGAAAACTTTAAAGCCGGAACCGGCAAAGTGTTCGGTCACCTGCTGAATTTCGATCGGGTTACGCAAATCAGGCTTATCCGAACCATAGGTGCGGATAGCATCATCATAAGCAATACGACGGAATTTCTGTGTAACCGGCTTGCCTTCAGCAAATTCTTCGAAAATGCCGCGCATCACAGGCTCCATTGTATCCCAGATTTCTTCCTGAGTTACAAAGCTCATTTCCAGATCGAGCTGGTAGAATTCGCCGTAGAAACGGTCAGCACGCGGGTCTTCATCGCGGAAGCACGGTGCAATCTGGAAATAGCGATCAAAGCCAGCAACCATCAACAGCTGCTTATACTGCTGCGGTGCCTGTGGCAGAGCGTAAAACTCACCTTCATGCAGACGGCTCGGCACGAGGAAGTCGCGCGCGCCTTCCGGTGAAGAAGCGGTCAGAATCGGTGTGGAAAATTCGTTGAAGTTCAACTCATTCATGTGACGACGCATCGAAGCAATGATCTTGCTGCGCTTCATCATGTTTTTGTGCAGCGTTTCGCGGCGCAAATCGAGGAAGCGGTACTTCAGACGAATGTCTTCCGGATAATCAGGCTCACCAAATACCGGCAATGGCAGCTCTTTGGCGGCGGCCAGAACTTCGATATTGGTTGCAACAATTTCTATGGCACCGGTTGGCAGATTTTCATTCACTGCATCGTCTGCACGAGCAATAACTTCACCATCCACACGGATAACCCACTCGCCGCGCACGGTTTCCGCGACTTTAAATGCAGGTGATTCAGGATCGGCTACAATCTGGGTCAGACCATAATGATCACGAAGATCGATAAAAAGAATCCCGCCATGGTCTCGGACGCGATGAACCCAGCCGGACAAACGGACATTGGAACCAACATCCTCTTTACGAAGGGCTGCGCAGGTATGGCTGCGATAAGGGTGCATGATGTCTGCCTTTTAAATATAAAAAACTCTGTGCAGGCAAGAGGCTGCAAATTCTCTCGGACAAGCGCATTTTGGCTCACTTTTGTCAAGTGCGCAGTGCTTATCTTACCTTGTGAAGTTTAGCAGTTTTACCTTATAAAGTGCATAATGCACCATTTTTATTCAAACAAGCGCGACAAAGCTCGTCGCTTTCATTATAGAAAATACCATGACACTGATCACCACCACGCAAGACCTCGAAGAGGCAATTGAAACGCTGTCGAAATCTGATTTCGTGACAGTCGATACGGAATTTATCCGTGAAACAACTTTCTGGCCGGAACTGTGCCTGATCCAGATGGCCTCGCCGGATGCAACCGCCTTGGTTGATGCTTTGGCACCCGGTCTGGATTTGAGCGCATTTTTCAAGCTGATGGGCAATAAAGACATCGTCAAAGTCTTTCATGCCGCGCGCCAGGACATCGAAATCATCTATCATTTGGGCAATCTCATCCCTGAGCCGGTGTTTGATTCACAGGTGGCAGCGATGGTTTGCGGCTTTGGTGATGCCATTTCTTATGACGCCTTAGTTTCCAAAGTCAGTGGTGCCCATATTGATAAAACATCCCGTTTTACCGATTGGCGCCGTCGCCCGCTGACCGACAAACAGCTTGATTATGCGCTGGCCGATGTCACGCATTTGCGCGATGTTTATCTGCATCTGAAAGAGCAGCTTGAAAAAGACCGCCGCAGTGATTGGGTCAAGGAAGAAATGGCGATTTTAACCGCCGTTGAAACCTATGATCTCCATCCCGATGATGCATGGAAGCGCGTTAAATACCGCGTGCGCAAGCCAATGGAACTGGCCATTTTGAAATCTGTTGCTGCATGGCGTGAACGTGAAGCGCGTGAACGTAATGTGCCGCGTGGCCGTGTCATCAAAGATGACGCTATCGGCGAAATTGCCCAGCAACAGCCGCGTGATCTGGAAGCCTTGGGTCGTTTGCGTACCATTCCAAAAGGTTGGGAACGCTCAGCACAAGGTGCAAGCCTGCTGGTTGCTATTCAAACAGCGCTGGCAATTCCTAAAGAAGAGTTGCCGAAATTGCCAAAGCAAACCCATTCGCAGGAAGGTTCCGCTGCGGCTGCCGATCTTCTTAAAGTGCTGCTGAAGCTCACCACTGAGAAGCATGGCGTTGCAGCTAAAATCGTTGCGAATTCGGATGATATCGATAAAATTGCCAGCGAAGGCGAAAAAGCTAGAGTGGCAGCATTAAGCGGTTGGCGTCGCGAAGTTTTTGGTCAGAAAGCCCTTGATCTGATTAATGGTAAACTCAGCATCAAATTTGAAAACCGTACCATCACCACCGTTGAATCTTGATTTTCAATCAGGAAATCCGATCATGAAAAAAAGCCGCATCAAGATGCGGCTTTTTCATTATTCGGTTTCTTCAAGTTCAACTTCTATCTCATATGACAGTTTCTTGCCTGTCACTTTGGCCAATTGCTGCAATCGGCCAATCGGGCGATCGGAAACAAGATCAGCCAGATCAGCCGGCACCATCAGCGCATATTCATCACCACTGCCAACCCAATAGAGCCGCGGAATAACACCCGGCATCGACGCAGAGAGCAAATAAACCACGCGCAGCAACGCGCCAAGTAAACGCGCACGCTCACGCAAGCGCGGTGTGGCAAGGACTAAAATTTCCGGCGCCACATCATCATCCACCAAGCCTTCATGGCGATAATAATTGGCAAGCGCCATAAATGAGCGCCCCGCATGATCAATGCCGCCAAAGGAACTATGGGCGATGATGTTTAAAGCCTGCGAACCGCGATAATCGGGATGTGCGCGCCAGCTGATATCCGCCAGCAAACAGGCAGCCTGCCGATAGCGCCCCTCGTCTTCGGTTTCATCATAACCAAGCGCTTTGAGAGACATGGTGGTCCATGCTGCAAGCTCACGCGCATGGCGCGGCGAACGCGAGCGCAAAATGGCGAGCTCTTCGGCTGATGCCAATAGCGGATCCAGCCTTTGCTCATTCTTCGGCAACAGCGAATAAAGATAACCCTCGCGCACACCAAGTGCCGAAAAGACAATCTTTGACGGCTTCATCCGGCGTAAGACTTCCAAAAGAACCGTCGCACCAAAGGCCAGCAATTGGCGGCGGTTTTTCGAAACAGCTTCAATGCCGCGCATCTTATCGACATTGCCCTTAGCAACACGCGATAAGAAAGTCAGCGCTTCTTTCAGCGGAATTTCATAACCGTGCATAACATTGAGCGGATATTTTTTCGATGTCATATAAAGCTTGGCAAGGTTACGCCATGTACCCCCAACCGCATAAAAAATCTGGCCTTGCGCTTTTTTGAGCAAGTCTGCTTTGCTTAAATGCGAGCGGGCAATTTTGGCCGCCTCTTCCAGATTGTCATTCGACATATCCTGCAAGCGTAAACCACCAAGCGGCAATGTAATGCCTTCGCCAATATCATGGCCGCTTACCTGCACCAGTTCCAGCGAACCACCACCTAAGTCGCCGGTAATGCCATGCGGATTATAAAAACCCGAAATCACACCGTCTGCCGAATAGGTCGCTTCTTCCTTGCCGCTCAGCACTTCAATATGGCGACCTAAAATGGCCTCCGCCTGATTAATAAAATCAGGCCCGTTTTCCGCTTCACGCGCTGCCGCAGTTGCAATCACATGCAGCGAAATCGCGCCGGCCTGTTCGGCCAAAGCGCGAAAACGTTTCAGCGCCCGCAAAGCATCCTCAACCGACTTCTCGTTCAGCCGTCCTGTTTTGGCCAGACCTTTACCTAGTCCGCAGAGGATTTTTTCATTGAACAGCACGGTCGGCGACCGCACCACCCCTTCATAAACCACCACACGGACAGAGTTGGAGCCAATATCAATGACAGCAACCGGACGTAAGCCTTTGAGGCGACCTTGAGCAGACGGAGGGTTGGACATTAGCTAGGTGTACTTTCGGTTTGGGCAGCTTGTGCGGCTTGCGCCCGTTTTCGCAGCGCAATCAAGCGCGGTGCAGAAGATTTAAGCGACTTACCACGGCCGGAAAGGCTTGGATTGGTCATGAAATATTCCTGTGCGTTGAAGGCTTCTTCACCTTCTGCCGTTTCGATGCGCCGTGATGTGCCATCAGCCAATAATTCATAGCTTTGCTGATTATCAACCACATTGGCCAGCATAATCTGCGACAAAATCTGCTGGTGCACTGTCGCATTGGTAATCGGCACCAATGTTTCAACACGCCGATCCAGATTGCGCGGCATCATATCGGCAGAACCGATATAGACGATCGCATGTTCGGACGGCAATTCATGACCATTACCGAAACAGAATATCCGGCTATGCTC
Organism: Paenochrobactrum gallinarii; assembly: GCF_014205685.1. Lineage (GTDB taxonomy): Bacteria > Pseudomonadota > Alphaproteobacteria > Rhizobiales > Rhizobiaceae > Paenochrobactrum > Paenochrobactrum gallinarii. The sequence continues at coordinate 113,642 of NZ_JACIIU010000001.1, forward strand.
CAAAAAGCGACCAACAATCGATTTGGCGCGGATATTTTCAGACAGACCCGGCACACCCGGACGCAGACAGCAAATTCCGCGCACCACCAGTTCAATCGCAACCCCAGCAGTACTTGCCCGATAAAGCGCATCAATAATCTGCGGATCAACCAGCGAATTCATCTTCATCCAGATCGAGCCTTTGCGCCCTGCTTTGGCATGAGTAATCTCATCCTCAATATGTTTGAGAATACGACCGCGCAAGGTCAGCGGCGAAATCGCAATCTGCATTTCGTCGGATGGCTGGGTATAACCGGTGATAAAGTTGAAAATATTAGCTACATCGCCGGCAATCACCGGATCAGAGGTAAAAAACGACAAATCGGTGTAAACTTTAGCGGTCACCGGATGATAATTGCCGGTGCCCAGATGCACATAAGTGCGCAATTTCTGGTTTTCACGGCGCACCACCAGCGACATTTTAGAGTGGGTTTTCCAGTCGATAAAACCGAAAACCACCTGCACACCAGCGCGCTCCATATCACGCGCCCAGCGAATATTGGCTTCCTCATCAAAACGCGCTTTCAGCTCAACCAGTGCTGTCACTGATTTACCGGCCTCCGCCGCATCAATCAAAGCGCGCACAATCGGGCTGTCATTGGAGGTGCGGTAAAGTGTTTGTTTGATCGCCAGCACATCAGGATCTTGTGCCGCCTGGCGCAAGAATTGCACCACGACATCAAACGACTCATATGGATGGTGAACAATGATATCTTTTTCGCGGATTGCGGCCATGCAATTGCCGCCATGCTCACGAATACGTTCCGGAAAACGCGGATTATAAGTAACGAACTTCAAATCATTACGCGGAACATTAATCAGCTCCGAAATTGTATTGAGCGCCAGCAAACCTTCCAGCACACTCACACGGCGCTGCGAAACGCCCAATTCTGTCGCAACCAGATCACGCAAATTTTCTGAAATATCCGAATCAAATTCAATGCGGATCACTTCGCCGTGACGACGGCGCTTCAAAGCACTTTCAAACAAGCGCACCAGATCTTCGGCTTCTTCCTGCAATTCAATATCGCTATCGCGAATGATGCGGAATGTTCCGGCTTCAGCCACTTCATAACCAGGAAACAGCTTACCGATAAACAGGCTCACCGTGTCTTCCAGCGTGACAAAGCGATGGCTTTTTTCATTCGGCAGCTGGATAAAACGCTTCAGCGCAATCGGCAAACGCAACAGCGCGGTCATATTGTGCTTGTCTTTTTTACGCACCAATTGCAGTGCAATGGAAAAGCCCAAATTCGGAATGAACGGAAACGGATGTGCCGGATCAATCGACAATGGAGTCAGAACCGGAAAAATGGTTTCCTGAAAATGGGTTTCAAGCCATTTCTGTTCTTTTCTGGTCATCGTATTGGGGCGGACGATCTCAATTTTTTCCGCCAGCAGTTCCTGACGCAAGTTTGATAAGCAGACCTGTTGCGCATGCTGCAATTTGCCCACTTCGCACAAAATAAAATCAAGCTGCTCTTCCGGCGTGCGGCCATCAGGCGTACGAGTCACCACACCCTCACGCACCTGCGCTGCAAGCCCTGCAATGCGCACCATGAAAAACTCATCCAGATTGGCGGCAGAAATAGAAAGAAAACGTACCCGTTCCAGCAAGGGCTGGCGTTTATTTGAGGCTTCTTCCAGCACCCGATGATTAAACTGTAACCAGGAAAATTCCCGGTTCACGAATCTCGCCGGACTATGCGCCAGAGAAACCGGCTCTTCCGCAACGACGACCTCAGCAGAATTCACCATTTCCAGCTCCGAATTTTGCATCACTGCCGTATCATTCATGATCTAACCATCCCGTTGCAACCTGATTTGGGTATTGTTTGCAACCTATGGACATTTCATATGACAGTTTTATAGCAAAAATGACAAATAATAGTTAGAAGAGATAAAATCGCTTCTCAAAACAAGTCAAGCTGGTTGCAGGCAAGATACAAGCAGGCTACAGGCGAGCAACAGACTTTTTAATTACCGTGGTTAAAGCAACGGAGCTATCAATGTCCGATCATATCATCCCTCACTTCCAAAACAGCGACGGCCATCGTACTATTGAAATCGGTGTTAAGGAATTTATGTGCGTTGGCGCTAATCCGCCATTTGATCATCCGCACGTGTTTATCGATATGGGTGCAGAGGCAGAGGCCGTATGCCCTTATTGCTCCACACATTACCGCTACAACAACAAGCTTGATGCAACCACCACCGTTCCGGCTGGCTGCGCTTATGTGAGCGACACAGCAACCCCTGCTTAATAAGCAACAACAATGAAAAACACTGCAAAACCAACCGTTCTCATTGCTGGTGGCGGCGTTGCCGGCCTGACAGCAGCACTGGCTTTTGCGAATAAAGGTTTTTCTGTTTGTCTTTTTGATAAAGCGGCTGAATTTTCTGAAGTCGGCGCCGGTCTGCAACTGGCGCCTAATGCTACGAGGCTGCTTCAGCGCCTTGGCGTGATGGAAAAACTCAGCCCTTCAGCGGTAACACCGCAAGCGCTCCTATTGAAAGATGGCAAAAGTGCCAAAACGCTGACATCTATGTCTCTGGATGCGGCAGTGCACCGATGGGGTGCACCCTATGTCGTGTGCCACCGTGCCGATTTGCAATCAGCCCTTTTAAGCACTTGTCAGAACAATCCCGATATCACCATCCGGCTTGGCTGCGAAGCGGTGCAATTTCAAGAACATACAAACCTCATCAGCCTTACCGTCCGTCATAATGGCTTGGACGAGCAGTTTGACGGCGCCCTGCTGCTTGGCTGCGATGGTGTATGGTCTAAACTCCGTCATCCATTGCCCGCACCGGAATTTAGCGGCCATATAGCATGGCGCTTAAGCGTTGAAAAAGCCGATCTGCCACAAAGCTTTCTACAAGCCATCAATCAGCAAACCGCTGTTTCTGCATGGCTTGGAGCTGACCGGCATTTTATTGCTTATCCGGTCAAAGCTGGCAGCGCTTATAATTTTGTCGCGATTACCCGCGGTCAGGTCAGCGATAAAAGCTGGGACAAAATCGGCGACCATCAAAAACTTAAAGCCGAATATCAAAAATGGCATCCGGCCATTCGCGATATTATTGCGCTGAATAAACAATGGACATATTGGCCGCTCTTTCAGATGGCTGAGCCGCATTTCGTCGTCAGCAACCGTTTTGTACTATTGGGTGACGCGTCGCATGCCGTCACGCCTTTTGCCGCGCAAGGGGCTGCGATGGCGATTGAAGACGCCTTCAGCCTTGCTGAGCATTTGCCATTGAACCAAAATTTCTGGCCGCAAGCGCTTAAAAGTTACAATGTCACACGATTGAAACGTATTCAGTCCGTCGCCAAACGCGGTGCCTTCAATAAATTTGCTTATAATGCCAGCGGGCCGATCGCCCTGGCCCGCAATCTGGTCTTCAAAATGCGCTCGCCTGAAAGGCTGCTGAGTGATCTCGACTGGCTTTATGCTTATAAAGCTGATCAACGATCAGAATAGACAGAGTTTAAGCTATCTCTAATATCCTGTGTATATCGCTCAACTTAATTTAATCATGTCTAAAATGTGACGCGACCGAAGATTTTCCGTGACAAACATTAAAATGTGGGCTAATTTCTAAATACAACTGAGAGAGTAGAACAAACTACTCTTACTACGCGGTCAAAGTCTTGGGAGGATTGATCTAGGCGCGAATTACGCTGCCACCGGAAACGGGTACAGATCGGGCGCGAATTTAATAGCAAGGCGAAAGCCTTGCTTTTTTTTGTCCAAATTCCGCCAAAACGATATTTGAAGCCTATGCAATATTCGCATTGCAAAATGAGGTAAATGCATAATATCCTTATTTTACAAGGACTTATGCAAAAACCTCTTAATGACACTGTTTTTATAGGATTAACATAGTCAAAACGCAACCCCTTAAATGGCAGTTTATCCAAAATTCTAAAATGAACTGTGCTTTTGATTATTATTGCAAAGCATCCCCGGTCTTTGCCGCAATATTAGAAAAATTGAATGTTCAAATCTCCAACGAATCAAGGCTGCCGCCCACGCTTTTTTTTAAGAATGATTCTATTAAACAGAGCCGGTTCTGGCAAAAAACGACCTTAAAAAATCATTCTGAACCATTCTCGCGATAAATATCGATATTCAGATCACGGATTTTCTTGCGCAATGTATTCCGGTTAAGCCCCAAAACATCAGCCGCCTTAATCTGGTTGCCACGCGTGGCAACCAAACAAGCGGCAATCAATGGTCGTTCCACCTCTTCGATTATGCGCTGATAGAGACCGCTTTCCGGCAAGCCCTGCTCAAACAAAGCCTGCATATGGCGCTCCAGCACTGCGGTGAAATCCACCTCCCCATCATAGCTGAAAGCACTATGAGTTTGCTCAACACCCCCGTCACTCAGCTCAGCCCTGATAACATCTTCACAGATTTCATTTTGCGGATAGAGCACACTCAGACGACGCACCAGATTTTCCAGTTCGCGCACATTGCCCGGCCAATTATGCTTTTGCAGCAGTGCCAATGCCTCGCATGAAATTTGCTTTTCTTCCAAGCCCTGCCCGCGCCCCAGCCGGAAGAAATGCCGGATAAGATCAGGAATATCTTCGCGGCGCTCACGCAGGCTTGGAATTTTAAGCGGCACCACATTTAAGCGATAATACAGATCTTCACGAAACAGATTACGGACCATCAATTGTGTTAGGTTCTGATTGGTTGCCGCCACAATACGCACATTAGTTTTAATCGGCTTATGACCACCCACGCTCGTATATTCACCCTGCTGCAACACGCGCAACAGCCGCGTTTGCGCTTCCATCGGCATATCGCCGATTTCATCCAGGAATAAAGTGCCGCCTTCCGCTTGTTCAAAACGACCGCTGGCGCGTTGAAAAGCGCCGGTAAACGCGCCTTTCTCATGACCAAACAATTCCGATTCGATCAGATCACGCGGAATAGCCGCCATATTGACCGCCACAAACGGCGCTTTGGCACGGCGTCCAAAATCGTGCAGCGCACGGGCAATCAGTTCTTTCCCTGTGCCCGACTCACCGGTAATCAACACGGTCAGATCAGATGGCATCATCCGCGCAACAACACGATAAACATCCTGCATGGCTTGCGAACGACCAACCAGCGGCATGGGCTCGGCTAAATCGTCATGCGTATTGGCACTTGTTTTTTGTGCCTTCATTGCCAGGGCGCGCTCAACCACCTGCAACAATTCGTTGAGATCAAATGGTTTGGGTAAATATTCATATGCGCCTGCCTCATTGGCCTGCACTGCCGTCATAAAGGTATTTTGCGCACTCATCACCACAATGGGCAAATCAGGCCGCAGGGTTTTAATGCGCGGAATAACATCAAACACATTTTCATCCGGCATCACCACATCAGTGATAACCAGGCCGCCCTCACCGGCCAGCATGAATTGCCAGAGTGCTGCCGCATTTTCCGCCAATAAAACGCTGTAACCGGCACGCGTTAGCGCATGGTTCAAAACCGTTCGGATCGCGCCATCATCATCAGCCACAATAATCGTTTTCAACTGATCTTTGCTGGTCATCTCGCACTCCCCGAACTGTCAGTTTGCCCTGTATCACCCGTCCACATCGGCATAAGCATTCGGAATATAGTGCGCCCGTTTTGGCTGTCACACTCAATCACGCCGCCATGTTCGCGCACGATTTTTGCCACCAGCGCCAACCCCAATCCCGAACCATTGACCTTGCCGGTAATGAACGGATCAAACAAATGCGGCAGCATATCGTTCGCAACACCACCACCATTATCACTGACAGTAATTTCCAAAGGTAATGAAACTTTTTGCAGTTGTTCTGTGCGCACAAAATGCAAACCGGGCTTGTAAGCACTTTTTAAAATGATCTCACCATCCGTGCGTTTACCAATCGCCTCGGCAGCATTTTTGACCAGATTTAAAACCACCTGAACAAGCTGATCACGATTGGCTAAAACCGGCGGCAGTGAGGGATCATAATCCTCGATAAAATTGACAGACTTGCCAAAGCCATGCACCGCTAAGGCGCGCACATGGCTCAGTATATTATGAATATTCACCGGTTCTTTTTCCACCGGACGCTCGTCGGAAAAAATCTCCATCCGGTCAACCAGTTTGACAATCCGGTCAGCCTCATCGCGGATCAGCACTGTCAGCGGCTGATCAGAAGGCTCCACCACAGTTTCCAGCAATTGCGCTGCACCGCGAATACCTGAAAGCGGATTTTTAATTTCATGTGCCAGCATAGAAGCCAGACCCGACACCGATTGCGCCGCACCCCGATAGGATAATTGCCGCTCGATTTTCTCAGCCAAAGTCTTTTCTTTAAAAACCAGCAGCATATGCCCCGGCATTTCCAAGACAGGACGCATATAAATATCGGTGATTTTATCATCACCCAGCCGCGGCGATGAAAGATCGAGCCGGTACTCCTGACACGGAACATCACGCGCGCGCGATTGTTCCACCATCGCAATCAGCGGCGAACTCACAGGCAAAAGCTGTCCCAGTTCCTGACGGCGCAACATCGCCGCACCGGTTTTGAAAAAAACTTCAGCCTCCAGATTGGCATAGATAATATGATTATCTTCATTCAGCACGATGATCGCCTGATTGAGACTATCCAGCACGAGCAGGCTTAATGGTAGTGTGTCCATTTCAAGCCGCCATATCAGCGGTTTTATTGAAAATCCCGGTGAGCAGCGCAATGACTTGTTGCGGATCAGTCATGGTCATAATGCTGGCGCGATCTGCCGGAATGAGCTGATCGCCAATATGGCGATCAAGATACCAGCCCAGATGCTTGCGCGAGTGACGAATGCCGGTTCGGTCGCCATAATGCTTCAGCATATCCTCATAATGCATTATAATATATGATAAAATCTCGTTTTTATCAGAAAATCTCTGTGGCGCATCGGCTGCAATAGCCCCTGCCAGCCAAGGCTGACCATAGCTTGCGCGACCAACCATCACCGCATCAGCGCCAGAGCGACGCAAAATCTCCTGCGCATCCGCTGTTGTGCCCACATCACCATTGGCAACCAGCGGCAGTTTGATTTCTGCGCGCACCGCAGCAATAGCATCCCAATCGGCATGGCCTTCATAAAACTGGTTTCGGGTGCGCCCATGCACGGTAATCATCGCAATTCCGGCAGCCTCCGCACGTCTCGCCAATTCCGGCGCATTGATGCTGTTTTCATCCCAGCCAAGACGCATTTTTAATGTCACCGGCACTTTCACCGCATTCACCGTTGCTTCCACCAGCGTCATCGCGTGATCAAGATCACGCATCAGCGCCGAGCCGGAATAGCCACCAGTCACCTTCTTGGCAGGGCACCCCATATTGATATCAATAATGTCTGCGCCTTCGCCTTCAGCAATTTTCGCAGCTTCGCCCATCCAACGGGCCTCACGTCCGGCCAGCTGCACCACATGCGTTCCAAGCCCCTCACCATTAAGCCGCAACATGCTTTCGGAATTGCGTGAACACAATTCGGCACTTGCCACCATCTCAGATACCACCACACCGGCACCGGCGGCCGCAGCACGGCGGCGAAATGGCAAATCTGATACACCCGACATCGGCGCCAGAAACACACGGTTTGGCAGCTCAACGCCTGCAATCGAAATGGGTTGATTAAGGAGTGTCATTATTGCCTGTTGTCACTTATTTTTAAGAGTGCCTGTTATTTGGGCAGCTTTAAAACTGCCTATTATTTAAGCAATACACTACTCAAACGCAATAAAACACCCACACTTATGTGCCTAACTACATTCCTTAGCTGGCATTTTTGCTCTCTAAGCTTTAAATCGCTCTAAAGGCTTAATTTAATTGAAGGCAATGCAACTTTGAAAACAGCAGCAGTGATCGTCGCTGCCGGACGCGGGGAACGCGCCGGACAAAGCGTTGAAGGCCCGAAGCAATATCGCCGCATCGGTAATCAGGCAGTTTTGATGCGCACGCTTGCAACATTTTTGCAATGTGAGGCCCTCTCTAAAATTGTCATTGTCATCCATCCCGATGATAAAGCGCTTTATCAGGCGGCTTGCCCTATTGCAGATCCGCGCATACTGGTTGTTACCGGCGGCCCGACCCGTCAGGAATCCACGCAGCTCGGCCTTTTGGCACTGGCTGAAGACAAGCCTGATTATGTGATGATCCATGATGGGGTGCGCCCGTTTGTGACTTTAGATTTGCTTGGCCGCATCATCAGTCATTTGCAGCCAACAAGCGGCGTGTTACCAGCCCTTGCTGTTTCAGACACACTCAAGCAGGCAGACACCGGTGGTATGGTACAAAAAACCGTGCCCCGCGCCGGCCTCTATGCCGCACAAACCCCGCAAGCCTTTCCTTATGCGCCGATTTTTGAAGCCCATAGCAAAGCGCTCAAAGCGGGTTTAACTGATTTTACCGATGATGCCGCCATTGCCGAATGGCATGGTCTGGCCGTAACCATCATTGAAGGCTCTGCCGATAACACCAAACTGACATGGGCAAAGGATATTGAAATGGCCAATCAGCGCTTAAACAATGCGCAAAGCTTCTTCCCGGATGTGCGCACCGGCAATGGCTATGATGTACATGCCTTTGAAGAAGGTGACTTTGTCACTTTATGCGGCGTTGAAATTCCCTTTGATAAAAAGCTCTCCGGTCACTCCGATGCTGATGTTGGTTTTCATGCGCTCACCGATGCGCTGCTTGCCACGCGCGGCGCTGGTGATATTGGCACACATTTTCCGCCATCCGACCCGCAGTGGAAAGGTGCTGCTTCGCATATTTTTCTCGAATTTGCTGTCAAACTGGTGCGTGAAGCGGGTGGCCGCATCACCAATACCGATGTGACGCTGATCTGCGAAGAACCGAAAATTGGCCCGCACCGCCCTGCGATGACAGCGAGCCTTGCCAAAATTCTCAATATCAGCGCTGATCGTATTTCGGTCAAAGCCACCACCAATGAGAAGCTCGGCTTTTTAGGCCGTGGTGAAGGTATTGCCGCGATTGTTACTGCTACTGTTGTCTATCCGGGTGAAGTGCCAGCCAGCGAGGAAATTGTATGAGCGAACTCATCGCCGAGGTAAAAGCAAATGAAGTGCTGGAAGCCTGCCGCAAGGCAGGTTTCATGCTGGCAACCGCCGAATCCTGCACAGGCGGCATGATTATAGCGAGCCTCACAGATATTGCCGGATCATCCGATGTGGTTGATCGCGGTTTTATCACCTATTCCAATGCAGCTAAAACCGCGATGATTGGCGTTCCGGCCACACTCATTGATGATAAAGGTGCTGTTTCCAAAGAAGTAGCCCTTGCCATGGCACAAGGCGCGCTGGAACAATCTAAGGCCTCTGTCAGCGTGGCGGTAACTGGTGTTGCAGGCCCGGGCGGCGGCTCGGAAGCAAAGCCTGTCGGCCTTGTGCATATTGCCAGCGCCCTGCGCGGGAAAAGTACAATCCTCCATCGTGAATGCCGTTTTGGAACAGACAAAACACGCACAGAAATCCGGCACTTAACTGTGCTTGCTGCACTTGATTTGATTTTGGAAAATATCAGTCAAACTTAAAGCGGATCAGGCTTTAAAAATCTGATCCGCACGTTTTTCAAACGCTTCCGAAAATTTACGGAATGCCAGATCAAACATCGAGCCCATTAAAAGCCCCAATGTGCGGCTCTTAAACTCATAATCAATGAAAAACTCGACATCGCACGCTTCGCCATCCTCAGCCGGAATAAACGTCCAGCGGTTGTCTAGATAGCGGAATGGCCCGTCGATATATTTCACCTCAATCACATTGTCGTCCGGCTTCAATAAAACCTGACTGGTGAATGTTTCGCGGATGAGTTTATAGCCGACTGTCATATCAGCGATCAGCAATGTTTTGCTGTCACGCTCTTTGCGCGAGCGGATGGTCAGCGCTTCGCACATCGGCAGAAATTGCGGATAGCTTTCCACATCCGCAACCAGCTTGAACATATTTTCGGCGCGATGCGCAACGCGCCGTGTATTGGTAAAACTCGGCATGCGGTTCTTATGCCCGTGCCATCACCTGCGCTTCACGCGCGGCTTTCAGTTTCGCAAAATCGTCGCCCGCATGGTGCGACGAACGGGTCAGCGGGCTGGATGCCACCAGCAGGAAGCCTTTGGTGCGGCCGATGGTTTCAAACGACTTGAACTCATCAGGCTTCACAAAACGAATGACCGGATGGTGTTTGCGGGTTGGCTGCAAATATTGACCAATGGTCATAAAGTCCACATCCGCTGAACGCAAATCATCCATCAATTGCAGGATTTCATTACGTTCTTCGCCCAAACCAACCATAATTCCGGATTTGGTGAAAATGGTCGGATCCAGTTCCTTCACGCGCTGAAGTAAGCGGATGGAATGGAAATAACGCGCACCCGGACGCACTTTCAGATATTTCGACGGCACCGTTTCCAAATTATGATTGAACACATCAGGACGTGCTTTAACGACCACTTCCAATGCGCCTTCTTTGCGCAGGAAATCCGGTGTCAGAATTTCAATTGTTGTGCCGGGCGCTGCTTCACGGATGGCATGGATCACTTCGGCAAAATGCTGTGCACCGCCATCTGCCAGATCATCACGGTCAACAGACGTGATCACCACATGCTTCAAGCCCATTTCTTTCACGGCCTTGGCAACGCTTGCAGGCTCGTTTTTGTCGAGCGCAGTTGGAATACCGGTCGCAACGTTACAGAAAGCACAGGCACGGGTGCAGATTTCACCCATAATCATGAAGGTTGCGTGTTTTTTATCCCAGCATTCGCCGATATTCGGGCAACCTGCTTCTTCACAAACCGTTACCAGCTTGTGCGAGCGGACAATCTCACGTGTTTCATTATAGCCTTTGGTGACGGGCGCTTTAACGCGGATCCAATCCGGCTTCTTAAGAATGGCATTATCCGGCCGATGCGCCTTCTCAGGGTGGCGCACACGCATGTCTCTGGCAACTGTATCAACAACTGTAACCATAACTAAAACCCTGCCTGTCCTTTTATTTTGACCGTTTTCCGTTCAACAGATCAAACACCCAAAGAATAATAATTGCACCTGCGGTTGCGGCAATCAGATTACTGGCAAAGCCCCAAACCTGAAACGACAAGGCCTGCGCCAATGCCGTGCCGACAAATGCTCCGGCGATCCCTAACAGAATACTGATCAGGAATCCATAGTTTCGCTTCATCGCTTTATTGGCGATATAACCTGCCAGAAAGCCGATCAGCATTGTACCGAAAAAACCATAGCCATCAAAGACAACTAATTGATTTTCCATATGCTTTACCTCACTTTTCGGCGGCAATACCAACCGCACGCACCAGTAATGCGCCGATCAGACCAAACAGAAATCCGGCAATTCCGAGCGCCAGGGTCAGCGACCAAACGCCGTACCAGCCGGAAATCGCTGTTCCGTTAATCGATATAATATTGCCGGACAACATACTCAAGGTGCCGGCACCAAAGCCCAGTGCCAGCCCGATAACTGTTGCCCATTTCAATACCGGCCATGCCATAGCACGCCACGGATGGCCGTTTTTGATCAGCGGAATAGCGTTTCTCCTCAGGCTTTAAGCGTTCAGCACTTTGCCATAAGCATCCAGCACGCTTTCCTTCATCATTTCTGACAAGGTCGGATGCGGGAATACCGAATGCATCAGCTCTTCTTCGGTGGTTTCCAAATTCATGGCAATCACAAAGCCCTGAATAAGTTCGGTGACTTCAGCACCAACCATATGAGCACCGAGCAACTGGCCAGTTTTCTTGTCAAAGATGGTTTTAACCATGCCCTGATCTTCGCCCAAAGCAATCGCCTTACCATTTGCAGCAAACTGATAACGGCCAACGCGGATGTCATAGCCCTGTTCTTTGGCTCTGGCTTCCGTCAGACCGACAGAAGCGACCTGCGGGTTGCAATAGGTGCAGCCCGGAATCATGCCCTTATCCAGCGGATGAACATTTGGCACACCAGCAATTTTCTCAACGCAGATCACACCTTCATGCTCAGCCTTATGCGCCAGCATTGGCGGGCCCGCCACGTCACCGATAGCATAAATACCGGCCACATTGGTTTTACCAAAACCGTCAATCACCACGCAACCGCGATCGGTTTTAACGCCAAGTTTCTCAAGGCCGAGATTTTCGATATTACCCTGCACACCAACCGCCGAAATCATCCGGTCAACGGTTAAAGTCTGCACTTTTCCGTCTTTGGTTTCGATGTGAGCGGTCACATTATTAGCACCCTTCTCAACTTTCGAAACCTTGGCATCAGTGATGATTTTAAGACCGCGCTTTTCCAAACGCTTGCGGGCAAATGTAGAGATTTCCACATCTTCCACCGGCATGATCTGTGACATCAGCTCCACCACTGTCACATCAACGCCCATATCATGATAGAAGGAAGCAAATTCGATACCAATCGCACCCGACCCCATCACCAGCATGGTTTTAGGCAGTTCCTGCGGCACCATAGCTTCAAAATAGGTCCAGATCAGTTTGCCGTCCGGCTCAATGCCCGGAAGCGCACGCGGACGGGCACCGGTGGCAACGATCACATGTTTGGCCTGATATTTGCCTTCGCCAAGCACACCTTTTGGTGCCGTATGCTGTGGCTGCATTGGTGCCTTGGTGCTCTTGCCAACCGAAATTTCAACAGGGTTGCTGCCGGAGGCTGCTTTTTCAAGCTTCGCCTCACCCCAGATCACATCGATTTTGTTTTTCTTCATCAAATAAGAAATGCCGCCGTTCAAACGCGCAGAAACACCGCGCGAACGGGCAACAACTGCCGTTACATCGGCTGAAATCTTGCCATCGAGCACAAGGCCGTAGTCTTTGGCATTTTCACCTAAGTGCAACACTTCGGCAGAACGAAGCAAAGCTTTGGTCGGGATACAACCCCAATTGAGGCAGATACCGCCCAAATGTTCGCGCTCAACGATTGCGGTTTTCAACCCCAACTGAGCTGCGCGGATCGCAGTTACATAGCCGCCGGGGCCAGATCCGATAACAATCACATCATAAATGTCGGCCATATCGTTCCTGCCTTTGTTCACATCACGCTGCGGGTTAAAAACACCCAGTCGTGTTTGTTACAATCTTCGAAGTGCGGCACATGAGCGAGCCTGCTGACTTCCTTGAAATTCATCGAATTGTAGAGGGAAAGTGCCGCATCATTGTGGCTTTCCGTAATCAGGCTGACGGCATGATTGCCCTGTTTTTCAGCCTGTTCAATCTCGTATGCCACCAGCAAACGGCCAAGTCCCTTGCCACGGAAGCGTTTATATACACCCACACTGTCAATAAAACGATGGCCGATCATTTGCTGTTGCAATTGCAGCAAAGGCGCAAAAACCGGATGATCAGCTTCCTGATCTAAAATACCGGCCTCAATCGTATAGCCCACTGAAAGACCGGCTGTTTCACGGTCAACTTCCGCAATAGCGGTGTTTACCCAGCCTTCTGATCCTGCTTGCGCCAGCGCCCATGCACCATATTCCAATGGCGTATCCGCTTCGCCTTGCAACACAGCCCTGTTCCAGATCCAGCTGGCAAAGCCATGCGACGACAGATCAACCAGAATGGCGATCTCTGCCGCATCACGTTTATGCGCCGGACGAATGGAAATATGTTGTGTCATCAAAGCGTCTCCGGTGTTGCGCTTTGAGAGCTATCCCAAAGCGCAACACTGATTTTAATGCTTACACCAGCATGCCCATCGGATTTTCGATGTGACGCTTGAAGGCTTGAGCCAATTCAGCTGCCAATGCACCATCAACTGCGCGGTGATCGGTCGACAATGTCACGGACATGACAGTTGCCACTTTCACCTTGCCGTTTTTCACAATGGCACGCTCTTCACCGGCACCCACCGCAAAAATGGTGGCATGCGGAGGATTGATGATGGCCGCAAAGTCTTTCACGCCGAACATACCAAGGTTGGACACTGAAGTGGTGCCGCCCTGATATTCTTCAGGCTTCAGCTTGCGATCACGGGCGCGCTTGGCCAGGTCTTTCATTTCGTTGGAAATGACCGACAGGGTTTTGATTTCAGCATTACGAACGATCGGAGTGATCAGACCGCCTGGAATGGAAACCGCAACACCGACATCAGACTGCTTGTGCACGATCATGCCGCTGTCAGTCCATGATACGTTGGCATCCGGCACATCGCGTAAGGAAAGTGCAGTTGCCTTGATGATCATGTCATTGACGGAAAGCTTGTAAGCAGGCACTTCGCCCTTCTCGGTTTTCACGAGAGGTGCCGACGCGTTGATTTCACTGCGCAATGCAAGCAGAGCATCCAGATTACAATCAATGGTCAGGTAGAAATGCGGAACTGTCAGCTTCGATTCCATCAGACGACGCGCAATAACTTTACGCATACCGTCATGCGGAACCACATCATATGAACCTTCCTCAAACAATTTGAGAACAGTTTCATCTGACATGCCCTGCGGAGCAGCCGCTGCAACAGGTGCCTGAGCAGCAGTTGGAGCCTTGGTTGCACCGGAGCTCAGCGCTTTTTCCACGTCCTTCTGAATGATACGGCCACGCGGACCTGTACCGGTTACGCCAGCAATATCAAGTCCGGCATCTTTAGCAATGCGACGTGCAAGCGGTGAAGCAAACACGCGGTTGCCAGTCGATGCAGGTGCTGATGCAACAGGCGCAGCAGCCACAGGAGCAGCTTCAGCTTTTGGTGCTGCAACCGGAGCCGGAGTTGCTGCCTGTGCTTGGGCCGGTGCCGGGGCTGGCGCAGTATCGCCGCCCTTTGCAGCTTCGGCTACATCTTCGCCTTCTTCGGCAAGGATTGCGATAACCGCATTGACCTTCACACCTTCAGTGCCGGCCGGAACCATCAGTTTGGCCACAACACCTTCATCAACAGCTTCGACTTCCATCGTTGCTTTGTCGGTTTCGATCTCGGCGATCACATCGCCGGACGATACCTTGTCGCCTTCCTTAACCAGCCATTTGGAGAGATTGCCCTCTTCCATGGTTGGGGAAAGCGCAGGCATGGTGATTTTAATCGGCATGTCCTAAGAGCCTCCTCAGGCGGTGTATGTGACGGCTTTCACCGCCTCGACAACTTCCGCCACGTTTGGCAGAGCCAGTTTTTCCAAATTCGCCGCATATGGCATCGGCACGTCTTTACCTGCGATGGTCATGATTGGCGCATCGAGATAATCAAATGCCTGCTGCATCACGCGGGTGGCAATTTCTGTACCAACAGATGACTGCGGGAAGCCTTCTTCAACAGTTACCAGACGACCGGTCTTCTTAACCGATTCAATCACGGTCGGCAGATCCATCGGGCGAATGGTGCGCAGATCAATGATCTCGACATCAATACCTTCCGCAGCAAGCTGTTCAGCCGCTTTAATTGCGTAGGTCATACCAATACCAAAGGATACGATCGTTGCATCACTTCCAACTTTGTGGATGCGGGCTTTACCGATTGGCAATACGAAATCTTCCATCTCCGGCACATCAAAATGTTGACCATAGAGAATTTCGTTTTCCAGAAACACAACAGGATTTGGATCGCGGATAGCCGCTTTCAGCAAGCCTTTTGCGTCTGCTGCCGAATAAGGCATCACAACTTTAAGACCCGGAATATGGCTGTACCATGCTGCATAGCACTGGGAGTGCTGAGCAGCCACGCGGGCAGCAGCACCGGATGGGCCACGGAAAACCATAGGCGCACCCATCTGACCACCGGACATATAAAGTGTCTTGGCAGCAGAGTTCACGATCTGGTCAATTGCCTGCATGGCAAAGTTGAAGGTCATGAATTCAACAATCGGACGAAGACCGGCAAATGCTGCACCGACACCGATACCGGCAAAGCCGTGTTCGGTAATTGGTGTATCAACAACGCGTTTGTCACCGAATTCGTCGAGAAGACCCTGAGTTACTTTATAAGCGCCCTGATATTCAGCGACTTCTTCACCCATAACGAAAACGTTAGGGTCACGGCGCATTTCTTCAGCCATTGCATCGCGCAATGCTTCGCGCACAGTGGTCGAAACCATTTTGGTGCCAGCCGGAATGTCCGGATCATTGGCAACATCCAGAACAGGCGCCTGTGGTGCAGCAGCAGTTGCAGGCACAGTCGCAGCCACTGCTTCAGCCGGAGCGGAGGCCTCAACAGGAGCAGCAGATGCGCTTGCATCAGCAGCACTTTCACCGTCACCAAGCAGAACAGCAATCACGGAGTTAACCTTGACGCCTTCGGTGCCTTCAGCAACCACGAGCTTGCCAATGGTGCCTTCATCAACGGCTTCAACTTCCATTGTTGCCTTGTCGGTTTCGATTTCGGCCAGAATGTCACCGGAGGTAACTTTATCGCCTTCTTTAACCAACCATTTGGAGAGCTTGCCTTCTTCCATTGTCGGAGAAAGGGCGGGCATGAGAATTTCTACAGGCATTTCTACACCTTCCTCGAATCAAAGCAAAATATCTGTGTAGAGCTCGGATACATCCGGCTCCGGATCGTGCGTCGCAAAATCAGCCGAATCGGCAACGATCTCACGCACTTCCTTATCGATATTTTTCAGCTCTTCTTCGGTTGCCCAGCCCTTATCGAGCAAACGCTGTCTGACCTGCTCAATCGGGTCATGCTCGGCACGCACCTTCTGAACTTCTTCTTTTGAGCGATATTTTGCCGGATCGGACATGGAGTGACCGCGATAGCGATAGGTCTGCATATCAAGAATGATCGGACCTTTGCCGGAACGTGCCCATTCGAGCGCCATTTCAGCTGCCGCATTTACCGCACGCACATCCATACCATCAACCTGAATGCCAGGGATGTTGAAAGACGAACCGCGCTTGGAGAAATCTGTTTCCGCAGAAGAACGGGTCACCGATGTACCCATTGCATAGCGGTTATTTTCAATGATGAAGACAACCGGCAAATTCCAAAGCTTTGCCATGTTGAATGTTTCGTAGACCTGCCCCTGATTGGAAGCGCCGTCGCCGAAATAAGTCAGCGATACATTGTCATTGCCGCGATAACGGTTGGCAAAGGCCAGACCTGCGCCCAACGGAACCTGCGCACCAACGATACCGTGGCCGCCATAGAAATGCTTCTCTTTCGAGAACATATGCATCGAGCCGCCCTTGCCTTTCGACAAACCGCCACGACGTCCGGTCAGTTCAGCCATCACGCCGCGGGCGCTCATGCCTGTTGCCAGCATATGCCCATGATCACGATAGGCGGTGATAACCTGATCACCATCCTTCTGTGCCATCTGCATACCAACAACGACAGCTTCCTGTCCGATATAGAGATGGCAGAAACCACCGATCAGACCCATACCGTAAAGCTGACCAGCTTTTTCTTCAAAACGTCGAATCAACAACATTTCGCGGTAGCTGCTCATTTCCTGTTCTTTAGTGAAATCAGCAGGCTTGGGGGTCTTAGGTGCAGTGTTTGAAGCCGACTGTGATTTGCTCACAGACGCCTTGTTAGCCCTCGATGCCATAATTTGCTCCCTATTGTCTTACTGAAATAACCTTAAACGGGTGTCAAACAAGATACAATATGCAACAGGGGCATAGCAGCTATGTTATTAAGTCTTTAATTTCACTCAATAAAAAGACTATTAACCGGTTTTCAGTTAATCCAATGCATCTTCGCGAGAAATAATTATTGTCAGCTCATTTGCATTGGAGAGATTAAGCGCTCGTCGCGCCTGTTCGTCAAGCATATCCTTTTCAATGGAGCCATCACGCAAAAGCGAAACGCGTTTTTCCATTGCCTGGCGCTCTGTTGTCAGTTCATCGAGCTCAGCGGTGAGAAGGTTTACCTGCTGCTGCAAGCGGCCGCTTGAATCGATGCCATATTCGCCGTGATAGGCGTGGAAGCCAAAATAAGACAAGAAAGCAGTGGCCAGTAACGGCAACACAAATCGTCCGCGAATAGACTTACGCTTTTGCTTGGTCCACATACTCAACACATCCTTTGAGCCTTTTTAAGTTTCCGTCGAAACGTCACAAAAAGCCCGATTACTCATTTTACGCGCAACTTAAGCAGTGCCGCCGATACAATGGCAGCAGATCAGAGCCGGCCGCGTGATGGCCAACACAAGCACCCACGCAACAGACCCGTATTCTGATCGTACTAATAAACATTATTTTGCTTAACAGAGCCTTACTCAAAGACAGCACGAGCAAAACTTTATTAAACACAATTTGCCTGACACCTGACACAAATACCGCCAAAACAAAAAAGCGGAGCATTGCTGCCCCGCTTTCATATTTCAATGCAGCAAGGCGAAAACCTCACTGTGCTTCAAATCCATTAAAGGAATTTCAGTGCTGAACGACCGGCATAACGTGCCTGCAAGCCCAGTTCTTCCTCGATGCGGATGAGCTGGTTGTATTTTGCAGTACGGTCTGAACGCGCCAGCGAACCGGTTTTGATCTGACCGCAATTGGTTGCAACAGCCAGATCCGCAATGGTGGAATCTTCTGTTTCACCGGAGCGGTGTGACATCACAGCGGTGTAACCAGCCTTATGAGCGGTTTCAACGGCATCCAAAGTTTCGCTCAAAGTACCGATCTGGTTTACTTTGACGAGAATCGAATTGGCAACACCCATCTTGATACCGTCACGCAGACGTGCGGAGTTGGTCACGAAGAGATCATCGCCAACGAGCTGGGTTTTGGTGCCGACGAGTTCGGTCAGGTATTTCCAACCTTCCCAGTCGTCTTCGCTCATACCATCTTCAATGGTGACAATCGGGTAATCGCCAACCAGCTTGGCCAGATATTCAGCCTGCGCGCGCGGGTCACGGCTGACGCCTTCGCCTTCATAGACGTAATTACCGCCCTTGAAGAATTCGGTTGCAGCGCAATCAAGACCGATAGCGATTTCTTCGCCCGGCTTGAAGCCAGCCTGAGTGATGGATTCCATAACGAAATCAAGTGCGGCTTCAGCAGAAAGCAGATTAGGCGCAAAACCGCCTTCATCGCCCACATTGGTGTTGTGGCCAGCTTTTTTCAGGCGGGATTTCAATGTGTGGAAGACTTCTGCGCCATAACGCACAGCTTCGCGCATCGAATTGGCGCCGACAGGCAGAATCATGAATTCCTGAAAATCAATCGGATTATCCGCATGCGCGCCACCATTGATGATGTTCATCATCGGCACTGGCAGAATGTGGGCATTAGCACCACCGACATAGCGGTAAAGAGGCAGATCGCAAGACTGCGCAGCAGCCTTGGCAACAGCCAAGGAAACACCGAGGATCGCATTGGCACCCAGATTGCTCTTATTGGCAGTGCCGTCGAGGTCAATCAAAGTCTGATCAATATGGATCTGGTTTTCGGCATCCATGCCAGCCAGAACATCGAAAATCTGACCATTAACCGCAGCAACGGCCTTTTCAACGCCTTTGCCTAAGTAGCGGCTACCGCCATCACGCAGCTCAACCGCTTCATGCGCACCGGTGGAAGCACCGGAAGGAACTGCTGCACGGCCAAACGCGCCATCTTCCAGCAACACATCAACTTCAACAGTCGGATTGCCACGGCTATCCAGAATCTCGCGGCCGACAATATCAATAATCGCAGTCATACAGACTTCGTCCTTCCACTTTTTCAAACCACCGGCATGGCTGATGTCCCGATCAGTCATGCTTTCTCAAGAAACTCACCTCGAATGCGCCTGCAGCCCATCCGATTTACCCATTCTACTTATGCCAACTGCGGGTGCGTGTAAAACATTACCGCACCCTTCCACAGGGCAAAACTCTTAATTTAGATAGCCTGAGGTCACAAACCTTTGGCCAGACGGTCAAAGGCCATCAAAACCTCCAGTAAGGCCGGCATATTGTCGATCTGCACCATATTCGGGCCATCTGACGGCGCATTATCCGGGTCTTCATGGGTCTCGATGAAAAGACCTGCAACGCCAACGGCAACAGCGGCACGCGCCAATGTTTCAACAAATTCGCGCTGACCACCGGTTGATCCACCCTGCCCGCCCGGCTGCTGCACGGAATGGGTTGCATCAAAAATAACCGGCGAACCAAAACCTGCCATAATCGGCAGCGAGCGCATGTCGGACACCAGCGTATTATAACCAAATGACGCGCCGCGTTCACAGGACATCACATTCGGATTGCCGCTTTCGGTCACTTTCGCCAGCACATTTTTCATGTCCCACGGCGCCAGAAACTGGCCTTTTTTAACATTAATGACACGGCCGGTTTTAGCGGCTGCGATCAGCAAATCTGTCTGTCGGCATAGGAAAGCAGGAATTTGTAAAACGTCGATGACATCAGCCACCAGCGCACATTGTTCCTCGGTGTGAACATCGGTCAGCACCGGAAAATTATATTCTTTTTTCAGATCAGCGAAAACTTCCATCGCTGTTTCAAGGCCGATGCCGCGCTTGCCGTTCAATGATGTACGGTTGGCTTTGTCGAAGCTGGATTTATAAACCAGACCAATGCCAAGCTTGTCGGTCTGTTCTTTCAAACGTCCTGCCATGTCAAACGCATGCTGTCGGCTTTCCATCTGGCAAGGCCCCGCAATCAGCGCCAATGGCTGATCATTGCCAAAAGTCACATTGCCTGCGCGAATAATCGAATTTGCTGTCGTCATGGTTGGTCAACCTTCATTATCATAGAGTCGGGCGCTCGAAACTTGCCCTTTGCCGGATAGAATCCAGAACAATACTTATGGCACTTTATCTTTATATGACCGCATATCTTATCCAAAAACCGCTTCACAGTTTTTGACATACGCTTACCATATAAAAAAGCGCCATTGTTTATCACATATGGCGCTTCTTTTAACTTTTACATCAGGCAATCACACATTTGCGATCAAACCATTCGGCTTTGTTCCAATGCTGCGGCAATGAAAGACGCAAACAATGGATGCGGTTCGAACGGACGTGATTTCAATTCAGGGTGATATTGCACACCGATGAACCACGGATGATCGGCATATTCAACGGTTTCAGGCAGAACGCCATCCGGTGAAAGGCCTGAGAACACCAAACCGCACTGTTCAAGACGATCTTTATAATCGACGTTAACTTCGTAACGGTGACGGTGACGCTCGGAAATGGTGGTATCGCCATAGATATCAGCAATACGGGTTCCGGCTTTCAGTACCGACTCATAGGCACCAAGACGCATAGTACCGCCCAGATCACCGGACTGGCTGCGTTTTTCGAGCAGATCGCCCTTCAGCCATTCGGTCATCAAGCCAACAACAGGTTCTTTGGTCGGGCCAAATTCTGTTGAAGATGCATCTTCAATACCAGCCAGATTGCGGGCAGCTTCAATGCAAGCCATCTGCATACCAAAGCAAATACCAAAATAAGGCACTTTGCGTTCGCGGGCAAATTTAGCGGCTTTAATTTTGCCTTCCGCACCACGTTCGCCAAAGCCACCCGGCACTAAAATGCCATGTACTTTTTCCAAATGCGGAGCAGGATCTTCGCCTTCAAAGACTTCCGCTTCAATCCACTCAAGATTAACGCGCACTTTGTTGGCCATACCGCCATGCTGCAATGCTTCAATCAGAGATTTATAAGCATCTTTCAGCTCGGTATATTTACCAACAACTGCAATCGTAACCTCGCCTTCCGGATTATGGATAAGACGGGAAACCTCTTCCCAGCGCTCGATCTGCGGCTTGGGAGCCGGATCAATGCCGAATGCACGCAACACTTCCGCGTCAAAGCCTTCATGATGATAAGCAATCGGCACATCATAGATCGACTTAACGTCCAGCGCCTGAATAACGGCACTTTCGCGCACATTACAGAACAAGGACAGCTTGCGGCGTTCATTTTCCGGAATCGGACGATCTGCACGGATAAGCAGAACATCAGGAGCAATACCGATAGAGCGCAGCTCTTTGACAGAGTGCTGTGTCGGTTTGGTCTTCAACTCACCGGCCGTCGGGATATACGGCATCAGGGTCAGGTGAATATAAACCGCCATCCCGCGAGGCAATTCATTGCCCAGCTGACGGATTGCTTCCAGAAACGGCATGGCTTCAATATCGCCGACCGTTCCGCCGATTTCACAAAGAACAAAATCATATTCGTCATTGCCGGAGGTGATGAAGTTTTTAATTTCATCCGTGACATGAGGAATAACCTGAACCGTCGCACCGAGATAATCGCCGCGGCGTTCTTTTTCAATGATATTGCGGTAGATACGACCAGTCGTAATATTGTCCTGCTTGGTAGCAGGCTGACCGGTGAACCGCTCGTAATGCCCCAGATCAAGATCTGTCTCTGCACCATCATCGGTCACAAACACCTCACCATGCTGGTAAGGGGACATCGTGCCCGGATCGACGTTCAGATAAGGGTCGAGTTTACGAATCCGCACGCGGTATCCGCGTGCCTGAAGGAGTGCAGCCAATGCTGCTGCGGCAATGCCTTTTCCAAGGGAAGAAACCACGCCGCCTGTGATGAAAACATATCGCGCCATGGGCTTATGTCGTTAGACTCTCCTGACTGATTCCGCCACTAAAAAATGAAGCCCTATCTAAAATAGTTGGTTTTTCCCCGTTATAAAGGGGCAAAGCCACAAGTTCATTTTTTTGCTGTCCCCGCATTAATGCGCATTAGCGGACGGAATATATTAACCTTCTGAAATCCGGTTTTAATAACCGACGACTTTTCATGCCCAAGTTTTTGCTCCCCGCCCTATCCTGCCAGCTGATAACGGAGCCCGTTATCAGTTGGCTGAAAAGCGGTTTGCCTGCCATTTCAAATGGCCATAATAAAACACAAAAAAGCCGGGCCTGCGCCCGGCTTGTCAGCGCCTTATAATCGAAATCAAAGCACCACAACTTCTGTGCCAAGATTAACGCGCTCATAAAGGTCGAGCACATCTTCATTCAACATACGGAAGCAGCCGTTTGATGCTGCACTGCCGATTGTCCAAGGCTGCACTGTGCCGTGAATACGGATATAAGTGTCTTTATTGCCCTGAAACAAATAAAGTGCGCGGGAACCAAGCGGATTACTTGGACCACCATCCATACCGTTTTTGAAACGGCCATAATGAGCAGGATTACGCTCGACCATTTCTTTGGTCGGGATCCAGCGCGGCCATTCGCGCTTGGCATTGATAGTGCCGCTACCCTTAAATTCAAGACCAACTTTACCAACCGCAATGCCATAGCGGCGTGCGGTGGTTGAATTCTCTACATAATAAAGGAAGTAGTTTTTCGGATCAACAACGATTGTGCCCGGCTTATAGCCACTGAAAGCAACAGTTTGCGCATGGAAACGTGGTGCAATCTTATATTTCTCGGCCTGAGACACGTAAGACTTTTTAGTCGGAGCTGCATCGTTCGGCGCAGCCTGCACGGGCATTGCCATGCAAAGTCCTGCAATACCAGCGAGAATGATATGGCGTAAAAACATTTGAATTTCCCGAAAATAAACCCAAAACGTAAGGGCGACAGCACATCAATCCGTGCTCGTCTTTCAACCGTGATTACGACATCAACCTGTCATACTCAACAGGTGGATTTTATCCACAGCATGTTTTCATGCCCGCTATTGCATGGTTGCAACACTGTGCTGCCAATAAATTGTAAAAACACTCACAAACAAAAATCCCGACCTCAAAGAGATCGGGATTTAAAAATTTTAAAACTTTAAAGTAAAAACTTACTGTGAGCTTGGAACCGGATTAGCAGGTGCTGCCGGCACATCTTCTGTTGCCGGAGCTGGTGTTTCGCCACGCGATGATGCTCCGCCCAACTGGTTGAGGATACCGCCGCCGGTTGAACCTTCACCAGCTGCCGGTGCCTGACCGCCTGCTGCCGGAATACGGTTTAAAATGTCTGTCGGGCGTTCGCCGTAATTCGCCATCACGCCGAGAACAAGCGATGTTGCGAAAAAAGCAGCCGCAAGAATCGTTGTCATCCGTGTGAGCGCATTCCCTGCACCACGCGCGGTCATAAAGCCGGAACCGCCGCCAATACCAAGCCCGCCGCCCTCAGAACGCTGGATAAGCACAACGCCGACAAGCGCAATAACAATCAGTAGATGAATGACAATGAGTACATGCTGCATAGAATCTGATCTGCTTTCTTTATAGATCGCGGTCTTAATACGTTGCCGCTCTCTACACGGTATTGGAGAATAATCCAACCCCCATTTAAAAAGCCTTATCAACGCCAGGCTATTAATTTATAGCAGATGCTGATGCTTTTAAAGGGGGCGGATCAATCAACCGCTTATTTTACAGGCTGCGATAGGCTTCACAAATAGCCAGAAAATCAGCAGCTTTCAGGCTGGCACCGCCAACCAATGCGCCGTCAACATCAGCAACACCCAGCAATTCAACCGAATTGGCAGGCTTAACCGAACCACCATAGAGCAAGCGCATATGCGCGCCCTGTGCACCAAAACGCTCAATCAATGTTTCGCGCATAAATGCGTGCACTATGCGCACATCCTGTACAGTTGGTGTCAGGCCGGTGCCGATTGCCCAGACAGGTTCATAAGCAATGATGGTATTTTCGGCGGTCACGCCATCCGGCAATGAATTAGCAAGCTGCTCGCCCACTACATCCAATGTGGTTTCTGCGTGGCGCTGATCAGCGGTTTCACCAACACAAACAATGGCAACCAAACCGGCCTGCCATGCAGCCAATGTCTTTGCCTTCACCATTTCATTGGTTTCACGGTGATCCGTGCGGCGCTCGGAATGACCGACAATCACATGGCTTGCACCGGCATCTTTGAGCATTATTGCAGAAACATCGCCTGTATGGGCACCTGATTGCGCCATATGGCAATCTTCACCACCAAGTCCCACGCTCTCGCCTTCAAGTGTTTCAGCAGCGCGTGAAAGCAAAGTCGCCGGAACACAAATCACTGCATCCAGCTTGCGGCCATAGTCAGAGCTTAAGCCCGCAGCAATTGCACGCAATTCGGTCAGGGATTCCCCTGTGCCGTTCATTTTCCAATTGCCCGCAACTAAAGGGCGAATTCCCGGTGTCATGCGCTTCTCCTCGCCATGCTCTACCACCGTGTCGTCGCGCTTTATTTTCATGAACGCAGGCGGACGGTTTTTATGAATTTGCACCTGACTAACAAATTCACACGCGAATGCAACCGTTAAAGAGTGCACATTAACCGGTCAAGAAAGCAGCTTTCCTTTCAATGAGTCCTTGCATCGCGCTACTGCTTAGGGCTATTCCCATAGATCTGGAACTAACGCTTTCAATTAATAAAAGGTACCTCCATGCTCGACAGCTTGCGCGCCGCCACTCAAACCTGGATTGCAAAACTATTGCTTGGTATGCTCGTCTTAAGCTTTGCCGCTTGGGGTATCGCCGATATTTTCCGTGAAGACATGAGCGGCTCAGCCGCGTTAAGTGCCGGAAAATCCGAGGTTAGTGCGGTTGAATACCGTTTTGCCTATGAGCAGCAAATGATGCGCCTGTCGCAGCAATTCCAGCAGCGCCTGACCAAAGAACAGGCTCAGGCTTTAGGTGTGGAAAGTCAGGTACTCTCCCAGCTGGCCGCCGGCGTTGTGCTGGATGAAGAAGCCCGCCAGATGAATTTGGGAATCACCAAAGACGGAATCGCCCGCCTTGTGGCTGAAGATCCGTCCTTCCACGATGCTTCCGGCCGCTTCAGCCCTGCACAATTTGATGCAGTGATGCGTCAAAGTAATATTCGTGCACAGGATTACCTCGACAGCCGTACACAAGTTGCACGTCGTCAGCAGATTGTCGAAGCCGTAACCGATGGCATCAGCGTTCCTGATACATTGCTGAAAGCGCTGGCACTTTATGAAGGTGAGAGCCGCACGGTTGATTATATCACCATCCAGCCGGAAAAAGCCGGAGATATTGCGGCTCCGTCAGAGGATGTGCTGAAGGCTTATTTTGAAACCAATAAAGCCCAATATGCAGCGCCGGAATATCGCAAGCTCACTTATGTCAAGCTGGAGCCATCCGATATTGCTGATCCGAGCCAGATCACCCCTGAAGAAATCAGCGACTATTATGAAAAGAACCAGAGCCGCTATTCAACCACTGAAAAGCGCACCATCGAACAATTGAGTTTTACCGATGAAGCTGCCGCCAATGCCGCTGCCGAAAAGCTTAAAAATGGCATGAGCTTCGATGATCTGGCCAAAGAACTCAATAAATCTGCCGACGACATCAAGCTCGGCACTTTTGAAAAATCTGCCCTGCCTGATCCGGTTCTTGCAGAAGCTGCTTTTGGTTTGACCAAAGATCAGGCCAGCGATGTGGTTAAAGGTGCTTTTGGCCCTGTCATCCTGCGTGTGACAGAGATTGATTCCGCACACACCAAACCGCTTACAGAAGTTGAGCAGGAAATCCGCTTAAGCCTTGCCACAACAATTGCTGCAACCGCTATTTCCAATGTGCGTGATCAGCTTGAAGAAGACATCTCCAATGGCGTTCCTTTGTCAGAAGCGGCTACTAAGGCGGGACTCAAAGCTGTTACCGTTGATGCTATCGATGCCGAAGGCAATGATATGAGCGAAAAGCCGGTTGAGAATTTGCCTGTGCAGGCACAGCTCGTCTCCAACCTGTTCCAGACTCACAAGGGCATTGATAATGACCCGCTGTCGCTCGGCACCAACGGTTTCCTCTGGTATCAGGCAGACGACATCATCGCAGCGCGCGACCGCACCCTTGATGAGGTGAAGGACAAACTGGTTGAAGCATGGAAAGCCGATGAAGCCATTAAGAACCTGATTGCCAAAACTGATGATCTGAAAAAGAAACTTCAGGATGGCACATCGCTGGACGCATTGGCTGAAGAACTAAGCATCACCAAAAACACCAAACGCGGCGTGACCCGTACAACCAATGACATTGAGCTCGGCTCTGCCGCAGTTGCTGCCATCTTCCGTGGCGCTAACGGCCATATCGGCACGGCAGCAACACCAAACAATGATGCGCAAATCCTGTTTAAAGTCACGGATGTGGTTGAGCCTGCCGGCATCAGTGCGGAATCAATCACTGAAGATCGCCGCAAAGCTGCTGCTAACGGCTTTTCCGATGACCTTCTGACACAGCTTATTGCCGAATTGCAGAAACAATATCCGGTTAAAGTCAACCAGGCCGCGATTAACAATGCGATGGCATTTTAGAGGTGGCTATGGTTGATTTTAAAGAGTTCATCGCAAAAGTCGCGCTCGGAACACAGCTTAATGCCCAAGAGGCTAAAGAAGCTTTCGATATTATGATGACAGGGCGTGCGACGCCCTCTCAGATCGGTGCCTTTTTGATGGCATTGCGCGTGCGCGGTGAAACCGTGCCGGAAATCAGCGGTGCGGTTGCATCGATGATGTCCCGCGTCACAGAAGTCAAAGCACCCGACAATGCCATTGATATTGTTGGCACCGGCGGCGATCAGTCCGGTTCTTACAATGTTTCCTCTTGTTCGGCCTTTGTGGTGGCAGGTGCAGGCATTCCGGTGGCAAAACACGGCAATCGCGCGCTTTCCTCGCGCTCAGGAGCAGCAGATGCACTTGTGGCGCTCGGCGTTAATATTGAAGCCGGTGCCGATCTCATCAGCCGCTGCATTTATGAAGCGGGCTTGGGCTTCATGTTTGCGCCTAACCATCACTCATCCATGCGCCATGTCGGTCCGTCACGGGTGGAACTTGGTACCCGTACGATTTTCAATCTGCTTGGCCCCCTCTCCAACCCTGCCCATGTCAAGCGTCAGCTTGTCGGCGTTTATGCGCAGGAATGGGTCGAGCCTTTGGCACATGTGCTTAAAGAGCTGGGCTCTGAGCGCGCATGGGTTGTCTATGGTGACGGCCTTGATGAAATCACCACCACCGGCATCACCCATGTCAGTGCGCTGGAAGCTGGTACTATCCGCAGCTTTGAAATCAGCCCTGAAGATGTCGGCATCCGCCGCGCAGAACCGGCTGAACTGAAAGGCGGCGATGGCGCTTATAATGCGGAAGCATTGCGTGAAGTTCTTAAAGGCGCAAAAAATGCCTATCGCGATATTGTGCTGATGAATGCAGGTGCCGCTCTTCTCATTGCCGGCAAAGCGAATGACCTGAAAGAAGGCGTTGAGCAAGCAGCCGTTTCGATCGACAGTGGTGCGGCACTGAATGTCTTGAATAAGCTCGTTCAGGTTTCCAATGAGCAAGCGGAATAAGGATACGGTATGAGCACTGATATCTTAAAGAAAATTGAAGCCTATAAGCGCGAAGAAATTGCAGCTTCCAAAGCTCAAACTTCGCTTAGCGAGCTTAAAGCAAAAATTGCCGACCAGCAGCCGACACGCGGTTTTCTGAATGCTTTGCTGCAAAAACAAGCCAACAAGCAATTTGGCCTGATTGCAGAAATTAAAAAAGCCAGTCCGTCGAAAGGCCTGATCCGTCCGGATTTTGACCCGCCATTGCTGGCCAAAGCCTATGAAGAAGGTGGTGCGGCTTGCTTGTCCGTTCTCACCGACACACCTTCATTCCAGGGTGCGCCTGAGTTTTTGACAGCCGCGCGCAATGCCTGCTCATTGCCAGCTCTGCGCAAAGATTTCCTCTTTGACACATATCAGGTTTATGAAGCACGCAGCTGGGGTGCTGATTGCATTCTCATCATCATGGCAAGTGTTGATGATCAGCTGGCCGCAGAGCTTGAACAGGCCGCTTTCTCGCTCGGCATGGATGCATTGATTGAAGTGCATGACGAAGCTGAAATGGAACGTGCGCTCAAATTGCAGTCGAAAATGCTCGGCGTTAACAACCGCAATTTGCGCAATTTCGAGGTAGATCTGGCGGTAAGCGAACGTCTTTCCACCATGGTACCGGATGATTATCTGCTGGTTGGCGAAAGCGGTATCTTCACCCATGAAGATTGCCTGCGTTTGCAAAAATCCGGCATCGAAACCTTCCTGATCGGTGAAAGTCTGATGCGTCAGCAGGATGTGAGTTCCGCAACCCGCGCCCTTCTGACCGGCCAGACAGCCTGAAATAAATAACTATGAGCAAGCTGACCCATCTTGATCAATCCGGACATGCCCATATGATCGATGTCGGCGACAAGCAGGAAACCGAGCGTTTAGCTGTCGCCGAAGCCTCCATTATCATGCAGCCAGAAACGCTTGCTCTTATTCTTTCCGGCAATGCAGCCAAAGGCGATGTGCTGGCAACAGCACGCATTGCCGGTATTATGGCCGCTAAAAAAACCGCTGATCTCATTCCGCTTTGCCATCCGTTAATGCTCACCAAAGTCGGCATTGAAATCGAAGCGGATGAAAGCCTGCCCGGCTTAAAAGTAACTGCGAGTGCGCGCCTCAAAGGCCGCACCGGCGTTGAAATGGAAGCACTCACCGCAGCTTCTGTCACATGCCTCACCATTTACGATATGGCGAAAGCCGTCGATAAAGGCATGACCATTCAAAATATCCGCCTTGTTGAAAAACACGGCGGTAAATCCGGTGACTGGTTCGCATCCTCCAAGGACAAATAAAAAAATGGCACTTTTACCCGTTGATGAGGCCTTGCAGCGCCTGACTGAAAATGTCCAAACGGGACCAAGTGAAACAGTTTCTATCAGTGAGGCAGGCGGGCGCACCCTCGCCGCGCCTATGGTTGCTCATTATTTGCAATCGCCTTTTGATGCCTCCGCCATGGATGGTTATGCAGTGCGCGCCAATAAAGATGGCAGCTATTCAAAGACATTTCGCGTGATCGGTGAAGCCGCAGCAGGTAAGCGCTATCGCGGGCAAATTGCTGAAGGTGAAGCCATCCGCATTTTCACCGGTGCGCCGGTGCCAGCCGATGCGGATAGTGTTGTCATTCAGGAAAATGTCACCCGCAATGGCGACATGATCGAAGTCAGCGGTGCGATTATCAAACACAAACATATTCGCCGCGCCGGTCTTGATTTTAAACTCGGCGAAGAATTATTGCCGGTCGGACGCAAGCTTGATGCAGCAGCATTAGCGCTCGCAGCAGCCAGCGGCAATGCCGAACTGCAAGTCACCCGCCGCCCGCGCGTAGCCATTCTGGCAACCGGCGACGAGCTTGTAGCACCTGGCCAAATTCCGGCGGAAGACCAGATCATTTCATCCAATTCCAGCGGTATTGCCGAACTGGTGCGCGCACAAGATGCAACGGCAATTGATTTAGGCATTGTGCCGGACCAAACAGATTTAATCATTGCTGCCATCAAACAGGCGATGAATGATAATGTCGATGTGTTGTTAACGCTTGGCGGTGCCTCAGTCGGCGATCATGATCTGGTGCATAAAGCACTTACCGCCTGTGGCATGAAGCTGGATTTCTGGAAAATCGCCATGCGTCCGGGCAAACCGCTGATGCATGGCAGCCTGACCGCTGCCAATGGCCGTATCATCCATGTGCTTGGTCTGCCGGGCAATCCGGTTTCGAGCATGGTTTGCGGCCATTTATTTTTAGTGCCATTGATTGCCAAATTATCCGGCCGCACCTATCGCGCCGATATCCGCAAAGCCACGCTCTCAACCCATATGCCGGAAAATGATCATCGCCGTGATTATGTGCGTGCGGAATATATTCTTGACGATCAAGGCGATCTCATCGTCCATCCCCTGCCCGTGCAGGATTCGTCGATGCTTGGAATGTTGGCGCGCGCCAATGCGCTGATTATCCGAGAAGCCAATGCACCTGCCATTAATGCCGGTGCAACATGTCAAATTCTGGTCTTGCGTTAGATTTTATCGCGTTTTTTGCCTAAAAAACGCAGCGCTGTTTTTTAGCTAGGCTTTAAGCGTCGCCTAAATAAGATTTAATTGTCTCGATAAAACGCGGTACTGAAATCGGCTTGGAAATATAAGCCTCACAGCCACCTTGCCTGATGCGCTCTTCATCGCCCTTCATCGCAAACGCAGTGACCGCAATGACAGGAATAACCTTCAGCTCTTCATCATCCTTGAGCCACTTGGTCACTTCAAGACCTGAGACTTCCGGCAACTGAATATCCATCAAAATCAGGTTCGGGCGATGCTCGCGCGCCAGATCCAGCGCCTCGAGCCCGTTGCGGGTGCGGATAGTTTCATAGCCATGGGCTTCTATGAGATCGCGAAAGAGCTTCATGTTCAGCTCATTATCCTCAACGATCATCACTTTCTTAATCATCAAACTTCCCTCAGCGCACAGGCTTTCCGGCTTATTTGCAGGCTCATACACAGATGATGGAATCGATAAGACCCCATTCATCCACAGCCATTTTAAACGCAGAACATTGACGAATAGCAAACAGATTGCACTCTTTTATTTTTTTAAAGTCTGCACTCATCAAAAAAAACACTCAATTGACCGGCTGACAGTTCAAAAAAGCACAAAAAAATGCGCAAGTTTCATCAAAACCTGCGCATTTTTTAATTATTTATGCAAAAGATCACACAAAAACTGCAATTAATTGCCCGTTTTCATCGCTTCTTTTCCATTAAAACGGAATTTCATCATCCAGATCACGGGAGAAACCACCGCCCGATGAAGGGCCGGAGTTACCGAAATCCGAACCGCCCGATGAACCACCGCCGGAGTAATCAGACATCTGCGAACGACCGCCGCCATCAAAAGAACGTCCCTGACCACCGCCTTCACCGCGGCTATCAAGCATCTGCAATTCACCACGGAATTTCTGCAATACGATTTCAGTCGTATAGCGTTCATTGCCGTTCTGATCCTGCCATTTGCGGGTCTGCAAAGCGCCTTCAATATAAACTTTAGCGCCCTTTTTCAGATATTGCTCGGCAACTTTCGCCAGATTTTCGTTGAAAATAACAACACTGTGCCACTCGGTCTTTTCGCGGCGCTCGCCGGATTGACGGTCGCGCCAGCTTTCGGAAGTCGCAATACGCAAATTAACGACAGGGTCACCGGAGCTCATACGTCTTACTTCCGGATCCGCACCAAGATTGCCGACCAGAATAACCTTGTTGACACTACCTGCCATGCGCTTAACTCCACCTTATATTTTAACTTTGGTTAACTGCTACAGATAACAGCCGCCAGTGATTTAGCACATCCATGCTGCATCAGATGTCAGCAATTATAGACTGTTTCCACAAGAGATATGCCACTTAAATTTAAGTTCCTCCTTTGTTCTAATGTAAAAAAATCTTCGCGGCAAGTATCCATTTTTTTACCCGCTTAAAATAAGATTAAGAGACACTTGCAGAACAAGACTGGAACAGATAGTGTTTGTTCTGCATTTGTTTTTTATAATTGATTCTTAACTCTGGGGGGCTTTAGCGTATGTTAACCCGCAAGCAGCATGAATTACTTCTTTTCATTCATGAGCGTATGAAAGAAGTGGGGATTCCACCTTCGTTTGATGAAATGAAGGATGCGCTGGATTTAGCCTCCAAATCAGGCATCCATCGTCTGATCACCGCATTGGAAGAGCGCGGCTTTATCCGCCGTCTGCCAAACCGTGCCAGAGCGCTGGAAGTCATCCGTTTGCCGGAATCAATTGCTCCAGGGCTAAATTCACAAAAAAAGTTCTCACCGAGTGTGATTGAAGGCAGTCTTGGCAAACCTGCAGCGCCCGCTAAAGCTGAAACAGCACCGATTAATATCGCTGCCGATAATAATGAAACGATTTCTGTACCTGTTATGGGGCGCATTGCAGCGGGCGTACCGATCTCTGCCATTCAAAACCAGACCCGCACAATCAGTCTGCCGATGGATATGATCGGTTCGGGCGAACATTATGCGCTGGAAGTTAAAGGCGACTCGATGATCGAGGCCGGAATTTTTGAAGGTGACACCGTCGTCATCCGTCGTGGTAACACCGCCAATCCGGGTGAAATTGTTGTGGCACTGGTGGATGATGAAGAAGCGACGCTAAAGCGTTTTCGCCGAAAAGGCGCGTCCATTGCATTGGAAGCAGCCAACCCTGCCTATGAAACCAGAATTTTTGGCCCTGATCGCGTTCAGGTTCAGGGCAAGCTGGTCGGATTAATACGCCGCTATTAATCTGACCAATAAACTATGATAAAAACATCGGAGCCAGCCAGTTTAATCATTTTTCTATGGCTGGTTCCTGTAATAACGATAGCTGTTCCATTGCAGAAATGTAGCTGAGTAAGCGAAAATTTCGTCGGCATTAAAAGCGCTCGTTCAAAACTTGCAGCAATAATGCACTCGCTTATCATTGATGTGATAAATGATAGTTCTTAGTTGGTATCTATCAAAAATCTCTATTCTGAAAGTTTTTGATCTGTTTTTGCTTTCGGCGCAGCATAATCAGCAAGGCCACGCGCAGCACGTGAATAAAGCCGGTATAAATGCCAAGGGCGCTGCGGCTCACCGACTGAATATGTCAGCTGGTCATTATAATATAATTGCCTCCCGGCTCCAGCCAAACTTACAGGCATCGTGATCTGCGACGACGCATGCTCAACATCATCCATATTTGCATTTTCATGCGTCCTCATGGCTTCAGACATATCAATATGCATCAACCCTGAAACCTCATCAGGAAAATCATCTTCAGAACCCAAACTATGTTCATTGTCTGGCTCAAAGACTGGTGTGACACGCTCTCCC
Source organism: Paenochrobactrum gallinarii (assembly GCF_014205685.1). GTDB lineage: Bacteria > Pseudomonadota > Alphaproteobacteria > Rhizobiales > Rhizobiaceae > Paenochrobactrum > Paenochrobactrum gallinarii. The sequence goes on from NZ_JACIIU010000001.1 coordinate 147,256, forward strand.
GCGACTCTCATCTTTTTTAAAGCTTGCTGACCAGTACTTTGCACTCCCAGCCGAACCTCCAAAGCCCCCTTCAAGGCCAATTCACGCCGCGTTACAATAAGCTTGTCACCAGATGGACATTTGAGTTCTTTACCCGCTACGGCTAAAACCACCACATCGCCGATATTACAGGCGAAGTTTACCATTTCCGGCTCATCAGTATAACTAAGCATACGCCCGTCTTTAAGAGTAATTGAGCAGATTTTCTCCTCACAATAAAAAGCATCGTCACTGTAAGTGCCATTTTTCTTCGAATCCGCGACCACCGGCGGCACAATGGCATGGGCATCATAGGCCTTTGACCAGTTCTGCATGGTGAATTTGGAAACTCGCGGACGGTTGACCGCCAATGAACCATCATTAAGGCGAACTGCAACCAATTTTGCATCTTCTGCAATCATGATATCGGGATCTGTTTCATAAAAATAAAACAAAAAACCTACCAGCACAAAGATGAGCGAAAGCGCACGTAAACGTGTTGTGCAAATAACTGCAATCACCAGCGCGATCGTCCAGTTTAAAATCGCGCCTGATGGAATTATGCCCGGGTTACCATCCGGCGCAATTGATGCAACAATATCAGCAATTTGCCGTAATGCCCAAACGCCAAATCCCATAATTTGCAATGGCAACCAATCCAGCTGCAACGGCATCAATAACAAGCTCAGCACAGCAAATGGCATAATAATAAGGGAAATTACTGGCATAGACAGAACATTGCCCAGCAAGCCAAAAGGAGCGGTATTATTAAAATGGTAAGCAGAATAAATTCCGCTCGCCACGCCGGCAATAATAGAAGTGGCCGCAGTCGCGACTACGGGCAACAACCATTTTTTCATCCTCGTCGGATTTTTACGCGTTTGCGGTTTATCCTCTTTAAACGCGCCTGAGTTTGTATCACTCCACCAAGCAAAGGCGGCAATCAATCCCGCTGTTGCCGAAAATGACATTTGAAAGCTTGGCCCCAGCACTTCATGAGGCGCAGTGATAAAGGCTATCAGCGCAGCGATTGCCAAATTGCGGATACTGAGCGCGGCGCGATCAAAGAGTAACGCCACCAGCATCACCATGATCATTACAAAACTGCGCTGCGCGGCCACATCCGAGCCAGACAGCGCCAGATAAAACGCAGAGCTGAATAAAGCCGCAATAGCTGCATATTTTTTTATCGGATGCCGCGCAGCAAAAGAAGGAAACAGACTGGCAACCATCCGAAAGCCAATGATCACCACCCCCGCCGCCAAAGCCAGATGAAGTCCCGAAATCGACAACACATGTGCAAGGCCGGAATTGCGTAAAGCTTCATTGGTGCGCTCGCTAATACCATCGCGCTGCCCCGAAATAAGTGCAGCAGCGATAGCACCATCTTCCCCGCTCACCACACTTGTGACACGACTGCCGACTATATATCTGAGCGTGGCAATCGCATAAGAAAAGGTCGCCCCCACACCATTAATGCTCGTGCTTTCAGCTAGTGCTGGTGTTCCGAGATAAAAACCATTCCCGCCGTTGCCTTTAAAAAAGCTATTAAAAGCAAAATCATAGTTGCCAGGTCTGACCGGCCCTGAATGCGGACGCAACCTCACCAAGCCGGTAAGTGTTGAACCTATCTCAGTTTGTGCCGGAATATCACGCGCTGTCATGCGCAATCGCTCAGGTGCATAGCGTAAAACCGGGCGCTGCGTCGACAATACATCAATCGTCAACCTCCAGCCGCCACTATATTGCGCTTCCAAACCGACAACACGCCCTGTCAACCTTGTTGTGACATCAGAGCCAACCATAGCTGTAGAATAACGCCATGTTTCAAGCTTGCCACTAAGCATTCCAAGCTGAAAAAAGATCGCCAGCATTACAATCGACGCCCAGTAATAGCGCTCACGCAGCCACCAGCGCATGACGCTCAGAAGGCATAATGCCAATAACAGCGGCAGCCAGCCGGTTTCCTGCGCTCTGGTAAAATAGGCAACAACGCCTGCACCGGCACTGATCGGCAAAAGCAAAAATCCCGTGCCGCGGTCGCGCTCTGCCTGCAAAGCCAATTGCAACTGAGCAAAACAAGTTTGAATGCGCGCCTGAAATCCGGTTTCAGCAAGAGTTTCAAACGGCTCCGCCTGTGGTGTTTCAAGCGGATGGTCGTAAATTGCCGGATCAGGTAAAAAAGGCGAATAAGACGTGTTGCCGTGCAGCTCTTTTAACAGCGCCCGCTCATCAATTTCAGGCTTAATCGCCTCATGCTGATCAGTATTCGCCCCCCGGCTCAGCCCCTCAACTCCCCCTGCACGCCCCCCACCATATAACGCACTCTTTTATAAAAACTTGACCGGCACACTTGCACACGATGCTGCCTATGCTACATGAGCTTTATAAAAAACCGAAGTCCTATTCTGATATGCGCTTTGACCAGCGCTGAAATCTGGATCTGAGTTTTACAAGAAATATAATTACCATGCAGCAAATCGCCCGTCATTGTGCTATTTGTTGATAAAAAATTACAGCGGAGCTGTCATGTCCAAGCCTGTTATTACCCGCTTTGCACCATCCCCTACCGGTTATCTGCATATCGGCGGTGCACGCACTGCACTCTTCAACTGGCTCTATGCCAAAAACCGTGGCGGCAAAATGCTGCTGCGTATTGAAGATACCGACCGTGAACGTTCAACCGATGCCGCCACAGCCGCCATTCTGGACGGTCTGACATGGCTCGGCCTGACATGGGAAGGCGAAGCCATTTCCCAGTTTGAACGTGCCCCGCGTCACCGTGAAGTCGCAGAAGAGCTGGTTGCCAACGGCAAGGCTTATTATTGCTATGCCACACCGGAAGAACTGGATGCGATGCGCGAACTGGCGCGTTCAGAAGGTCGTCCGCCACGTTATGACGGCCGCTGGAGAGATCGCTCTGCCGATGAAGCGCCTGAAGGCGTAAAACCGGTTATCCGTATTAAAGCACCGCAAACCGGCGAAACCCTCGTTGACGATGCGGTTCAGGGCGAAGTGCGCTTCCCGAACAAAGATCTGGATGATTTCATTATTCTTCGTTCTGACGGCACACCAACCTATATGCACGCTGTTGTTGTTGATGACCATGATATGGGCGTCACCCACATTATTCGTGGTGATGACCACCTCACCAATGCAGCGCGCCAGACAGTCATTTATAATGCAATGGGCTGGGACGTTCCGTCCATGTCGCATATTCCGCTCATTCATGGTGCGGATGGTGCGAAGCTTTCCAAGCGTCACGGTGCTTTGGGTGTCGATGCTTACCGCGCCATGGGCTATCTGCCGGATGCGCTTTGCAATTATCTTGCCCGTCTTGGCTGGAGCCATGGCGACGATGAAATCATGTCGATTGCGCAGATGATCGAATGGTTTGACATTGTCGACATCAATAAAGGTGCAGCGCGCTTTGACTTCCAGAAACTGGAAGCCATCAACGGACAATATATTCGTGCACGCGGCAGCGAAGAGCTGACCAACACGCTGATCGATACACTTGGCTATTTTGAAGGTGGCGAAGCAATGCTTGCCGCTCTCGATGACACAAAACGTGCGCAGCTTTTGGCTGCCATGCCAGGTCTGAAAGATCGCGCCAAGACATTGGTTGAGCTGATGGATGGCGCACAATTCCTGTTCGCACAGCGTCCGCTCCCACTGGATGAAAAAGCTGCAACCATTCTCAATGATGAAGGCCGCGCTCTTCTTAAAAGTGTTTTGCCGGCACTGGAAGCAACAACTGAATGGACTGCGGCGGCACTTGATTCTACTGCACGCGCATTTGCAGAAGAAAAAAACCTCAAACTTGGCAAGGTTGCACAACCTTTACGTGCAGCATTAGTGGGTAAATCCACATCACCAGGCGTTTTTGATGTGCTTGAAGTGCTTGGTCGTGAAGAAGCTTTGGGCCGAATTCGCGATCAAATCGTTTAAGTTTAAAAAAACTGCCGCCAAACACGAAAACTTGCTGAAGTTGAAGCTTTTTAGCATTGCAACATTGGTACTTTGGGATAGTTTGGCGGCCAGTTATTCACGAAGCAGACTAAGTGATAATTGGACAAACATGCACTAAATCTGCTTGAATACTTGCCGTACCCAAGCGGCGCAAAAGCAATAGTGGACATGAAAGGAATACCGATGTCTGACAAGACAGCTAGTTTTACCCTCGATGGAAAAACCTTTGAGCTGCCGGTGCGAGCGGGCACCGTTGGTCCAAATGTTGTCGATATCGGTCCGTTGTACAAGAATGCGAATTCCTTCACATACGATCCGGGTTTTACTTCTACCGCATCATGTGAATCCAAAATCACCTATATTGATGGTGATGAAGGCGTTCTTCTCTATCGGGGCTATCCGATTGATCAATTAGCCGAAAACGGCGACTTCTTAGAAACCTGCTACCTTCTTCTTTACGGCGAACTGCCGACACAGGCACAAAAAGCCGATTTTGACTACCGTGTTACCCGTCATACTATGCTCCATGAGCAGATGACCCGCTTCTTCACCGGCTTCCGCCGTGATGCCCACCCAATGGCCGTAATGGTCGGTTGCGTCGGCGCAATGTCCGCCTTCTACCACGACTCAACAGACATTACTGACCCGCATCAGCGCATGGTTGCTTCCATCCGCCTGATCGCAAAAATGCCGACACTGGCAGCAATGGCTTATAAATACCACATCGGCCAGCCATTCGTTTATCCGAAAAACGATCTCGATTTTGCTTCAAACTTCCTGCACATGTGCTTTGCTGTTCCTTGTGAAGATTACAAGGTTAACCCTGTGCTTGCCCGTGCAATGGATCGTATTTTCATCCTGCATGCCGACCACGAACAGAACGCATCGACCTCGACAGTGCGTCTGGCCGGTTCTTCAGGTGCCAACCCGTTTGCATGTATCGCAGCTGGTGTAGCCTGCCTCTGGGGCCCTGCCCATGGCGGCGCCAACGAAGCAGCATTGAACATGCTTGCTGAAATTGGCACTGTTGATCGTATCCCTGAATATATTGCGAAAGCAAAAGACAAGAACGATCCGTTCCGTCTGATGGGCTTTGGTCACCGCGTTTACAAAAACTACGATCCACGCGCTAAAATCATGCAGAAAACCACGCATGAAGTACTGGCTGAGCTGGGCATCAAAGATGATCCGTTGCTCGACGTAGCGATGGAACTGGAACGCATTGCTCTGACCGACGAATATTTCATCGAGAAGAAGCTCTACCCGAATATCGACTTCTATTCCGGTATTACGCTGAAGGCTCTTGGCTTCCCGACCGAAATGTTCACCGTGCTGTTCGCCCTTGCCCGTACTGTTGGCTGGGTTGCACAGTGGAAGGAAATGATCGAAGATCCACAGCAGAAAATCGGTCGTCCCCGCCAGCTTTACACTGGTGCAACAGAACGCGATTACGTGCCTGTCGCAAAACGCAAATAAGTTTAAAAACAAAAGCCCCCGACCAGTTCGGGGGCTTTTTTTATACAACCAACAAAAGTGACAGCCAGCAGCGCCAAGCAGGCAGACTGCACTCTTTATCTGTCACTCCATGTCGTGCTACGGATAAAAACAGATTTTCCTGTAGCTTGCCAAGGCGGTTCATTTTTGATCATGAGTGCCAATATTTCCTCCCCCCGCCTCAACCGTATTGATATTGCCCGTGGCCTCGCCCTCATTGCGATGGCGATTTATCATACCGGCTGGGATCTGGAATTTTTTGGCTATATGGATGCCGGCACCACAGCACATGGCGGCTGGAAACTCTTTGCCCGTCTGATTGCCAGCAGTTTTTTAATTCTCGTCGGCTTCAGCCTTTATCTGGCGCATGGCAAAGCAATCCGCTGGCACTCATTTGGCAAACGCCTTGCAATGATTGCCATTGCGGCTGCCGCCATTACCAGCCTGACATATTACACATCACCCGATTCATTTATCTTTTTTGGCATTTTGCATCAAATTGCATTGGCCAGTGTACTGGCCTTGCTGTTTTTGCGCCTGCCAGCAGTGCTTATTCTGGTCGTTGCTTTACTGATATTTATCGCACCTGATTATGCCAGAGCAGATTTCTTTAACGCGCCCCTGCTTGGCTTTATCGGCCTTGGCACCATCACACCATTATCCAATGATTACGTGCCGCTCTTTCCCTGGTTCAGCGCCGTTCTCACCGGTATTGCGCTCGCCAAACTGTGCCAGACCTTTAATCTGAGTGCGTGGCTTCAAAGTTCTGCCAAAGAGGCACAAATTGCCAAGCCGCTTACCTTTATCGGAAAGCATAGTCTGGCCTTTTATCTGATCCACCAGCCTGTGCTGATGGCCATCATTTACGGCATCACGTTTATTGTGTCGCCGGCAGGGCCGGAACGCGCTTTTGTGCAAGCCTGCCAGACCAATTGCGCATTGGAAGGTGATCAGCAATTGTGCGCGCAGTTCTGCGCTTGTGTCACCGATGATCTTCAAAACAAAAAAATCGCCAGGAAGATTTATAATGGCGCGATCACGGAAGAACTGAACCAGTCATTGCAGGAGAGCGCACAACTCTGCTCGGTCAACATGCTACCCAAGGCAGAATAAACTCAGGTTGAAACACCAAGCTCCGCAATACGCTCAATACAGATTTCCTCAATCCGCTCCAGCTCGCTCAATGTCTCTTCAATGTCGCGGCGCTTTTGGGTCAGTTCATCACGTTTTTCATTCACATGTCTGACCAGTAATTTCAGCTGTTCGATATCGGATGGCGGCTCGCTATACATACGCAAAATGTCGCGAATTTCGGCAATTGAAAATCCCAGTCTTTTGCCACGCAAAATCTGCCGCAGCAAATGCCGGTCGGCTGAGCGAAACAAACGGGTGCGACCACGGCGCTCGGGTTGCAGCAAGCCCTCATCTTCATAAAAGCGCAAAGTTCGCGTCGAAATACCAAATTCGCGCGTTAATTCGGTAATGGTATAATATTCGCGATGCAAACCTTGACCTTTCAGATAAAAATCTCATAGCTGGCGAAACTTATTGCTCACAATCAGCAGAGCTTCCTTTTACGTAACAGTCAATTAAAAACAACAAATCGCACGGCTAAAAACAAAAGATCAACCGTTTTTAACAAGGCTAACTGTTAACAACACTTTTAATATCTAACTATAGACTTTGAATGTAAAAGCTTCAGTATTTCACCTCATCCCTCACCGCCATTGAAAGAGCCCCTATGCAAAGACCTGTCAAAATCATTATCGGCGGTTTGGTTGTCATTGCAGTCTTAGGTGCAGCTCCCTTTATGATGCGCCCTTATGTGGAAAAGCTCGGCACACAGTCGCTTGAACTCTTAGCGCGCGACGGTGGATTTTGTGAAACCGAGACCTGTGAGGAAGGCGTTGATTACGCCCTCTCCTTTCTGGAAACCAATTACGGTCTTTCTCAAGACGAGATCAAGTGGTGCATGGGCGTTGATGAAATTGCCCATCGCGAATGGCCATTTGCCAATGGCCTAAAAGAACTTGCCACTGATTTTATGTATCGCCGCTGTGGCGCTCCTATTCTTGATCTGCCTGAAGGCGATGAAAGCACCAATAGTGCGCCATTGGCACCGCAATAAAACTGCCATCCATCTCGGCTTTTTTTAAATTTTACATTGCTTTCTGAATGTCAGCCGCTACTGAGGCAAAATATCGCATGAATAAAGCTTAAGCTATTTTGAGCGCCTCACCAAGGCCATCACGCCAGATTCCCCCATTAATATGGGCATTTAACTCATCTTTAGATTTATTCTAACTCGTTGTTTTTTAGAACAATTCAAAATCATAGCATTTGACAATTTTTACATTAATTCTGCATATATGAGCTAAATTTAGTTCAACCTTTAATATTCGGGCCTTTACCCTGAGCTATTGGAGGAACCAATGATTGGTTCAAATTCTGAGAATAATATAAATAACGCGCTGAATAATATAAGCAGCGTTGTATTTGCAAATCGAAATGTAAAATTCGCATACATAGCAGTCTATAATCACATCAGCTTGAATGATCAGCAGACCTTTATTGAAGGAACGCTGTAAAATGCTGGTATGCCATTGCAACTTCATTACCCAACAACAAATTGAAGAAACAATCATCGAACTTCTCGATGAAGATTGCTGGCGCTTGATTGTGCCTTCAACTATTTACCACGCGATGTCGCGCCGCGGACGTTGCAGCGGGTGCTTCCCAAATGTCGTAGAAACGATCATAAAGGTTACTGAAGAATATCATCTTCGTCATAATCAGAATGATGAAAATGTCATATTGTTCATTGATCAAGTCAGATCCTTGCGTGAAAAATTTGGGAGAATAAAGCATGAAGGGCGAACCACAGGTCATCGAGCGGCTTAACGAGGCACTGTTTCTGGAACTCGGCGCAGTCAACCAATATTGGTTGCATTACCGCTTACTTGACGATTGGGGCTATGCGCGTCTTGCAAAAAAAGAACGCGAAGAATCCATCGAAGAAATGCAACATGCGGATCGTATTATTGAACGCATCATTTTCCTTGAAGGCCATCCAAACCTTCAATCGGTAGCACCTCTGCGCATCGGCCAAAATGTCAAGGAAGTGCTGGAATGCGATTTGCAGGGCGAAATTGATGCCCGCACATCTTACAAAAAATCACGTGAAATCTGCGACCAACTTGGCGACTACGTCACCAAGCAGCTTTTTGACGAGCTCTTGAAAGACGAAGAAGGGCATATTGACTTCCTCGAAACCCAGTTGGAACTGCTCGGTAAAATTGGTGAAGAACGCTATGGCCTGCTCAATGCAGTACCGGCAGACGAAGCCTGATCAAAACCTGTTGAAGGCCGGCATGAACCGGCCTTTTTAATATTTTAATTGATAATGTAAAGCCGCGCTGATTGTCAGTGCGGCTTATTTTATTTCTTATCAGCTGGCTGTCGTGCGTTTGCCAGTTTAAGCACCACAGAGGCCGCCAATTCACCCGATGGCTGATCTGTCGCCATCAGCTCGGCAACCTCTTCAAAGCCCTTAATCTGAGCCTCACGAGCGGGTCCTTCAATCAGTAAGCGCTGCAATTGCCGTGCCAGAGCACCCGGCCGCATATAATAGTCAAAATATTCCGGCAAAATCGGTTCATCAGTAATGATGTTTGGCAGTGCGGCGCTCCAAATGGTAATACGCGGCAATAAAAACTGCCGTGCAAACCAATCGGTTTTATAAGCCAGAACGGTCGGCACTTGTGCCAAAGCCAGTTCCAGTGACACTGTCCCCGATGCGGCAAGTGCGGCATCACTTTCCGAAAAAGCCAGATATTTTGCTTCGTCGCCGACGACAATTTTAGGCTTAACCGGCCAGGTTTTTGACAGCTCGCGCACCATCTCTTCCAAATGCGGCAAGGTCGGCAAAACTGCCTCGATGCTTTCAAAGCGCAGCGCAAGTTCTTTTAAAGCCTCGCCAAAAACCGGCATCAGACCCTGAATTTCAGAACGCCGTGAACCTGGTAAAATTAAAACCTGACGCGGTGCTGTCGGATCCTTAAAAACAACACGTTTTTTCTGTTTGGCACGTGCACTCAAAATCGTCTGCAACCCTGCCAAACGATGGCCGACATAAGTGGCTTCCGGCCCATGCAGTTTTTTGAGCACATCCACTTCAAACGGCAGAATCGTCAGCACGTGATCAATATAATCGCGCATTTCCTTGGCGCGGCGTGGTCGCCATGCCCATACGGTTGGCGCGATATATTTGACAATCGGAATGGACGGATCGGCAAGACGTACTTTTTTTGCAACGCGATGGGTAAAATCCGGACTATCGATAATCACCAGACAATCCGGCTTTTCAGCCACTATTGCTTTCGCGGTCTGGTGAATGCGCATGATCAGTTTCGGCAGATTTTTTAAAACCGCACCCAACCCCATCAGCGATATTTCATGCGGATTAAACAGCGTTTTCAGGCCGCGCTCTTGCAAATGCGCGCCGCCAACGCCAACAATCTCCACCAGACGATCTGTTTGCAGACGAAGGGCATCAATCAGATCCGCACCAAGCAAATCACCCGATTCCTCACCGGCAACGATAGCAATTTTGAGCGGTGCGAGTTGCGATTGCGGACGGGTAATCACCGGCTTGCTCATCAGCGTCAGACCTCACTCAACTGGTGTTCGAACAAATGTCTCAATAAACAGGCCGCGTTTATTGGCCTCGGTTATCGTCTCGTGATAGCCAAGCACAAAACTACGCCCCGCTTCAACTGCAATTCCTGCCAAGCCGGCTTTATCAGCATTAATCACTGTCATGATGCCAATAGCGGGCAAATCGGCACGCTCTTCCTGCGAAGGCTTGGCGCATTTTACCAGCACGCCACCACGCGGCGGAATACGCCCTGCCGCCCGAAGCTCGGCCACACGGACCAGCATCAAATCAGTGCCTTCTGCGCCTTCCAGCGCCACCACACGACCACCAACCGCCACGCCGCCCTGCCCGACATCAAGATCACCCAGCAAGCGCGCAGCCTCGGCACCGAGCCCGATATTATGTTGCTCGCGCTTGTCAGGGCGCGCGACAGTCAAACTTTGAGCAGGTGCAGGAGATAATAAATCCGGTACGATTTCATGTGCGCCAATGACCTTAATATCATAACCTTCAAGCAAGCGGATGAAAGCACGCAGCAATGCGTCATCGCCTTTGCCCAATGCCCCGATCACTTTCGGCAGCGCTCGTAAAGTCGGCATATCAAACCGCAAATCAGTCAAATGCGGACGATTAAGCACACCACCCGCTAAAATAACTTGAGCGATATTATGCGCTTTCATGGTTTTGATGAATTTAGCAAATTCAACGATTGAAACTTCCTGATGTTCAAACTGATACAATTCAGGTGCTGCTTCGCCACGCAAGGCAAAGATAAACGGCGCATTGCCGCTGGCAGCCAGAGATTTTGCAACTTCAATCGGTAACAATCCGTTTCCCGCAATAATCGCTGTACGACGGGAAACGGAATGATCTGCAAGGTGCGAACGATTATTGCTCGCCACCGTTATCCTCACGGGTATCTTTTGCTGACTTGATCAAAGGCGTGCAAAAAGCACGTTTTGAATCTGTTGTGACAAAATCAATCAGATCAGCAACCGCCTTGGATTCTGCATAAGCAAGTTTTACGTCTTTGGCGCGATCCTGCACAGGTTTTGTGCGATCAAACAACATACGTGAAGCATGACGCACAGCATGAATTTCTTTTCTGTCCATGCCGGAACGCTTCATACCAATAATGTTCAACCCACCCAAATGCGCATGAACACCAATGACCATGCCAAACGGAATAACATCACCGGCAACCGCAGCCAGGCCACCCACAAATGCGTGATGACCGATACGGGTAAACTGATGCACCGCAGAACCACCGCCCAAAATGGCACGATGGCCAATTTCGCAGTGTCCGCCAACCATCACGTTATTGGCAAATGTCACATAGTCCTCAACCACGCAGTCATGCGCGACATGCGCATAGGCTAAGAACGTGCAATGATCACCAACAATCGTGCGGCCCCGGCTGGTATCAGAGCCGCTATGCATGGTCACACCTTCGCGGATCGTGCAATTGGTGCCGATTTCCAAAGTCGTAGGGCCACCTGTATGCTTACCGTTTTGCGGCTCACAACCAAGCACAGCATGTGGGAAAACTTGTGCATTAGCGCCAAGTCTTGTGGCACCGGTCACCACAACGTGGCTCATCAATTGAGAACCATCACCGATAACCGCACCTGACTGGATGTGGCAGAAAGGCCCGACAGAAACGCCAGCGCCAAGCTGTGCTCCATCCTCAACGAGTGCGGTTGGGTGAATCATGGTCTCAGCCATATGAATTACTCTTTCCCTTCTGGGACATGGGTCATTGCAGAAACTTCTGCTTCTGCAACTTTGACTCCGTCAACTTCTGCAACACACTGATATCTGGAGATGTTGCCACGTTGTTTCAACTTGTTGACGTGCAATAAAAGTTGATCGCCCGGAACTACAGGCTTGCGGAACTTGGCATTGTCGATGGTCATGAAATAAACCAGACCAGGACGCCCCTGACCATTAGCAAGAACAACGATTGCTCCTGCGGTCTGTGCCATTGCTTCAATGATCAAAACGCCCGGCATTACCGGCTTTTCTGGGAAGTGCCCCATAAAATGCGGTTCATTAATGGTCACATTTTTAACACCGGTAGCCGACTGGTCACCGTTGATATTAATAATGCGATCAATCATCAAAAACGGATAACGATGCGGCAGAGCATTCAAAACTTGGTGAATATCTGCCGCTTCAAGCTTAACCTCGTTGATCTCAGTCATCAGAGGATTGCTCCTTCTTAGGTTGTCCAAAGCTGCGCAGGGTTGCCACTTCGCGGAACCACTGCTTGATAGGTCGGGCAGGAAAACCGCCCCATTTCTCTCCATCCGGAATATCGCGCATCACACCACTTGCGGCAGCGATCTGCACATTTGATCCGATAGTCAGATGGTCTGCCAGGCCAACACGGCCGCCCAGCATGGTCATATCACCGATTGTCACGCTGCCGGAAATCCCGCTATGCGCTGCAACAATACAGTAACGTCCTATTTTTACGTTATGGGCGATCTGCACCAAATTATCGATTTTTGTGCCCTCACCAATAATCGTATCGCTCAAAGCGCCACGATCAATCGTTGTATTGGCACCCACTTCCACATGATCCTGAATAATCACTCGGCCAAGTTGCGGCACTTTTTCAAGACCGGCGGGACCTGGCAGATAACCGAAACCATCCTGCCCCACGCGCACACCCGGATGCAACATCACATGATTGCCGATAAAGGAATGCTGCACAGAAACATGCGGGGCTATATAACTGTTGCGACCAATCTGACAATTCGCACCGATCACCGCATTTGCACAAATGCGTGTTCCGGAACCAATAGTCACACCTTTACCAATAGCAGCGCCTGCCTCAACAGTGGCACCGTCTTCAATAATCGCTGTGGGATGAATATTGGCATAAGCAGAAATCCCCGCCTCACCCATCCATGGCTCAGGAAATGCAGATGCCGGAAAAAGCTTGCGGCCAAGTTGTGCAAAAGCACGGTGCGGATGTCTGGTAACAAGCGCCGCCACACCAGCAGGCACATCAGCCACCATATCCTCAGTGCAAAACACGCCGGCAGCATTCAAATCTTTCAACTGAGGAGCATTTTTTCGCCCTTCAGCAAATACGACCGCATCCGCTGTCGCACTATCGATCGATGTCAGGCGTACAAAAAAACGCGATGCCAACTGCGTATTATGCAGTTTGGCACCGGTTAATTCAACAGCGTCGGCAATAGTTACCGGACGATCAAGCGGGAAGAAAACAGGATCTGCCATCAAAACACTTTCTCTCCCGGTTCCATATGGTTCCGGGAGAAGGCAAATCGATCAGAACTTGCTCGAAATACCAAAATTGAAGTTCTGTACTTTATCCGTAGATGCTTTTGACGTCGGTACAGCGTAGTCGAAGCGCAACGGACCAAATGGTGAAGCCCACATAATACTCAGACCAACGGAAGAGCGAAGTTTCTTGTCGTCGCCCTGTACGTTATCCTCTTTTGTACCATAGAGCATAGCTGCATCAGCGAACAAGGCACCACGGATACCAAAGCTTTCAGGAACAACCGGCATCGGGAACTGCAATTCAGCTGTGGCCTTGAAGAAGGTTGTACCACCCATCCAGTAGCGCTCACCATTGCCACCATTCGCATCCTGATAAGGTCCCATGGAGTTATACTTGAAGCCACGGATCATGTCCTGATCATTCTTGAACAGGTCAAACATACGAACGCCGTCTTTATTGAATGCGTGTATATAACCGCCGCCCAGATTGATCATACCAACCAGATCAGCTTCATCAGCAAGGGTCTGATAATATTTCACATCAGCAGTTGTTTTCAGGAATTTGGCATCGCCCCCAAGACCTGCAAACTCCTGCGTGAAGCGCGCAAAAACACCATCATGCGGATTTTGCTTATTATCAATGCTATCATAAATCAGCGAATAACTGATCGATGAACGAATCCATGGACTCTTATCCGCAGCATCTACTAATGCAGGCGCCCAATGCTTTTCTAAATCAGTTTTCTTATTAGGATCTTCTCCGGCATTCAACTTGCTCAAGTTAAGATCATACTTTTCCTGAACCAGATTATAGGAAATACCGGCGGAGAAATTGTCAGTCACAGGCAGGCCAAAACGGATCGAGCCACCTGTCTGTGTTACGTCATAATCCTTATTAACGTTGTGGCTACGACGGAAAACATCGAAACCGGCAGAGATACGGTTACCGAGGAAGTAAGGCTCGGTGAACGAGAAGCTGTAGTTACGCATATCGTTCTGACCAGCGCCCGCACCAAAGCGGATATACTGACCACGACCAAGGAAGTTACGCTCGGTTACGGAACCTTCAACAGAAGCACCCGGAGTACCGCCACCGGTGGAATAACCGGCACCGATAGAGAACTCACCGGTCGACTTCTCAACCACATCAACAATCAAAACAACCTGATCACCTTCAGAACCCGGTGCGGTTGAAATATTGACAGTCTGGAAGAAATCCAGAGCTTCAAGACGGCGCTTCGCACGCTGAATCATCGCCTGATTGAAAGCATCGCCTTCATTCAGATCAAATTCACGACGGATAACATAATCACGGGTTTTATCGTTACCACGGATCTCGATACGCTCTACATAAGCGCGAGGCCCCTGCTCAACATTATAAACAACCGAAATTGTATGATTTTCAAAATTACGATCACCGCGCGGCTCGACCTTAGCAAAGGCATAACCACTGCTTGCAACGCGATCTGTAATCGATTCAACAGTTTTTTCGATGTCTTTAGCGCTATAGTTACGCCCTGAACGCGATGCGATCAGACCGTTGAGCGCCTCAGGGTCAACACCATCAACGGTGCTTTCAACCTGCACATCACCAAATGTATAACGCTGACCTTCATCAATGTTAATTGTAATGGTGTATTGATTGGTTGCTTCATCCAGCACAGCTTCCGATGACAAAACACGGAAATCCGCATATCCACGGTTGAAGTAGAAGCGACGCAACGCTTCTTCATCAGCCTGCAAGCGACCTTCATCATAAATATCGCTACGGGTCAGCCATGACATCGGATTCGACTTCTTAGTCGAGATAATGTCACGCAAGCGGCGCTCACCATAAGCATTATTACCAACAAAGTTGATCGCGGTAATTTTGGTACGGGTACCTTCACCAATTTCGTAAACGACATTGACGCGACCGCTACCCAAATCAACTGTCTTGGCGCTGACAGTCACATCATTACGACCCACATGACCGTAAGCAGCTTTAATTGCTTCTTTGTCCGCTTCCATAGTGGAAGGATCAAAGGCACTGCGCGGCTTCAACTGAACGGCACGTTCCAGCTGCGCATCTTTGACCTTTTTGTTACCCTGGAAGAGAACATTGTTAACGACCGCATATTCGCTGACGTGAACAACCAGAGCGCCACCGGACTGAGTGATTCTCACATCGGAGAATAACCCCATGGCGAACAGGCGCTTCACAGCCTCGTCCACATCTGCACTGGTGTAAGCTTTGCCCGGACGGATATTGACATTGTCACGGATGGTCTGCGCGTCTACGCGCTGATTGCCGCGAACATCAATACGGCTGGCAACAGCTGCCTGAGCACTTGCAACCGATGCCAGTGTCACAACCGCAGAGCCAGAGGCTGCCAGAGCCACGGACATGGCGATCGCAGATGCGGCGCCAAACAATTTAGAACTTGCCGTCATGGGCTTTCAAAACCTTCGTTTATTTCTATCCCCGGGCGCGTTTCCCAGAAAATGCACATACTTAACGTCATACCTTGTTTTTACATACAAGCAAGTACGACGGTTAAAATCTGTTTACTTCGTCGGCCACAGTGGCAGACATGCCACGCGAATCCATGATTATGGTAAACAAATTATATTACTTATCCAGTCCAACGCCTCTTAATTCACGCCTTATCGACGCCAAAATTCAATTTTACTGTTAGCAGGCAAAAACATCGTTGAAAAGTACAAAAGCCATAAAGCCCATAACCAATAAAAACCCGGCTTTATAAAAAAGCTCCTGCACTTTTTCAGGCACCGGCTTTCCCAAAACCGCTTCTGCCGCATAAAATACCAAATGCCCGCCATCCAATGGTGGCAAAGGGAATAAATTGAGCAAACCAATGCCGATTGAGAGCATTGCAGTTAACTGAACAAGCCATTCAAAACCTAAACTTGCAGCCTGACCTGCCATATTGGCAATTTTCACAGGCCCGCCAAGCTGGCATTTATCTTCCCGTCCGGCAAAGAACCGCGAGAAAAACTCACCGGTACGGCTGATAATATGGCCGGTTTCTTTGACAGCCTGACCAACTGATTCTAGCGGCCCGTATTCTATACGGCGAAACTGAGCAACTTCATTGGTGGTTTTTACACCAATGACACCAATTTTGATCTGGTTACCCAGCGGGTCTGTCTGCTCCGATGCAACCGGTGTTGCTTCCAGTTCAACTTCACGACCGCCACGCTCAACGACAAATTTGAGAGCATCGCCTGTGCGCCCTGATACGATGCGCTGCACATCGGCAAAGGTCGTGACTTTTGAGCCTTCAACACTGATAAAGCGATCACCAGCCTTAAAGCCCGCCGCCTCCGCAGGACTGCCAATGGTTACTTCCGCAACCAAAGGATCAGCGATGGTGCGGCCATACATGTTGAAAAACACACTCAAAATAGCGATTGTCAGCAGAATATTAAATGCAGGCCCCGCAAAAACCGTTGCCGCACGCTTCCAGACCGGCTGGGTATGAAAAGCGGTTTTGCGATATTCTTCACTCATTTGAGCATGATCAACGCCAACAGGCGAACTCGTCACACTCTCGTCACCGGCAAATTTGACATAGCCGCCAAGCGGGATCGCCGAGAGTTTCCAGCGTGTGCCGGACTTAGCTGTATAGCCAATCAGCTCTGGGCCAAAGCCGATCGAGAAAGCCTGCACCCCAATACCGCACCAACGCCCGACCAGATAATGCCCCATCTCGTGCACAAAAACGACCACACTGAGAACAAAGACAAACGGAATGAGCGTTCCCAACAGCAAACTATTGCTTCCAAAAAGCTGCGACAGAATATCGGACAAAACAAAACTCCTGACGGGGGACAGGTTTAAAGATTAAAGAATATAGCGGACGGTACATCCGGCTCTGCCAGTACGGCGCCGATAATATAAAGCAATGCACCGGCAGCAATAAGGCCGTCAACACGATCCATCACGCCACCATGTCCGGGCAACAGCCAGCCGGAATCTTTGGCGCCAAACTGACGCTTGACCCAAGATTCGCCCAGATCACCAATCTGCGAGACAATCGACAACATAACAGCCAGCAACGGCACAATGAAACTGCCAGGCTCCGCCACAAGAGAGGCCACAAAAATGGCACCTGCAACGGCCGCAGCGACACCACCGATAGCACCTGACCAGGTTTTATTCGGTGAAAATTTTGGCGCAAGCTTTGGCCCGCCCAATGAACGGCCAGTGAAATAGGCTGCGATATCCGTTGACCAGACGATCGCAAACAAAAAGATAATGGCGGTAAAACCAAACGGCTCGTCACCGCGCAAAAGCGTAAGAGATATTGTCGGGAAGCCCGCATAAATAAGACCAATAGCTGGCCACGCTTTGCCAGATTTCCAGCCCAGTACCAGCAACACAACAAAGCCGATGATTAAGAAACCAATCGTCCAAAGCGCGTTTTTGTCCCAGATCAACAAAGCAAAAGTACCCGCCAGCCACAACCATCCAAGAATTTTGGTCAATGCGCTCTGGCGGGACGCACTTAAAGTCGTCCACTCATAAAAAATCGCCAATCCCATGGCGATCATCAGTAAACTAAAGCCAAGTCCGCCAGCATATGTCAGCCACAGAGTTAAAGTGCCAAGCACAATCGCCGTCAGGATGCGGGTTTGAAGATTTGACATATTCACCTCTCGGCCTCATTTTTATTATCTGCCAAGTGCCCAAAGGCAGGCTACTTGTTATAAATCTCAGGATGCAACGCCGTCGGACGCAGTTGCAACAGCCAGCAATTCAGGGCTCTCTTTACAGCACTGCTTGGAATTAACCCCACCAAAACGACGATCACGACTGCGATAAGCCTCAATCGCCTCCTCAAAAACGGCCGGGGTAAAATCAGGCCACATACACGGCACAAATAAAAATTCCGCATAGGCTGCTTGCCAAAGCAGGAAGTTTGAAAGCCGCATCTCCCCGCTTGTGCGAATGATGAGATCGGGATCCGGCATGCCGGATGTATCAAGATTGGCGGATATCAGATCAGCCGAAATCGATTGCGGATCGAGGCGGCCCGCCGCCACATCAATCGCAAGACGGCGCATCGCTCGGGTGAGTTCGTCACGCGCGCCATAATTAAAGGCAATCACCAGATTAAGGCCGGTATTAGCGCGCGTCAGAGTTTCCGCTTCCACCAAAAGACCGCGCACATCCGCAGACAGGTTGTCACGCTCGCCAATCACGCTGATATGCACATTTTTACGATGCAAATCCGCCAGATCCCGGCGGATAAACATTTTCAACAACGCAAGAAGCTCACGCACTTCACCATCAGGCCGCGACCAGTTTTCAGACGAAAACGCAAAAAATGTCAGCCATTCAAGACCGGTTACACCTGCATGATGCACAATGGCACGCAGACTTTCAACGCCAGCCCGATGCCCCGCACTGCGAGGCAGCCCGCGCGCAGTTGCCCAACGACCGTTTCCATCCATAATGATGGCGATATGGCGCGGATCCGACATGCGTGCAGCTACCTCTTCAATCTACGCAGAGCCAAAAAATCATGCAAAACCTGTAAAGGTTTAAACCTGCATGATTTCCACTTCTTTAGCCGCGAACAATTTATCGATCTCGGCAATGGTTTCGTCGGTAAATTTCTGAACCTTGTCAGACATAACACGGCTGTCATCCTGACTCATCAGGCTGTCTTTTTCCAGTTTCTTAAGCTGATCCATACCATCACGACGAACGTGACGCGCAGCAACGCGTGCCTGTTCAGCATATTGGTTGGCAATTTTCACCAATTCTTTACGGCGCTGTTCGTTCAGTTCCGGCAGAGGAATACGCAGGTTTGTACCGTCGGTGATCGGGTTCAGACCAAGGCCGGATTCGCGGATCGCGCGCTCAACAGCACCAACCATCGTTTTATCCCAAACAGAAACCGCAAGCATGCGTGGTTCCGGCACAGTGATATTAGCAACCTGATTGATCGGCATGCTTGAACCGTAAGCCTGTACAACGATAGGCTCCAGCAAGCTTGCAGATGCACGACCGGTACGCAAACCACCTAAGTCATGTTTAAACGAAGAGATCGCACCGTCCATACGGCGCTTCAGGTCGTTGATGTCAAAAACATCGCTCATAGATTTTCTCCTTAGGGTGCGAAGATTTAAAGTTCAGGCAGCGCAGACGTCAAGAATCCGTCACGATGGTGCTGCGTCCTTTACCTTGCAGAATATCAGCCAAACCGCCATTTTCATGGATCGAATAAACTATTATCGGAATGTTGTTCTCACGTGCAAGTGCAACCGCAGCGGTATCCATCACAGCCAAGCCGCGATCAAGCACTTCCTTATGAGTCAAACGGTCAAAACGGGTAGCATTCGGGTCTTTCTTCGGATCAGCCGAATAAATGCCATCCACCTGCGTGCCCTTCAACAGAGCATCCGCACCGACTTCAGCTGCGCGCAAGGCTGCAGCAGAATCAGTCGTAAAGAACGGATTACCTGTGCCACCGGCAAAAATCACCACTTTGCCCGCATTCATATAAGCGGTGGCTTTGCGCTGGGTGAAACTTTCGCAAATTTCCGGCATGGCAATAGCCGATAAAACTACGGCTTCCACACCTGCTTTATTGAGTGACGTGCGCAATGCCAGTGAATTAATGACCGTCGCCAGCATCCCCATATGGTCACCGGTAATACGATCACCACCTTTTGAAGCCACAGCAACACCGCGGAAAATATTACCGCCGCCGATGACTATACCAACTTCGACACCCAGTTCGCGGGCTTGCTTGACGTCGCTTGCAATACGATCCGCAACCGACACATCAATACCAAAGCCCTGCGCTCCCATTAAAGCTTCACCGGATGCTTTTAAAATGATGCGTTTATATAAAGGCTTTCCGGTCATGATACCCTCTTGTGTTACGGTCATATGAATTTCAGATGTTCGATACACGAAGGGCACCGCGTTGTCACGCGATGCCCTCCATAATCAAAAGCTTTTCGAGCATAAGCCAGTATATTTTTTCTAAACCCACACTTAAGCGCGGGATAAAGATAAAACAACTGATATCAGCCCGATAAAGCTATTCAGATCTAAGAATTAGCTCTTAACAGCGGCAGCAACTTCAGCTGCAAAATCTGTTTCTTCTTTTTCAATGCCTTCGCCAAGTGCAAAACGTACAAATGCAGTAATTTTTGCAGGAGCGCCGATTGTCTTTTCAGCTTCTTTAAGAGCTGCAGCAACAGTCAGGTCAGGATTGATAACGAAAGACTGGGACAGAAGAACAACTTCTTCGTAGAACTTGCGCATACGGCCATCAATCATCTTTTCGATGATTGCGTCCGGCTTGCCCGATTCGCGAGCCTGTTCGATGAAGATTGCTTTTTCGCGCTCAACAGCAGTGGCATCAACTTCTTCGTTGGTCAGCGCCAGCGGGTTGATCGCAGCAACGTGCATAGCAACCTGACGGCCGAATGCGTTTGCAGCTTCTTTGTCACCGTCGGTTTCGATAGCTACCAGAACGCCCATTTTGCCGAGACCATCGGAAACGCCGTTATGGATGTAGGTTGCAACAGTACCGTTGTTAACGCTCAGAGCAGCCGAGCGACGGAAGCTCATGTTTTCACCGATGGTGCCAACAGCGTCCTTAATAACTTCGGTTACGTTCTTTTCTGCGCCAGGATAGGTGGCAGCAGCAACAGCTTCGGTCGAACCGTCAGTTGCCAAAGCAACCTGAGCAACATTGCGAACGATTTCCTGGAAGGCATCGTTACGTGCAACGAAGTCTGTTTCGGAGTTAACTTCAACTACAACTGCTTTGTTGCCATCTGCAGCAACCGCAATAAGACCTTCAGCAGCGGTACGGCCGGCTTTCTTGTCAGCCTTTGCAATACCTTTTGCACGCAGCCAGTCAACAGCGGCATCAATGTCGCCATTGGTTTCAGCCAATGCTGCTTTACAATCCATCATGCCTGCGCCGGTAAGATCGCGCAGCTGTTTTACCTGTGATGCGGAAACGCTCATAATTGTCGCCTTTCATGAAAGCGAAGGCACACCAAAGGGTGTGCCAACTTTAGACCCCCATATGACTAAATACCCGGGAGCATTAATCACAGAGGAACGAAACTAATTATCCACCCGCTTTGTAACGGGTGGATGAATTATAACAGCGCTTATGCGCCTTCTGCCGGAGCTTCAAGTGCTGGCTCAACCGGAGCTTCAACCTGAGCGCCGATATCAATGCCGAGTGCACCCTGCTGACGGGCAATACCGTCGATTGCAGCGCGGGCGATCAGATCGCAATAAAGCGAGATTGCGCGTGCAGCATCATCGTTACCTGGGATCGGGAAATCGATCTGGTCTGGATCACAGTTAGAATCGATAACTGCAACAACAGGGATACCAAGACGCTTGGCTTCCTGAATAGCAATTGATTCTTTGTTGGTGTCGATGATGAACATCAGGTCAGGAACAGAACCCATGTCCTTGATACCACCCAGTGCACGATCGAGTTTTTCACGTTCGCGTTCCAGGTTCAGGCGTTCCTTCTTGGAGTAGCCCTGTGCATCGCCAGCCAACAGTTCGTCCAGCTTACGCAGACGCTGAATGGAGTTGGAGATGGTTTTCCAGTTGGTCATCATGCCGCCGAGCCAGCGTGCATTGACATAATACTGAGCTGAACGGTTTGCAGCATCAGCAACAATGTCAGAAGCCTGACGCTTGGTGCCAACGAACAGAACGCGGCCGCCACGTGCAACAGTGTCAGATACAACCTTCAGCGCATTGTGCAGCAGAGGAACGGTCTGAGCCAAATCCATGATGTGGATGTTGTTGCGGGAACCATAGATGTACGGAGCCATCTTTGGGTTCCAGCGGTGTGTCTGGTGACCAAAGTGGATACCAGCTTCAAGAAGCTGGCGCATGCTGAATTCAGGCAATGCCATTTCAATTTTCCTTTTCCGGTTTAACCTCCACGGACAGAGGCGGGAGAACCGCCACCGGAGGTCATATCGGATTTCTCCCGATATTAACCACTAGCCCGTGTGTGGAATGATCCGGCACTTAACGGATGACAGACAGAAATGCAACCCCTGGCCGTATATTCATACCAATTATGATCTTAACTACACTGTTCATCCGCAGGCTGACCTTTATAAAGATCGAGCTTAACCAATTTGCCACGCATGGAAAAATCGCCGTAATCCATAAACAGATCGCGCGTCACACCATTTCGGTACAATTTGAAATTGATACGGTAGATCGGCATACCGTCCTGATTTTCCTTATCATCAAAATAAGCAATCGTGACCGGCCAGAATTTATCGTTACTCATCTCGCCCAAAGATTTGTATTCATCATCTTTGACGGCCTGCTCTTTACCAAGCATTACAGTGATAGCGACAACTCGGTTTGCATCCTCCGAACCATCAAAAATGGTCGTCTGATAAAATTTCTCGCCCTTTTCCGCCTTACCAATAATTTCGGTCAGATGCTTGGTCGGAAAGTTGGTTTTCGACAGCTCTATATCAGCTTTTTCCGGATGGCTGAGCTTGACTTGCAGATTTTTAGCTTGCAGCTCCGCTTTGCCGCGCACTTCTTTGATCAGATCCTTATCCACAAAGGTTTTGTTGACGAAACTGAACTCTTGACCGTCGGCCGCTTCAAAAGTTGTGGTCTGCTGATCAGTCAGCCGTTGCGGCTGCTCTTCCATATCAACCTGCGTCACAAAACGGAAATTGGTCGTATAGCCTTCGCAGGCTGAGCCATTAAACTCATAGACCATACGGCCTTTCAATCCGCTAATGCCCGTCTTATCATCCGCTTTATCAAGCTGGAGATCATAAACAGCACGATGCGGCGCCAACATCACTGAAGGTGCGGCTATCGCCGGCACAACTTCCAATGCAAAAACGGCAACCATCAAACCGCCGGAAATACCAGCCAGCGAGCCTGAAAATAAAGGCCGCCGCCCTAAGCAGAACGCTGCCTGCAACCCGGTTTGGCAAATGGCCTTTTTAATAAAATGCATGCTATATCTCCCTGCAGAAGCAGTATGATAAAAAAACTCGTGGCGGAATCGAGACAAAAGTCGCAACCTTGCGATAATTTCCACCGATTCTGTCTTGCCACTGTTATAATTGCACGACACAACACTAAAAGAATTAAGGATCTGAATATGACTGATACAATTGATAGCCGTCTTGCCGCTTTGGGTGTTACCATTCCAGCCTCCGCAGCACCGGCCGCAAATTACTTGCCTTATATGCAGGCAGGCCAGTTATTGTTCACCTCCGGCCAACTGCCGATGGATCAGGGCAAACTGATCCATACCGGCCTTCTGGGCGCTGAAATCGACATTGCCAAGGGTCAGGAAACCGCACGTCAGTGCGCCATTCAGGTTCTGGCACAGGCCAAAGCAGCGCTCGGCGATTTGAACCGCATTAAGCGTCTGGTGAAAATCACAATTTTTGTGGCTTCCGCACCAGGCTTCACTGAACAGCACGTTGTCGGCAACGGCGCATCGGATTTCCTCGTCAATGTTCTTGGCGACGCCGGTAAGCATGCCCGCTCCGCTGTTGGTGTAGCATCCCTGCCGTTTAATGCACCTGTGGAAGTAGAAGCGATTTTTGAGGTCGCCTGATGTCATTTGCCCGTTGGTTAACTGCAACCCCTATTGCACATCGTGGTTTGCACGACTTGAACCATGATTGCTGGGAAAACTCGCTTTCAGCTGCACAAGCAGCCGTTAAACAGGGTTTTGCCATTGAATGTGATGTTCACCTCACCAAAGACGGTGAAGTTGTCGTGTTTCACGATTCAACACTCAAGCGGGTCGCAGGGCGCGACGGGCATATTTATGACCTGACGCTGGCAGAGGCACAAGCGCTCACCATCGGCACCACACAAGACCATATTCCGTCTTTGCGGGAACTGCTTGATCTCGTTGACGGCAGTGTGCCCCTTATTATCGAAGTAAAGGGCACACCTGGTCATGATGACGGCCTGGTTAAAAAGACCGCCAAAGAACTTGAAAACTATCAGGGACATGCTGCGATCATGTCCTTTGACCATCACATCATCCGCCAGTTTGCATCCGATGCACCGGGCATTCCGGCAGGGCTGACGGCTGAGGGCATGAACCGTGAAGCGATGGAAGCTCATTTTTCCATGCTCGCTCATGGCATCGATTTTGTGTCCTATCATGTGCATGAATTGCCTAATCCGTTCATCAGCTTCGTACGTGAAAAACTGCATTTGCCGGTGATTACATGGACAGTGAAAGATCAGGCAACAAAAGCCCATAGTGACCTGAATGCCGACCAGATTACCTTTGAAGGGTTCGACCCGCGCGCGCAGCTTGCCTGATAATTCCTGACAAACCAGACAAGCACCAGCGCTGGCTCGATCCGTTTCGAGCCGAAAAGTCTTTGAGGAGGATTGCCGCAAGGTGTTGGACGTTGAAGATCAAAGCCCGGAATTTCAGCTCCGCGTCGTCAGACAATTTGATGAATTCACGGCCGAAGAATGGTCTTCCCTTGCTGGCACCTCCAAAGGACACGGAAATTATAATCCGTTTCTGTCCTATCACTTTTTAAACGCCCTCGAGAAATCTGAGAGCGCAACCGCTGCCACCGGCTGGCGGCCGTATCATTTACGTCTTGAAACAGCCGACGGAATTTTACTTGGCGCAGTCCCTGCTTATTTGAAAAGCCACAGTCAGGGCGAATATGTTTTCGATCATGGCTGGGCTGATGCCTATGAGCGTGCAGGCGGCCGCTATTATCCAAAATTACAAATTTGCGTGCCCTTTACACCCGCCACCGGTTCTCGGCTTTTGCATAACCGCGACTATGAACCTGTCGCGATCAGACAAGCATTGGCTCTCGGCCTTCAGCAGCTGACCGACCAGCTCGGCATCTCATCAGCCCATGTCACCTTTGTGGATCAAACACAGATAAAACCGTTGGAAACCGCAGGCTTTCTTCATAGAAACGACTTACAATTTCACTTTATAAACAATGGCTTTTCGCAATTTGATGATTTTTTAAGCGAGCTTTCTTCGCGCAAGCGGAAACTCATTAAAAAAGAACGCAAGGAAGCTTTAAGCAACGGTATAACGATTGAATGGCTGCAAGGTGAACAGATCACCGGGGACGTGCTCGATCAGTTCTTTGCTTTCTATATGGATACCGGCAGCCGCAAATGGGGACGCCCTTACCTAACCCGTGAGTTTTACACGATGATCGGCGAAACCATGGCCGATGATATTTTGCTGGTGATGGCAAAACGCGATGGCCGCTATATTGCCGGTGCGATTAATTTCATTGGTTCCGATACGCTCTTTGGCCGCCATTGGGGCTGTATTGAAGACCATCCGTTTTTGCATTTTGAAGTCTGCTATCATCAGGCCATTGATTTTGCGATCAAACATAAGCTCGACAAGGTTGAAGCAGGCGCGCAAGGTGATCATAAAATTGCGCGCGGTTATCAGCCTGTCCTCACCCATTCCGCCCATTATATTACCCATCAGGGTTTGCGTAATGCTGTGGCAGATTACCTTGATACCGAGCGTCAGGACGTGATGCGCATGGCTGTGTCGCTGCAAGACCATCTGCCTTTTCGTAAAACACCTGAACTCGACACATAAAACGGAGAAGGCCCGATGACAGCCGTCTATGACGATAATAATATTTTTTCCAAAATCCTGCGCGGTGAAATTCCGGCTCATCGTGTTTATGAAAATGATGATGTTCTGGCATTTATGGATGTGATGCCACAAAGCAACGGCCACACATTAGTGATCCCGAAAACCCCTTCACGCAATCTGCTGGATGCTGCACCTGAGACACTGAGCGCACTGATGAAAGCCGTACAACATGTAGCAAAGGCTGCGAAGACAGCCTTTGAAGCAGACGGCATTACCATCATGCAGTTTAATGAACCTGCCGCCGGCCAGACTGTTTATCACCTGCACTTCCATATTATCCCGCGCTATGAAGGTATCGATCTGAAGCCACATAGCGGTAAGATGGAAGATAATGGAATACTATCCGCCAATGCCGAAAAGCTACGCGCACAGCTTTAAACGGACAATAAAAAACGCCGCTTCAAAAGCGGCGTTTTCTTTAAGAGAATAATCTTAAGATTAAACTCAATTAAGCGCGCCTATTAAGCGCCCCCATCAAGCGCCCCCATCAAGCGCCCCAAGTGCGTTCCAGCACACGGATCCAGTTGTCATGCGCAATCTTGTTGATTGATTCCTGATCATAACCATGCGCACGCAGAGCATCGATCAGCTTTGGCAGACCGGTTGCATCGCCGATTTCTGTTGAAATCGCGGTGCCGTCAAAGTCGGAACCAAGTGCCACATGATCAATACCCATACGCTCAACCATATAATCAATGTGACGGATCATTTCTGACAATGGCAGGTTCAGGTCTCGCACGCCTTCGCTGTGCAGGAAGGAAACGCCGAAGTTAAGACCGGCCAGACCACCAGTGTCGCGGATCGCATCCATCTGCTTGTCGGTCAGATTGCGGCTATGCGGGCAAACGCCATGCGCATTGGAGTGCGAGGCCACCAGCGGCGCATCGGAAAGCTTGGCAATATCCCAGAAGCCCTTCTCATTCATATGAGAAAGATCGATCATCACTTTCAGCTCGTTACAAGCTTTGATCAGACGCTTACCCGCATCGGTGAGGCCCGGACCGATGTCCGGCGAACTATTGAAGCGGAAAGGCACACCATATGCAAAAATGTTCGGGCGGCTCCAAACCGGACCAAGGCTGCGTAGGCCAGCCTGATGCATCACATAAAGCTCATCCAGACCATCGCTGATCGCTTCAACGCCTTCAATATGGAAAACAGCAGCAAAAGCACCATCTGCCATCGACTGGCGAATGTCGGAAGCCGTACGGCAAACGCGGAAACCGCCATTTGCAGCCATTTCGATTCGGGTCAGCAAAGCCGCCATTGCCAATGTTGTGTTCAGCGCATCGCTATGGGCAGGCGTCTCGAAGTTACCTTCTGCATTCAGCTCTTTTGACGGGCTTGGAACATAAATAGCGCACAAACCACCTGCCAGACCACCGGTCTTTGAACGTGGCAGGTCGATGTGACCAACCGGTTCACCATTAATAAAACGCGCCTCAGGATTCGGCTCAGCAGATGTCCACAAACGCAGTAAAACATCGTTATGGCCATCAAAAACTGGGGTAATCGGAGCTGTTGTCATAACCAGATATGCCTTTATCAGTCTTGGAATTTAAAGCTTGAAGCTTATCACTATGTAAGGCTTACGCTCTTAGACATAAATTGCCAATGCGTTTTATGCATATGTTAGAAATCGCTTGCATAAGTTGGCCATTTATTTTAGCGAGCCCTAATCCATTTCCTCATTATGCATTCTGTGCATGACCGTTGCAAATTCTGCATTGGAACCCGCAAACCCACTCATGATACTGGATGCTTGGAAAAATGCGCCTGGCGGTAATGCTATTGGGATGGCGCTTTTATGGCAGTTGCGAACGCAATTGCTTTAACAGGGAGAATAAAAAATGATTTCGAGACGTAATTTCCTGGCAGGTGCCGCAGCGGTACCTTTCCTGTCTTACGCAAGCCTGTTGCCAGCTGTTGCTGCCGGCCGTCAGGACATTCTCGTTGTTGCTCAGACGCTCGACAACATGACGAGCCTTGATCCGCATGAAAGCTTTGAAGCTGTCGGCAGTGAAATCTGCAACAACATGTATCAGCGTCTTGTTCATCCAAGCCTGACCAATCCGGAAGAAATCGAAGGCGGCGTTGCTTCTTCATGGGAAGCTGACGAAGAAGGCAAAGTCTTCACCTTCAAAATGAACCCGGATGCAAAATTTGCCAGCGGCGCACCTGTAACTGCTGAAGACGCTGTCTTCTCCCTGCAGCGCGCTATCAAGATGAATAAGGGCGCAGCCTTCATCATCGGTCAGTTCGGCTTCACACCGGAAAACGTTGAACAGTGGATCACTGTCGTTGACGATTCCACCATCAAGCTTTCGCTCGAAACCCCGACCTCCCTCTCCTTCCTGCTCTATTGTTTGTCTGCAAGCATCGGCAGCATTGTCGAGAAGAAGGTTGTGATGGAAAACGCCAATGGCGACGACATGGGTAACGGCTGGTTGCAGAAGAACAGCGCCGGTTCCGGTGAGTGGACCCTCGTTTCCTGGAAGCCAAGCGAAAGCGTAGTGATGAACTACAACCCGCATGGTCTCTACAAAGGCAATGTAAAGCGCATCATGCTGCGTCACGTTGCTGATCCGTCTTCACAGCTTCTCATGTTGCAGAAGGGTGATGTTGATATTGCACGTAACCTGACCACCGAACAGTTGCGCGTCATCAACGACGACGAAAACTACAACATGGTTCGCCAGAGCGTCAGCGGCATCATGCTGATGTCCTTGAACCAGAGCAATGAAAAGCTGACCAATCCTAAGCTTTGGGAAGCAATCAAGTGGGCTGTAGATTACGACGGCATCCAGCAGAACATTGTTCCATTGCAGTACAAGGTTCACCAGACCATTGTTCCTGAAGGATTCCCGGGTGCAATCACTGACAAGCCGTTCAAGCGCGACCTTGAAAAGGCAAAAGCTTTGATGGCTGAAGCTGGTCTTCAAGATGGTTTCACCATCAAAATGGATCACTACTCTGCACAGCCAAGCCCGGATATTGCTCAGGCAATTCAGGCAAATCTCGCAGATATCGGCATTAAAGTTGAATTGCTGGCCGCTGAAAACCGTCAGGTTCTCACCAAAATGCGCGCTCGCGAACATGAAATTGCACTGACTTCTTGGGGTTCAGACTATTTTGATCCGAACACCAACGCGTCTGTGTTCTGCATCAATGAAGACAATTCTGACAATGCATTCACCAAGCCTTTTGCATGGCGCTCGCATTACCAGAACGAAGAGTTCATGAAAAAAGCTATTGCTGCCCGCGATGAAAAAGATCCGGCAACCCGCATCAAGCTTTATGGCGAACTTCAGCGTGAATTCATGGCTAACAGCCCGTTCATCGTCATGATGCAAAAATTTGAAACTGCTGCTTGCCGCAAAGATGTGACAGGCATGCGTCTGGGTGTGCTTTCAGACAGCCACTCCTATGCAGGGATCGCGAAGGCGTGATGAGGAAACTCCAAAAATTGACTGGTGTACTGGGCAGCGTGTTAATCACGCTGTTCGGTCTTATGGTTATCACTTTTATGATCGGCCGCGTTATGCCGGTCGACCCGGTTATTGCTGCGGTCGGCGATAATGCTCCGGAAGCCGTTATCCAGCGTGTACGCGCGGAAATGGGTCTGGATCAGCCAATGATCGTTCAGTTCTTTAATTATATCAGCCAGGTATTACACGGCGATCTGGGCAATTCTATTTTGACCAGAAATCCGGTCACCACTGACATCGTCCGTTATTTCCCGGCGACGTTGGAACTTGCAACATATGCACTGATCATTTCCGCAGCCATCGGTATTCCGCTTGGTGTGTGGGCTGCTGTGCGTCAGGGTTCATGGCTTGACCAGACCATCCGTGTTATCTGCCTTGCCGGTCACTCGGTGCCGGTCTTTGTTTTGGCGTTGATTTCCCTGCTGCTATTCTATGCAACCTTGGATGTTGCCCCTGGCCCTGGCCGTCAGGACATCATCTATGAAGGCATGATCACCCATGTCACAGGTATCATGACGATTGATACGCTGCTTGATGGTGATTGGGATGCTTTTGTTGATGCTGTGAAGCACTTACTGCAGCCAGTTCTGATCCTTGCTTATTTCAGCATGGCTTATATTACCCGTATGACCCGGGCATTCATGCTTGACGCGCTCAAAGGTGAATATGTCATCACCGCGCGTGCAAAAGGCCTGTCGCTCAAAGCCGTCATCTGGAAACATGCATTTCCGACTGTCGCAGTTCAGCTCGTGACCGTTCTTGCCCTCACCTATGCAGGCTTGCTTGAAGGTGCAGTGGTAACCGAAACAGTCTTTAGCTGGCCGGGCCTTGGACAATATCTGACCGTCTCTTTGATGAACGCAGATATGAATCCGGTCGTTGGCGCCACTTTGCTGATCGGCGTGATTTATGTTGGCCTCAATCTTCTGGCCGATATCCTCTATAAAGTACTGGATCCACGTGTCCGATGATAACATCTAGCTTTAGAAATTGGGCTTTGAACGAAACCCCGTCTTCCCGTGCACAAGCTGCATGGGGACGCCGTTATCGCCTGTGGCTCAACCTCAAAGGCAACCCGCTGGCCATGTTTGGTCTGGTTGTCATTCTGGCCTTTGTTTTGCTGTCGATCTTTGCGCCTTTGCTGGCACCATATGATCCAAGCGCGCAAAACCTGGCTAATCGCTTGTCAGCACCCACAGCTGAACATTGGTTTGGCACCGACGAACTGGGGCGCGATATTCTCTCGCGCATCCTTTACGGCGGCCGCGTTACTATGGGTATGGTGATTGCAGTCGTTATTCTGGTGGCACCAATCGGTCTGGCAGTTGGTTGTATTGCCGGTTATTACGGCGGTATCGTTGATACAGCTTTGATGCGCATTACCGACGTGTTCCTGGCTTTCCCGCGCCTTATCCTTGCATTGGCTTTTGTTGCTGCATTGCGTCCGGGTGTTGAAAGTGCGGTTCTCGCTATTGCGCTCACCGCTTGGCCGCCATATGCGCGCCTTGCACGTGCTGAAACAATGACCATCCGCAACAGCGACTTCATTGCCGCTTGTAAGCTGACCGGTGCATCGTCCAAGCGCATTATTGCACGCCATATCGCACCATTATGCGTACCGAGCCTGATCGTTCGTATTACGCTTGATATGAGCTCCATCATTCTGACCGCCGCAAGCCTTGGCTTCCTCGGCATGGGTGCGCAGCCACCTTCACCGGAATGGGGTGCGATGATTGCAACTGCCAAGCGTTTCATTTTCGAACAATGGTGGGTCGCGACCATCCCGGGTCTCGCAATCTTCTTTGTTTCGCTCGCATTCAACTTTCTGGGCGACGGTCTTCGTGACGTGCTCGATCCGAAGCAGAACTAGGACGGGACAATGCTGGTTGATATCCAAAATTTACGTATCACCTTCGAAACGCGCACCAGCCGTTTCGAAGCTGTCCGCGGCCTTAATCTGAAGCTTGGCAAAGAAAAGCTCGGCATTGTGGGGGAATCCGGTTCCGGTAAGTCCCTCACCGCCCGTGCTTTGATGAAGCTTCTGCCGCCAATTGCACAGGTTCAAGCTGACAAGCTTGAATTCTTCGGCACTGACATCATGAAGGCGACTGAAGCCGACATGCGTAAGATCCGCGGCAAGCGTGCAGGCTTCATTCTTCAGGATCCTAAATACTCACTGAATCCGGTTAAAACCATTGGTTCGCAGGTTGCCGAATCCTGGCGCACCCACAAAGGTGGTTCCGCCAAGCAAGCCAAAGAAGCAGCCGTTGATTTGCTCGATCAGGTGATGATCCGCAATCCGGGCGATGTGGCCAAGCTTTATCCGCATGAAGTTTCCGGTGGTATGGGGCAGCGCGTCATGATCGCCATGATGCTTGCACCCGATCCGGAAGTTCTGATCGCGGATGAACCGACCTCAGCGCTCGATGCGACTGTTCAGGCTGAAATCTTGCGCCTTATTGACGATCTCGTCTCCAAGCGCGGCATGGGTCTTATTCTGATCAGCCACGATCTGCCATTGGTTTCGCATTTCTGCGACCGCGTTATGGTGATGTATTCCGGTCAGGTTATGGAAGAGCTTAAAGCTTCCGAGCTGACCCGTGCGTCGCATCCATATACGCAAGGTCTGCTTAACTGCATTCCTTCGCTGACGCATCCAAAAGAACGTCTGCCTATCCTCACCCGCGATTCAGATTGGTTGAAATAATGATTTCTGTTGATCAGTTACGGATCAGTTTTGGCGAACGTGAAATCGTCAAGGGTGTATCCTTTGATGTCGCTAAAGGCGACAGTTTTGGTATTGTCGGCGAAAGTGGTTCCGGAAAATCAACGATTTTGCGCGCCATGGCCGGTTTGAACGAAAAGTGGTCAGGCCGCATTTCGTTCAATGGCAAAGATGCCCCATTGAAACGCCCGCCGGAGTTTTTCCGGCATGTGCAGATGGTGTTTCAGGATCCGTTCGGCTCCCTGCATCCGCGCCAGACCATTGACCGGATCCTGAGCGAACTTTTGCTGGTTCACGGCATCGATAATATCGAGAAGCGCATTTCACAGGCACTTGAAGATGTTGCTCTGCCACAGGCAGCGCGTTTCCGTTTCCCTCACCAGTTGTCTGGTGGTCAGCGTCAGCGTGTGGCAATTGCCCGCGCGCTGATTGCTGAACCGGAAGTCTTGTTGCTTGACGAGCCAACCTCGGCACTCGACGTGTCCGTACAGGCCGAAATTCTCAACCTGTTGTCGGATTTACGTGCAGCCAAGAACCTCACTTATGTGCTCGTCAGCCACAATCTGGCTGTGATCACCCATCTGTGCCCTCGTCTGGGCGTTATGCAGTTTGGTGAGATGGTTGAAGTTTTGAGCGCGGAAGATCTGCGTGCAGGCAATACCAAACATCCGCATACCACAGAACTGCGTCAGCTAAGTGTAAGTCTGGAAGAACCAGCCTGATCGGAGCTATCAATGTCTTTGGAACTAAACTGGGGCAAAGCCTCTGAACTGGCTAAAAGTTTTGCCGATGTCTGGTCTTTAGAAGAGCCAGGCGGTGCAATTGTCTGCTTTGATGCAAACGGTGTTCAGTTTGCACATGCGGGTGGTTTGGAGAGCCTGAGCACCCGCACAGCTTTCAGTGCGGATACAGTGGTTCGTTATGCTTCTGTGACCAAGCATGTTTTCTGTGCCATGGTTTTGCAACACAGCGATATCATCAAACTTGATGATCGCTTGGGGCAACATCTGCCGGAATTGCAGGCACCTTTAAGCGAAGTAACGGTTGGTCAGGCGCTCGATATGACCGCCGGCCTGCCTGACACCCGCGAATGCCTGACACTGCTTGGCCTTTCCGTTTATACGGAAACCGAAGCCAGGCGTCTGATGGAATTTCTTGCCACATTCACAAGATTAAACTTTGAACCTGGTACAGAAATCTCCTATTCCAATACCGGCTACCGTCTGGTTGAAACCATTCTGGAACGTCACGGCTTCCGCTTCAACGATTTCGTTGAGCAAAAAATTGCTGCTGCACTTGGCACGTTTCTGACCGCACCTGATGTCTGGAATGACACAGTCGCAGGTCTGGCACCTGGCTATTGGCACAATGGTTCCAAATGGCAGTTAAGTGCAGCCGGTCTTCACATTTCTGCTTCGGGCAGTCTTGCAGGCAGCGCTAAAGCATTGGCTCTCTGGGGTCAGGCATTGGTTTGCAACGATCACGGTTTTGATGGCACCTTGGCGCAATTAGGCGCAGACCGTCACATGAAAGACGGCCGCGTTACCGGCTATGGTTTAGGCGTTCGCTGGAACAATATCGACGGCAAAAACTTTGTCGGCCATGGTGGTTCACATCCGGGCTACAAAACCTATCTGCTGCTTGATCCTGAAACAAAGACCGGCATTGCTGTTGTTGCCAACCGCGAAGACGTCAACACCTACAAGCTTGCCCGCGATGTGATGGCAGAGCTTCATGGTTTGGCACTTCCGGAAGCGTCAAGCACGCTGCCACAAGGTCTTTATGCCACCGAAACAGGCCCTTACTGGGTTCAGGTCGGCGCGGCATCCATCAACTATCTCGACAGCGAAGACACGCTCTACGATGTCGGCAATGGCGTATATTCATCCACCTCACCGTCCTCCCCTGTTTCATTGAAAGCAGAAGGTGACAAGCTGGTTGGTGAAATCGGTTATGCTGCCCGTACTCTCTTAGCCGTTACGCCTAAAAAGGCCGGCACAGAACTGGACGGTCACTGGACTGCCGATCTTTATGGCGCGCAGTTTGATATTGTTGATGGTCAAGTGGTGATGGGCATCGGCCCGATCCGCAACACCATGCCATTGGAAGATTTAGGTAACGGCCGTTGGCTCTTTACCCTGCATGACGGGCCGTGGACAAAGCGTGTCTGCCTGCATCGCCTAGATGAAAATCGTGTTGAGCTGGTGTTAAGCCGCAGCCGTATGATGGAATACACACGTAAGTAAAATAATTTAAGATTATAAAAAAGGGCGGAAGAGTTTAACTCTTCCGCCCTTTTTATTTTACTTGAATTCTAAAATTTCACTCAGAGTTGCTCTTATTAAAACGAACTGATCCCCAGAATGAGATACCGATTAGTACTGCACCGCCAAGGCCGGTAACAACTTCCGGAATATGTACCAAAGTCTGTGCGAACATAATCACCGACAGGATCAGGATTGCATAGAATGCACCGTGTTCCAGATAACGATATTCGGCCAATGTGCCTTTCTCTACCAGCATAATGGTCATTGATCGCACATACATAGCACCGATACCCAAACCAATCGCAATCACGAACAGGTTTTGCGACAATGCAAAAGCACCAATCACACCATCAAACGAGAAGCTGGCATCCAGCACTTCCAGATAAAGGAATGCGCCTAAACCACCTTTGGCAGCCGCACTCATGGTTTTTTGCGAAGCATCAAGCAAGCCGCCCAACACTTCGACCACCAGAAATGAAACCAGACCATAGATAGCTGAGAAGAAGAAGCTTACGGCTTTGTCATCATCAAGCATGCTGGAGAAAATCAGCATCACTATCAGGACAATCGCAACTTCAATGCCTTTGATGCTGGCAAGATATTTGAACGGACGCTCCAGAAAGCCAATCCAGTGAATATCCTTATCTGCATCAAAGAAGAATTTCAGCGCCACCATCATCAAAAATGCACCGCCAAATGCTGCAATCGGCAAATGTGCTTCCTGCATGATGCGGGCATATTCTTCAGGCTTTGCTGCGGCCAGAACCACGGCTTCAACCGGATTGATTTTAGCTGCAATCACCACAATCAACAGCGGGAAAACTACACGCATTCCGAAAACTGCGATGATAATACCCCATGTCAAAAAGCGATGCTGCCAGACTGGGGTCATATCCTTCAGCTTGTTTGCATTGACGATAGCATTGTCAAAGGACAATGAAATTTCCAAAACAGCGAGCACCGCACAAATGAAGAATACGGACGCCATGCCGCCAAGCGTACCCGACGACTGCCAGCCAAGCCAGGCACCCAGTGCCAAACCGACCACAGTGACGATAATCGCCCATTTGAAATAGCCCCACGTCGTTGTTGATGTCGTAGTTGAAGAAGCAGTTGGCGTCATTTGCTCTGCTCCTGCATATTCAAATTAGTTTCAGGAAAATATGTTAAAAAACACGCGTCGGCACTGACACGCGTACAAGACACGGAAAAATGTAGCATTTTGCTTTATCCGCCGGCTGATATTGC
Organism: Paenochrobactrum gallinarii; assembly: GCF_014205685.1. Lineage (GTDB taxonomy): Bacteria > Pseudomonadota > Alphaproteobacteria > Rhizobiales > Rhizobiaceae > Paenochrobactrum > Paenochrobactrum gallinarii. The sequence continues at coordinate 183,069 of NZ_JACIIU010000001.1, forward strand.
TGGCGGTACCGACATCACGAGAGCGCCGCAAACTCTCGCCAGAGGGGCCCGGCACCTGACTGAAGTCCTTGATAAAAACTGCATGCGAAGCAGTTAAGGACACCTATATGTAAGCTTTCTATAGCACGCGTCAAGAGTTAGACGCTTCTTTCATCATCAATTGATAATGCATTTCCTGTGAAACCCGCGGCTCAAGCACATGGGCATTCAGACCGCCCGCCCCCGCATAGGGGTGCACATGCAGCGCTAAAATCCACATACAGATCACAGCTGTAAAGGTGTAAATCAGCATCGCCTGAACCCCTGCGCGCGGACGATCGGCATGAGTGGATGCCAACACAATTGTGGTGATCAATGTCAGACAAAGCACCAGATACCACTTATAATTATTGATAGAACTATTACCTAAAGCGAGCCGGTCATTGCGCGCATCCTGTAACTCATCAAAATCCTGCACTAATTGCGAAACAATAGGATAAGGCACTTTGCTCTCAGCTAACTTTAACAAAGCGACACGCATTTTCTGCAAAGCGCGTTCAACCTCAACCGCAGGGTTCACGTTCCTCTGTTTTGTCCATTCAACCTCAGAAACAGATACACGATAAGCTTTAATAGCATCATGCAACTCGGCAGAATTCAATGCATCTTTTGCTGCCATTCCCTCAAGCCGTGAAAGCGATGAACGCTCGGCCGATGCCGCATGTGAAGCATCAGAATTGACTGACCACACATCTGCAGCCGCAAAACCAAGCGCTAATGCCCAAGCCGTTGCGACAGTCCCTATAAAGGCTGCAACCGGCATAGAGGCAGGCTTTCGTTGCAGCTGATAGCTGAAATATCTGAGTGCCAACAAACCAATACTGACCGACAACAAACCGCAAGCAACAAATACCAGCAAAATAGTGAATGGCGCCCAGGTAAAAATTGATTGCATCTGCCGTTCCCCTTCTCCGCCCTCATGCAAAGTGAGATATTTATAGGCTATTTTCGCAGTTGAAAGCCATCCTTTTGTAAGGGCTTACAGCTTTATTAAAACTCAAAAATCGTGCGAAAAATTCCCGGTGCAATCACAGAAATCGGATTAACGGTTACTTTCGGCGCTTTAGCCGAACCAGACAATTTGTAAGTAATACCGATCAGCCCGCGATCACGGCCATTACCAAGCAAAGCGCCAAAAAGCGGAATATCCGCAAACATACGGTTAAGCCCATAGGCAGGCATGAATGTGCCGGTCATATTCATATTGCCTTCACGATCATAAAGAGTGCCTTGAAACGTCGTGCCGATCACAGGGCCACGGACAACGCCTTTCGACAGGCTGGCATATCCCTCGCCCTTCTCAATCAAGGCATAGCCACGTTCAATATCAACGCGTGACACATCAATGTCGCGCTTCACCGCCTGATTTAAACTGGCACCACCCGATGACGGAGGGCTTGAAACGATCGAAGACAACCGCCCTTCGCCCACAATCGCAAAGTTGCGCGCATCGATCTGTCCGTGCAGCGGATTTTTGCCCTGAGCAGCAAGCCCTGCACTAATATCACCGCCATAGATTTTGTCGTAAAAATCAAAGAAACGCAAAATAGCACCGGCATCAGATGATTTAAGCGAGACAGAACGCGCATCTTTTTGCGTATTACTGGTGGCAACAAATTCTTTGCCTGATCCGGTTGAGGCATTCACCGAAAAACTGGAAACCTCCTTGCCGGCACTTTCATAAGAGATGGCAAAATTCCTCAGTTTCTCATTATAAAACCCGCCCAACTGATCAACCTGACCATTAACTACAACGCGTGTTTTACTCAGTGAATCACTTTTTGAAACAGATGCCGTATCCGATTGAATTAACTGCTTAATCAAGGCTCGTGCATCAAAGCTTGAACCCTTCAGATCAACCCCGAAACCACCCTTTATCCGGCGTAATTTTAGCGACAGATCATCATTATTGGTCAATTGGATTTTTTTAAAATCGGCTGTAGCAAGTCCTGCCTTATCAATAGTAATATCACCGCGCAACTGAAAGCCATCACCGCTGACAATCAGATTTTTAATAACAATATCATCGGCTTTTTCATCCGGCTTGCTATAGATGAGTTCGGCCTTGGCAGCGATACCAGCACCTTTTTTCCAGCCCAGCCAAGGCAGATTGATCTCGGTGTTTTTTAAATCAACCACGATTGCCCGCTGCTTGTTTTTTTCAGAACCAAGCTTCACCAGCATCGGCCCTGTAAAAACCGTATTGATATCCGGGAAAAGTGCTGCACGCGCCTTATCGCTGACTGTCAACTCAACAAGCTGTTGTTTTAAAACGGTCTTATCTTCTACCGGCTCCACCATGCTGATCTTAGCCGGCATATTATTGAGCAAAGCATTGGCTGTAATATTGGCCGCTTTCGGATCAACCAAAATCTTGCCATCGGCTTTGCTGATTAGCTGGCCATCAAGCGGCTTGGCGATATCCAAATTTTTAAAATCAATATCGGCTTTCCATGTATAGGTACCATCAGGTGCATCTTTATTAACCGCAAATGATACATTGACCTTTGAAGTCACATCGCCCTTGATATCAGCAGGTGTAAAAGGCAAATGTCTGGAAATATTGATCGGCTTTTTGCCTAAAATCTCTGCCACCGCATCCGCTTGTCCCTGTAAGCGAATATCAAGATCGGCCATAACCGGACGCTGACGCCCCCACGGGATGAAAAGTGTTCCGTTACTCACGTCCAGACGACGATTTTCCGTTGTAAAGGCAGTAGCTTTCGCTAGATTAATCGTCGCATGAGAACCACGCACTTGTATATGGCCGTCAGCATCCCGTAGCGCCGGTAATTCTCCGATCACATCAAAACGTGTGTTTTTAATATCAAAATCAACCTGAACATGCTCACCTGTCAGTTCAGGTAACTGACCTTCGCCATTATAATGGCCCGGCGGAATAGCAATATCGATACGGCCATTGCTAAGCTGGCCACCAAACAGGTTTTTCAACACCCATTCACGCGCTCCGTCGGCCACATCAACCGGCCATAATTGCTTGGCCTGCGCTACAGGCATTTCCGGCACACGCAGCATAAAAATAATACCAGCAGACCCCATCCCGAAACTTAAACTACCCTGCCCGTAAAGCGTACCATCAAGCGTTTTGATATCCAGATTGCTAAATTCAAGGCGATTGTCTTCGATATCAAAGCGCCCGGCAACACGGCCTGCAAATGGCAAAGGTGCTTCAGTCGATTCCTGCGGTGCGCTTATCGCTTCGCTCGTGACTATTTCAAAACGATAGCCATCATCATCGGGCATTTTAGCATCATCATAAGCTTCCGGCCCAAAAGCACCATTAAAATGAAGCATCACACCGCCAAGCTGCAAGTTTGACGGTCGGACTTCAATTTTTTTTGTGCCTTGTTGTAACTCCAGATTAAACTCAGCCTGTCCAAAAATGTTAGGCACGCGCCCAACCTCAAGATCAACCTTGGAAATTTTAACCGATGCATTCAGCTTTTGCGAATGTTCCTCACTTGCGACCTGCCCGCTCAACGCCAGCGACGCATTTGCCGATAATGAAAAATGCGCCGGATTAACGCTATTTTCCGTACCAACCAGCTGTTTTACCTGTGGCGGCGAACCAATATGAACCGGAATACCATCCAGATTAAGCGTAAAAGAATGCAGCTCGCCATTTTGGCGGCTCACAGTACCATCCAAAATAAGTGACTTACCCTGCCATTCAAAAGCCCCCTTCAAAAGAACATTATCAATTTGCTCTTCAATAGAAGCCTGCTGGATAGCAAAGCGCTCTTCGCCTTTTGGTGTTGGAAATTTAATAACTGCATCTGACAAGCGAATGGCCTGTGTCTGGCGTTTTGAAAGTAATGCCAGTGCTTCTTTCACACCATCAAAAACAAGTGCCGATGAGGCATCAAAATCTATCCGCCCCTTGCTATCAAATGGCATCTTTTGCAGAAAATTATTATCTTGACTGCTCTCTGTCAGATTAATTTCGACACCGGACGCCTCAGCACTGCTAACTTCAATTTTTCCCAGTAACAAAGCCAAAGGTGAAAGCCCAAGCTTAACCGACTGAATTTGCTGAATATCAAGGCCACTATGCGGTTCAATCAGCGTCACGTCATTGGCTTCAATGGCCAGATTATTCGTCTGATCCAGCGAAATACGCGCTTTGCCGACAGAAATTTTACCACTTTCACTCAAAAACTGCGTAATGCCTTTTTGCGCTTCGGCACGTAAAAACTCACTATCAAACCCGCTACGCAAAATAAAAAAACCTGCAACCAGCAAAACGGCTGCCACAAGCGGGATCGACAATAAAAAATAAAGAAAAAACCTGACGCCAGAACGTTTTTTGGCTGTTCTTGACGACGGACAAGCGCACAAATCCTCACCTTCAGCCGACAGGCTGCGTTCTATTCTTTCCATTTCTTGCTTGGAAAACCGAACCTTGGTGATTTTCTGTCTCAATATCCTGATGCCACTATGCTTGAGCTAAGCGCCCAAACCAAAACCGAGTTCTCTAATCATGCGCCGCCTCACTATGGATGAGTGTCAGCGATTCGTAACTGATAAATCAGTATAATTAACAGAGTGCTGTAGAAAGCTTTCAAACCAGTGGTGTGATCCTTGCACTCCCGCCATCAATAATGGCATGCTTTTCAAAAAGCCGCTTATGAACAGCGAATCCGACACTTGAAAGGCATTAATATGGCACAGCCTGCAATTGGTGATATTGCTCCCGACTTTAATCTGCCCGAAGATTTAAACGGCACACTAACCTTGTCTTCGCTTCGCGGCCAAAAAGTTGTCCTGTTCTTCTACCCAAAAGATGACACAAGCGGCTGTACCAAAGAATCAATCGCTTTCAGTTCCCTGAAAGCAGAGTTTGAAAAAGCCGATACTGTGATCGTCGGTATTTCACCCGATACAGTGGCAAAGCACCAAAAGTTTCGCACCAAACATAATCTCACCACTCTTTTAGTGGCAGATGAAGAGAGGACTGCACTGGAAGCCTATGGCGTCTGGGTGCAAAAAAGCATGTATGGACGTAAATATATGGGTGTTGAACGCACCACTTTTCTCATCGACCGTGAGGGCAAGATTGCCCAAATCTGGAACAAGGTCAAAGTGGCTGGCCATGCGGAAGCTGTTCTTGCAGAGGCACAAACTCTGTAATTTATATAAAAGCAGCAGCAGAAGGTTCAAAGTTGCAAATTTTCATCAAAAAATGCGTCCTCAGCACATTGGCCTGCACACTTGCTGGCCAGATGAGTTTAAGCGCATATGCAGATGAAATAGATGCCCCCACTGCACAGCAACCCCTGCCGCCATTGGCACAATCAAAATTGCCGGTGCCGGTCGCCGTTCAACCAAACCTGCTGCAATCTTTAAGCACAAATGCAATTGATCCGATCATTACGGGTCCGGTGCCGGTTAAAAAATAATCTGCAAAAATTACGCATTAAAAAAGGCCGGAATTTCCGGCCTTTTTCTTGTTCTCTTTTATATTCAGGCAAGTGCGCCTTTTACGGCGGCAATGGCATTGGCGGCCTGTGAACCATCCGGTCCGCCAGCCTGCGCCATATCAGGACGGCCACCACCACCGGCACCACCAAGGGCAGCAGACGCAACACGAACCAGATCAACAGCGCTGAAGCGCGATACCAGATCTTCCGTTACACCAACCACCGCACTGGCCTTGTTGCTTTCATCAATACCAATGAAAAGCACAACGCCAGAGCCAAGTTGCTTCTTACCATCATCGGCCAATGGCTTCAGATCACGCGGTGCAACACCGGAAACAACCTTGCCCATGAAGTTCACGCCATTGACAACTTCATGTGCCGCAGCACCATCAGCGCTGTCGCCAACAAGCGCCAGCTTTTTGCGCGCTTCAGACAGCTCTTTTTCCAATTTGCGGCGTTCGTCCATCAGGCTGTTGACGCGTTCAAGCGCTTCTGACGGCGTTGTTTTCAGCGCCGATGCGATAGCTTTAACTCGATCATCCTGCTCTTCCAGATAAAGACGAGCGGCCTCACCGGTCAGTGCTTCCATACGGCGAACACCGGCGGCAACAGCGCCTTCAGACACAACTCGCACTAAACCAATATCACCGGTCTGGCGAACATGCGTACCACCGCAGAGTTCCAGCGAGTAAGTTTTACCGGCTTTATCGCCCTTCGTGGCAGTACCCATGGAAACCACGCGCACTTCATCACCATATTTTTCACCGAAAAGCGCCATGGCTCCGGCTTCGATGGCATCATCAACCGCCATCAGACGGGTGTTGACCGGCGCGTTTTGCAGAATGATTTCATTGGCAATATTTTCAATCTTGCGCAATTCATCTTCGCTGATCGGCTTCGGATGGGAGAAGTCAAAACGCAGACGCTCAGGGGCAACGAGTGAGCCCTTTTGCGCCACATGGGTGCCGAGTGTTTCACGCAGTGCTTCATGCAGCAAATGCGTGGCCGAGTGGTTAGAACGCATGCGCGAACGACGCTCATGATCAACCACCAGTTCAACAGCATCGCCGGTCTGGATTTTACCTTCACGGATTGCCGCCTGATGAACAAAAACGCCATCAGCCCGTTTCACCGTGTCGGTTACTTCAATCACAAAGCCATCGCCATAGATGAAGCCTGCATCCCCCTGCTGACCACCGGATTCCGCATAAAACGGTGTCTGATTGACGATGATAGAAACGCTTTCGCCAGCTGTCGCGGCTTCAATCACGCTACCATCACGCACCAATGCGGTCACAACACCTTCTGCCTTCTCGGTATCATAACCGAGAAACTCAGTGGTGCCGACTTTATCACGTACCTGGAACCAGACTTTCTCAGTCGCGGCATCACCTGAACCAGACCAGTTTGCACGGGCTTCGGCCTTCTGGCGTTCCATGGCAGCACTAAAACCGTCAGTATCCACATTGATGCCGCGCTGACGCAAAGCATCTTGTGTCAGATCCAGCGGGAAGCCATAAGTGTCATAAAGCTTGAACGCGGTTTCGCCATCAAGGCTCTGACCTTCGCTCATATTTTCTGTTGCATCACTCAACAAGCCAAGGCCGCGTTCCAGCGTTTTGCGGAAACGGGTCTCTTCCAGTTTGAGTGTTTCAGAAATCAATGCTTCTGCACGCACCAGTTCCGGATAAGCCTGTCCCATTTTGCGAATGAGCGTTGGCAACAAGCGATACATAAGCGGATCACGGGCACCAAGCAACTGCGCATGGCGCATCGCACGACGCATGATGCGGCGCAGCACATAACCACGGCCTTCATTGGACGGCAGCACACCATCAGCAATCAGGAAGCTGGCCGAGCGCAAATGATCGGCAATTACGCGATGGCTTGCGCGCTGGCCGCCTTCTGCCTTCACACCTGTTGCTTCTTCAGAAGCGCGGATCAGAGCTTTGAAAATATCAATGTCGTAATTGTCATGCACGCCTTGCAAGATTGCAGCAATGCGCTCCAAGCCCATACCGGTATCAATGGACGGACGCGGCAGATCAATGCGCTCTTCCTTGGTAACCTGCTCGAACTGCATGAAAACAAGGTTCCATATCTCGATGAAACGATCGCCGTCTTCATCAGCAGATCCTGGAGGGCCACCCCAGATATGATCGCCGTGATCATAGAAAATTTCGGAACACGGGCCGCAAGGACCTGTGTCACCCATCGCCCAGAAGTTATCATTGGTAGCGATGCGAATGATACGATCATCGCTCAGACCAGCAATCTTCTTCCAGAAATTCGCGGCATCATCATCCGTATGATAAACGGTCACCAACAGCTTGTCTTTGTTAAGGCCAAACTCTTTGGTGATCAGGTTCCACGCATGGCTGATCGCTTCTTCTTTGAAATAATCGCCGAATGAGAAATTGCCCAGCATTTCAAAGAAAGTGTGGTGACGCGCAGTATAACCGACATTATCCAGATCATTGTGCTTGCCGCCGGCACGCACACATTTTTGCGATGTCGTAGCGCGGCTATAAGGACGTGCTTCCAAACCGGTAAACACGTTTTTAAACTGCACCATACCCGCATTGGTAAACATCAAAGTTGGGTCATTACGCGGAACCAACGGACTGGACGGTACGACTTCGTGACCGTTTTTGCGGAAATAATCGAGAAATGTAGATCTTATCTCGTTGACGCCACTCATGCTCCACCTTCGGGTTTTTCACCCATCATTCAGACGCGATAACCGGCATTATGCTCATATTGCGTCAAATACATCCGAGACAATCAATCTCTGTCTCACGTTAGAAATTATATAAGCCATTTCAATCAAAGAAAAAATGCGGATGCATATAAAACATCAAATAATATTTCTGCGTCTCGCATTTTATCATGTGCGGTATTACTGACCACACAGATTCCATGTATCTCATCGACCAGAAAGGCTTGATGAGGGATAAAAATCACCCGTATCAAACCGTATAGCCGGACAAGAAATGGCTTAAAGGTTAAGTGCTTTTAGCGAGCTCTGCTATGTCTGTCCAGCTTAACCAGCATAGCATAAACGATGCTTTTCCAAGCCTCGTGGCATTTTCACACATTCATTTGCGCCCCACACATCAAGCACAAACATCAACGAATAACAAAAAGCCCCCGTTTACAATCGCAAACGAGGGCTTTTACAAATCATACGGCAGAAAATGCCAATATAATTACATTTCAGCAGCTTCCGGCGCTTCATCTTCCGGACCGGTTCCCTCAAGGAATTTCTCCGCAATCAGACCGGCATTCTGGCGCAATGCAAGCTCAATTTCATTTGCCACTTCCGGATTTTCACGCAAATAGGTTTTGGCGTTTTCACGACCCTGCCCCAAACGCTGTGAATTATAGGAGAACCAAGCACCTGCTTTTTCAACAATACCTGCTTTAACGCCCAGATCGACCAATTCACCAACCTTGGAAACACCGGCACCATACATGATGTCGAATTCAACCTGTTTGAAAGGCGGTGCAAGCTTATTTTTGACTACTTTGACGCGGGTCTGGTTGCCAACGACCTCATCACGATCCTTGATCGCCCCAATACGACGGATATCCAAACGAACGGATGCGTAGAATTTCAGCGCATTACCACCGGTTGTTGTTTCAGGTGAACCAAACATCACACCAATCTTCATACGAATCTGGTTGATGAAAATAACCATACAGTTGGAGCGTGAGATGGAAGCGGTCAGCTTACGCAGCGCCTGACTCATCAAACGAGCCTGAAGACCCGGCAATGAATCACCCATATCGCCTTCAATTTCCGCACGCGGTGTCAGCGCTGCAACGGAGTCGATAACCAATACATCGATTGCACCGGAGCGCACCAATGTATCGGTGATTTCAAGCGCCTGTTCACCAGTATCGGGCTGCGAGATCAAAAGACTTTCCAGATCAACACCAAGCTTGCGGGCATAAACCGGATCAAGCGCGTGTTCGGCATCCACGAATGCGCACATACCGCCTTTTTTCTGTGCTTCTGCAATTGTGTGCAGAGCCAGCGTTGTTTTACCGGAGCTTTCAGGCCCGTAAATCTCAACGATACGACCTTTTGGCAATCCACCGACGCCGAGCGCAATATCAAGCGACAGCGAACCAGTCGGAACTGTTTCAATTTCTACAACCTGATCGCTTTGACCAAGTCGCATGATCGAGCCTTTACCGAACTGTCGTTCGATCTGGGATAGCGCTGCATCCAGAGCTTTTGTCTTGTCCACTGATTTTTCCTCAACGAGTCGCAATGAATTCTGAGACATTTATAACATCCTCTTGTGCCGCTTGTAGCCCGCTTTTAAGAGAGTTCTTAATTCTTTGTATCTGTTTTGTTCTGAAATTGCAATATGAGCAACTCATTGATTTTACATTATTTTAAAAATTTTGTTCTATGGATGTTCACCAATGATCAAAAAATTGCTCTTGCAGCAATTAAAATGACACATTCGGTAAATGTGAATTTTTCTTTAAATATTGATTCGGCTAAGATTCAAAAAAGCGTGATACCCGGTCACTGGGCATCACGCTTTTAATCTTTAAACCGGCCTGATGGCGCTCAAGCCATCGCGTGAGTTACATCGCAGATTTCAATGGAGAAATTTCGATTTCCACGCGGCGGTTCTGAGCACGGCCATCAGGTGTTGCGTTAGAGGCAACCGGCTGCGAAGCACCATAACCGATGATTGCAAAGCGGCGCGGATCGATACCCTGACTACCGAGATAGGTGCCAACCGAAGCAGCGCGGCGCTGTGAAAGCTGCTGGTTATGGCTGGCGCTACCTGTCGAATCGGTGTGACCTTTAATATCAACCAAAGTCTGGTTGAACTTACGCAGCACAATCGCAACAGAGTTCAAGGTTGGATAGAACTGACCCTTAACCGCATCCTGATCGGTGTCAAAGGTAATGCTTGAAGGCATGTTCAAGATAATACGGTCACCATTACGGGTAACGGAAACACCGGTTCCCTGCAGCTGCGCACGCAGTTCTGATTCCTGACGATCCATATAGTTACCGATGGCACCGCCACCAAGCGCACCAATACCGGCACCGATCAGCACCGCATTACGCTGTGCAGTGCTGGAACCACCAACCATCAAACCACCCAATGCGCCAACAGCTGCACCGATAGCAGCGCCACCGGCGGTGTTGGAAACCTTTTCCTGGCCTGTATATGGGTCAGTGGTACAAGCGGAGAGGAAAGTTGCCGCAAGCGCAGCGATGGTCAGTTTCTTGAACATAAAAGATTATCCCTAAATGAGCGATTCTGAGCGTATAATAATACTGAATACGGCATGTACATGCACTTTATACGCATAAAGTCATTTTTCAAACCCCGGTTATTTATTAGCCTATTTTTTAAAATCTTTAGCGCAGACGCCCACAGCCTCTAAGCTGCACATCATAGCGCTTAGCCATATCTGCCGTACGTTTGGCACCATTTTTTGCAACCGAGCTATTGCGCCACACACCACGTGAATAACCACTATGGCCAGAATGATAAGCCAGATAAAGACTATAGGCATCATTGCGAGCAATGCCGTTGGTTCTGTAGCTTTGAAAGTGATACCAGCCGATAAAATGAATCGCATCATCAAAATTGCTGCGCGACGCACCGCTTCGGCCTGTTTCACGACGATAACGATCCCATGTGCCGTTCAAAGCTTGCGAGAAACCATAGGCCGTTGACTGGCGCTTCCACGGGATAAAACCGAGCAATTTGGTTCTTGGCGGACGTGCATAAGGGCGGAAACTTGATTCCGTATAAATGGTAGCCATCAAAACCGGAATCGGCACACCAAATTCGCGCGATGTTTTCTGTGCAGCACTATGCCAGTTATTGATCCAGCCATCCCGCTGATCAAAAATTGCACAAGCATTATTCACCTGTTTCGGCGCACTAGCACATCCGGCCAGAATCAGAAGCGCTACGAGACACAAAATGCGCATCATTCAACCTTTCTACCATGCCCGTTTCATCTAGCGATTGAGACTGGTATTTTGATAATCACCCTTTGATATGCAGTAAATTCAAAGGCTGACAATGACCGGAATGCGTTCAAAAAGTGGCATCTTTAAAGATCATGAATGAACCGTAAATATTAACAGGCACTTTCCAGCAGACTGAGGCGCGGCTCAAATTTCAAAACATGGTAAATAGTGAAGCGTCAAAACTGGTAAATGCACATAAAAAAAGCAGCCCGGAAGGACTGCTTTTTTATAATTACAGAGGTTTTTAAAATCAGCCTTCAATGCTTTTCAGCAAATCAGCAACGCCTGCCTTGATAAAGGAAAGGCTTGCTTCATCACTCAAACGACCGTCAGTAATTTTCTCATGCACGGCAGCCAGAACTGTCTGCGGACGCAGTACCTGACGCGCACCAATTGCCATCATCGCCTCATTCAATTGTGCCTGCGCGCGCACGCCGCCAGTGGCAGCCGGTGATGCAGTCATCGTGAAAACAGGCTTGCCAATCATGTGGGATTTGCCATGCGGGCGGGAAATCCAGTCCAGCGCATTTTTCAGCACACCGCTCATGCCATAAATATATTCCGGTGAAGAAATTATCATGCCATCAGCATCCGCAACGGCCTGACGCAGATCCTGAACAGCCTGTGGCGGCGTTGCTGTATCTTCGTCCTGATTATAAAGCGGAACATCATTGAGCGGGAAAATCTGCAATTCAACATTCTGCGGCAGGTTTTCAGCAATGGTTTCTAAAATGATAGTATTGAAGGCATTTTTACGAATACTGCCTGAAATGCCAAGCAAACGAATAGTCTTTGTCATCATGCACCTTTATAAAATTCATTGCAGAAAACGATCAAAATCAATTTTCTGCCAATTGCCCCTGTCATACACAGTGGCGCACATGGTGACAAATAATTTTAACCACTTTTAAATAAGCAAAATCATGACCTTACATGGGTTTCCTGAAAGGAACCGCATTCAATTCATGGCTTTTTAAGTGTACCGCGCTCTTGTCTTAAACGCTGCCAATAATCAAGACGCTTGCGCAATTCACGCTCAAAGCCCCGCTCCACCGGCTCATAGAAATTCTGGCGGCCTAGTTTTTCAGGGAAATAATCCTGCCCTGAGAAAGCATCCGGCTGATCGTGGTCATAAGCATAACCATCGCCATAGCCCTCACCCTTCATCAACTTGGTCGGTGCATTAAGAATATGCTTCGGCGGCAGAAGCGAGCCATGCGCTTTGGCCGTTGCCAAGGCCGCCTTATAGGCCATATAAACCGCGTTGGATTTAGGTGCAGTTGCCAGATAGACGCAAGCCTGCGCGAGTGCTAATTCACCTTCCGGCGAACCTAAATAATCATAGGCATCTTTGGCGGCATTGCAGATTGCCAATGCCTGAGGGTCAGCCAAACCGATATCTTCAACCGCCATGCGCACCAGACGGCGACCGATATAAAGCGGATCTTCACCTGCATCAAACATTCGGCAGAGATAATAAAGCGCAGCATCAGGATCAGAGCCACGCACAGATTTATGCAAAGCCGAAATAAGATTATAATGGCCATCCTGTCCTTTATCATAAACCGGAGCACGGCGCTGAACGATCTCCTGCAATGTCTCGGCATCAAAGATTTCATCAGGCTTGGCTGCACGCCAAACCTCTTCCGCCAAAGTTAAAGCAGCGCGACCATCGCCATCCGCCATACGGATAAGGCTTTGCCGTGCGTCATCATCCAAAGGGAGAGCGCGTTCTTCCTGCGCTTCAGCCCGTTTCAACAGCACCGAAATGCTGGTTTCATCATGCGGCTTGAAAGTTAAGACACGCGCCCGCGATAATAGAGCGGCGTTTAACTCAAAAGACGGATTCTCCGTGGTCGCTCCAATGAGAATAACCGTGCCATCTTCCATCACTGGCAAGAAACTATCCTGTTGCGCACGGTTGAAGCGATGTATTTCATCCACAAACAACAAAGTCTGACGGCCGGACATCCGTCTGGAGCGAGCCATTTCAAAAACACGCTTCAGATCAGCAACGCCGGAGAAAATTGCCGAAATCTGCTCAAATGCCAGATCGGTTTCGCCGGCAAGCAAACGGGCGACCGTTGTTTTTCCTGTGCCCGGAGGCCCCCAAAAGATCATCGACCCCAATGTGCCTGACGCAATCATGCGGCTCAGCACACCTTCTTCACCTGTCAGATGCTCTTGACCGGATACTTCGCTCAAGCTACGGGGACGCATCCGGTCAGCCAATGGCCGGTTGCGGTCGGCCAATGGATCAGGGGATGCAGAAAAAAGATCGCTCATTCTTATCTCACAATTGACCGGCCTATCTTCAAGATAACCGGTTATCGCACAAATTGCCGTATCAAAGCGCCGTCGCGTTCAAATTCAAGCCGCCACATCAATCCGCGACCGGCACTCAAGGCCGATTGCAGATCTTGTATATTACGGATCGGGGTGCCGTTGATACCACGAATAATATCGGATGGGCGCAAACCCAGACGCTGTGCAGGCGAACCACGATAAATATCCGAGACCCCTACTCCTGTTGTGGCTTCAGGCAGTCGCAGCTTTTTACTGGAAGCAGCATTGAGCTCAACCACAGAAGCACCGGCAAGCGGGTTATCCCCTTCAATCAACTGCGGCGCGACATCTTTCACGGCCGGTTCTTTTTCAAGTTTCACCGCAATCGACTGTGTTTTGCCATCACGGAGAATATCAAGATCAACCGTTTTGCCGATACCTGCAGTCGACAGGCGATAGCCTAACACATCAGGATTATCAGCGCGCACACCCTGCACACGCAAAATCACATCACCGATTTTCAATCCGGCCTTGGCACCCGGTCCGTCTTTAACAAGGGCTGCGATCAAAGCGCCATATGGCTGCTCCATACCCAGACTATCAGCAACGTCGCGTGTGATCGTTTGGAAGGTCGCACCGATAAACGGACGCACAAAGCTGGAATTACCCGCAGCCGCAGCATCAACAACGGCTTTCACCATATTGGAAGGAATCGCAAATCCGATACCGATAGACCCACCCGAACGGGAGAAAATCGCCGTATTAATACCGATAAGGCTGCCTTGCATATCAATCAAAGCGCCACCGGAATTACCCGGATTAATCGCAGCATCTGTCTGAATGAAAAAATCAAAATCAGAAATACCCACTTGCGTACGCGATTGTGCCGAAACGATACCGCTTGTCACTGTCTGACCAACACCGAACGGATTACCGATAGCCAGCACCAGATCACCAACCTCCACCGCATCAGAATTGCCTAATGCCAGAACCGGAAATTTTTCTTTGCCCTCGATCTTCAAAACTGCCAGATCGGATGTTTTATCGCGCAGCAAAATGCGGCTTTCATATTCACGCCCATCCGACATCGCCACTTTGATCTCATCGGCATCTTCAATCACGTGATTATTGGTAATCACAATACCGGATGCATCAACAATCACACCGGAACCGAGCGATTGCTCAATGCGTGGCTTGCGCTGGCCAAAACTATCGCCAAACTGACGGCCAAAAAACTGTTCGAAAAACGGATCACCGGCAAAAGGTGAACTGCGTTGTTGCACCTGACGTGCCGCATAAACATTCACAACAGCCGGCGCTGTTTGTTTCACGAGCGGTGAAAAAGATGCCTGTATTTGCGCGCGGCTTTCAGGAACGGCACGCGTTACTGCGTCTTGCGCCAAGGCAGAGCTGCCAACCGCAACGGCTGAGACTGCCATGAATGTACCCACGAGCATAGATCGCCAAGCTGTCATACGATACTCCATTCACTGTAAAGCCCAGATTATAATCTGTGATTCATGGCATAATGTAGTCGAAACTGAAGCTGTTTAAACCATTGCCGCGCATTAAAACACAAACAAGGACAAATCGCAGAAGAATTGCGTCAAAATCTAAATCAAAAAGCTTAAAAAGAAAAAGGAGCCCGAAGGCTCCTTGATCTTATCCAGTCGTGAGACTGAAAATTATGCTGCATCAGCTTCGTTAGCCTGTTCAGCTTCAACGCGGGCGAGATCTTTCGCGCCTTTTGCGTTTACATCGCGTTCAACAAACTCAACAACAGCCATAGGCGCATTATCACCATAGCGGAAGCCCGCTTTCATGATGCGGATATAGCCGCCGTTACGGGTTGCGTAACGGGTTGCGATTGTATCAAACAGCTTGCCAACCAGTTCAACGTTCTGGATTGCAGAAATTGCCTGACGACGTGCATGCAGATCGCCGCGCTTGCCGAGTGTTACCAGCTTTTCTACGATCGGACGAATTTCCTTAGCTTTAGGAAGGGTCGTTACGATCTGTTCATGCTCAATAAGCGATGCTGCCATGTTAGCGAACATTGCTTTGCGATGCGAGGCGGTGCGGTTCAGCTTACGCTGTGCATTACCGTGGCGCATGGCCTTCTCCTTTAATCTTTTTTAACCGATCAGTGCCGGCTCAATATTGGTCTTCGTAGCGTTTTGCGAGATCTTCGATATTCTCAGGCGGCCAAGTTGGAATTTCCATACCAAGATGGAGACCCATTGACGCAAGAACTTCTTTGATTTCGTTCAACGATTTGCGGCCGAAATTCGGAGTCCGCAGCATTTCGGCTTCCGTTTTCTGAATGAGGTCGCCGATATAAACGATGTTATCGTTCTTGAGGCAGTTAGCTGAACGGACTGAAAGCTCCAGTTCGTCAACTTTCTTAAGCAGTGCCGGGTTAAACGCCAGTTCTGCTTCCTGCTCCTGCGGGGCTTCCTTTTGCGGCTCTTCAAAGTTGACAAAGATTGCCAGCTGGTCCTGAAGAATACGTGCTGCATAAGCAACAGCATCTTCACCACTAACCGCACCATTTGTTTCAATGTTGAGCGTCAGCTTATCATAGTCAAGAACCTGACCTTCACGGGTGTTCTCAACCTTGTAAGAGACTTTACGCACCGGTGAATAGAGGCTGTCGACTGGAATCAATCCAATCGGAGCATCTTCAGCACGGTTTCTGTCGGCAGGGACATAGCCCTTACCGGTATTGACGGTGAATTCCATACGAATCTCCGCGCCCTCATCGAGGGTGCAGATAACGTGATCCGGATTAAGGATTTCAACATCACCAACTGTCTGAATATCGCCGGCGGTTACAACGCCCGGGCCTTCTTTACGCACAACCATGCGCTTAGGACCCTCGCCTTCCATACGGATAGCGATTTCTTTGATATTCAATACGATGTCGGTGACATCTTCACGAACACCCGGGATTGACGAGAATTCATGCAGAACGCCGTCAATCTGAACAGCGGTAACAGCTGCACCACGCAGGGATGACAAAAGCACCCGGCGCAGAGCATTACCAAGGGTCAGACCGTAGCCGCGCTCTAAAGGCTCGGCAACCACTGTTGCATGCGTATGCGAACCACTGGTGAGAAACTCAACCTTATTAGGTTTGATCAGTTCCTGCCAATTTTTCTGAATCATTTTATTTTCCTTCATCCAACCGTCGCTACCATCCAATCGTAGCGATCAAGCGAAGAAGCCGCACGGGAAGAAGACTATTAAAAGCCTTGCACCACATGCGGCAGTGAACAGAAATTATACGCGGCGCTTCTTACGAGGACGGCAACCATTGTGCGGGATCGGTGTCACGTCACGAATCGATGTGATCATGAAGCCAGCAGCCTGCAGGGCACGCAGAGCTGATTCACGACCTGAACCCGGACCACAAACCTCAACTTCGAGGGTTCGCATGCCATGTTCCTGAGCCTTTTTGGCGCAATCTTCAGCAGCGATCTGTGCAGCAAACGGGGTCGATTTACGTGAGCCTTTGAAACCTTGAGCACCAGCTGACGACCAGGCAATAGCATTGCCCTGCGCATCAGTGATTGTGATCAGTGTGTTGTTGAACGTTGAATTAACGTGAGCAACACCGGTCGAAATATTTTTACGTTCTCTACGACGAACGCGTGTGGCATCCTTGGCCATGTCAGTCCTTCCAATTGATCTCTACACCGCCGTAATTCCAGCGGCTCCACCAGTCCCGAATACTCGGACACAGGACTAGCATCAAATTCACATGCTTAAAAATAAGCACGCAGCGCTTGGCTAAAAGCGCTACGAATTACTTCTTCTTACCAGCAATTGCCTTAGCAGGACCCTTACGGGTACGTGCGTTGGTATGGGTGCGCTGACCACGTACCGGCAATGAACGACGATGACGCAGACCGCGGTAGCAGCCCAGATCCATCAGACGTTTAATGTTCATCGAAACTTCACGACGCAGGTCACCTTCAACCTGGTAGTCAGCATCGATTGCTTCACGAATCTGAAGTACTTCAGCGTCGGTCAACTGGTTGACGCGACGATCATCAGCGATTCCGACTTTCGTCACAATCTGCTGTGCAAATTTTGGTCCGATCCCGTGAATATACTGAAGCGCAATGATTACGCGTTTATTCGTAGGGATGTTGACGCCAGCGATACGTGCCACGCGTTTTCTCCTTGAGAAGTGTTAATATCCTGTCCGGACGTTATATTCGATTGCCCTAATCCAGACAGTTTTCATGTCCGACATCGGATCAAGCGTTTTTTGTACGCAATAAACCGAAATCGACCACTTAGATAATCGAAGTGGGGCTGTCATTGACGGAATCGCCGGCAAAAGTCAACCATTAAGTAACTTTTGCCGACACCGTCAGTCGCAAGAAACAGTCTTACCGCTTAAGCAGCAGTCAGAATCTTGGCGATTTCTTTCGTCACGGTATCAACTTCCGCCATACCGTCTACCGTCTTCAACTCACCGGTCGATGCATAATGATCTGACAATGGTGCAGTTTTTTCACGATATTCAACCAAACGCTTACGGAAAGCTTCCGGATTATCATCAGAGCGTACCTGACCGCCCTTAGCGATCGTTTCGGCTACACGATTTTCCATACGCTTAACCAAAGCGGATTCATCAACTTTCAGCTCAATAACAGCATCCAGTTTCAAGCCCTTACCAGCAAGCATATCGGCAAGCGCAACAGCCTGCGGTACGGTTCTTGGATAACCATCCAAAATGAAGCCATTGGCGCAATCAGCTTCATCAATACGATCCGATACAATCGCATTGACGATTTCGTCTGAAACAAGCTGACCTGCATCCATGACAGCTTTTGCACGTTTGCCGACTTCGGTTTGTTGCGCAACAGCTGCGCGCAACATGTCACCGGTCGACAATTGTGGGATCCCGTATTGCGCTGTCAGCAATGAAGCCTGCGTACCCTTGCCTGCTCCTGGTGGTCCAAGAAAAATCAATCTCATCTGCTACGTTTCCCGCCTCTTAGTTTGGACTTCTTGATAAGTCCCTCATACTGATGCGCAATCAGATGGCCCTGTACCTGCGAAACAGTATCAAGCGTGACACTGACCACGATCAGAAGCGATGTTCCACCCAAATAGAACGGTACACCGGTTGCGGAAATAAGGAACTCAGGAAGCAAACATACTAATGTAATATAAATAGCACCTACGACGGTAATGCGAGTTAACACATAGTCGATATATTCTGCGGTACGTTCACCCGGACGGATACCCGGAATAAAGCCTGAATGTTTTTTCAGCTGATCAGCAGTGTCCTTAGGATTAAAGACAATAGCTGTGTAGAAGAAGCAGAAGAAAATGATCAGTGCAGCGTAAAGCAGCATATAAAGCGGCTGACCATGACCAAGCGCGTTCAGAATAGCCGAACCCCAAGCCGGCATGTTTTCCGAATTTGCAAAGCCGGCAACCGTTGCAGGCAACAATAACAAGGAAGACGCAAAAATTGGCGGAATAACACCTGCAGTGTTCAGCTTAAGCGGCAGGTGCGACGTGTCGCCCTGGAACATACGGTTACCCACCTGACGCTTCGGATACTGGATCAGCAAGCGGCGTTGTGCGCGCTCAACAAATACGATCACAGCAATCAGAATAATCGCCAGAACAATAACGGCCAAAATCAGACCGGTCGACAATGCACCTGTACGGCCAAGCTCAAGCGTACCGGAAATGGCACTTGGCAGGTTGGCAACAATACCGGAGAAAATGATCAAAGAAATACCATTACCAATACCGCGTGCAGTGATCTGCTCACCTAGCCACATCAGGAACATGGTACCGCCAACCAGTGTAATCACGGAAGATACACGGAAAAACATACCAGGCTCAGTGACAATGCCGCTGCCCGATTCCAAACCTACAGAAATTGCATAGGCCTGAACGAGCGCCAAAAGCACGGTGCCGTAACGGGTATACTGATTGATGACTTTACGCCCTGCTTCACCGTCTTTTTTCAAAGCCTCAAGTGAAGGTACAACCGACGTCATCAGCTGCACGATAATCGACGCAGAAATATAAGGCATGATCCCGAGGGCAAAAATAGCCATACGACCCACAGCACCACCGGCAAACATATTAAAGAGGCCTAAAACCCCTTGAGCATGTTGCTGGAATGCCTGAGCCAATGCATCAGGGTTAATACCAGGTAACGGGATATAAGTACCAAACCGATAAACAAGCAATGCGCCTAGTGTAAACCAAATACGCTTCTTGAGTTCTTCCGCTTTGGAGAAAGCTGAAAAATTAAGGTTGGATGCAAGCTGTTCAGCAGCCGATGCCATAAAAATACTCCGGTGAAATCTCAGGCCCCGCCTCTAGATCCGTTAAGACGCTTCTAGGTCTGTTAAGATTTGAGTTCAGTGATCTTGATATCGCCCTACAAACCGGAATTCAATACAGAGTTAGCAAAAAGAGTACCGATAAAATATGTATTGCGACCATCAAAACAACGACAACACGAATCTAAACAGACGATTAGCGCAGGCGTTCTAAGCCAGATAAGCGCACAAGCTCAAATATGCAAGCGGCGGCTCGAAAGCCGCCGCTATTTAATTTACTTATTCAGCAGCAGAAGCTACCTCAGGCAGCTTTACGCTACCGCCAGCTTTTTCAACTTTTTCGATTGCAGCCTTTGAAGCGCCTGCAACATCAAAAGTTACTTTAGCTGTAATTTCGCCGTTTGAAAGCAGACGTACACCGTCTTTTGCACGACGAATCACGCCAGCTGCAACCAGAGCTTCAACAGTTACAACAGCTGATGCATCCAGTTTGCCTGCATCGATTGCAGTCTGAACACGTTCAACGGAAACAGTGTTGAATTCTTTAGCAAAAATATTGGTAAAACCGCGCTTTGGCAAGCGACGGTAAATTGGCATCTGACCGCCTTCAAAACCGTTGATGGCAACGCCTGAACGGGACTTCTGACCCTTCACACCGCGACCACCGGTCTTACCGGTACCCGAACCAATACCACGGCCTACACGCTTGCGCGCTTTAACTGCACCTGGCTTTTCACGCAGATCGTTGAGTTTCATCTCTATATCTCCCTGCGGCTCAAGCCTCGTCCACTACGCGGACGAGATGCTGGACGCTACGGATCATGCCGCGCACTGAAGGTGTATCTTCAAGTGTTGAACGACGACGCATTTTGTTAAGTCCCAGACCGATAAGCGTTGCACGCTGCTCAGCCGGACGACGGATTGGGCTACCGATCTGTTCGACCGTAACCGTCTTACCCTTCTTCTCAGCCATCACTGAAATCCTTTATCATGGGCAAACTTATAATAATAAGCCTGCTTAAGCTGCTAGCTTACTCTTCGGAACCAACAACATCAGCGCGACGCGCCTGCAATGTCGAATACTTAATACCACGCTGTGCAGCAATATCCTTAGGATGCATCTGGTGTTTCAGAGCATCAAAGGTCGCGCGCACCATGTTATAAGGGTTTGATGAGCCAAGCGACTTAGCAACAACGTCCTGCACGCCAAGGGTTTCAAAAACCGCACGCATAGGACCACCGGCGATGATACCTTTACCGGCAGGTGCTGAGCGAAGCAGAACTTTACCGGCGCCATGACGGCCAGCAACATCATGATGAAGTGTACGGCCTGAGCGAAGTGGTACGAAAATCATATCGCGCTTGGCAGCTTCAGTTGCCTTGCGAATTGCTTCAGGTACTTCACGAGCCTTACCGTGACCAAAGCCAACGCGACCCTTCTGATCGCCAACAACGACGAGTGCAGCAAAACCGAAACGACGGCCGCCCTTAACAACTTTGGCAACACGGTTAATGTGTACCAGCTTATCTACGAATTCACTGTCGCGTTCTTCGCGACCGCGGTCTTCGCGATTACGGTCTCTCTGTGCCATATCCTGTTTCCTTTTTCTTTTCCGGAAGCACAATGTAAATGCTCAGGCTTTATGAGAGTCACCCCTTCACCCGAACACAGCGGTGCATAAACGGAAAAGGGAAAACTTACAAGTCTTCCCTTCCCCAACACCATAAATTTTACCTCTGTTAAAACAGAAGCAAAATTAGAAGCTCAGACCGCCTTCACGGGCTGCATCTGCCAAAGCCTTGATACGGCCGTGGAAAATGAAAGCGCCACGATCAAAGACAACTTCTTTGACGCCGGCTTTAGCAGCACGCTCGGCAACCAACTTGCCTACAGCAGCAGCTGCAGCCTGGTCAGCACCGGTCTTCAATGAAGACTTCAGGTCACCTTCGAGTGTGGATGCAGCAGCAACTGTTACACCACGGGAATCATCGATGATCTGTGCGTAAATGTTTTTCGAAGAGCGATGTACGCTAAGACGCAAACGACCATTCGCAACAGCTTTAAGCTGACGACGGACGCGTGCAGCGCGACGCTGAGTAGTTTGTTTTGGCGATGCCATGACGCGCGCTCCTTACTTCTTCTTGCCTTCTTTACGGACGATCACTTCGCCAGCATATTTCACGCCCTTGCCCTTGTAAGGCTCAGGTTGACGATATTCGCGAATTTCTGCTGCGACCTGACCGACCACCTGCTTATCAATACCGTTAATTACAATTTCTGTAGGTTTCGGTACTGTAACGGTGATGCCAGCTGGCACTTCGTAAACAACTTCGTGGCTGAAGCCGAGGGAAAGCTGAACATTTTTACCCTGCATTGCTGCACGGTAACCAACGCCGTTGATTTCCAGCTTCTTTTCAAAGCCGTCAGTGACACCAACAAAAATGTTGGAAATCATTGTACGCGCCATGCCCCACTTAGAACGTGCATCTTTAGAGGAATCACGTGGAGTTACAGAAACTGCACCATCTTCCAATGAAACAAGCACTTCTTCGTTGACGACATAAGACAATTCGCCTTTTGCGCCTTTGGCTTTAACGGTTTGCCCATCGACGGTGGCGGTTACGCCCGCCGGAACCGGCACGGGTTTCTTACCGATACGAGACATTTTTCTACCTGTCCGTTTCTATGTAAATTGCCTGTCGCATCAGAAGATGCGGCAGAGCAACTCACCACCAACGTTTTGATCGCGGGCTTCGTGATCAGCCATAACACCCTTAGGCGTTGACAAGATCGAAATACCAAGTCCGTTTGCGACCTGCGGGATCGATTTAACCGACACGTAAACGCGACGGCCAGGCTTGGATACGCGCGTAATTTCGCGAATAACCGGAGCACCTTCGTAATATTTCAGTTCGATTTCGATTTCGGCTTTACCGTTTTCGAATTCGCTCTGTGTATATCCGCGGATATAACCTTCAGCCTGAAGAACATCCAGAACACGGGCACGCAGTTTGGACGCAGGTGTTGAAACCTTGGTCTTCTTACGGCCGATTGCGTTACGGATGCGGGTCAGCATATCGCCGATTGGATCTGACAAAGACATCTATTTCTCCTTACCAGCTCGACTTGACCACGCCTGGTACCTGACCAAGCGAACCCAACTGACGCAACGCAATACGCGACATTTTCAGCTTACGGTAGTAACCACGTGGACGGCCTGAAACTTCGCAACGATTGCGAATACGGACCTTGGATGAATTACGCGGCAATTCGGCGAGCTGGATGGTGGCGCGGAAGCGCTCTTCCAGCGGAAGGCTTTGATTCATTACAATCGCCTTCAGACGAGCACGCTTTTCAGCATGACGCTTAACCAACTTTTCGCGGCGCTTATTTTTTTCGACTGCGCTAGTCTTGGCCATTTTCTATACCTCGCTACGCTTGTCGTTACTGGCGGAACGGGAAGTTGAAGGCACGCAGAAGTGAGCGCGCTTCATCATCCGTCTGAGCAGTCGTGCAAACGATGATGTCCATGCCCCAGATCTGATCAACTTTATCGTAGTTGATTTCTGGAAACACGATGTGTTCCTTAATACCCATGGCGAAGTTGCCACGACCATCAAAGCTCTTAGGATTCAGACCGCGGAAGTCGCGAACGCGCGGAAGCGCAATCGTTACCAAACGATCCAGGAATTCGAACATGCGTTCGCCACGAAGAGTAACTTTCGTGCCGATTGGCATTTCTTCACGCAATTTGAAGGTTGCGATCGAATTACGTGCACGAGTGATGACCGGCTTCTGACCTGCGATAAGAGCAAGATCTTCAGCAGCGCGTGCAGGCTTTTTAGAGTCCGCAGTTGCTTCACCAACACCCATATTGATGACCACTTTATCGAGACGTGGAATCATCATTTCGTTGCTGTACTTGAATTCTTCAAGCAAAGCTTTACGGATTTGATCCTGATAAAGCTTCTTGAAGCGGGGAAGTGCCTTAGCTTCAGCCATTGATCAGCGCTCCAGAACG
Source organism: Paenochrobactrum gallinarii (assembly GCF_014205685.1). Classification (GTDB taxonomy): domain Bacteria; phylum Pseudomonadota; class Alphaproteobacteria; order Rhizobiales; family Rhizobiaceae; genus Paenochrobactrum; species Paenochrobactrum gallinarii. The sequence continues at coordinate 207,205 of NZ_JACIIU010000001.1, forward strand.
TTTTGCGACACGTACTTTTTTGCCATCTTCAATGCGGAAACCAACGCGGGTTGGCTTACCGTCTTTAGGATCGGCAATCGCCAGATTTGACAAATGAATCGGAGCCTCTTTCGAGATAATTCCGGCTTCTTGTGTCTGTGTCTGACGCTGATGGCGCTTCACAAGATTGATACCGCGAACAACCGCCTGGTCATCCTTTGGCATAACTTTGATAACTTCGCCGGTACGGCCCTTGTCCTTACCGGCAAGCACGACAACGCTGTCGCCTTTGCGAATCTTTTGCATCGTGTGCTTCCCTTACAGAACTTCCGGAGCCAGCGAAATGATCTTCATGTGGTTCTTAGCGCGAAGTTCGCGTGGAACCGGTCCGAAGATACGTGTGCCGATAGGCTCTTTCTTGTTATCGATGATAACGGCAGCATTGTTATCGAAACGGATAACACTACCGTCAGCGCGACGGATGTCTTTGGCAGTACGTACTACGACTGCCTTCATCACATCACCCTTTTTGACGCGGCCGCGCGGAATAGCTTCCTTGATTGACACCACAATGATGTCGCCCACGGAAGCATATTTACGCTTCGAACCGCCCAGCACCTTGATGCACATGACACGGCGTGCGCCGGAGTTATCCGCCACGTCGAGGTTTGTTTGCATCTGAATCATGACTGGCCGCCTTCTTTCCTCTCAGCTGGTTAAGGGCTCCTGCCCTACCTAAGCTGCGTGTTTGTATTTAGCCCGCTACGCCGTTTGAAATAACGACCCAGCGTTTGTCCTTCGAAATCGGCTTTGATTCCTGAATGGAAACAAGATCACCGGTTTTGAACTGGTTTGTTTCGTCATGCGCTTTGTATTTTTTCGACTGACGAATAATCTTCTGAAGCAGAGGATGCGCAAAGCGACGCTCTACCCGTACGACTACTGTCTTGTCGTTCTTGTCGCTGACGACAACGCCCTGCAGAATGCGTTTAGGCATTATATAAGTTCCTTATGCCTTGCTTTCGGCCGCCTTCTGGCGGGCGATAGTCTTAATGCGTGCGATGTCGCGGCGAACCTGCTTCACACGCGCGGTTTTTTCAAGCTGGCCGGTAGCTTTCTGAAAGCGCAGGTTAAACTGCTCTTTCTTCAAGCTGCCGAGCTCTTCTTTCAACTGGTCAGGGCTTTTGGCCCGAACATCTGCGGCTTTCATAGTTGCCTCTCTTATTCTGCGATACGCTGGATAAAGCGTGTCTTGATCGGCAACTTAGCTGCGCCGAGTCTGAGTGCTTCGCGTGCCACATCTTCTGGTACGCCGTCAAGCTCAAACATTACGCGACCTGGTGCCACACGGCAAGCCCAATAGTCAACAGAACCTTTACCTTTACCCATACGGACTTCGGTAGGTTTGCCGGTTACTGGCAGATCAGGGAAGATTCTGATCCATACACGGCCTGCACGTTTCATGTGTCGTGTGATCGCGCGGCGGGCCGCTTCGATCTGACGGGCGGTGACGCGTTCCGGCTCCAGGGCCTTCAGGCCGAAAGCACCGAAATTAAGATCCGTACCACCTTTCGAGGCGCCGTGGATACGGCCCTTGAACTGTTTACGGAACTTGGTGCGCTTAGGCTGCATCATTGTTCTCTACTCCAATTTTCTCGCTCGCGGCCCAGTATATCAGGCGTTTTCGCGGCGGCGGTTCGACTGGGAACCTTGATTGTCACCCTCGACCGCACGACGTTCTGAAGCCATTGGGTCATGCTCAAGGATCTCGCCCTTGAATACCCAAACCTTCACGCCACAGATACCATAAGCGGTCTGTGCTTCAGCCGTACCGTAATCGATATCAGCGCGCAGAGTGTGCAAAGGAACGCGACCTTCACGGTACCATTCCATACGAGCAATTTCTGCACCGCCCAAACGACCCGAGCAATTGATACGAATGCCTTCAGCTCCAAGACGCATTGCAGACTGAACTGCACGCTTCATGGCGCGACGGAATGCCACACGGCGTTCCAGCTGCTGAGCAATCGACTGAGCAACCAAAGTTGCATCAATTTCTGGCTTACGAACTTCGACGATATTCAGCGAAGCATCGGAATTGGTCATTTCGGAAAGCTTCTTACGGAGCTTTTCGATGTCTGCACCTTTTTTACCGATAATGATGCCCGGACGTGCAGAGTGAATGGTCACACGGCACTTCTTGTGAGGGCGTTCAATAACGATTTTAGAAATCGCTGCCTGCTTCAGTTCTTTCGTCAGGTATTCACGAATTTTTACATCTTCGTGAAGCAGCTTACCGTATTCACCGGTATTCGCGTACCAACGCGAATCCCAGGTGCGGTTGATGCCGAGACGAAAACCGATCGGATTAATCTTCTGACCCATTATGCGGCCTCCACTTTTTCCGCTACTTCGCGGACAATAATGGTGAGATGCGAAAACGGCTTCTCAATACGGCTTGCACGACCGCGACCGCGAACGTGAAAACGCTTCATGACAATTGACTTGCCTACGAAAGCTTCAGAAACAATCAATGCATCCACATCGAGATCGTGATTGTTTTCTGCGTTAGCAATCGCTGACTGAAGAGTTTTCTTAACAGTGCCGGCGATACGCTTGCGGGAAAATTCCAGATCAGCAAGTGCCGCATTGACTTTCTTGCCGCGGATCATAGCCGCGACAAGATTAAGTTTCTGCGGGCTGACGCGAAGCGTACGGGCGACGGCTTGCGCCTCGTTATCCTTAAGCTGGCGGGGAGCCTTGGCCTTGCCCATCGTTACTTCCTCTTTGCCTTTTTGTCCGCACCGTGACCGTAATAGGTACGTGTAGGCGCGAATTCACCGAACTTATGTCCAACCATTTCTTCTGATACTGACACCGGAATATGTTTGTTTCCGTTGTACACACCGAAGGTCAGGCCTACGAACTGCGGCAGGATCGTGGAGCGGCGGCTCCAGATCTTGATAACTTCATTGCGACCGCCATCGCGTACCTTCTCAGCCTTCTTGAGAAGATAGCCGTCAATAAACGGTCCTTTCCAAACTGAACGAGCCACTTTAGACTACCTCTCTTATTTCTTACGCTGATGGCGTGAGCGCATGATGAACTTGTCAGTTGACTTGTTCGAACGCGTCTTCTTGCCTTTGGTTGGCTTACCCCAAGGGGTAACCGGATGACGACCACCAGATGTGCGGCCTTCACCACCACCGTGCGGGTGATCAACCGGGTTCATAGCAACACCGCGAACGCCAGGACGCTTACCGCGCCATACCGAACGACCGGCTTTACCGTCGTTGATATTGGCATGATCCGGGTTGGATACAGCGCCAACAGTAGCGAAGCATGCACCTGGAACCAGACGCTGTTCACCTGAGTTCAGGCGCAGAATAGCCATGCCCTGGTCACGACCAACGAGCTGAGCATATGTACCGGCTGAACGAGCAATCTGACCGCCCTTGCCTGGCTTCATTTCCACGTTGTGGATAATGGTACCAACTGGCATGGATGCCAAAGGCATTGCGTTACCTGGCTTCACGTCAGCGGACTGGCCGGCGATAACTTTATCGCCTACTGCCAAACGCTGTGGAGCCAGGATGTAGCTCAGTTCACCATCTTCATAGCGGATAAGCGCGATGAATGCGGTACGGTTTGGATCGTATTCCAGACGCTCAACCGTTGCTGACATGTCGTGTTTACGACGTTTGAAGTCAACGAAACGGTAGGTACGCTTGTGACCACCGCCCTGAAAACGGACAGTGATACGACCTGTGTTGTTACGACCGCCCTTTTTGGACAAACCTTCGGTCAATGCTTTGACCGGCTTGCCTTTGTAGAGCTCTGAACGATCAACGATGACCAGCTGACGCTGACCTGGCGTGATCGGATTAAAGTGCTTGAGTGCCATTGTCTTTACTCCACGGCCTCTCAGAGACCAGTCGAAACGTCGATGCTCTGGCCTTCAGCCAAAGTTACGATCGCTTTCTTGACATCGCTCTGGCGTCCAACAATGCCGCGGAACCGCTTGACCTTGCCTTTACGCACAGTGGTGTTAACTGCAGTTACTTTCACGCCAAACAGCGCTTCAACAGCAGCTTTGATTTCCGGCTTAGTCGCTTTACGCGCTACGTTGAAAACAACCTGGTTATATTCGGAAACCATGGTTGATTTTTCAGTGATCACCGGGCTGACGATGACGTCATAGTGGCGAAGATCTGTCATTTGAAACGCTCCTCAAGAGCTTCGACCGCCGCCTTGGAAAGCACGAGCTTGCCACGACGAAGGATGTCATAAACATTGATCCCCTGCACCGGCAAAACGTCGATGTTTGGGATATTCGAAGCAGCGCGTTTGAAGTTGACATCGATCTCTGCGCCGCCGATGAGCAGTGCATTTTCGAGGCCGAGCTTGGCAAACTGCGCAACCAACAATTTGGTTTTTGCTTCGTTTGCAGCCAGATCGTCAACGATGATCAGGTCAGATGCCTTCAACTTAGCGGAAAGCGCATGACGAAGACCAAGTGCACGCACTTTCTTCGGCAATTCGTGGTCATGGCTGCGAACAACCGGACCATGAGCTTTACCACCACCACGGAACTGTGGAGCACGAGCGGAATGGTGACGGGCACGGCCGGTACCTTTCTGCTTGTACATTTTTGCACCGGTACGGGCAACTTCACCGCGTGTAAGCGTTGAATGGCCACCCTGCTGACGACGAGCCAGCTGCCAGCGTACAACACGCTGCAGGATGTCATCACGGGGATCAAGACCGAAGATTTCTTCGTTCAGCTTGACCTTACCGGCATCCTTGCCTTCAAGAGTTGTAATCGTGAGATCCATTATTCGGCTCCCTCAGTCGCGACGGCATCCACCGCTGCATTATTCGCGCTAGAGCGCAGGGCAGCTGGTTTAGGAGCATTTTCTGGCAGCGATACTTTAACAGCATCACGTACCAAGATCCATGCACCCTTTGAACCTGGAACAGCACCGCGAACCAGAATAAGACCTCGGTCTGTATCAGTTGATACGACTTCGATATTCTGTGTGGTTACGCGGGTCTGACCCATGTGGCCAGCCATCTTCTTACCCTTAAACACTTTACCCGGATCTTGACGCTGACCGGTGGAACCGTGTGAACGGTGAGAAAGAGAGTTACCGTGTGTCGCACGACCACCACCGAAGTTGTGACGCTTCATGACACCGGCAAAACCTTTACCGATCGTAGTTCCTGTTACGTCCACTTTCTGGCCCGCAACAAAATGTTCCGCCGTGATTTCGGCGCCGACATCCAAAAGGTTGTCAGGAGATACGCGGAATTCCGCAACTTTAGCTTTAGGCTCAACTTCAGCCTTCGCGAAATGTCCGCGCAGAGCTTTGGTTGTGTTCTTTACCTTGGCAAGTCCTACGCCAAGCTGAACAGCCGTATAGCCATTTTTTTCTTCAGTACGCTGAGCTACTACGTGGCAGTTCTCCATGCGGAGTACCGTCACCGGCACATGCTCGCCAGCGTCGTTATAGACGCGGGTCATGCCCAGCTTTTGTGCAATAACACCTGAACGCATCGGTTCGTTCCTTCCGTCCTCAAGCCTTACAGCTTGATCTCGACATCAACACCTGCGGACAGATCCAGCTTCATCAGCGCATCTACAGTCTGCGGGGTTGGGTCAACGATATCGAGAAGACGCTTGTGCGTGCGCATCTCGAACTGCTCGCGGCTCTTCTTATCGATATGCGGCGACCGGTTAACTGTGAACTTTTCGATCCGTGTTGGCAGAGGGATCGGTCCGCGCACATTGGCACCGGTACGCTTGGCAGTCGACACGATTTCGCGGGTCGAAGCGTCAAGGATCCGATGATCAAACGCCTTAAGGCGAATGCGGATGTTTTGACCGTTCATTTCATCTGTTCCTTGTTACGAGGGACGTTTCATATATCAGGAAACGTCCCTGCACAATCTATATTATTCGATGATGGAAGCGACGACGCCGGCACCAACGGTACGGCCACCTTCGCGGATAGCAAAGCGGAGCTTTTCTTCCATAGCGATAGGTACGATCAGCGCAACATCAACAGAAACGTTGTCACCTGGCATAACCATTTCAACGCCTTCTGGCAAGGTTACAATACCGGTAACGTCAGTTGTACGGAAGTAGAACTGAGGACGGTAGTTGGTGAAGAACGGAGTATGACGGCCGCCTTCTTCCTTGGTCAGAATATAGGCTTCTGCCTTGAACTTGGTGTGTGGCTTAACGGAACCTGGCTTGCAGAGAACCTGACCACGTTCAACGTCTTCACGGCCTACACCACGTACGAGCGCACCGATGTTATCGCCAGCCTGACCCTGATCGAGCAGCTTGCGGAACATTTCAACGCCGGTAACAGTTGTCTTGCCGGTAGGCTTGATGCCCACGATTTCAACTTCTTCACCAACTTTAACGATACCGCGTTCTACACGACCGGTAACAACTGTACCACGGCCGGAGATCGAGAATACGTCTTCGATTGGCATCAGGAACGGCTGATCAACAGGACGTTCCGGAGTTGGGATGTAGCTGTCAACAGCTGCCATCAGTTCGCGGATTGCATCTTCACCAATGGTTTTGTCTGAATCTTCCAGAGCTGCAAGAGCCGAGCCCTTGATGACCGGAATATCGTCGCCCGGGAAGTCGTATTTCGACAGAAGTTCACGAACTTCCATTTCTACGAGTTCGAGCAGTTCAGCATCGTCAACCTGGTCAACTTTGTTCAAGAAGACAACGATCGCAGGAACACCAACCTGACGAGCGAGCAGAATGTGCTCACGGGTCTGTGGCATTGGACCATCAGCAGCGTTAACAACGAGGATCGCGCCGTCCATCTGAGCAGCACCGGTGATCATGTTCTTAACATAGTCAGCGTGACCTGGGCAGTCGACGTGTGCATAGTGACGGTTTTCGGTTTCATATTCAACGTGGGAAGTTGAAATGGTGATACCACGTGCTTTTTCTTCCGGTGCAGCATCGATCTGGTCGTATGCGCGGAAGTCACCAAAGAATTTGGTGATAGCTGCTGTCAACGAGGTCTTACCATGGTCAACGTGACCGATGGTGCCGATGTTAACGTGTGGCTTATTACGTTCAAATTTACTCTTAGCCATCTGAGCTCTCCATTAGTTTAGCCTGCTCAGGCATTCTTGATTGACTTACGTAAAAAAAATTACGCAAACTTTTTCTGGATTTCCTGTGCAACCGCAGCCGGTACAGGATCGTAGTGATCAAACTGCATCGTGTACTGTGCGCGGCCTTGTGACATCGAACGCAGGGAGTTCACATAGCCGAACATGTTGGCCAGTGGAACCATTGCATTCACGACAGTGGAAATGCCGCGGGCTTCTGTGCCCGAGATCTGACCACGACGTGAATTCAGATCACCGATTACGTCACCGACATAATCTTCAGGAGTTACAACTTCAACCTTCATGATTGGCTCAAGAAGCTGAGCGCCTGCCTTCTGTGCACCTTCACGGAACGCTGCGCGAGCAGCGATTTCAAAGGCCAGAACGGAGGAGTCAACGTCGTGATACGCACCGTCGATCAAAGTTGCCTTAACGCCGAGCATTGGGAAACCAGCAAGAGGACCCGCACCCATAACGCTTTCAATACCCTTTTGAACGCCAGGGATAAATTCCTTAGGAACTGCACCACCAACGATCTTGGAGTCAAAGATAAAGTCATCGCCATCATGTGGTTCGAAGACGATTTTAACACGAGCGAACTGACCTGAACCACCAGACTGCTTCTTGTGGGTGTAGTCAATTTCTGCCTGACGGGTGATGGATTCACGGTAAGCAACCTGTGGAGCACCCACGTTAGCTTCTACCTTGAATTCACGCTTCATACGGTCGACGAGAATGTCGAGGTGAAGTTCACCCATACCTGCGATGATGGTCTGACCTGATTCTTCGTCCGACTTAACGCGGAATGAAGGATCTTCAGCAGCCAGACGATTGAGTGCAATACCCATCTTTTCCTGGTCAGCTTTGGTCTTAGGCTCAATCGCAATTTCGATAACTGGATCCGGGAATTCCATACGTTCCAGAATAACAGGCTTCAGCGGATCGCAGAGCGTGTCACCGGTTGTGGTTTCCTTCAGGCCAGCAAGCGCAACGATATCACCAGCAAATGCTTCTTCAACATCTTCACGGCTGTTCGAGTGCATCTGCAGCATACGGCCGATACGCTCGCGCTTACCCTTAACGGTATTTTCCAAGGAAACACCCTTGGTCAGCTTACCGGAGTAAATACGGGCGAATGTCAGCGTACCAACGAACGGATCGTTCATGATCTTGAAAGCGAGCAAAGAAAGCGGAGCTTCATCTGTCGATTCGCGTGTTGTTTCTTCTTCTGTCTTAACGTCGATACCTTTAATTGCAGGCACTTCGTTAGGAGCAGGAAGATAATCAACAACTGCATCCAGAACAGGCTGAATACCTTTGTTCTTGAACGCGGTGCTGCAGAGAACCGGATGGAAGGTTACGTCGATTGTACCCTTACGGATCAACGCACGCAGCTCATCATTGGTTGGCATTTTGCCTTCCAGATAAGCTTCCATTGCAGCTTCATCAACTTCAACAGCAGTTTCGATCAGCTTTTCGCGGTATTCTTCAGCCTTCTCTACGAGATGGGCCGGAATATCACCAACCTGAGTTGGCGCACCAATGGTACCATCCCAAGTCAAAGCCTTCATTTCAACCAGATCAACAACGCCTTCAAATTCGTTTTCCGCACCGATTGGCAGCTGGATAACGAGTGCAGTTGCACCAAGACGGGTCTTGATCATATCAACGCAACGGAAGAAGTCTGCGCCGATCTTGTCCATTTTGTTTACCAGCACCATACGAGGTACATGGTACTTTTCAGCCTGACGCCATACGGTTTCAGTCTGCGGCTCTACACCGGCATTCGCATCGAGAAGTGCAATTGCACCATCGAGCACACGCAGGGAACGCTCAACTTCAATGGTGAAGTCAACGTGACCCGGGGTGTCAATGATGTTGAAGCGACGCTTCTTGCCATCACGACCCTGCCAGAAAGTTGTTGTAGCAGCAGAAGTAATCGTAATACCGCGTTCCTGCTCCTGCGCCATCCAGTCCATAGTGGCGGAACCGTCGTGGGTTTCACCAATCTTATGGTTTTTACCGGTGTAAAACAGGATACGTTCCGAAGTCGTGGTCTTACCGGCATCGATGTGAGCCATAATACCAAAGTTACGGTAGTCTTCGATTTTATATTCGCGGGACATGTTTTCTGCTCTTTGAATAGAGTTCGATGATTACCAACGGTAATGCGAGAAGGCGCGGTTTGCTTCTGCCATACGATGCGTATCTTCACGCTTCTTAACAGCAGAACCACGGTTGTTAGCTGCATCAAGCAACTCACCGGACAAACGATCAACCATGGTGGTTTCGTTGCGGCTGCGAGCAGCATTGATCAACCAACGGATCGCCAGTGCCTGACGGCGATCTGGGCGAACGTCAACCGGAACCTGATAGGTTGCACCACCAACGCGACGCGAACGCACTTCAACGTGCGGAGCTACGTTATCAAGCGCCTGATGGAACAGGGCAAGCGGCTCCTGCTTAGCTTTCGCTTCGATCGCGGACAACGCGCCGTAAACGATACCTTCAGCAGTCGACTTCTTACCATGAAGCATTACTGCATTCATGAACTTGGTGATGACGAGATCTCCAAACTTTGGATCCGGATTGATCTCACGCTTCTCAGCTTTATGGCGTCTAGACATATATTCTAGTCTTTCAATTACATCGGGCTCAACTCGCCACTATGGCGGCCGGTATCCCCGGAAAATTCTTATTTAGGACGCTTAGCACCATACAGCGAACGACGCTGCTTACGGTTTTTAACACCCTGTGTATCAAGCACACCACGAATGATGTGGTAACGCACACCCGGCAAATCCTTTACGCGGCCGCCGCGGATCATGACCACGGAGTGCTCCTGAAGGTTGTGCCCCTCACCCGGAATGTAACCGATGACTTCAAAGCCATTGGTCAAACGGATTTTGGCAACCTTACGAAGAGCCGAGTTAGGCTTCTTAGGGGTTGTGGTGTAAACGCGGGTGCAAACGCCACGTTTTTGCGGATTCGCCTGCAAAGCAGGCACTTTATTACGCTTTACCGGCGCAGTGCGCGGCTTGCGGATCAACTGGTTTACGGTAGGCATAGCACCTTCCTCTTTTAAAAATCTCGTATCTCTGCCCAATCGGGCCGTTTCTACGCTATAAACATGCACAAATTCGGGTATAGCGTACCTAGCGGTATCCATCCCGAACAAAAGCAGAGGAAACTCTCGTTTCATGCGAACGGCAAGTTGCATTTCGTAAGTAAAACGAACCCTGTTTGAGACTAACTTCAGGATGTGTCACCCCGAAAAAGCCTGTCTCACATCGGCTCAGATGGGCTGCTGATACGCGTTTAATGCCCCCGCGTCAAGGTCTGTGCCTTAACTTTCTTAAAACAGCCGGTCTGTTAAGGAATTTTTAACGAATTGGGCAGTGCAAACATGCCGAAATACGGGGACCAGCAATTATTTCGCATCGTCAACGATGTTTTAACCGTTTAGGATGGCGGTCAGCCCTAACAAAAGCTATTCAACCACGACTGAGTCGAAAAGCAAACGAAATTTCAAGGATTCCCTGATGTCTTCCACAACTGAAACACCGAAAACCGATCTTCCGGTTCATCTCATCATCGCCGATGTCTGGAATGAAGGCAGCGATGAATCAATCGAAGTCCATCTCCTCCTCACCAACAAAGAAGATGAAAATCTCGTAGATCTGGCTTTGAGCATTCTGGCTGAAGAAGGCTATCATGAAGCCGAACTTCTTGAAGTTGGCACAATTGAAGATCAGCCGGATGAAGAACCGCACCGCAGCGCATGGGAAACTGCCCGTGGCGGCGAAGTTGCCCTCATCGAATTTGATGGTGACGATGAAGAAGAAGACGAAGAATAAGTCTTGGCATTACAAACAAAAAAAGACCGCCCTCACCGGCGGTCTTTTTTTTAATAACTATCAAGATATGAAAAAAGCGGCCTGAAATTCAGGCCGCTTTCTTATTTCTTACTCGGCAGCGCCTTTGGTCATATCAACCAACATGGCATCTGCTGTTGCAGCACCGGAAGATTTCTTGCGCTCATCGATGATCAGTTCATCACGAGCAGAAGCGATCCGGCGGATCTGGTTGGTCATGCCACCGGTACCTGCCGGGATCAGACGACCAACAATCACGTTTTCCTTCAGACCCTGCAATGTATCCATCTTACCAGCAACAGCAGCTTCGGTCAGAACGCGTGTTGTTTCCTGGAAGGAAGCAGCAGAGATGAACGAAGGTGTCTGCAACGAAGCCTTGGTAATACCCAAGAGTACCGGAGTACCAACACCTGGCTTCTTGCCTTCTTCGATCAGACGATCGTTGATTTCATCGAGTTCGATGCGGTCAACATGATCACCCGGAATGTAACCGCTATCGCCGGATTCGGTGATTTCAACTTTCTGCAACATCTGACGTACGATGACTTCAATGTGCTTATCGTTGATCAACACGCCCTGTAGACGGTAGACTTCCTGGATTTCATTAACCAGATAGGACGCCAGCGCTTCAACACCCTTAATAGCAAGAATGTCGTGTGGTGCCGGGTTACCATCGAGAATGTAATCACCCTTTTCGATCGCATCGCCATCCTGAAGATGGAAAGGCTTACCCTTAGGGATCAGATATTCTGCTGGTTCAATCGTGCTGTCACTTGGCTCAATAACAATACGACGCTTGTTCTTGTAGTCACGACCGAAGCGGATTGTACCATCGATTTCAGCGATGATCGCATGATCCTTCGGACGACGTGCTTCGAACAATTCAGCAACGCGCGGCAGACCACCGGTAATATCCTTGGTCTTGGCACTTTCAAGCGGAAGACGTGCAATAACGTCACCGGCTTTAACCGTTGCGCCCGGCTCAATCGAAAGAATGGTTTCGACAGAGAGCTGGAAGCGGGCTTCGCCACCCTTTGAAAGCTTAGCGATCTTGCCGCTCTTGTCTTTAATGACAAGTGCCGGCTTCAGATCTGCACCACGTGGTGTTGAACGCCAGTCGATAACAACGCGCTTGGTGATACCGGTTGATTCATCGGTGGTTTCCTGAACCGAGAGACCATCAACGAGGTCTTCAAACTCAGCAATACCTTCAACTTCGGTAACGATCGGACGGGTATACGGATCCCATTCCGCAATACGCTGACCGCGACGGACTGCATCACCCTCATCCACGAACAGACGTGAACCGTAGGTAACACGATGGCTTGCACGTTCTTTGCCACCGGCATCCATGATGACAACAGCCATGTTACGACCCATGACAACCAGCTGGCCGTCAGAGTTACGTACCACGTTGCGGTTACGCAATGTGACTGTGCCTTCATAAGAGGCTTCAAGGTAAGAACTATCAACAACCTGCGCTGTACCGCCCAAGTGGAACGTACGCATGGTCAGCTGAGTACCAGGCTCACCGATGGACTGCGCAGCAATAACACCAACCGCTTCACCCTGGTTAACCGGAGTACCGCGTGCAAGGTCACGACCATAGCACTTGGCGCAAACGCCGTTACGTGTCTGACAGGTCAGAGCCGAGCGGATGCGGATGGACTGAATACCAGCTTTTTCGATCAGATCGACATGCTGTTCTTCAATCATCTGACCGGCTTCAACGATCACTTCAGCTGTCAGCGGATGCAAGATAGCATCGAGAGCTGTACGGCCGAGAACACGCTGACCAATCGAGGCCACGATCTGACCGGCATCGACGATAGGCTGCATGGTCAGACCAATATCAGCACCACAATCAACTTCAGAGATGATCGCATCCTGTGCCACGTCAACAAGACGACGTGTCAGGTAACCGGAGTTCGCAGTCTTCAACGCCGTATCGGCAAGACCCTTACGGGCACCGTGTGTGGAGTTGAAGTATTCGTTAACAGTCAGTCCTTCTTTAAAGTTCGAGATAATCGGTGTTTCGATAATCTCACCTGAAGGCTTGGCCATCAGACCACGCATACCGCCAAGCTGACGCATCTGGTTGACCGATCCACGCGCACCGGAATGCGACATCATGTAGATCGAGTTCATCTGCTTCTGACGACCGGTTACCGGATCAAATTCAACGGCCTTAATACGAGCCATCATTTCTTCAGTAATCTTGTCGGTGGCTTTACCCCAGGCATCAACAACCTTGTTGTACTTTTCGCCCTGAGTAATCAGACCGTCATTGTACTGCTGTTCATATTCGGTAGCCAAAGCTTCAGTGTCGGCAACGATCTTCGCCTTGGTGTCAGGAATGACCATGTCATCCTTACCAAAGGAAATACCGGCGCGGCACGCATGAGCAAAACCAAGCTGCATCACGCGGTCACAGAAGATCACTGTCTCTTTCTGGCCGCAATGACGGTAAACCAGATCGATCATCTTGGAGATGTTCTTCTTGGTCATTTCCTGATTGCAGATGTCGAAAGGAACATTGACGTTCTTCGGCAGCAATTCACCCAAAATCAGACGACCAGGCGTGGTGTCATAGATCTTTGAAACAGGGTTACCATCTGCATCAACAGTCTTGTAACGACCTTTGATCTTGGTGTGCAGGGTAATAACTTTGCTTTCCAGCGCATGATGCAATTCGCCCATATCGGCAAACACCATACCCTGACCAGGTTCGTTATCTGCAACAATCGACAGATAGTAGAGACCGAGAACCATATCCTGCGAAGGAACAATAATCGGCAGACCGTTTGCAGGATGCAGAATATTGTTGGTCGACATCATCAGAACGCGTGCTTCAAGCTGTGCTTCCAAAGACAGCGGCACGTGAACAGCCATCTGGTCACCGTCAAAGTCCGCGTTAAACGCAGTACATACGAGCGGATGCAGCTGGATTGCCTTACCTTCAATCAGCACAGGTTCAAAAGCCTGAATACCAAGACGGTGCAGCGTTGGCGCACGGTTCAGAAGAACCGGATGCTCACGGATCACTTCGTCAAGAATATCCCAGACTTCTGGGCGTTCTTTTTCAACCAGCTTCTTCGCCTGTTTAACAGTTGAAGAGAAGCCCTTGGCGTCAAGACGTGCGTAGATGAATGGTTTGAAGAGTTCCAAAGCCATTTTCTTCGGCAGGCCACACTGGTGCAATTTCAGTTCAGGACCGGTCACGATAACCGAACGACCGGAATAGTCGACGCGCTTACCGAGCAAGTTCTGACGGAAACGACCCTGCTTACCCTTCAGCATATCTGAAAGGGACTTCAGCGGACGCTTGTTCGCACCGGTGATGACGCGGCCACGACGACCGTTATCAAACAGCGCATCAACTGCTTCCTGAAGCATACGCTTTTCGTTGCGGATAATGATGCCAGGCGCACGCAGTTCGATCAAACGCTTCAAGCGGTTGTTACGGTTGATCACGCGGCGGTAAAGGTCGTTCAGATCGGAAGTCGCAAAACGACCGCCATCCAGCGGCACCAGAGGACGCAGATCCGGTGGAATAACCGGAACGGTCTTCATGATCATCCACTCAGGACGGTTGCCTGATTCCATGAAGTTTTCAACGATCTTCAGGCGACGCATCAGCTTCTTAGTTTTAAGTTCTGATGTGGTTTCAGCCAGTTCAACGCGCAGATCGGCAGCAATCTTTGCCAGATCCATAGCGGCCAGCATTTCATAGATTGCTTCCGCACCAATAAGCGCTGTGAACTGATCTTCACCGAATTCGTCAACCGCGATCATATATTCTTCTTCTGAAAGCAGCTGATGCTCTTTCAGGGAAGTCAGACCTGGCTCGGTAACGATGTAGTTTTCAAAATACAGAACACGCTCAATATCCTTGAGCGTCATATCCATCAGTGTACCGATGCGGCTTGGCAGGGATTTCAGGAACCAGATATGCGCAACCGGAGCAGCGAGTTCAATATGACCCATGCGCTCACGACGTACGCGCGATAATGTGACTTCAACGCCGCATTTTTCGCAGATGATGCCTTTGTATTTCATACGCTTGTACTTACCGCACAAGCATTCGTAATCCTTGATCGGGCCAAAGATGCGCGCACAGAAAAGACCATCGCGTTCAGGCTTGAACGTACGATAGTTGATCGTCTCCGGCTTTTTGATCTCGCCGTATGACCAGGACAGAATCTTCTCAGGGCTGGCGATCGAGATTCTGATGGAATCGAACGTCTGCGCCGGAGCCTGAGGATTGAAAAGATTCATGACCTCTTGGTTCATGCCGTTCTCCTTGAGGGCGATCCGCCGCCCTATGTGTCGTCAGCGATAGAGGAGGATACCTTATCACCGTAAATAGAATTCGCTAAAAACTGCCGTCTAAACTGACAATACGGGCGCACTATGGAAAACCATAGCGCGCCTGTAAAATTTATTCGGCTGCGTCCGGCAGCTGCGGATGACCGTCACGGGTGTCATCAAGCTGTACGTTGAGACCCAGCGAGCGCATTTCCTTGACGAGAACGTTAAAGCTCTCAGGAATACCAGCTTCAAATGTGTCATCACCACGTACGATAGCTTCGTAGACTTTGGTACGGCCGGCCACGTCGTCAGACTTAACTGTGAGCATTTCCTGCAAGGTATATGCTGCACCGTAAGCTTCCAGAGCCCAGACTTCCATTTCACCGAAGCGCTGACCACCGAACTGCGCTTTACCACCCAGCGGCTGCTGTGTGACGAGCGAGTAAGGTCCGATCGAACGAGCATGAATCTTGTCGTCAACCAAGTGATGGAGCTTCAACATATAGATGTAGCCCATGGTCACCTGACGATCGAACGGCTCACCGGTACGACCATCATAAAGAGTTGACTGACCCGATGTTGCCAAGCCTGCATCTGTCAGCATCGCATTGATATCGGCTTCCACAGCACCGTCAAAGACAGGTGTGGCAATCGACACGCCGCGTTTTACCTGATTAGCCAGTGTCAGAACCGACTCATCATCATAGTTGCGGACAGGCTCGTTGCGGTCATTGTCCGGATAGATATTTTCCAGAGTATCGCGCAGCGGCTGAATATTTGCAGTCTTCTTATAGGCGTCGATCAGCTCACCGATCTTACGACCCATACCGGCACAAGCCCAGCCCAGATGCGTTTCAAGAATCTGACCCACGTTCATACGGGACGGCACACCCAACGGGTTGAGCACGATATCCGCATGTGTACCATCTTCCAGGAACGGCATGTCTTCAACAGGCAGAATGCGGGAAACCACACCCTTGTTACCGTGACGACCGGCCATCTTATCGCCTGGCTGGATCTTGCGCTTAACAGCAACAAAGACCTTGACCATCTTCATGACGCCAGGGGCCATTTCGTCGCCGCGCTGAACCTTTTCAACCTTATCCATGAAGCGTGCTTCAAGCATCTTCTTGGATTCGTCGTACTGGTTGCGAAGCGCTTCAATTTCACCCTGAAGCTTTTCGTCTTCAACAGCAAACTGCCACCATTGTGAACGCGGATATTCCGAGATCACATCACGGGTCAGTGCGCCGCCTTTTTTGAAGCCCTTAGGACCTGCAATCGCGACTTTGCCTTCCAGCGTATCTACCAGACGGCCATAGGTATTGCGGTCGAGAATGGCCTGTTCGTCATCGCGGTCTTTTGCAAGACGTTCGATTTCTTCACGTTCAATAGCCATTGCACGTTCGTCTTTTTCAATGCCGTGGCGATTGAAAACGCGAACTTCAACGATAGTACCGTATGTTCCCGGAGGCATACGCATTGAGGTGTCACGGACGTCAGAAGCCTTTTCACCAAAGATGGCACGCAAGAGCTTTTCTTCCGGTGTCATCGGGCTTTCGCCCTTTGGTGTGATCTTACCGACCAGAATGTCGCCCGGGTTCACTTCGGCACCGATATAAACAATACCGGCTTCGTCGAGATTCTTCAGCGCTTCTTCCGAAACGTTAGGAATATCACGGGTGATTTCTTCAGGTCCGAGCTTGGTATCACGAGCCGCTACTTCAAATTCTTCGATATGGATCGAAGTGAAGACGTCATCGGAAACAATCTTTTCAGACAGCAGGATGGAGTCTTCGTAGTTGTAGCCGTTCCAAGGCATAAACGCGACCAGCACGTTACGGCCAAGCGCCAGATCACCAAGATCAGTCGAAGGACCATCAGCGATGATGTCACCCTTACCGATGCGATCACCTACACGCACCAGTGGACGCTGGTTAATACAGGTGTTCTGGTTGGAGCGCTGGAACTTCATCAGGCGATAAATATCAACACCGGACTTGGACGGATCCAGATCTTCGGTTGCACGGATAACGATACGGGTCGCATCCACCTGATCAACAATACCACCGCGACGTGCAGCAATCGCAGCACCGGAGTCGCGTGCCACAATCGGTTCCATACCGGTACCGACGAACGGAGCTTCCGCACGTACCAGAGGCACGGCCTGACGCTGCATGTTCGAACCCATCAATGCGCGGTTCGCGTCATCGTTTTCAAGGAACGGAATAAGCGCTGCAGCAACAGACACCAACTGCTTGGGCGAAACGTCCATCAGATCCACGTTTTCACGCGGCATCATCATCACTTCGCCGGCATGACGGCAGACAACGAATTCATCAACAAAGTGACCGTTATCGTCGATAATGGCGTTTGCCTGTGCAACTGAGTGCTTGGCTTCTTCCATTGCAGACAGATACACCACATCATTGGTAACTTTGCCGTCAACGATCTTACGATACGGGCTCTCAATGAAGCCGTATTTGTTGACACGGGCAAAGGTTGCCAAAGAGTTGATCAGACCGATATTCGGACCTTCCGGTGTTTCAATCGGGCAGATACGACCATAGTGTGTCGGATGAACGTCACGAACTTCAAAGCCTGCACGCTCACGGGTCAGACCACCGGGTCCGAGAGCCGAAAGACGACGCTTATGGGTAATTTCAGACAACGGGTTGGTCTGATCCATAAACTGTGAAAGCTGGGAAGAACCGAAGAACTCACGCACAGCTGCAGCAGCAGGCTTCGCGTTGATGAGATCCTGCGGCATGACAGTATCAATTTCGATCGACGACATACGCTCTTTGATTGCGCGTTCCATACGCAGCAAACCAACGCGATACTGATTTTCCATCAATTCGCCGACTGAACGCACACGACGGTTGCCGAGGTTGTCAATATCGTCGATTTCACCGCGACCATCGCGCAGTTCAACCAGCATTTTAACAACAGCAACAATGTCTTCTTTGCGCAGTACACGAACTGTGTCTTCAGCATCAACATCAAGACGCATGTTCATCTTCACACGGCCAACCGCGGAGAGATCATAACGTTCTGCATCAAAAAACAGCGAATGGAACATGGCTTCCGCAGAATCCATGGTCGGCGGCTCACCAGGACGCATGACACGATAGATGTCAAACAGTGCATCCTGACGGCTTTCATTCTTGTCAGCAGCCAGTGTATTGCGAATATAGGCACCAATGTTCACATGGTCGATATCCAGCGTGTTGATTTCATCAACGCCGGTTTCAATCAGAACCTTAAGTGTCTTTTCGTCAAGCTCATCACCGGCTTCAAGGAAGATTTCACCGGTTTCGTAATTGACGATATCTTCAGCCAGATATGAGCCGAACAGATCATCTTCGGTGACCTTGATAGCCTTGAGGCCCTTCTCAGCCAGCTGACGGGCAGCACGCGCTGTAAGTTTCTTGCCGGCTTCGAGAACAACTTCACCGGTATCAGCATCGATAAGGTCAGAAATAACTTTCATGCCTTTGAAGCGCTCTGCCGAATAAGGCATGCGCCAGTCATCACCGTCACGCGTATAGGTAACGGTGTTGTAGAAGGTTGAAAGAATTTCTTCGCCATCCATGCCGAGCGCCATCAGCAAGCTTGTGACAGGCAGCTTACGGCGACGGTCGATACGCGCAAAAACCACGTCCTTGGCATCGAATTCGATATCGAGCCATGAACCACGGTAAGGAATGACGCGGGATGCAAAAAGCAATTTACCGGATGAGTGTGTCTTACCCTTGTCGTGATCGAAGAATACACCAGGTGAACGGTGCATCTGAGACACGATAACACGCTCAGTACCATTAACGATAAAGGTGCCGTTGTCTGTCATGAGCGGCATATCGCCCATGTAAACATCCTGCTCTTTAATATCCTTAATAGATTTCGCGCCGGTATCTTCGTCAATATCGAATACGATCAGACGCAAAGTCACTTTTAATGGCGCGGAATAGGTCAGATCACGCTGACGGCATTCGTCAACGTCAAATTTCGGCGCCTCAAACTCGTAGGAAACGAATTCAAGCATCGATGCGCCGGAAAAGTCCTGTATCGGAAAAACAGACTTGAAAACGGCCTGCAAACCTTCGTCAAGACGCCCGCCTGCTGGTTCCTCTACCATGAGGAACTGGTCGTAAGATGCTTTTTGAACCTCAATCAGGTTCGGCATCTCGGCGACCTCAGGGATCTTACCGAAAAACTTGCGTACGCGCTTGCGACCATTGAAAGAATGGGTCTGAGCCATCGTCGCTCCTCGTTCTATAGCCTTGCGGCCTTGCTCACGCCTTGCGGCCTTTATTACTCGCCGCCTGACGGCGGTCACCTGAACGGGACAAAACCCGTTTCCTGACCACTTTGAGTGTAGTCAGGAAAAGGGTTCGGTACCAACTAGTCTGCATAAATCTACTGATAATGCAGAGAACCGGCAGATGCAAGAGCATCTGCCGGAGATAAGAACTTACTTAAGTTCGATCTTAG
This sequence comes from Paenochrobactrum gallinarii, assembly GCF_014205685.1. Classification (GTDB taxonomy): domain Bacteria; phylum Pseudomonadota; class Alphaproteobacteria; order Rhizobiales; family Rhizobiaceae; genus Paenochrobactrum; species Paenochrobactrum gallinarii. Next base: position 227,013 of record NZ_JACIIU010000001.1, read on the forward strand.
CGCCAGCTGCTTCGAGCTGTGCTTTGATTTTTTCTGCTTCGTCTTTAGCTGCACCTTCTTTAACAGCTTTAGGTGCACCTTCAACGAGGTCTTTAGCTTCTTTCAGACCAAGACCGGTGATTGCGCGAACTTCCTTGATCACGTTGATCTTGGATGCGCCGCCATCGACGAGGATTACGTCGAATTCGGTCTTTTCTTCAACAGCAGCACCGGCAGCAGCGCCACCAGCAGCAGCAACAGCAACTGGAGCAGCAGCGGAAACGCCCCACTTTTCTTCCAGAAGCTTGGACAATTCTGCAGCTTCGAGAACGGTCAGTGCTGAGAGGTCTTCAACGATCTTTGCGAGATCAGCCATTTTAGTATTCCTTAGTTTAAAGGTTTGAACAATTGACAGCGAGAAACGGCCTTAAGCCGCCTCGTTCTTCCGGGCGTGCGCGCCAATTACGCGGGCGATTTGGCCTGCTGGTGCGCTTGTAAGTACTGCAAGACGCTGTGCTGGTGTTTGGATCATACCAACCAACTTTGCGCGCAGTTCGTCGAGTGACGGCAAGGAAGCAAGTGACTTAACGCCTTCGGCATCAAGGTTGGTTGCGCCCATTGCACCACCAAGGATAACGAGCTTGTCGTTAGCTTTGGCGAACTCAACTGCTACTTTAGGAGCGCTGATAGGATCTTCTGCATAAGCAATTACAGTCTGACCTGTGAAAAGCTCTGCGATACCTTCAGCTTCCGTGCCCTGAAGAGCGATTTTGGCAAGGCGGTTTTTCGCGACTTTAACGGAACCACCAGCTTCGCGCATTTTGGAGCGAAGATCGCTCATCTGCGAAACAGTGAGACCGGTATAGTGAGCCACAACGACAGAACCAGACTCGTTAAAAGTGCTGTTCAGCCATGTGACAAATTCGCGTTTTTCCGCTCTATCCACGGTGTCTCTCCAGTAGACAATTACATAAAAATGCAATTGCCGGTTTGCCTTAGCCTGAATATTTCAAAGAAACATTCAGACGCTTGGTCTCCTGTCCCTTTTACAAGCGGCATACACCGGCATTATAAAAGCAACTACGGTTCAAACCTTGAATTGCGACTAGCGCTAAACCTGGTTATTCCACGTCTCATGCAGGCTAAATTTAAGACTTACGCCACCCACAATCTCGGACAGGATAACTGAACTTTCGTTCAGCTATCCGGGCCTTGCAGCCCGGAATGAAAGTGCTTGCCCGCTGAGGTTTCAGCAGACAAGCAAATTATTAAGCTTCAACTTTAACGGAGGCTGTCTCTACTTTGACGCCAACGCCCATGGTTGAAGAAAGCGATACGCGCTTCAGGTATTCACCCTTGGCAGCAACAGGCTTTGCCTTCAGAACTGCATCAGCAAATGCGCGGATGTTTTCTTCCAGAGCCTTATTGTCGAATGAAACCTTGCCGATACCAGCATGGATAATACCAGCTTTTTCAACGCGGAATTCAACTGCACCACCCTTGGAAGCTGCAACAGCTGCTGCAACATCAACGGTAACAGTACCGACTTTAGGGTTTGGCATCATGCCGCGCGGTCCGAGAACCTTACCCAGACGACCAACAAGTGGCATCATGTCAGGGGTTGCAATGCAGCGATCGAACTCGATCTTGCCGCCATTGACGATTTCGAACAGGTCTTCTGCGCCAACAATGTCTGCACCGGCTTTTTTAGCTTCTTCAGCTTTATCGCCACGAGCAAAAACAGCAACACGAACTGTACGGCCTGTACCGTTTGGCAAGTTAACAACGCCGCGAACCATCTGGTCAGCATGACGTGGGTCAACGCCGAGGTTCATTGCGATTTCGATGGTTTCATCAAATTTCGCAACAGCACGTTCCTTGACTACGCTGATAGCGGTCGACAAGTCATAAAGCTTATCGTGATCCAAACCTTCACGAATCTTAGCTACACGCTTTGATAATTTCGCCATCAGATCAGCCCACCACTTCCAGGCCCATCGAACGGGCAGAACCTTCAACCATACGCATAGCTGCTTCGATGTCAGCTGCGCTCAGGTCTTTCATCTTAGCTTCTGCAATTTCACGGACTTTATCACGTGAAATTGTACCGGCTTTAACCTTGCCTGGCTCTTTCGAACCGGACTTCAGATTAGCAGCCTTTTTCAAGAAGTAAGCAACAGGCGGAGTCTTCATCACAAAAGTGAAAGACTTATCCTGGTAATAGGTGATCACGACTGGAATCGGGGAACCCTTTTCCATATCCTGTGAGGCAGCGTTAAATGCCTTACAGAATTCCATGATATTGATACCACGCTGACCGAGAGCCGGACCAATTGGTGGTGAAGGGTTGGCAGCACCTGCAGCAACCTGCAGTTTGAGCTGACCTGCAACTTTTTTAGCCATTGCATTCTGCTTTCATTGATATGCCGGCAAGCCGGCGACTCTTTAAAACGCCAATTAAATTGGCAGTGCAGTTCGGTGGTCTGACTTACCGACCGGCTAAAGCCGGCTTACCTTCCACCTCACACCGCATTTACAATGCGGCGGGCGGCACTAAGGCCGCCATAAAACGATCAGAGCTTTTCAACCTGACCGAATTCGAGATCCACAGGAGTAGCGCGGCCAAAGATCGAAACTTCGACCTTGAGGCGTGAACGCTCTTCTTCAACTTCCTGTACGATACCATTGAAGGATGCGAACGGACCGTCAGAAACACGAACCTGCTCACCAACTTCAAAGGATACAGATGCCTTCGGACGATCAACACCTTCCTGAACCTGCGCCAAAATCTGCTCGATTTCACGCACAGGGATAGCAACCGGATTTGGATCACCCAAAAAACCGGTTACGCGCGATGTGTTTTTGATCAGCGAGAACAGAGCATCTGTCAAATTCGCTTTAATCAACACATAACCCGGAAAGAACTTACGCTCTGCATCGACCTTACGGCCACGACGCACTTCCACAACCTTTTCGGTCGGAACGATAATCTGTTCGATCAGGTGCGACAGACCTTTTTGGTCTGCTTTCAGCTGAATGTCGTCAGCAACCTTTTTTTCAAAGTTCGAATAGGCATGAACAATGTACCAGCGTGCAGTCATCCCGTTACTCCCGTATAAACCGTCAGCGTCCGAGACCAAGTATCAACTCAACAACATAAGCCATAAGCTGATCCGCAAGAAAGAAAAATGCAGCTGCAACAAACGCCATTACAACCACCATAATTGTGGAAATAACAGTTTCACGCCGTGAAGGCCATGTAACCTTAGCCGTTTCAGCACGAACCTGCTGCAAAAATGTAAAAGGATTCGTCTTAGATGCCATTTGTCACTCTGTCATTGATCTGGCGTGATAAAAAATGATTCAAACAGCGAATCAAACTTTAACTCACGCATCTACGGCACGCAAAGCTGATGATTCAGCTCCACGCACCGCGTGTCTGTTGACGTTACATAGAACCGATTCTCAAAAAATACAAGCCCAGACGTTAACGAAAGTAAAACAGCCGCCCGCAAACTGCGCTCATCCAGAGAAAAGACCCTTCGGACACTCCCCTCACCTCAAAGGCTAAGGACGTGCTCACCCAACAATATTCAACACTTAAATATCATTGGCCTTAAAACGAAATTGAGCGCAGCACAGCTTTACACTATGCGGCGCCCAACTAAATGGCAGGGGCAGCAGGGCTCGAACCCGCGACCTACGGTTTTGGAGACCGTCGCTCTACCAACTGAGCTATACCCCTAAATACTTGAACCTAAAGGCTCTTGTATTTGACACCAGAGAATCTGATGTCTGAATTCTTTCAACCTCTTAGCGCTCAAATTTTGAAACATCAAGCACTAAAAAGCGCTGATCAGCAATTATTTTCACTGATCAGCATATTTTTTATTCGATGATGGAAGCGACGACGCCGGCACCAACGGTACGGCCACCTTCGCGGATAGCAAAGCGGAGCTTTTCTTCCATAGCGATAGGTACGATCAGCGCAACATCAACAGAAACGTTGTCACCTGGCATAACCATTTCAACGCCTTCTGGCAAGGTTACAATACCGGTAACGTCAGTTGTACGGAAGTAGAACTGAGGACGATAGTTGGTGAAGAACGGAGTATGACGGCCGCCTTCTTCCTTGGTCAGAATATAGGCTTCTGCCTTGAACTTGGTGTGTGGCTTAACGGAACCTGGCTTGCAGAGAACCTGACCACGTTCAACGTCTTCACGGCCTACACCACGTACGAGCGCACCGATGTTATCGCCAGCCTGACCCTGATCGAGCAGCTTGCGGAACATTTCAACGCCGGTAACAGTTGTCTTGCCGGTAGGCTTGATGCCCACGATTTCAACTTCTTCACCAACTTTAACGATACCGCGCTCTACACGACCGGTAACAACTGTACCACGGCCGGAGATCGAGAATACGTCTTCGATTGGCATCAGGAACGGCTGATCAACAGGACGTTCCGGAGTTGGGATGTAGCTGTCAACAGCTGCCATCAGTTCGCGGATTGCATCTTCACCAATGGTTTTGTCTGAATCTTCCAGAGCTGCAAGAGCCGAGCCCTTGATGACCGGAATATCGTCGCCCGGGAAGTCGTATTTCGACAGAAGTTCACGAACTTCCATTTCTACGAGTTCGAGCAGTTCAGCATCGTCAACCTGGTCAACTTTGTTCAAGAAGACAACGATCGCAGGAACACCAACCTGACGAGCAAGCAGAATGTGCTCACGGGTCTGTGGCATTGGACCATCAGCAGCGTTAACAACGAGGATCGCGCCGTCCATCTGAGCAGCACCGGTGATCATGTTCTTAACATAGTCAGCGTGACCTGGGCAGTCGACGTGTGCATAGTGACGGTTTTCGGTTTCATATTCAACGTGGGAAGTTGAAATGGTGATACCACGTGCTTTTTCTTCCGGTGCAGCATCGATCTGGTCGTATGCGCGGAAGTCACCAAAGAATTTGGTGATAGCTGCTGTCAACGAGGTCTTACCATGGTCAACGTGACCGATGGTGCCGATGTTAACGTGCGGTTTGTTACGTTCGAATTTACTCTTAGCCATCGCCGTTGTTCTCTTCTTTTAGAACTGCTTGCGTGCCAGCACAGGTATCCATACCGGCGTTTAATACAGAAAAACGGACCGGTTTCCCGTCCGCTTCATGAAAACTTTACGCCAGTTCGCTCTCGAAACTCTGGAGCGGGTAGCGGGAATCGAACCCGCGTATTCAGCTTGGAAGGCTGCTGCTCTACCATTGAGCTATACCCGCGCATTTGACATCCGCTCCGGCAGTGGTGGAGGAAGTTGGATTTGAACCAACGTAGGCTTAGCCAACGGATTTACAGTCCGTCCCCTTTAACCACTCGGGCATTCCTCCAGCTTACACTGCCAGCGGAGTCGAGCAACTAGGCATTCCACAACGATTTGAGTGACTTAACATTTTGATTTGTCAATCAATCGCTGTTGGTGGCGTTATGACGATAGAGCCGCGAACTGTCAACAGCCAATTCTCAATTCTTTGAAGAAAAATGCATATTCTTTCCACAGCCTGTCAAAAAAATCAGGTTTTTGCGGTTATGAAAGTGATGATTGATGATTGTTTTCAACAGCCTAAGCCGCAAAAACACGTAAAAAACCGCGCAAAACCGGCACATTTTAAGCCTTTCACTCAATATAGGCATACTCAGGCAGCTTTTTCATGTATGCAGACAGTCAAATTCCTCTTTGAAGAAATTAAAATCGCCATGAGCACCGACAACAATAAAAAAACACCCAAAGATTCTCATTACGCACGTCTGAGACGTCAGTTTCGTGACCAGAATGCGAATCCTGCCGCACAAAATTTCCGTAAAAGCACCCGTCCGGCGACAGATGCGCGTGCATTGTCTGATGATTTAGTGCGTCTCTATGGTTTACACACGGTTCGTGCCGCTGTTTTAAACCCGAACCGCAAGATCACCCGCATGTTGGCGACGCGTAACGCCCTCGCCCGTCTTGAAATTGAAGATATCGAATCTCGTAACTTTCCGATTGAGATTGTAACACCCCGCGATATCGACAATGAAACCGGCAGCGAAGCCGTGCATCAGGGTGTGATGATTGAAGCAAAGCCGCTGAAAGCACAAAAACTCAGCGATTTGCAGGACAGCCAGCTGCTTTTGGTGCTGGATCAGGTCACTGATCCGCATAATGTCGGCGCCATCATGCGTTCAGCCGTTGCTTTTGGTGCGCAGGCACTCATTACCACCAGCCGCCACAGCCCGCAAGAATCAGGTGTATTGGCAAAATCTGCCTCCGGTGCGCTGGAACTGATCAATCATATTGAAGTTCGCAACCTTGCCGAGGCACTGGGCGAGCTGCACGAACTTGGCTTTATGACCATCGGTCTTGATTCTGAAGGCTCTGCTGAAATGGAAGCGACCTTAGCGGGTGGCAAAATCGCGCTTGTGCTGGGTGCAGAAGGTAAAGGTCTTCGCCAAAAAACCCGCGAAACCGTTTCAGCTCTTGCCCGCCTTGATATGCCAGGTGAAATCAAATCACTCAACGTTTCTAATGCAGCGGCTATTTCGCTTTATGCAGCCGAGCGTTATCTGCGCAGTAAATAAGCATGCAGCCTTGAAAATAAAAAAAGCGGCTATGGGAAATAGCCGCTTTTTCTTTATCCGATTGAATGTGCGCTTAAATTATGCGCTCGCGATGTAATTGCGAATCTCGTCGGCTTCACGCTCGACCTGCTCAATACGAGCCTTCACCACGTCACCAATAGAAATAATGCCTTCCAGCTTACCGTCACGTTCCACCGGCATATGGCGGAAGCGTTTCTGTGTCATGATTTCCATCACCTGATTGACGGTGTGCTTTTCCTGGCATGTCTCGACTTTTTTGGTCATCACTTCAGACACCGGCATATCCAATGCCTTTTGGCCTTGTGCGGAAAGCATCCGCACCACATCACGCTCTGACAAGATCCCCAGAATCGCATGTGCCTCATCACATATCACCAAAGCACCGATACGATGACGTGCGAGCATGGCGATAACTTCTGACAGGGTCGCATTCGGCATCGCACTGATGACGTCACGCCCTTTTTTTTCCAGAATAGATTTAACCGTCATGATTAATCCTCCCATTTACGGATATGCGAGCTCAATATTGCTTATTAGTTTTATGCATTATTCTCACAACCAAAGCCCTTCCCCCAAAAGCTTCCGTATTCCGTCATGGTGATCTGTCAGATCAAACAAATCAAGTCACTAAACATGATCTGACGTTATAATTATGCAAGCAGCAGATCCGTTACTTCATCTGTTTAGCGCTTAAAATAACGATCATATTCCTTTGGCCGATCCAGCAAAGCAATACCAAAGAAGCCAGCGACAAAACCGCCAATATGCGCTTCCCATGCAATAGAGGCCAGACCTGCCTCCTGCGCCGAATAAACACCGGTGATAATATTGATGATAAACCAGATGCCAACAAAGGTTATGACAGGGCGATAAGTCAGTGTTGTTAAAACGGGCAGTAACGGGCCCGCAAAAGCCGACATGTTTTTATTACCACTATGGGTTGGAACGCGTCTGAAGCCATAGCGTGCCGCCGCACCCATCATGCCGGAGATCGCACCGGATGCCCCCACCAGCGGAATATTGCTGGTCGGATAAATGGCATAATGCGTCAAAACAGCGACAATCGATGTCAGCGCCCAGAAAATCAAAATCTTTGATGTGCCGATGCGGCCAGCCAATGGCGAACCGAAAGCTGCCAGCCAAACCATATTAACCGCCAAATGCGCAAAACTGCCATGCATGAATGAATAACTCAGCATGGTGAACAATGCAGCGGGATCATAAAAGCCGGTACCATAAGTAAAGCGTGCCGGAATGAAGGCAAAATTCAACATGAAGATAAAATTATGCTCTTCAGATATCAGATAGTTTTGGGCGACATAAATCACACCACAAAGCCCGATCAGGCCGATGATAACAGCGGGAATATTGAAAACCGGCTCGCGTGTCTTTTGCGGTTGCGGTGAACCGCCACCCATTTGATCAGTCACATCATAGCTTTCATTTGAATCATGATTTGTCATGAAGTTTTGATTCCCGTCATTTCACATGCTGCACTTCATATCATATGGAGTGCAGCCTTGAAAAAAGAACTGTTCATCAGACAGATAGGTTATTTTTTTGGCTTCAGCGCTCTTTTTCAATTCTTAACAAATTTAACCAAATCACCGCCTGATGCCTACACTTTTGACAGGCTGCGCGAACTGTCCCCCATCCGAAAACTTAAAGTAGAAACAAGTCGAACTGTTAATATTACAATAAAATCAATTAGTTAACATGAAATTCGGAATCAAATTCTGAAAGACTTCATCAAACTCGTTAACCTTAACAAATTCTAACAGTGGATGAGTAAAGGGTTAAGCTGGCATTCAAGTGCTTAATCCTGTTGGATAGGACAAATCACCATATATGCGCATCAGCACCATCAATATCATGATGTGCGGCACAATCTATTTTTAAGCGGAAACCTGTTTTGTCACGTTCCAGCGCCCCTCATGCACTGACACCAGCAGTGCAATTTCTTTCCACCACGTGGCACGCTTTGCGTGAAAATCACGACATCCCTTTGCGTCGTCATTTTACCCCGCGCCTGATGGCAGATTATTTGCCGGATATTTTCATTCTGCATCATAAGGCCAAACGTGGCGTACAGTTTCGCTTGGCTGGCACCCGCCTTTGCGCACGCCATGGTCAGGAACTGGGCAATCAGTTGTTTGCTTCGCTATGGCGTGAAAATGATCAGGTTGTTACGGAAGAAATGTTACACAGTGTTGCAGCAAACAATATGCCTTTATGCGCGCAACTGACCGGCATCAGCCGTGCAAATCGCCAAAACCAGTTCGAACTTTTGATTCTGCCGGTGCAGCATCAGGACGAAACGCAATGGATTGGTGCAATCGCCGCGCATGAAAGCCCTTTTTGGCTGGAAGCAGATCCCATTGAATTTTATCAGATCGATTATTCATTTGCGATTACGCAAGATAATTTGCAGGCAGCCAAAGCACAGGTAAATGCCGCCTACTCTTATAAAAATCCGGCCGCCCAAAAAGCCGCACCTAAAAGACGCCAGTTCCGTATTATTCAAGGTGGCAAGCAATAGGTCCTTGCCACCACCTTGTTGGTTTTTCATGAGCGCCCGTTAAACCGGCTCCATCCCACGCATGAAAGCATGTGATTTCTCAACATAATTGCGTGCTGATTCTTTTAACTTCGCAACCGCTGCATCATCAAGTTGGCGTACCACCCGTGCCGGTGAACCTACAATCAGTGAATTATCCGGAAATTCTTTTCCCTCTGTCACCAGCGCGCCGGCACCAACCAGACAATTATTGCCGATTTTTGCACCATTCAGCACAATCGCGCCGATACCAATCAAGCTGTTTTCACCAATCGTGCAACCATGCAGCATAGCGCGGTGGCCAATGGTGCAGCCCTCCCCGATTGTCAGCGGAAAACCATAATCCGTGTGCATCACACAATGTTCCTGCACGTTACTATTGGCACCGATTTTAATCAGCTCGTTGTCGCCACGTAAAATCACGCCAAACCACAGGCTGGCATTTTCTCCCAGATGCACTTTGCCGATGGCAGTCGCATCCGGCGCAATCCAGTTGGTTTTCACATCATCATAGGTTGGTGCATGACCATTAAAGGCATAAATCGGCATAAAACCTCCTCTTTTTTTGCAACTCATCAGAACCAAAGCCGCTTTTATCTTTATCGCTTCTGCCTCAACTATGTTGCTTGAGGCTAAGCATTACAAGCCATCTCAATCTTATAAAATCGTCTAACTTTGCATGGGCGCATAAGAAAAGCCCTGCCGGAACGAACCAAACAGGGCTTTAATAAATTCAACCGCCGAAACGGGGATGAATTGAATTAGTCGAGATCAACGTCCAGAATAGCCATGGAGAAGTTGTAGGACAATTCACCATCTTCTTCGTCTTCATCGACATAAATCAGGCCGAGAAACTCATCATCCAGATATAATTCGCATGAATCATCCTTACGTGGACGAGCCTTCACCTGCAAAGACGGATTACCAAAAGTCCGTTTGAAATAAGCGTCGAGTTTTTTGATTTCTTCGGGTTTCAACCGGATTCTCCTGATTAGAATGTTAAGCGGGCTTAATGCACCCGCTCCGAATTATTGTAAAGGCTCATCGCCCATTTGTGTCTGTTTATTAAAAGCTGATCTTATTCATCATTGCTGATGGAGTGATCCATCACGCGTGATGGTTCGGCACAACCGGTTTCACCCATCACTTTTGCCGGCACACCGGCAACAGTTACATTGCTCGGCACAGGTTTCAGCACCACAGAACCCGCGGCAATTTTCGAGCAATGACCAATTTCAATATTGCCCAAAATCTTAGCGCCCGCGCCAATCAGCACCCCGTGACGAATCTTTGGATGTCTGTCGCCACCAATTTTACCGGTACCGCCAAGCGTTACCGCGTGCAAAATAGAAACATTATCTTCAATAACCGCTGTTTCACCCACAACCAGACCAGTTGCGTGATCCAAAAAGATACCGCTGCCAAATTTTGCCGCCGGATGAATATCGGTCTGGAAAACAGCTGAAGAGCGGCTTTGCAGATAATAGGCCAGATCAACGCGGCCTTCATTCCACAACCAATGCGCCAGACGATGGGTCTGAATGGCATGAAAGCCTTTCAGATACATCACCGGATCCATAAAACGGTTATAGGCCGGATCACGGTCATATACTGCCTGAATATCAACGCGCAAAACCCGCGACCATTCAGGCCATCCCTCCCGCATCGCCGCAAATGTCTGACGCAGCAAATCAGCGCTTAAATCCTGATGGCCAAGACGCTCGGAGACACGATGTGCCACAGCATCTTCCAGACTTGGCTGACTGATCAGCGATGTATAGAAAAACGATGCCAGCAGCGGGTCTTTACGTGCCGCTTCTTCCGCTTCAGCTTGTATAGCATGCCAGATCGGATCAACCTGACTGATATTTGCAGATAATTTGGCCGGACTTTGCGCTGTCATCTTTTACTCAACAATCGTCTTTAGGCGTTTAAAGGACTTAACCGCTTATCAAAAGCGATGCTGGCTCAAAAATGATAATACACCCTGCTTATACACTTTGTCACCCACAGCTAACATATGATCGCGATCCGGGATATCAAGGGCAGTGCCGTTAGGTAATAGATCAGCCAATGCGTGCGGGTCGCCGGCAATATCATCTTTTGTGCCGACAGCCACCAAGGTCGGTTGTTCAATTGAGCCAATTGCCTGTGCCGTTACCAGTTCTTTAGAGGTGATTACACAAGCGGCCAGCGCCAAACGATCGCTTTTTGTCTGATCGGCAAATTTGCGGAACATTTGGCCGCGCGGATGGGTAACACTATCCGGATCATCAGCAAGCAATGCTTCGCCAATCGGCTCCCAATCACCCGCACCGGTTACCATGCCAATGCCGAGACCACCAAAAACAAGGCTTTGTACTTTTTCAGGGAAATCCAGCGCCAAAAATGCACTAATCCGTGCGCCCATCGAATAACCCATAACATGGGCCTTTTTAATATTCAGATGATCAAGCAGTGCAGCCGCATCAGCCGCCATCATTGCCGGATAATAAAGTTCTTTGTCATGCGGCTTGTCAGAAAAACCATGGCCGCGATTATCAATCGCCACCACATGATAACCAGCTTCAACAAGCGTGCGGAACCAGCCGGGCGAAACCCAATTAACCACACTTGACGACGCAAAACCATGAATAAGAAGGATCGTTTCTGCTAAGGCACCATCTGCTCCGTCTTCACGATAGGCAAAGCGCATACCATTATGGTCGAAATATTTTACATCCAGAGCAGTCACGAAACTTTCCTTAAAAATTCTCAAATCCAAACTATTGTGCAGACGGCATAACGAAAACGAGCTTAATCACAACGCCCGCAAATGGCCGGATGCACGGCTTTATCACCGGCATTCAGCCCCAGCTTTTTAGCCATTCCTGCGTTTAGCTCTATCACATAGGCCACCGGCTCGCCGGATGAAACAATATTTTCTGAAAATGGCGTGGTATTTTCACGGATCACGGCAATTCTGCCGTCCGTATGCAGAAAAACCATATCCAGCGGTAGTGGCGTGTTCTTCATCCACATCAGCACCAGCCGCACTTGTTTGAAGTCAAACAACATGCCGCGCTGAAGCGGTAAATCGGTGCGAAACATCAGCCCGCGCATACGGCTTTCATCCGTATCAGCAATTTCCAGCTCAATCTGCTGTTCACCGGTACTGGTCATGAAAGTCAGCGGATTAGCATCAACTTCCAGACGCATTGGCTCATTATCTTGTGCGACTGCTGTTTGAACAGAAAGCGCCATCAACAAAACGACAATAAAGCCCAAACAGCGCTGCACCACATTGCGCACCATAATATGTGCTCCCGTCATTCAATTATTATCAGATAAGATGATAACCGCCCTCAGCAGACTTTTGCAAATCAGCGAAATACCCCTGATGGACTAATCAGTGCGAAACCGGCATTTGCGTGCCGATATCCGGATGGATTTCTGCAGCCATCAAGCCTTTGTCGCCATCGCCAAAACGGATTAATACCACTTGGCCCGGACGCAGTTCAGCCATGCCGAAGCGACGCAAGGTTTCCATATGGATGAAAATGTCTTCCGTGCCCTCACCGCGGGTAAGAAAGCCAAAACCTTTGGTGCGGTTGAACCACTTGACAATCACACGCTCAAGCCCGCTGGATGGCACAACACTGGAATGGGTGCGCTGGGGCATAGATGCCGGATGCACAGCCGTGGTTGTATCAATCGATACAACTCTGAAACACTGCAAGCCACGATCAGAGTTACGCACTTCACAAACGATGCGCGCACCTTCGGATACAACCTGAAAGCCATCACGGCGCAGGATCGTCACATGCAGCAGAATATCTGAAAAAGAATTATCATCCGGCACCACAAAGCCGTAGCCTTTGGCAACGTCGAACCATTTGATGGTTCCGGAAACTTCGATCAGTTCACCAATATCTTCAGTGGAGCATTTATCCGTCATATGCTTATCCGACATAGTTTTGTCAGCCATTGCCAGTGCTCCTCCTCTCTTGCTGCGCTAAACAGAAGTTGATTCTGATGCGTAGATTAACACTTCATTAACGGGTGGCCGCAAGTGCTAAGTTGCATACTTCACAGTTCTCCTCATTTACTTGTCACATTATATGGCCATCAATTTGTGCTTTAGCTGATAAATTATACTGAATATGGTGATCCGATCAGATAATGTTCAGTTTTTGCGGCTTTTGAAAAAGGGACAATGAGAATGCGCTATTTGCACACAATGGTACGTATCCGCGACATTGATGAATCACTGGATTTTTACGTCAACAAATTCGGCATGAAAGAAGTCCGCCGCATCGAAAATGAAAAAGGACGCTTTACCCTTATTTTTCTGGCCACAGAAAGTGATATCGAACGTGGCCAAGGGGACCGCGCCCCGACACTGGAGCTGACCTACAATTGGGATCCGGAAAATTACACCGGCGGCCGCAATTTCGGCCATTTGGCTTATGGCGTCGATAATATTTATGAGGTCTGTCAGAACTTGGCAGATCAAGGCGTGGTCATCAACCGCCCGCCACGCGATGGCCACATGGCATTCATCCGCTCACCTGATGGTATTTCCATCGAGCTTATCCAAAATGGTGAATCACTGGCACCGCAAGAGCCTTGGGCTTCTGCACCCAATGTCGGCACTTGGTAATATCCCGCTACGCGCCTGAATCAACTTATCAGCCAAAGACCCTAAAATACTGAATTGATTCAACAAACAAAAAGCCCGGCACATTGGCCGGGCTTCTTTTTACACTTTAAGCAAACTGCTTAATCATTAGCGCTCTGAATAGCGGAAAGCTGCCATTCGCCAGCATCCTGACGGACGAATGTCCAAAGCTCGGTGCTTTCAGTCGCTTCATCAGGGTTGCCTTCAACCACATCACCACTCACACGATCCAGCATCACATCAATGCTGGAGTAACGCATCGCAACGGTGACATAATCTTTATCGCCTTCGCTCCATGATTCCGAAATATCGCCCTGCAACAATTTAATATCAGTCACAGAATTGCGTTTGCCGGAAGATGCGATTTCGCCCAGTTCTTCGGCAAGATAAGACATGGCTTCCGGTGTTGAAAGCTTACGCAGCGCTGCATAATCTTCCTGTCCGTAAGCGGTCTGAATTTCAGTCAGCATTTCTTCAAAGCGGTTGAGCTCTTCCTGACCAACTGAAAACGGCTTTTCTTCAACAACCGGCGCTTCATCAGCTTTTGCTTCAAAAGGGTTGACCGAAGGTGTACGACCACCAAACGAATTGCCGGTATTTGGCACAGACGATTTTGTGCCACCAAAACCTTGCGGCTGCGCATAAGCATGCGCATTACCAGCACCCGCCCCAGCGGTTGCCGCCTGACGACGGCTGGCAAAGAAACGCATTGCCAGCATTGCCAAAAGCGCAATGATTGCGACCTGCAACAACATGCCAAACATTCCGGCCATACCGCCAAAACCTGAGCCCAGCAGCATGCCAAGAAGGCCACCCATCATCAGGCCGCCAAGCATGGAGCGACCGAAACCACCAAACAGACCAGGCTTGGCAGCATTAGCTGCAGCAGGTGCGGCTGCCGGACGCTGGGCAGTATTGCCGGTATTTGGTGTCATGCTACGATCAACCGGAGCAGCATTGTTTGGTGCTGTGCGTGTTGGTGCCGGTGCCTGATGCGTACGCGCACCACGGCTGCCGAAACCGCCACCCATCCGCCGTGCATCGGCAGTATCAATAATGACCAGCGAAGTCGCCAGTCCAACTGCCACAATGGCTAAGAGCTGCGTAAAACGCGAAGCAGCACGAAACATACATATCTCCTCGATAGATTTCATATTTGGCTTTATATAAGATGCCGCAAGCGTCATTACACCCCTGTGAGCGCAAAATTACCCACAAAAATCAGTGATATATAAAATTTAATCACTTATTCAGGCTGAGCCGCATCCAGAATTTGAATTTGCGTTGAAACCGAACCATTCCAATGATTGAGATTGAGCGTACCGGCAATATGGACAGGATGCCCGATGCGGCTCAGCAAAAACTTACCCAGCGGTGCATCAGCGGCACGAAATGCAATTCCGTTCACCCGTTTGCCATCAGCACCTTTGAGCGTCACTTTAACATGATCGCGCCCGACAAGCCTCGCATCAGACACAACATGATGCGGTAAAGCCAAAACCGGCTGGCTATGACCGGAACCATAAGGCCCCGCCTTTTGCAAAGCCTGATAAAGCTGAACCGTTGCCCCTGATGCAGCCAAAGCACCATCGACAGAAAGGCTTTGATTTTCGCGTAAATTTCTCACGCGTGCACCTGCTTCTTCTTCCATGAAGCCACGGAAAGCGCCAAGCTTGTCACGTTCAATGGTAATACCTGCCGCCATCGCATGGCCGCCACCCTTAACAAGCAAGCCCTGTTCCACCGCTTTGGCAACCAGCTTACCCAAATCAACGCCATTGATCGAGCGGCCGGAGCCGGTGCCGATATTGTTACGGTTAAATGCAATGGCAAAAGCCGGACGGCGGGCTTTGTCTTTCAGACGCGATGCCAGCAAGCCGACAATGCCCGGATGCCAGTCATTGCTGGCGGTTACAATCACAGATGCGCCCTCACCGCCGGAAATTTCCACCAAAGCTTCCGCTTCGGCTTCAGCCAGCATCTGCACTTCCATCGCTTGCCGCTCCTGATTGAGGCGGTCAAGTTCTTGTGCAATTTGTTCAGCTTCGGCTGGCTCGTGCAACGCAAGCAAGCGTGCACCAAGCCCCGCATCACCAATACGACCACCGGCATTAATACGCGGGCCAATCATAAAACCTAAATGAAATGCATTAAGTGGCTCACCGATACGGGCAACACGCGCCAATGCCGCCAGTCCGATATTGCTTTGCGCATGTGCCACCAACAGGCCTTTGACCACAAAAGCGCGATTGACACCTTTGAGCGGCACCACATCACAAACCGTTGCCAAAGCAACAAGATCAAGCAGCGACAATAAATCCGGCGCGTTTTTTCCACGCGCGCGCATTTGTTTGGCCACCTGCACCAATGTCAGAAAAACCACACCTGCCGCACACAGATGTCCTTGCAGCGAAATATCATCTTCACGATTGGGATTAACGATCGCTACTGCATTTTCAGGCAATTCGCCGCCGACCTGATGGTGATCAAGCACCACAACATCAGCACCCGCCTGATTGGCGGCATCAATGGATGGCGCACTATTGGTGCCGCAATCGACAGTCACGATCAGTGAAGCGCCATTTTCCACCAAGTCCTGCATCGCTTGCGGGTTAGGCCCGTAGCCTTCAAAAATACGATCCGGAATATAAATCTGGTATGGAATATTATAGTGCTGCAAAAATCTGGCCATTAACGCCGATGAACAAGCACCATCCACGTCATAATCGCCAAAAATAGCGATTTTTTCTTGTACCTCTATCGCCTGCACAATGCGTGTCGCCGCTTTGTCCATATCGGTCAGCGTCAAAGGATCAGGCATCAGATTGCGAATTGTCGGATCAATAAATTCGGCAGCAGCGTCCAGCGACACGCCGCGACCAGCCAGCACCCGCGCAACGAGATCATGAATGCCATGATTTTGCGCAATGGCTAAAGCCGTATTGGCTTCACGTAAGCCTAAACGATCCACCCATTTTTGTCCGGTGGCAGACTTCTTGACATTAAGAAAAAGGCGCTCTGAATCCATCATGTCTTTTATGAACACAAAAGACGGCATTTTTGCAATGCCGCCTTTTGAAATATTAGATAAATTATTCCTGGCCGCCAGCCAATCTTAGAACTTTGACAGATCCTGATGGCGGGCTTTGATTTCACGCACGGTCTGCGAGCTTGAACGCATAACGATTGTGTGGGTCTGGATGTAATCACGGGCAAATTTAACGCCCGACAGCATGTTGCCGTCCGTTACACCGGTCGCAGCAAACAGCACATCGCCTTTTGCCATTTCGTTCATGGTGTAGATTTTGTTCGGATCAGAAATGCCCATTTTCGCAGCACGAGCAATTTTTTCTTCGGTGTTGAGCTGCAAACGACCCTGCATCTGACCACCGATGCAGCGCAGAGCTGCGGCAGCCAAAACGCCTTCCGGCGCACCACCGATACCGATATAAATATCAATGCCGGTTTCTTCAGGGTTGGTTGTGTGCATCACACCAGCAACGTCACCGTCACCGATCAGATAAATGGCAGCGCCGGTTGCGCGCACTTCTTCGATCAGGCGGGCATGACGCGGACGATCCATGATGCAGGCGGTGATTGCACTTGGTGCAACGCCTTTAGCTTTTGCCAGCGACAGGATATTTTCAGTCGGCGTTGCATCAAGATGCACAACACCTTCCGGATAACCAGGTCCGACAGCAATCTTTTCCATGTAAACGTCTGGCGCATTGAGCAAATTGCCTTTTTCAGCAATAGCAACAACAGCCAGTGAGTTTGGCAGGTTTTTTGCGCAAAGCGTTGTGCCTTCCAACGGATCAAGCGCGATATCGACATCGGTTCCCTGACGGGTGCCAACTTCTTCACCAATATAAAGCATCGGCGCTTCGTCGCGCTCACCTTCTCCGATCACAACAGTACCATTAATCGGCAGATTGTTGAGTTCCTGACGCATCGCATCAACAGCGGCCTGATCAGCTGCCATTTCATCACCGCGACCGCGTAATCTGGCTGCCGCAACGGCCGCGCGCTCGGTTACACGCACCAGTTCGAGCGTTAAAATACGATCAAGTCCGTGTGGTTGCTGCTCTGCGGTTTTAGCCATTTGAACAAAGTCCTGAATTTTAATCGGTTACTGCGATGATAAATCGAAACCATTATATCGCAAGGAAAGTGGCTGCATTCAGACAAAGGACGCATACCGTTAAACGGCGTAGTCTTAACAAGAGTTAAGCGCCGTAAGGCTCTTTTGTCAAAGTCTCTTATGTCTAGCAAGAGGGATGCAAGCTTAAAAGAACGGCTGTCAAAACCTTAATCGATTTAAGCGGCTACACACTTCATTGCAATGACAGCAGACGTGTGAAAACGCGCCTTAACCGGCGCGCTCAATACGGATCATCTGCGGCTTATCCACCAGATGATCATCTTCCAAAATAGCCTGAAGCGCTGATTTAACCGCCGATTCGGTTGTTTCATGCGTCACCAGAATGATGGTTTTAATGCCTTCAGCATGGTGATCCATCGGCGGACGCTGCACGATCGATTCCAGCGAAATTTCATTTTCAGTCATGCGCTTGGCAATTGCTGCAAATGCGCCAAGACGATCATGCACAGTCAGACGAATGAAATAGCCGCCATCATGTTTACGTACGTCTGCACGTTTATAAGGCGCCAAAGCTTTTGCAGGTGTGCCAAATACAGGACCATGCTGGAAACCCGGACGGCTCTTGGCAATATCAGCCAGATCACCAAGCACAGCCGATGCGGTTGCATTGCCGCCGGCACCCGGTCCCGACAACAGCAATTCACCCAGCAGATCGGTTTCAATCGCCACCGCATTCGTCACGCCATGCACCTGCGCAATAACCGATGAGGTCGGCACCATGGTCGGCTGCACGCGCTGCTCAATACCGGTTGGGGTTTTAAGCGCCACACCCAGCAATTTAATGCGATAGCCCAGTTCATCAGCGGCACGAATATCAGCCAGTGAAATATTGCTGATACCTTCCATATAGATATCATCGGCAGCAATCTGATTGCCAAATGCAAGGCTCGTCAGCAATGCAAGCTTATGCGCGGTATCATTACCTTCAATATCAAAGGTCGGATCAGCTTCGGCATAGCCCAAGCGCTGCGCATCGGTCAGGCAATCTTCAAATGAAATCCCCTCTTCCCACATGCGGGTGAGGATGTAATTGCAAGTGCCGTTCATGATACCGTAAACGCGTGACACAGTATTGCCGGTCAAGGATTCACGCATGGCTTTAATAACAGGAATACCACCGGCAACCGCTGCTTCAAAGTTAAGCAGAATACCTTTTTCTTCGGCAATTTCAGCCAAGGCCACACCATGTTTGGCAAGCAGCGCTTTATTGGCTGTTACCACATGACGACCAGCATTGAGTGCTGCTTCAACTGACGCTTTGGCAGGGCCTTCATCGCCACCGATCAGCTCAACGAACACGTCGATCTTGTCGGATTTGGCCAGTTCCACCGGATCGTCAAACCATGCAATATTTGTCAGATCGACACCACGGTCGCGCGAACGATCTCGCGCACTGACCGCGGTCACAATCATTTCTCTTCCGCACTGACGAGTGAGCATTTCGGCTTTTTCACGCAAAATACGTAGTACTGAGCCGCCAACGGTGCCTAATCCGGCCACGCCGATCCGTAATGCTTCACTCATCGTCTTTTCCTCAAAAGTCTTTCACAGAAGTTGATTTAAATTTGGATGTGCCGCCAAAATTTCCGGCGGCACAGATTTTAAAGTTCGTTTTATCAGGCAGCGCCATCATCATAAGAGCTTAAGAAACGCTTGATGTTGCGTGCTGCCTGACGAATACGATGCTCGTTTTCCACCAGCGCAATACGTACATGATCGTCGCCATGTTCGCCAAAGCCCAAGCCCGGCGCAACGGCCACATCAGCCTTTTCAATGAGCAGTTTTGAAAACTCCAGCGAACCCATTGCCTTGAATTTCTCCGGAATTGGCACCCACGCAAACATTGTTGCTGCTGGCGGCGGCACATCCCATCCGGCGCGTGCAAAACTGTCAACCAGCACATCGCGGCGCTGGTGATAGACATTGCGCACATATTCAATATCGGAGCCGTCACCGTTCAATGCAGCGGTTGCCGCCACCTGAATTGGTGTAAATGCACCATAATCCAAATAGGATTTAACGCGTGTCAGCGCTGCAATCAAACGCTCATTACCAACGGCAAAGCCCATGCGCCAGCCCGGCATTGAGAAAGTCTTGGACATTGAGGTAAATTCAACCGCAACATCCATTGCACCCGGCACCTGAAGCACGGATGGCGGCGGTGTGCCGTCAAAATAGATTTCCGAATAAGCCAGGTCCGACAAAATGATGATTTCATGTTTGCGGGCAAAGTCCACCACTTCCTTATAAAAATCCAGCGTCGCCACATAGGCGGTCGGGTTGGACGGGAAGTTGAGGATCAAAGCGATAGGCTTAGGGATCGAATGCTTGATACCGCGTTCCAGTGACGGAATGAAATTATCATCCGGCTTTGCCTGTACCGAACGGATCACACCGCCGGACATGATAAAGCCAAAGGAATGGATCGGATAGGTTGGATCCGGACACAAAACCACATCACCTGGTGCGGTGATGGCCTGTGCCATATTGGCAAAACCTTCCTTGGAACCCAGTGTCGCAATAACCTGTGTATCCGGATTAAGCTTCACACCAAAACGGCGCTCGTAATAATTTGCCTGCGCCTTGCGCAAACCCGGAATACCCTTCGATGAAGAATAACGGTGCGCGCGCGGGTCCTGAACCGCTTCACATAGTTTATCAACGATATTTTGCGGAGTTGGCAGATCAGGATTCCCCATCCCGAGATCGACTATGTCGGCGCCGCCCGCTCGCGCCGCCGCCTTGAGACGATTAACTTGTTCAAAGACATAAGGCGGCAAACGACGGACTTTATGAAATTCTTCCGACATGATCCTGTTCCGAAAAAGGTTGATATGAAACTTCAGCTAAAAAAAGCCAGCGGCAATACAATGATAGCGTCAGTTTTTAAGTGAAGGCGTTGGTCAATTGCTGTTTTCAATCGCCTGCAAGGTGGCATTGGCCTCGGCCTGAGCTTGTCTGCGAAGCTCGGCCAGCTGTGCGGCAGTCAATGGCGCGTCACCTTTAACAGACTTCAGACGCTTACGCTCCGCATCAAGTGCGGTGGTTGCATCGTCTTTTTCCTGCGCGGTGATCTGGCTGGTTGCCGCCTGAGGCATATGCCCGAAATTCGGATAGACACCGGTACGGCGTGCACCTTCTTGCGGCGTACCCTGAAATTCCGCTCCGCCCGCGCAACCGCCAAGCACGGCAATCATTGCCACTGCCGCAAGGCCAAGGGTGAAACGGGAAGGTTGCCGAAAGTGCACAGTCATATTCGCCTGATCCAAATTTTCATGAACCCGTTTGTACGCATTGGCACAAACGGAACTGACAGTTGCAGCTAACCACAACAAACAGCACTGCTATGTCTGGTTAGTATGCCCGTTTTTGTCAATATCTGAGTTGCGCTTTTCGGGCATGTTTTGCCTTTCTTTATAATAATAGTTCGCAAACGGCTCCCAATTCAGCCGGATCGTTCAAAATCAGCGCAAATTTACCTGCCGGTCTTAAAATTTTACATCTCACAGACAATTAAGCAGAAGCCTGAATTATTTCAATAAAACACAACAGCAAATCAAAAATATCACGCAATGTTACATAGTTTTTACAGGCTGTTACTGCCAAAAGATTGCATTCGACACTGTTTAACCTTAAAACTTTGTTAAACATAAGCATCAATCAGCCCATAATCATCAGGATTAAAAACCTGATTTTTCGGCTGAATTTGTGTGTTTAAACTGAAAGTGCAGAAAGCATATCTGATGTTTTCTAAATGAACCGGCTGCGACTGCGTTATGCTCCGGTGACAATCTGGAGCCTTAACTTGATTGCAAACCAGAAACAGACGCAAAAGTTTCTTCTGAATTCGTCTGCCTGCGCCCGTATTTCCCTGTTTGGATTACTAGCTGCTTTTACATTAAGCGCCTGCACGGCCACCGGCTCCGGCACGTCTGCCCTTCAGCTCGCTTCAAACGCCGACGGTTCACTTGTCGCTGAAGCCTTACAAACAGCGGCCGACGAAAAAATTGCCGAAGAAAATTCAATCACCCCAACACAAACGGCAAATGCGGATACTATTGCAGCAAAAGCTGAAACAAAAACTGAAACCGTCAGTATAGCTGAAGCCGCCCCGGCAGCAGAAACGACCGCAGAAAAGCCGGCGCAAAAATCCTCATTAGTTGCAGCCCTTTTCGCCACACCGAAATCTTCCGAAGCGTTCACTGCTGTGAAGCCTGAAGCAAGTGCTGAACCAGCCCCTGCCATACCAGCAGAAGCGCCAAAAGCACAGACCGCAGAAATATTAACCCCTGCTGCGACTGAAAAACCGGTCGTGCTTGCATCCACATTAAGCAAGCCATCGCTGGAATTAAAAAAACAACCATCCGCACAGACCCATAATTACACACTGCCGGGTGTGCGTGCTTATGGCGGCCTGGAAATCAAACATCGCAATGCCGTTTATGACGACAGCGACATTGATGCTGATGAAGATGACGAAGCGCCACAATTTTTACGCGTTTCAGCTCCCGGCCTTGCACGTCTTGCACCAAACGGTTTGAAAATTCAGCGCGAATCCGTTGATGTCGCCTGTCTCAAGCCTGAACTGGTCAAAACCTTACGCCGCCTTGAAAGTCACTTCAAAAAACCTGTTGTCGTCACTTCCGGCTATCGCAGCCCTTCTTATAATGTGAGGGTCAAAGGTGCTCGCAAATCATTGCATATGAGCTGTGCAGCAGCCGATATTCAGATTGAAGGCGTTTCTAAATGGGAAATCGCCCGCGTAGCGCGCGCCTTGCCGTCACGCGGTGGTGTAGGCACTTATTGCCACACCAAGTCCGTTCATATTGATATCGGCCCGGAACGTGACTGGAACTGGAAGTGCCGCCGCAAGGGCTGATTTCTGGCTACGAAATCAGCAACTTATCCACAATCCAAATTATTTTTGCTTTTTTTCAAAAAAATGAATTTAATGGCTTGCGCGGAATAAATTTCCCACCTATAAGGCACCAACACCAGCGGGCGCCCATCGTCTAGCGGTTAGGACGCCGCCCTTTCACGGCGGAAACAGGGGTTCGATTCCCCTTGGGCGTACCATTCACTGGTGTTTTTTCTTTTTTACTTCCCAACAAAACAGTAGCTTATTTAAAACCTGTCAAATAGGTTCAACTTATGATCTTCATTCATAAGGAATCAAAGATGGCCATTTCTACTGTTACCGTTGCCACCAAAAGCGCCAGCCGCTACCTGCAACAATTATGCAAACACTGGTCGCATAAATTTGAAGTTGAATTCACCCCGCAAGATGGTCGCATTGTTTTTACTGATGGCCGTATTGTAACACTCAAAGCCAGCGACGAAGTTCTCGACATTACCGCTGAAGCACCTGCCGAAACACAGGCGCAGCTGGAAGATGTAGTAGCAAAACATATCATTCAGTTTGCCTTCCGCGAAGAACTGACATTTGACTGGAACCGCCAGGCTTAAAAGCCATTTTTCAAGCCATCAGCATCGCCAAACCTCAGACTTGCAAAGGGCAAGCGGTTTGGCGTAAAGCTTGATAATGCAATTCACGTCTCCCCTCGTCATCGGTCGCCTTGAGCGCCGCTATAAACGCTTTCTGGTGGATGTCACCCTTGATGATGGCAGCTTCATCACCGGTTCGGTTGGCAATACCGGCTCGATGCTCGGCCTGACCACCCCCGGATCACGCATCTGGATGAGCGTTTCTGATGATCCGAAGCGCAAATATCCTCACGCCTTACAAATTGTTGAAGCAGACAACACACTTGTAGGCGTCAACACGGCACTGCCGAACAAAATTGCCGAAGAGGCCTTAATCAAAGGGATTATTCCCGAGCTGAGCAGCTTTGACAGTTTGAAGCGCGAGCAAAAATACGGCAAAAATTCCCGTATTGACCTGCTGTTGCACCAAGAAAACCAGCCTGACATTTATGTCGAAGTGAAAAATGTTCACTTTATCAGAACTCCTCGATTAGCAGAGTTTCCTGATACGGTGACTGCACGCGGTACAAAACATTTGTTCGAGCTGGTTGATATGGTCAAAGCCGGCCATCGCGCTGCAATGCTTTTCGTTATTCAGCGTGAAGATTGCGACGTTTTCCGCATCAGCGGCGACTTAGACCCTGCTTACGCGCAAGCATTTCAGCTTGCCCGTAAAAACGGGGTTGAGGCTTATGCTGTTCGATGCCACATATCACCCCAAGAAATAACCGCTACTGCTATGGTAGCGATCGATGAAACGATCTGATCGGATTTATAATGGTTACTTATATTGATGCCGCCCTTGCCCCTCTCAAGCAAACCGGACAGATTAAGCTTTACGGGCCGGAAGCCTTTGAATCTATGCGCCAGATTTGCAATCTGACCGCGCGTTGCCTTGATGAGCTGAATGATATTGTTAAACCGGGCGTGACCACCAACCAGATCGACAAGTTCGTATTTGAATTTGGTGCTGATCATGGTGCTATTCCGGCGACACTTAACTATCGCGGCTATACAAAGTCAGTTTGCACTTCAATCAACCACGTCGTGTGCCACGGTATTCCCGATGACAAGCCACTGCGCGAAGGCGATATTGTCAATATCGATGTCACCTATCTGAAAGACAATTGGCATGGCGATTCCAGCCGTATGTATCCTGTCGGGCAAATAAAGCGCGCGTCCGAGCGCCTGATGGAAGTGACCTATGAAAGCCTGTTGCGCGGCATTGCCGCCGTTAAACCGGGCGTCAAAACCGGTGCAATTGGTGCAGCGATCCAAACCTATGCTGAAGCTGAGCGCTGCTCGGTTGTGCGTGATTTCTGCGGCCACGGCGTTGGCCAGATTTTCCACGATGCTCCAAATATCCTGCATTACGGCACCGTCAATGACGGCGTTGAAATGCGCGAAGGTATGATCTTCACCATCGAACCTATGATCAATCTGGGCAAACCGGATGTAAAAGTGCTGAAAGATGGCTGGACAGCAGTAACGCGCGACCGCTCGCTCACCGCTCAATATGAGCATACTGTCGGCGTCACCAAAGATGGTTGCGAGATATTTACACTCTCGCCGAAAAACATCTTCGGCCCTGCTTCTATGCGTTAAATATAATTCAACGCCGTCAAATATAATTATTTGGCGGCGTTTTTTATTCATAAAGACTTCATTTTTATATTTATTATGTTCTAATCACGAAAACTGTTGCATCAGTATAAGTCTGTCTGTGTATGCGCAAGGAGGGGGCGACCAAGCAGAATGACTAAAAAAACACCTGAAGAAAATGAATTGCAGGGCTTTTTTGAACAGCCTGCCCAAATTGCTGCCCTCAGCGTCAAACCGGAAGTTCCTCATTACTTCGGTCATCGTGATCGCGTGCGTGAAAAATTTAAAAAAGCCGGCGATGAAATCATGGCCGATTATGAATTACTCGAACTGCTTTTATTCCGCTCAATTCCGCGGGCAGATACAAAACCGCTAGCCAAAGCTTTGCTGGCGCGTTTCGGTTCTTTAAGTGATGTTTTAGGAGCACCGGAACATTTGCTTTGTGAGGTGCGCGGCTGCGGCAAGTCCGTCGCGTTTGATTTAAAACTGGTGGCTGCCATTGGCAAACGGCAAAACCGCAATGAAGTGATAGGGCGTATTGCTTTGGATGCCTGGAGCAAAGTAGTGCAATATTGCATGACCGCCATGGCCTATGAAGAACGTGAGCAATTCCGCATTTTATTTCTGGATAAAAAGAACAGGCTGATCTCTGACGAAGTACAGCAAATCGGAACCGTCGATCATACGCCGGTTTATCCGCGCGAAGTGATACGGCGCGCGCTTGAGCTTTCATCCACCGCGATTATTGTTGTCCATAATCACCCCTCCGGCGACCCTACCCCGTCGCGTGCCGATATTGACATGACCAAGCTGTTAATCGAGGCAGGCAAGCCGTTGGGCGTAACTATTCACGACCACATCATCGTTGGGAAAAGTGGTCATATCAGTATGCGCGGCCTTAAATTGATTTGAATTGCAGTCAATCGGACCGGTTACCAATTATTAATCATGGTGGTAAATTTAAGCGTAGTAACTGCCTGATTGCGGCAGTTCTTCACCAATTTAGTCATAATTATCGATGAAAATCACTCCAACAGCGCCGGATGAACTAAGAATCGAACGGTGCAACAAGTGTTTTGAAGCCACAGTGTTGAGTTTGGTGGCGATGGAGTACCCGATGAGTAAAATGCATATTCTGATTTCAAGCCTCAGCCTAGCCATTCTGGCAGCGCCGGTTGGCGCACAGGCCGCTGATTACCTCAATAACAACAATGACTATTCGTATGATACACCAGTGACATCAAGCTCCGACTGGAACAACACTTATATTGGTGCGCAGATCGGTGCCTCCTCTTCTAAAGTGCCAAGCCCGTTCTCCAGCCGCTCCGGCATATTAACCGGTGTTGTCGCCGGTAAAAACATCCAGTCCGGCAATTTTGTTTTCGGTGGTGAAGTTGAGCTGAACTTTGCTGAAGCCGAGCACAATATTGGCAATGGCGGTCGTTTGCAGCAGTCCTGGAATGCTGCAGCAAAAGCTAAAGCCGGTTACGCAATGGACAGCACCCTTGTCTATGGCACATTGGGTTACGGCACCACCAAGTTCAAAAAGCAGGAAGCAACCACCAAAGGCCCGGGCTGGGAAGGTGGTGTTCTGGTTGGTGCAGGCATTGAGCAGAAGCTCTCCGGCCCTCTTTCCGTCAAAGCAGAATATGACTATATGCGTATCAGCAATGTTAAATCGGAAGTGAACGGTGCATCGCAAACCAACAAGCTGCATAACCACATGCTGAAAGCTGGTTTGAACTACAACTTCTAATCAGTAGAAAATTACAAAAAACGCCGGACTTTAAAAGTCCGGCGTTTTTTATTTATCCTTATTCCGCGGCCACTTGCTCAAACTGCACATCATGCAGGCGCTTATAAATACCGCCCACTTTAAGCAGATCATGATGCGTGCCCTGCTCGGCAATGCCGTTTTCATTGACCACCACAATACGATCAGCATTGCGGATAGTTGCCAAACGGTGCGCAATCACCAGTGATGTACGCCCATCAGAAAGCTCCGCCAGTGAGCGCTGAATGGCGCGCTCTGTCTCAGTATCCAGTGCCGAAGTTGCCTCATCCAAAATAAGGATAGGCGGATTTTTCAGGAACATACGCGCAATAGCTAAGCGCTGTTTTTGCCCGCCCGACAATTTCACACCGCGCTCACCAATCATGGTCTCATAGCTATCGGGCATAGATTCAATCATGGTATCAAGACGCGCGCGCTTAGCTGCCTCGCGGATATCATCCAGACTGGCATCCAAACGACCATAAGCGATATTTTCGCGGATTGTACCACCGAAGAGGAACACATCCTGCTGCACGATACCAATCTGACTGCGCAATGAGGCCAAGGTCATTTTGCGAATGTCGATACCATCAACTTTAATGGCACCCGAATTCACTTCATAAAAGCGCGGCAGCAGTGAGCAAAGCGTGGTTTTACCCGCACCGGACGGGCCAACAAAAGCGATTGTTTCACCGGCTTTGATATCCAGACTGATATTGTTGAGAACCAGCTTCTCCGGCGAATAGCCAAAGCTGACATTTTCAAAGCTAATGTCGCCTTTAAGATCGGTCACAGTCACCGCATCCGGCGCGTCGACAATATCCGGCTCGGTTTCCAAAAGTTCCAGATATCGTCTGAAACCTGCAATGCCTTTTGGATAGGTTTCAATCACCGAGCTGATTTTCTCAACCGGACGGATAAACACGGTCACCAAAAGCAGGAAGGAAACAAATCCACCAGCGCTAAGCTGATCCTGAAGCACGAAATAAGTACCGGCCAGCATCACGATCAACTGGGTCAAACGCATCGACAAATAAGTCAGCGATGTTGAAGCCGCCATGATCTTATAGGCACTCAGCTTGGTTTGACGGTAGTTCTGGTTATCACGGGCAAAAAGCTCACGCTCATGATCTTCATTGGCAAAAGCCTGCACCACACGCATACCGCCGACATTTTCTTCGACGCGCACGTTGAAATCACCAACACGGCGATAAAGAGCGCGGAAGTTTTGCGTCATGCGGCTGCCATAACGACCCGATACCCAAACCACAAATGGCACCACCGCAGCGGTAATCAACGCCAATTGCGGATTGATGTAGAACATCAGAATGAAAGCGCCGATGAAGGTCATAATCGCAATGAACAGATCTTCAGGGCCATGATGGGCAACCTCGCCCACTTCTTCCAGATCCTTGGTCACACGTGCAATCAGATGACCGGTTTTATTATTATCATAAAAACTGAATGATAATTTCTGCAAATGGTCAAACAGCTTGCGGCGCATTTCTGTTTCAATATTGATGCCAAGCATATGGCCCCAATAATTCACAATCGCCATCAGGCCGGTATTCACCAGATAAACAACAAGCAAGGCGGCTGATGCGACTAAAATCAGCCCCCAATGCTGGCTCGGCAGCAAATCATCGACAAATAATTTAACCGCCATCGGGAAACCGAGTTCCAGAAGACCTGCTAAAATCGCGCAGCCAAAATCTAAAAAGAACAAGCCCTTATAGGGCTTGTAATAGTCCATAAACCGACGAAGCATCATCATTCCATATTATTGGCAGGCTGCCGGTCTGGCTGGAGCCTGTATTATTCCCGTCTGGCATCATCGCCGCTGGTGCCTTGGCGCCAATAGGCAACGACCAGATGTTTTTCACGGGGTATTTTCTTTTCCTTGCGAATAAAGCTTCTGATCGAACGAAAAGCGCTGAACTCGCAGCCCACCCAGACAAAAATATTCCCTTCATGATCCGGATAATCAATTTCTCGTACGGCATCATAAAGTAGTTCTTTTTTGTCACCTTTTGTACCATTACGATGTAACCAGCGAAGATCAAGCTCTGCTTTTGTATTTAATACTTGTTCTTCAGCTTTATCTGCAATTTCTATCCGCACTGTGGCTTTACTGCCAGCAGGCAAGTTTTCCAGAATACGCCCGATAGCCGGAAGCGCTGTTTCATCACCCGCCAGCAAATACCAATCAGCTGTTAAAGGCGCATTGCCACCGCCCGGACCTGTCATGCCGACAATATCGCCCGGGCGCGCCTCAATAGCCCAGCGCGCGCCATAGCCGCCTGCCTGCGCACTATCTTCATCACATTCATGCAAAACCAGATCAATATCGACAATGCTTGCATCCACATCGATATGGCGGATCGTATAGGCACGGCCAATAAGCTCCTGCTCACCTTCCGGCCATGTCGGGATGCCGTTTTCACCCATCACAGGCCATTGCGGCTTCACATTTTTATGCTTGGGAAACAACAGGCGAACATGCAAACCATCACGGGTAAAGCGCTCTAGATTTTCACCGCGCAATCGCACCCGACGCATCAAAGGCGTGATTTCAATATTTGAAACCACCTGCATCTCACGTAAAAATGCTAGAACCGTTCCGGCAGCGCCATCACCGCTCCAAACAATCTTTGTGTCTGATTTTTCTTCTTTCAACGTTTCCGTCAGCTGATAGGCAATGGCATATTTCATATAGGCCAGCCCTGCATCATCCTCGGATGTAACATTGACGCAGAATTTTTCCTGTTCAGCAAATAAATCTGCCGAACCATAAGGCAGACTGATTTTTGTCACTGCGCTCTCAGTCGTGATTTGCGCATGTTCTTCAAAAATCTTGACGATCTTATCGATCAAAACGGAAGGATCTTGAACAGAGGTTTCAAGATTCGCTTGTAAAATGCTCATGAATTTTCCCTCTTCTGCAGCGTTCAAATTCGCTACAGATTTCATGATCCAAGCCGTAACTATTTAAACATGATGTTTCAAGTCATATTTAAATTACTCAATTTTCAGCGAACACAATATCGTGACAGGCAAGGCTTGCCGCCACACATCAAAGGAGCCAAGCTCTGCGGCTTGCGCCACGCAAAGGCGCACCAATTCGCCCCCATATTGTGCACGCCATTGATGAAGCGCGATCTCGCTTTGCAGTGTCACGGCATTGGCAACCAATCGGCCACCTGGTTTCAAGGCCTGCCAGCAGCTTTGCAAAACATCCTCACCCGTTACACCGCCACCAATAAAAATGGCATCCGGCACTTCTAATCCGGCCAGTGCTTCCGGCGCTTTACCGCGCACCAACTGCAATGAAGGCACGCCAAGGTTTGCAGCATTTTGCAGGATGAATTCCTGCCTTTGCGCATTGGCTTCAATGGCAATTGCGCGGCAGCTAGGATGCATCCGCATCCATTCAATACTGATCGAGCCACAGCCTGCCCCCACATCCCACAACAGTTGATGCGGTTGCGGCATCAGACGTGCAAGCGTGACTGCGCGAATATCCTGCTTGGTGAGCTGACCATCATTGATAAAATGCGCGTCACTCAAGCCACTGCTCAGTGGCATTAAAACAGGCTTTTCATCGGCGATGCACTCAATTGCCAAGATATTCAGATCGGCACATTCCGATGCCTGCCAAGCCGCCGCTTCTGCACTGTGAATATGTTGTTTTTCACCACCTAAATGCTCAAGCACAGTGATTTGGCTGCGACCAAACCCACGCGCCTGCAATAATTGCGCCACCGCCAAAGGTGTTTTTCCGCTATCGCTCAGCACCAAAAGCTTATTTCCGGCATGGATATATTTTTGCAAAATCGGCAATGGTCGCCCATGTACGCTTAAACATTCCACATCCTGCAATGCCCAGCCCATCCGTGCTGCGGCCAATGAATAAGAGGACGGGAAAGGAATAATCTCCACCTCGGCAAGGGTGAAATGCCGCATCAAGCTGGCGCCCATGCCAAAAAACATAGGATCACCGCTGGCAAGAACCACCACCGGCTTCCCTTGTCGTGCTGCAATCATTTCATAAGATTGTGCAAAAGGCACCGGCCAGGCAGTAGTCTCAGCCTGATGGTGGCCTTCAACCAAGGCCAGATGACGCTGCCCGCCAAAAATCGCTTGTGCTGAAGCAATGGCATTTTTTGCTTGCTGTCCCAGACCGGAAAAACCGTCTTCGCCAATTCCGATCACTGTCAGCCAGCGTGCCATCTTTTTTGCTCCTTTTACACTCAATACTGGTTTGACTGTGGCATGATTAAAGATCAAGGCGTATAAGAAAAAAATGCCAGCAAACCTGCCTCAAAACCCTCATTCTCCTGACCGCCGCAGCGCCTGTCCCGGATTATTCCGCATGACCAGCGCATTAGATGGCCATATCTGCCGCATCAAGCTGCCACTTGGCCGGATAACATGCGCGCAGGCAGAAGAAATAGCACGGTTAAGCGAGCAATATGGCAACGGCATTATTGAGCTGACGATTCGCTCCAATCTGCAATTGCGCGGCGTAAAACCAGAAAACCGCGAAAGACTGATCAAAGCCTTGCTGGCATGTGGCTTGGGGCCTTTGAAAGCT
This sequence comes from Paenochrobactrum gallinarii, assembly GCF_014205685.1. Taxonomy (GTDB): domain Bacteria; phylum Pseudomonadota; class Alphaproteobacteria; order Rhizobiales; family Rhizobiaceae; genus Paenochrobactrum; species Paenochrobactrum gallinarii. Next base: position 258,451 of record NZ_JACIIU010000001.1, read on the forward strand.
GATGGCGATGATGTGCGTAATGTCATGGTCAACCCGACCGCCGGCATCGATGCAAGCCAGCTGACTGACACCACAAATCTTGCCCATGATTTACTGCGCATTTTGCAATTAACGCCGCGCTACCACGCATTATCGCCAAAGTTTTCGCTGCTTATTGATGGTGGCGAGGCTTGCGCTATCACCACCCATGCCAGCGATATCTGGCTGAGCGCCTGTGCAGATGGTGAGCATTATGCTTTTGGCTTTGCCTCAACACCTTTGCAATCTGCTTATCTGATTAAAACAACCGATGCGCTTGCCTTTGTCTCTGCCTGTCTGGACACATTTCTGACCTTAGCCGAACAATTCAATATCAGTCGCATGAAGCAGTTATTGGCTCATATCAGCCCTGAAGAGTGGATAGTTGCAATCACAAAACAGTTTAACGGGCTTATCCAAACAGCTCATTGGCAGCGCCAAGCGGCTAAAGCTTTTGCCCATCTCGGGCAACACGCCCAAAGCGATAAAACTCAAAACTATGTCGGTGCAACGCCGTTCTTAGGCCGGTTGTCTCCGCATGACATGCAAAAACTTGGCATCATCGCTCTCTCTGCGGGTTCTGATTATTTTTGTCTCACTCCGTGGCAGAGTTTAATCATCCCTAATATTGATGCGATAAAAGCACCCACTATAATACAACAATTGCACGATGCAGGCTTTACCAGTGAAAGCCACGCAATTGCAGCCAATATCCGTGCTTGTTCCGGCTCTAAAGGTTGCGGCTCAGCACTCGCTGACACGCAAAATGATGCCAAACAATTGGCACAGCTGCTCGGCCAACAAACAATGCCGTTTATTCATTTAACCGGCTGTGCCAAATCCTGCGCTTCGTTAAGCGCTCTGCCGGTCACACTTTTAGCAACCAAGCCACAGCATTATGATCTCTTTTTGCAAGACAAAACTGGACGATCACGCTTTGGAACGCTATTGGCCAGCAATATAACAATTCAGGATGCAGCTAAACTGCTGCAACAACACCCAATATCCAAAAATACGGGAACCGGTAATGTCTGATTATATCCGTGACGGACAGGCGATTTATGATCGCTCTTTCGCCATTATTCGCTCTGAAGCCAATCTGGCCAATATTCCGGCCGACATGGAAAAGCTCGCTGTGCGTGTGGCGCACGCTTCCGGCATGGTTGATGTGATTGACGATCTGGTATTTTCAGACGGCGCAGGCAAATCCGGCCGCGATGCATTGCTGGGAGGCGCACCAATTATTTGTGACGCGCGCATGGTTGCCGAAGGTGTGACCCGTGCAAGATTGCCAGCCGACAATCAGGTCATCTGCACCCTAAATGACCCTTCTGTGCCGGAACTGGCCAAAAAACTTGGCAATACACGTTCCGCCGCAGCGCTTGAACTCTGGCTGCCGCATCTGGAAGGCAGTGTTGTTTCCATCGGTAATGCACCAACCGCTCTTTTCCGCCTGTTGGAAATGATTGATCAGGGCGCACCAAAACCTGCACTCATCATTGGTATGCCGGTTGGTTTTGTCGGCGCGGTTGAGTCAAAAGATGAACTGGCCGCTAACAGCCACGGTGTGCCTTTTGTGATTGTGCGCGGTCGTCGTGGCGGCAGTGCCATGGCCGCAGCCGCTATCAATGCCCTTGCTTCGGAGAAGGAATAATGAGCGCCTCTCCCAAGGGTAAACTCTATGGCTTAGGCGTTGGCCCCGGCGACCCTGAACTGATGACACTCAAAGCATTGCGCCTGCTGAAGGCTTCGCCGGTCGTTGCCTATCACGCGGCCAAGGGTAAAAAAGGCAATGCTTTAAGCATCGTCGAAGAGTTTTTATCGCCTGAGCAGACCCTCATTCCGCTGATTTATCCGGTCACCACCGAAAAACTGCCCGAACATATGAATTACGAGCAGATCGTCAGTGATTTTTATACGGAAATCACTGATCAGTTGGCCGCGCATCTTGATGCTGGTCAGGATGTTGCGGTGATTGCCGAAGGTGATCCGTTCTTCTACGGCTCGTTCATGTATATTCATGACCGTTTGGCACAGCGTTTTGAAACCCATGTGGTGCCTGGTGTATGTTCAGTGCTTGCTGCGTCAGCCGTGCTTGGTGCGCCTTTATGCTATCGCAATCAGGTTTTGAGCATCCTCTCCGGCGTGATGAGCCATGAAGAGTTGCGCGAAAAAATCCGTGCTACAGACGCCTGCGCTATCATGAAACTCGGTAAAAACCTTACCAAAGTGCGTGATGTTTTGCGTGAAGAAGGCTTGCTGGAACGTGCACTCTATATTGAGCGCGCCACCATGCAAAACCAGCGCATTATCCCGCTTGATGAAGTCAATGCTGATGAATGCCCCTATTTCTCGCTGATCCTTGTACCGGGTGAAAAATGGAACGGCCTATGACCCTCGCGCCCGCCATTTTGATATTAGGTCAGGCAAGCTTAGAGACCGCAAAAACCATAGCCGGTCTTTATCAGCGCGCCGAAATCTGGGGGCTTGAAGGCCGCGTTCAAGGGGCTGACAAAACCTATTCGCATTTTGGCGATACATTACGCGCCCTTTATCAGGAAGGCCGCCCGCTGATCGCTTTATGCGCCAGCGGCATTATCATTCGCGCACTTGCGCCCCTGCTCAGCAACAAACAGGCCGAGCCTCCGGTTTTAAGCATTGCTGAAGATGGCAGTGCAGTTGTGCCCCTACTTGGCGGCCTGACCGGCGTCAACGATATGGCAAAAACCATTGCCAAGGCCTTCGATGTAAAACCCGCCATTACCACCAGCGGTGAATTGCGCTTTGGCATCAACCTGTTGCATCCGCCGGTTGATATGGTCTTGGCTAATCCCGATGCCGCCAAAAAATTCACCTCTGATTTGCTCGCAGGTGCAGCTTTACGCCTCATCGGTCAGTCACAATGGATCAAGCGCTCTAAATTACCACTCCACGATGATGGCGATTTAACAATCCGTATAACGCCGGAAATCACAAGCCCAAGCGACAATGAGCTGATCTATCACCCGCGCACGATAGTCATTGGTATTGAAAAACCATGTGCGGATTTATATGACCATGTGGCAAAAATCTTAGCAAATGCCGGATTGGCAGCACCCTCATTAGCGCTCATCCTTGCCCATGAACATGATTGCAACAATGATGATATTCGTCGCTTTGCCGCGCAATCCGGCTTACCATTACGTTTTGTCGAAACAGAGGGTGCGCTTACCCCGCATAGTGTTGATGAACCCGTCAAGCTGATTGAAGAAACCCAAGTGACAATCGCAATCGCCGACACACCGCAAGATATTGTCTTGTGCGGGCGTCCGCGCGGGCGTCTCAGCGTGATTGGCTTAGGGCCCGGCGACAAGCAATTTACCACGCCTGCGGTTTTAGCCGAGCTTGCCCAAGCGCAAGATTTACTTGGCTATGAAACCTACATTAAAATGGCCGGAACCTTACGCGACGACCAGCGCATTTATGCAACCGACAATCGCGAAGAAATGCAGCGTGCCCGTCATGCTTTTGAACTCGCTGCATCAGGGCGCTCTGTAGTGATGGTCTCCTCCGGTGATCCGGGTGTTTTTGCCATGGCAACAGCCGTGATGGAAGCGCTTGACCAAAGCGACAATCCAAGCTGGCACGCGGTTGATCTGGTCATTCAGCCCGGCATTTCTGCCGCTATGTCGGCAGCTTCTAAGGCCGGAGCACCATTGGGGCATGATTTCTGCATCATCTCACTTTCGGATAATTTAAAGCCGTGGAGCGTGATTGAAAATCGCATCCACCATGCCGCTTTGGCCGATATGGTGATGGCGTTTTACAATCCGGTTTCCAAGGCACGCCCGCATCAATTGGGACAAGCAATTGAAAAATTACGCCAGCTTCGAACGCCGGAAACGCCTGTCATACTGGCACGCGATATCGGACGCCCTGCCGAAAGCTTACGCCATATCACCCTTAGTGAATTGCATTCCGACATGGTGGATATGCGCACGGTTGTGCTGGTCGGCTCCAGTCTGACACGGACATTTGACCGCGCAATGGGGCAAAAATGGACCTATACGCCGCGCTGGTATGGCGACGAGCACCGCCCTAAAGACTTCAAATAAATCGCAGATACAAAAAAGGCAGGGAAATCCCTGCCTTTTTCATAGGTTCAAATCTCACTTACTTTGCTTTTGCTTTAGCTTTGGCTTTGCCCTTGGCAGAAGCTTTCACAACTTCTGCCTTCTTAGCCGGTGCCTTGTTAGCAGCAGCTGCTGCGGCAGCATTGGCAGCAGCCTGATCAGCACTCATAGGCGTTGTATCAACAACCGAGCGTACGCTGCCCTTAGCATTGACCGAACAAACAGCACTGCGCAAATCAACCTTCAAAATCACATCCGTGCCGCCAGCAGAGCCCGGACGGCTATCAACTGCAGAAATCACTTTTTCAGGCAGGAAATATTTGTTTGCAGCAGCAACAATGCAAGGATCAGCCAATGATGGCTCAACATATTTGGTCGCAGGAGCAAAAAAGCCTGAAGATTTGCCTGATCCCGAAACAGGCATCTGGACTTTGGTCTGCGTGCCGCCTGAAGGTGTAGTTGTGGTTGTACAAGCAGCCACTAAAGGCGCGATCATAGTCACTAAAATAACACGGGTTCCGGTGCGGGCACGACCAAGCATAGCATTCCTCACATAGACTGAAGGGGCAAATTTTAACTGAAATAACTATTCGCTTTTGCGCGATTGTCGAGTGGCAGGAAGGTCACAGCGCAATGTTTAATGCAAAATTGCACAGCTGATTGCACCTTTATTTCAAAATCCAGTTTAAAATTTCACGCCAATCCGCCATCCGGATCGGTGTGCCATGATTGCCGCTTTCAAAGCGACGAAACTGCACCGGATAATTACCACCTGCTTTTTTCAGCTTTTGATAAAAAGCTTCCATATCAGTAACAGCAAAAACCGGATCACGGCTGCCATGCGCCAAAAAGATCGGTAAACGCCGCTTGAAGCTTGCCGTTTTTAAATAGCCGTCATCCCATAGCGAGCCAAGCAATACTAAACCTGTCAAATGTGGTGCTGCCTGTTCATTGGCGGCAATGCGCCAGCACAAGGCACCACCAGCCGAGCCGCAGGATAAAACCAGCTGTGCCGATGGTGATTGCGATTTGAGAACGGCAATCAAAGCTGCAATCTGTGCTTCGCCCTGATTGGCAAAATCTTTAAATTCCGGCGTTACATAAAGGCCGCCATTCTGGCTTGTCAGATATTTGACGCGGTTAAAATTACCACCAAAGGTAAAATCATTCATGCCCTGATGGCGGTTGCCGCCTCGGCCATGCAAATAAATAACAATGAAAGACGCATTTTTCAGCTTGCCCGCCGCCATGGCCTTGACGTTGCCGGCCTCGGTTTTAAACACCAGATCCTGCTGATTGGCACGCGCGCGCAAGCTGACATAATCATCTTTAACACGCTTTTCAGGAATGGCATCGCGGCCATTAATATCACGCATCTCATTGTAATCAATGACCTGATAAGCACCATTATCTTTAGAAGAAATCACTGCGGGATAAGCGAAATACTCATCCTTATAGGCAGGCAAAGCAGCAGCACTCGCCGAACTAACAAAACCGGCACACAGTAATGCTGCCAGCAAAGTGCTGCGTTTTAAAAATCTTGCCACGTCCTGAGACCTCCCCCCGAAATATGTCGCAACTCTCTTTTACTTAAAGCTGCAGCGCATGATAGCGGCGATTGAGATAAATCAGTGCTTCTTCATCGGTTTTTTGCGAAACAGCAACCACTTCGCCAAACACGACATAATGGGTGGAATGCTCCTGTACCGAGGTTACGCGGCAATCAAACGAAGCCAATGCATCGGTTAAAACCGGCGCACCGGTTACCAATGTCTGCCATTCACCCAAATCAAAACGCTCGTCCTGTGACATCTGAAACCGTCCGGAAAAAGCATCTGATAATTTCTGATGGGCTGCTGACAATGTATTAATGGCAAAAACACCATTCTCAATGAACAGCTTGTTATATTCATGCATCTTCTGCAAACAAACCAGCACAGTTGCCGGATTATCCGAAACAGAACAGCACGCCGTCAGGGTAAGACCACGTCTGCCAGCCTCACCATCTGTTGTCACCAATTGTACGGCACCGGCAAAATGGCTCATCGCATTGCGATATACCTGCGGTTCGACTGCGGTACTTTCCAGACCTGTTACCTTCACGCTTTGCACGTTTTCACCCTGAATATGTCAATATGCGATCAATTTACACCGCTCAATACGGTAATCCATAGCAATTGAGCAAGCTATTTCTTGTTATTTTATATGAGGCATTGCACGAAGCGCCTTAAACCGCTACCCACATTTATGTTATTTTCAAATTTTCCATCGCTTTAAACAAGATCGTTTCACCATGATGTCCGGCTCTGCAAAAGCCCTGATAATTGTAAGTTTTCTGTCTGCAACATTTCATGTGGCAGCGCCTGCACGCGCCGATGAAAATAAAATCGGCATTGCAGCACCTTTATCCGGTTCTTTTTCAATGCTCGGCGAACAATTGATCAAAGGCGCCAGACAAGCTCATCCCAATACAGCCTCACTGATCATTGCAGATGATTCTTGCTCGGCTGAAGGCGGAAAACAAGCCGCTGATATTTTTATTAAAGAAAATGTCAGTCTGGTTACAGGCTTTTTATGCAGCGAAGCATTGGAAGCAGCACTTCCGCTTTTGCAACAAAACCATATTCCCGTTCTCAGCAGCGGCGTGCAGGAGCGCACATTGACGGAAAAAAGAAAACCGGCTTCACTGCCTGTTTTTCGTCTTAGTACCGGCATGGAAAAAGAAGTAGCCGCTATCGGCTCAGCCCTTGGCAGCCTTTGGAAGCAAGAAGCTTTTGCCGTGATTGATGATGGCACGATTGAAGGACGCGAACTGGCGGCTGGTGTATTGCACGCGCTTAAAGAGCAACAGCTCGAGCCTGTTTTTACCGACACCTATCGCCCCGGTTTAGATAATCAGTCTGCTTTAGTCTCACGTCTGCGCCGTGCCGGAGCCAGCCATGTCTTTGTTGGCGGACAAGCCGATGATGCAGCGGCTATCGCGCACAGCGCTCAATCACTCAATTATCCGCTGATTATTGCCGGTGGCTCTTTATTGAACACCGCCGCCCCCGATATCACACTTTCAACCGATACATATATGGTTGCGCCGCTTTCGCCGGACAACCTGAAATCCGCACAGGATTTCAGACAAACCATGATCGGAAAAGGCGAAATTGTCGAAACCACACTGACGGCCGGTTTTGCCTCGCTGCAAATAGCCGATCAGGCCATTGCACGAGCACAAGAAAAGCTTGTCCCGATTGCAGAGGTCTTAAACTCCGCTGCCTTTGAAACCGTTCTTGGTACTATTCGTTTTAATCAAAACGGCATGCGCAGTGATAATCCAAACCGGTTGCATCGTTTTAACGGACAAAATTTCGCGCCGGTTGAAAATTAAACCAACCAAGCGACAAGCGTTGCAATAACGATTGCAATGCCCATCACCGTCATTGTGTGCCAGAAAAGCGTAACTGCGGCTGCGATATCATCCGCGTTTGCTTCTCTGCGCCCTCCCTCATTAAGGGTCGGGCTTGCAACCGGCTTGCCATAATAATGGCGAGGCCCTGCCAGCGCCAAACCAAGGGCGGCTGCAAATGCACTTTCCGGCCAGCCGGCATTGGGCGAGCGGTGCGAGCCGGCATCGCGCCACATTACGCGCCAACAATATTTCGCCTGTGACAAACCATGAAACATTAACACAGCCACGACAGTTAACAGCCCTGTGAGCCGTGCAGGTATAAGATTGACCAGATCATCAAATCTGGCCGCAAACCAACCATAATAAAGATAGCGTTCATTCATATGGCCGATCATGGAATCCGCTGTATTAACAAGCTTGTAAACCAGCAAACCCGGCAAGCCTAAAACCAGATACCAAAAGACCGGCGCCACAACACCATCGGATGCATTTTCCGCCAGACTTTCAATGGCCGCACGCGATACACCACCTTCATCCAGACCTTCCGGATCACGCCCGACAATCATCGAAACCGCATATCGCCCTTTAGCAAGGCCTCCTTCACGAAGTCCTGTTGCCACGGCCTGCACGTGATCGGCCAGACTTTTTTGCGCCAGAAACACCATGACAATCAAGGCTTCGACCACAGCCCCTGCAAGTCCTATTTCTCGCAAAAGTAACTGCAAACCAAAGGCCAGAGCGCCCACCACCAGCATCAGAAATGTAAAAGAAACTGTGCCGCGCAGACGCAAGCTCTGAGGTGATATGCCCTTATGATTAAGGCGCTTTTCAAAAAAGCTGATTAGCTTACCAAAAATCATAACGGGATGCGGAACACGCGCCCACATCCAAGCCGGATCGCCGATTATGCGATCTAAGAAAACCGCAAAAAATAATATAATCAGCTTTATTTCCATAAGCTTAGCCCTAAACCTTGAATCAAATCATCAAGCTTTAAATGTCGAAAGAGCGTCTTCCAGACGTTTTAAATCAGACTGGTCTTTGGCAAGCCCCACCCGCAACCAATTGGGCGCATAATCAAACTTACGCACCCAAATATGCTGCTCGGCCAAATGCTCCCATAGGGCATAGGCTTCTTCAGATTGCACCAGCGAGAACAAAGCCGTACCGCCAATTTCTTCCAACTTGTGCCGCGCGAAAACAGCCGACAAACCCTCGCGTCGCTCATCGATACGACGACGGAAACTTTCCAAACCGTCATGGCTGAACGCTGCCTGTGCAATTGCTAATGCAGGGCCTGAAACGGCCCATGGCCCCAAACGCGCCGCGATCTTTTCAACGATAGACGGGTTGGAAAATGCAAAGCCCAAACGCACACCGGCAAGCCCAAAAAACTTGCCGAAAGATTTCAGCACAATCAACGGCTCATGTACGGCATGCGGCACCAGCGATGCCCCTTCATGCACATCGGCAAAGGCCTCATCGACAATCAAAAATCCGCCCTGACGGCCAAGCTCACCCGCAAGGTTTAATAATTGTTTTGCCGGAATATAACGGCCATCCGGATTATTCGGATTAACCACCACGACAACCGAAACATGTGCCGGAATATCTTCAATGGCGGTACAAGAATGGACATTCCAGCCGGAACGCTGAAAACTTGCCGCATATTCCTGATAGGTTGGCGTTAAAATCGCCATATCGCCGGTATCTGCCAAGAGTGGCATAATCTGAATGAGCGCCTGCGTACCGGGAGCCGCCACCATTGGCGCTTGCCCGTCAGCACCATAAAACCCGCGCGCTGCATTTAACGCCGCTTGCAGCACATAATCGTCCGGCAAACGATGCCATAGGCTCAACGGCAGTTCCGGCAGCACGAAGCTTTCCGGATTGATGCCGGTTGACAGATCAAGCCAACCGGAAAACTCGCCGCCAAAATATGCGACTGCTGCATCAATACCGCCGCCATGAAACACTTTTTCCGGCTCACGACTTGTCACCAATGTGGTCACTGATCATCTCCGACCAGATCAATCACATGCATGAAAGAACCGGAAACAGAACCAAGCCGCAGGCCTGCCACGCCCAAATCTTCATCAATCGCATCGCGAACCTGATAAAGCGGCTCTGCGCCACTTTCACGCACAATATTAGCATAGTGAAACTGATGACCGCGCAACTCTGTCTGCCAAGGCGCACCGGCCAATGGTTGCAGTTTACGATAGCCTAAGTTGAGGCGAGGTTTGGCAAAGCTGGTTTCCAGCGGCAAGAGGCCAAGCATTTTATGCTTTTTGCCACTTGCATCTTCCAGTGTTTCACCCAGCATCATATAGCCGCCGCATTCGCCATAAATCGGCACATTTTCTGCCGCCAGGCGATGCATTTCCTGTCTGAAATGCGACGCATTACTTAAAGCTTCAGCAAACAATTCCGGATAGCCACCCGGCAAATAAACCGCATCGCAATCCTTTGCCGGCGCTTCGTCTTTCAAAGGCGAGAAGAACGTAACTTCGGCACCACGACGCACCCAGCCATCAATCAGATGCGTATAGGCAAAAGCAAACGCATCATCACGCGCCACAGCAATGCGCTGACCTAATGGCGGCAGACGCGAAACATTGGCCATTGTGCCATGCAGACGCACGCTTTTCCAAATACGTTCCAGCTGCACAAAATCCAGACGTTCACGCATCACGGATGCCGCATTATCAATAAACGCATCCAGATCGCCATGTTCATTGGCCTGTACAAGCCCGAGATGACGCTCCGGCAGGGTCAGACTATCAATGCGAGGAATTGCACCGACAACCGGAATACCCAGCGGGCTCAAAGCCTCGCGCAGCATTTTTTCATGTCGTGGCGAGCCAACACGGTTCAAAATCACACCGCCAACCATAATGTCGGGGCGGAAATTGGCAAAACCTTGCACCAAAGCTGCGACTGAATGCGACTGACGGGCGCAATCCACAACGAAAATAACCGGCAGCCCCAGCAATTCGGCCAAATCAGCGGCAGAACCGGTGCCGTCAATAGCGCCGTCATAAAGCCCCATCATGCCTTCGGCGATCAGCAATTTGCCGCCCTCAGTCATGCGACCTGCCAAAGCGCTGATCAGCTCACTGCGCATGCCCCACGGATCAAGATTGAAACATCTTGCGCCGCTGGCTGCGGCATGAAAAGCCGGATCAATATAATCAGGGCCGATCTTGGCCGGAGCTAACGGCAAGCCGCGATCTTTCAATACGCGCAAAAGCCCTAAAGTTACGGTTGTTTTACCAGAGCCCGAACATGGTGCGGCTATCACAAAGCCCTTCATGCAGTTTCTCCCTGTTCATTTTCTCGCGTCTGTATTTCACTTTTTAAAACACGGTCACCAGCGACGCCAAGCCAATCAAGGCTCTCCCGCAGTTTAACCACCTCACCCACCACCACAATGGCTGGCGGCTGTAATCCTGCATCACGCACTGCTTTTTCAGCTTTTTCCAAGGTGGTTTCCAGCACAAACTGGTTTTTGAGCGACGCATTACAAACAAATGCCATCGCCTCATCGGCGGCACGTCCGGCTTCAATCAACCGGCGGGTAATTTCACCGATATGTTTCATCGCCATATACATGACGATCACCGGCGAACCGCGCGCAATACCGTGCCAGTCGATCTTATCCGGCATCACACCATTGGCATCATGTCCGGTTAGAAATGTTACACTTTGATTAACAGTGCGGTGCGTTGCCGGAATACCGGCATAGGCCAAACCGCCAATACCTGCGGTCACACCCGGAACAATACGAAACCTGATACCATGCTCCACTAATGTCAGCGCTTCTTCAGCGCCGCGGCCAAACACAAACGGATCACCGCCTTTCAGGCGCAACACCCGCTTATTCTGGCGTGCCAGTTCCACCAGACGCAACGAAATATCGCGTTGCTTGAAGGACGGTTTACCACCGCGTTTACCAGCATATTCCAGCACAGCATTACTATTTGCAAACTGCAAACATGTTTCATCCACCAATGCATCGTAGACAATCACATCCGCCTGCTCAAGCGCACGCACGGCATGCAGCGTCAAAAGACCGGGATCACCGGGTCCGGCTCCCACCAACCATACTTGCCCCGGTTCCATTTTCGGCAACAGATCTTGCCTTACTTGCTTGTTCATGCGGTCTTCTTCATGCATCATAGAATTTCATTCATATCACTGTTATCGGATAATCAGCGGAATTGAATAGTGAATTGCTCTTATTGGCATAAATTTTCTCTGTGTCCGGCCGGATAATAGACTATAAGCCCCTTATGAGCGACATGACAGAACCAGACAATGAACATGAAGAGCACACCGATGCACCCGCCTTGCGCAAAGGCTGGACAACGGGAGCCTGTGCGACAGCCGCAACCAAATCAGCACTCACTGCCCTGATTACCGGCGAATTCATTGATCCGGTCGGCATTATTTTGCCCAAAGGCGAAGTGCCTTTCTTTCCGCTGGTGCTGGAAAGTTTGGGCGATGGCTATGCCATGGCCGGTATTGTTAAAGATGCAGGTGACGATCCTGACATTACCCACGGCGCAACAATCATCTCAACAGTTTTTCCTGCCCCTCCCGGCACCGGTATTATTTTTCAGGCCGGTGATGGTGTCGGCACAGTGACCCGTCCTGGCTTACCGATTCCCCCCGGTGAAGCGGCGATCAATCCTGTACCACGCAAAATGATGACCGAAATTTGCGAGGAAATCTGCGCGCAATATGGTTTGCCTGCCGATCTGGTAATTATGATTTCAGTGCCGGACGGCGAGGAAATTGCCAAAAAAACATGGAACCCCCGCCTTGGTATTGTTGGCGGCATCTCCATTTTAGGCACCACCGGCGTGGTCAATCCTTTTTCCTGCTCGGCATGGATCCACTCCATCCATCGCGGCATTGATGTGGCGCGTGCTGAGAAACAAAACCATGTGCTTGCCGCTACCGGTTCCACATCGGAAACAGCAGCACAAGAGATTTATAATCTGCCGGATTTTGCCATTTTAGATATGGGCGACTTTGCCGGTGGCGTGTTAAAATATCTGCGCAATCATCCGATTGATAAATTAACGCTTGCGGGTGGCTTTGCCAAACTCACCAAGCTTGCTCAAGGCGCGCTTGATCTCCACTCTGCCCGCAGCCAAGTTGATATGGGCTTTTTGTGGGAGACAGCCAAAGCACTCGGCGCACCTGACGATATGCGTGAGATGATTCTATCTGCGAACACTGCACTCGAAGTGCTTGAAATGACTCAAAAGATCGATCTGGGACTACCGCTAGCCATTGCAAAAAAAGCACAGCAAACTGCCCTCAATACGTTGCGCGGCGCACCGGTTGATGTCGAGATTATTGTAACAGATCGCAAAGGCACTATCCTTGCCCGTCTCTGATCAAAACATCCTTTTACTCGGCGGAACCACAGAAGCCACAGAGCTTGCACAAATCTTAAATGCGCAAGGTTTTCCCGTCACCACTTCGCTGGCAGGCAGAACCGCGAACCCCTCACCCGTTGACGGCAATGTGCGCAGTGGCGGCTATGGCGGTATTGAAGGGCTAAGTGACTATATAACGCAACAAAATATTGCGCTCATCATTGATGCCACCCACCCTTTCGCCAGACAGATATCAGCCAATGCACAAAAAGCAGCCGATCAAACCCGCTGCCCGCTCATCCGGCTGGAACGTACAAGCTGGCAGCAACAGTCCGGCGACAAGTGGCAGCTTATTCAAAGTGAAGAAGAAGCAGCGCGCCTGTTACCTGCTGGTGCGCGTGCATTTTTAGGGCTTGGCCGTCAGCATATTGCCCCGTTTCAAAGCCGCGATGATGTGCATTTTATCATGCGGATGATTGATCCGGCCGAAGTGGCGCTGCCACGCCATCACGAAATCATTCTGGCAAAGCCCGCCGACTATGAAGCGGAATTTGACCTGTTGCGCCGATACAAGATCACCCATCTTGTCTGCCGCAATTCAGGTGGTAGCGCATCTTACGAAAAAATTCGTGCCGCCCGCGAACTGGCCATCAATGTGTTGATGATTGAGCGCCCCACACCTGTTGCGCACCACATAGTCGAAGATTCTCACGCAGTGCTGCGCTTTGTCGATCAGCTTCTAGGTTCGCCCCCGCGCAGCACATGCTGATGGCTTTCATGATAAAGCGCTGAATCACGAAAATTCTTTGCGTCCAACGCATGTCCGATAAAAATCATTGCGGTGCGTTTCACACCATGCTCTTCTATTTTGGCACGAATATCAGCCAATGTGCCTTTGATGAACTCCTCATCCGGCCAGCCCACCCGATAAGCCACAATTACCGGACAATCCGCGCGATAAAGCGGCAATAATTCATCTTCTATTTTTGCCAGATTACGGATCGACAAATGGATCACCATTGTCGCACCGGACTGGCCAAGATTACTGAGCGTCTCACCTTCCGGCATGGCAGAAGACTTCATCGAAGTGCGGGTCAGGATGATCGACTGGTTTACACCCGGAATAGTTAGCTCTTGTTTTAAAGCCGCAGCAGCTGCGGCAAAAGCCGGCACACCAGGCGTCACATCATAATCAATGCCAAGCGCATCAAGCCTGCGCATCTGCTCTGCCATCGCACCATAAATCGACGGATCACCGGAGTGGACACGCGCCACATCCAAGCTATTTTCATGGGCCTCGCGCATGGCTTCGATAATTTCATCCAAGGTGAGCGTCGAACTATCAATCAACAGCGCATTTTCTGGCGCACAGGCCACCAATTCCTTTGGCACCAATGAGCCCGCGTAAATGCAAACCGGACATTGTTCAATCAGCCGCTGGCCACGCACTGTAATTAAATCCGCAGCACCTGGCCCCGCGCCGATAAAATGAACAACCATAATCTCAACTCATCCTGTTTGCGCTAATGCAAATGTTGCATTGGCAAAGCTTACCTTTTCAACGATCAGAACTGCGTGTTTTCCCGCTGCCAGCAGTGCCGCAGCCTCCGCCACGCCATGACAACCAATCCGCTTGAACAACTGATCAGACGGATTTTTAAGCCTTGTTGCCATAGTTTCAAGTTCACTGGCCTCATAAAAGAATACCGGAACTTTAAAAGCGGCTGCCAGCGCTGAAATCACTGCACTGCCCCGCTTGGATGCAATGGTGGCTATGCCATCAATCTGATGACCTGCCGTTACATTACGCACCAGCTCAACCACTTCCGCAGGCTTTGCCGCACTGCTGAAGCCGATACCTAAAACAGCCATCAGCAGCGGTCGCATCTGGAAGCAGCACTGGCTTCCTGCAACTCCTGCGGACTCACATTGAGAACCTGCGCCACCCGATTGATTAAAGCAGCTTCCGCTTCATCAAACGCATTATCCGAGCAAGCGACTGTCATCAGATCACGCAGTAATGCCACGCGGCGTTCCGGCGCCATTTCGGCAAGCATCGCCGCCGCCTGTCGCGTATTGGTTTCATAGGCATAATCTTTGAGATATTCGGTCACTTCCGGCAGCTCTTCCGCTGAAATACCAAAATTGGCAAAAGCGATTTCCTTAAAGGCTACAATTTCTGCCGGATGCTGATCACCATCAGCAAACACCACATGCATCAGCAACAACAGCTCTGCCGCCATGGCCGGATCTGCCGCCACCCTCTGCACAGCACTTTTCTTCGAAAGAAACGCATAAATCCGGTCAAACAAGCTTTCAGCCATTGTAACGTTCCCTTTTGAACCATTGATAAACTGAGTGTTGGCAAGCCTTTCTTCAGAAAACAAGCTCTTTTTTATTTCGTGTTAAACCGCTAAGACAATGAAGGACTAAACGCCGCCTTGCCACTTCATTCTTTTTCCGGCTTGCAACATGTTTGAATTTTTCGACCAGCTAACCCTGCTTCTCGTCGCCGCTGCATTTATTGCCGGTATTGTTGATTCGATTGCAGGTGGCGGCGGCATGATTACCATTCCGGCTCTTCTGCTGGCAGGTATTCCGCCTGTAGAAGCTCTAGGCACCAATAAACTGCAAGGGCTTTTCGGCTCCACATCGGCAACAATTGCTTATACACGTAAAGGCCATATTGATCTTGTATCCCTTTGGCCTGCCGCGCTCATGTCGCTCATTGGCTCAGTGTTCGGCGCACTTCTGGCAACGGTTTTGCCAGTTAGCATCATTCGCGGTGCCTTGCCCGTTTTGCTGATTTTGATCGCGCTTTACTTCATGCTGAAGCCCAATATCAGCGATATCGACCGCACCAGCCGGATCAAACCGTTTTTGTTCGGTATCACTATAGTGCCGCTGATTGGGTTTTATGATGGAGTCTTTGGCCCTGGCACCGGCTCGCTCTTTATGCTCGCCTTTGTCTCGCTGGCCGGTTACGGTATTTTGAAAGCAACCGCCCATACCAAGTTGCTCAATTGCGCCTCCAATTTAGGCAGTTTTGTTGCCTTTTCTCTGGTGGTGACAATCAATTGGAAATACGGGATTTTGATGGGGATTGCCCAATTTGCCGGTGCGCAAATCGGCGCTTCGCTGGCCATGCGGGTGGGGTCAAAAATCATCAAGCCATTGCTGATTATTGTCAGCCTGGGCTTAGCTATCCGCCTCATGCTGGAAACGGATAACCCGATGCGCGTCTGGTTGGGTTTTTAAACCCGCAAAGCGACCAGCACCACGCCGCAACCGATCAGTACAATGCCGAGCCAGTTGATCATCGACATGCGCTCACCAAGAAAAACGGCTGCAAAAACAGCAACCAGCACGACCGACAATTTATCAACCGGCGCGACGCGTGCTGCATCGCCCACTTGCAACGCGCGAAAATAAGCCAGCCATGAAGCGCCTGTCGCCAAACCCGACAACACCAGAAACACCCATGATTTGGCTGAAATATCGGCTGGTGATTGCCACTGCCCCGAGACACTTAAAAACACACTCAAGGCACCAATAATGACGAAAGTGCGGATCAGCGTGGCAAAATCTGAATTAACGCCCTGAATACCGACTTTTGCAAAAATTGCCGTGAGTGCCGCAAAAACTGCCGATAAAAGCGCCCAAAACTGCCAGCTATCAACCATTATATTATCCAATAAAAAATGCGTTCAAACTTCGCAAAGCTTGAACGCATCCAGTCTTAAAATTCAATGCCTTTTTGTGCTTTCACACCAGAGCGGAACGGATGTTTGATCATTTCCATTTCGGTGACCAGATCCGCCACTTCAATGAGTTCATCCTTGGCATTGCGTCCGGTGATGATCACATGTTTCATCGGAGCTTTGGCTTTCAGCACGTCGATCACTTCGCTCACCGGCAGGTAATCATAGCGCAGCACAATGTTCAGCTCGTCACAAAGCACCATGTCATAGCTGTCATCGAGGATCATAGCTTTTGCCTGTTCCCATGCATCTTTAGCCATCTGGATATCACGGGCGCGATCCTGCGTTTCCCAAGTAAAGCCTTCACCCAATGCCGAGATTGTCACTTGCTCAGGGAATTTTTCCAGCACCCAGCGCTCACCGGTATCCCATGAACCTTTAACAAACTGCACCACACCGATCTTCATGCCATGACCGAGGGCGCGAAAAACCATGCCAAAACCAGCGGTGGATTTACCTTTACCTTTACCGGTATTAACAATCACCAAGCCTTTTTCATCGGTCTTGGTGGCTTGCATTTTATCGCGTGCCGCTTTGATTTTCTTCATCTTCTCGGCGTGACGCGCGTTCAGCTCTTCTTCAGTCATTCCGATTGTTTTATCAGTCTTTTCAGTCATTTGCCTCGCCTTCCGGAATCAAATTCTGAGCCATCATTTCCAGTTCAAACCGTGCTGAATTCGAACGCGGTGTCCAGAACTGTCGTTTGACAGCCTCTTCTAGTTTCTGCGCAATTTCCCGTAATGCTGCCGGATTCTTATCCGCAATAAAATCGCGCACTTTTGCATCAACAATATAGGCTTGATAGACTGCCTCAAAATGATGGTTTGAGACAGCTCCTGTAGTGGCAGCAAAAGCGAATAAATAATCAACCGTTGCTGCAATTTCGACCGCACCTTTATAGCCGTGACGCATCACACCGGCGATCCATTTCGGATTAACCGCACGACCACGCACAACGCGCGAAAGCTCTTCCTGCAAAGTACGGATGACCGGACGCTCAGGGCGGGAATGGTCATTGTGATAGACATCAGGAGCCTTGCCGGACAAATGCTCAACTGTCGCGGCCATACCGCCTTCAAACTGATAATAATCATCAGAATCAAGCAGGTCATGCTCGCGGTTGTCCTGATTTTGCACAACCGCATCAATTGCTTTGAGGCGCGTTTCTAAAAGGCCGCGTTGCGCATCGCCTTCATCACCCGCACCATAAGCATAGCCACCCCAGACAAGCCAGGCCTCAGCCAGATCGCCACGTGCTTCCCAACCGTTTTCGTCCATCAAGGCTTGTAAGCCGGCACCATAGGCACCCGGCTTCGAGCCAAAGATACGATATCCGGCTTTTTTGTGCGCCTCTTGCTCGCTCTCACCTTTTGCCATCAAAGCATTGGCTTCTTCACGCATACGCGCGGCAACCGGATTATCACCCTCGCTTTCATCCAACTTGCCGACAGCGCGGATTGCTTTGTCGAAAAGTGCAATCTGCTCAGGAAAAGCATCGCGGAAGAAACCGGAAATACGCAATGTCACATCGACACGCGGGCGGCCAAGCTTCGCCATCGGGATAATCTCATAGCCGGTGACACGGCGTGAGGCCATATCCCAAACCGGTTTCACCCCGATCAAAGCCAAGG
This sequence comes from Paenochrobactrum gallinarii, assembly GCF_014205685.1. Taxonomy (GTDB): domain Bacteria; phylum Pseudomonadota; class Alphaproteobacteria; order Rhizobiales; family Rhizobiaceae; genus Paenochrobactrum; species Paenochrobactrum gallinarii. The sequence goes on from NZ_JACIIU010000001.1 coordinate 276,766, forward strand.
CTTGCGCAATATCATCACCACCGGTGCGCATATTGGATGTGCCCCATGCGGTCAGCCCGAAAGAACGCGGCCAGTCACCATTATCCTGCGTGTAGCGCGTAATTAAGAGTTCCGCCGATTTCTTTCCCAACTCCCATGCGGCTGGTGTTGGCACGGCACGGCTATCCACGGAAAAGAAGTTGCGCCCCGTTGGCAGCACATCAGGGCGACCACGCGTCGGCGCACCCGACGGCCCCGGATTGACAAAGCGCCCGTCAAGCGCTGCCATAAAGCCAGCGATTTCGGCTTGTCCGCACGCTTCTACACGCTGACGCAAATGATCATTAATAACGCTCAAAACCGCTTGCGTTTCCGGCCAGTCAACAGGACATTCTGCTTCGCCGCTGACAAGTTGCGCCGCAAACAGCTCAATACGTTCAACCGTATCACCATTATTGCGCCAGAGATCACTGCTGACAGCTTGTAAAAGCGCAGGCTTTTCGCCTGTCCACGGCTCAGCCATCGCGCAATCCAGCGGGTCAAACCCCGCCAGCAATTGCGCATCTTTGGCGATTGCCCGTTGCAAACTTTGATCACCAATAGCGCCACCAAGCGACACGGCAATGCCGCGCGGCACACGGGCAAGCGCCACTAACAGATCGGTAAGCAAACGCCCTTCCGGTGCAAGACCGAAAATATGCAAGCCGTCACGGATTTGCATTTCTTTGAGATCGCACAAATAAGCATCAAGCTTTTGCAGTGCCAGATCTTCATCATCATGGGCGTGAATACCGGCATCCTGATCAAGACCAATATCACGCACCAAATCTAAAATCTGGCTTTTAAGACGAATAAGGCGGCGCGGATCAAGCCCCGACGCCTCATAAAATTCATCCACCAAAGCTTCCAGATCTTTTAAGGGGCCATAGCTTTCAGCACGCGTTAAAGGCGGCGTCAAGTGGTCGATGATAACGGCACTGCTGCGTCTTTTGGCTTGTGTGCCTTCGCCCGGATCATTGACGATAAAAGGATAGATATGCGGGGTCGCGCCAAAGACAGCTTCCGGATAACAATTTTCCGATAAAGCCAATGCTTTACCGGGTAACCATTCCATATTGCCATGCTTGCCCATATGGGCAATCGCATCCACTTTGGCCACGTCGCGCAGATAAGCGTAAAACGCCAGATAGCCATGCGGCGGCACTAAATCCGGCGAGTGATAGCTTTCTTTCGGGTCGATATTATAGCCGCGTGCAGGCTGTATCCCCACCAGCGTTTCGCCATATTGCATCAGTGATAAAGCAAAGCTTTGAGGTTCGTTCATAAAAAACGGATCAGCTTGCGGCTCACCCCAGCGATCAAGCACCTCAGCCTGAATCTTATTGGGAAGTTTAGCAAAGAAGGCATTGTATTGATTCAAAGAAATCGTGTTGCGCACCACGCGCCCGTCATCCTCTACACTGGTGGGCGCTGCATTGGTGGGGCCAGCCATCAAATCACCAATCAACTGGTCGCCATCAACCGGCAAATCAGCCACCGGATAATTTTGCGCCTGCATGGCGCGTAAAACTTCCACCGTACCGGCAGGTGTATCAAGCCCGACACCATTGCCAAGCCGCCCGTCCCTGTTTGGATAATTGGCAAGGATTAATGCAACGCGCCGTTCTGATGCCTGTTTTTCTTTCAACCGCACCCATGCTTTGGCTAAATCCGCTACGAAATTCACGCGATCCTGTACCGGCTCATGCGTGACAATATTAGCTTGCACCACCGCATCATAGTTTTTTGCTGACTTAAATGAAACGGCGCGGGTCAATACGCGCCCGTCCACCTCCGGCAGCGCGACATTCATGGCAAGATCACGCGAGGAAAGCCCCTGCGGCGAACCTTCCCACATTTCCAAACTGGAACCGGACAAGATCACTTGCAGCACCATCGCGCCGTTTTTTTCCAGCACGGTCGGTTGTCGTTCTGAGCCGGGAACAGAAACCGCAAAACCAGTTGCGTTTAAAACAAGTGACGGCCTGTCTTCATCAAAAATGCGCTCCAGAACCGCCACCGAAACCGCATCTTTCAAGCTGCTGATATAGACAGGCAAGACATTCAGCCCGCGCGCCTTTAACGCCTCAATCAGCGCTTCAACCGGCTTGGTCTGACCACTTTGGACAAGCGCACGATAAAAACAAATAGCCACCACCGGCGCGTTTTTATCTGCTCTTAGCTCGCGCAATTCTGCAATCGTGGCAATACCATCTTCCGGCCACCAAAGACCGGCTTTTAATAAAGGCGCGGCCTCCACCGGCCGTTCACGGCCATCAATTAATGATGCGCAGCATTCCAGAAAGCCATGCGCATTTTGCGCGCCACCTTCAATCAGATAATGCCACAGTGTATCCAGATCATGCGGGTTAACCGTCGAATAGCGTTTCAGGCTTGCATCAGGCTTGTCATCGCCGGGTAAAACCGCCAGCATAATGCCGTGATTGACGGCGCAGGCATGCAGCGCTTCCAAGCCATATGGCCAGTAGCTTTCACCACCAATCACCCGTACGACAATCAGTTTTGCAAAACGCGCCGTGCGTTCCACATAAGTGTCCACCGACATCGGATGTGACAGTGACATCATATTCACAAGCCGGAGTGTTGGCGCATCACTTATTAAGCGATGCGCCGAGGCCAGACTTGCAAGCTCTGTATCAGCCGCAGAAAGAAACAAAATATCGGCAGGGCTTTGACCTAAATCGATGGCTTCGCTGCCGTCGGCAATTGTCCCTTTCTGGGCAAGCAGTAGATGCATGGATTACGCTGCTTCCTGCACGGATTTGGCAATGGCTGCTTCATCAATATCATGCACACCGATTACCACCAGCTTGGTAGAGCGGGCTTCACCGTCTGCCCATGGACGATCGAAATAATGCTCGATACGCGAACCGACGGCCTGCACAACCAGACGCATCGGCTTACCCGGCACATTGGCAAAACCTTTCAGGCGCAGAATGTCATGTTCGCCAATGATTTTCTTCAGGTTTTCAGCAAATGCTTTCGGGTCGCTTACATCACCGGCTTCAACGACAAAGCTTTCAAACTCGTCATGGCTATGGGTGTGATCATCACCGCTTTCGTGGTGCATTTCATGGTGTGATTTACGGTTGGCAATATCATCTTCCGAACCGACACCCAAACCAAGCAGAATGTCCGCACCGATTTTACCAAAGCTTGCAGGCACCATATTAGTCTGGCGCGATGAGCGTTCCGAAACATCTTTGCGCACAGTTTCAAGCGCTGCTTCATCAAGCAGATCGGCTTTATTCAGCACGATCAGATCAGCGGCATGAATCTGGTCTTCAAACAATTCTTCCAGCGGGCTCTCATGATCAAGCGATTCATCGGCCTGACGCTGCGCATCAATTTTATCATGATCATCCGCAAAGCGGCCTTCGGCAACAGCTGCCGCGTCAATCACGGTTACCACGCCATCAACGGTCACTTGCGTTTTAATTTCCGGCCAGTTGAATGCTGCTACCAGCGGCTGCGGCAGTGCCAGACCGGAGGTTTCAATCACAATATGGTCAGGACGATCAGCTCGTTCCAAAAGCTTGGTCATAGTCGGGATAAAATCATCGGCAACGGTGCAGCAAATGCAACCATTGTTCAGCTCAATGACATCATCTTCTTCACAATTTTCAATGCCGCAGCCTTTTAAAATGCCACCGTCAACGCCAAGATCGCCAAATTCATTAATGATCAGCGCAATGCGCTTGCCATTGGCATTTTCCAGCAAATTACGGATCATCGTGGTTTTACCCGATCCTAAAAAGCCGGTAATCACGGTAGCCGGAATCTTTTGACCCTGCATAGTCTATCCCTTCATTTTCAGCGACAATCCTGCCGCCATAAAGTAAACTTCCCGAGCTTTTTCAGCGACACGCTGATGTAAAAAACCCGCATAGTCCCTAAATTCCCGTGCCATCCGGTTGTCAGGCACAATGCCCAATCCCACTTCATTGGAGACAAAAAATATCTCACCGGACAGTTTGGGAAAAACCTCTAAAAGCCGCGTCGTTTCAGCTTCAATGTCGCGCTCTGCCATCATCAGATTGGTGACCCAGAGCGTTAAACAATCAACCAGCACGAAACGATTTTGCGAAGCCGTTTTCAACAATGAGCCCGCCAGATCAAGCGGTTCTTCAACCGTTGTCCAGTTCAGGCCACGTCTGTCTTGATGAATATTGATACGCGCGCGCATTTCATCATCATAAGCCCGCCCTGTAGCGATATAAAATGGCTCCAGACCAGAGCTTTCTGCACAGTTTTCAGCGTATTTTGATTTTCCCGAGCGAGCGCCGCCGAGAACAAGGGTAATTTTTCCCGACGGCATGCTTATCAAGCCTCGATTTCTGCGGATGCGTAGGTCTGCACCAGCCAGCCAAGCGCCAGACCAATCACCACCCACATGAATAAATTCGTGGCTGTGGTTGCCACTGCATATTGCGATGCCAGCAGTGACGGGATCGGTGAAGAAATATCTTCCGGATGTGGTGCACCATAAAGATGCGGTGCAACAATAGCGACAAGACCTAAAATCTTCGCCCAGATTTCAGCGCGCAACACGAGAAGATAAAGGCCGATTGCCGATAGAATAACAGTCACAACCCACCAAAGCTGACGCTCTGCCAGATCGGCTGCCGGCATGGCTGGCAATTCCGGTGAAAGCCCTAGAGACGGCAGAAATGACACCGCAAAAAAACCGGCAAGTCCCCAATAAATGCCGTTTTGCTTGGTCACACGACGTCCCAGCAATAAAGCCGTGCCGCCCAAAGCCAGCGCAAAGCCGCCGCAAGCAACTAAATTTGCCAGAATTGTATTGCCAAGACGTCCGAAAGGCAGTTCAGCGCCTTCTACTTCATCCTCAGCATCACCATGGCTATGTGGTGCAGCCGCTTCTGACGCCTCACCATGATCATGGCCGCCGGATGCGTCTTCATAGGTTTCAGCCTGCAAAATCAGCGGCACTGTCTTGATATACATAGCGGGCGTCATCAGCAGGCCTGCAATCAGACCAGCTGCTAAAACTGCCAGTAAATAACGAATATACATAGTTCCCCCATAGTGAAATAAACTCACGCTTGCGTGAGCATCACTTCATCAACCAAAATGAATTAACCCCTCAAAATTCCGAGCGGCAACTTAGTGACAAGGGAACCCATAAGAGTGGCGCATATCATGAGCAGAATCATGCAACATGTCAGAATGAGCCAATCCAACACCATAGATTAAGAAAACGCCAAGAATTAACGCAACAAGTGCAGTGCCCAAACGGGCAGCAAGCGGTGTGGAAAGCACATCCGATGCGCTATTATTTGTGTGTGCAGCCATGACAACCTCCGTGCAGGCAGCAGGGAAAACCTCCCCTTAGGTGCAGGCAATATGCCCTTTGCAAACAGGCAGGTCTCCTGGCTCGCGGGTCGTGAAGATGAAGCCGCCTTCCCGGTTTCCCAGTGGCCGCCGGTTTCGCTAAAAAACCAGCTTGGCAACATCCCTCACCGCTCTACAGTCGCGGGGTCGGCTGCTATCAAAATGCTTATACAAGCATTTCACGCATTCCCTCTTCGTTCATCAATTTATCATGATGAAAACCTGATGCAATAAGCTGACATTATGCTGTACGCCTGCGATCGTCAATCAACTTAAGGCTTCGCAGATTGTGGATGAAGGTTTAAATTTTGACCGGCAAACTTAACTGCAATAAGGCATCCACATCGATAAATTGCTCAAGATTTTCTGCAAGCTCGTTCAGGGCATCGTCAACGCTGGCACGATAATTAAAACCAACGCCATGCACACCAAGCTCAGCCAGCAGTTTTGCCCTGAAACTATCGGAGGCAAAAAGCCCGTGTAAATAAGTACCAAAAATGCGGCCATCAGCTGAAACCGCCCCATCAGAACGTCCGTCCACCAAGGCAAATGGGCGAGCACAATCAGGCCCATGGCTCACACCGCAGTGAATTTCATAACCATCAACCGGCACACCATAGGCCACCGCTGTGCCCTGCACCTGGCCAAGTGTTTTTTCAGCCTTCATAACGGTTTCTATTTGCAGCAGCCCTAAACCTTCAGCATCAGTCGTATCGCCGTCAATATGTTCCGGATCACTGATGTTTTGCCCCAGCATTTGATAGCCGCCGCAAATGCCAATCACATGGCCGCCGCGCTTCACATGATCGTGGATCTGAGCGTCCCAGCCATTTTCACGCAAACGCTTTAAGTCACCAATGGTAGACTTGGTGCCAGGCACAATAATCAGCCCTGCATCGGCAGGTATTGGCTCACCTGCCCGCACCATCACCACTTCAACATCCGGCTCGGCTTTTAAAGGATCAAGATCATCAAAATTAGCGATTCGATCCAGCATCGGCACCGCAATTTTCAACGCTTTCGTTTGAATACCCGCCATGCGTTCCAACCCGACTGAGTCTTCGGCAGGCAAACGTGCCACCGCCTTCAACCATGGCACCACACCAAAAGACGGCCAGCCGGTAAATTCGGTGACGGAGCGCAAACCATCATCAAAAAGCGTCACATCACCACGAAACTTATTAATCAGAAAACCGGCAATCATAGCGCGGTCCTGCTCGGGCAAAATCGTATGCGTACCCACCAGCGAAGCAATCACACCGCCGCGGTCAATATCCCCCACCAGCACAACCGGCACGCCGGCCTTAGTGGCAAAGCCCATATTGGCGATATCGTTTTTACGTAAATTAATCTCAGCCGGAGAGCCGGCACCTTCCACCAGCACAATATCAGCACCATCACAAATATGCTGCCATGACTGCATTACGGCATCCATAAATTGTGGTTTCAAACGCTGATAGTCACGCCCCTTGGCTTGCCCTCGCACTTTCCCTTGCACAATGATCTGGCTGCCGGTCTCAGACTGCGGCTTTAATAATACAGGGTTCATATGAACACTGGTCGGCACACCACAAGCCAGTGCCTGCAACCATTGTCCACGGCCTATTTCGCCGCCATCATCGGTAACGGCTGCATTATTGGACATATTTTGCGGCTTGAACGGGCGCACTTTAAGCCCGCGATTGCGCATCACACGACAAAGACCGGCCACAAGAACCGTTTTGCCAACATCAGAACCAGTACCTTGAAACATTATCGCGCGTGTCATGATTGTGACCTATCGCAATCGGCACGCTCTGCATAGAGGCCAAACAAATGTGCGTCCAAAGAATTGTTAAACGCATCTCAGAATCAAACACTCAATTCTTCACATAAGTGACACTTGATATTTACCACTCTTTAACAAACAGAGGCTTTTCAGCCAAAATAACAGCCAAAAAAGTGCAATCTTTAGACTTACTTAAGCTTCTGATAACCATCCGGTAAGAATGTCCTGCTAAAAAGATTATCGAGACGGCAACAAACCGCCTCGATGCTCCGGATAAGGTATTGCGTACCGGAGCCTATAGTATTTCTCACCAGTGTATTGGTCGGTGAGAGCCATGCGTTTGTTGGCAAGGCCGTGCATCTTCGGATAGCGCGGTTTTTGCCATTTTACATGCCGATTTAATATAAACGAAACTATTAGTTTCTGACGGTATCTTCAACCGCTTGAGCGGTTCCCTTCACGTCACGCCCCACACCGCGCACAGTGTTGGCACATGCAACCAATGTAAAAGCGACAAGAACAATAGCTATCGGGGCAAAGCGCGAGATTTTCATTCTTTTACGTCTCCGTTGTAGCATTTAAAAAGTGAAATACTCTCATTAACGAAGAAACAGGCTCTTGGTTGCCTCATAGAAGAAATATTTTTCATTTAAACATGAAAAGCCCGCAAGCATTCATGCTTGCGGGCTTAATTCTGCTTCACGCCAACAATAAAGGTGACACTTGTAAAATTATTTAATCTTTGCCTGACCACCGCTGATCGTCACGGCTTCACCGCCACTCAGCGCTTCACGGTCACCATTTGGCATCGTTACGAAACAGCCTGAAGGGCAAAAGCTAACAGTATCACCGGGTGCAATGACCAGCTCTTGCTTCGATGCACCTTCGGTCACAACAATGGTCTGGGCTGATCCGTCACTGTTGGTCACAGTCGCAGCCGCCGCGTAAGCAATCAATGCTCCAGAAAGCGCAACAGTCACCCCAATGACTTTACCGAATTTGATCATTTTGCTTCGATGTCGCCATCGCCCCTTTTTGGATCAGGCGCCGCTTTTGCTGCACCCTGTCTACTCTAGTAATGCTAACTCTATAGAACACTCAAGCTGAATGTTACCTGAACAAATTGATACATACCTGATCAGATGTCAGCATCTTTCTGAACCACAGCATTTTCTTCTGCCTCAGCTTGAGCTTCGGCTGCTGCGGCTTTTTCCATTTCAATTTCTTTATTAAGCTTATGTAAACGCTCAATGGCAGTAAAGCGCAACTCGTTTCTGATATCGACGGTACTCGTAATATCAGCTAAAAACGCATACATATCAAAAGTAAGCTGCCAATGCGTCACCGTCGTCAGCGCCACATAAGGCGCCGGATTTTTCAACACCGACGGATTGGAACGCACCACATCCAACAACAATGCGTGAACGCGGCGCGGCTCATCCATCATCGGAATCTGGAAGTTAATCTCGATACGGCCAAGCTTGTTATGATGTGTCCAGTTGCCGACATTGCCATTAATTAAAGTCGAATTTGGCACAATAATCGACTGGCGCTGGAAGGTTTCCACTTCTGTGGCACGCACACTGATCTTTTTAACCGTACCGCTAACTGTTCCGGCCTCCACCCAGTCGCCCACTTTAAACGGACGTTCTGCCAGCAAAATCAGACCGGAAACAAAATTCTGAACAATATTTTGTAAGCCAAAACCGATACCAAGCGAAAGACCGCCAGCTATAAGCGCCAGATTGGAAAGATTGAAACCGGCAGCCGAAATACCAACCAATGCCGCTAAGCAAAGCCCGATATAGCCAATCACTGTGCGGATGGAATTACGCACCCCGACATCAACACGGCCACGCACCATCACGGTCGTGTCAAGCCAGCGCTGGAACCAGCGGGTAAAGAAGTAAACCACCAAAAATAAGATAATGCCGGTGAGAATACCCGTTAGCGAAATGGAAAAGTCACCAATGCTGAAACCGGTCATCAGGCGGAAGAACGTATCTTTCAACTCGCTCCACTGGAAACCAAACTGCATCAGGATCAGTGGCAGACCGATGAGCAACACCATCAGATTGATCATAATGCCAACAATCAATCCGGCCTGATCCATCGAACTATCGTCAAGATTAAACTTGTTTTGCAGCCCGTGGCCAATTTTGGTTGACTTAAATGCCCCTTCTTCAATGATGGCACGCGCCGTCAAAAAGCCCAGATACATCATGATTAAGAACGCACCACTCACCATGAACTGCTGAGATGCAAAACGGGCAAATCCGATATAACCACACAATGCGCTGACAACAAGAATAGCACCCAGCGTAACAAGCAGAATTTTTGCCAGTTTCGGCCAGCTATGCACTTCGCCGTCGTCTTCACTCTGGATTGGCTTTAGCAAGGCAATAAAAATAATCAGCGCACCGATCAGCAGCGAGGATAACAAACTCTTGGCAACGGTCAGCGACAACGGCGAAGATAAAACCTGATTAACTGTGCTGAATACATAATCCAACCCGTTGACCAAAGCAGCCGTTGTTGCCAGCACCAGCAAGACTTTGCCTGAGCGCGGCGCAATCGGCATCAACCGCCATGCCGGCATATCATGGCTGATCACCGCTTTTGACATGCGATAAATAAAATAAACCAAGCCGGCTGAACTAAAAACTGACCGCAAAATCAGCGCTATATCGCTGCGAAGCACATTAAAATAATCAAGCAAGAAATAAGTAGTAGCGAAGAAAACGCCCAATGCGGCAGATGGAATGAGTGTCGACCAGAAAGCTACCGACAGACGGCTTAAATAAGATGGGCTTTCGACCTCAGGGTCGCGTTGATAAATCGTGCCGAGGAAGTAACGCGCCCCCAACTCCAAAAGAACCGCTGCTACAAGCGCAAAGAAAGTGGCCGCCAAAAAAGAATTGAGCTTGAAAGATACAACAAAACGCCACCATGAGCGGACGATCCTGCCCAATGCTGTCAGCTGATCACTGGCAGCCGTTGTCACATTATTGCCCAGTGAATAATCAATCTGCACACGCTGAGACAAAGTACCGGTGAAAAGATCACGCCGGATCGTGATCACTTTATTGCTTAAACGATTAACCTGAAGGGACGCATCTTCCGTTTCCCCCAGCACCGCATTGATTTGTGCTTTTTCATTGGTAAGACGCGCGCGCTCTTCGGTTACCACCTCAGCTTCGCTTGGTTGCCCTTCTGCCGGTGGCGAGCCCAATTGTTCAAGGCGCGAATTAATTTCGGTCAGTCTCGGACGAAATGAGACCCCGGCATCCAGTAACTTACGGGAGATTTCATCAAGCTTCAGCTTGATACCGGCAAGTTCCTCATCATTGGTAAGGTTTTGTTCCAGCCTCGCTTCCAGCTGGGCAACAGATTGCTTCAACTCATTGATAACAGGGCGTTTTTCATCCGCCACAGTTTCGGCTAAAACCGGCGCAGACAGAGCCGCTATAAGCCAGATAAAAGATAAAACGAGAAGCTTTGGCATAAATAACCGGTTCAATTTTCTCACTCGTATTACCCTTTTACAATCATCAGCAATAGGCATTGTATTGATGCTTTTATAAAGCAGCATCATTTGGCAAAATACATATCTTTTCAATCAAAAAACATAATTTGCTTATATTGAAAATCCAACGCAAGCATAGGCTAATTTTGCCCATGGGTTAAGATAATGGTTGTATTTTCCTTGTGGGCACGCACACAGTTGGTTAATGAGGATTCTCAATCGGATTTCTATGTGTTATCCATAGGCGCACTTAGAGAGCTTCAAATTGTAACGCAAACAGCACAGGCCCCAACTTTTGGCAAAGCATGTGAAACATAGATTGAATAAACAAGCACATGATTTCATCATGCTTTTTTCGATTCTGGTTTCATTTCTGACGCTGTTTCTGATCGCACAATTCAACGCTTCTTCTGATGTTCAAAGCCAGACAATCCTCCAGCTTGATGCAATCAGTCAAACGGATTTGCGGATAACAGCCAACGGGCGGCATCAGTCTGCACCGGCCAATCTGCCATCACGCTCTTCTGTTGCCGAACTTTATCAGAATAAATTCAAGCCCCAGCGCTTTGATCATGCTGACCCGTTTCTTGGTGCTGTTCTTCATGATTTTGCCGCCGATTATTTCTCCGGCCTGCAAATCATCTATTTTACAGAAAAACTAATTGCTCTGCCCGTAGCCTCTACAGGCGCACGCGCTCCACCGTTTTTCGCGCGGTAATTATTCTTCTGTACTAACCGTTCAAGCAAGCCTGACACGTTTTTCTGACAATTGTCATTCATTCAAGCTTGCAGCCACCCATAAGCTGTTATCCTGAACCGTTCAGGCTGACAGCCCTATCCGGATAAAAACTATGCGCACATCCAAATGGGCCATTGCCTTTTATAGTCTGATCGTCCTGATCGGGCTTATTATTGCATTGCCTAACTTCTTTACCCAGCAACAGCTTGATGCAATGCCAAGCTGGTTCCCTAAAAGACAAGTCACACTTGGTCTTGACCTTCGCGGCGGCTCCTATCTTGTGTTGGAAGTTGATGCAGCAGGTTTGAAAAAAGACCGTCTGCGTTCCATGCTTGATGATGCGCGTTCAAAACTGCGTTCAGAACGTATCCAGCCACAGTCCATCCGCATTGCCGGTGATTCTGTAGTGGTGGTTATCCCTGATGCAGATACCCGCCAAAAGGCAGACACAGCACTGCGTACGCTGATTACTCAGGTTAACTCCAACAGCTTTGGTGCTGCGATCAACGATATCGAAGTTGTTCAGTCAGACAACCAGATCCGCCTTAATATGACGGAGGCAGGCTTCCAGTATCGTCTGGATGCCGCACTGCAACAGAGCCTTGAAATCATTCGCCAGCGTGTGGATCAGGTCGGCGTTGCCGAGCCTTCCATCCAGCGTGTTGGCGCTGACCGCATTGTGGTTCAGCTTCCAGGCTTGCAAGATCCGGCACATTTGCGCCAGTTGCTTGGCTCCACCGCAAAAATGACTTTCCATATGGTCGCTGATGCTCCGGTTAATGACACGCCGCCTCCGGGCGTTTCCATCCTCCCTGATGCAAAAGACGGCATGCAATATCCGATCGAGGATCAGGTTGCACTCAGCGGTGAGCGTCTGACTGATGCCCGCGCCGGTTTTGACCAGCGCACCAATGAACCAATTGTCTCATTCCGGTTCGATTCTCTGGGCGCACGACAATTCGCCGAAATCACCACAAAAAACGTTAATCGTCCTTTTGCCATCGTGCTTGACGGTAAAGTTTTAAGTGCGCCGGTTATCCGCGAGCCGATCACCGGTGGCTCAGGCCAGATCAGCGGTAATTTCACGGTTGAAGAATCCGTGGTTCTGTCTGCACTTCTGCGTGCCGGTGCGTTGCCTGCACCTCTCACCGTGATTGAAGAACGCACCGTTGGCCCTGATCTTGGCGGCGATGCCATTAAAATGGGTCTCTACACGGGTATTGCCGGCTTCTTGCTCGTTGCCGTCCTGATTATCGCTCTTTATGGTGTATGGGGGCTGATTGCCAATGTGGCACTCATTCTGCACACTATCTTGACCCTTTCAGCACTCAGCCTTCTTGGTGCAACGCTGACCTTGCCGGGTATTGCCGGTATTATTCTGGGTATTGGTATCGCCGTTGACGCTAATATTCTGATTAACGAACGCATTCGCGAAGAAACCCGTAAGGGTATGGGAGCGATGGCCGCTCTCGATAAGGGCTTCAAAATTGCCTATTCCACCATTGTGGATGCCAACGTCACCACTTTGATTGCCACTATCCTGCTATTTATGTTCGGCACGGGGCCCGTACGCGGCTTCGCAGTCACTATGATGCTGGGCATTGCCATTTCCATGTTCACCGCGATCACCATCGTACGTGTCATCATGGAATGGGTTGTTCGCCGCCGTAAAATCAAAGTGCTGAATATCCAGCCAGTTATTACTTTCGTACCTGAAAACACGAACTTCAAATTCATGAAGGCTCGCTTCTTCGGCATTGGTGTTTCTATTGTACTGTCGCTTACCTCGATCGGCTTGTTTATTGCACCGGGTTTGAATTACGGCATCGACTTTAAGGGCGGCATTCAAGCGGAAATAATTACCTCGCAGCCTGCCGATCTGGCACAATTGCGCTCAACGCTCACCGATTTGAAACTCGGTGAAGTCGCGCTGCAAACAGCCGGCAGCCCAAACAATGTACTGATCCGCCTGCAGCGTCAGGATGGCGGCGAAGAAGCTCAGTCAGTAGCCGTTGCCAAAATGCGTGAAGCGGTTCAGACGCTTTATCCGGATGTGAAAATCGAACGTACAGAAGTTGTGGGGCCAAAAGTCTCCGGCGAACTGGCACGCTCCGGTATCATTGCGGTTGTTCTGGCAGCCATCGCGATGCTTTTCTATATTTGGTGGCGTTTCGAATGGTATTTTGCTGTGGGTGCGATTACCACTCTGGTGCTGGATACCACCAAGCTCGTCGGCTTCTTTGCGCTGATGCAACTTGATTTCAACCTTACAGCCATTGCTGCCCTCCTCACCTCCATCGGATACTCCGTCAACGATAAGGTGGTGGTATATGACCGTATGCGCGAGAATATGCGCCTCTACAAATCCAAACCACTGCGTGAAATCATTGATATGAGTATCAATCAGGTGCTTGTCCGTTGTGTTTACACCTCGATGACCACCTTCCTCGCAATGGCTCCAATGGCAATTTGGGGCGGCAGTGCTGTCGAAAACTTCGCCCTGCCAATGCTGTTTGGTATCTTTATCGCAACCAGTTCTTCCATCTTCATTGCAGCACCAATTCTGCTGTTCTTGGGTGACTGGTCGATTAAGCGTCAGAAAAAGGCTGAACAGGATCAGGCTGCTATTGCATCCTGATTTGATATCCGCGGGGCTGAATTAATCCTCAGCCCCGCCACAATTTAAGAATTTATGTTCGGGAGGGGAAATAGATGATTGTTATGAAATTGGCGAGCAGGGCATGAAATTTAAAGACTATATATGGCCGGTCATCGGTCTCATTGCTGTCGTTGTATCTGCATGGCTGCTTTATAAAGAATTGCGCAGTATTTCGCTGGATGATGTCATAGACAGTCTCTATGCCATCCGCGTTCATCACTGGGTTCTGGCTGCGGCTTCAGCGCTTGTCGCTTATAGTTCGCTGGCCGGTTACGATCGTATCGCGCTTTTACATCTGCATCGCAAAATTTCGTGGATTTTCATCGCCCTTTGTTCTTTCACCACTTATGCCCTCTCCCACAATATCGGCGCTTCGGTTATATCGGGTGCAGTGGTGCGTTATCGCGCTTATTCCTCACAAGGTCTGCCGGGCAGCGAAATCGCAGTTCTGATTGCCTTTTGCTCCTTCACATTTATTCTCGGCGTCATCATGACATCCAGCATCGTCTTGCTGCTGGAGCCGCATATTCTGCAACGTTTTAGTGAAGATCTTCCGCCACATCTGGCCGTCGGCATCGCCATTGTTATGCTGGCTTTTGTGCTTCTTTATGTTTTTGGCAGCTGGCTGCAACTGCGCCCGCTCAAAATCGGCAAGTTCCGCCTTGAATATCCGCGTTTAAGCGTTGTTGCCCAGCAATTAATTGTAGCACCTGTCGAACTCATCGGCGCGGCTGGTATCATTTATTTCGCACTTCCTGAGGCTGGAAATCCGGGCTTTTTGATCGTGCTTGGTATTTTTCTGGTGTCTTTTTCTGCAGCTCTGATTTCCCATGCACCGGGCGGCCTCGGCGTGCTGGAGCTCGTTTTCATGACCGGCCTACCAGATATGGATCCCGCCGATGTGCTGGCCGCCTTAATCGTCTTCCGCCTGCTTTATCTGCTCATTCCCTTTGGCTTGTCACTTATTGTCGTACTGGTATTTGAGAAATCACAATTTTCCAAAAGCTACTACAAAACACAAACACCTGAAAAACACGATCATTAAACCACCTTCTTTCGAGCCGTATATTCAAAACACCTTTAATATACGGCTCAATAGAATATAATTTAATTATTTTACCAATTATTAGTTTTATAATCCTTATTTACCCCAGCAAATCCCCCTAGAATGAAATCATAATTCAACAACCAATATTTTTGGCTGTGTATTTTTCATCCAGAGGGTTAAGACATGTCGGCTACTTTAATTATTCCCGGTTTCAAGGGATCTGAAGCAGGTCACTGGCAGCGCCAATGGCTTGAAGATGATGATAACGCACAAATTGTCGAGCAGGATGACTGGCATTATCCGGTTCTCTCCGAATGGCTTTACAAGCTGGAAGCAAAACTGGTTGAAAATCCGGGCGCTGTGCTTGTTGCCCATAGTTTGGGCTGCATTCTGGTCAGCCATTTGAGCGGCCGCCCTGCTGCCTCTCATGTGGCAGGTGCGCTGCTGGTGGCACCCGCTGACGCAGAAACCATGGCAAAAAAGGATGCTCGTTTTGCAAGTTTTGCGCCATTGCCGCGTGAGCAGCTAAGCTTTCCGTCCATCGTGGTAGCGAGCCGCAATGACGAATATATGAGCTTCAATAAGGCACAAGCCCTGTCAAAACTGTGGGGTACCGGTTTTATTGATCTGGGTTTTTCCGGCCACATCAATCCCGCCAGTGGTTTTCATCATTGGCCGGAAGGTGCCATTCTGGCGGCAGGCCTTCATAATGCGCAACCAGAACAGCAATTGCGTGCCGGTTAAAACTTGTGCTGTCCGGCGGATAAAACAAACTGCCGGACACCATCATATTATCTGATAATAATAATCCAACACATCAGCCCTACCCCATTGCAAGCGCTGCTTTTTCATGTCAATTCACGTTTGTGATGACAAAACAGAGCAGATTACGCTTGGCAAACACGCACTAAGCACCGCTCCTGTTCTTTATTATATGCATTGTCGTTTCGGCTTTAAGTGCTGTCAATAAGACCAAATGCAACAAGGGGTGTGCGATGCGCCATTGGCTCTTAAGACTCTGGAACTCGTTTAATGCAATCGGGCTGCTAATCGGCACCCTGTTTTTTGCCGCTTCGCTAACCCCGAGCCTGTTGCCGCGCACCTATGTCATGCAAGGTCTGCTGTCAGGTGTAACACTTGCTGCCGGTTATGGTCTGGGCGTATTTTTTACAGCCCTCTGGATCAAGCTGGAATTGCCACGCTTCCAACCGAAAGTCCGCCGTTTCTTGAAAATCACCGGCAGTTCTTTCTGTATACCCGTACTGATTATTTTTCTATGGCGCACCGCCGAATGGCAAAATTCGATCCGTGCTTTAATGCAGCTAGAACCGGTGGAAACAGCACATCCGTTTTATGTCGCGATTATCGCCTCGATCAGCTTCACATTTTTAATCGGCATTGCACGTTTATTTAAATGGGTAATGCATATTTCCTCACGCAACGCACAGCGCTTTGCGCCAAAACCTATGGCTTATCTGCTTGGCGGTTTCATCGCTGTCACCATCTTTTGGAGTGCGGGCGAAGGTATCTTATTCCGCGGCGCCCTGCATTTGGCCGACTCCTCCTTCCGCGCACTTGATGAGATGATGGAACCGGATACCGCCCAACCGCTTGATCCGCTTAAAACCGGCAGCAAAGCATCGCTTGTAGCTTGGCGCGATCTTGGCCGTGAGGGGCGCGAATATATCGCCAATGCGCCAACGCAAGAAGATATCAGCGCTTTCCGCCATCAGCCGGCACTGGAGCCTATCCGCGTTTATGTTGGCCTGAATGCTGCTGACACGGTCGATGAACGCGCTAAACTTGCCTTAAAAGAGCTCATTCGCGCAGGCGGCTTTGAACGCTCCTCACTGGTGGTTGTCACCCCGACCGGCACCGGCTGGGTGGATGCCGAAGCAATGGATCCGGCTGAATATTTGCTCAATGGTGATGTCGCCAGTGTTGCCGTCCAATATTCTTATCTGGCGAGCTGGCTGTCGCTGTTATTTGAGCCCGATTATGGCAGTAAAACCGCACGCGCTTTATTCCGTGAAGTTTATGGCCATTGGACAAAACTGCCTAAAGACAAACGCCCGAAACTCTATCTTTATGGTTTGAGCCTTGGCGCATTAAGCTCCGAACGTTCGGCAGAATTGTTTGAAGTGATTGGCGACCCTTATCAAGGCTCGCTATTGGCCGGTCCGCCATTTCCAAGCAGTGTCTGGCACGCGATGACAGAAGCCCGCAATCCCGACAGCCCGTCATGGCTGCCGGTTGTGGGGGATGGTTCCTATGTGCGCTTTACTGCGCAAAAAGATGCGCTTGACCACGCTGCGGCACCTTGGGGGCCAATCCGCACCGTTTACTTGCAATATGCCAGCGATCCGATTGTATTTTTTGAATATTCGTCGCTCTATAGCAAGCCGACATGGATGGACGATCCGCGCGGGCCGGATGTTTCGCCGGAATTTCGCTGGTATCCGGTTGTCACTTTCCTGCAACTGGCGCTTGACCTTGCTATGGCAACCACAACCCCCATGAGCTACGGTCATGTTTATGCCGGAGAACATTACATTGATGGTTGGCGGGAAGTGCTTGATCTGCAAGATTGGAACACGGACGATTTAAAGCGTCTCAAAGAAAAATTCAGAGCCGATCGCGGCTCATTATAATATCTGAGTGAAAATATGAATAATCTTTATGGCCGCCTCGCCTCATGGGTCTATGAAGTTGATAAGCCAATCGGCAAATCATTTGGTGATGTCGAATTTTACCGTGACTGCCTGAAAGATATTGATGGCCCGGTGCTGGAACCAGCCGCCGGCAACGGCCGCATTCTTATTCCACTGCTGGAAGCCGGTATTCAAGTTGATGGCTATGATCTGTCACAAGATATGCTTGATTTATGCGAACAAGCACTGGAAAAACGCAATCTCAAAGCGGATTTGAGCAAAGCCGCCTATGATAACTATCAGGCAAAGCGCCAATATTCTGCACTCATCATTCCGGCCGGTTCTTTTCAGTTAATGACAGACACAGCAGAGATTGAGCGCGCCGTGCAGAATTTTGCCTCATCCCTCAAACCTGGTGGCAAACTGATTGTCGATATTTATCCGCGTCTTGATGAGGAAGAAAAACCGCGTGTGCGCCACTGGCAGGTTGGTGACGATCTGTTGGTTCTAAGCGAAACGCCTTATTCAATTGATTATTTCGCACAGAAAACTGTTTCACAATTGCGCTATGAACACTGGCACAAAGGCGAACTGCTCAAAACGGAACTGGAGCTTTTCAGCCTGCGCTGGTGGGGTGTTTATGAGTTTGAACTGCTGCTCAGACAGGCAGGCTTTCAACATATCAAACGCTCAGCAGACTACCAATATGGCGTCGAGCCAACAGATGGCTCATCATGCGTGACATTTGAAGCGGTGATTGAATAGTCACCAGATGCCGCGGTGCTTCCAGCACCAAAGCATATGTTCTTCACTTGGATTTTCACGGCGTTGCTTTCGTCGTTCAACTTCTTCTGCACTGGCTTTCAGGCGGGCAATTGCGCGCATCACAGCACTGTTCTGCAATGCCTGCAAGCCCAAAGCTTCATGAAAAAACGACGATAAAGGACGCATGAATCCCCTCAAAACTCATGAGTAATTAAGAGCGAACCTGCGGTTTTTGCCCGCTATTAGAAGCATCTGCCGCAGGTTAACAAGTTCTTAATCATCATAGTTTTCCGGCTTTTTGTCAATAACCCCACTAATTTTATCGATTTCATAACAGTGGTTTTACAAAAAAAGCCGGAAAATCAAAGGCTTCAATTATTCGTATTCTGAAGCAACCGGTGTGATGCGCACCTTGCCGACATGGCGTCCGTCCATGCTGACAATTTCAAACAGTAAATTATCAGCTGTGATTTTCTCGCCACCTTGCGGCAGATGTCCCAGATGCCAGATCAGATAACCTGCCAATGTGGTGTAACGATCATCTTCATCCACCAGATCACGACCAACAACACCGCTTAAACGACGAATATCGCTGAAACCATCTGCCAGCCAGCCACTGCCATCTTCAAGACGGCTCATCGAGCTTGTTTCATCCTCATCAGGAAATTCACCCGCAATAGCTTCCAGAATATCGGCTGGTGTCGCCACACCTTCAAACGAACCATGCTCATCCACAATCAATGCCATCTGAACCGGTGATGCACGCAATTGCTCCATCACCCGCAAAACATTGGCATTTTCATGTACGACCAATGGCTGTTTGATGTGTTTTTCCCAATTGATTATTCCGTTTTCACTCAAATCAATCAACAGATCTTTGACCAGTGCCACCCCCTGAAATTCATCAATGAAACCATGGGCTACAACCACGCGTGAATGATTAAGATTCTTGATCTGCATAAGGATTTTTGCCTCGTCCTGATCCAGATCAAGCCATTCAATTTCATTGCGCGGTGACATGATTGAGCGCACAGGACGCTCACCCAAATCCAACACCCCGCGGATCATTTCCTTTTCTTCCGGACGGAAAACATCACTTGCCGCCGTATGTTGGGCAATCACATCCACGGTTTCGGACAAGGCATCATCGCCACGGCCACCACCCAGCAAACGCAACACCGCTCCGGCAGTACGCTCACGCAAGTCATTGGTCGTAACCAGTTTTTCACGGTTGTGACGTGCCATCTGGTTAGCAGCTTCGATCAGTACCGAGAAGCCGATAGCTGCATAGAGATAGCCTTTCGGAATATGATAGCCAAAGCCTTCGATTACTAAGCTAAAACCAATCATCAGCAAGAAACCGAGACAGAGGATAACCACTGTCGGATGGCGATTGACAAAATCCATCAGCGGGCGCGATGCAACCATCATCACCCCCATCGCGATAATAACGGCAATGATCATCACCGAGAGATGCTCGACCATACCAACTGCGGTAATCACACTATCGAGCGAGAAAACGGCATCCAGCACAACAATCTGCGCAATGACCTGCCAAAACACGGCATGACCAATGCGGCCGCTCTCATGTTTGTTTCCGCCTTCAAGCCGCTCATGCAGCTCCATCGTGCCCTTGGCCAGCAAGAAAGCACCACCCAGCGCCATGATCAGATCACGGCCGGAGAAGGAGAAACCAATCGCGCTGAACAGAGGCTGTTTCAGCGTCACAATCCAGGAAATTGAAGCAAGCAGCACTAGACGCATTAGCAATGCAAGCGACAAGCCCAGCAAGCGGGCACGATTGCGCTGATGCGGCGGTAATTTATCAGCCAGAATGGCGATAAACACCAGATTATCAATACCAAGTACAATTTCCAGCAAAATAAGGGTCGTAAGCCCCAGCCATGCGTTTGGGTCTGCAATCCATTCCATGGCTGTTAAATCCTGCCGTAGCGGTTACGAGGGGAAGAGTACCGGATGCTTTGCGCCGGCACGTGAGACAATTGACTTGAATAATACGCAGCATTATCCGCGCATTGCTGCGGTGAAAACCACGCACGCAAAACAGCCGGCAACCATAATAATGCCTGCCCGCTTCCAAGGAAACTCAATTTTAAAGGAGAAATGCGCAGGTTAACATCAAATGCAACCTGCCTACTTCGCGGTAAAGATTCGTCAGAACTATCGTCTGGCATAAAGCGTAACACACCTTAAAATTTCAGGAAAAACAGCAAATTTAAGTACTTATCTTCCTTAAAAGAAGCAGAAAACGGTTATCACCGCTGTTGCTGCAACTGATTTTCCATAGGCTCCGGCACTATTGCCGGAGTTCGTATTATGAATAGTCGGCCTGTCACAATCAAGACCTGACCATGAAAATGACTTCACTTATTCAGAGCCGGTCTTTTCAGGCGTAGATTTGCGCAAACCACGTTTGCGCTCACTACGTGGCTGGTTCTTGAAATTTTTGACTGCAAAAACAGAAAAAACTGTGGTGACAACTGTAATAATAACGGTCAGCCAGATCATTGAGCTGCCATTCATATGCGACAAGACTCCGGCGCTGCGTGCAGCCAGCCAGCCCGGCAAGAACATTGCCGGCGCCCATACTACAGCCGATAAAATATTGGCTGCCTGAAAGCGCTTCTGATCCATTGACATAATGCCTGCAACAAGCGGCACAGTGCAGCGCACCGGACCAAAGAAGCGACCTAAAAACACTGCCCAGAAACCATAACGGCGGAAGAGCAAACGCGCGCGGGCTACACCGCTACGATGCTTATTCAACGGCCATTTATGAATGATGCTGCGGCCGACCCACCAGCCGAGAAAATACGAAATAATATCGCCTAAAACCGCGCCGACAATTGCACCGATGATAACAGGAATAGGATCGATCACGCCTGTGCCGATCAGGCCACCTATTAACAGCATGATTGCTGTTGCGGGGAAAAACATACCAATAATGGCCAGTGATTCACCAAACGAGATAATCCCGACGATAGGCCCCGCCCATTCTTTGTGCGCAGAGATAAAATTTCCCAGATCGCCAATAATGCTTTCCATACAGCCCTCAATGCATACAGCCCAAACGCGTGCTTTGAGTGCACTATCAGACAAATATCACGTTTACCTGACACAAACACAAAAATCACCCGATGCTCGGGCTGAGAATCATTCAACATTCGCTATATAAGCACCAAAGTTTAAAAACCTGAGCGATTTATATCGCAAATCACGCCTGTTTTTTCTGCAGACGGTTTTATATGGCATTCTGCATAAACCCTTACAAGCAGCTTAGAAAATAAACTTTAAATAGTTTAAGACTCACAAGCGCTGCATGACTGTTATAAGCTGGCTTTAAAATATTTTTCAGCAGTTACGATATCTATTTTATTAAAAATGTCATCCCAACAGGCAGTTTTGAGACAGATGCACGCTTAGTTTTCAAAAAAATATCAATCATCTGTCAAAAAATGCAAAAAAATGAAAGCTGAGGGTAGACAGGCTAAAAACATGTGTTTATAGAACCGATCACTTCTTGAGGCTGCGGCCTTGATGAGTGGGTGCGTAGCTCAGTTGGTAGAGCAGCTGACTCTTAATCAGCGGGTCACAGGTTCGATCCCTGTCGCACCCACCAAGCTTATCTAAGACATTGACAATCAACCGGCTCTGCCGGAAACTATTACTTACACATCGGATTGTAATCCTTTGTCTTTATATTCCCCCTGTCTTTCGCAATCGCCCTATATGTAACCGCATATTTTACATGGTGTATTATGCTGCCTTTAAAGTCTTTAGGGGAGCGAATTGTCATTATCGGCCCCTCCAACGCTGGTAAATCAACTTTAGCTGTCAGCATCGCACAGAAAGTTAATGCGCCTGCAATCCATCTTGACCAATATCATCACCTGCCCAACACAAATTGGCAAAAGCGCCCCGATGAAGAGTTCAGAGCCCTGCATGATCAAGCTATTTTAGCAGATAAATGGGTGATGGAAGGCAATTACAGCCAGTTGATGCCACAACGTATGGAGCGGGCAACTGGCGCCATACTGCTAACATCAAACCGCTGGTTGCGGCTTTACCGTTATTTCAAGCGCACACTCATTAATAATGCTGATCGTGCAGGACACTTGCAAGGCGCGCATGATAGCGTCAAACGGAGCATGATCGATTGGATCATATTCAAAACCAAAGACAGCGACAAAAAATACGCCAAACTATTGCAGGCATCCAGACTTCCTCTCGTGGAAATACACTCAGCCAAAGAGCTTAACGCACTTTACCAAACGTGGAATTTAAGCCGCGGGCATTGCATAACCCAACAAAAATAGATTTTTCATGAACCACATCTCAGATCAATTCATCATTCTGACCGGTGGCCCCGGAGCCGGAAAAACCAGTCTTTTAGAGAACCTCAAGAAAGAAGGGTTTCAATGTTCCGATGAGGCCGGCAGAGGAATTATCCAATCTCAAAACCTGATCAATGGCCCATTTCATCCATGGCTCGATCCGAGCGGCTTTGCCTAGCAAATGCTAGGTTGGGAAATGCGATCATGGCATATGGCAGAAAAAGACGAGCTGCCCGTTTTCTTTGATCGGGGCGTTCCCGATATTATCGGTTACCTGCACTTATCTGGACTGACGATCCCTCAGCATATTTTGAGAGCCGCAGAGCACTACAGATATAATCGTAAGGTTTTCATTCTTCCGCCGTGGCAAGAAATTTATGTTCAGGATGCCGAACGTAAGCAAAATTTTGATGTGGCGGTCAGCACCTATCAAGCCATGGTTAGAACCTATACTGATCTTAGCTATGAATTGATCGAGGTTCCCACCGGCACTATTGAATCACGCACACGCTTTATTCTTAACCAGACAGCTGCAATTTTTGGCGCATTTTAAGTTTGTTTACCTGCCATATAGCCAACCCAGATCAGTAATAGTCCGATGGCAGTGGGAATATAAAATACAATCACCGCCCAGTCAGAAGTGAATTCCAGACATTCAAAAATGCCTGCATTGCACCAAAAATTGCTCAAATAATAAAAGTAAAAAATGCTGCACGCACAGATGATCAAGCCAAGTGCAATTAAAATAATTCGGATCATCAAAACTCCAGCACAGCAATGACTATTTCGCGATGTAAGCGCAATAATAGCTTGAAATTACACGCAGCCCTAGCAAGATTATAAAAAAGGCGGAACCAAGCCGGTTTTCAATCATTACAATAACAGACATGAATCATTTCAATAACCGGAAGGAGATCCCAATGATAACCGGCCCGCTTTGCCGTGCAGCACGCGCCTTAACAGAAATCTCGCGCGACAGATTAGCATCTGTTTCCGGTGTGGATACCAAAATCATCGAGCATTTTGAACGCCAATTGGACACCCCCGATGATGCCACGATTGAAAAGCTGCAAGAAACACTGGAAAATTTAGGTGCAGTCTTCATCCCTGAAGACACACGCGGCGTCGGTGTACGCCTGAAATTCACCGCCTCTGAAACAAAGCGCCTGTCAACGCTTGAAAGCGAAGGCGGCATCGTCCGCCCAGATGATGTCCCTTGATCGGCCACCTCCAAAGCGCCCCTTTCGGGGCGCTTTAAAATTAAATCAACACCTCATTTTGCGCTATGAAAGCGAATATGCAATTCGCGCACCTGACTGGCAAAAGGCTCAACCGGCCCTTCAACTACAGTATCGCTGATTACATCAGTTATACGTAATGGCTTCACTTTTCCTGCCTTCACGCCAAGTTCGGACAGCCAGACGACCAATTGCTCAGTGGAACTGGCATAAACAATCCGGCCAAGCTGTGCCCAGCCATGCGCCGCGGCACACATCGGGCAATGTTCGCCTGATGTATAAACTGTTGCACCCTGACGTTCTGCCAAAGTCATGTTTTGCCCTGCCCAGCGCGCAATCGCAAATTCAGGATGCTGAGTGTGATCTCCGGCTGCCACATGATTGTGATCTTCAAACAGAATTTTACCTTCCGATGAAACCAGCACAGAGCCAAATGGCTCGTCGCCCGCATCAACCGCAGCCTTTGCCAGCTCCACACAGCGCTGAAGAAATTGATGATCTTTTTCCGTAATCATGTCAGTTCCCTTTCCCATCCATGTGCAGGCACAGTTTTTCATCAAAAAAACGCGGCATGCATAATTCTGCCGCAGTCATCTATTTCATTAAATGAAACAAAATCAATTTTTTAGCTTGAAGTATATAATTGCTCATTGAATAAATTATATTCAATAGATTTATCATTAATAAAAGTGATAAATTGAAGCGTGCATCAACTGAACGGAAAGGAATTTAATAATGGCCATTACCCGTAAAGATGAAGATCGTGCCCTGAATAAAGATGAGCTTGAGCTTGTTACAAAATCTCGTCATCCGGAGCTTCAAGACCTTTCTGATGCCGAGCTTAAATCTTTGATTAAACTGATGCGTGAGCGCCGGGAAAAAGCAAAAGGAGCAGCCAACCAGCGCCGTCGTGAAATGAAAGGGCGCAGCAGCCCGCGGGGGGCAACGGCCTCGACAGCAGATGACGGTTCACGTTTGAAAGTTCGCGTTCTCGCCATGGCCATGAGCCGCCTGAATGCAGAAAACCAACGCCGACAGCAAATGGCCGCTCATCTTGAGCTTGTTGCCAATGCCGAACATGCATTAGAGCTCAAAAAAGCAGCCGCAGACAGCAAAGTGCCTTTCAACACCCGCCATGCTCATAAGGGCGTAAAAAACACGGCTTCCATCCGTGCGCAAAACCTCATCAACCCGATGGAGCGTGGCCGCCAGAAAAAAGCTGCCAGTGTTGCGCAGGCCAAAAAAGATACGCGTCAACAAAACGCGTCCTGATAATTTTAAAAGCGAGGCCAGCGGCTTCGCTTTTTTTCTTGGCCAACGAATGAAGTCCCGCAGACTTTACATGGCCGGTTAAAATATATTAGTGGCCATTGATTATGATCATTGTCCCCCCTCTCCAAAGGCAGCATTTTATCCAAGCGATAAAAGGGTACTCACATGTATAATCATATTCTCATCACCACAGACGGTTCCGCTCATTCTGCAAAATCAGTTGATCAGGGCTTGAAGCTGGCGCAAAAGCTAAGCAGTAAAGTAACTATTGTTACCGTGACTGCTCCTTATACTATTTCTGGTCTGCCTGGCGGCTGGACAGACACGCAAGCCTTCATTGACCAATATGAAGAAGAGTGGAAAAACTTTGCCGAAAAAACCTTGAGTGAAGCAAAAAAGCGTGCTGACGAGCTCAATGTTACGGTTGAAACTCTGCACACCAGCAATGTTTCTGCTGCTGACGCTATTCTCGCCGCATCAAAAAAACTAGGTTGCGATCTCATCGTTATGGCATCACATGGCCGCACTGGCTTGAAGCGTATGCTGCTTGGCAGCCAGACCAATGAAGTGATCAATATGAGCGAAGTACCGGTTCTAGTCGTTCGCTGATTAAAGTATATTCATTACGATAAAAAGAGCAGTTTATTAAGGCTGCTCTTTTTTATTCTCAGATATAAAGATGTCCTTCGGCTACTTTTACCGCACTGCCGCCAATGCGCGCATTGGTAATTTTTTGCTGTTTAATATCTAGTTCGAGCCGGATGCGCGACTGGCGCTCCATTTCAATGCCCTGCTCAATCCAGATCTGCGTCTCGCCATCAAGCGGCTGATCAAATTTATGCACCACACCCGAAAAAGCCGCTGCGGCTGATCCTGTTGCCGGATCTTCATAAACATTGCCCTCGGTCACAAACATCCGCGCATGATAGTCAC
This sequence comes from Paenochrobactrum gallinarii, assembly GCF_014205685.1. Classification (GTDB taxonomy): domain Bacteria; phylum Pseudomonadota; class Alphaproteobacteria; order Rhizobiales; family Rhizobiaceae; genus Paenochrobactrum; species Paenochrobactrum gallinarii. The sequence goes on from NZ_JACIIU010000001.1 coordinate 303,114, forward strand.
TGTCAAACAGCCGTGTGTCGCGGCAATAAATATAGATCGGCAGTGAGCGGCCATTCACATTGGTGAGATTTTCGCGCACAAAAACCGGATCAACCGAAACTTTGGCAGCGGCAATCATATTGGCCACAGGCACCATCAGATAAGGCGCACCAGCACTCCACACACCGGGTACATGGTTTTCAAAGCCGATTTCATGCGCACCAAGCCCTATGGCTGCGGCGGCTTCCTCTTTTTCAACCTTGATGTCCAGTTGTTTTGGCAATTGCGGCAGATCAAACTCGGCAAAGCTGACTTTACCTTGACTATTGACCACACAACGCACTAAACCGATTTTTTCTTCCAGCACGACAATCTGATCGACTTCCGTTTCGCTCTTCAGCTTTGCAGCCAGCGAAATTGCCGTGCCAACGGTCGGATGACCTGCAAAAGGCAGCTCAAAATTCGGGGTGAAAATGCGCAAAGCAGCCATATGCAGCGGATTTTCAGGCGCAGAGATAAAAACCGTCTCAGACAGATTAAATTCACGCGCAATGGAAAGCATCGCAGCATCGCTCAAATCTTGAGCATCATGAACAATCGCCAACGGATTGCCAGCCAAAGCCTTATCGGTAAAAACATCATAGACTTCATAAAATCTTGCAGATGACATCCGGTAATTGCCTCACAGAGCTACCAAAACCTAAGGTTTCTGCCGCTCGGTTTTTTCAGCGGCACCTCATTGCGCCTCTATAGATAACCAATTTTATTACAATGTCATCTGCTGGTTACAGTTTATTTGCCACTAAAATGCCAGTCAGCAAATGCCCTCACATATGTGGGCGTCACCTCTCCCATCACACCTGCGGCAGAAATCGCAATAACATCATCCAGTTCCGGTTCGGCTTGCTGTGATAATGTCTCACGAATTGCTATTATCAATTCAGCGGCTGTCTTCTCAAAATAATGACGTTTGAACAAAGCGATCGAGCGATTGCCGGTCACAAGTGCATAGCCCTCCTCTACGCGTGCATCCCGCAAATCGAGCCCCGTCTCTTCTTTCACCTCGCGCTGCATATTATAATCATAATCAACTCGCCCCTGTTTCACATCATGATCATCAATTGACCCAGCCGGAAAATAAATACGTGAGGCACCCGCCGTTGAGCCTGCCATCCGCGCAGCGATCAGCACATTATCTGATGAAACAATGACGCCGATGCCGAAAATATGCCAAGGACGTACTGGTTCTGAATCTTTGCGCCAATACATCAAGGTCGCATAAGCATCGCGGATAAACCCTGCTTCAAGCACACCATTGTTAAAACGTGCTTCAGGTGCCAGATAAAGCTCACCATTAAAAAGCGTAGGTTGTTTTTGTATGTCCTGCCGCCAGTTTTCTGCAATGGCCTCACGATGTTTTACCGCATAATCAAGTGGCCCGTCGATAATGCGCACATCAACCTGTGTGGCTCGGTAAACAGTATTCTCACGACATTCATTCATCGGCTTGCCCCATTTAACGCATGTCGCACCATAGCGCACAGCACTTGCAAGTTTAAACAGCGGATGATCAAAAAATATCAGCCAATAAAAAACCGCCCTGCCTTATTTAAAAGACAGGGCGGTTTTTAATCATACGGCCATTGCCAAATGAGTTGCCCGCCTTACCGGCCAGCTTGTTATTAGCAATCGCCCACGCGACCAAAGCCGCGAAAATAATAAATTAGTTGCGTGCCTTGTCGACCAGCTTATTCTTGGCAATCCAAGGCATCATACCGCGCAGTTTTTCGCCAACTTCTTCAATCTGATGATCGTCGTTCATGCGACGGATGCCCTTGAAGCGGGATGCACCGGCTTTATATTCCTGCATCCAGTCAGAGGTGAACTTACCGGTCTGAATGTCGTGCAGAATGCGCTTCATTTCCTGCTTGGTTTCAGCAGTGATCACACGTGGGCCGGAAACATACTCACCCCACTCAGCGGTGTTGGAGATCGAGTAGTTCATGTTGGCGATACCGCCTTCATAGATCAGGTCAACGATCAGCTTCATTTCGTGCAAGCACTCAAAGTAAGCCATTTCAGGTGCGTAACCTGCTTCAACCAGAACTTCAAAGCCAGTGCGGATGAGTTCAACAACACCACCGCAGAGAACTGCCTGCTCACCAAACAAGTCGGTTTCGCACTCTTCCTTGAAGGTGGTTTCGATAACGCCGGAACGACCGCCACCAACGCCTGAAGCGTAAGACAGAGCCAGATCATGGGCATTACCGGAAGCATCCTGATGGATCGCGATCAGGCAAGGAACGCCGCCGCCCTTCTGGTATTCACCGCGTACGGTGTGGCCTGGGCCCTTAGGCGCGATCATGACAACGTCAACGGTCTTTTTGGTTTCGATCAGGCCGAAATGAACGTTCAGGCCGTGCGCGAAAGCAATTGCAGCACCATCACGCAGATTTGCGTGGATGTGGTCTTTATAGATGTCGGCCTGCAATTCATCAGGGGTCGCCATCATCATCAGATCAGCCCATTTGGCTGCATCTGCAACATTCATCACTTCAAAGCCGTCAGCTTTAGCTTTAGCAACGGTTGCTGAATCTTCACGCAGTGCAATGCGGATTTTTTCTGCACCGGAATCTTTCAGGTTCAGTGCGTGTGCACGACCCTGTGAACCATAACCAACAATAACAACATTTTTGGTTTTGATCAGGTTTACGTCGGCATCACTATCATAATAAACGCGCATTTCGAGTTTCCCTTATGTTAAAGCGTGTTATTTTTTAAGGCGTCCTTGCGGTTGCCGTTCCTCTATGCCCCGTAGAGAGCAAAAAACTGTCGTGTTGCCCGTCGTGCATCACGAATAACTTCTGCATCACCCAATTTGCGCTCATCCCCCAGCAACAAACGGATTTGCATATCGCGCACAACCAGACCGAAAAATGTCCGGAAGGCTTCTTCAATATCATCAAAGGCCAGCAAACCAGCCTCCTGCCCCATGGTCAAAACTGGGTTAAGACGTGCAGCCATGGCTGCCGGCCCATTGGCCACCACAATGCGTCCCAAGGCTGATTTTCCCGACCCTGCATGACTGACCGCTAAACGGTTCAAAGCAATGGAGGTTTCGCCAGACAAAACCAGCAACCAGTCACGGGCAAAATGTTCCAGTGTGGAAAACAGCGCTTCCGCGTCCAGTTTTTCACGCGCCACTGGCACAACCCGCACTTTGGACGCTTGCCAGCGCACCATTTCGGTCAGCAAGCCGTCACGGTCACCAAACCATTTATAGAGGCTTTCCTTCGAGCAGTTGGCAGCGCGCGCAATGCCGGATGTGGTCAGTGCACGGTCGCCCCCTTCCACCAGCAAACGCAACGCCTGCTCCAGAACATCGTTCTGACGCGGCGACAAACCTTGCGGGAACTCAGCGCGCACATCGGCTGCTGCTTCATCCTGCAATGGGTTGTGATGCGTATTTTCTGCTGACATGACGGAATAAAGCTCCTCCAGATTCCAAACCTGTACCGTACGGTACGGTTCTTATTCATAAGAGCAGATTCTATAACCGTCAAGAGTGTTTTACATTTCCTCTGAATTTTGAAATTTAATTACGCAAACATGCTTTAAATATTCACCTGCGTCCCGATTTCCACCACGCGCCCTGTCGGAATATGGAAATATTGTGTGGCATCGGCAGCACTACGTGCCAATATGATGAAATATTTTGATTGCCATAATGGCATCTCTGATTGAGGTGATGCTTTTAAACTACGCCGTGACAGAAAAAATGACGTGGTCATAATATCGTATTTCCAGCCAAGCTTACGACAAGCACCCAAAGCGCGCGGAATATTGGGCTGCTGCATATAACCAAAGCTCAAAGTCACCTGCATAAAACGCTCGTTAAATTGCGACACGCGCGCACGATCTGCCGCCTTCACCCATGGCTTATGCGCTGTCACGATGGTGAGAAACACATTGCTCTCATGCAAAACTTTGTAATGTTTCAAACTATGCAACAAGGCTGTGGGCGCAGATTGAAGATTGCTGGTCAGAAAAACTGCCGTTCCAGGCACTAATAAAGGTGGTTTCTTATCAAGCTGCTTCACAACAGCTTCCAGCTCCACCTCGCTTTTTCGGGTTTTAGCAAGCAATAAACGCGAGCCGCGCACCCATGTCCACATCGTCAAGCCGACAAGTGCTGCCATCAGCAGAGACACCCAACCGCCTTCCAGCACTTTAAAAATATTGGCTGTGAAAAACAGCAGATCAATTACTAGAAATCCGGCAATCAACGGCACGACAACAGCCAGGCGCCATTTCCACACTTTGGACATCACAAAGAACAGCAGGCTGGTGGTCACCAGCATATTGCCTGTAACGGCAATCCCATAAGCAGAAGCCAGATTGCTGGATTTTTCAAAGCCTAAAACCAGCAAAATGACCGTCACCCCAAGCACCAAATTCACTTTAGGAATATAAATCTGCCCATGCAGCTTTTCTGATGTGTGCTGAATTTCAAGCCTTGGCAACAACCCCAATTGCACAGCCTGACGTGCCACAGAAAAGGCACCACTTAAAACAGCCTGACTGGCAATCACGGTTGCGAGGGTTGCCAAGATCACCATCGGCCAAAGCGCGAAACTCGGCAACATCTGATAAAATGGCAGATCAGGCACGCCGCCCAACTGGCCCATATGCGACAATACGAATGCCGCCTGCCCAAAATAATTGAGCAGCAAGCACGGAAACACGATCCAAATCCACGCCCGTACAATCGGTTTGACACCAAAATGTCCAAGATCGGCATAGAGTGCTTCTGCCCCTGTCATCGCCAGAAACACCGCCCCGACCGTAATAAAGGCAGTCGCAGGGCTGGAGGTTAAAAAGTGAAAGGCAAAATAAGGGTTTAACGCCGCCATGACGCTTGGATCATCAAAAATATGCAGCAGTCCAAAACCGCCTAAGGCCACAAACCAGATAAGCATTACAGGACCGAAAATAATCGCGACTTTGCCGGTGCCGTATTTTTGAATAGCAAACAGGCCGAGCAGAATAGTCACTGTAATCGGCACAACAAAATGGTTCAGATCGGGAGCGACAATCTCCAAACCCTCCACGGCGGAAAGCACAGAAATCGCTGGCGTTATCACCGCATCGCCAAAAAAAAGTGCCGCACCACAAATGCCGACACCTAAAATAATATCCGGATGTTTTTTAACACCGCTTTGCACCAGCGCCATCAGCGATAAAATACCACCCTCACCATTATTGTCGGCGCGTAAAACGAAAAACACATATTTGACGGTGACAACCAGCGTCAAAGCCCAAAAAATCAGCGAAACAACACCTAAAATATCGGCACGTTCAATCGTACCACCGCCACTGGCAGCGCGCAAAGCTTCACGAAAGGCATAAATAGGACTGGTGCCTATATCCCCATAAACCACGCCCAAAGCGCCGAGGATCAAGAGCCGCATCGAATCCGGCTTCGGATCATCTATCTCCAGATCATCATTTTCAAAACGTGAGTGTTGAGACATATGCGAAAAGCTGCTTCCGCCGTTCATGCTCTGACGCCTTATAAATTAAGTGATGCGGCCTGCTTGGAATAAGGCACCATATTTACTGCCTGTCTGCAAGCGCAAAAAACGTAAACTAACGACATGAAATGCGTTCTGTGTTAAAATGGTATTATTCTAAAGAAATAGCCTGCACTTTACTACAACGTACAGGCCATATCAAACAAACCCAGTTAATTGGGTGAAAGTTTAAACTTCAACTTTCCAAAGCGGCAATAAAACGCTTAACGCTTGCCTCCATGCCGTAAATCAACGCATCTGCCGTGAAGCCATGACCAATGGAAACTTCCTTCAAAGACGGTATCACCTTGGTCAGTGCCGGAATATTCTCGACTGTCAAATCATGCCCCGCATTGACCTCCAAGCCAAGACTGTCTGCTTTAGCAGCAGCCAGACGCAGTTTTTCAAGTTCTGCCGCAGCCTTTTGCGGCTCATCATAAAAAGCACCATAAGGGCCGGTGAAAAACTCTACCCTGTCAGCCCCCAATTGCTTGGCAATATCCAAGCCCTTTTCGGTCGGGTCAGCAAACAGCGACACACGCATATTTTGTGCCTTGAGGCGTGCAATAACGGGTGCCAGCATGGGTGCGCTTTTGTCAAAATCCCAGCCGTGATCAGAGGTCGATTGCGCCGGATCATCAGGCACCAGCGTCACCTGCTCCGGCTGATGCTTTTCCACCAGATCAAGAAAATGTTCGCTTGGAAAGCCTTCGACATTAAACTCGGCATGGGGAAATTCATCATCCAAAACTGCGCGAATATCAGCCAGATCGCTAAAGCGGATATGACGCTGATCGGGGCGCGGATGCACGGTCAAACCACAAGCACCAGCAGCCAAAGCAATGCGCCCAAGTCCGGTAACACTTGGCCACGGCAAATCACGACGATTGCGCAACATAGCGATAGCATTCATATTTACAGATAATTTTGCCGGCATGGCCGCCCCTGTCTTTATCAATTCAAGTAGGGATTGATTACAAACCCCGCATCCATTGGTCAATGATGCTATATTAGAGCAAGGTTTTTAGCCAAAGCCGGTTTTCAGCCGTTTTGCTATGCCACGAGAATGCCATTTCCTGCGCTCACACTAAATCACTCAGCACAAGGAGAAGCTTCATGCGCAATGACACTGTTTCAGCCATCCGCAAAATTGAAACCAACCGTGATGATTTATTTGCCTATGAAATAACCGGCCATATCACCAGTGCGGAAGTTGAGAATATTTATGGCTTACTCACTGGCGCTTACAGCCAGTACGAAACAATCGATCTCTTGATCCGGCTTGTCGACTATGAGGGCATGGATTGGCCAACGCTGTTTTCACAAACAACGCAAGACCTGCGCAAAGATGCGCTCAAACATTTGAAAAATTATGCCGTCATCAATGGCCCATTATGGCTTGAAGCCAGCATCGCATTGGTGCAGCCATTTCTGGATGTCAAAATCAGAGCCTTTGCCGCCGATGACGAAGGCGAGGCTTGGGCTTGGCTCAATGCCAAACCCCTTTGAGCCTATTTAACGATGATCAGACTTTCAGCCGCGCGTGTGATGGCGGTATAAAGCCAGCGCTCGCGTGTATCACGGAAAGCATAGCTCTCGTCAAACAACACTACATTGTTCCACTGCGAACCTTGCGCCTTATGGGTGGTCAAAGCATAGCCATAATCAAAATCATCAAAGCGCTTTTTGGTGCTCCACGGAACTTCTGTATCCGGATCTTCAAACTGCGCTTTCAGCAATTTGATCTTGGCAACGCCACGACCCGGCTCATCATCTTCCGGCGAAACCAGCAAATTAATGCCAGGTTTCACTGTTTCGCGTGATGAAGTCATCACTTTCCACAAGGAACCATTGAGCAGGCTTTTGGCCGGATCATTACGCAAACAGACAAGCTTATCACCCGCTTGCGGATAATCGGCGGTAAACCCCTTTAATTCACGCAGACGCTGATTATAGCGCTTGCGCGTTCTGTTGGTGCCAACCAGCACCTGATCGGCTGCCAGCACTTCGGCCTGATCGACTTGCGATTTAGAAATAACGCGCGCACGGCCATAGTCACCATACTCAAGATCGCGCCCTTCCCGCACATCCAGCGCCATCTGGATAATCGGGTTATCGCGTGCCTGACGGTGAATTTCGGTCAGCAAAAAGTCCGGCTCATGTTCAGTAAAGAAACCACCGCCGGAAATCGGCGGCAACTGACCCGGATCACCCAGCACCAAAATAGGTGTGCCGAACGACATCAGATCGCGCCCCAGCTGCTCATCAACCATCGAGCATTCGTCAACGACGATCATGCTGGCTTTGGCGACAGGGCTTTGGCGGTTTAATGAAAATGTCGGAGCAATGGATGTTTTGCCCGTTGTTTCATCTTCCACTGCTTCTTCGCCGCGCGGACGATAAATCAATGAATGAAGGGTGCGGGCATTGCTCGCACCTTTGCTGCGCAAAACCTGCGCGGCCTTACCTGTAAAGGCTGCGAACTGAACATCGCCATCGACATGTTCAGCAAAATAGCGCGCCAATGTTGTTTTACCAGTCCCCGCATAGCCGAACAGGCGAAAGATCGGGCTACGACCCGCCTTCAACCATTTTTCGACTTCCTGAAGAGCCTGATCTTGTTCCGGTGAAAACTGCATACCCCTTCAGACAGGATTCGGCGCGGAAGGGCAAGGCCAACCGGAACAAAGAGTGAAGATTATTTTAACATTGGCCAAAGACTGGCCACTAAAAGCAATGCCATCACAATATTAAAGAGTTTCAGTTTGGCCGGATCGGAAAGCCAGTTACGCATCAATGTGCCAAAACCTGCCCACACCGAAACGCTTGGGAAATTAACCAGCGCGAAAACGCCACTGACCAGAAACAGTGACAGCCAGTAATTGTCATGACTGACATAAGTGGCAATGCCGGTAACGCCCATCACCCATGCTTTCGGGTTTACCCATTGAAAAGCGGCCGCCTGCAAAAAACTCATCGGCTTGCTATCCGCCTTTTTGCTTTCGCCAACACTGGTGGAGGTAGCAATTTTCCATGCCAGATAGAGCATATAAGCCCCACCGGTAAATTTTAACGCCAGATAAAGCACCGGCACCATTTCCAACAAAGCGCCAAGCCCCAAACCAATGCCAATCAGCAGCACGAAAAAGCCAACACCAATACCGATCATATGTGGCAGCGTACGGCGAAAACCAAAGTTTACGCCCGATGCCAGCAGCATAAGATTGTTTGGGCCCGGTGTGATTGAAGTCGCAAAGGCAAAAACTGCAAGGGTCAAAAATATTTCAGCAGACATAGGCGCTGATACCCTCCCGCGGGCGCAAAAGGGTGGCTGCATGAAACATGCACATACAGCCACCTTTTATAAAAAATTACATGCCTTGCGGGCCGCGGTTCATCGCAGAAACACCGGTGCGGCAAACCTCAACCAGCCCAAGCGGTTTCATCAGCGAGATAAACTGATCCACCTTGGCAGTCTTGCCGGTAATTTCGACGATGAAATGCTCGGTCGTTGCATCAACGATTTTCGCATTAAACGCATCGGTCAAACGCAAGGTTTCAGCGCGGGATTCACCTTTGCCAGCCACTTTAATCAGTGCCAGTTCACGCTCGATCGGGCGATCATAGCCAAGCTCAATCGCGCGGTGGCTAAGATCAACTACGCGGTGAACCGGTACAATGCGCTCCAGCTGATGGCGGATCTGATCAAGCACATGCGGCGTACCGCGTGTGACGATAGTGATGCGCGACAAATGCTGCTCGTGCTCGGTTTCCGACACGGTGAGGCTTTCAATATTGTAGCCACGTCCCGAAAAGAGGCCGATAACGCGGGCCAGAACGCCCGGCTCGTTGTCAACCAGAACAGCCAAAGTATGGGTTTCCGGTGTTTGTGTTTCGGTCGCAATGAAATATGCGGAACCGGATGCTAGATTTTGTGCATTCATAATATCTTCCCTCCGGCTCAAACGAGCAAACGACCTTCAGCATCAATGGCATTGGCGACAACTTCATCCGTTGCTTCATCCGGCAACAGCATTTCATTATGCGCTTTACCAGATGGAATCATCGGGAAACAGTTGGCCAGATTGGCCACGCGACAATCAAAGATCACCGGCTTATCGATGGCAATCATTTCTTCAATAGCAGCATCAAGTTCCGATGGCTTGCTGCAACGGATACCATGTGCACCATAAGCTTCTGCCAGCTTAACAAAATCAGGCATTGCTTCGGTGTAAGAATGGGACAAACGGTTGCCATGCAGCAATTGCTGCCATTGACGCACCATACCCATATATTGGTTGTTCAGGATGAAAATCTTGATCGGCGCGCCATGCTGGATAGCAGCAGACATTTCCTGAATACACATCTGAATAGAAGCATCACCCGCAACATCGATAACCAGCGCATCGGGATGTGCAATTTGCACACCAAGCGCTGCCGGCAGACCATAGCCCATCGTGCCCAAACCACCCGATGTCATCCAGCGGTTTGGCTCATCAAAGTGGATAAACTGTGCTGCCCACATCTGGTGCTGGCCGACTTCAGTGGTGATAAAGGTTTTGTGCTTTTTGGTCAGCGCGTTCAGGCGTTCCAGCGCATATTGCGGCATGATAACATCATCATTCGGCTTGTAAGCCAATGAGTTACGCGCGCGCCAACGCTTGATCTGATCCCACCAGCCGCCAAGTGCATCTTTATCTTGGCTTATGGAGGATGCACGGATCTGACGGTTCATGTCTTCCAGAACATGCGCCACATCACCAATGATCGGCAAATCAACACGAACGGTTTTATTGATGGAAGAAGCATCAATATCAATGTGAATTTTCTTCGAAAACGGCGAGAAAGCATCCAGACGTCCGGTGATACGGTCATCAAAACGCGCACCAACGCACAGCATGACATCACAATCATGCATGGTCATATTGGCTTCATAAGTGCCGTGCATACCAAGCATACCGAGCCAATTATCGCCCGAAGCCGGATAAGCACCCAAGCCCATCAATGTGGAGGTGATCGGGAAATTGCCCAATTCAACCAGTTCACGCAGCAGTTTGGAAGCAGCAGGGCCAGAATTGATAACGCCGCCACCGCTATAGATAACAGGCTTTTTCGCGCTTAACAGCATTTCAACGGCCTGCGCAATGTCATTCGTGTCGCCGTTCAAATTCGGACGATAGCTGGTGCGCGGTGATGTTTGCGGCGGTGTGTAAATACCGGTCGCAAACTGAATATCTTTAGGAATATCAACCAGAACAGGCCCCGGACGACCCGTAGTCGCCACATGGATGGCCTCATGCAGAATACGCGACAGATCATTAACGTCCTTCACCAGCCAGTTGTGCTTGGTGCAAGGGCGGGTAATGCCGATCGTGTCAGCTTCCTGAAACGCATCGGTACCAATCAAGCTCGTCGGCACCTGACCGGAAATGCAAAGCAACGGGATGGAATCCATCAAGGCATCCTGCAAAGGTGTTACCGCATTGGTGGCACCAGGCCCCGAGGTTACCAGCATCACGCCAAGTTTGCCGGTGGAACGCGCATAGCCTTCCGCCGCATGACCTGCACCCTGCTCGTGGCGCACCAGAATATGCTGCACCTGATCCTGCTGGAAAAGCTCGTCGTAAATAGGAAGGACAGCGCCGCCGGGATAGCCGAAAATATGTTCCACACCATGGTCGATCATAGCCTGAATGACCATTTCCGCTCCGGTCATTTCCCGTTGCTCTGTCGAGCCTGTGCCCGCCTCGCGTTTACCTGCAGTCATTTCCTTAGTTCCTGTCTGTGTTCACTTAATCTGCCGTTGTATTTTGATAATAAAAAAGGCCCCCTTTAGGGAGCCTGTCTTTCGCGCATGGGAGCTTTCGCCGGATGGTTACACCACCCTGCCCATGCGCCTTACCACCACAAGAATAATAAACTTTTTCATAGGAAGAACCCTAACCACGGCCTTTGCGAAGGTCAACGCATAAATTCAAATAAATATTAAAAAAATCGCAAAATTCGCATGAAAATTACGTCAGCATTGCTGCATCATTGCATTCTGACCTTCAAAAGTCATGCTAAATTGCTCAAGGCCGATAAATTTTCCAGCTTTCATCCAACTGATTGCGGAACCATGTGCTCTGACGTTTGGCATATTGGCGCGTTGCGGTTACAGCCAGTTCAATCGCGCGCTCACGGCTTAAATGCCCTGCCTGATAATCCGCAATTTCACGCACACCAATGGCTTTCATGGCAGGCAGGCTCGGATCAAGCTGTAAAGCCATCAGTTTTGCAACCTCTTCCTGCGCACCGCCATTCCACATCAAAGCAAAACGATCAGCAATCCGCTGACGTAAAACCGGACGCTCCTGCGTCACCACAAATTTCTGCGCTGATTTTTCATCCACCAGCGCTGTGCCTGTCGGCTTTTGCCAAAAACTAAGCGACTTGCCGGTCGCTTTCATAATCTCAATACTACGCAAAATCCGCTGCCCGTCAGCAGGTTTCAGGTTCGCCGCCATTACCGGATCAATTTCTGATAAAATTCTGTGCAGGCTTTCCGCGCCCTCTTCTTCCATCCGCGCCCGCCAATAGTGGCGGATATCATCCGGCACATCAGGAATTTGTGACAAACCGCCAACAAGAGCACGAAAATAAAGCCCTGTACCACCAACAAAAACCGGTACCCGCCCTTGGTTTTCAGATTTCGCCAACAGTGTTTTGACATCATCAAACCATTTACCGGTTGAATAAGTGACGGATGGCGCCACATGACCGTATAAATAATGTTCTGCCTGACTCAAATCTTCTTCTGGCGGACGCGCGGTCAAAAGGTTCAGAACATCATAGACCTGCATGGAATCTGTATTTACAATGAAGCCCTCATGTTCTTTTGCGAGTTTGAGTGCAAGAGCTGACTTGCCGCTGGCCGTTGCTCCGGCTATCAGGATTGCATTCTTAACTGCTTCACTCATTACAGGTATTGCTCCATGTCATCGTCTGCGCCACTTGTTGCTACTCTGATTTCCAACCCTGAAGCACGCGCTCTCAGCGCAAGCCTTGGCAGTAAAGCGTCAGAAGCAGTAAAGGCAAGTGGTCTTTACTGGCTGGCAGATGGCATTGCTTGTGATCTGGCTTTACCCAAAGATATCACCATTGAACAAGCCAAAAGTGAACTCGCCCTGATAATCGGCGACGAACCGGTCGATATTATTGTGCAACCGCAAGAAACCCGACGCAAGAAATTGCTGCTGGCGGACATGGATTCAACCATGATCCAGCAAGAATGCATTGATGAGCTGGCCGAAGAAGCCGGTTTTCGCGATCAGGTGGCTGGCATTACAGCCCGTGCCATGAATGGTGAAATTGCTTTTGAACCGGCATTGCGTGAACGCGTGGCGCTTCTTAAAGGCCTGTCCTTTTCCGTGATTGATCACGTCATTGCCAATCGCATCACCCTGATGCCGGGTGGCACTGAGCTGGTGCGCACGATGAAAAAACATGGCGCTTATACGGCGCTTGTCTCCGGCGGCTTCACAGCATTCACCAATGTCATTGCTGAGATGATCGGCTTTGACGAGCACCGCGCCAATACATTGCTGACCCATGAAGGCCTGCTCACCGGTGAAGTCAGTGATCCGATTTTAGGCCGCGAAGCAAAAGTTGAGCGTTTGGAAGATATTTCCGAACGCCTTGGCATTTCCGTGGCTGACGCGATTGCCGTGGGTGATGGCGCTAATGATCTTGGCATGTTGCAGCTTGCGGGCAGCGGTGTCGCACTGCACGCCAAACCATCCGTTGCCGCACAAGCAGAAATGGTTGTCGATCACGGCGATCTGACCGCCCTTCTTTATATTCAGGGCTACCGAAAGACAGATTTTGTAAAATGATTATTCTTGAAACCGAACGATTGATTGTCCGCAACTGGCGCGAAGAAGACCGTGAACTGGTTCATCGTATCAGCCATGACGAACAGATTATGGAGTTTTTTCCGTTTCGTTTGAGCCGCGAAGAATCCGACAAGCTCTATGACCGCCTTTATACGATGATCACCGAAACCGGTTATGGTTTTTACGCGTTAGAGCGTAAAGACACCGGCGAGTGCATCGGCTTTTGCGGCCTTGTTGCCATGAGTATGGAGCCTTTTTTCAAAGAAGGCACCGTCGAAATCGGCTGGCGCCTGATACCTGAAACATGGGGCGAAGGCTATGTCAGTGAAGCCGCTAAGGCATTGCTCGAATATGGCTTTATGGAAAAGAAACTACCTGAGATCGTTTCTTTTGCCGTGCATAATAATGAGCGCTCCACCGCTGTGATGCAGCGCATCGGCATGAAGCATGATCAATCGCGCGATTTTTCACACCCGAAAGTCAGCGATGAGTATCCGCATTTGCAGCCACACGTCACCTATGTGATGAGCCGCGATGATTTTTTGCAAAAACATGAATCACATTCTGAGTAATCAGGCTTAACGCACTGTAAAAACAATAAAAAAGCCGCCGGAACATGATTTGTTCCGGCGGCTTTTTCGTTAAAATTATCAAAATCAATCGATACGGATGGTCACAAAACGCAATTCACCACTGCGCGAGGCCAACATAATCAAAGCATTTTTACGTCCCTGACGCTGTAAGGCTTCGATGCGCTTTTTCACGTCCTGCGGGGTTTTCATCACTTCCTGCCCGATATCGACAATCACCTCACCGGCTTCAATGCGCTTTGTGGCTGCGGCTGAACTTGGTGCCACATCCTGCACCACGACACCTTCCACCTCTTCATCAATGCCATAAATGCCGCGCATATCATCATCAAGCACACCAAGTTTCATGCCCAGAACTGTTACGGCTGGGACTGCCGCTGTATCCGGCTTGGCTTCATCCGCAGGCTTGTCGCCCTTGTCGGTTGCGCCCTCTTCTGTAGAAGGTGCAAGGGCTGGCGGCGGAGCCTGATCTTCTGTTTCCAGCTCTTGGTCATCCATCATCTCTTCATCTTCTTCATCAGCAGATGAGGATGCTTTTTCTGTTTCGGCCATACGGCCAAGCTTAACTTTGACGGTCTGTTCTTTACCATCACGCTGAATGACAATATCAACCACATCATCAACTGCACTTTCTGCCACAAGCCGTGGCAGATCACGTGCAGTGTCAACCACTTTGCCATCAAAACGCAGGATCACGTCACCGGCTTTCAGCGCTTTATTGTCAACTTCCGCACCATCAATCAAGCCTGCAACCAGTGCGCCTTTGGCCTCCTTGAGGCCAAGATTTTCCAGCATATCATCGCTGATCGGCTGGATACGCACACCAAGCCAGCCGCGACGCACTTCGCCAAACTCTTTCAGCTGATCCATAATGCTGCCGGCAATTTCAGATGGAATCGCAAAGCCGATCCCGATCGAACCACCGGACGGTGAAATAATCGCCGTGTTGATGCCAATAACATTGCCATCCATATCAAACAGCGGCCCGCCGGAATTACCACGGTTAATCGCCGCGTCAGTCTGGATAAAACTATCATAAGGGCCGGAATTAATGTCGCGTTTACGCGCCGAAATAATCCCAACCGTCACTGTGCCACCAAGACCGAACGGGTTGCCGATGGCCATCACCCAATCACCAATGCGGGCAGCTTCCGAATTGCCAAATTTTACCGCAACCAGTTTGCGTTTTTTCGGGTCAACTTTCAAAAGTGCGATATCGGTTTTTGTATCCGTGCCGACAAGCTCGGCTTTCAATTTGGCACCGTCATTAAAATTGACGGTAATTTCATCCGCATCAGCAATCACATGATTGTTGGTGATGATGAAACCCTTCTCCGCATCGACTACAAAGCCGGAGCCCAAAGACTGCACCTTGCCGGAGCGCTCATCGCCGCCCTCTTCGTCTTTTTTCTTAAAATAATCGTCAAAAAATTCCTGAAACGGCGACCCTTCCGGCACATCCGGCACCTGAACAGTACCGTCACCTTCGCCTTTAATTGTTTGCGAGGTGGAAATATTGACCACCGCATCAATTAAGCCTTCGGCAAGATCCGCCACCGAGGCAGGGCCTTTGCCTTTGGCATGGAGCTCCGCAGCTGTTGACTGCGCCACAGCCTGATTAAAACCAACATCAAACGGCAGTGCCAGAGCGGTCAGGCTCAGCACAAGCAACGTGTTGCGAACCAGTCCTGTTTTAAATGCGGATACCATCAAGCCCTGCTCCAATATTCAAATCCAATATTCAATCACTGACACGCTAGCTGAATGCTAAAACTTTAACAAAGCTACATTCAATAATCAGCAGCCATAAAGTGCATAAATTAACAATGCCTCACTCTATGCACAACACATTGTCATGAGAGCATGTCCTGAGGCATTTTAATTTTTAAGTATTTTTCTGATCCCGCATTCCAGCAGGATTAAGGCGTATCGGCAAAAGCAGGGTAGAGCGCGGCAAAAAATCAGCCGCGCACCCACCAGACAATACCCACGCCCATTGCAATGGCAACAATACCGGCAAAGCGCAGAACCTGTTCCGGCGCCTGGCTCACATCCCAAGCCATCCGCTTGGCGATTAAAGGAAAGCCGCCGTAGAGCAGCCCCTCAAAAACAAGGAGAAGTCCTACGGCGGCTAAAAAGTCATTCATTACTTAAACCTGACGCTCTTATTGTGCAGGAGCGGCAGATGTTTCACCGGCAGCATCACGTATAGCTGGTGCAGCTTCTGCACCAGTTGCAGGTTTTGCAGCACCTGCATCACGGAAGAAGCGGAAGAACTCTGAATCAGGTGAGATCACCATGCTGGTATCCGGTGTCTGCAAGGCATGGCCATAAGCTGACATCGAACGATAAAATGCGAAGAAATCGGCATCACGGGACGCAGAATCTGCAAAGATTCTTGAACGCTCTGCTTCACCCTCACCACGGAGGATTTCTGATTCCTTACGTGCTTCAGCAATTGTTTCCACAACCTGACGATCAGCCACCGCACGAATACGCTGTGCAGCTTCACGACCACGCGCACGCAGACGCTCAGCTTCTGCCAGACGTTCAGCCTTCATACGCTCAAAGGTCTGCTGTGAGACTTCTGCGGTCAGATCTGTACGACGAATACGCACATCTTCAATGGTCAGACCAAGTGATGTTGCATCCGGGCGCAACTGGTCACGCAATTCGCGCATCATGCCTGAACGCTCTTCAGAAAGAGCAGCCTCAAAACCACGCTGACCGTAAACGCTACGAAGAGCTGCGTCCAAACGTGTACGCAAACGCTGTTCGGCCAAAGTCGTATTACCCGACACTGTCTGACGGAATTTGCGGGCATCAGTAATGCGGTAAACGAGGAACGCATCCACATCATAGAACTTACCGCCAGCAACCTGAACGCGGATATCTTCCAGATCAAATCGCAGCAGACGATCATCAATCATCTGCACATTATCGGCTTCCAAAAAGCCGAATGGCAGCTTGAAATAAATACCCGGCTCTTCTTTCACATCAACAATCTGACCAAAACGCAGAACAATAGCCTGCTGGCGTTCGTTGACGATAAAAACGGACGAGTAAATCAGTACACCAATAATTGCGATCAGACCTGCAATGAAAGGAAATCTGTTCTGAGCCATCTTATTGTGCTCCTTCATTACTGCGAGCCTGACTGTTGGAACGCGTCAGTTCATTCAATGGCAGATAAGGCACAACATTCTGACCCGGCTCTACGATAACTTTCTTGGTGTTTTGCAGCACTTGTTCCATAGTTTCCAGATAAAGACGCTTGCGGGTCACTTCCGGTGCCTTGGCATATTCGTCGTAAACCGAGATGAAGCGTTGTGCCTCACCCTCTGCTTCCTGAACGATACGGTTTTTATAAGCAGCCGCATCTTCACGAACCTGAGCCGCCTCACCGCGTGCCTGACCAAGCTTCTGGTTAGAATATTGATTGGCTTCTTCTACGAAGCGATCTTCATCCTGTTCAGCACGCTGAACTTCATCAAAAGCATCAGCCACTTCGCGCGGAGGCGCTGCATCTTCGATGGAAACTGCATTGATCTGAATACCGGCTTTATAATCATCCAGTGTTTGCTGAACGATGTTACGGACATCCTGCGCAATCACACTACGATTATCACGGAAGACGTCCTGTGCCGGACGGCGGCCAACGACTTCACGAATGGCACTTTCAGAAATCTGCTGCACCATGCTGTCAGGATTTTGCACATTGAAGAGGTAATCACGCGGGTTTTCCACGCGGTAAAGCACGGAGAACTGAACATTAACAATGTTCTGGTCACCGGTCAGCATCAGGCCTTGTGTGGCTGTGCGTGAACCCTGCCCGCCAATATTGATCTGCTTTTCAACGATCTGAGCTTTTTCATAAGTTTCAATCGGCCAGAGATGGAAGTGCAAACCCGGCTCGGAAATTTCTTCCTTAGGCTTACCAAAGCGCAATTCAACCGCCAGCTCATCCGGCTGGACGGTATAAACCGCCTGAAAAATCCAGAATGCAACAGCAACAATAGCAATCAAAACGATAAAAAAGGAATTACCGCCAGAGCCTGCTCCGCCGCCGCCACCCGGAAACGCCTTTTTCAAGCGATCCTGCCCTTTACGCAAAATGTCTTCCAGATCAGGCGGGGTATTAGGGCCATTACCCTTTGGCTTCTGCGGGCCTTGGCCCCACGGTCCGCCATTATTATTATTATCGCCGCTTCCCCACGGGCCGCCGCCATTTTGATTGCTCCAGGGCATCCTTACCTCTCGTTTGATATGCAAGAGGCATCCAATACCTCCCGACTTCAAATGGACTTACCCCGTTTATAGGGATCAAACTACGCTGTTTCAACGCAAAGCCTGCAAATTAAAGCTATTCCTGATAAATATATGGCTGAAATGGTTCATTTTTATACAAGAAATAAATTTGAAAGCTTGCCTTAGCTCATCAGACAGTCTTTTTGCGCTGATAAACACAATAATTTGTCGGGTGACTATCCTTCTCACCGGCGGGCACATTTTCCGATGAAATCACCTGCCATTCAGCAGGATCAAGATCAGGAAAGGTGGTATCACCCTCAATGTCAGCCAGCACATGGGTCAGATGTACGACATCCGCCACCGGCAAAGCCTGAGCATAAATATTGCCGCCGCCGATGATGCAAATTTCATCAATTTGCTCATTTTCCGCATGAGTTTTGGCCAATGCAACCGCTTCTTCCAGCGAATGCACGACACTTGCACCTTCCGGCGCAAAATCTGCATTACGGGTAATCACGACATTGAGACGACCAGGCAAAGGACGCCCGATTGATTCCCATGTCTTGCGTCCCATAATCACCGGCTTGCCTAATGTCAGTGCTTTGAAGCGCTTCAGATCAGTAGACAAGCGCCACGGCATATCATTTTCTCTGCCGATGACACCATTTTGTGCCGCAGCCACGACCATCGATATTTTAATGGCTTTACTCATACTGCTATCGGCGCCTTAATGCTCGGATCAGCTTCATAGCCTTCCAGCTTAAAATCATCGAAAGTGAACTCAAACAAGTCTTTCACCTGTTTGTTCATTGTCATCACCGGCAGTGCTTTCGGCGTGCGGGTCAGTTGCAATTTCGCCTGTTCAAAATGATTTGAGTAAAGATGCGCATCACCAAGTGTATGAACAAAATCACCGGCTTCCAGATCGCAAACCTGCGCAATCATCATGGTGAGCAGCGCATAAGAAGCAATGTTGAACGGAACACCTAAGAAAATATCGGCTGAGCGCTGATAAAGCTGACACGACAATTTACCGTCCGCCACATAAAACTGGAACAGACAATGGCATGGCGGCAGCGCCATTTCATCCACCAATGCAGGATTCCACGCCGAGACAATCAACCGGCGTGACTGCGGATTGGTTTTAATCATATGCAAAAGATTGGCGATCTGATCAATTGAGCCACCATCGGGTGCCGGCCATGAGCGCCACTGCGCACCATAAACCGGCCCCAGATCACCGTTTTCATCGGCCCATTCATCCCAGATCGAAACGCCGTTTTCTTTCAGATAGGCGATATTAGTATCGCCTTTAAGAAACCATAAAAGCTCATGAATGATCGAGCGCAGATGCAGTTTTTTTGTCGTCAGCACCGGAAAACCATCTGCCAGATTATAGCGCATCTGATAACCAAAAACCGAACGCGTGCCTGTACCGGTACGATCACCGCGATCAACACCGTTTTCTAGCACATGGCTTAACAGATTAAGATAGGTTTGCATGTTAGGCTCTCCTGCATGAACAAACATGCATCAATTCGCAGTCAATTATTAAAGCAACAAAGCCTTAGCCGATTCTCACGGCTAAGGCTTTTTAAATATCATATATAAGCCATCACGAATGAAAGCTAAAAATGCACCCGATTAAAGGGAGCCGAGCAGACCCAGCTGTTTTGCAGTCAGGTAATAGAAGGTAACGCGATCTTTGTTGCGGTCGCCTTTCATCACTTCTGCGACATGGGCAATCGCTGCATCAGCAGCCGCATCATCGGTTACGCCGAGCTTACGGCCAATCCAGCTTTCACGCACGCGCTTCAGCTCTTCCGGATCGCTCACAGCAACCAGAGCAGCATCGCGGCTGGTACGCAATGCAATACCCAAATGCTTGACGATTTTATCTACAATCGCTTCATCTGCTGCCGCATCATAACGGCGCACATCGGCAAGATGGTCACTCATAACCCACTCTCCTGTAATCATCGCTTAAATTTCCGCACCATTTGCGGCATCATAAGCGCAAAGCCCGTGATTGTTTGAAGATTGACCAGCCTGTTATTTCTGTCAATGAAAAAAGCCCTGACTTTCGCATAATCCCGCGGCTCGTCAAGTTTTTCCAGCATTATCATTTAAAAAATGACGCGGATATGAAACTCAGCCCTTCCATTCGGCTAAAATCCTGACTATATACATTCTGCTGGCTCAGGCCAGCTATGGTAATAAACGGACGGTGTAATAAACCATTTGGACCCGGGGGCGGTACCCGGCGCCTCCACCAGAACATAGCTCATCCAAAGGCTATGCTGTGGCGGGGGCGAAATAGGATCGACAAGGGTGTAAAGATCGCTCTTTTACTCGGCATGATACCACCGTTATCGGGTCAAACGAGTAGTTGCAAATGACAACAAAGCTCAGGGTTACGCTCTCGCTGCTTAATCGCGGTGCGGGAAACCCAACCTAAGTCCTTAGGGTTAGCACCTTAAGGCGGGGTCCGGAGGCACCTGGCAACAGAAGCCTCCACTTTTTCCCTTTAAAATCAGCCGGCCACAGATGATTGCAAATCGTGCATCGTCGGTTTGTTGCGCAATACGATCAGTGTCAAAACAAAGGCTGCCACAATGCTCAGTGTAATGCCGGCAACCATTGGTAAAATGGTACCGTCACTGAACATTGACGAAACTCCGATGGCAATTGCTGCCATCAAAAACTGCAATGTTCCCATCAGAGCAGAAGCGGTTCCGGCAATTTTGCCGTGATCTTCCAACGCCAGCACGGCTGTTGTCGGAATAACCAACCCTAAAAAGCCAAAGCCGACAAACAGAAAACTGGCAATAACCGGATAAGAATGCGCACCCGAGAGCACCGCAACCAGCATTGCGGTCAGGATAAATGCTGCACAACTGACCGAGAACAACACCACCCGCTTCAAGCCAAAACGGCTTGCTAACAAGCCATTAAGCTGTGACATCCCGATAAATGAAATTGCATTGACGGAAAAAGCCAATGCATATTCGCGCGATGTGAAACCATATTGCTGGATGAAGACAAAAGATGAATTGGCCAGATAAACCATAAAGCCGGCCATGCACATGGCGCCGATCATCACCAGACCAATGAAATTCCAATCTTTCATCAATCGACTATAACCCGCCAGTGCAGAGCTCAGGCTGCTTTCGACGCGTGCCGCCACAGGCCGCGTTTCCTTCTGCCACAAAACCAGCATCACAATGCCGATAAGGGTTGCCAGCAACACAATCCAAAACACCATGCGCCAACTGTAATAGTCAATAATCAGCGAACCGGACAAAGGTGCCATGATCGGCGAAACAGAGAACACCAGCATCAAAAGCGACATCAGACGTGCCGCATCAACGCCGGTATAAAGGTCGCGTACAATCGCGCGCGGGATAACCATACCAGCAGCTGCGCCGATGCCTTGCAAAAAGCGGAAAGACACCAGCATATCAATGCTGGTGGATAAAGCCGCCCCCACACAACCAATACCAAACAGCACCAACCCGCTATAAAGCGGAACTTTGCGACCGTACATATCGGACAAAGGGCCGTAGAAGAGCTGTGAAATTGCAGCAGCAATAAAAAAGCTTAACAAGCTCATCTGCACAGCCCCGCTTTCGGCGTGCAGATCCGCTCCGATATTCGGCAGAGCGGGTAAATACATATCAATAGCAAAAGGCCCGATTGCAGAAATCAGGCCGAGAATAAGTGCATTTCGCAAGAGTCCAGCGGGGGGCATAGGACAAACTTTCAACAGATTGGAAACAAGAAAGAGCTGCAATATCGCCCTATTCTCACGGATTTGTGAAATAAGAAATACTGATCCGCACGTCAAGTGAGGCAGACTCATAAAACTAAAGTCTGATACTCAAATTTTAAAAAACAGACAGTTTCGCCACATCCTTCCAAAGGCCGCTCTGGCGGCTCATGAAACAAACAACGGCATCGCAATTGAACAGAAATACGTATATTCTTGAAAATAGAAATATATTTTTCACGACAATCGGATTAGTAATATGTGACGAAATTCGCACTCACTTATGAAATCCACCTTGACATCCAAGGCCGAATCCGTGGGATAAGGAACTTATGGTTCAGGATATGCTGCGTTACGACATTCTTGCTCAGGAAGCCTTGAGAGGCGTCATCCGTAAGGTTCTTGCGGAGGTGGCCAAAGCTGGCCTGCCGGGCAATCATCACTTTTTCATCACCTTTCTGACAGGTGCACCAGGCGTGCGCATTTCGTCAAGATTGCGGGAAAAGTACCCGGAACAAATGACTATTGTCATCCAACATCAATATTGGGAATTGGTCGTCACCGATCACCTGTTTGAAGTTGGTTTGTCTTTTGGTGACATACCGGAAAAGCTGGTCATTCCTTATTCGGCAATCCGTGGCTTCTATGATCCTTCGGTTAACTTCGAGCTCGAGTTTGATGTTTCCATCGCCGAACCTGAGGGTGATAATGATAGTGAAGCTGTCATTGCTGAGCTGGAAGTGCTGGAGCCGCAACCAGCCAAAACAGAAACACCGAAAGCGCCTCGCAAGCCTTCCGCAAAAGCCAAAAAAGCTGATGCTGAGAAGACCGAAGAAGCACCAGAAAGCACCGAAAATAAACCAAGTGCCGATGTTGTTTCCCTCGATGCTTTCCGAAAGAAATAAGCAAAGCGCTTTAAACTGGATCCATTGGATATGAGCGACATCGTCAATCTCAAACAGTTTAAAAAACAAAAAGCCCGTAAGGAACGTGAAGATATTGCTCAGCAAAATCGCGTGACTTTCGGGCGCACGCTTGCACAAAAACAATTTGACAAAGCGCAAACTGAAAAAGCCAACCGCTTTCTCGATCAGAACAAGCTGGAAAAAAACGATCAGGACGATCAGACGTCTTGAGCAAGCTTGGCGCCCATCAGCTCAAAAAACACTCCGTCACCATTCGCGGCCATTCCACCAGCTTTACGCTGGAAGATGCGTTTTATCATATTATCTGCAATCTGGCAGAACAGCGCAAAATGGCATTGGCAGCACTGATTGCCGAAATTGACGGCCTCAGACCGGAAGGCTGCAACCTCTCCTCTGCACTGCGCCTTTATGCGCTGCAAAGTGTTTTAAGAGAAGAAACGGCACAAGCCGATTAGCCGGCGATTTAGCGCGGCATATCCAGATCTTTCAGAAAATCTTCCACCGACTGCCCCATACGGCTTGCTTCATCAGCCTTATTAGCAGCTTTGCGCCGTTCTTCCTCTAACCGTTGTTGCTCGCGTTTTTGCGCTTCCGCTTTGTTACGGGCTTCAGTTTCAATCAGAGCTTTTTCACGCGCTTCTTTAAGTGCTTTCAAACGCTCCGTCTCACGACGCAGGTTTTGTTTTTCACGCAGAGCTGATTGCATCGCCTCAACGCGCTCTTGCTCACGCTCTAAAGCACGCTGCGTCAAAAACTGCACCAGCGGCTGATGGTCAACACTGACATGTGGCTCATCATAAGTGCCGGAAAGTGCAAAGTTAACACCGGCGAAGCCGCCAGAACCAGCATCTTCGCTTAAATTTTTATAGGTAAAGCGACTGCTGCCATTAAGTTGCATTGAGCTTAAATCAAGCTGCAAATCACTT
Organism: Paenochrobactrum gallinarii; assembly: GCF_014205685.1. Classification (GTDB taxonomy): domain Bacteria; phylum Pseudomonadota; class Alphaproteobacteria; order Rhizobiales; family Rhizobiaceae; genus Paenochrobactrum; species Paenochrobactrum gallinarii. The sequence goes on from NZ_JACIIU010000001.1 coordinate 327,002, forward strand.
TCCAACAGTGCCTTGCTATTTTCCAAACGTGTCAGCCCCATGCGCGCAACGCCACCCGCAAGGGTGAAATCAAACTGCGCATTGCTCACTTCAAATAAGCCGTCATGGGTTGCCTGACTGGCAATTGCGTCAAAGCGTTTGCTGCCACTTGAGGCTTTTGCCGCTTCATCACTATCGGCTTCTGCCAACATTTGTGCCAATTGACCAGCATTCAAATTCTGAACAGTGAAACTGTCGACCAAAAGCTGTGCCGATCCTGATAGCGACTTCATCGCCTCGGCGACATGAGTACCACTGCCCTGCAATTTGGCCGTTAAAGATGCCTTACCACCCAAAGGCGCTGCTTCGCCTGACGCAGTGCTGATCTGATAGGCCGAGCCCAGATCAAAGTCTTTCCAGCTCATATCAGCGGAGAAAAGCGCATTACCCTCGCTATTGCGCAATTGTGCCAAGCCTGAAAGCTGACCGCCCTTCCAGTTGCCTTGCAGATCGCTCAGTCCAAGCTGATCATCTGTCTTGGTCATTTTAGCCGAAAAATCACGCACGACACCATATTGACCGGCATCAGCAACGGCCGCTTTCATTTTCAGATCAAACGAAAACGGCAGCAATGGCAATTTGACAAATTTCTGCTGCGGCCACCCCTTTTTCTGACTGGTAAAAGCTCCAGTCCCAAGCATGATTTCGCTTAAAGACTGCAAATCCACTTCATCTGCTTCTGCTTCACCACGAAGCAGCGGGCTGGCATTTTCCGGCTGCAAAGCTTCCAGTTTAGCGCTGATTTTATTATCCGAAATTGTGCCCTGTAAATTCGGCAAACGCACAATACCCTTGGCAAATTGCACATCACTGGTGAGTGCAACAGCAAGCCCGAGCCCGAAACCTGGCAGACTATACCCGCTTGAGGCTAAAAACGGTTCCAGATTGCCGGCCTTTATCTGTGCCTTACCGCTCGCCGTGACATCATCAGCCAATACCGTTACCACACCGTCAAAATCGGCATGGGCATCAGGCGCTTTTAACTGCAATTGTGTGCGCACACCCATATTAAGCGCGCCTTGTAATGTCACATCGGCTTCCAGCTCTCCAGCGAGCCCCAACGGCAAAACCGGCACACCAAGCAGCGCTAAAATCTGTTCGCCTTCTTCTGATTTGGCACTGCCATTCAATTGAATTTGCAAGCCTTCATCACTGTTCCACTCACCTGCAGCCGTACCGGAGAAATCAAGCACCATGCTTCCGGCTTTACCATTCACACTAAACGAGGTTTCACTATGTAAAGCACCCGCAGCAGGCTTCACCTGATCTTGGTCTTTTGCCTCTGGCTTTTTCTTAAGATTAGGCACTACAGTGCTGCCGATAAAATTAATCTCGCTCTCAGCCAGCAAATCCGGATAAGATTGGCTGCGTTTATAAAGTGCCTGCACCACCGGCTGTTCAGGCGCCACATCATGCAGCCAATTGATAAAACCGGATAAATCATCACTCAGCAAAGTGGCATCCACCTTGCCGGTCAATTCGTCCTGATGCGGTTCAAAATTACCCGCCGCCATGATGGTCGCGCCATTCAAATCCTGCAACATGAAGCGGTCAAAATCCATGGCTGCGTTACTGAACCGGAAACGTGTATCAAGTGCGCCGGTTTCCGTTGTGCCCAGCACCAGCGCATCGGCTTTCAGTGAGACATTCAATGCCTGATTGCCAAAAGCTGTAATGCCTTCAACACTTGATAAGGGCGACAACATCAGTTGCAGCGCCGCATTGCTGATTATCTCGCTTTCCAGCTCCACATCAATTGACGGCACACCGCCTGTCAAAATCTGACGGTGGAATGAGCCTTTCAATATTGTATCATCAAGGCCGATTTCCAATTTATCAATCTGCTGAACGCGGTCATTGAGAACCACCTGACCTGAAATACCAAGCCCCGACAATTGACGAACGGTTTCATCAACCTCTTGCGTCAACCAACCGGCTAAGCCTGAAGGCTGGCGCGAAGCAATCAGCAAATTACCTTCGAAACCAAACTGATCGCCCAAAGCCAAATGGCCTTGTGCTTCAACACGTGTGCGACCCGGCAGATCAGCAGAAAATTCTTTAATCTTCCAGCCCTGCCCCTCCGGCACAGCACTGATGGTGATGGTACGAATTGTCGTGCCGCCTGCAATAATGGCCGGCAATCTTAAATCCACATTACCCGGAATAGTAGGCACCGGAATATTACCCATCAGCTCACGAAAAGCTGTCAAAGGTTCTTTTAGCGGAACCGCTTCGCCACTTTGTTCAGTGCTGCTGTCACCAAAAAAGAATTGCTGACCATCGGCATTAATTTCAAAACGCGGATTTTCGCCAAAGACAAATTGTGCCTTGCCATTCACCACATAAGGGTCATCGGCAGGCCCCTGCTCCATACGAAATTCATCAGCCGAAAACTGCTGATCGGTTGCTGTAAAAAGCCCGTGAATGCGCAAATCGGTCAGCAAACCAGATTTTTCATTCTGGATACGATCGCCTTTGCCGTCTTTTTTCAGCGGCGCTTTTTGGCCGATCGTTTCCGGTGTGCGGAAATTAAAGCTGCCGGTATAGTTCAGCAAGCCGTCTTGCAGCGTAACATCACCGTCTGTCTCGAATGTAACCGCCATTTTTTCAGGCGTAATCCGGTTACGTACTCGCAAACTGCCATCCGGCTTTAACTCGCCGGTGGATAAATCAAGCTTGAACTTCTCGCCCGCACTTTCAAGCGAGCCGTTCATTTGCCAAGGGCCGGTAATGTTGCGTGCCGATAAAACCGCTTCAATATTTTGTAATTGATGCTCACGGCCGCTGCGGCCATCAGCAATCAAAATGCGTCCATCACGGACGGTGAGTTTTTCGACTTTGACCTGCGCATTATTAAGCAATGCGTCTTCATCTCTTGTCCAGTCAACGCGGCCTTTTTCATCCACTGCGATCTTCAGCACCGGCTTTTCAACCTGCATGTCAAAAATCAGCACCTCACCGCGCAAAAACGGCATAAGTTCCGCATCAATTGAAAATTTGTCGATGCTCAATGTGGTCGTATCATTGGTGCCGCCCACATAAACATCAGAAAATGTGACCGATGGAAAAGGAAGAAGCCGCGCATTTGCGGTGCCGCGCACATGCACTTCGCGCCCCATAATCCGGCTGGCCTCACGCTCAAAATCTGCGCGATATCCTGTCCAGTTAATGAAAGGAGGAACAACCAGCGCCGCAGTAAGCAGCAAAACAAGGAACCCACCAACGATGACGAAAATGCGTCCCAAAATCTGGCTCCATTATTCTTGATTCACGGCTTTTCAACTTCATGCAACATAGCGGCAACAGGCGCGAAACGACAAGGCAGTAAACCACCGCCCTGTCTAATAATCACATGATTTGAGGCAATTTCTATTTCCATACCCCATAATGTTCACGGAAATAATCAACAGCCGCCTGATTGGAATCGTTGCGGTCATTACCTTCGTGCACCATCGTCAACAATGCGGATATACGCCTGCTAGCCCCATCATGACGTCGCGGTGCATTTGCATTAACCCAAATCGGCACATTATTGGCTGCCAGATTACCCGAAATCCAATAATCATCCACTGTCCACAACAGCCCCGGAATATCAAAGACTTTTTCATCAAAATAGGTCGGACGAACCATCACGCCACTTACACCAAGCAATGTATCACTATAGCCGCTTTGGGTATAATAAGAGGCACGGCGCTGGCGATATTTCAGCATCGAACCTAAGCGAAATAATAAATCACGGTTTTGATTGCTCACACGCGGCAAACGATCTTGGGGACGACTGGCCGGATCGATGTCTTTAAGATCATACCCACCTTCTGCCAGACATGTACGCTGATGTGTCAGACGCAATTTAGCATAGCGTTCCGCCCAATGCGCATCATAATAGACATCATCGTCGCAGAACAAAATATCTCGTTCTTTGCCCCAATTGTCTTTCACAGCAGGCAGCACTTTTGTCGCAGGACCATAATCAAAATCCGTTCGGCAAATCGTCACCCCTTCCGGCACTTGCGGCAGGGTGCCGGTCCACTCCGGAAATCTTTTATAACTCTGAGGGATATAAAGATTGATCTGATCCGCATGATGTTTCTGGTTTAACAAAGATTTAAGTGTCGGGGTAATCTTGTCAAAACGAGGCGGAATAGTCGTCAGCGTAATAATCATTAAAAACCTGAAAAAGGCGAGAGAAACGATACTATTATCTGCATCTATAAAGTGGATGTTATAATTAAACAATAAAGACTGTAACGCATCCGAACATATGAACGGGTCGTGTCCAGTTTTGAGAGGGAAACAAATTCACCCTTGCAGAACAGTCGGAGAACAAGCTATACCCGTACCACTCAGGAAAAGCGCACATAGTACCTGATGCCATCCTTGATCTTTTATTTATATGAGTACACTCTCAAGCAATGTCTGATTTTCCTGACGATATGCCCTTTTTTGGTGAACCGGATGCCCCACGCAAACCGCAGGAGCGGCCAGCAGGTGCAGAGCCAGGTGGTATTGCAGCGCGCGCTATGGCTGCGCGCAATCAACAACGCGGCGAACCAACATATCTGACAGGGTTAAATCCGGAACAGCGTCTGGCAGTGGAGACAACCGAAGGCCCTGTGCTGGTTCTTGCAGGTGCGGGAACAGGTAAAACACGTGTTCTCACCACCCGTATTGCACATATCATCAATCAGGGGCTTGCTTATCCGAGCCAGATTTTGGCCGTTACATTTACCAATAAAGCAGCGCGCGAAATGCGTGAGCGTATTGGCGTCTTGCTCGGTGACTCAGTTGAAGGCATGCCATGGCTCGGTACCTTCCACTCCATCGGCGTCAAACTTTTGCGCCGCCATGCAGAGCTTGCACATTTGCGCTCTGATTTCACCATTCTTGATACCGATGATGTTATCCGCCTCATCAAACAGCTGATACAGGCTGAAGGTCTGGACGATAAGCGCTGGCCTGCCCGCAGCTTCGCCAATATGATTGATGGATGGAAAAACAAAGGCTTAAGCCCTTCGGAAATTTCTGAAGGTGATGCCCGTGCTTTTGCAAACGGCAAGGGGCGCGAACTTTACGAAGCCTATCAGAACCGCCTGCGCACGCTTAATGCCTGTGACTTTGGCGATCTGCTGCTGCACCCGATCCGTATTTTCCGTACCCATCCCGACATTTTGCGCGAGTATCATCAAAAATTCCGCTATATTCTGGTTGACGAGTATCAAGATACCAATACGGCGCAATATATGTGGCTGCGCCTGCTGGCACAGCGCCCGCAGAGCAAAAATCGTCCCGATAATCCGGATGGTTTTTCTATCCAGCAAGGCGTCAATCTGTGCTGTGTTGGTGATGATGACCAGTCCATTTACGGCTGGCGCGGTGCGGAAGTTGACAATATTCTGCGCTTTGAAAAAGATTTTCCGGGCGCTGCCGTTATCAAACTGGAGCGTAATTACCGTTCCACCGCTCATATTCTGGGTGCTGCCGGTCACTTGATCTCCCATAATGAAGGACGGCTTGGCAAAACGCTTTTCACCGATGCGCCGGATCCGGATGATGCTCGCGTGCAAGTCCATGCGGCATGGGATTCGGAAGAAGAAGCCCGTGCTGTTGGTGAAGCCATCGAGCAGGCACAGCGCCACGGCCACAAGCTGAATAATATGGCGATTTTGGTGCGTGCGTCATTTCAGATGCGCGAATTTGAAGATCGCTTTGTCACGCTTGGCCTCAATTACCGCGTCATTGGCGGCCCACGTTTTTATGAGCGGCTCGAAATTCGTGATGCGATGGCCTATTTGCGCGTCGTGGCACAAGGCGCGGATGATCTGGCCTTTGAGCGTATTATCAATACGCCGAAACGCGGCCTTGGCGATGCATCAATGCGCCAAATTCATGATTATGCGCGTGAGCGCGGGATTCCGATGCTGGAAGCTGCCCATGATCTGGTGCAGACGGAAGAATTGAAGCCAAAACCACGCTCGGCGCTGCGTGAAGTGGTTGAGAACTTCTATCGCTGGCAATCGCTGATCGACATCACCCCGCACACGGAACTGGCCGAAATGATTCTTGATGAATCCGGCTATACTGCGATGTGGCAAAATGACAAAACCGCGGAAGCACCGGGCAGACTGGAAAACCTGAAAGAATTCATCCGCTCGATGGAAGATTATGAATCTTTGCGCGGATTTCTCGAGCATGTCGCCCTTGTGATGGATGCCGACAAAAACGAAAACATGGATGCCGTCAATATTATGACGCTGCACTCGGCCAAAGGGCTTGAGTTTGAAACCGTGTTTTTGCCAGGTTGGGAAGAAGGTCTGTTTCCGCACCAGCGCTCACTTGACGAAGGCGGGCGTTCAGGGCTGGAAGAAGAACGGCGTCTGGCTTATGTCGGGGTCACCCGCGCCAAGAAAAACCTGCATATCTGGTTTGTTTCCAATCGTCGTATTCATGGCATGTGGCAATCCACCATTCCGTCCCGCTTTTTGGATGAACTACCGGAAGCCCATGTGGAAATTGCTGAAATGGACGGCAATTACGGCGGTTATGGCTCCGGCGGCGGCTACGGCCAGTCCCGCTTTGAAAAAGCCGACCCGTTCCAAAATTCCTACTCCACACCTGGTTGGCAGCGCGCCCAGCAAAACCGCAATGATGCCACGCGCAATAATTGGGGCTCGCGCTCAGGCGCCAATGTCGAACGCATCGGTTATGGGGAAACGGAATCCTCCTTTGGCGCCGGTCGCGGCTCCGTGAAGGGTCGCACCATTGATGGCGAGGTCGTCAGCAAATCGGTCAATGTCAGCAGCTCTGATTTTAAAGTGGGCGCCCGCGTCTTTCACATTAAATTCGGCAATGGCACCGTCGCCGTCGTAGACGGCAACAAGCTGACAGTGGAGTTTGACAAGGCAGGGCAAAAACGTGTTCTTGATAGCTTCGTGAAGCCGGTATAATTTTCTAATATTTTCAGTATTAGAAAATATTTTCTCAAAAATCTGATTCATCAGAACAAACGCATCGCTTACAAATAATAAGCCGGAATAGCATAGCTTACTCCGGCTTAAAGACTGAGATATTTTCTGCGGCAATGAATAGTGGTTTTTTAAACCTTCCCCTTGCTGTCTTTGAAAGTAGCATCATGTCTCAGTCACAAAGTGTTAAAACCTCAGGCGCACAGCCGCCTAAGCCGCTTTACCTGAACTTTGGTTTTCAGGTTATTGCAGCGATGATCATCGGCCTGATCTTAGGCTTCATCGCCCGTAATATGGGGCCGGATGCAGCCGGTAATGCCAACTGGCTCGCTGTCACCCTGCAAACAGTCGGCTCAATTTTCGTGCAAATGCTGCGTGCATTGGTACCGCCATTGGTATTCACCGCAATCGTTGCATCGATTGCTAATCTGGCAGCCCTCAACAATGCCGCCAAACTGGTATGGCAAACCCTGTTATGGTTTGCGATCACCTCTTTTGTGGCCGTTTTGATCGGCATTGCACTGGGTCTGATCATTCAGCCCGGCATTGGTTCCGGCGTGCTGGAAACAGCAGCAAAAGCCCCTGCTTCATCAGGCTCATGGCTTGATTTCCTCAAAGGCCTGGTGCCTGCCAATATTCTGGGGATCGAAGCTTCAACCCGCCTGAACGGCACTGCTGCTTCCACATCGCTTAACTTCAACGTGCTGCAAATCCTCGTGGTTGCTATCATTGTTGGTGTTGCAGCGCTTAAAGTGGGCGAAGCTGCCAAGCCGTTCCTCACCTTCAACCAGTCGCTTCTGGTAGTGGTCAGAAAAATCCTCTGGTGGGTTATCCGCCTCACCCCGATCGGCACCATTGGTCTGCTTGGCCGTGCAGTTGCGCAATATGGCTGGGAAACTCTATCACAGCTCAGCTGGTATGCCGCCGCTATTTATATCGGCCTCGCCATTGTGTTGTTCGTGGTCTATCCGGTTGTGCTGATCATTCATGGCCTTAAGCCTTCGCGCTTCTTTGCAGGTAGCTGGCCGGCTATCCAGCTCGCCTTTGTCTCCCGCTCGTCCATCGGCACATTGCCGGTAACCGAAACCGTGACAGAGCGCAATCTTGGTGTGCCGCGTGAATATTCAGCCTTTGCTGTGCCGCTTGGTGCAACCACGAAAATGGACGGCTGTGCTGCAATTTATCCGGCTATTTCCGCCATCTTCATTGCCCAGTTCTTCGGCATCCAGTTAGGCTTGCAGGAATATGTACTGATCGCTTTTGTCTCGGTCCTGGGTTCAGCAGCCACTGCTGGTCTCACCGGCGCGGTTGTCATGCTGACACTGACCCTCTCCACATTGGGTCTGCCGCTTGAAGGTGTTGGTTTGTTGCTGGCAATTGATCCGATTTTGGATATGGGACGCACCGCCGTCAATGTTGCCGGTCAGGCGCTCATTCCAACCATCGTTGCCAAGCGCGAAGGTATTCTGAACGAAGAAATTTATAATTCCCCTAAGAATATCGACAGCGCCGATCCATCAGAATTAAGCGCACAACCTGCTTGAAATAACTATAATACCAACAAAAAATGCCGGGCTTAATGTCCGGCATTTTTATTTAAGTCACAAGAATAATTGATTATTGCGGCTTGCCTTTTTCCCACATCACATCGCCACGATAAAGCGGCACAGTGGAAAGAGACGTTTTAGCCGAGCCATCCTGCACCTGCGCCGCATGTGCCAGATAAAGCAATGTATTGTTCTTTGGATCGTAAATACGGGTAATAATCAGCTTTTTCCAAATCAGGCTGGTGCGCTCGGAAAAAACCCGCTCACCACCTTTGCCAAGCTTGATATCACCAATGGTAATCGGCCCTGTCTGCTCGCATGAAATCGACGCATTGGACGGATTTTCAAACCAATTGCCCTTTTGCAGCCGATCAATAATCCCGCGCGAAAAAGAAGCCAAATGACAGGTGACACCCTGTACCTTCGGATCAGGCACGGCATCAATCACAATATCATTGCCCAGCCAGTCTACGCCGACTTTACCCACTTCTTCCGCTTGTGCGGGAAAAAGTCCTGCCGTCAAAAGTGCCGCGACCAATCCTGCCTGAAATAATCTACGCATCTGCCAGCGCCCTTTTTACTGATGGTTCACTTTAAAAATATAGATCAAAGCTGAGCGCTTGCAAGAAGGCAGACAAAGCCTCAGCTCATTCTTGCGGTGTGCTTAATTCATTGACCGCAATCACTTCCCATTTGTCCAGAAAATCAGAGATTTCCAGCACCTGAATATCCGGCATTGCACGGTAGATCATCGCCACCGGCCAGTCCCACCATTGCAACTTCAACAAGCGTTCAACAATCTCAGCCGGAAAGCGCGGGCGGATAGGGCGCGCCGGAGAACCGGCAACAATGGTATAATCCGGCACATCACGCGTCACCACGGCATTCGCACCGACAACCGAACCATGACCGATGGAAATACCCGGCATAATCACTGCACCATGGCCAATCCACACATCATTGCCGATTGTCACACGTTTGCTCTGTCGATAAGCGCGATAGTCCATATCAAGGCCGATATGGCGGAAATATTCATTCGGGCGATAGGTCATTTTGTGCGACATCAACCGCTCGATCGGGTGCTCCAGCGCGTTGATGCGTACATTGGCGGCAATAGAGCAGAATTTGCCGATATCAGCATAAATCCCTTCGCCATGCCGTTCCATATAGGTGAAATCGCCGATTTTCACATCACGCAAAACAACCCGCTCACCAATATCAGCATAGCGGCCAAGTTTAACCCCTTGCAATTTTGCATTGGGGTGAACCTTTGGCTCTCTGATCTCAAGGCGTTCAAAATCATCAGGTATCGTCAATTATAAAAACCTCATCAGCCGAAACAGCTACTACAAAACAATGAACCGATTGCGCGCTTTTCTTCTTATTTGTTTTAAGCCTATAACCTTGTTAGATTTTGCTTGCACGGCACTTTTTGTCACCCTCCATGACAATTAAATGCTATAGCACTCTCAAGCTCCCCCAAGCTTCAGGAAAAGCTGGTAAAATTTGTAATAGATTTACGCGTGAAGGCTTGTACTTTATGAAAAAACTCCTCCCCCTCCTTATCATTGCAGTCGTTGCGGCAATCGTCGGTGTCGGCGCCTATACCTATATTCAGGACAAACAAGCAACCAGCAAACCATTTGGCGGCCCGCTTGATCTGATCGCTATGGACGGCTCAAAATTTACCGAAGCTGATTTGCGCGAAACACCTGCTGTAATTTTCTTCGGCTTTACTCATTGCCCTGACGTTTGCCCGACAACACTTTTTGAACTCGACGGCTGGCTCAAGGAAATGGGACCGGATGCAAACAAGATCAAAGCTTATTTCATCACTGTTGATCCGGAGCGTGACACGCAGGAAATTATGCAAACCTATGTCAGCAATGTGTCAGACAAAATCATCGGTATTACCGGCACACCGGAAAAAATCGCTGAAGCTGTAAAATCTTACCATATTTACGCGAAAAAAGTACCGGGTGAAGGTGACAATTACAATATGGATCACACTGCATCGCTGTTTTTGCTCGACAAGGGCGGGATGTTCCGCGGCACCATTGCATATGGTGAAAATCCTGATACAGCGCTTGAAAAGCTGAAAAATCTGGCCAAACGTAATAGCTAACCAATGACCGGAATGAGGGCTTCATTTTAAAGCCCCGTTCCTGCTCACATTATTCCCGAAAGTGTTTTTGCACCATGTCCCAATTTCGCCTCTGCTATGTCACGGAAAAAGTCGAAGCTGAACAGATTTATGCCCGGCTCGAGCCTGTTTTTGAAGATGACGGCTATCCGATCGCCATTACAGAAGTAGACGAAGACAAAGAAATCTTCGAAGTATCGCTTTACATCGAAGACGGTGCGGAAGACCTCCTTAAGCGCGTTGAAGCAGTCGTTGGTACAGGTAAATTCCAGATCGAAGAACTGCCGGATATCGATTGGGTTCTCCATTCACTCGAAGGTTTAAAGCCGGTACGCGCCGGACGTTTCTTTGTGCATGGTTCGCATGACCGCGATAAACTGGGCGCCGATGATATCTCCATCGAAATTGATGCAGGGCTTGCTTTCGGCACCGGCCATCACGGCACCACTGCCGGCTGTTTGGAAATGATCACCGAACTGGTTGAAAAAGAACACCCGACCAATGCGCTTGATCTTGGCACCGGCAGCGCCGTGCTTGCCATTGCTATTGCCAAGCTTGCCCCGATAGAAGTGCTTGCCACTGATAATGACCCGATTGCCGTAACAGTTGCTGCCGAAAATACCGTTAAAAACGGTGTTGCAGAACATGTGACCACTGCAACGGCTGAAGGTTTCGACCACGCAATTTTCCGTAGCCACACTCCGTTTGATCTGATCGTTGCCAATATTCTGGCACGCCCTTTGATGGATCTGGCACCAGCTTTAAGCAGCCATAAAGCCGAAGGTGGTTCGATCATCTTGTCCGGTATTCTGGAAAGCCAGCATGATGCGGTGGTTGAAGCCTATGAAGCGCAAGGTTTGAAGCGCCAAAACACCCTGCACCGCGAAGGCTGGGTCACCATTCATCTGAAATAATTTTTCAAAGAGGCAATTATGAGCCAGACATTTCAGTCATTTGAAGTGAAATCAGATCCTTCATATGCCAAGCCGCGCGTTGCGAATTTGCGCAAACTGATGGCAGAAAACCAAATTGATGGTTTTCTGGTGCCGCGTGCTGATGAACATCAGGGCGAATATGTGCCGGAAAGCGCACAGCGTCTTGGCTGGCTCACCGGCTTCACCGGCTCGGCAGGTGCAGCCCTTATTTTGAAGGACAGCGCCTATCTGTTTGTGGATGGTCGCTATGAATTGCAGGCGGCAACTCAAACCGATCCGGCAATTTTCACTATTGAAAGCCTTGTTACCAATCCGCCAGCCACATGGCTAAAAGCCAATGGCAAGGGTCTGGTCATCGGCTTTGATCCATGGCTGCACACCATCAATGAAGCAGCAGCTTTGCGCAGTAGTCTTGAAGCCAATGGCGGGCGTCTGGTAGCGCTTGAGCACAATCTGGTGGATCAGGTCTGGCAAGACCGCCCTGCTGCACCATTGGCGCCGGTTACCATTCAGCCGGCACGCTATTCGGGTCAGGAGGCATCCGAAAAAATCGCCCTGATGCAAAAAGCACTTGGTCAAACGGCTGCCACGGCCACTGTTTTGACCGATCCGTCATCGGCGGCTTGGGTTTTCAACATTCGCGGCAAAGATGTTTCCAACACGCCTTTGCCGCTGTGCTTTGTCATTCTCTCAAGCACTGAGGCACCGCAGATTTTCATTGATGAGCGCAAACTTGCCATTGAACCGCGTGCCTACCTCACCCAGCTTGCCACCTTATGCGAGCCATCAAGTCTTGAAGCAGCCTTGACCAAACGCGCACAAGCCGGCGAGATTTTCATGTTTGATCCGGCGCTGGCCGCAGAAAAATTCCGCCTCATCATTGAAGGCGCTGGCGGCTCTTTTATCAACGGTAAAGATCCGGCACGCCTGCCGCGCGCCATTAAGAATAAAGCCGAACTTGACGGCAGTCGTACTGCACATGAGCGTGACGGCGTTGCGATGGTGCGCTTTCTCTCATGGCTGGATGCACAAAAGCCAGAAGATTTGAACGAAATTTCTGCCGCACAAAAATTAGAAGAGTGCCGCGCCGAAACCGGCAAAGACTTCCAGATGCCGTTGGAAGAATTATCCTTCGACAGCATCTCCGGCAGCGGACCCAATGGCGCGATCATCCATTACCGCGTCAATACTGATACCAACCGTCAGTTTGAAAATGGCGACGTCTATCTGATTGATTCCGGCGGCCAATATCGTGACGGTACCACCGACATTACCCGCTCGGTTGCCATCGGCGATGTCAGCCAAGAGAAAAAACGTGCTTTTACGCTCGTGCTGAAAGGCATGATCGCCATTTCAACAGCACGTTTTCCGAAAGGCACCCGCGGGCAGGATATCGACGTGCTGGCGCGCATCGCGCTTTGGAAACAGGGCTTCGATTATGGCCACGGCACCGGTCATGGTGTCGGCTCTTATCTTTCCGTGCATGAAGGCCCGCAGAGCATTTCCAAGCGCGGTGATCAGGAGCTGATGATTGGCATGATCTGCTCCAATGAACCGGGCTATTACAAACCGGGCTCATTCGGTATCCGCATTGAAAACCTGATTATCGTCACTGAAGCAACGACACCTGAAGGCGGCGATCTGCCGATGCTGGGCTTTGAAACCCTCACCTTCTGCCCGATTGATCTGCGCCTGATTGATAAAGCTCTGCTTTCGCCTGATGAGATTGAATGGCTCAATCATTATCACCAGCAGGTACGCGAAAAGCTGACACCACATATGGACAAGTCAGCCAGCGAATGGCTCATTGAGGCAACCAAACCTCTTTAGATAAACAAAACACCGGCTCTGCTATCAGAGCCGGTGTTTTCATATCTGAAGCTGAAATATGCTTTTAAGCTTCGCCAACCAGCACAAACCACGCATCTTCATCAATCACTTCGATGCCCAGTTCCTGTGCTTTGGCAAGCTTGGAGCCAGCGCCAGGGCCCGCCACCACCAGATCGGTTTTCTTTGAAACTGAACCGGCCACTTTGGCACCATAGCGATCAGCCATGGCTTTTGCCTCATCACGCGACATTTTCTCCAGCGAGCCGGTAAAGACAATCACCTTGCCTTCCACCGGTGAGCCGCTCGCAACAGGGGCTGCTTCATCAAGCGGAGTGACTTCCGCAAGCAAAGCATCAAGCACTTCGATATTATGCGGCTCATGATAAAATTCGACAATCGCTTCAGCAACAATCTGGCCAATGCCTTCAATATTGGTCAATTCCTGCCATGCTTCATTGCCCTTGTCGCCTTTGACACCTTCGCGCGGTGCTTGAGCAGCTTTCACACTTTCTGCAAAAGCCTGATAAGAACCATAGCCACGCGCGATACGCTTGGCGCTCACCTCACCGACATGACGGATACCCAGACCAAACAAAAAGCGGCTTAACGCGATCTCGCGCCGCTCATTGATCGCTGCATATAGTTTTTTGACCGAAACCGCACCAAAGCCTTCGATATGCTCAAGCTTTTTCAGCAGTGACTGGCTCTGGCGTTTTTCCAGCGTGAAAATATCGGCAGGTGTGCGGATTTTTAAATTTTTATCTTCAGCATGGAAGAAAAACTCCACCTGCTTTTCACCCAAGCCTTCAATGTCGAAAGCATTACGTGAAACAAAATGGCGGATCCGTTCCACTGCCTGCGCTTCACAAATCAAACCACCGGTGCAGCGCCATGCGGCCTCGCCTTCTTCACGCACGGCATGGCTTTTGCAAACCGGACATTGATGCTCGAACTCAAAAGGTACAGAATCGCTCGGACGTTCGCTCAGTACCACATCGACAATCTGCGGGATAACATCACCGGCGCGCTGCACAATCACCGTGTCACCAATGCGAATATCGCGCCCTTCACGCAGCGGTTCGCCCTTCTGGCCGATACCTTTGATATAGTCCTCATTGTGCAATGTAGCATTGGTTACTACCACACCACCCACAGTGATTGGTGTGAGACGCGCCACGGGGGTCAGCACGCCTGTGCGCCCTACCTGAATATCAATGCCGCGCAAAATGGTGGTTGCCTGTTCTGCCGGAAATTTATGGGCAATTGCCCAACGCGGGCTGCGCGAACGGAAGCCCAGACGCTCCTGCAATTTCAAGTCGTCGACCTTATAAACAACGCCGTCGATATCATAATCAAGCTGAGCGCGTTCCAAGCCAATATGATTATAATGCGCAATAATAGCTTCAATGCTCGTCAAACGCTTGGTCAGCGGATTGGTGCAAAAACCCCACTCTTGAAACAATGTCACCATGCCGGATTGCGTCTGTGCTGGCATCACCGACATCTCGCCGCAAGCATAAGCAAAAAAGCGCAACTTACGGCTGGCAGTTACTTTCGGATCAAGCTGACGCAATGAGCCGGCAGCAGTATTACGCGGATTGACATAGGTCTGCTTGCCTTCCGCCGCCATTTGTTCGTTCAGTGCCAGAAAGTCGCTTTTCGCCATATAAACTTCGCCACGCACCTCAACAATGTCGGGTGCTGATGCTGGCAGTGTTTGCGGAATTTCTTTAATCGTCAGAATATTGGCAGTAACATTTTCACCCGTTGTACCATCGCCGCGCGTGGCGGCCGTTACCAGTTTCCGGCCTTCATAACGCAGCGAAAGGGAAAGCCCGTCAATTTTTGGCTCTGCGGTAAATGCAATTGAATTATCCGGCAAACGTCCCAAAAAGCGATAAACACTCCCGACAAAATCACCGACATCCTCATCCGAAAATGCATTGTCGAGTGACAACATCGCGCGCGCATGGGTCACTTGAGTAAAGCCTGCTGCTGGTACAGAACCTATCTTACGGGACGGACTGTCAGCGCGGATAAGTTGCGGATAAAGCTTTTCAATCGCCTCATTACGGCGCTTAAGCGCATCATAATCGGCATCTGAAATTTCCGGCTGATCTTTCCCATGATAGCGCTCATCATGATAAGCTATGAGCTTTGCCAGCCGCTCCAGTTCCAAAGCCGCATCTTGTTCGCTCATCTGATCAAAAGAAATTTCACTCATTACCGTTCCGCAGGAATCAATTGGATATGGGGCGAAGCTTATCGGACAATGCGTTTATCCGATACGCCGCGACACGAATATTTAGCTGTTGTGAATTCAGGCTTTTGCCTTGCTCGTTTCGCCCAGCAGACGCTCGGCCGCAGCGCGGGCTTCATCCGTCACGCTGGCACCTGCCAGCATACGGGCGATTTCTTCCTGACGCTCGGCCGTTTCCATCACACGGATGGATGTGCTGACGCGGTCGCTCTTATCTGCTGATTTAGCAATCAGGAAATGCGTTGAAGCGCGTGCTGCCACTTGCGGAGCATGTGTGACAGACAAGACCTGCACACGTGAAGACAAGCGCGATAAACGCTGACCAATCGCATCAGCCACCGCACCGCCGACACCCGTGTCAATTTCGTCAAACACCAATGTTGGTGCAGAACCACGATCAGCAAGTGCAACCTTCAAAGCTAGCAAGAAACGCGATAATTCACCACCTGACGCGACCTTCATCATCGGCCCGGCGCGGGTGCCCGGATTGGTGCGCACCCAATATTCCACAATATCAATGCCTTCAGCACTGCGGGCGTCTGCATCGGTGGTCATTTCAACGATAAACTCGGCGCGTTCCAGCTTCAAAGCTGGCAGTTCAGCCATCACGGCAGCTTTCAGATGTTCGGCTGTTTCATGACGCGCAGCCGACAAAGCTCCGGCCACATCATCATAGACTTTCTTGGTAGTCACTGCTTCTGCTTCAAGCTTTTCAAGCTTTTCAGCGCCTGCATCAAGATCAGCCAGATCAGCATCCATTTTATCGCGCAATGCTGGCAATTCGCTGACCGGCACCGAATATTTGCGCGCTGCTGCACGAAGCGCAAAAAGGCGCTCCTCCACCTGCTCCTGCAAGCGCGGATCAAAATCAATTGCACGGATAGCCGCTTCAATACCGTCTTGCGCCAGCGCCAGCTTGTCCAGCGCTTCATCAATCGCATTGATAACCGGTTCTAACAACTGCGGTGCTTCAGGCGCTTTACGCTCCAAGCGGCGCACAAGACTGGCAAGTGAGGGAACGGGGGAACCCTGCCCCGACAATAAATCATTAGCCTCATTGACATCACTGGCAATGCGCTCGGATTTCATCATCACTGCACGGCGTTCTGCCAGCTCGTCTTCTTCGCCAATTTGCGGATTAAGCTTATCCAGTTCTTCAACAGAGGCGCGCAAATAATCACCTTCGCGCTCGGCCGCTTCCACTTTGGCACGATAGCGGTTTAAAGCCTGTTCGGCATCACGCCAGCTCTTAAACTTCTCCCGCACCACTTCCGTCTGGCTATCCAAACCACCAAAAGCGTCAAGCAAACTGCGGTGAATATCAATATCGACAAGCGCACGATCATCATGCTGACCGTGTATTTCAACAAGTCTGCGGCCAAGTTCACGCAAAAGCGTTACGCTTGCAACCTGATCATTAATGAAAACACGGGTACGACCATCACCCGACTGAACGCGACGCAAGATAATATCGCCGTCGTCTTCCAATCCGTTTTGGCTCAAAAAAACACGTGCCGGATGGTTGGCCGGCACATCAAAAACGGCTGTCACCTGCCCCTGATCGGCACCGTGACGCACCAGTGATGCGTCACCACGCGCCCCAAGTGCCAGGGACAAAGAATCCAGCAGAATAGACTTCCCCGCGCCGGTCTCACCGGTAAGCACAGAAAGTCCGCTGCTGAATTCAATATCAAGCCTTTCAATCAGAACTATATCGCGGATCGAGAGGTGCGACAGCATGAGGTGCTTTTCTTTATGCGCCGCCGCCGGTAATCAGCGCGCCGGCTTTCGACAACCATGAACCAGTATTGTTGCGCGGCTCCAAACCACCCGACTGCAACAGCTTGTAGCTGTCTTTATACCACTGGCTGTCCGGATAGTTCTGACCAAGCACCGATGCAGCCATCTGCGCTTCACTGGTCAGACCCAGCGCGTAATAGGCCTCGACCAAACGGGCAAGCGCTTCTTCAACATGGCGGGTGTTGGAATATTCTTCCACCACACCACGGAAACGTTTAACCGCTGCCAGATAATCTTTACCCTCTAGATAATAGCGACCGACCTGCATTTCTTTACCGGCCAGCTGGTCGCGTGCAAAACGGATTTTCGTTTTAGCATCTTCGACATATTCACTATCCGGATAGCGGTCGATCACTTCCTGCATCGCGGCAATAGCACGCTTGCTTGCAGCCTGATCGCGGGTAACATCAGGAATCTGACGGAAATAGCTCAAACCGATAATGTAATAAGCATAAGCTGATTCAGGCGATGTCGGGTAAAGCGTGTTGTAACGCTTCGACATGCTGATCGCTTCTTCATAATTACCCTGACGGTAATTGGTAAATGCACCCATTACGAGCGATTTACGCGCCCATTCGGTGTAAGGGTGCTGACGGTCAATGGCCGCAAACTTCTTCGCCGCTTCGCCCAGTCGTCCGCCATCAAGATTGGCCAGAGCTTCATTGTAAAGCTTATCCGGCGCATCAATGGTTTCGACATATTTTGACAGATCAATAGCGTCATCTTTGCTGGCGCAACCTGAAAGGATTGCAACCACGGCAACCGTTCCCACAAGCATTGCGGTTGCTCTGTTTACCGGGAATTTGAAACTCGTCATGTGGTCTCCGGCCTTCTGGCAGCGTCATTACGACAAGAATAGTGCACCATCACAAATTTCATCGCTCGGTGCATCATATGGTCTGATTACACCCTTAACACGAAATTCGTGAAAATATAAAGGATGCAATATTGAATCTATTGGATGTCCATAAATCACAAGCCAACTCATTCAGCAATGATATTAAAGACATCCTTACCTTTGCATAGCGGATTTTTCGCTCAAAAACTCTGTTTTTAACAGTTAGATGAGTGAAACAAAACGCAATTATTCATAAACTCAGCACAAGCACCATCAGAAAGAATAATCTGCCGGTCTTGTCCGGAGCGATTAAACCTCAACAATTTCATGGGTCGAAGGATCAGCCAATAGCGCCTTCACCACATGCGAATTCATTTTGTGTCCGCCACGAAAAGAGCTGAAGCGGCCGATAAAAGGCGCGCCCAGCATAGCCAGATCACCGATAGCATCCAATGTCTTATGGCGGACAAATTCATTTTTCAGACGCTGACCGCCTTCATTGATGATCTTATCATCATGCCCGATCACCAGAGAATTTTCCAACGATGAACCAAGCGCCAAGCCTGCCGCCCATAAAGCTTCAACATCTTTCATGAAGCCAAAAGTACGCGCCGCTGCAATGTCATTTTTGAAAACGTCGGCATTAAGATCAGCAGAATATTTTTGCCGTCCGATGACAGGAGAGGCAAACTCAATCTCCACCTCATAATGCAAACCGTCATACGGGGTGAACTCTGCCCATGAGCCATTATGCTCAATTCGCACAGGTTTTAAAACACGGATGAACTTGCGTTTCGCAGTTTGCGTTTCAATGCCCGATGCTTCAAAAGCATTGACGAAATCCAATGACGAACCATCCAAAATCGGCACTTCTGCACCGTCCAGCATAATCTCCAGATTATCAAGACCAAGCGCCGAGACAGCCGACATCAGATGTTCGATCGTATGGATACGAATGTCACCTGCTCCAAGTGTCGTTGACAGATCGGTGGAACCAACCTGATCCGCATGGGCTGCAAATCGATGCTGATTGCCTTGCGCATCTTCGCGAATGAACACGATACCACTATTTTCAGCAGCCGGAATGAATTCAACATTGGCGACCTTGCCGCTATGTACGCCCACACCGGCCAGCATTACCGGCTTTGCAAGGGTTTGTTGAAATGGCTGTAAGGTCATCACTCGTCATCCGAATTTTCGTGTCATCATTCTCAGACAAGCCTCATAAAGCACCTGTCCGATATAAGCTACCTGTAGGCATAAACCATATTACGGCTAAATCATGCCCGTGGACGATAAAGCAGTATAACTTTTCTACAAATATAAAAATACAGCCTGTCCACTCACAAGAAATAACGCATTTTTTATCTTTGTCAGAGACGCACTTTTTCCCACCACCGACATAAAAAAAGCCCTTCCGATCTGCACCGGAAGGGCTTTCGATTTAAATCTGCGTCTGCTTAGTTTGACTGACGACGCAGGAATGCCGGAATTTCCAACTGGTCTTCTTCAGACACAGGACGCTGCTGGCGAGGAGCCTGCTCGTTCAGCTGAGCGCGGCGTGGAGCGTAGATCGACGCATCCTGCGACAGCGGACGACGGGTTTCCTGCTGGCGCATACCTGGCTCTGCACGACCCTGTGCCGGTTCCAGACGAGCAGCCGGCTGCTCTTCTTCACGACGGGTCAGACCGCTCATCAGACGGTTAAGCAAGCCTTTAGGGCTGCGCTCTTCCTGAGCAGGTGCCGGTGCACGGCGTGCATTCAGTTCCGCTTGAACCACCGGAGGAAAGTCAGACACCGAAGGCATGCGTGGAGCTTGGCGCGGCTGTGGCTGCGCGGCTGGCTGTTCCATCTGCGACTGATGGTACTGCGGCTGAACCTGCTGCTGTTGCTGTGTGTGCAGCTGAACCTGCGGCGCATGCTGAGCCTGAGGTGCCTGCTGACGTGGAGCCTGTGCACGAGCATCCATGCTTTCTGGTGTCGGAGCCTGGAAAATACGGCTTGCCGGACGGAAAGACTGGTCGTCTTCACCCTGATAGAAAGGCATTTCAGCCTGTGCTGTATGGGTGTTTTGCGGAGCAGCGGCAGCTTCTACAGCACGTGGCTGAGCTGACTGCTCAACCTGTACAGGCGGACGCAATGCGCCGTGCGGTGCAGGCTTAGGTGCAGCTGGCTTTACTGGCTGTTGTTGACGAAATTCCAGCGGCGCAGGCGCCGCATCTCCGATCTGCTTATCAATGCCGGTCGCCACAACAGAAACGCGGATAACGCCTTCAAGACCTTCATCAAATGTTGCACCGAGGATAATGTTTGCATCCTGATCAACTTCTTCACGGATACGGGTTGCTGCTTCATCCACTTCAAACAGGGTCATATCACGACCACCGGTGATGGAGATCAACAGACCGCGTGCGCCGCGCATTGATGTTTCGTCGAGCAGCGGATTAGCAATCGCTGCTTCAGCAGCTGCAATCGCACGGCCTTCACCGGAAGCTTCACCGGTACCCATCATCGCTTTGCCCATTTCACGCATAACAGCGCGAACGTCAGCGAAGTCGAGGTTGATGAGGCCTTCTTTAACCATCAGGTCGGTGATGCAGGCAACGCCTGAGTAGAGCACCTGATCCGCCATCGCAAAAGCGTCAGCAAAAGTGGTCTTGTCATTGGCAATGCGGAACAGGTTCTGGTTCGGAATAACAATCAGAGTGTCGACGTTCTTCTGAAGCTCTTCTATTCCCAGATCTGCGGTTTTCATGCGACGCTGACCTTCAAAATGGAAAGGCTTGGTCACAACGCCAACAGTCAGAATACCACGATCACGGGCAGCACGTGCAACAACAGGAGCCGCACCTGTACCGGTACCACCACCCATACCGGCGGTGACAAAGCACATGTGGGTGCCGTTCAGGTGATCAACAATTTCATCGATGCACTCTTCAGCAGCTGCGCGACCGACTTCCGGCTGCGAACCCGCGCCAAGGCCTTCAGTCACAGCAGCACCGAGCTGAATGATCCGGTCTGAGCGTGACATTGTCAGCGCCTGAGCGTCTGTGTTGGCAACCACAAAATCAACGCCACGAAGACCGGCATTGATCATGTTGTTGACTGCGTTACCGCCGCCACCGCCAACACCGAAAACGGTGATACGAGGCTTCAGCTCTGTAATATCTGGCTTTTGCAGATTGATGGTCATTGTTCTTCGTTCCTCTTAAGCCTCTCACCGCCATTGCCGCTGCGGTGTTAAATTGTTCTGAACCGATAATACGCCCGGCTACTCAAAAACTCTCTCTCAGCCATTGGCCGACACGCTGTATTCGTCCACCCGTCCCGGTCAGCCGGCCTGAACCTGCTGCCTTAATTGACCGCTCTTCGACACCCGCAACCTGCGGGTAGATCAACAAGCCAACGGTGGCGGAAAAAGCCGCTCCTTTGGCCGCATCCGGCAGGCCCGAAATCCCCAGCGGCCGCCCGATACGAGCATTGCGCGCCAGGATACGTCGCGCAGCTTCCGGCATACCCGGCAGCTGGCTGGCACCACCGGTCAGCACAACACGTTTTCCAACGATTGTGCCAAAGCCGGACTGATTCAGCCGGTCACGTACCAGTTCCAGTGTTTCTTCAACACGGGCACGGATAATACGCGTCAGGACTGAGCGTGGATACTGATTTGGCATGTCTCGCTCATCATCACCAATCGGGGGAACGCTGATCAGATCGCGTTCATCCGCAGCGCTTGGGAGTGCTGAACCATACATAACCTTCAAGCGTTCGGCGTCTTCCATACGGGTGGAAAAGCCGCGCGCCACATCCATGGTCACGTGATTGCCACCAATGGCAATCGCATCCGCATGAATAAATTTACCTTCTGAGAAAACAGAAATAGTTGTCGTGCCGCCGCCCATATCGATGCAGGCAACACCCATTTCCGCTTCATCATCCACCAATGCAGCCAAACCGCTGGCATATGGTGTTGCAACCATCGCTTCCACTGATAAATGGCAACGATTGATGCATAATTCCAAATTACGCAATGGTGCGCTATCGGCTGTTAACACGTGCATGTCAACGCCTAAACTGTCACCCAGCATTCCCATCGGATCACGAATGCCGCGCTCACCATCAAGGGTGTAGCCAATCGGCAGCGAGTGAACCAGATTGCGTTCTGCAGCCAGCGCTTGTTTGGCACCTGCGGCCAAGACACGGCGCACATCAGAGCGATCAACTTCATGGCCGCCAAGATTGATGCTGGCCGACAAAATTTCGCTTTTCAAACGACCGGCAGAAATATTGACGATCAGACTGTCGACCGTCAAACCGGCCATACGTTCTGCCGCATCAACAGCCAGACGAATGGATTGTTCCGCAGCATCCAGATCAATAATCACACCGGATTTAACACCGTATGATTTCTGATGGCCGATGCCGAGCACTTCCATACGATGGGTGCGACCTGGCAACATCGCGCTTTCTTCACGCGGCGTCAGCCGCGCGATGACGCAAGACACTTTGCTGGAACCCACATCAAGAACAGTTAAAAGACGCACCTTGCGCCCTGCTGATCCTGAATTTGCTGCCGACTTGTTACCAAAAATACTCATGCGCGTTTCCCCGCACGTGCGGCCTGCTGGCGTTCTTTTAATAGTTTCTCACGTGCGACCTGTCCGGTCTCCGTCAACAAAACAGTAACGCGGTCATTCAACCGCATATCGACGGAAACAATATCGCGGGACAGCAGATGCTGATCCCGATCCAATTGTTCAATCTGTGCCAATGCTTTTTGCGGTTCGAATTCCGGCAGCAGCACCCGCACGCCGTTTTCCAAAAGCAGATCCCATCGCCGGTCGGCGACACGAACATAGGCACGCACTTTGGATGCAAGCGCCGGATAGGCACTGACATCGGTAATAAAATTCTTCACACGGGTTTCCGCACCCTCACCTACCACCAATGGCAGCTGAGCATAACGACCTGAACGGTAAGGCACGATTTCTTTGCCGTCAGCATCAATCAGCGACAGGGCATCATCGCTCTGCCAGATAGCATGTGCTTTGCGCTCTTGCAGCGACACCAGCACAGTGCCCGGATAGATTTTGCGCACTTCAGCGCTTTCCACCCAAGGCAATTGCGAAATTTCTTCACGCGCACGCTCGACGTTCAATCCAATCAGCGAGGTTGAGCCATCAAGGTTCAATTGTCCCAGCACATCGATATCAGACGTTTCGGCGTTACCAACAACTTCCACACGCTCGATTGCAAAACCAAGCGTTGAGGTTGTTACTTTAATGACATCTTCAGAATGTCCTCCGGCCACCATGCCATAAGCACCGGTCGCCGCGAAAAAGCCTGCCAAGCCAATAGTGCCGGCAAAACGCGGGATATGGATGCGCCCCTGAAACAGACGGGCGATAAAACGAAAAGGTTTACGCAAGAATTTAGGCAATACAAAAGCAATACCCTGCACCGACGATGCGTGACGCACCGACTGAGCACTGTACTGAGCTTTAGCCTTTTTCTTTAACGCAAGCACGACGCGTCCTCCACCATCCAACTCAATAACGCACCAAAGGAAATACCTTCTGCACGCGCAATATCAGGCACAAGAGAGGTTGGGGTCATGCCCGACTGGGTATTAACTTCCAGCCAAACCAGCTCGCCATCCTCTGAAAAACGATCATCATACCGGAAGTCCGAACGACTCACACCTTTACAGCCAATTGCCCTATGTGCCTCAAGCGCCATTATTTGAATTTTTTGGTAAATATTTGGTAAAATTTTTGCCGGACACTCATGTTTTGATGCGCCAGCAACATATTTTGAATCGTAATCATAGAACTGATGACCAACCGGAATAATCTCGCAAACACCAAGCACCCGATCACCCATGACGGCGCAGGTCAGCTCACGGCCGGCCACATAATGCTCAACCAGCACTTCATCGCCATATTTCCAATCAGGTGACGAGATGACCTGAGGCGGATGCGACTGATCTTCCTGAACAATCACCACGCCAAAGCTTGAACCTTCACGCACCGGCTTCACCACATATGGTGGCTTGATCGGATGTTCATTACCTAATTCAAAACGGTTCATCACTACGGATTCAGCAACATTCACTCCGGCAGCAGCGACCACTTTTTTGGCGCGCGCCTTATCCATTGCCAAAGCCGAAGCCATCACGCCGGAATGGGTGTAAGGAATTTGTAAAAATTCGAGAATGCCCTGAATAGAGCCATCTTCGCCAAAAGGACCGTGTAACGCGTTAAACACCACATCAGGACGAAGCTCCGCCAGAACGGCCGCAACATTGCGATCCATATCAACGCGGGTGACGCGGTAACCTTCAGCTTCCAACGCATCAGCACAAGCTGCGCCAGATGACAAGCTGACAGGGCGTTCTGATGAAAAACCACCCATCAATACGGCAACATGTTTTTTAGCCATATGATAACCCCTCTCTTGTCATAAACGACGCAAAATACAAAAAGCCGTCACCGGCAAAACTCGCAACAGAAAATACATATGTTCGAAACGAGAAAACCTCGTCGAATCAAATCACTGAACGCTGTACCCTAAAGAATCAGATCGTTGATTCTGTGGCAAGCCCCCAGATAGATTAGTTATTTATTAGATATGCCGGAAACATCAGAAAAGACTCGGTTTCCTGGAAAACAAGCATCAAAAAAATATTTATTTTTACAAAATAAATTGAAGCCCGTGCCAATTAAGCGAGAAACACCGCATCATCTGCAACCTGAAGTTCAGACAAGCTCTGACCAGAGGCAAACAGGCCAATACGCTTAATTTCCCATTCCAGCAAAATACCGGAATTTTCCAATACCTTTGCCCGCACCGTTTCGCCCAAACGTTCCAGATCAAAGCCGCTGGCCGCACCATTATTGATCATGAAATTGCAATGCATGACCGACATTTGCGCATCGCCAACTCGCAAGCCACGACAGCCTGCCTTATCAATTTCTTTCCACGCGGATGTGCCTTCAGGATTTTTAAACGTCGAGCCGCCGGTTTTTTCACGTACCGGCTGTACGGTTTCACGATGATGCAGCACATCGTCCATCGCTTGGCGAATAGTTGCCGGATCGCCCTTTTCACCTTCTAAAATAGCGGAGGTGAAAATCAAATCAGCAGGTACCGCGGAATGACGATAGGTGTAACCCATATCGGCATTGCTCAAAACGTGCAGATTGCCTTTTCTGTCGAGCGCGCGCACTTCGACCACGCGCTCGCAGGTCTCAACACCGTTAGCACCGGCATTCATCCGCAGCGCACCACCAAGACCACCCGGAATACCGCTATAGAAATGAAAACCGGTAAGCTGCGCTTCCAGTGCTGAGGCAGCAAGACGTTTATCTGTCGCTGCCGCACCGGCCTTCAGGCGCGTATCACTCACCTGCTCAACAGTGCCAAAGCCTTTAGCGCTCAAACGCACCACAAAGCCCGGTATGCCGCCATCGCGCACCATCAGATTGGAGCCGATGCCCACCACCATTAACGGAATTTCTTCCGGCAGGACTTGCAGAAATAAAGCGAGATCTTCTTCATCAGCCGGCTGGAAAAACACTTGTGCCGGACCACCGGTGCGAAACCAGGTGATTTTGTCCATTCCGGCATCAACCGTCATCTTACCGCGCAGACCTTTTAACCGGTCACCCAGACGCGCCAGAAGAAGCTCACCGCTTTCCATGATTTTATGCCTTATCCAATGCTGCCAATTCGTCCGGCAATGCGTAAGCCCATTGGGTAATGTTACCGGCACCCAGGCAGATAACAAAATCACCCGGGCGCGCGATTTCATGCACCATCGGCGCCAAAGCTTCAGCACCACTGGCAAAACGTGCATCGCGGTGACCGGCCGTTTTAATGCGCGACACCAGATTTTGTGAATCAACACCTTCAATCGGGTCTTCACCAGCCGTATAAACCGGCGCTACAATCACAGTATCGGCATCATTGAAGCATGATGCAAATTCATCATAAAGGCTATGCAAACGTGTATAGCGATGCGGCTGAACGATAGCCACAACGCGACCCTTGGTTGCAGCCCGTCCGGCATTCAGCACCGCGCGGATTTCCACCGGATGGTGGCCGTAATCGTCAAAAACTTCAACGCCGTTCCAGGTGCCGGTATGGGTAAAGCGACGCTTCACACCACCAAAGGCCCCAAGACCTTTCACAATATCGTCTGCCGAGATACCAAGCTCATAGGCCACAGCAATCGCAGCCGTCGCATTGGACACATTGTGCATGCCCGGCATTGGCAGACGCAGACCTTCGATCAGCACCATATCACCCTTGCGGGAGCGGATCTGGACGTCAAACACACTCACCGCACCATCCATATGATGGTTGATATAGCGCACATCAGCTTGCGGATTATGGCCATAAGTAATGATGCGACGGTCTTCAATACGGCTGACAAGTGCCTGCACTTCAGGATGATCAAGGCACATAACGCCAAAACCATAGAAAGGCACATTCTCAACAAACTGCCGGAAGGCTGCACGCACATTGTCAAAAGAACCATAATGATCCAGATGCTCAGGATCGATATTGGTGATCACGGCAATATCAGCAGGCAGTTTTAAGAAAGTACCATCACTTTCATCGGCCTCAACCACCATCCAGTCACCATCGCCCATACGCGCATTGGTGCCATAGGCATTAATGATGCCGCCATTGATAACGGTCGGATCAAGCTTACCTGCATCAAGCAGAGCTGCAACCATGGATGTCGTGGTGGTTTTGCCATGGGTACCACCAATGGCGATAGCATGACGGAAGCGCATCAGCTCGGCCAGCATTTCAGCGCGGCGCACAACCGGCAACAACTTCTCACGCGCTGCAATCAGCTCAGGATTGCTTGCTTTAATTGCGGTTGAAACAACAACCACATCCGCATCGCCTAAGTTTTCAGCCTTATGGCCGACAAAAACTTCAATGCCCTTTTCACGCAGACGCTGCACATTGGCACCATCTGCCTGATCTGACCCCTGCACTTTATAACCAAGATTGTGCAGCACTTCGGCAATACCGCTCATCCCAATGCCGCCAATACCGACAAAATGTACGAGCCCGATATTTAACGGCATCTTCATGGACGCAGTCCTTCCTTATAATCTTTCACTGACTTGCCCGCTGCAATAACCTCTGCCAGATCGGCAAG
This sequence comes from Paenochrobactrum gallinarii, assembly GCF_014205685.1. GTDB lineage: Bacteria > Pseudomonadota > Alphaproteobacteria > Rhizobiales > Rhizobiaceae > Paenochrobactrum > Paenochrobactrum gallinarii. Next base: position 354,538 of record NZ_JACIIU010000001.1, read on the forward strand.
CAACCGTGTTGCATCAAGTTTACCGACAGTTTTTGCAGCTTCAGCCATTTTCGCCAATCGCTGCGGCTCATCCATAGCCACTTGAATAAGTTCCGCCAGCTTCTGTGGTGATAGTTCTGTTTGTTTGATGACCTGCGCTCCGCCCACAGCAGCCAATGCTTCAGCATTTGCGGATTGGTCATGGTCAAGCGCGTGCGGAAACGGCACCAGAATAGCCGGACGGCCAATGGCGGCAATTTCCGAAACAGTGGAAGCACCAGAACGGGCAATGATAAATTGCGCATCGGCCTGAAGTGCAGGCAGATCGCTGAAGAAAGGCTCAACCTGCGCACCAACGCCCAGTTTTTCATAAATCGCAGTGACAGTTTCCTGATCTTCAGGACGCGCCTGCTGGGCAATCAGCAAGCGTGCCTGATATGTCTTTGGCAATAAAGCAATGGCCGCCGGAACCGCCTGGCTAAAATATTGTGCGCCTTGACTGCCGCCAAAAACCAGCAAATGAAAGCGGTCATTGTCACTTGAAAGCTGATAGGGTTGCTTGGCTGCTGCCACCACCGGCGGACGCACCGGATTGCCGGTCGTGATAATTTTATCGGCAAATGTACCTTTGCCTTCCGCCAAAAAACCACCGGCAATGGCTTTAACCCGTGCAGCCAAACCTTTATTGGCGCGCCCCATCACGGCATTTTGCTCATGAATAAGGGTCGGGATATTCATGCGATGCGCAGCATAAAGCGGTGGCAAGGTCGGATAACCACCAAAGCCCACCACCAGTTTCGGCTTTAACTTTTTAAACAAAGCCCGGCTGTCGAGATTACCGCGCCACAATTCCCACATGGTGCGGGCGATGGCGACAGGATTGCGCCCCGACAAAGTGGCCGAGCGGATCACATGCACATGATCAGCGGCAAAGGCACCGGAAAAACGCTGTGCTCTGGCATCCGTTGCCAGATGCACATCATAGCCGCGTGCGGTCAGTTCATAAGCCAAAGCTTCGGCCGGAAACAGATGTCCGCCAGTACCACCCGCTGCAAGCACGATTACATCTTTTTGCATCTTTTTTTCTCACAGAGCCGGTGCCTGTGTCCCCATACGTACCGTTGCCGACATGCGCCCTTCAGGGCGGCGGCGTGTTAAGGCCAGCAGAATACCCATCGTGATGGCAATCGCGATCAGGGACGAACCACCATAGGAAATAAACGGCAGCGTCATACCTTTTGCAGGCATCAGGTGCAAATTCACCGCCATATTGATGACCGACTGAAAACCGAACAGGATCACCACACCGGAAATCGCTAAACGGCTGAACGGATCATTCTGGCGTTGCGCAATCAACAAGCCGCGCACCACGATAAATGCAAAGAGCAGCATAATCAGCAGGCACAGGATAATGCCGTATTCTTCTGCGGCGACCGAAAAGATAAAGTCAGTGTGACTATCAGGAATGATGCGCTTGACTGTACCCTCACCCGGGCCTTGGCCAAACCAGCCACCGCGCAAAATAGCTTCGCGGCCGCTATCCACCTGAAACGTATCTCCCTCACCTGTCATAAAGCGGTCAATACGACCGGCCACATGCGGGAAAAACATATAAGCGCCAAAAGCACCGGCAGCACCGACAAGACCAAGCAACAAAATCCAGAACATGTTCAAGCCGGCCAGAAAGAACATGCCACCCCAAGTGCCTGCCGTCAGCATGGTTTGCCCGAAATCCGGCTGCAATACCAACAGAGCAACCACAAGCCCGCACAAAAGCATCGCAAATAAATTGCCCGGAATATCGGACCGGCGCTGCTGCTCAGCAAAAAGCCAGGCGCAAATCACCACAAAAGCAGGCTTCATAAACTCAGATGGCTGAATGGAAATGCCCAGAATAGAAATCCAGCGCCGCGCACCCTTCACTTCAACCCCGATAAACAAGGCTGCCACCATCATCAGCAGCGCGCCCATCAGCAGGATCAGCGAATAACGGCGAATTTCACGCGGCGAACAAAAAGACACGCCAATCATGATAATCACGGCCGGAACCATGAAAAAAGTCTGGCGCTCCACAAAGTGGAAACTATCAAGGCCGATACGTTCGGCAACCGCAGGGCTTGCCGCAAAAGACAGCAAAATACCTAACCCCATCAGGCTCAAACAGGCAGCGAGAAAGTAGCGATCAATCGTCCACCACCAATTTGCAACAGGGCCACGGTCAACACGACTTACCATCAGTTTGCCCCTTCAATCTTTGTCGTGCCTGCCAAAGCAAACACAAAATCTCGAAATGCATCGCCACGCTTTTCAAAATTTTGAAACTGATCAAAACTGGCGCAAGCTGGCGACAACAGCACAACCGGTTCATGTGCGGCATCAGCGCCTGCATCATGTGCCGCATGGGTCACGGCAACTTCTAATGTATCAGAAATTTCGTAAACAACATCATTACCTAACGTGGCGGCAAAAGCAGCGGCTGCTTCACCGATCAGATAGGCTTTGGCAACACGTGGGAAAAATTCGCGCAATGCTTCAATGCCACCCGCTTTTGGCACACCACCGACAATCCAGTAAATGTTTTTAGCAAATGAGGATAAAGCCGGTGCGGTGGCTTCTGCATTGGTGGCTTTGGAATCGTTGACGAACAGCACTTTGCCACGACGCGCCACCTGTTCCATGCGATGCGCAAGCCCTGGAAAACTCTGCAAGCCCGCTTCAATTTCGGTGAAGCTCAGGCCAACACTCATGCAAGCTGCAATTGCAGCCAAAGCGTTTTGCGCATTATGGCTGCCGCGCAGCGAGCCGATGGATTGCAGCGAGCCTAATGATTTCACATCACCGGAACGCGCATAAAACAACTCTGATTTTATAGCAAAATAGCCGTTTTGCAGCGGCTTATCTTTCGAAATGCGAATAAGTTTATCGGTTTTTGCTGCCAGACTATCAGCAATTTTCACGCAATAATCATCATCAACCCCGACAATCGCTACATCGCTTTGTGCGACCAACCGCGCTTTGATGGCAGCATAGTTTTCCATCGCTCCATGACGGTCGAGATGATCAGGTGTTAAATTAAGCAAGATACCGGCACTTGGATTAAGCGATGGTGCGAGATCAATCTGATAAGACGAGCACTCAACCACATAGAACTTATTTGCCGCCGGAGCATCAAGGGTTAAAATCGCAGTACCGATATTGCCGCCAAGCTGCATGTCGCGGCCGGATGATTTTAAAATATGGGCAATCAGTGCTGTGGTTGTCGATTTACCATTGGTGCCGGTAATAGCAATGAACGGGCAATCCGGCGCCAAAAGCTTACGCTCGCGCACAAATAATTCCACATCACCGATGATTTCAACACCTGCCTCATGCGCCAGTTGCACTGTCCAATGCGGCTTTGGATGCGTCAGTGGTACGCCCGGAGACAAAACAAGGGCAGAAAACTGCCCCCAGTCTGCCAGACGTAAATCGCCTGTTGCAATGCCTTCGGCCTGCGCCTTGGCAACACTTTGCGGATTATCATCCCATGCAATAATCTGCGCGCCCCCCGCCACAATGGCTTTGGCCGTCGCAAGACCCGATCCCCCTAAACCAAAAAGGGCAATGGTTTTATCTTTTAAAGCGGTGATCGGGATCATTGCAAATGCCTAGCGAAGCTTCAGAGTTGAAAGACCAATCATGGCCAGAATGATAGCCACAATCCAGAAACGGATAACGACCTGACTTTCCGTCCAGCCTTTTTTCTCAAAATGGTGATGGATCGGCGCCATCAGGAAAACACGTTTTCCGGTTAGTTTGAATGACGCAACCTGAATGATGACGGAAAGTGCTTCTACCACAAACAAGCCACCAATAATCGCCAAAACAATTTCGTGTTTTGTCGCAACTGCCACCGCACCCAACATACCGCCAAGCGCCAGCGAACCGGTGTCGCCCATGAAAATCGCGGCAGGTGGCGCGTTGAACCAAAGGAAACCAAGGCCGGCACCAATAACAGCACCAAGCACCACGGAAAGTTCACCAGTGCCCGGCACAAAATGAATCTGCAAATAATCAGCAAAAATCGCATTACCGGAAAGATAGGCGATCAGGCCGAAAGAGGCCGCAGCCACCATCACCGGCACAATCGCCAAACCATCCAGACCATCGGTGAGGTTAACCGCATTACCGGCACCAACCATCACGAAGGCTGCAACCGGAATAAAGAAAAGACCCAAATTCAAGACGAATGTTTTCACAAACGGGAATGTCAGCGATGAGGAAAATGGTTCCTGACCTGCATTCATGATGAACCATGCAGCCACACCGGCAATCAGAAATTCCAGTCCCAAACGGGATTTTCCGGAAAAGCCTTTATCTGTCTGCTTGGTAACTTTCAGATAATCATCATAAAAACCAATGGCGCCGAAACCAACAGAAACCATCAGCACAACCCAGACATAGACGCTGGAAAGATTGGCCCAAAGCAGCGACGAGGCCAAAATACCGGTCATGATCATCAGGCCGCCCATTGTCGGCGTACCGGCTTTTTTGAAATGGGTCTGCGGGCCGTCTGCACGGATCGGCTGCCCCCGCCCCTGACGCACTCGCAAGGCATCGATAATACGCGGACCGAACAAAAACACGATCAGTGCCGAAGTTATCATCGCGCCGCCGGTACGAAACGTAATATAGCGGAACACGTTAAACGGCGCCACATGGTCAGCAAACAACGTCAAAAGCATCAGCATGGGCGGGTCATCCTTACAGGCATCATTCTTTATTTATTCCCTAAACTTATTCCGCTGCCTCAACCGGCGGGTAGCGGGTAATCAGGGCTTTCACAATTTTAGAAAAAGCAATCGACATCGATGATTTAATCATCACCACGTCACCGGCACGTACCTCATTGAGGACAGCCGGCAATAATTCATCAACGCTCTGCCCGTATTCGACATAAATTTCAACAGGCATTGCAGATTTCAGCACCGCCATTTCAGCGCCGCCAATATAAAGTGCATTCACATCCGCATCCACAATCGGGCGCGCCAGATCAGCATGAAGTTTGCCCGACTGGCGGCCAAGCTCCAGCATATCGCCAAGCACCGCAATGCGACGACCGCCTGCCTGCGGCTCAACTGATTGCAACAGCACAAGTGCCGCCCGCATTGAGGCCGGATTGGCGTTGTAGCTTTCATCAATCAGCGTGAAATGACCATCGCCGCAGCGCAGTTGATAGGTCGCACCGCGCCCCTTTTCTGCTTGTAAATCAGCCAAAGCTGCAACGGTTTTTTCCATGTCTGCGCCAACAAGATGAGCCGCACCGATAACGCCCAGCATATTCTGTACAATATGACGACCCGGCGCACCAATTTTGACCGCCACAGTCTTTTTGCCAATACGCATTTCAATATTGGAATAAGTCGCATACAATTCGAGCTTGTTAAGGCGATAATCTGCCTGCGCGTTTTCGCCAAAAGTCACCACATGCTCGACACCCGCCTCTTCAGCCAAGCTTTCCAGCTGTTTGAAACGCTTGTCATCACGGTTGAGCAGCGCATAACCACCCGGCACAATGCCTTCAAAAATCTCGCCCTTGGCTGCAGCAATCGCTTCCAGATTGGCAAACTGGCCTAAATGCGCCGGAGCAATCAGCGAAATCATCGCCACATGCGGACGCACCATTTTCACCAGCGGGCGGATTTCATCGGGATGGTTCATACCGATTTCAAAAATACCGTAATCAATATCACGTGGCATCCGTGCCAAAGTCAGCGGCACACCCCAGTGATTATTGAAAGACGCGACAGAAGCATGCACTGTGCCGGACTGGCTCAACACATGGCGCAACGCTTCCTTGCTGGTGGTTTTACCAACAGAGCCGGTCACGGCAATGATTTGCGCTTCCGAGCGTTTGCGCGCAGCAATCCCCAAACGGGTCAGCGCTTCCAGCACATCTTCCACGACAATCATCGGCACCGGCAGATTGCCGAAAGCTGCCAGACGTTTTTCTGCAACCACCATCAGGCTTGCACCTGCGGCCATTGCATGGGTGGCAAAATCATGCCCGTCGAATTTATCACCTTTAATGGCAAAAAATGCCTCGCCCTCTTTCAAAGTGCGGGTATCGATCGAAATGCCTGTAATGCCTTTTGGAAGGGTGCCAAACGGACGCCCTTCCATTGCCTTGACCATTTCATCAGCTGTCCACAGCCACTGGCTCATTCTTATACTTCCTTCTGACGAGCCTGAAGCGCCAATGCAATTTCAGCATGATCAGAGAACGGCAATACCTGATCTCCGACTGTCTGGCCTTCTTCATGCCCCTTACCGGCAACAATCAATGTGTCGCCTGTATTCATCATCGCAACGGCTGCCTGAATTGCTTTTTTACGATCGCCGATTTCTTGTGCGTTGGGCGCTGCCGCCATAATTTCCTGACGGATCACTTCCGGCACTTCTGTGCGTGGATTATCATCGGTCACAATCACCACATCCGCCAGCCGCGTTGCAATTTCACCCATGATCGGGCGTTTACCCTTATCACGATCACCGCCGCAACCAAAAACAACGATAATGCGGCCGGTGGTGAACGGGCGAACCGAAGCCAGCACATTTTCCAGCGCATCAGGTTTATGAGCATAATCGACATAAGCCAGGGCACCATTTTCAGCCGAACCCACCAGATCAAGACGACCCGGCGCACCTTTGAGGCGTTCAAGTGCCTTCATCGCAGCCTGTGGCGGCACACCGGTTTCAATCGCCAGCGCCGCTGCCATCAAAGCATTAGCCACCTGAAATTCACCGGCCAATGGCAGGCTGACTTCATAAATCTCGTCATTGACCGCCACTTCCAGATGCTGACGGAAGCGCTCATGTTCCAAGCGCTTCAACTTGATGAAAGCACTTTTGCGGCCAACAGTTTTGATATTGGTCAGGCCGGCATCGCGCGCAGCCTCAATCGCCTGTTCGGAATAAACATCATCGGCATAGAAAATTGCAGGCGCGTCTTTTGGCAGAAGCTCTGTAAAAAGGCGCATTTTTGCAGCCAGATAATCATCAACGGTCGCATGATAATCCATATGATCGCGGCCAAGATTGGTGAAAGCAGCTGCCGTCAGCTTCACACCATCAAGGCGGCGCTGATCGAGACCATGAGATGAAGCTTCCATCGCCGCATGGGTCACACCTTCATCAGCAAGCTCTGCCAAAACACGATGTAACTCCACCGGATCAGGGGTAGTCAGCGAATTATAATCGCTGCGGGTCGGCGAAAAAACACCGGTTGTGCCGATATTGGCCGCAGCAAAACCTGCATATTCCCAGATCTGGCGGGTGAAAGAAGCAACGGATGTTTTACCGCTGGTGCCGGTGACGGCCACCATCACATCCGGCTGTTTTTGATAAAAAGCCGCTGCCGCCTGCGCCAAAGCGAGGCGCGGATCCGGGCATTTAATTTGCGGCACGGTGAGGTCTGGAAGATGATTGTCATCGGTTAGAATTGCCGCCGCGCCACGTGCAACCGCATCGGCGATAAACTGGCCGCCATCGGCCTTCACACCTTTCAGCGCTGCAAACAAATAGCCTGGCTGAACCTTACGCGAATCTGATGTTACCCCCGTAATAACGACATCGACGTATCTCGGGCTTAAAATTTTCGAAAAGGCCGCGATTTCTTTCAGCTTCATAATGTTCCAGACCCTGTTTGTTTACAGCCTCATCATGGCCTGTAACTTTTTTGTTACTGCCACGAATCAGTCATTACCATATGAGACAACTTTTGAAGTGATATCTTGATTAAAATCAGGCTTTACACCCAAAAATGACGCAGAACGTCGAATAATATTGGCCACCATCGGTGCAGCGTTCAAACCAGCGGTCGCACTATACATGCCCTCTTCCGGTTTTGGTTCGTCAATAATGGTCAAAACCACATAGGTCGGATCATCCATCGGGAAAGCCGCCAAAAAGGCGTTAAAACGCACGTCATTGGCATATTTACCGTTCACAACCTTGTTGGCCGTACCTGTCTTACCGCCCACACGATAGCCTTTCACTTCCGCACGACGGCCGGAGCCGATCTCGGAGTTAAGACGATAAAGATAGCGCATGTCTTCACTGACTTTTGGCGAGACAACCTGCGTTGCCACCTGATCAGCTTCAGCCTGTGTGCGTTTTAAGAAAGTCGGCTGAATAAGCTTGCCACCATTCATCAAAGCTGCCGAACCAACTGCCGTTTGCAAAGGTGTTGTCATCATACCATGACCAAAAGAAATGGTCATCGAATGCACTTTCTTCCAAACGCGCGGCTCAACCGGACGTGCGACTTCCGGCAGTTCTGTCTGCATACGATCAAGCAGACCAATACGTTTTAAGAAATTTCGGTGCCCTTCAATGCCGACAGCATCTGCTTCTTTACCCGAACCGATATTGGAGGAATAGATAAAGACTTCCGCCAAGGTAAGCCAGCGCGCTTTACCGTGGAAGTCACGAATGGTCTGACGGCCAAACACCATCGGACGCGTCGCATCAAATTTGGAGTTCAGGTTAAAAAGCCCTGAATCCAGCGCCATTGCCGTGGTGAAGGTTTTAATGGTCGAGCCCATCTCGTAAGTACCGGCAGACATACGGTTGAGACGGTCTTTTTCCAGTGCGTTGACGGGATTATTCGGATCATAATCCGGCAAAGATGCCATCGCCAGAACTTCACCGGTTTTCGCATTCAGCACAACGGCACCGGCGGCAATAGCACGGTATTTCTCCATCGCTTTTTCCAGCTCGTCACGCATAATGTGCTGGACGCGAATATCAATCGATAGTGTGATCGGCTCTAAACTTTGCTCGCTCACCATGCCAGCCGAGCGCAGATCGCTCAAACCGGCTGAATCAATATATTTCTCCATACCGGCAATCCCCTGATTGTCGATATTAACGAGACCAAGAATATGTGAAGCGGTCGGGCCGCCCGGATAAAAGCGCTTGGTTTCAGTTCGAAAACCAATACCAGGCACACCAAGCGCCATAATCTGGCTTTGCTGACGCGGAGTCAGACCGCGCTGGATCCATGCAAAACCAGAACCGCTCTTTAATTTTTTATAGGTCGCTTCCCAATCAAGATTAGGTAAAACGGTGGAGAGAAGCTCAATCGTTTCATCCGGATCGACAATGCGTTTTGGCTCCGCATAAAGCGAAGCGGTTTTAATGTCGGTGGCCAGAATTTCGCCGTTACGGTCGAGGATGTCAGGGCGTGCTGCCAGATTCAGTGCAGCCGACGCGCGGTAGCCCTCTTCTTTTTCGCTCTGCAAACCAAAATAAATCAGCTTACCGCCAATAACACCATAAATGGCGATGAAGCAGCTCATCGCCATTATTAAACGGTTACGGGCACGGTTGCCATGTTTTTTGCGATTGCCGTCAAAAGCCATATTGCCAGCAACTTTTACTTCCTGACCTTCGGCTGAAAAATCAGTATAACTTGCAGCAGTTGCCTTATCTTTTTTAGAGCCTCTCCAGCGCATGCTTACTGCCTCCCTCTCGAAGGCTTCACGCTGCCGGTAGCCATCTGATCAATGCCTGTTGCATTATTGGCCATCACAGTATCGCTACCTGAAATCAGCTTTTCAATTTCATCAACAGGACGCTCCGGAATTTCATTGAACTGAACAATCTGCTTGGCGTCGATATTTTCCAAATGCAGTTCCTGAGCATATACATCCACCAGATTTTGCAAACGTCCCGGCTGCGTCATCAAGCTCCAATCCGCGCGCAACAGCGTGATCGTATCTTTTTCAGATGCGATCTGACGCTTGAGTTTATTAATGACAACAATCTGTTTTTCGGCATCATATTTGATTTTATAAGTGACGGTCGCCGCCACCAACATTGCCGCAATCAGAATAAGGTCAAAAGTGCGCAGCACTGGCTCAACTCCTGCTTAAGTCTTGGGTGTCAGGCAATTTCGGCAAACCGAACAACGCGTAGTCAGCCGCCATCGGCGGCTCGTCTGTACGCATACCGGCGCGCAATTTTGCAGATCTGGCCCTTGGATTACGGTCTGCTTCTTCTTCACTGGCGCTAACGGCACCCTTCACAACAGCTGTGAAGCTTGGCCGGCGCTCATACACTTCCGGCATATGGCGCGAACCACCGCTGCCACCGGCACGATCAGCAAAAAAGCGCTTAACAATACGGTCTTCCAGCGAGTGGAATGTCACCACCACCAGACGACCACCCGGCTTTAAGCGCTCTTCAGCCGCAATCAGTGCATCCGCCAATTCGTTCAGTTCTTCATTGACGTAAACACGCAAAGCCTGAAACACGCGGGTTGCCGGATGAATACGATCTTTAGGATGGCGTCCCACCAGCGTTTCAATCGCATTGGCAAGATCAAGTGTGCGGGTGAAAGGCTCAACCGCACGGCGTTTTTCAATCATGCGCGCAATGCGTCCGGCATGACGTTCTTCGCCCAGAAAATTAAAAATACGTGCCAGATCGCCTGCCTTCAACCGATTGACCACATCGGCAGCACTTGGGCCCGAAACCGACATGCGCATATCAAGCGGCCCGTCTTTTTGAAAAGAAAAGCCGCGATCTGCTTCGTCGATCTGCATAGAAGATACACCGATATCAAGCACGATACCGTCAACTTGTTCGCCCTCGCCCAGCACCTGCTCAATGGCAGCGCCCAATTGCGAAAAGCGGTTTTGCACCAGCGTAAAACGGCCGGCAAACTCCTGCTCCATGGAGCGGCCATTGGCGATTGCCGTCGGGTCACGATCAATACCGATCAGCCGCGCACCTGTTTGCAGGATCGCGCGTGAATAACCACCGGCACCAAAGGTTCCGTCAACAAACACACCCGTTTGGCCAGCTTGCAAAGCGTCCAGCACTTCACGAAGCATCACCGGAATATGACGCGAATAATCGCCTTCAGCCTGTACAGCCTGAGACTGCTTTGCGTCAGTGTTCGCCATCACGGTCTCCCTTTCTTTCGCGTTATCGCCATTAAATCCGGCTCTAACTATGTTTTTGCTGTCGTTTGAAGGCATTTCACTTCCGAAAGCATCGGCATATTGAGCAATTGATCAGGCACAAGCGGCATTTTTAAGCGCACTTGTCCCCCTGCATTAGTTATCCATCATTAAGCTTAATGAAGAGTTAGCCTTTTGCTGCACTCAGGCTTTTCAGACGCGAATACACAAAAAAATTTGGTATAATTTTTCACGAAATATGAATGACAGGAAATAATGGTATTTAAGTAAAATGTCAGTCGGTCTGTAAGCCGGGTTCTGTATGGCTGAGCAAAAGCTCAACGTGGCAGCCATTCATCTGGGACGGATGTCGCCACCCGCCTCGTGCAACCCACCCGGACGGCTATCCGGAAACTGATTGCTGTTTCTTACGAAACAACGCGCCGTCCCTATTCGGTCTTGCTCCCGGTGGGGTTTACCTTGCCATTCCTGTTACCAGCAATGCGGTGGGCTCTTACCCCACCCTTTCACCCTTACCCCGTCACCGCTTATGTCCGTTACGACACAACCGGAGACGGGGCGGTTTGCTTTCTGTGGCACTATCCCTGAGGTTACCCTCGCCGGGTGTTACCCGGCACCGTGTTTCCATGGAGCCCGGACTTTCCTCACTTGCCGTCTTTCGACATATGACAAGCGCGGCTGCCCGACCGACTGACATCTGCCTTAAATGCTCTTTCGCAACAAAAGGCAACAAAAAAGCCGGATCACACCAAGCAATCCGGCTTTTTTGTTAACTCAACATCTTGAAACGCTGATTAAGCCTTCAAGAATGCAACAAACCTTAGAACGAGCGCATATAGGCCTGCACATTGCTGCAATATTTAGCAGAGATCGGGTTCATGCGCTTGGCACCATGGCCGGCATTATATTTGAGAATTGTGCCGCAAACACTGCCACCGCCAAGTTTCTGTGCCTGTGCCAGATATTTCATGCCATATTGCACATTGGTGCTCGGCTCATACAGCCCCTTGGCAGAACCCGTATAACCTAACCCCCGTGCTGTGGAGAGCTTGATCTGCATCAGACCGATTTCACCGGCACTACCGCGAACTTCCGGACGGAAATTGCTTTCATGACGCACAACCGCATGGGCAAGTGCTGAGCTGACACCATAGGTGCTGGCATAGTGGTTGATGATGCTCGAATAGCGGGTGCTGGTCGGTTTGCTCTGCTTTTTCGCAGATTTTTTAGCCGCTTTAGGCTTCGGCAGATATTTAGCCTTAGTGGTTGCTTTTTTCTTCTCTGCTTTTTTAACCGGCGCCTTTTTGGCAACTTCGGCTTTTTTCACGTCCTTGGCATCTTTGGTCTTCAAAAGCTCCACCAAGTTTGAGGGACTTGATGCCTGAGCCGCATTTAAGTTAAAACTAGCCACGGCGCCAATGAGGGCGCAAGCAAAAACAAATTTTAATTTCATAATGTACCGTTCTAAAAGAACACCCGCACCTTGGGAGGGCGTACGAGTGTTCAGTCCTTCTGAAAACATTCCGGTCAGTGATTGAGCATAAAAGCTGCAATCACGAGGAATATCCTTGCTGATTGAAACTGCGCATTATCCATTCATCGCAGTGTATGACTGGCCCCACGAGAACCTCACAAACTCAATTGGATACTCTCAAATGATCGGGGTAAGATTTGCCGTCAAAATGCAGCCGAAGATTGATCGGTAAAGTAAAATTACCTTACAGATTGTAACATTTGACCCTTTGAACGTGATTAAATCGTTATGAATCAAACAACTAAGCTGTCAGATTTTTTAACGAAAAAAGTAGTTTGTAAAGCGTCTCAATAGTTGAAACGTCAGCGACTCCGTCAACTTTGTGGCGACGAAAGTGCCGCTGGAACGCATTTACGACACTTTCTGTCTCTTCACCGAACACGCCATCAATGGTAATTTGATAGCCGACAAGCGCCAGCATCGACTGTAAGGCCTCGACCGGCTGACCTGATTCTCCGCGTGCAAAAAAGCGTCCGCCCTTGATGGGCGCAGGCTCCACATAATGACCGACATCTGCAGCGTGCAACCTTTCCCATGGGAAATTCTGACCCGGATCAATTTTGCGATCCGGCGCAATATCGGAATGCGCCAACACAAAATGCGGCTCGATATAGTGACGTGCGGTTATGTCCTGACAAAGACGGATCACCGCTTCGATCTGCTTCAACGGATAGGCCGGAAAATCATGCAACACGCCTGCATTGACAATCTCAATACCGATAGAGGCAGAGTTAATATCTGTCTCGCCCTTCCAAAAGCTCTTGCCTGCGTGCCATGCGCGAGCTTGTTCTGAAACCATCTGCACGATGCGTCCGTCTTCATGCACCAAATAATGCGCAGATACCTCGCGCGCCGGATCTTTTAAAATCTCGGCGGCCTCCTGCGCTGTTTCCAAGCCAGTGTAATGGAGAATGATAAAACGAGGTGTCTTGCCCTCTTTGCGCACACCAAAATTGGGGGATGGATCAAGCTCTGCACCAGAAAAATCCGCTTGAACAAGTTTCAGTTCTTCAAGCTCTCGCGCCATGTCCTGCCCACTCATTTTACACTCACTTTATGACTTTAAAATTTTTTCAATCTCTGCCCAGGCCGCGTTGATATCAGCTAAGCGATGATTGGCAATGGAAACAAATTCCCGCGGCAAACCTTGCGCAACCAGACGATCGGGATGGTGCTCTTTAACCAGCGCACGATATTGTGCCTTTGCCTGATCAAAACTGGCACTGCGCTCCAGACCCAGCACCACATAAGGATCACAGTCACCACGCACGATATGACGTATAGTCATGCGCTCGAATTCAGCCTCGCTGAATCCGAAAATCTGCGCCACATTGGTTAAAAACTCCATCTCTTTTTCATGCACATAGCCATCGGCTTTGGCGATATGAAAAAGACCTTCAAGAATATCTTCCAGCAAGTGGCAATTGGGCTGATCTTCACTGCAAAGTCTGGCCAGCTGGCGTGCATAAGCCTCATAACCCGCCACATCCTGCTTGGCCAAATTATAAAGCCTTGCAACATGGCTGGCCTCTTCGGCAGGAATTTCAAAAATTTCCTGAAAGGCCGCAATCTCCTGCTCGTTGACCATACCATCAGCTTTGGCCATTTTCGCGGAAAGCGCGATCATCGCGATAGAAAACGCAACGCGACGTCTGGTATCCGCATCGCCTTCAAATAATGTGCGTACAGCTTCAATGACGCTCATCAGCGCATTTGTAGCTGTCTCACTCACAAATTCTCCAAGGCGAACCCAGATAGACATATGCGCTTTCTAAAACTTAAACGCTTGATAAATCAGCCAAAAGGACATGATTATTGCGGCAAGACACTCTGTTTAGCTGCCAGAAACTGTTTGGCAGAGGCTTCTGCTCTGTCACCGGCCAGTTTAATCTGCTCGTTATTTTGACCCACTGATTTCGCGGCTGCTTCCGCATTCTGGCGCGCACGGGCTACAATTTCGGCCTCTTGTTCCGGCGTCAGAACACCAGAATTTTCTTTCAAGGTTTCCAGCAGGTCCGGCGCATCCACAGGCGCTTCAGGCTCTTGTACCGCAGGCGCAGTTTCAGCAGGCTGCACCGCTGGTGCAGGCTCTTGCTGAGGTGCCTCAGCATCGTCTTTGCCGCAAGCCGTTAAGGCCGACAATGAAAACAGGATCAAAAAAGGCAGGGCGTAAGGTTTCATGTAATGATCTATAGACCAGTCAAATGATTGTTGAAATATCTAATTAAAAATTTCTCAAGCCATTGTGCAGCTTTCACAACAAGTTTGAACCATAATAAAATATGTGGTGACCGAAAACCGTTTCCGGCCACCACACAAGCGCCCCATCAGGAAGCTTCAGGGTGCCAAATTTAGTTAGCCGGTGCCGGAGATGTCGGGCTTGGTGAAGCCGGTGATGTAGTATCCGGCGCTGTTGGCGCTGGCGATACAGAAGGTGCAGGTGCGGCCGGAGGTGTCGCAGAAGGTGGTGTTGCCGGTGCAGTTGGTGCCGGATCAGCAGGAACTGTTTCTGCCGGATTGCCGCTGCCGGTATTTTCCTTCTTGCTGTCGTCACAAGCAGCCAGACCCAACATCATAACAATTGCCGATGACGCGATAATGAGCTTTTTCATGATAGTCTCCTTCCGATGAAATTGCTTCGTCAGATGTTCAACTCGCGAAAAAGAAAAAAGTTCTCTCAACTAATTCAACACCTCGTAACAATCAGAGAGTGCGTCTTTTTATTGCTCGTCATTTTTAAATGGCAAATAGTTGTGTGCCCGATGGTGACGGAGCGATTCTGATCGCGTAATCCTAACGCTTCAAGTGATTCTCTTTCTATTCGGGCCGGACAATGAAACGACTTGCAGTCACATTAACATTTCTTGCAAGTGCAGCGCTTTTGAGCGGCTGCACCACTGTTGACTATGATTTTTCCGATGTGCGCAAGCCTTCTGCCCAGAATTCCCAGATCACTCCGCCATCCGGCAATGTGCGTGCGCCGCGCTTCGGTGACCGCAAGCCGCATGAATGGGCAGGCAAGACCCCTTGGCATTATCCGATCCACGGCACGGATGTTTCCAAATATCAAACAACGGTTGATTGGAACGCTGCCCGAAAGAGCGGCATTTCCTTTGCCTTTATTAAGGCAACTGAAGGCGGCGACCGTTTCGACGAGCGCTTTACTGAGCATTGGGGCGCTTCACGCGCCGCCCATGTCAAACGTGGCGCCTATCACTTCTATTATTTCTGCCGCACCGCAGCCGATCAGGCACGCTGGTTCATCAAAAATGTGCCCAACGACCCGTCCGCTTTACCACCGGTTTTGGATATGGAATGGAACGCCAGTTCGCCAACCTGCAAATTGCGCCCCAATGCGGCCATTGTCCGTAAGGAAATGCTGACTTTCCTCAACATGGTTGAAAAACATTACGGCAAGCGTCCGATCATCTATACAACTGTGGATTTCTTCGACGATAATGATCTGCGTCAATTGAAACATTATCCATTCTGGCTCCGTTCCACCGCCGGACACCCCGATGAAAAATACGGGCCGCACCCTTGGACATTCTGGCAATATACCGGAACCGGCAGCATACCGGGCATCTCGGGTGATGCTGACATTAACGTCTTTGCAGGAGACGCCAGCGCATGGAAAAAGTGGCTGGAAAGCAACAATGTCCGCTGAGTCTTCGTATCACGGGCATTTTTAGCAAGTTTTGCTTCATTTTATAGGTTTGATAGGGCAATAGATTAGGTCATTGTTGCTGACAGATTACTCTCAGCTATTTTTGAACGAGCTTGTCTTCCTATGAAAATTGTACTCGGCCTTTGCGCATCATTGCTTCTGGCATCCACCAGCCTGTCCTTTGCTCAAGCTCCGGCTCCGGTGCCGGCGGCAAACGCACCTGCTTCCACGGCCGAGGCGATTCCGCCAAAGCCTGCCTGCGAAACGGATTTCAAGCAATGGATTGAAGATGTTGCGGCAGAAGCCCGCGCAGAAGGTGTTAGCGACAAAGGCATTGCCGAGCTGCACAAAGCATCATTGGATGAAAAAGTGCTGGCGCGCGATCGTTCCCAATCCGTGTTCAATTTAACCTTCATCGAATTTTCAAAACGTCTGATTTCAGAAACACGTCTGAAAAAGGGTAGAGAAAACCTTATTAAACACGCTGATGTTTTCCGTAAAGTTGAAGAAACTTACGGCGTACCAGGGCCGGTTTTAGCGGCTTTCTGGGGGCTGGAAACAGATTTCGGCGCTATTCAGGGTGATTTCGATACGCTCAATGCGCTTGTCACTTTGGCTTATGATTGCCGCCGTCCTGAATTGTTCCGTCCTCAATTGATTGCTCTGTTGAAGCTTTTTGATCAAGGCGTTGTTGATGCAGGCACCACAGGTGCATGGGCTGGCGAAATCGGCCAGATGCAATTGCTGCCGAAAGATTATCTGGAACGCGGCGTTGACGGCGATGGCGACGGCAAAGTGGATCTGAAAAACAGTGTTGCAGATGCCATGATGACCGCCGGTCGTATGCTGAGTGAACTGGGCTGGCGCAAGGGCGAGCCATGGCTGGAAGAAGTCCGTGTCACCAGTCAGGATTTGCCGTGGGAAGAATCCATTCGTGAAAACAGAAAGCCGCATTCGCAATGGGCTGAATGGGGCATTACCGGCCGTGATGGCCCGCTTGGTGCAGATGACGGCGAAGCCTCATTAATGCTGCCGCTCGGTCGCAATGGCCCTGCTTTCCTCTCTTATCCTAATTTGACATTTTCGTGGAGTGGAACAAGTCCATCGTTTACTCGACCACCGCTGCATATTTTGCAACACGTCTGGCCGGTGCTCCTGCCTTTGATCCGCGTAATCCCGACTTAGGCCTCAACACCGAGCAGATGAAAGAACTGCAAACGAAGTTGCAGGCACGCGGTTATGATATGGGCAAAATTGATGGCGTCTTTGGTTTCCGCACCCGCGATGCGGTGCGCACCGAACAACTGCGCCTGAAAATGCCTGCCGATTCATGGCCGACACCTGAACTGTTGGAAAAACTTTAACAACAAAACTGGCAAGTCCAATGTTATCAACATTACTGGTTGTGCTACCCATTTTCGCATTGATTTTTGCGGGATGGGCAGCCGCCAAAACCCGCATTTTGGGCGGGCAAGCAAGCACAGAACTCAACCGCTTCGTCGTTTATCTGGCATTGCCCGCACTACTTTTTGACATCACCGCCACCACAAACTTACATGAAATCTGGCAACCGGCCTTTATTGGTGCCTTTTGTCTGGCAAGCTTCATCATCTTCGGCCTTGCCTTCCTCTCGCCCAGCAATAAAGGCCAAGACCTGACCACCAAGGCCATTGACGGTCTCAATGCCAGCTATCCTAACACCGCCTATATGGGTTTTCCGCTTTCGATGCTGGCTTTTGGCAGTGCCTCCATGCCGCTGGTTGCGATGGCAACGATCATCACTGTTTGTGTCATCTTTGCCGTTGCCATCACCCTGATTGAACTGAGCCGTCAAAAAGCCAGCCATAAAGCAAAGCTTATCTTTAAAACTATCATTTCGCTGGCACGCAATCCGCTGCTTTTCTCACCCGCACTTGGTATTGCTTATTCTCTCTCCGGTCTGCCGCTACCGGAATCCGCGCACACATTTTTAAAATTGCTGGGTGGTGCAGCCTCCCCTTGCGCATTGGTGGCGCTCGGCCTTTTCTTAGCTGCCAGTAAGCCACTGACACGCAGCAATATCAGCAGTATCTCCTATCTGGTCAGCCTCAAACTGGTAGCTCAACCGGTACTGACCTATATTGCTGCGGTTTATATTTTTCAGTTACCTCCGCTCCTCACCCATACGGCTGTGCTTATAACTGCACTACCGACAGGCACCGGCTCCTTCATGCTGGCGGAATATTACCGCACAGATGCGACGATCACCTCCAACACTATTCTGGTTTCCACCATGATTTCGGTGCTGACCGTCTCTGCCTATCTTTCACTGATTGCTTGATAAAACGCTTAGTCAGAATCGAACCGGAACACAAAAACGCTGCCACAATTCTGAATTTCCGTTAATTCAGATGGCGTTTTTGTGTCTTTTCCATGAAGAATTTTTCATAAAATTAGTATTTAAATTCATAGACTTACGAAATTTGGGGCAATTAATTCTCTTAAATAGCCACAAAAATGCATGAATTTGCTTTGTTTTTACCCATAAACCCACTAGATTCATGGTATCTGCCAACGCATATGCGCTTGCTCTTAAAGCCAAGTACAATCATGAAGGAGACAGACCTATGGGACTGACAAGACCTATGAACGTCCTGATGTTCTGCGCAGCATTTGCTTTTGTTGCAGCTATGATTGTAGGCGTTTTTCCTTGAGCTGGGGTGCTTAAGGGAACGAATAAAAAAACCGGGGCTTGCCCCGGTTTTTTCTTATCTCATTTTGCAGATTATTATGCTTCAGCCGCATGTTTGGGGCGAACGCCCAGCATATGACAAATCGCATATGGCAGATCGGCACGGTTCATCGTGTAGAAGTGGAAGTCCTGTAAGCCACGCTCAATCAGATCCATAACCTGCTCGGCAGCAATAGCGGCCGCGACCAGCTGATGGGTATGCGGATCATTATCCAACCCTTCAAAACGCTCTGCTAACCATTCCGGGATATGCTGGCCGGAACGCGCACAAAAACCAACCAATTGTTTGAAACTGTGAACAGGGAAAATCCCAGGCACAATCGGAATATAAATGCCTGCACGGCGCACACGCTCGACATAACGCTCATAAAGATCATTATCGAAGAAGAACTGCGTGATTGCGCGCGTTGCACCATTATCCACCTTGCGTTTCAGCATCTCAATATCGGTCGCAAAGTCAGGGCTTTCAGGATGTTTTTCCGGATAAGCAGAAACAATGATATCAAAGTCATCGATAGTTTTCAGGCCAGCAACCAATTCTGAACCATTATTATAGCCGCCCGGTGTCGGCACATAAGCATTACCCACACCACTGGCCGGATCACCGCGCAGCGCCACAAAGCGCTTCACACCCATCGCAGCGAAATCACGGATCACCTGATCTACTTCCGCCCTGGTCGCATCAACGCAGGTCAGGTGTGCCGCCGGTGTCACATTGGTTTCGGTTAAAATACGCTGCACAGTGCGCGCGGTACGTTCACGCGTTGAACCACCTGCCCCATAAGTAACCGAGAAAAATTCAGGCTCCAATGGTGCCAGTCTTGTGACTGTTTCCCAAAGACGATTTTCCATCTCTTCGCTTTTTGGCGGGAAAAATTCAAATGATACCCGAAGGTTTTTGCCGACCTCAGAACGTCGGGAAAGCCCGTTAAAGCGCATGAAAAAGTCTCCATCAGTGTCATGGCGATAATGCGGCCATCTGGCCGACGCAACACCACTTATTCTTGCATAATATCCAGAGCGCGATTTTTACCGCTCCTCTGTATTTGTTTAAATCTTTAAGAGATCAATTGACGCGGATCACGCGCCAGCCACAGCTTCACTGTCAGCGCTTTCGCATCCTCATCAGCTTGCTTCAGCTCACGAATATCAACCATTTCCAAGCCTGCTTCACGCAGCCAGCCGGTCATCTGCTCGTCACTGAAACCAAGACGCAAATGCGCATGATCTTCGCGCAGGAATTCAAGCATATGCGGCGCGAAATCGACAATCAGCAACCGCCCGCCAGCCCGCACCGAACGCGCTGCTTCACGAATAGCAGCCTGCGGATCATCCAAAAAGTGCAGCACCTGATGGATCGTCACCAGATCAAAACTTTCACGCTCAACCGGCAGCGCATAGACATCACCCTGGCGCACCTGCGCATGGGCAATATTGGCCTGATCGAGATTGGCACGCGCCACCATCAGCATGTCACGGTTAATATCCACGCCAACACCGCGCACATAAAGCGGCGATAACAGCTCCAGCAAACGCCCCGTGCCGGTGCCCACATCAAGCATAGCCTGAAAAGGCACATCACCGACAATATCTTTCAGCGCGGTTTCCACGGCACCTTCGGCAATATGCAGACGGCGGATTTTGTCCCAGCTTTGTGCGTTGCTGCTGAAATAAGCGGTTGCCTGCTCCTGACGCTGTGTTTTCACTTGAGCCAGACGATCAAAATCACGCTCAATCAGCGGATCACTTTCATCCAGACGCTGCAAAGTTTCACGTATAATGGAGCCAAATTCATTATCATCGGCAAGGCGAAAATAAGCCCACGCACCTTCCTGATAACGCTTGATAAGCTGGGCTTCACTCAACAGCTTCAAGTGGCGCGACACGCGCGGCTGTGACTGACCAAGGATAAGGGTCAGATCAGAAACCGTCAGGTCACCACGGGTTAAAAGCGTCAAAATACGCAAACGACTTGGCTCAGCCGCCGCCTTCAACACATCAACCATTACATCAAGCTGCAAGCTCATATCGCCACATCCTTTATAGACATAAAGATATGTTTATATAAAAATTACAGATTGCGCAAGTTGATTATCATCTATTTGTACTGACTGTGGACAAAATCCTGCCAGCCCGAACGCCATGAGAAGCGGACATAAGCTTGCAATTCAAGCTGCTTAATGGTCAATAAACGCAGACAAGCAATAAAAGCAGAGCGTTATGCAGGCCAAAACCAACCGGCAAAAACTAATCGCCAAATCTCTGACCCTCTTGATACCGGGGGCACCTTACAGCGATGCCGAGCCTATTCGCGCTGCCGCTCTTAGCCCGCACATGCGCGAACTGACGCCGCCAGTGGCGATATGGCTGGCAACAGTAGCCTATATCCGCCATCAATTTACCGATTACGATGCTTTGCGCGACGAAGGTTACGACAAGGAATCGGCGCGGTTTTTCGTGCTTGATGCCATTAATGACAAGCTGACCGAATGGCGCGCAACCCGTCTTCTCTCACCCGATGATGATGAAATGCTTAGTTAAAATGCAGTTTTCTTTAGCAAGCAAAACACGCTAAACTAGCTTCAGCACATTGAGTACGGCAAGCACAAGCCGCAACATATTCCATTGCCAGCAAAGTTTATAATGTTCAGATTAGCGCATATTTCCGACATCCATCTCAGCCCTTTGCCGCCGGTTCGCTATCGTGACCTCGCTTCAAAGCGCATCACCGGCTATGTCAATTGGGTGAAGAACCGTAAAAATGCGTTGGAATGCTCGGTTTTAGGTGATCTGATTGATGATATGAAAGCCCAAAAGCCAGATCACATTGCGTTAACGGGCGATCTGGTCAATCTGGCCTTAAATGCGGAAATCGACATTGCCCGCGCATGGCTGGAAAAACTTGGCAATCCGCATGATCTGTCCGTCGTGCCGGGCAATCACGATGCTTATGTACCCGGCGCATTGCAGAAATCCTGCCGCGCATGGGAGCCGTGGATGCGGGGCGACGACATTGACAACGGCGGCAGGGCACCACAATTTCCATATCTGCGTCAGCGCGGCGGTATCGCCATTATTGGCGTATCATCAGCGCGTGCAACAGCACCCTTTATGGCAAGCGGTGACTTTCTGCCAGCGCAAGCACACAGACTGGCATTGCTGCTTGAACGCACCAAACAAGCAGGGCTTTGCCGTGTGGTGATGATTCATCATCCGCCTGTCCGCGGCGCAACACCCAATTATAAGCGCTTATTTGGCATTGGCCGTTTTCAAAAAATTATTAAAAACTATGGCGCTGAGCTCGTATTGCATGGCCATACGCATCTGGCCACGCATTATGAGATTGAAGGCACCAATGGTGCGACGGTACCGGTTATCTGTGTGCCATCGGCCAGCCAGTCTTTTGGCGGCCACAAGCCACCGGCACGCTATAATATGTTTGATATCAGCAAAAGTGAAAACGGCTGGTCTTGTGAATGGAGCCAACGCGGGATTTTAACGCAAGACAATGAAATCACCGCCATTGGCACGCATCTATTGGCACTACCCAGCCATTAAGACCTGAAGTGCTGGCATCAGCTGATCTTGAAAAAACAGGAACAAAAGCACAGCGCCCACTAAAGCACCGGTGACAAACCACGCCAATGCCTGCAAGAAACCACCGGAGCCCTTGGGCTCATTTTGTGGCTGGGCAGAAGGCTGCACTTTCACAACCGGCTTATTGTCGCCCAGTAACTGCTCGCGCTCCACCAAACGATCAGCAATATAAGCTGTAACAGCTTCGCTCACCCGCTTCATGTCGCTTGATTGCGCCATCACCACCCGCCCCTGACGGGTATCACGAACAAATTGATAGCTGCGACGGTCATTTCCCATCATCACAAAAGCGGTCGTATCGAGCCACAGCCGCGGCTGCATACCCGATGAGATGGTAAAATCAAACAGATCAACATGTTCCGGCACCGCATCAAAAACGGTTTTCAAATCCGCAGCCAGCAGATCCAGCCGCGCCAGCTCTGCTTGCCTTACATCCACGATGCTGTCACCGCGATCAGCTGCGGCTAGCTTGGCTTGCCGCATAGCATTGGCCAAACGCAATGCGCCATCCGTTTGTTGCGCATCAGCTTCTTTCGCAAGATCATTTTCACGCATGACAGATCCTTTTGTAAGAATTGATGAAAGCGGTCACTTCAGACTGTCAGATTAATTATAGCAAGCTCACTCAAATCATCCAATAGAAGCAACAATACGGCAGCCTACATTGTGTTTAACACAAAAAAGGCGACCCGAAGGCCGCCTCTTTTTTAATATGCAAGTCAAATTTTATTCTGCAAGCAGACGGTTAGCCGCTGAAACAATGGCTTCCAGCGAGGCAGACACGATGTTGTCGTTAATACCGACGCCAAATATTTTACCATTCGGATGGGCAATTTCCATGTAGCAGATCGCAGTTGCATCAGAGCCCTGCTGTAGCGAATGCTCCGAATAATCCACCACCGACAATTTAATGCCGGTATGGCGCGAGAGCGCATCGACAAAACCATCGATCGGACCGGTGCCCGTGCCTTCGATATTTTTGATCATACCATTATCATGAATTTCGGCGGTCAGAACACGGCGTGCTTTATTAGCCGGATCAGTCACGGTGTGATGATCGGCAAATTTGAGCCGTGCGCTTTCTTGTGTCACATAGCGCGCAATGAACTCGTCATAGATGCGCTTGGACGGCAGTTCCTTGCCTTCATCATCCGTGATTTTCTGAATAATTTCGCGGAATTCCACCTGCAGGTTGCGCGGCAGGTTCAAGCCGTAATCCTGCTGCAGAATATAGGCCAGACCACCCTTACCGGACTGCGAGTTGATGCGGATAATCGCTTCATAAGAGCGACCGACATCCTGCGGGTCAATCGGCAGATATGGTACTTCCCACAATGGGGAATTAGCGGTTTTCTTGGCTTTCATGCCCTTATTGATCGCATCCTGATGCGAGCCGGAGAAAGCGGTGTAAACCAGCTCACCCACATATGGATGGCGTTCCGGAATAACCAGCTGGTTGGAATATTCGTAAACTTCTTTCATGCGGTTGATGTCGGAGCAATCCAGTTCCGGATCAACACCTTGGGTGAACATGTTCAAAGCCAGTGTCACCACATCCACGTTACCGGTGCGCTCGCCATTACCAAACAATGTGCCTTCAACACGATCAGCACCAGCCATCAGGCCCAGCTCAGTGGCAGCAATGCCTGTTCCGCGGTCATTATGCGGATGCAGCGAAATAATCAGGCTTTCACGATTATCCAGCTGACGGCACATCCACTCAATCTGGTCAGCATAGACATTCGGCGTGTTCATTTCGACCGTGGACGGCAGATTGATAATCAGCTTGTTATCCGGTGTCGGCTTCACAATTTCTGTGACCGCATTACAGATTTCCAGCGCCACTTCCAGCTCAGTACCGGTAAAGCTTTCCGGCGAATATTGGAAACGATAGCCGCCGCCTGCCTTTGCCGCCATATCGGTGATCATTTTGGCAGCGTCTGTAGCAATCTGTTTGATACCGCTGACATCTTTGCCAAATACCACGCGGCGCTGTAATTCACTGGTAGAATTGTAGAAGTGGATGATCGGGGTTTTTGCGCCTTCCAGCGCTTCAAAGGTACGGATGATCAGTTCAGGGCGGCACTGCACCAGCACCTGCAAGTCCACCTCATCAGGCACATTTCCCTCTTCGATGCACCAGCGACAGAAATCAAAATCTGTTTGCGATGCGGAAGGGAAACCAATTTCAATTTCCGGAAAGCCCATATCCAGCAACAGCTGGAACATACGCGCTTTACGATCATGCCCCATCGGATCAACAAGCGCCTGATTGCCGTCGCGCAGATCAACCGAGCACCAGATCGGTGCCTTTTCAATACGCTTTGACGGCCATTGGCGGTCTTGCAGCTGTGTCAGCTGAAACGGCGCATATTTTGACTGCGCTACCGGCATACCTTTTTTGGTGGAAGCAACTGTTTTATCTGCAATCTGAGTCATAGCTATTCTCGTTCTTCGTGACGATCTGACCACCATCCGCGGCTCAAACCGTTATTCGTTAACTACTAAAATTTCTGGATAACCGATGAAAAGATTATCAAAATTCAGACTATAAGGAGCATGGACCAGCCTGGTCTCTTGTCGACCGCCGGACGCTCCTCTTTAACGAGCCCAGCGATCGCCGCTAAGGCTAAGAAGAAGCGAGTTTAAAACACAAACATGTACAGCACCGCTTTCGCGATTGCCGGAAAAAAATTTCGCCATGTTTAAGGTTTTACAAGTCATAGATGTATTTCTAGCGATTCATCGCATCAGTTGCAAGCCTGCAATCACTGATTTTAAAGTAAAATTTTGCAATGCCCTTCGCTCACGCAAAAGGCACCGCACAAGTGCCAGGAGGAAGTTTAGCTTCATCTTCCGGTTCGACATGGATAACCACCACCGCATTATCAATCTGATCACGTAATGCATCTTCAATGCGGTCGCAGATGATATGCGCGTTCCCCACGCTCATTTCAGCCGCCACAACCAGATGAAACTCGATAAAGGTCGCACGCCCCGCTACACGGGTTTTAAGATCGTGTACCTCAATCGCACCTTCCGCATTGGTGGAGATAATGTCACGAATATTCATCGTCTCATCAATATCGGTGCCGACATCCATCAAGCCCTGCACGGAAGAATTGATCACCTGCCAGCCCTGCCACAAAATATTGAGCGCAACGATAATGGCAAGCAGCGGATCAAGAATAGCCCAACCGGTAACAATCGAAGCCACCAAACCAACCAGCACACCGGCGGAAGTCACCACATCTGTCATGATATGCTTGCCGTCGGCAGTCAATGCCGGTGATTTGTCACGTCGTCCGACACGGATCAGAATTGTTGCCCAAATAGCATTAAGCGCACCAGCGGCGATATTGATGCCAAGCCCTAACCAAGGCTCTTCCATCAGGCGCGGCGCACGTAATGCATGCCATGCTTCATTGAAAATCAGCAATGCCGCAACGATAATCAGCACGCCTTCAATGACAGCAGAAAAATACTCAGCTTTATGATGACCATAAGGGTGATTGCGATCCGCCGGCATATAGCTGACACGAATAGCCCACCAGGCAGCAACAGCTGCGATCACGTTGACGATGGATTCGAGCGCATCCGAATAAAGTGCCACCGAACCGGTCAAATGATAGGCTAAATATTTCAGCGCAAGAACAGCAAAGGCGACAGGGATCGACCATGCAGCCAATCGTTGAATCTTTTTCTTCGTATCCATAGTCAACCCTTTGACGTTTCACATCATTTTAATGTGCAACGCGCCATCAATCAGGCATTACACATGCCTGAAAACGCTTTAAAATTGTCATTAATTACGTGCTTCGAACTCGATAAGCACATTCTCTATAACGAAACAAACTGAAAACCGAAACCCCCGCCGCTCAAAAGCAACGGGGGATAACAGATTTATCAGCGCTTTATTAGTTTAAACTAATATTTAAATACGGGCTTTAGTTACCAGACCCGACACGACATTTTCAATCATCCGCATACCGGCTTCATCTTCAAAAGTCATGATGGATTCCGGATGGAATTGCACCGCCGCAATCGGCTCATTTTTGTGCTCGATACCCATAATGATACCGTCTTCCGTCACTGCCGTAACATCAAACACATCCGGTAAATGTTTCGGATCTGCATGGAGAGAATGATAGCGACCGACATTAAAGCTTTGCGGCAATCCGGCAAAAACCGTGCCAGCCTTCAAAATATTGATCGGTGACGGCTTACCATGCACCGGAATATCCAGCTGATTAAGCTTACCGCCAAAGGCCTCTGTCAGCGCCTGAAGCCCTAAGCACACACCAAATATTGGCAGTTTGCGCGCGCGTGCCGCTTCGATTGTAGCCGTGCAATTAAAATCGGAAGGTGTACCAGGTCCTGGTGACAGCACAACCAGATGCGGCTTCACTTCATCAAAAACCGCATCAGTGATCGGTGCACGAACGGTGGAAACTTTCGCGCCTGTCTGCCGGAAATAATTCGCCAATGTATGCACGAATGAATCTTCATGATCCACCAGAAGAATATTGGTGCCCTGCCCGACCATTTCCGTTTCCTGTTTTTCTGTTTCCGCCTGCACTTTATGTGCGTCACGAATGGCTGCCAGCATAGCAGAAGCCTTCAATTCAGTCTCGGCTTCTTCTTCCTGCGGATTTGAATCATAAAGCAATGTTGCACCGGCACGCACCTGTGCAACACCATCTTTAATCCGCACTGTGCGTAAGGTCAGGCCGGTATTCATATCGCCATTAAAATGCATCATGCCAACCGCGCCGCCATACCATGCACGCGGGCTTTTTTCATGATTCTCAATAAAGCGCATCGCCCATAATTTAGGCGCACCGGTGACTGTCACCGCCCATGCGTGGCTCAGGAACCCATCAAAAGCATCCATATCAGCGCGCAAGCGGCCTTCAATATGATCAACCGTATGAATAAGACGCGAATACATTTCAATCTGACGGCGTCCGATCACCCGCACCGAACCCGGATCACACACGCGGCTTTTGTCGTTGCGATCCACATCCGAGCACATGGTCAGTTCGGATTCGTCCTTTTTCGAATTGAGCAGTTTCAAAATCTGCTCCGAATCCGAAATCGCATTATCACCGCGCTTGATCGTGCCGGAAATCGGGCACGTCTCAATACGACGGCCATTAACACGCACGAACATTTCCGGTGATGCGCCCACCAGATATTCATCTTCACCTAAGTTGATGAAGAAGGAATAAGGCGACGGATTGGTGCTTTTCAGACGACGGAAAATTTCAGACGGCTGGCTTTCGCAGCGCTCATAGAATGTCTGCCCCGGCACCACTTCAAACAGATCACCGCGCTTGAAACTATCTTTAGCTTTTTCAACAAGCTGCGCATATTCGCCAGGCTGATGATCACCACGTCCCGGATTTTCAGTTGAAGGCTCAAAGACTTTTGACGGTGTTTCACGCGCCAAGCCGTGTGTACCCTTGCCATCAACGCTAAATTCGTAAGAATCTACCCATGCCTTGGTGGAGTAATGGTCAACGATGACAATCTCATCAGGAATGAACAGCACCAGATCACGCTGATCGTCCGGACGCTTCATCTTGAAATCAATTTTGTCGAACTGGAAAGCCAGATCATAACCAAAAGCACCATAAAGACCTAAATTGGCATCTTCTTCAGAGAAGAACAGTGCAACAATCGCACGCAGTACAGTGAAAACCGATGGCATACGGGAGCGTTCTTCTTCAGAAAAAACGCCCTTCGGTTCCGCAACGGTCAGATCAATACGGGTGGCATTTTGCTGATCGATGGTCACAGTATGTATTGCCTGCAACACTTTTAAAATCGGTGTCAGCAGCACTTCGCCGCGCTTGTTCAAAGCTTCGATACGCATGACACGGCCATTGGCGGTGATGACAACAGGCGGATCGATAATGGCGGTATCCCAACGGGTATAGCGACCCGGATATTCATAGTTAGACGAAAAAACCGCACCGCGGCGCGTGTTCAAAACATCAATACGCTGCTCGATGGCACCTTTATAATCGATCAGCCGGCGCACGCGCTCAACCGTAATGCCACCTTGGCTCAGATGTGTATGTGTTTCGATCTTCGACATTTTAGTCATAGTCATGAACCGTTCTGTTTGCCTTGATCAGCCTTTTAAAAAAGCTGATCTGATCCTGTCCGCATGTCTTCAAATCATGCATTTTTCTGGCAGTCACTTAAAGGATACGGGCAAACAAAAAGGCCGCCCGGATTACCCGTTGCGACCCCAAACTTCACTTTCGCTTATGCACAAGTGTTCTCACGGCCGCTGTTAACGGACCCACCACCAACCATTCATGAGGATGTGCGACTTGTTCATGCCGGTTTGATAGCTCGTGACAAGCATGAAGGCAACTGCAAAAATGCACGAGCAAAAAGAAAGTTAACAGTCCTGTCAGAGATGACAGTTTTCACGCCATCTGCTGATCTTTATAAAGCTAACCCTGCAAGAACAGAAATTAAGATTGCAAACAGTACTCAATCACCCGCTCCATCGGCGGCGCATACTTTGAGGCACATAAATAAAAAGTCCGGCTTGTTAAACAAGCCGGACGTATAAAAGCTCAAAGGTTGAGCAAATCAGGCTGCGAATTCCCGAATGCTGCTGCCTGCATGTGAAGACGTTATTGGTATTAAAATGCAACGTCATCGAAGTAATGAATACGTATAATATAAATTAAGTACACCCAATAACTACTATAGGTTGCATGTTATTGCAACAGGTAATTCCATCAGGTTGTATTATTATTCTATCTTCAAATTAAGACATTGAAATAACAACAGAATATATGTTTCTGAGCTTGAAAATTCAACACAACCTGCATTTACAATACATCGCCCCAATCAGCACGACGCGCTTTCTTGAACAAATCGCCGTCCCGTTTAGTAATGATTTGCTGAGCAATCCCCCCATCATGGCGGCAAAGCTTAAGTTCCGCCTTGCCACTGCTGGTTTTAACCGGTGCCAGCACACGGTTTTGCGCTCCTTCGCCTTCATAGCGTGACACAGCAAGATAGATATATTTCTCATCTTCCCACGGCACATCCGCCTGCTTAGTCAGGCGATGCAATTTCGAACGGGCCACACGTCTGGAAAAGTGACACCAGTCAGAACCTTCGATCGCGCAAGCTTGATGATGCGGACATGGTGCAACAATAAAAGCGCCTGCTTCTGTCAACTGCGAACGGGCATCCTTAATCCGCTGCCAGCCGGCAGGTGTTCCCGGTTCAATGAGCACAAACATATTTTCACAAGCAGACCAGAGACGCGCAATCAGATCGCTGCGTTCAGCAGCCGACAACTCATCCAGCACATAGGCCAGTGTGACCAGATCAGCTTTTGGCAAAGGGTCACGTTCTTTGACGATATCACGCGCCACCCAGTCGACTTTATCGAGCCCTGCGTCATCCGAGAGTTTAGAGCCCACTGTGCGGATAGCATTACTTGCTTCCATCAATGTCGCTTGACGTAAGTCCGGCCAGCATTGTGATGCAGCCCATAAAACAGTGCCCGGCCCCGCCCCCACATCCAGAAGTGAAACCGGACTAAATTCAGGACGCAGCTCCGCCGCATAATCAAGACTTGAAAACACGGCCGCATAGGTGGCAGGCAAACGGGCTGCCAGATAAGCATAGGCTGCCATCTCGTCCGACAAATGCAACCGCCCGTCACGCGTTTCAGCACGATAGCGCTTCGATAAAATATCGGAAGCGCGCTGCAAATCAGTCAATGCTACCCCGTTCAGGAGGCTATCCACCCCCTGACGTAACCGTGCCGGTAGTTCCATGAAGTCAAATCACCTTAAAATCAACGTTCCAGAACCTGTCTGATATCAACCAGATTGGAGCGGACACGCAAAATGTAAAAGCCCATTGTGGTCAGATGTGATGGTGTAAACCATGCATCCTGACGGCCATTGGAAACGATAGTCGGCTGCATATCCAAAGCATCGCGCAACTGCTTTTCCATCGAATCCCAGATACTGTCGAGATGCTTCTCTGACAGAACCGAACGGAAATCGGAATGCGCTGCACGCAACAAACCATAATAAGCGTATAGCTGACCATAGGAGAACCAGAAGCGGTCATCGGCACGGGTATCAAACCAACCGGCATGATAATTCTCAGCGCGGTCTTTCAAGATTGCCGAGGTTGAGCCCAGATCATTGGCAATACGGTCAATATACTGGATCAGATTGTCAGCGCGTGCATCAAATACGGCTTCACATTTTTCCAAACGCTTATTGAAATTACGGATATCTTTGATCGCCGAGCGATAATAGCTCGGTGTCGGTGTTTTCGGGCCAAACGGGCTCAACCCGAAATACCAGGAATCTTCGGCAAACTGCATATTGCCACGGGCTTTTTGCAGATCAGAATCCACCTGTGATGTGCCACGCAGACGACCCAGATTATCGACCAGCTCAACAGTTGTACGGCGAACGGCCGCATTAATACCACGCTGGAAGGACGCTTTATTATCAAGAAACGGCGTTCTGTCCCAATCAAGACCAAAGAAGCCTGCTTTATAAAGCACCATAGATGAAATCCACGCATTCTGATTGACGTTGAAATCAGTCAGATCGGCGGTCACTTCAGCAATCGCCGAAATTGCGCAAGACTTTTCACTCACCGGCAAGTTTGCCGCCTGCATCGGCATGTTTGTTGTGTCCGGCTTTGGCTCATCAGCGGTATCGGTTGGTGCAATATCTGAAGTTGGTTCAGATGCCGCATCCGTACTCTCTTCCGGCTTAACTGGTTCAGTTACCGGAGTTTCTGGTGCCGGCTGGATTAAAGGTGTGATCGTATTATTAATCTTTTCGCCCGGCGTGGTTGCGGTCTGATAGGTATATTTTGCCGGATAGTCGGGATCAAAATTTGTCCAGGCCTGGGTCTGCCAGATAAAATAGCCGTAGAGAAAAACACTGCCCAGCACGACAACGCCAATAGCTGCCTTCCATAGCAAGCCAAGGCGCAAGTAAAGCCGCCACAGCGCACCAAGCGGCACTGCAATAACCCGACCAATCGCTGCCAGCAAGCGCCAGATGAAAGAAACGACGCCAACAATACCATTCCACATACTGCTTCTTCCTTCTTACACGCCACGCTGAAGCCAAACAGCCAAGCCCGATATCAAGCACCTAAATATGCTCACAATTTGTATGTGAGCATTATATCTTTACATTCAATTGAAATAGAAACTAAATCCGTTTTCAACAAGCAGCCACATGAAAATAACCGAAAAATACCCAGCAAAAAGGATGTTTTTCAATAAAAACTTGCGATTACGCACTTAATCCGTAACATCTCCCTGTTTTCGCAAGCCTTCATGCGGGTGCAATCCCTGCATTCGCAGGCAATCCATCTGTTTTCAGTGCGCATCATTTCTGCGTGTAAAACAGGAACATTTCCGTTTTGGGGTCAAATCCCTCGTAGAACTAAAGCAATTCATCTGTTATTTGCTACTCAAACGGAACCGGAAAAATTAAACTGAAAAACCGGATAATGGAGAGATTAACAATGAAATCCGTAACTGACTATGCAGTGTCGCTCGGCCTGTGCGCAATCGCCTTTACCAGCCTGATGCCTGCCAGCGCAGCACTTGCAGCAGAACCGGCCAGTTGCTCGACCATACGTTTTTCTGATGTGGGCTGGACGGACATTACCTCCACCACAGCGGTGACAACCGAAATTCTCAAGACCCTCGGCTATAAACCTGAAGTGAAGGTTTTATCCGTACCTGTCACCTATGCGTCTTTGAGCAAAAAAGACATTGATGTGTTTTTGGGCTACTGGAACCCGTCCATGACTGCCGATTTGCAGCCATATCTTGACAATAAAACCGTTGAAACTCTTCGCGTTAATCTGACCGGCGCGAAATATACCTTGGCTGTGCCACAAGCAGCTTATGATGCCGGTTTGAAAGACTTTTCTGATATCGCTAAGTTCAAAGATGAGCTCGACGGCAAAATTTACGGCATTGAGCCAGGCAATGACGGCAATCGTCTCATTCTCGATATGATAGAGAAAAATGCCTTTGATCTTAAATCCTTCTCACTGGCAGAATCATCCGAGCAAGGCATGCTGGCGCAGGTGGCCAAAAATATCAAAGCCAAAAAACCGATTGTCTTCCTTGGATGGGAACCACATCCGATGAACAGCAATTTTGATATGGTGTATCTCACCGGCGGCGATGACTTCTTCGGGCCAAACCTGGGCGGCGCCACGGTAGAAACCAATATCCGTGCGGGCTACGCTCAGGAATGCCCGAATGTCGGCAAATTCCTCACCAATCTGGAATTCCAGCTTGATATGGAAAACCAGATCATGGGCAAAATCCTTGATGATGGTGAAGATCCGGCCAAGGCTGCCAAAGCATGGATTAAAGCTAATCCGGCTTCGCTTGACAAATGGCTTGATGGCGTAACCACTATTGACGGCAAAGATGGTTTGAAAGCTGCCAAAGCAGCATTCGGCCTCTGAGTTAAATTATAGGATTGCAGGCGGGGTGCATTTTTGCTTTAACCCCGCCGATTTCAATTATCGTTTAAGCTTTTTTTATGATAAAAACGCAGCAGGAGACATTTCGTTGGACTGGCTGACGGACAATAAAATTCCGGTGGGTCGTACCGCCAAAACAATCGTAGACTGGCTCACAAATAATCTGGGCGGTCTGTTTGATGCACTTGCAGCAGTGATGCAAACACTGATTGATGGTTTGCTTTTTGCGCTCAAAGCACCGCATCCTTTCATTCTGATTGCCATTTTTGCACTCATCGCATGGGGGCTGCAACGCCGCATTACCGTGGCGGTGCTGACAGTGCTCGGCTTTCTTTTCATTCTCAACCAAGGCTATTGGGATCAGACCTTAGAGACACTCACCCTTGTGCTCTCGGCCTGTTTCTTGTGCATGGTTATCGGGGTGCCGCTGGGCATTGCTGCCGCGCATCGCCCGACGCTTTACGCCTTCATGCGCCCTGTGCTTGATCTGATGCAAACATTGCCGACATTCGTTTATCTTATTCCGGCAATTGTGTTTTTCGGCATTGGCATGGTGCCGGGTCTTTTGGCGACAGCCATTTTTGTGCTGCCCGCCCCGATCCGCCTCACCCATTTAGGGATCTCTTCCACACCGGAACATCTGATTGAAGCCGGTGAAGCCTTTGGTGCTACAAGACGCCAATTGCTATGGAAAATTGAACTGCCATACGCTATGCCGCAAATTCTGGTCGGGCTGACACAAACCATCATGCTTTCTTTGTCGATGGTTGTGATTGCTGCACTGGTTGGCGCTGACGGCTTGGGTGTACCAGTGGTACGCGCGCTCAACTCCGTTAACACCGCACTCGGCTTTGAGGCAGGATTGGTTATCGTTGTGGTGGCCATCGTGCTTGATCGGATTTTCCGCTCGGTGAAGGAATAAAAGAATGAGCATGATAGACCTGAACGATGTTTCTATCGTGTTTGGCAAACAGCCGCAAAAGGTTCTGACCCTTGCCGATGAAGGTCTGTCCAGAGCAGAAATTCAAAGTGCAACCAATCAGGTTTTGGGCGTTCACAATTGTGATTTGCAAATTGCCGAAGGTGAAATGCTGGTGCTGATGGGTTTGTCCGGCTCAGGCAAGTCCACGCTTTTGCGCGCGATCAACCGCTTGATACCGGTGGCACGCGGCCATGTCTCGCTGCAAGGCAAAAACGGCCCTGTCGATGTGGTCAATGCTGACCGCAAAACCTTGCGGCAACTGCGAACTGAAATCGTCTCAATGGTGTTTCAGCAATTCAGCCTGCTGCCTTGGCGCACTGTCGTTGAAAATGTCGCTTTCGGCCTCGAAATCAACGGCATCAAAAAAGCCGATCGTCTGGCTCTTGCTCATGAACAGCTGGAGCTGGTTGGCCTGCAAGACTGGGCGTGTCATAAGGTCAGTGAATTGTCCGGCGGCATGCAGCAGCGTGTGGGTCTGGCTCGTGCCTTTGCAACAGGCGCACCGATTTTGCTGATGGATGAGCCGTTTTCTGCCCTTGATCCGCTGATCCGCACCCGCCTTCAGGATGAATTGCTGCTTTTGCAATCCCGCTTGAAAAAGACCATTGTCTTTGTCAGCCATGATCTTGATGAAGCGATGAAACTTGGCAATCGTATTGCCATTATGGATGGCGGGCGGATTGTTCAATGCGGCACTCCGCAGGATATTCTGCTTAATCCGGCCAGCCAATATGTGGCGGATTTTGTTACCCATATGAACCCGCTTGGCGTGTTGCGTGCGGCCGACATCATGTCTCCGCTTGATCGTAACAGCCCGGCGCGTCCGTTTGCGGCAACTGCCAGACCAGAAACACCGGTGCGTGATCTGATGAATCCAATTGCACAAAATGGCGGCGATGTCGGCATTGTCGACAATGGCAAAATTTTGGGCAAAATCTCATCGGATGAAATTGTCCGCGCCTTGGCATGGCACCAGCAATCTTAAAAATTTTGCTAATCAAGCAAAAAAGACCGCCGGAGCAATCCGGCGGTCTTTTTTGTTTAGAGCGCCATGTGCCATACTTGGCGCACAAAGGTCGCTCTAACACTTTAAAATTAGAGCATAATTTTACCTTAAACTGATCCAAGTTTAAGGAATTATGCTCTAACGCAATGCCTGTTTACGCAGAAGCAGCCAAAGCGCGCGCTCTGGCGCGTGCAGCCACACGTGCTTTGATGGTTTCCACATCAGCACGCGGAGTCGCAGAAAACAGCTTCTTGGTGTAATCATGCTGCGGATTGTTGAACACGTCATCGCGTGAGCCATAT
Source organism: Paenochrobactrum gallinarii (assembly GCF_014205685.1). GTDB lineage: Bacteria > Pseudomonadota > Alphaproteobacteria > Rhizobiales > Rhizobiaceae > Paenochrobactrum > Paenochrobactrum gallinarii. The sequence goes on from NZ_JACIIU010000001.1 coordinate 389,839, forward strand.
TCAACCACTTCACCGAAATACATCACCATCACATCATCAGCGATATAGCGCACCACCGAGAGATCATGACTGATGAAAACGTAAGTCAGATTGAACTCTTCCTGCAAATCAGAAAGCAGGTTGAGAACCTGTGCCTGCACAGAAAGATCAAGTGCCGATACCGGCTCATCCAATACCAGCAGGCTCGGGCTCAGCATTAATGCACGGGCAATCGCGATACGCTGACGCTGACCACCGGAAAACATATGCGGATAGCGGTTGAAATGCTCACGTCCCAAACCGACCTTCAGCAACATTTCCATCGCTTTTTCACGGCGTTCTGCTGCGCTCATATTAGTGTTGAGCAGCAAAGGCTCAGCCAATACATCGCCGATTTTCTGGCGCGGATTGAGCGATCCATATGGATTTTGAAACACGATCTGCACCTTCTGGCGCATTTCCGGCGTCAAACCGTCGCGTTCAATATTCACATCCTTACCGTCGATCAGCAATGTGCCGGAAGTTTGCGGGTCAATAAGCGTGAGGATACGGGCAAGCGTTGACTTGCCGCAGCCACTCTCACCAACGATTGCAAGCGTTTTGCCCTTTTCAACGGTGAAATTGACACCCTTAACCGCATGCACGGTTTTAGCTTTGCCGAATAAACCGCCCGGCACATGATAGTCACGCACAATGTCGCGTGCTTCTAAGACAACTTCACTCATGCCGCACCTCCTGCGCGCGGTGCATCAAAGACGAAATCCGAAACAGTCGGCAAACGATCGCCTGTTGCGTTTTCCGGCAATGCCGAAAGAAGTGCGCGCGTATAAGCACTCTTTGGCGCTGTAAACAGCGAGAGCACATCCGCATCTTCCATCTTGTGGCCTTTATACTGCACGATCACACGATCAGCGGTTTCCGCCACCACACCCATATCATGGGTGATCATGATTAAGCCCATGCCGTGCTCGGTCTGCAACCGCATCAGCAAATCAAGGATCTGCTTCTGGATGGTCACGTCCAAAGCGGTGGTCGGCTCATCGGCAATCAACAGCTTCGGATTACAGGCAATCGCAATCGCGATCATCACACGCTGGCACTGGCCGCCCGACATCTGGTGCGGATAGCTGCCAAGACGATCACCCGCATCACGGATGCCAACTAATTCCAAGAGTTCAATCGAGCGGGCACGGGCGGCCGCTTTATTCATGCCCATATGCTGGCGCAGCACTTCCTGCAACTGGAAACCCACGGTGAAGCACGGGTTAAGGCTGGCAACCGGCTCCTGAAAGATCATCGAAATTTCACGGCCGATAATCGAGCGGCGCTCGCTATCGCTGAGCGTTAAAAGATTGCGGCCTTCAAACTCCATCTTGTCAGCAGTGACCGTTGCGGTTTTTGGCAACAAACCCATCACCGCCAGCATGCCTACCGATTTACCGGAGCCGGATTCGCCGACAATCGCCAGCACTTCGCCTTTATCAACCCTAATATCGATACCATCAACTGCACGGAAAGGGCCGGTCGATGTTTCAAAAGAAACGGTCAGGTTTTTAATATCCAACAGAGCCATCATCAGCTCCTTTTCAGCTTCGGATCAAGCGCATCACGCAAGCCGTCACCGATCAGATTAATTGCCAGCACTGTAATCAGGATAGCCAGACCAGGGAAAGTCACCACCCACCAGGCGCGCAAGATAAACTCGCGGGCTTCGGCCAGCATTGTACCCCATTCCGGAGTCGGCGGCTGCGCACCCATGCCTAAAAAACCCAGAGCGGCCACGTCCAAAATCGCATTGGAGAAAGACAAAGTTGCCTGCACGACCAATGGTGCCAAGCAATTTGGCAAAATGGTTCTGAACATCAGGCGCAGTTTTTTGGCACCGGCCAGCTTGGCCGCGATGACATATTCGCGCTCTTTTTCAGCCATCACCGCAGCACGCGTCAAACGCGAGAAGTGCGGCAGCAAAACAAGAGTAATCGCAATCACCGCATTGATGAGGCCAGGCCCCAAAATGGCAACCATCACCAGCGCCAGCAGCAAAGACGGGAATGCAAGCATCACGTCCATAATGCGCATGAAAATATTATCGACTGCACCGCTGAAAAAGCCGGAAAGTAGACCAATTGTGATGCCGACGCACATGGCGATCACCACGATGACAAAGCCTACGAGCAGCGAATATTGCGCACCATAAATCAGGCGCGAGAGAATATCACGACCCACCGCATCTGTACCGAGCGGAAAGCTCCATGAGCCCCCGTCCTGCCAGAATGGCGGACGCAACATAAATTCGCGATATTGTTCGGTCGGACTATGCGGAGCAACCAGTGGTGCAAAAATCGCCACCAGAATGATTGCCGTAAACACAAACAGACCGATCACCGCACCGCGGTTGACACTAAAATAAAACCAGAAATCCTTCAAACCGCGCATAGTTGATGGCGCATCTGAGGTTTCCGTCTGAACAGTTACTTCACTCATAACAGCCTCACTTATGCCGGATACGCGGATTGATCAGACCATAGAGAAGGTCAACGATCAAGTTAACGGCCATAACCATCATCGCAATCAGCAGCAAACCGCCCTGCACGACCGGATAGTCACGACGCGAAATGGAATCGAGCATCCATTTACCGATACCAGGCCATGAGAAAATCGTTTCGGTCAAAATCGCACCGGCCATCAACACGCCAACCTGCAAACCGATGGTGGTAATCACGGGTATCAGCGCATTGCGCAGTGCATGAAGACCGATGACACGGCGCAGTGGCAAACCTTTGGCGCGGGCTGTACGGACATAATCCTCACCCAGCACTTCCAGCATGGCTGAACGTGTCTGACGGGCGATCACCGCCAGCGGAATGGTGGCCAGCACAATAGTCGGCAAAATCAGATGCGATGCAGCTGATGCAAAAGCGCCCTTCTGACCCGACAGCAGGCTGTCGATCAGCATGAAACCGGTGACGGAAGGGAAATAATACAACAGTGAAATACGACCCGAAACCGGTGTCCACTGCAATATCCCTGAAAACAGGATAATCAGCAACAGGCCCCACCAGAAAATCGGCATCGAATAACCAACAAGTGCGACACCCATTGATGTCTGATCAAACCATGATCCGCGTTTGACAGCTGCCAGAACGCCTGCCGGAACACCGATCAGCACGGCCACGATAATCGCACAAATGCTAAGCTCTAATGTTGCGGGAAAAAGTGTAAAAAACTCTGTCAGTACCGGCACTTTCGTCACGATTGACGCGCCAAAATCGCCGTGCAGAAGCTTCCAGACATAATCTAAATATTGTTCCCACAAGGGACGGTGAAATCCGAACTGCTCCAGCAGCTGCGCATGGCGTTCGGGCGAAAGCCCGCGCTCACCGGCCATCAGCAAAACCGGATCCCCAGGCAAAACACGCACAAAGCCGAAAGCGACGATCGTGATGCCTATGAAAGTTGGAATAAGATATAAAATCTTGCCAAGAATGAAACGTATCATTGTCCAATTGAAAACCGGGCGCTGAACCATTTGACAAGTTCAACGCCCGGTATTTCCCCTTTACGGATTACTCGGAGAGATCAACACCGTCAAATCGGTGTGCTCCCAGCGGGCTCATCTTATAACCAACAACCTTTTTGGACATTGGCATATAAACAGTCGAGTGAGCGAGTGTGTTCCACGGAGCCTGCTCTTTGAACAGAACCTGTGCCTGTTCGTAAAGCTTGGTACGCTCTGCCTGATCCGAAGTTACTTTCGCTTTAGCGATAATGGCGTCAAACTCTTCGTTACACCACTGTGCACGGTTGTTGCCGCCAACGCCGGCGCATGAAAGCAATGCACCAAGGAAGTTGTCCGGATCACCATTGTCACCGGTCCAGCCAAGCATCACAGCACCATCACGTGCCTTGTCGGATGCCTTCTTGAGGTATTCACCCCATTCCATCGATACGATTTCAGCCTTAACACCGGCCTTCGCCAAGTCAGCCTGAATGAGCTCTGCTGCACGACGCGCATTTGGCATATATGGACGGCTGACCGGCATCGCCCAAAGCTTCATTTCGGTCAGACCAGCTTCTGCCAGAACCTTTTTAGCGGCTTCCGGATCATATTTGTCGTCTTCGACAGCGTCATTATAGCTCCACATTGTCGGTGGAATCGGGTTCTTTGCAACCTGACCGGTGCCCTGGAACACGGCTTCAATGATCGCGTCTTTGTTGACGGCCTGATTAAGCGCACGACGCACTTCCGGCTTATCAAAAGGTGCAACAAGTGTGTTGTAAGCCAGATATGCAACGTTCAGACCAGCCTGTTCGTCTACAACCAGATTGCTGTCGGCTTTCAGACCTTCAATATCAGCCGGTGCCGGATATGGCGCAATATGGCACTCACCCGCTTTGAGCTTCTGCATACGAACGCCCGGATCGATAGTGATGGCGAAAACCAGATCATCGATCTTTTCTTTGCCTTTCCAGAAATCAGGGTTCGCTTTATATCGAATAACCGCATCTTTCTGATAAGCTACGAATGTGTAAGGTCCGGTACCTACAGGGAACTGGTTGAGGTTTTCTTTCTTGCCATCAGCTTCGAGCTTGTCTGCATATTCTTTGGAGACAATAGAAGCAAAATCCATGCCAAGGTTAGCAATGAAAGGTGCTTCCGGACGTGTCAGCACAAATTTAACTGTGTGGTCATCCACCTTTTCGATCTTGTCGATCAGGGTGGTCATATCCATCGAGTTGAAATATTCGTAAGAAATACCTGCGGTATATTCATACCAAGGGCTGTTTTTGTCGCGCTGACGTTCAAAAGAGAAGATCACGTCATCAGCGGTAAATTCACGGCTTGGTGTAAAGAAATCTGTTGTCTGATACTTTACGCCCTTACGCAGATGGAATGTATATTCCTTACCATCTTCGCTGACATCCCAGCTTTCAGCCAATGCCGGCACAACCTTGGTGCCACCTGGCTCAAACTCTACCAGACGATTGTAAATCGGATGGGAGGAAGCATCAAAGGTGTTACCTGTGGTGTAAGGTGCAGGATCAAATCCCTCAGGTGAAGCTTCTGAGCAATAAACCAATGTTTTTGCGGAAGCCGCGCCGGTCATCCCGATGACACCTGCCATTGTTGCAAGTGCTGATGCTGCTAACAATTTTTTATAAAGTTTCATATGTAAATCCGCCTCCACGGAAATGTCGGTTTGCTGAGCCCCCATTGCTCGGCAATCAAGCCCTATCGAAACCTGTGCTACTAAACTTTGCAAGCTCCGTCTGTAGAACTAAATTACAATATCAACCATTTTCCAGTCGATTTAGTAGATTTTTCTTCTAACTTTCTTATTTTTGAAAGAAAATTACGTTCAGGTCAATTTATTATCACTAAAACATCATAAAAAAGCTGTCTGCATCAGAGTCGTAAAAATTCTTTTCTAAATCAATCCGATGCGCCACAGCTTTAAAAAAATCCGCCTCTAAAATATGATTTAAATTCTCCATTTTATAGAAAAAAGTGTAAGCTATTTTAATCATCCGATTTCAACACTGTGGACAGAATGCAAAAAGCCCCTGAAACGACCAAAGACGTCATCCGCACGACCACCCCGCAAGCCATCCAAATCGCCAAAGGCTTGATGCGCACTGCGCGTTTTGCGGCACTGGCCTGTATCTCCGCCACCACGCAGCGTCCCAATGCCAGCCGCGTCGCCCTTGCCACCGACAATGACGGCACACCGCTTATTCTGGTTTCAGCGCTTGCCCCGCATACTGCAAGCCTTATCGCGCACCCGTACTGCTCATTGCTTGCGGGTGAGCCTGGTAAAGGCGATGCGATGGCGCATGCCCGCATCACGCTTCATTGCACTGCACGGCAAATTACCCGTGAACATGAAGCCTATCAGCGCCTGCGCATCCGTTATCTGAGCCATAATCCTAAAGGCGCGCTTTATGTGGATCTTGGCGATTTCAGTTTTTTCCGGCTGGAGGTGGATGGTGCAAGCCTCAATGGCGGTTTCGGCAAGGCCTTCAATCTGACCACCGCTGATTTGATTTGTGATTCTAAATTCAGCGAAGCGATTGCTACTTATGAAGCGGAAACACTGGCAGCGCTTAATGCTGCATATAAAGATCACATCCGAAAGCTAGCGACTCAAGTCACCAAAAATGAAGCTCCTTCATCACCATGGATCATCAGCGCCATTGACCCTGACGGCTTTAATTTGCGCAGCAATGAGAGTGTTGAAAGAGTGTGGTTTGAAAATAATGCAGCGGACGGTTTATCAGCAAAAACTCAAATAATATCAACCTTACAAGCCTTATAATTGCGGATAATTTCAAAGAAATACCGTCAATTATTCGTTTAATTTCAAGAAAGGCTTGCAAACAGAACTTTTCCTCGCTACTTATTTTGGGATAAAAATAGTTATTAATCATGTTGTCTTACGGGGGTGGAGCGCGGCATGAAGCATCAAATTAACTTTAATAATCTCGAACAACACATAGACTATGCTGCTGATTTTCTAACAGCACTGGCAAATAATAAGCGTCTGCTTATTCTCAACAAGCTATTGCATAATGAAATGTCGGTGGGTGTATTGGCTAAGGAAGTAAACTTAAGCCAGTCAGCCTTGTCACAGCATTTGGCTAAACTCAGAGCGATGAACCTTGTTTCAACACGCCGCGATGCACAGACTATCTATTACATGGTCTCTTCGCCGCATATTGAAACTATGCTCTCAACATTGGCCGGCATCCATCAGGTACCGGAACATCAGCGCGTCGCCGCTTTTGCTTGAGTTCTGCTTAAAACCTTAGCTTCAAGAAACGAACATCTGATTTTTAATAACCCTGCCATTTCAAATGGTGGGGTTTTTTGCTGACATAAGCTGTTCAATAAATGTGTGGCAGCTGTTAAACAACCAACAATACTCCCTCCCCTGATTGATATGAAATCCCATGACCACTGCTTTTCCAAACAATAGAATTATTCATGTGAGTGATGCCGATGATGAACGTCTGGCAGCCTATCGTTCCATCAAAGAAAAAGATCTGGTCGGTCGTCAGGGGTTATTCATCGCCGAGGGAAAATCGGTTTTAAATGTTGCTCTGCGCTCGGAGCGCGTCGGGATACTCTCATTATTGATTTTGGAAAACCGTTTGGCCGGACTGGAGCAGCAATTGGCGCTTTGTCCGCCGGAACTGCCTGTCTATGTCGTGCCCTCCGCCGTGATGGATCAGGTAGCTGGTTTCCATGTTCACCGTGGCATTCTGGCTGTTGGCCGTCAGGCAGAAGTGCTCAACCATACGCAACTGATTGCCAGTTTAAACCAAGAAGCTTTGGTCGTGGTTTTATGCGGCCTGACCAATCACGATAATGTCGGCTCCATCTTCCGCAATGCGGCAGCTTTTGCAGCTGATGCTGTTTTGATGGATCAAATGTGCTGCGACCCGCTTTATCGCAAAGCCATCCGGGTTTCAGTCGGTGCCAGTTTAAAAACCCCATATGCGCGTGGCGGCACCATTGATGAGATTATCGCAGAGCTGGTCAAAGCCGGTTTTGAAATTCTGGCGCTCAGCCCGTCTGGGCAGATGAATATTCATGATGTCAAACCCGTCAAGCGCCGTGCTTTGCTGCTCGGCACCGAAGGCCAGGGATTACCGGCGCATATATTAAACCAGCTGCAATCTGCGCGTATTCCGATGGCAGAAGATTTTGACAGCCTCAATGTCGCAACCGCTTCCGGCATCGCATTAAGCCGATGCAGCCGCTTCTCATAAAGCAAGCTTCTTAGAGCATAATTTTAAAGTGTTAGAGCGTCCTTTGTGTGCCAAGTCTGGCACACGGCGCTCTAGACGACTTAAAACCAGACACAAAAAGGCTGCCATTTTCTCAAATGACAGCCTTTTAAATATAAAAGTCAGTATTTTAAGCAGCAGTTACCACTGTTTCACCGCTCACCAGACGACGCAGCATTGCTTCTGCTTCTGGCTCACGCTCTGAGCGCTCAATAAAGCCACCGCCAAACACGCGTGCTGTGTTGCTATCATCGGAATAGAGCACGCAGGCCTGACCTGGCGCGATACCGCTTTCTCCGTCAATCAGCTCAACCCAGACCTCGCCGTCTTTGCTGTGCAAAACAGCAGGACGCGGCGCACGGGTAGAACGCACTTTCGCAAAAACTGAGACACCCTCTTCCGGAAGACCATCGAGCGCCTGATCGCCAAGCCAGTTCACATCACGTAAAAAGACTTTATGCGTTTCCAGCGCCTCACGCGGGCCAACGATAACGCGGGAGCGCGCTGCATCCAGATGCACCACATATAAAGGATCGCCGGTTGCAACGCCAATACCACGGCGCTGACCAACAGTATAATGCACAATACCTTCATGCTGGCCGATAATACGGCCATCAATGTGAACAATCGCGCCCGGACTTGCAGCAGCAGGGTTCAACCGTGAAACGATATCGGAATATTTACCCTGCGGAACAAAGCAAATGTCCTGACTGTCCTGTTTTTGCGCAACAGTCAGTTCCAGCTCTTCGGCAATTTTACGCACCTCTGATTTAGGCATACCGCCTAAAGGAAAGCGCAAATAATCAAGCTGTTCCTGCGTTGTTGCAAACAAGAAATAGCTCTGGTCACGATCGGTATCAACCGGACGGAACAATGCGCGATGCTCGCCATTGGCACGGCTGCGGATATAATGGCCGGTTGCCAAAGCGGCAGCGCCCAGATCACGCGCTGTTTGCAGCAGATCGGCAAATTTCACCGTCTGGTTACAGGTGACACAAGGGATAGGCGTTTCACCAGCAATATAAGAATCAGCAAATGGATTAATCACCGCGTCACGGAAACGTTTTTCATAATCAAGAACGTAATGGGGGATACCAAGAGCTTCGCAAACGCGGCGCGCATCTTCAATATCCTGCCCTGCACAACATGAACCCGCACGATGCACAGCTGCGCCATGATCATAGAGCTGCAATGTCACGCCGATGACATCGTAATTCTCTCGTTTAAGAATGCCGGCCACAACAGACGAATCAACACCACCAGACATGGCAACGACTATTCGCGTATCTTCCGGTCTACCCGGCAGGTCCAAGCTATTCAGCATCATTTTGGAATCCAGTCCTAGGGCAACAGCCCTCGTTTCCAGCAAATTCAAATTAATTACTGCCTATATAGGTCATAGTGCGGCATTTTGCCAAGCCCTGAGCCTATCATTGCACGAGAAAACTCGCATTGCTTAATCAACTTTATATGAGATTCTTAAAACATGCTGCTTTTGCATCGCACATGCGTGCAAATATTAACATAATGGCGGCCAATTTTAACACTTTCGCCGCCAACCAAATAAAAAATATGATTATTTGGCGAAATGAACAAAAAAATTAATCATAAAAAGCCCAGAAATCTGGGGGTTTCACGCATATTTTTCAATTCGTTACCAAGGCGTTACCAGGTGCTTAGCTCTTTTTTAAAGCTGTGTGTCTAAAGTGAGACTTGATTAGGTCCTTGAGTGAATTGTGTAGAGAGTACAATGACCGATCTGGTAAGACCACGAATAAAATATGTGATCGGCCCTGATGGCAGCCCGCTGACCATTGCCGATCTCCCGCCCGCTAATACGCGTCGTTGGGTTATACGTCGCAAGGCAGAGGTTGTCGCCGCCGTTCGCGGAGGCCTCCTTTCTCTTGACGAGGCATGCCAACGTTACACCTTAACGGTCGAGGAGTTTCTGTCCTGGCAGTCTTCAATCGACGAGCATGGTCTCGCCGGTTTGCGGACAACCCGAATTCAGCAATACCGCCACTAGGCTGTATCGTTTTTCGGGCGGTTAATTTTAACTGCCCTCTGGTCATGGCAGGTTTTTAACAACCGCGCCTGAACAGCTCAAAACCTATAAAGCCGGCCTCGTGCCGGCTTTATCTTTACTTGAAAATCAATATTTTAAGCTCTGCCCAAACACGAATCTTCGTGAGCCGCAACGCGACTTACATACCGACTATTCCGGTTCAATATTTTACAAAATTTTGTCAATCAATGAGATTGCGCTCCAGCAAGCCACATAGCTTGCGAGCCTTATCAGTCCGATCTCTACAGACAGACTAAATCCGCCATGCAAATCATGTTCAAACAAAAACTGCCGCTATAGCGACCGGGATTTGATCGCTATCAGCTAACCATTAATTAATGGCCGGCAACAGCCAAGATGCCGGAAGAATTCCGGCAATCATTTTGATTCGTTTTGAAAGCCATTGATGCTGATCCCCCACCAGCCCCCTCGCCGCTTTGTCAGCGAGGGCAATAGTTTTAAAAAATCATCAGCCAATCATCATACGACGGTCAAATGCAGGACGTTCATCCATATCACGCATCACTTTGCCGTCGCGCTCTTCCAAAGCTTCCGCTTTGGCCAGATCCGCTTCAGCAACCACCAAATCAGCTTCTGCCGCTTCTTTCTGCACTTGCAGATCGCCAATCGACACCATCAGGTTGTCACGACGCTGGCGGGCAGCTTTTGCAAATGTCGGATAAGCAAAATGCGTTAAATCCGTAATGCCTGCTTTTTTCTCTTCAGAAATGATTTGCGCTTCCAGCTCACTGGCCATGCGTTCAAATTCACCCATCATGAGATCAAGCTGCCCGAGCTGACGACGCTTTTCTTTAACCTGAAAAAGCTTCAGTCGAACAAGACTTTCACGTGGTTTCATACGCAATACTCCTTGAAAACCAGCCCTGCGAAAACTTCCATCAGGGTGACCCCACACAACACACTTAAACTCTCAAACCCGTCACTGGTCACCAATTACGAAAAATAAGTTAAGATTTTTTACGTTTGGTAACCATTCCTTTACGAGCTTCCTTAATCATAAGCGTTAGGAATTAAGGCTCGGTAAATATGATGTGATTTTTTGGCAACGGTCAAAAAGATAGAGTCGTATGAGTCACTTAGCGGTGTTTCTTAAAGTGATTTGCGAACAATCACTGAAGGACACTTATGCTTTGGATTCAAATAGATACGATATATCTCTCAATGACAAATAAATGTGCTTGCCAAAGGGAATCATATTTTGTTAACCATTTGCTGGCACCTTCACAATAAGGCAACGACAGTTCCGTGTGCTGCTTTGAAGGACAATTGGTCAGCTGCGGAAAGGGGATATTAAAATGCGCGTCCTATTGATTGAAGACGATAGTGCAATTGCACAGAGCATTGAATTGATGCTTAAATCAGAGAGTTTTAATGTCTATACCACCGATCTGGGTGAAGAAGGCATCGATCTGGGTAAGCTGTACGATTACGATATTATTCTGCTTGATTTGAATCTGCCGGATATGTCCGGTTATGAAGTATTGCGCACATTGCGTCTGTCAAAAGTTAAAACCCCTATCCTGATCTTGTCGGGTATGGCTGGTATTGAAGACAAGGTTCGTGGCCTTGGCTTTGGCGCAGACGACTACATGACCAAGCCTTTCCATAAAGATGAGTTGATTGCGCGTATTCACGCAATCGTTCGTCGCTCAAAAGGTCATGCGCAGTCCGTTATCACCACCGGTGAACTCATCGTTAATCTGGATGCGAAAACCGTTGAAGTTGCAGGCCAGCGCGTGCACCTGACCGGCAAAGAATACCAGATGCTGGAACTGCTTTCGCTGCGCAAGGGCACAACCCTTACCAAGGAAATGTTCCTCAACCATCTCTATGGCGGCATGGATGAGCCTGAATTGAAGATCATCGACGTCTTCATCTGCAAACTGCGCAAAAAACTGGATGCAGTTTCCGGCAATCAAAGCTTCATCGAAACCGTTTGGGGCCGTGGCTATGTATTGCGTGAGCCAGATGGCGAAATGCGTGAAAGCGCATAAAAAATATTTAAGTTCAGATTAGTCTGAATTCTATTTAAAAAACCCGCCTATGGCGGGTTTTTTCTTATCCAAAATCGTAAAGACCTCGAAGGATCACCAAACATCGAACTCAAAAAGCGGCTTTGATATCATCAAGGCCGCTTTTAAATCAGTTTGCTAGCGCTCAAAATCGCTTAATAAAAAGCTTTTATTAAGCGGCTTTTTCTGCCGCCGAGAAGACGATCTCTTCTTCACGTACATCAATGCCGATTTCCATATTGCTTTCCTGTGCCAAAAGCAGAGTGTAATATGGCTGCACCGCATGAGCATCAATCGGATCTTCCGGGATATTGCCCGAATAAAGCTCCTGGAATTTAGGTGCAACGCGCAGCATACGACCTTTAACCGTGATTTTGAAAACCGGATTAACATCGCCGTTTTCCAGCACCACATCTAAATTGCCACCCCGCGGAATAGCCGAATTTGCCACCAAAATCAGGTTGAGCAACAGCTTAACTTTATTCTTCGGCAGCAGAACACGCGCACCTTCCCAGGATAATTCCGCTTTTTCATTCTTAAAATATTCACGCGTCACGCTATGCGCGTCGCCGGTATCGATCTGAACACTGGCCGAACCAGCAGCACCAAAAGCAATGCGTGCAAATTGCAATCGGGCAGAAGCATTGCGCGCACTGGCTTTAATCAGTTCCATTGCATCTTCATCAGCACCACCCTCTTCGAGCAATTCCAAACCATTATTGATCGCACCGACCGGGGAAATAATATCATGGCAGATGCGGCTGCATAATAATGCACCAAGATCGAGAGCTGAAATAACCACAGGCAATGACATAATTGATCTCCGAAATTTTAGTTTTCGCGGCGGCACGGGTTAAATGCCTGCCGGAATGTAAAGGGCAGAACGAAAGATTGAACACGGATACGCCAAAGCGAATCACTTGATTGCACTATCGATACAATTCCCCAGTTCAGCCCACAATAGAGTGGATAAACACACGGAATTTTGTCGCTTATCTTACAAGCAAGATGTTTGCATATGTTTACGAAATGCCACTTCACGGTATTTTTTTCAGTCACTTTGGCAACAATTTTATTTTGTAACCATTTAGCAAATGATTCGCTTTTATCATGGCGATGATTCTGCTCGCAGCTTTAAGGGCTGCGATGCTTATAAAATTAACAGGGTCGTATGTCAGACAGAGATGCGAGTAGCCAGAAGGAACCAAATATGGCCAGCTTTCCCCTGTCGGGGCGCTTCGCGCGCTTCAAGACAATCACTTTCATGCTGTTGGCATTCGTTTTTGCCTCAGCCCAAAACGCATATGCGAACAACACCTATACTGCCGCTGAGATCGTTGACTCAGGCCATCGCTTCTTTGGCTCGACCAGTGGCGGCATCGCATCGGCAATTGAAAAAATCTTCCAGAGTTACGGCCTGCCCAACGGCTATATTCTGGGCGAGGAAGGCTCCGGTGCATTTATTGGCGGCCTGACTTACGGTGAAGGCACATTGTTCACCAAAAATGCAGGTGACCATAAAACATTCTGGCAAGGCCCGTCGCTTGGCTGGGATTTTGGCGGTCAGGGTTCACGCGTTATGATGCTGGTTTATAATCTGGATGACATTCAGAGCCTCTACGGTCGTTTTGCCGGCGTTTCAGGTTCAGCCTATGTCATTGCAGGTGTTGGCTTCAATGTCGTCAAGCGCGGTAACATCCTGCTTGTTCCGGTACGCACAGGCGTCGGGGCTCGTCTTGGCATTAATATCGGATATTTAAAGTTGACCAATACTCCGACCTGGAATCCGTTTTAATACATCTCAATCAGGGCTTTTTCTCCCGTTAAAGCCCTGACAAGCCATCTTTATATGGCAATGCCACTTATATGAGTGCTCTGGTAAAATTTACAGCCAAGGCTTTGCACGATAAAATGTGTCATTGGCTTTGCTGATTGGAAAGTTCAGCTGTGATCGAAACTGCGCTGTTTTTCATCTTAGGGTTTTTATGCGCGGTTTTTATCGGCATTTTCATTGCCCCTGCTTTATTTAAGCTTTCCTATCAACGCTCTCGCAAAGATGTCGAAGCCTCTTTGCCGCTCACCCTTGATGAAATCAATGCCAAAACCGATGGTCTGCGCGCCCGTTATGCAGCCGAAATCGCCGGCCTCGAAATGCGCATCAAACGCACCGAAGAAGAGCGCGCCCTCCTTAAAATTACGCTTGGTAAAAACCATCAGGATTTAAAGCGCATTCCGGCGCTCGAACAAGCGCTCGCTTCACGCGAAGAAGAGCTGCAAAAGCATCAAGAAGCGCTTAAAGACAGCCAAAGTGCCGCGCAACAATTGCGTTCACACGCAGAAAAGCTCGCTGATGATTATGGCGAGCTGCAACAACATCATATAGAGCTGAAAGAACTTGGCGATGTTACCAGACTTGAACTGGCAGCGAATGAAACCAGCATCGATCATCTGCATCACCAAATCGCCGAGCTCAGACGGTCACACAAGGATTTTGATATGCGCGAAAACAAACTGAAGGCTGAAATATCGGCCACCCAGACAGCGCTTAACAATGAAAAACAAAAGAACGCCCGTCTTGAAGAACGCCTTGCGCGCCTGATCGGCCTCTTGTCGGATGCCGAAGAAAAATTAAGCCGCTCAGCGCATAGCCACCAAACAGAAGAAGCAATCCGCGAAGAATTGCAGGATATTGCTGCTGAAATGGTGGTGATATCGGCAGAACAAGAAGGCGATCAATCACCTGTTCACGCTATTTTGGCGAAAGAACCTGTGGCTTCCGCACTCACCAGCGCCAATCAAAGTCGCCAATCAAAATCACGCAAAAGAACCGGCCTTTCCAAGCGTATTGACTCGCTTTCGCGCAGCCGATAGTCCTGTTTTAAGAAGCCGTTATTTTTAATAATGGCTCACAAATTCGCATGCATCATTTATGCCTTGCTGTTTCACACAGCAGTCGGAGCAAGCAATGCACCTCTTATCGTTACGTGGAAAACCAATCATCGTGCAATGGCTGCTGATGATAGGCTTTTCTGTGCCGATCATCAGCATTCTGGAATATTTCCATCTCCCCGCAGGCTTTCTGCTTGGCTCCATGATTGCGGCTATCATCATTGCAACGCATGAAGGCTCACCAAAGGTGCCGCAGACACCATTTTACTGGGCGCAAGGGCTGATTGGCTGTTTGATCGCACTCAGCATCAATGAAGCTTTCTTACGCTCCATGCTGCTTAATCTGCCGCTCTTTATCTTCTCCGTGCTGTTTGTACTATTTGCCAGCACCTGCCTTGGCTATCTGCTTGGTAAACTTAATATCTTGAACCCGACAACCGCGATTTGGGGCTCCTCACCGGGCGCGGCTTCCGCGCTTATTCTGCTTTCAGCCAATTATGGTGCCGATCCGCGCATTGTTGCGCTGATGCAATATTTGCGCGTTGCGCTCGTTGCGGGTACCGCTTCGCTCGTCACGCATAGTTTTATGGATATTTCTGCTGAAGCAGTGGTGAGTGTTGATTGGTTTCCGCCTGTTGACTGGAAAAATTTAAGTGCAACGCTGTTATTTGTTTTTGTATCCGTCACGATCGGTAAATTTGTCAGAGCACCCTCTGCACCACTGATGCTGCCATTGTTTGGCGGCATTGCCTTGCAGGAACTGGGCTGGCTCACCATTGTGCTGCCGCCTTGGTTGCTGGTGATCGCTTATGTGCTTGTCGGCTGGCGTATTGGTTTAAGCTTCACCCGCGCCATTCTTAATTATGCGCTGAAGGTCTTCCCTTCCATCCTGCTGGCCATTGTATCACTGATCATCATTTGCGGCCTCTATGGAGCGTTTTTAAGCTATATGACCGGCATTGATATGCTGACCGCTTATCTTGCCACCAGCCCGGGCGGGGCCGATACAATTGCGATTATCGCCGCCTCCAGCAATGTCGACATTGCTTTCATCATGGCCATGCAAACATCGCGCTTCTTTATCGTGCTGCTGATTGGGCCATGGCTGGCTAAAGTCACCTCGCAGCTGATTAATAATCGCGCCGAAAAAACCACATAAAAAAAACCGGGCTTCAAGCCCGGTTTTTTTTCATTCTTATCAGATTGTCTTAGCGACCGTAGAAACCACGGATCGTGTTGATGATCTTGTCCTGATCTTCTTCTGACAAATAAGCGTGCATAGGCAGGCTCAGGATGCGTGAAGGCAGTTCTTCCGAAACTTTGAGGCCTGCTGGCGCAACAGGATTATGCTTGTAAGCATCCTGCAAATGCAAAGGCTTCACATAATAGATCACGGACGGAATGCCTTCTTCGCCAAGCTTGGCACGCAAATCATCACGCTTGTCAGCTTCGATCGAATATTGCGCCCAAGCTGAGCGGAAGCCGTTTGGCGTTACCGGAACCTTGACCACATCCTTCAAGCCTTCATTATAGCGCTTGGCAACGATTTGGCGTTTTTCCATTTCATCTTCGAGGATAGCCAGCTTTTCAAGCAAAACTGCTGCCTGAATTGTATCCAGACGTGAGTTCAGACCCACGCGAACATTGTCATACTGGGTTTCGCCCTTACCATGGAACAGGATCGAACGCAGGGTTTCAGCCAGTTCAGCATCATTGGTGAACATTGCACCGCCGTCACCATAGCAGCCCAAAGGCTTGGCCGGATAGAAGCTTGTTGCGCCCACATGACCGAATGCACCGCACATGACATTATTGGCTTTACCACCAATCGACTGCGCCGCATCCTCGATGATGAAGAGTTCTTCACGCTCAGCAATAGTCATCAAGCGAGAGTAATCAGCTGGCAGACCAAAAAGATCGACCGGAATAACAGCCTTTGGCTGCAAACGGCCTTCTTTGCGGATCATCGCAATGGCTTCTTCAAGGTGATCAAGATTGATATTGTATGAATCAGCATCAACATCGATGAATACCGGAGTTGCACCAACCAGTGCTACAACTTCAGCAGTAGCTGCGAAGGTGAAAGACGGACAGAAAACAGCATCACCAGGGCCGATGCCGCGCGCCATCAAAGGCATCTGCAATGCATCCGTACCGTTGGCGCAAGCAATAACATGTTCAACGCCCAAATATTCGCCAAGCTGCTTTTCAAATTCAGCAACTTCAGGCCCCAGAATATAGCGGCCTTCCTTAACGACTTTTAAGACTGCATTGTTTATCCGGTCTTCGATACGCGCGCGTTGCGCAGCAAGATCAATGAATTGCATAGTGGCTCCATAAAGACCGAGTTTTCAATTATTCGCCGATGATATCTGCGAATCATATTCCATATGTAGGAAGTCTGGCGCTTTGCTACCATGGCTTACCAGTTCAAACTTTCGTGCTTTTATGAAACAACCTTTAAACTTTATTAAATGGATGCAACATTTTGGCACAACACCGCCAGTTGGAAAACCTGACGGTGCTTTATTCATATTCGTTCTGTTGATTAACTGTCGTGCTTTACAGTGCCGGCAGTCAGAATACGCAGAACGCTGATGGCTTCTTCGCCGTCAGTGCGCGGGTTTTCCCGTGTTTCGATACAATGAATGAAATGCTCCAGCTCGCGCGTCAGAGGCATGCCTTCTTCGTATTTAACATGAGTGGCTTCGGCCATCGAGAATTCCCACGCATTATTATTGCGCCAGACCTTATGATTATAAAGGGCCAGTTTGCGTTCAAATGGCTCCATATCGTCAAAGACGGCCATGGCCTTGCTGCCAACCACTGACAAACGGCGCTCACGATAAGGGGTCAGACGCGAGGCAAACAAATGCCCGCGAATACCATTCGGGAATTTAAAGTGCAGATGGGCAAAGTCGCTCAAATGATCAAGCGTTGCGGTGCCTTCGCCATGCACTTCACTTGGCTCACATCCGGTCAGTGCCAGAATCATCGAAAGATCATGCGGTGCGAGATCCCACAATGCATCATTTTCATTGTGGAACTTGCCTAAGCCTACGCGATGCGAATGAATATAGCGTAATTCGCCCAGTTCACCGGATTTCACCAACTCCATCAGCTTTTCAAAAGCCGGATGGAAGCGCAACACATGCCCCACCATGAAGATGCGGCCATTGTCTTTAGCGGCCTTCACTTCTGCTTCGGCATCTTCCACGGTCAGGGCGATCGGTTTTTCAACCAGAACATCTTTACCGTTGGCGATAGCACGCATGGCCATTTGCGCATGCAGCTGCGCCGGAAGCGCCATAACGATACCGTCAATGTCTGAACGCGTGAACAAATCATCTACAGCCACGGCTTCTACGCCATGTTCTTTAGCGATTCGCTCTGCGCGTGCATGATCGGCATCAGAGACGGCCTGAAGCGCGCCCAAGCCCTTAAGTGTACGAATATGATTGCTGCCCCAATAGCCACAACCCAAAACTGCGATACGCGGTGCCATATTTTGCTGCCTTTAATCTGAATAATTACCGTGTATCGGTGCAAATTATGGAAAACAAGCCTTTGATGCAATAAGAGTGCTTGACAGCGAGGCATTCCCCACTTATTACCGCGCATATTCCTTGCAAGAACAACATCTTGGTAGGGTGCCTCACCAGATGGTGACCACTTTAAAGTTCTTGATTTAGGCATGGCGGAGTAGCTCAGTAGGTTAGAGCAGAGGAATCATAATCCTTGTGTCGGCGGTTCGAATCCGTCCTCCGCTACCAAATTCCCCAATAAAATCAATGATTTGTATGGTTGATGAATTTTCCGATCTGGCCAATCCGATATGGTCGGATGATCAGTTGCTGGATTTCATCGTAAAGCATCCGATCCTGATGAACAGACCGGTTGTGGCCACGCCTCGTGGCACAGTTCTTTGCCGCCCGTCAGAGCTTGTCCTTGACCTGCTGGAAAATCCGGTTGCCAGTTTCACCAAAGAAGATGGCGAGCAGATAAAATATGAACGGAAGGAAAGATAATCACGACACTGCCCAACCTTGATCTGCAGGCGTACCCGCTCTGAGCAGATGCACACGTCCCTAAAACAAGACAATAAAAAAGGCGGCATATAAGCCGCCTGATTAGTTATGAAGTGTTTGATGCGCACAGTCTGCATCAAGAAAACAGACGCTCGCCCTGCTCATCAATGATCTGACGGCCTTTATTCAGCGCGATATTCGCGGCATCTTCAATGGTCGGGCATTTATCGGCACGGATAAAACGGTTTTCCTTCATTTCATCGCCGATCTGTTTCGAGATCACGCCGCAGACCTGATATTGCCCGCCTTCTTTAAATGGCGTTGCGATAACCAGAAAACCTTTATGCTCCAAACGTCCGGCTTCCTGCACGCTTTCCGCTTCATCACTCTGCGATTTGCCGCCAAAAAGACGTTTCAAAAAAGACATTCTACCCTCACCCTTAATCATCGCTGCTTTGCACAGCTAAATAAAAAAGCCACCCGTCATAAACGGGTGGCCTGAACTTTAAGACACTTAGCTGTCCAGGAACGAACGCAGTTTCCGCGAACGGCTCGGATGTTTCAGCTTACGCAGTGCTTTCGCTTCAATCTGACGGATACGCTCGCGCGTTACCGAGAACTGCTGACCGACTTCTTCCAGCGTATGGTCTGTGTTCATACCAATACCAAAGCGCATACGAAGCACACGCTCTTCACGTGGTGTCAGCGATGCCAGCACGCGAGTTGTGGTATCACGCAGGTTTGCCTGAATAGCGGAATCAATCGGCAACATCGCGTTCTTATCTTCGATGAAGTCGCCAAGATGTGAATCTTCCTCATCACCAACCGGTGTTTCAAGGGAGATCGGCTCTTTAGCAATTTTAAGAACCTTGCGCACTTTTTCCAAAGGCATTGCAAGCTTCTCTGCCAATTCTTCCGGTGTCGGTTCACGGCCGATTTCATGCAGCATCTGGCGGGATGTACGAACAATCTTATTGATTGTTTCGATCATATGCACCGGAATACGAATGGTGCGTGCCTGATCCGCAATCGAACGGGTGATCGCCTGTCTGATCCACCATGTGGCATAAGTGGAGAACTTATAACCACGGCGATATTCAAACTTATCAACCGCCTTCATCAGACCGATATTGCCTTCCTGAATGAGATCAAGGAACTGCAAGCCGCGGTTGGTGTATTTCTTGGCAATCGAGATAACCAGACGCAGGTTCGCTTCAACCATTTCCTTCTTGGCAATGGCTGCTTCACGTTCACCTTTTTGCACCTGATTAACGATGCGGCGGAATTCACCAATCGAAATCGCGGTTTCGGTCGCCAGAATCTGAATTTCAGTGCGCAGATATTCAATTGTGCGCGCTTCTTTTTCAGCCAGTTCTTTCCAGCCACGGCTGGTCAGGGTTGCGATACGTTCTGTCCAGTTCGGGTCCAGTTCGCTGCCCTGATATTCTTTCAGGAAGTCTTCGCGGCGCACACCGAAAGATTCGGCCAGACGCAGCAACTTGCCTTCGTTTTGTACCAGGCGCTTGTTGATGTCATAAAGCTGCTCAACCAGCGCCTCAATACGGTTCTGGTTCAGCGACAAGGACTTAACAGCGGTAATCAGCTGATCTTTAAGCTCTTTGTAACGCTTTTCCTGACTATTGGACAATTCACCGGTTGCTGCCAGACGGCCTTCAACCTGCTGATCCTGAAGTTTGCGAAGCTTGGAATAAGTTTCCGCGATCAGATCAAGGGTTTCCATGACCTGAGGGCGAAGTTCTGCTTCCATTGCCGCAAGCGACAGGTTCACTTCGTCTTCATCGTCCTCATCATCTTCCTCGACCTGCGCTTCGCCGCCGACATTGGTAATGTCGTCATCGCGCACACGACGCTGAAAACGTTCTTCAGGACGCTTTGCTTCTTCTACACGCTCAATAGCTGGCGCCTGTTTTGCTTCAGGGCCGGCATAAGTTGTTTCAAGATCAATGATTTCACGCAGCAAAATCTGCTGGTCGTTCAAAGCTTCACGCCAGATGATGATCGCCTGGAAAGTCAAAGGACTTTCACAAAGTCCGGCAATCATGGTTTCGCGGCCGGCTTCAATACGCTTGGCAATCGCGATTTCACCTTCACGCGACAAAAGTTCAACCGTGCCCATTTCACGCAAATACATGCGCACCGGATCATCGGTACGGTCGGTTGGTTCTTTTTTGGTCGTCGTGGTGGCAACCGCAGTGCCGGAAGCTTCTACCAGCTCGCCGCCTTCTTCTGCTTCCTCTTCAGGCTCTTCGCGATCTGCGTCCTGCTCGTCGTCTTCCACCACATTGATGCCCATATCGGAAAGCATCGCCATCGTGTCTTCGATCTGCTCGGAGGTAACCTCTTCAGAGGGCAGCACAGCATTCAGCTCGTCCATCGTGACATAGCCACGTTTCTTGGCGAGCTTGATCATCTTCTTGACAGCGTCGTCAGAAAGGTCGAGAAGCGGGCCATCAGTGGCGCCATCGCGCTCGACTTCGGCCTCTTCGTTTTCTTTCACCTTCGTTGCCATATACTTGTCTCCAGGCGACCGGGTCGCTTCTCTAAAGAATTAGATAGGTCGACGAACTTGTAACCTAAGATACAATTCGTCTGTGTAATTCAGCCAGTATAAGATTGCCCTTAATAGGCAATTAACCCTATACCCTATGTACTGATATTAAGGCGATTTATGCTCATTTTAGCGAGTTTACGCTCAAGAAACGGCTTTTAAGCCCGTTTTTGCCACGTATTTCAGCTTTTGAAGCGCGTCTGTTTTCGTCAATTTCACTACATCTTCAGTGCGACTCACATGATTCGCGCACAAAAAGCGAATCATTTGTTGTCGCAACCTAAAAGCTGCACATAAAACAACGGCTTCAAGCACATAGCCGATAGCGTTCAAATTGCATTAAACCCGCATCAAAAACCTCCGGCAGGTCTGCCGGAAGATAAACCAAACCCTTCAATCAGTGCTTCAGTGGCATCAGCTTTGCGAATTTCATTTTGAATTTCGAGCAAACGTCCAAAGACTTCTCCGGTTTCGTCATTCGCCATTGCTGTTTCTAGGGCTGCCTCAACTGCACGCAGTTCTTTATGTAGTGTGCGTGCGCGCTGATGCAAGTGAAGCGCTTGTTTTAATGCTTCGCGGGCATCATCCTCAGCCGCTCTTGTGGTTGCAGGCCAAAGTCTTGCACGGCGCACGATCTGATCCATTTGCGCCAATTCTTCCCCATGTCCGGCCTTTGTCAGCGCCTGATGCATTGCAATGCCGTCCTCAACGCGTGAAAGCGCCAGCACATCGAGCATAGCCAGATGAAGCTGGCGCAATTGCTCATGCTCCAGATCAAGCGCGGCCATAGCTTCAAAATCTTCCTCCACCAGACGCGGATGATTGATAAGTGTCATCAAAATGGCTGTCTCACGCAAAGGCGGCGCAACCGAGCCGCTGCCAGTGCGCCCGCCCTTCACCAGCGTTGAACGCGCCAGACTGTCTGAAATGGTCAGCCGCCCTGTGCCGCCGCCGCGCTGGCCGAATTGGCCGAACTGGTTCCCCTTGCCATTGCCGCTGTTGTTTTTGTTCCAGCCACCTGTTTTGCGCCCACGGCCAAAGAATTGCTGCGCTCGATCACGCATTTCCTGTCCGTAATGGCGGCGAATATCCTCGTCGGCAATTTTCTGGGTAATTTCGCGCAGACGTGCTTCCAGCTCAGCCCGTCTTTCAGGCGTGTCAAAGGTGCCGCCCATTGTCTCACGCATCCAGAGCATATCGGCAAGCGGCCTGGCATCAGCCAACACAGCCCGAAAACCTTGCGCGCCTTGCGCTTTCACCAGATCATCAGGATCTTTGCCCTCTTCCAGCAAGGCAAAATGCAGCGACTGCCCTGGCTTCAACACTGGCAACGCCAGATCAACCACACGATTGGCGGCACGCAAACCAGCCTGATCGCCGTCAAAACATAAAACAGGCTCAGAGCTCATACGCCATAACAGATTGAGCTGATCGTCGGTCAAAGCCGTACCGAGCGGCGCAACCGCCTGCCCGATACCGGCCTGCGCCAAGGCAATCACGTCCATGTAGCCTTCTACGACCACAACCGGTTTGGCAGGTTGGCCGCCCTGCGGCTGCGAGGCCTTACGCGCGCGCAAACCATTATAAAGCACGCGGCCTTTATGGAACAGTTCGGTTTCCGGCGAGTTCAGATATTTGGCAGGCGCATCAGGCGACATAGCACGTCCGCCGAACGCAATAATGCGCCCACGCAAATCCTCAATCGGAAACATGATGCGATCACGGAAACGGTCATAGGAGACCGGAATATCCGGCCCTGCCACCACCATGCCGCAGGCTGCCATCTGCTCTTTCGATACACCTTTGGAGGCCAGATATTCTTTCAGCGCATTACGGCTGTCAGGGGCATAACCGATACGGAATGTCTGCTGTGTGGTGGCGGAAAGTCCGCGATCACGCAAATAGGCGCGCGCTTTGGCACCATTGGCTGCTTGCAGCTGCGCTTCAAAATAAGAAGCGGCCAAATTCATCACATCATAAAGTGTTGAACGCTGCGCTTCGCGCTGCTCCATTTCCGGATCGCGCGCCGGCATCGGCACACCAGCCATATCGGCAATACGCTCAACAGCTTCAGGAAATTTCAAGCCTTCCAGCTCGATCAAAAAGTTGAAGTGATCTCCGCTCACCCCGCAACCAAAACAATGGTAGCGGCCTTTGCGATCTTCACAGTGAAAACTTGGGGTATTTTCACCATGAAAAGGGCAGCAGCCCCAGAAATCACCGCGCGACGGATTGCTCTTTTTACGATCAAAGGGAACGCGCGTTCCAATCAATGTTGAGATCGGAACGCGGTCTCTGATCTCATCAAGGAAAGACGGCGGAAAACGCATATACAAAGACCACTTCTCGTAAATCCGTGCCCTAAGCTGCATGCAGCAAAAAAATGCGCACCGCAGCTTTGATGCCGGAAATTTAAACCTTCATCCGAAAAATCAGAATATCACATATATAGAGCGAAGCTCGCTTAAATCCAAAGCTCTGTCACACGACATTTATCATTTAGTGCTTAACCCTGTGCAAAACTTAACCTGGACGCATCTCCGGCGTTAAAGAGCATATGTATCAACTGTTGGTTTATCGACATTTTAATTCTATATTGCGAGTATTAAAGCGTGATAAAATTTAAGATAATCACTCTTACATCCTTATTTTCCGACCCATTCAAATTGTCGCAAGATCAACGGAGAGGTAAAATTCATTGAGCGGCTCCGTTGTCCTTTTAAACTTGGCTGGTGCAGTGGCGTTACTATTGTGGGCAACCCGCATGGTGCGCACCGGCGTTGAGGAAGCTTTTGGCGAACAATTGCGCCGCGGCTTGCGCAATCGCATGCAAAACCCGTTGCTGGCGGTCGCCTTCGGCACCGGACTTGCCATAGCATTGCAAAGCTCCACCGCTGTCACACTTCTGGTCGGCTCTTTTGTCGGCTCCGGTTTTGTGTCCGGCATTGCAGGACTTATGGCAGTGCGTGGCGGCGAACTTGGCTCGGCACTGGTTGTTAAAATCCTGACCTTTGACCTGGCCTTGATGGTGCCGCTGCTGCTCGTTGCAGGCACTGCCATTTCCATGACCACTGAACGCCATCAATGGCGCCAGATCGGCCGCATCTGCGTCGGCATCGCCTTGTTAATTCTGTCGCTGGAAATGACCTCGCACGCAACCGAACCCTTGCGCGACAGTCAGCTTTTGCCGGTCATCGTCAATTATTTGAAGGGTGACCCCATCACCGCCTATCTGCTGGCAGCATTGATGACATGGCTGTTTCATTCCAGCGTTGCCGCCATTATTTTGCTCGTCAGCTTCTCCTCACGCGGGCTGATCGACGCTAATCTGGCGGTCGTCATGGTGCTCGGCGTCAATCTCGGCTCATCTGTTATTGCTCCGATCCTCACCCGCAATGCTTCGCCGGAAAACCGCATCGTACCGCTCGGCAATCTGCTGATGCGCGGTGCAGGCTCACTGGTGATGTTGATTCTGGTTGAAAGCTTCCACCCTGATTTAAACCTGCTTGGCCAAGATCCGTCCTCACAAGTGATCAATGCCCATATTGTCTTCAACGTCATTATTCTGATTGCCGGCATTCCGCTTTCAGGTCTGGTGCTGCGCACTACCAAAGCACTGGTGCAAATCAATGCGCATAAATACGGCCCGCAGTCACCGGCTGAACTGGAGCAATATAGCGCGCTGGATAAAGGCGCTTTGAAACATCCGGCACAAGCACTGGCAAATGCCACACGTGAGGTTTTAAGTGTTTGTGAAACCGTTGAAGTGATGCTTCAGCGGGCAATAGATGTTTTTGAAACGCCCGACCAAACCAGCATTGATGAACTAGCCGCCCTTGATGACCGTGTTGATAAGCGGCATATGGCGATCAAGCTTTATCTGACACAGCTGGCTACGCAAAAGCTTAGCGAAACTGAAGCCGCTCGTATGCAGGAATTATTGGAAGCCTGCATCAAGCTGGAACAGGTCGGCGATATTATCGTGCGCAACATTCTGGTGCATGTGCAGAAAAAGCTCGATCAAAATCTGAATTTCACCGAAGAAGGCTGGAAGGAAATTGTTGGTTTTCACGATGTGGTTCTTTCCAATGCGCATCTCGCCTTCAACGTTCTGCTTTCACGTGACATCAAAACGGCACGCCAATTGGTGCAGCAAAAAGACCGCCTGCGTGAACTGGAACGGGAAACCACCCGCCAGCATTTTGCCCGCCTTCGTGCCGGCTCCCCGCGCAGTATCGAAACCAGCACTATTCATCTCGATACCATCCGCGACTTGAAACAAATCAATTCGCTACTGGCAGCCCTTGCCTATCCGGTGCTGGAAGAAGAAGGTCAGCTTGGCGGCACACGCTTGCGCAAACTTCCGAAACATCCGGCTTCAGATAAAGTATAATCATGAAAAAAGCCGCGCTTCATTTTTAAAGCGCGGCTTATGATATTCATGCAGGCCTTATGCTCTACGATAAAAGTTCTTTGACAAAGCCGGAGGCCAAAGCAAAATCCATCTGGCCGGTATAGCGCTCTTTCAGCACTGCCATGATCTTGCCCATATCGCGCAAACCCTGCGCATCAATTTCCTTGATCACATCGGCGCAAATTGTCTTCACTTCGTCAGCCGACAATTGCTGCGGCAGAAAATCACGAATGATCTCGATTTCATCCTGCTCGTTTTGCGCCAATTCAGGGCGATTCCCTTCAATATAAATTTTTGAAGAATCTTCACGCTGCTTGATCATTTTCGCCAAAATGGTCAAAAGCTCTTCATCCCCGACCGGATCTTTACCAGCTGAACGATTGGCTATATCGCGGTCCTGAACAGCCGCCATCACCAAACGCAGTGTCGAAACACGGCGTTTTTCCTGCGCTTTCAAAGCGTTGTTCAGTGCCTCAGTAATCTGCTGGCGCAACATCTACGTCTCTCCTGACGGTCATAAAACTCAATGGATATTTGTGCATTATTCATAAAAACCGACGGTCAGTACTATTAAAAGTGCCATCATTGCAAATTATTTTGCAAGAATTGCGTGACAGTCATTGACCGATGCGTCGTGTTTCTCTATTGCCCAAGGCTTAGCAGAGAACTTTGACTATGCACAACGGCGGGAGCATCACATCCCGACGTCTTTACGTGTGTCATATGGCGAGAAACCGGTTTTGTTTCAAGTCACGCTGTGCAACGCTATAACATCAGCCCGATCAGGAGTGCCCACATGACAAATACAACTCACACAACTGCACCCTGGTCAAAGACCAAGCCAACCGCTGTACTCGTTCTTGCCGATGGCACTGTCATCGAAGGTATGGGCGCGGGTGCAACCGGTGCTGTTGAAGCAGAAGTTTGCTTTAATACGGCCTTGACCGGATATCAGGAAATTTTGACTGACCCTTCTTATGCAGGTCAGATCATTACCTTCACATTCCCACACATCGGCAATGTTGGTGCCAATGATGAAGATATTGAAAACTTAACCCCCGCCAATCATACCGGTGCTGTGGGTGTCATTTTGAAGGCGCCGGTAACCGCCTCTTCCAATTACCGCGCCACCCAAGAACTGGCTCCTTGGTTGAAAAGCCGCGGCATCATCGGCATTTATGGCGTTGATACCCGTGCCCTCACCGCTTTGATCCGTGAAAAAGGCGCGCAGAATGCTGTGATTGCCCATGATCCTGAAGGCAATTTTGACCTTGAAGCGCTGAAAGCACGCGCCAAGAACTGGTCAGGCCTTGAAGGTCTTGATCTGGCCAAAGATGTCACCAGCGGTCAGTCCTCCGCATGGACGCAAGCACCTTGGGTCTGGAATGAAGGCTATGGCGAATTAGGCGAGCCAAAATACCATATTGTCGCGATCGATTACGGCGTGAAGCGCAACATCCTGCGCATTCTTGCCGGTCTTGGCGCAAAAATCACCATTGTTCCGGCCACCACTTCAGCTGAAGATATTTTGGCCTATCAGCCAGACGGTATTTTCCTGTCCAACGGCCCGGGTGATCCGGCTGCAACAGGTGAATATGCAGTTCCAACCATCGAAAAACTTATTGCAAGCGATATTCCGCTGTTTGGTATCTGCCTTGGTCACCAGATGCTGGCACGTGCACTGGGCGGCAACACCCAGAAAATGCATCAGGGCCATCACGGTGCCAACCATCCGGTGAAAGATTACACCACAAACAAGGTGGAAATCGTTTCGATGAACCACGGCTTTGCGGTGGATTCCGACAGCTTGCCTGAGAATGTTGAAGAAACGCATGTATCGCTGTTTGATGGCACGAATTGTGGTTTGCAGGTTATCGGCAAGCCGATTTTCTCGGTTCAGCACCATCCGGAAGCAGGCCCCGGCTCGGAAGATTCACATTACCTCTTCCGTCGCTTTATCAACCTGATCCGTGCTAAGCGCGGTGAAGCATTGCTTCCGGAACGCGAAGCGGCCTGAAACTAAAAAACTTGCGCGAAGCGGCATAGGCTGCAAAGTTCAAAACAATAAAAAAGCCGGACATCAAGTCCGGCTTTTTTTATATCAGTAGAAACGATTTTAAATCGCGCCGCTGAATGTATCGCAAGCATCAAGCTTACCGGTTTCAAATCCGCGCTTAAACCATTTTGCACGCTGCTCGGATGTGCCGTGGTTGAAACTATCAGGCACAACATAGCCCTGCGAGCGCTTCTGCAATGTATCATCACCAATCTGGTGAGCAGCATTCAGCGCATCTTCCAGATCACCTGTTTCCAGCAGACCTTTCTGCTCGGTGTAATAACCCCATATACCGGCAAAGCAATCAGCCTGAAGCTCGACGCGAACAGACATTTTATTGGCTTCAACTTCGCTCATATTCTGGCGCATCTGATTGAATTTCGGTAAAATACCGAGCAAGTTCTGCACATGATGGCCGACCTCATGCGCCAGAACATAGGCTTGCGCAAAATTACCCGATGCACGGAAGCGATTGGCCAGTTCATCATAGAAGGTCAGATCAATATAAACCTTCTTGTCGCCAGGACAATAAAACGGCCCCGAAGCAGAAGATGCCGTGCCACAGGCAGAGCTCACACGATCTTTAAACAAAACCAGTGAAGGTGCAGGATATTGCGCACCTTGTGACTGGAAAATACCGCTCCATGTATCTTCGGTTTCAGCCAGAATTGTGCGTACAAACTGAGTCATTTCGTCATTTTGCACCTGCCCGCCCTGAGCAACAGAACGACCGGATTGCTGTGACTGGGTTTGTGCCGGCATAGAGCCGTCATTGAACAGCACGGTCCACGGATCAATGCCTATAAATTTCAGTACGAAGAACATGATCACCAAAATGATGATGCCGCGGATACCGCCCCCACGCACGATGTTGAAAGCAGGGCCGCCCATTCCACGCCCCATGCCGCGACCCAGACCGCCGCCAAACCCGCCGCGACTGCCGCCCATGCCATTATCACCGTTCACACGACGGTCTTCCACATTGTCACTTTGCCTGCGGCCTTGCCAACGCATGTGCGAACTCCCTGTTCAGCTTAACTTTTAAATTCATAGCACAAAAAAGCTCAAACGATCATTTTGATCTGCAAGCCGCCTATTTTACCATCAACGATTGCATAGGCCATAGAGTTCCCGCATCTCAAATATGTGCGAACCAATTTTCTGTTTCCCGTTATTAATCACACAGAGATTCTTTATTCTATTCAGAAACAGATTTTCTATGAGAAAAAACGCCCCTTCTTTGTGCATATTTGCCACATTCACAGCCCGATCAGCACAGATAGGCACCGATATGCAAAAAAGATGGTGCTAACATGCAAAATAATGCCATAAAAATGAAATTAGAGGGTTCCGCTTAAAGCGATCATTGCCTATAAGGCACGCTTAGCCCAAGAATTTAAATTGCCGCCAACCCGCCGGATATCCGTGCGGGCTTTTCTGGCAGGCTAAGCAAACAATAGGATGTCACCATGCCGAAACGTACAGATATAAAATCTATCCTTATTATCGGTGCCGGACCTATTGTTATCGGACAGGCATGTGAGTTTGACTATTCAGGAACTCAGGCTTGTAAGGCACTGAAAGAGGAAGGCTACCGCATCATCCTCGTCAACTCCAATCCGGCCACCATCATGACCGATCCGGATCTGGCAGATGCGACCTATATTGAGCCGATCACCCCAGAAGTTGTGGCAAAAATCATTGCCAAAGAACGCCCTGATGCATTGCTGCCAACCATGGGTGGCCAGACAGCGCTTAACACCGCATTGTCACTGCGTCGCATGGGCGTTTTGGAACGCTACAATGTGGAAATGATCGGTGCGGATGCCCATGCCATTGATAAGGCAGAAGACCGCGCTCTCTTCCGCGAAGCAATGCACAAGATCGGTCTCGATACACCGACATCTTTCCTTGCTAACGCAACAGAAGTTAAAGAAGAAGACCGTAAGGCACACGACGCACGCCGTGCTGAACTGCGTGCAACCCTTTCCGGCGATGCGCTGGATCAGGCGCTCGACAAGCTCGAAACCGAATGGCAGCTCGGCGAAACCGATCGCAAGCAGCGCTATATGGGTCACGCTTTGTCAAAGGCTGCACAGGCGCTCGATATCGTTGGCTTGCCAGCCATTATCCGCCCAAGCTTTACCCTTGGCGGCACCGGCGGCGGTATTGCTTACAACCGTCAGGAATTCTTCGAAATCATCGAAGGGGGCCTTGATGCTTCGCCAACCACTGAAGTGCTGATCGAAGAATCCGTTCTCGGCTGGAAAGAATATGAAATGGAAGTTGTGCGCGATAAAGCGGACAACTGCATCATCATTTGCTCCATCGAAAACGTCGATCCGATGGGCGTTCACACCGGTGACAGTATCACTGTGGCACCTGCCATCACACTGACCGACAAAGAATACCAGATCATGCGTAATGCATCGATTGCGGTTCTTCGTGAAATCGGCGTTGAAACCGGTGGTTCTAACGTACAGTTCGCCATCAATCCGGCTAATGGCCGTATGATCGTTATTGAAATGAACCCGCGCGTGTCGCGTTCATCTGCACTGGCTTCCAAAGCAACCGGCTTCCCAATTGCAAAAGTGGCAGCAAAGCTTGCTGTCGGCTATACGCTGGACGAGCTGGACAACGACATTACCGGCGGTGCAACCCCTGCTTCGTTTGAACCAAGCATTGACTATGTTGTCACCAAAATCCCGCGTTTTGCATTCGAAAAATTCCCGGGCTCCTCGCCAATCCTCACCACTGCAATGAAGTCGGTTGGTGAAGTCATGGCTATTGGCCGTACCTTCCAGGAGAGTTTGCAGAAAGCGCTGCGTGGTCTCGAAACCGGCCTGACCGGCTTTGATGAAATTTCCATTCCGGGCATTGAAGACGGCGACGAAAAGAACGCAATCCGCGCAGCTATCGGCACACCGACACCGGATCGTCTGCGTATGGTTGCCCAGTCCATGCGTTTGGGTCTCACCAATGAGCAGATCCATGATGTCAGCAAGATCGATCCTTGGTTCCTCGATCAGATTTCTGAAATCGTGCAGATGGAACAGCGCGTGCGCGAGCACGGGCTGCCGCAGGATGCAGAAAACCTGCGTATGCTGAAAGCCATGGGCTTCTCTGATGCCCGTCTGGCCAGCATCACCGGTCAGGATGCCAGCGATGTGGCAAAACTTCGCGCTGAACTGAAAGTTCATCCGGTTTTCAAACGCATTGATACCTGCGCTGCCGAATTCGCTTCGCCAACCGCTTACATGTATTCTTCTTATGAAACCCCGTTTGCAGGCAGCACCGCTTCGGAAGCCGGCGTTTCAGATCGCAAGAAGGTTGTTATCCTCGGCGGCGGCCCTAACCGTATCGGTCAGGGTATCGAATTTGACTATTGCTGCTGCCATGCTGCCTTTGCACTCGGTGACGCTGATTTTGAAGCAATCATGGTCAACTGTAACCCTGAAACGGTTTCAACCGACTATGACACATCAGACCGCCTTTATTTCGAACCGCTGACTGCGGAAGATGTGCTTGAAATTCTGCGCGTTGAACAGCAGGCCGGCACATTGCACGGCGTTATCGTTCAGTTTGGTGGCCAGACCCCGCTGAAGCTCGCAGAAGCGCTTGAAAAAGCCGGCATTCCGATCCTTGGCACATCGCCTGATGCAATTGACCTTGCAGAAGACCGTGACCGCTTCCAGAAACTGCTGATCAAAAATGATCTCAACCAGCCTAAAAACGGCATTGCCTATTCGGTTGAACAGGCGCGCCTCATTGCTGGCGATCTCGGCTTCCCGCTGGTTGTGCGTCCTTCTTACGTGCTTGGTGGTCGTGCGATGCAGATCATTCAGGATGAACGTGGCTTGCAGTCTTACCTGCTCGACACCGTGCCTGAACTCGTACCGGAAGATATCAAGGCGAAATATCCAAACGATAAAACCGGCCAGATCAATACCTTGCTTGGCAAAAACCCGCTTCTGTTCGATACCTATCTGGTAGATGCAATCGAAGTAGACGTTGACTGCCTCTGCGATGGAACCAACACTTATGTTTCCGGCATTATGGAGCATATTGAAGAAGCTGGTATTCACTCCGGTGACAGTGCCTGCTCGCTTCCTGTTCACACTTTGACACCGGAAATCGTTGCAGAACTTAAGCGTCAGACCGCTGCTCTTGCCAAAGCGCTCAACGTTGTCGGCCTGATGAACGTGCAGTTTGCGATCCAGAAAGACCAAATCTTCGTTCTGGAAGTAAACCCGCGTGCATCGCGTACCGTTCCGTTCGTTGCGAAAGCAATCGGCACACCGATCGCCAAGGTTGCAGCCCGCATCATGGCTGGTGAAACCCTTGATGCAGCGCTGAACGCCTATGGCGGCGAACCGGATATGTCGAAGCGTCCGCATATTGCAGTGAAAGAAGCTGTGTTCCCGTTTGCCCGCTTCCCGGGCGTCGACACACTGCTCGGCCCTGAAATGCGTTCGACCGGTGAAGTTATGGGTCTGGATTACGACTTCGCTATCGCATTTGCGAAAGCACAGCTCGGTGCAGGCGTTGATCTGCCGCGTGAAGGCACCGTGTTTGTATCGGTGCGCGACGAAGACAAAGAACGCATCCTTCCAGCCGTTAAGAAACTGGCCGATCTCGGTTTCAGCGTTGTTGCCACCGGCGGCACCCAGCAATTCCTCGCCGGGCATGGCGTCAGCGCCACCAAGGTCAACAAGGTCATCGAAGGCCGTCCGCATATTGAAGATGCCATCCGCAACCGTCAGGTTCATCTGGTCTTCAATACCACGGACAGCGCCAGTGCCGTGTCGGACTCCAAGTCGATCCGCCGCGCAACCTTGATGCACAAGCTGCCTTACTACACCACTATCTCCGGTGCAGAATCAGCTACCGAAGCAATTGCAGCGCTGAAAGCCGGCTCACTGAAAGTGCGCCCGCTGCAAGATTACTTCACGGCCTGAGCCTGAAATTAAAAAAGCCGGTGATACCCTCACCGGCTTTTATTATGCACGCAATTTTATTAAAAGCTTCTCCGCAGCAGACCGGTTCATCGCTCTTATTTTAAAAGTTCCGTCGAAAAATGATTGAATTTACAAATAGCCTGCATCCTTATTCTACTGATTTATCTGTGTTTTTCTTCAATTTATTCGCCTTTGTGACCGCTTGTGCCTTCTAAAATAATAGCGTATAAGGCATTTATCGATTTTTCGGTCGAGTGACTTTGCGACCCGTGCGGCCTGTTCGCGCTTCCTGACGATCTCCAATCCATAATTTCGATCCACGGGACGTGTGCATACCATACGGACTTGAATTTATTCGTTACGCAAAGGAATTTCCCATGGCTACGGGAACTGTAAAGTGGTTTAACACGACCAAGGGTTTTGGCTTCATTCAACCTGATCAGGGCGGTACTGACGTTTTCGTTCATATCTCCGCTGTTCAGCGCGCTGGCCTCACCACTCTTGACGAAGGTCAGAAGGTTTCTTACGAAATCGTTCAGGACCGTCGTTCGGGCCGCTCTTCGGCTGATAATCTCGTTGCTGCTTAATAAGCAACATATGAGTTTCATGAAGAAGGCGGGTTTTTAACCCGCCTTTTTCTTTGCCGCCTTTTATACCATCTAGCGTTATCTTTGCACATATCCGGCACTTGCCCCCCCTGTTCAAGCTTCTTGAATAGTCGATGTGATGCTGCTGGCTTGATGGCTGGGCAGCAAATCGGCCAGCTTCACATTCCGCTGCCGTTCGAAATTAAAATGTGACGAAATATCCGTACTTAAACACAAAGCTTTTCTTGCGCTTTGTTACCCGATGCGACATAGCAGAGTGATTAAATCGCAGAACAGTGATTTCATAAGTTTCATCTGCCACTGAGGAGAATGATTATGGCATTTCTTGCCGACGCCCTTTCCCGTGTTAAGCCATCAGCAACGATCGCTGTCAGCCAAAAAGCCCGTGAGCTGAAGGCTAAAGGCAAAGATGTGATCGGTCTTGGTGCCGGTGAACCTGATTTTGATACGCCGGAGCATATCAAACAGGCCGCCATTGACGCGATCAATCGCGGTGAAACCAAATACACCGCTGTGGCAGGCATTATCGAACTGCGCAAAGCGATTGTTGGCAAGTTCAAACGTGAAAACGGTCTGGATTACACACCGGAACAGGTTATCGTCGGTACCGGCGGTAAGCAGATCCTGTTCAATGCTTTCATGGCAACGCTTAATCCGGGCGACGAAGTCATCGTCCCTGCTCCTTATTGGGTCAGCTATCCGGAAATGGCAGCGCTTAACGGCGGCACACCTGTTTTCATCAACACCCGTATGGAAGACAATTTCAAGCTCACCGCTGATGCACTTGAAAAAGCCATTACGCCAAAAACCAAATGGCTGGTTTTCAACTCACCGTCTAACCCGACCGGTGCCGCTTACACCGAAGCCGAGCTGAAAAGCCTGACTGAAGTTCTGGTTCGTCATCCGCATGTCTGGATCCTCACCGACGATATGTATGAGCATCTCGTTTATGGCGATTTCAAATTCACCACCCCTGCGCAGGTTGAGCCGTCACTCTATGACCGCACCCTGACCATGAATGGTGTGTCGAAAGCCTATGCGATGACCGGCTGGCGTATTGGTTATGCTGCAGGCCCGCTTGAGCTGATCAAAGCAATGGATATGGTACAGGGTCAGCAGACCTCTGGTGCCTGCTCTGTGGCACAGTGGGCAGCGGTTGAAGCACTCAATGGCCCGCAGGACTTCATCGCTCAGAACAAGGCCATCTTCCAGGGTCGCCGTGATCTGGTGGTTTCCATGCTCAATCAGGCCAAAGGCATCTCCTGCCCGACACCGGAAGGCGCGTTCTACGTTTACCCTTCCTGCGCTGAACTGATCGGCAAGAAAACCGAATCCGGCAAAGTGATCGAGACTGACGAAGATTTCGTCACCGAACTGCTTGAAGCAGAAGGTGTGGCCGTCGTGCATGGTTCGGCATTTGGTCTTGGACCAAACTTCCGTATTTCCTATGCTACTTCGGAAGATCTGCTTGAAGAAGCCTGCAAACGCATTCAGCGCTTCTGCGCTAGCCTGCGTTAAGCCTTCCAAGCTTAGCACAAAAAAATTAAGGAGCCGCAAGGCTCCTTTTTTTGTGGCTGCACGTCTAAGTAACCACACAAAACACCAGAAATTTGGACAAAAAAAAGCCGGACAAAACGTCCGGCTATAAAATTTTGAAGGAGCGTAAAAGCAATCCTTCAGAGGGGAACACTCATGATGCGCAAATGGGAGGAGAAACGCATCACTGAGATGGCCTTTATATGCACTTATTAGCCCCCAATAACAACAGACCTTATCGCAACCCAGCCATGCATAAATCACATAGCTTTAGTAGAATTATAAAACACAATAATTTCAATACGTTAAAACCATTGCGCCATAAAAAAAGGCTTAATCCGGCACACAGATTAAGCCTTTTGGATAACAAGAATTGCATGACTTATGCAATCAATAAGCCCAGTTACGCGCCTTTGAGAAAAGGAAATCACGGAACACATGCAGTTTGGCCGAGTTTTTAAGTGCTTCCGGATAACAGAAAAACGTATCAAAAGACGGCGTCTCTTCCAGCTCCGGCACCAATTGCACCAGACTTGCATCCTTATCGACCATATAATCCGGCAAAACACCAATACCGATGCCGCGTTCAACCGCACGGCTGATCGATTGCAAATTATTGACCTGAAGTGCCGGCACTCGCTGGCTTCCATCGGCACGCCCGGCACTCTCCAGCCAGTTCAAGCTGGTCAGGTAGCTCGGCGCCATTTCACCAAAGGTAATGATGCGGTGGTCGTCCAGCTGCTCCAGAGAAGTGATCTTGCCATATTTGGCTACATAAGCAGCAGAGGCATAAACATGCATATGCACCGTAAACAAACGGCGCTGGATCAGATCCGGTTGCTGTGGCTGGCGCAGTCGGATCGCACAATCCGCATGACGCATGGTCAGATCCAGCTCTTCATTGTCGAGGATAAGCTGCAATTGCACATCAGGATAAAGTTCGATGAACTCCTGAATACGCTCCATCAGCCAGCCGGTACCAAGTCCGACAGTGGTGGTAACGCGCAAACGCCCGCTTGGCTTTTCTTTACTGTCAGCCAGTTTCGAGCGTACATTTTCCAGCTTCATCAGCACATCATGCGCTGTGCGATACAAAATCTCACCCTGCTCGGTAAGAATAAGCCCGCGTGCATGCCGGTGAAATAACGGCACGCCGACATCTTGCTCCAAGGCACTAACCTGCCTTGAAATTGCTGATTGCGACAAATGCAGCGTCTGAGCAGCATGGGTAAAAGACCCCGCCTCAGCCGCCGCATGGAAAATGCGCAATTTATCCCAGTCGAGCGGAGCGACCACGTGTATCCCCTTTTATATTTTATTCGGCGGCTTGAGCGGCAGGTTCCTGAGCTGCCAGCCAACGTTCTGCTTCCAAAGCTGCCATACAACCAAGGCCTGCGGCTGTTACTGCCTGACGATAGACATCATCTGCCACGTCACCGGCTGCAAACACGCCTTCAACATCGGTTGCGGTTGAATCCGGTGCTGTCCACAAATAGCCGTTTGGCTTCTGTTTCAGCTTGCCGGCAAAAAGCTCCACTGCCGGCGCATGACCGATCGCAACAAACACACCATGCGTTTCAAGTTCGCTCAGTTCTCCCGTCTGAACATTCTTCAAGCGCACGCCTGTGACGGTTGCACCAACCGGAGGCTTTGCTTCATTTCCTGTAATTTCATCAACAACACTGTTCCAGATGACCTTCACATTGTCACGCTTCAACAAGCGGTCATGTAAAATTTTCTCGCCGCGCAAGAAATCACGACGGTGAACAAGGGTCACGGATTTAGCGATATGCGAGAGGTAAAGCGCTTCCTCAACGGCAGTATTACCTCCGCCGACAACCACCACATCACGGCCACGATAGAAGAAACCGTCACAGGTCGCACAGGCAGAGACGCCACCGCCCATAAATGTCTGCTCGCTTTCAAGGCCGAGCCATTTAGCCTGCGCACCCGTCGCAATAATCAGCGCATCACAGGTATAAACCGTACCTGAATCACCAATCAGCTGGAACGGACGCTGATCAATCTTCACTTCCGTGATGAGATCATAAGCAATTTCCGCACCGACATTTTCTGCCTGCTTTGCCATCTGCTCCATCATCCAGGGGCCTTGAACCGGATCGGCATAGCCTGGATAATTTTCCACTTCGGAGGTGATCATCAGCTGGCCGCCCTGCTGCATGCCGGTAATGATCAGCGGTTTCAACATGGCACGCGCTGCATAAATCGCCGCCGTATATCCGGCAGGACCAGAGCCAATAATGATAACTGGCGCATGACGCTGTGACATGAAAAAATTCCTCTCGGGCATAAATTTAAGGGCATTGATCGGCAGTTAAGCTAATCGGTTAGAATCACCTTGCCGTGCTTTAAACGATCACTGCACAGGCATTGTGTCCAACGTAGGTTCGCTCACAACACTTTGCAAGATAAGTGCTGGGAGATGGAATATTTAGCCACAGTTTGTGACATAAAAAACATGCACCTTATCACGATCCGTCGCATTGCAGGAAGGAACGGCAGAGGCTAAGAAAGACTGTTCATGCTTTTGTCTTATGTCCGGCCACGGAGAGAATGCCATTTTTCGTTCAGTCAGTAATATTTGTGCGCGCTTCGGCCTTCTTATGGCTGTAGCTATGCTGCTTCCGGCAGCGATTGACTTGCGCGATAATAATGATGACTGGCTGGTTTTTGTGCGCTCCTCAGCGGCTACCGCTGCTTTTTGCAGCATGGTGCTGATGGCCACCCAAGGACAACATATCCGCTTTACTCCGCGGCTTGGCTTTTTGCTCACCACCAGCATTTGGCTGACGGCCGCTTTTCTAGGCTCGGTTCCGCTTTATTTTTCTCATTTACCGATTTCTTACGCCACCGCATTTTTTGAAGCGATTTCCGGCGTAACATCAACAGGCGCGACAGCCCTCACCCAGCTTGATGACATGCAGCGCGGCATTTTGCTATGGCGCTCGCTGCTCTGCTGGATCGGGGGTATCGGGTTTATCGGTTTGGCACTTTTGATGCTGCCGTCTTTGCGCGTTGGCGGGCTGGCGCTTTTTCATATGGAAAATTCGGACAAGTCTGAAAAAGTATTGCCACGTATGAACCAGATCGCGCTTGGCATTGTGGTGGCTTACGGCACCATGACCACCGCTTGTATCATCGCTTATTTTGCCGTGGGCATGGATATGTTTGATGCCATCAATCATGGCCTCACCACCGTTGCAACGGCAGGTTTTTCCACACACGACAATTCGCTCGGCTTTTATGCCGGCAATCGTCCGCTTTTGGTCATTTCCACCATATTCATGGCATTGTCTGCATTACCGTTTATCTTCTACATCAAGGCCTTCACACCACGCAGCAAAAACACTTTGTTTGATCCGCAGGTAAAATTATTCATCGCTATTGTCATCAGCTTTAGTTTTGCGCTGGCAATTGTGCTGCGCGTCGGCCAGAATATTCCTTTTGGCGATGCACTGATTTCGGCATCATTCCATTTTGTTTCCGTTATCACCACCACCGGCTATGCCACGGAAGATTATTCACTCTGGGGGCCACCGGCTCTCGGCATATTCTTCCTTGCTTCATTCTTAGGCGGCTGTGCGGGCTCCACTTCGGGCGGCATTAAAATGAACCGTCTGATCGTATTGTTCAGCCTAACCCGCGCCAATCTTGCCCGCCTGATTATGCCGCACGCGGTTATTAAGATGCATTATGGCGATTCAGAAATTACCGGCGACATTGCTCAGGCAGTGCTGCTTTATCTGTTCCTGTATATTGCTTCACTCGTCATCGGTGCCGTTCTGCTTGCCAGTGTAGGCCTTGATTTTGTCACCGCCTTTACCGGCGCCCTCACCGCACTCTCCAATGTCGGTCCAGGCCTTGGAGAAACCATCGGACCGGTGGGCAACTATTCAACTGTTCGTGACAGTGCATTATGGATCTTAAGTTTCCTCATGCTGGCCGGACGATTGGAACTGGTGACCGTTTTTATCCTGTTCACAAAGGCCTTTTGGGTGCGATAAGACAGGATTACTGCCATATTTTAGGCCAAAAATGCAGGTTTTTAGCCTCAAAACACTAAGAATGGACGATTTACATCGGCATGATCTTTTTGCTAAGAGCAATAATGCATTACTGCTCTTGGGAATCACACATTATTATTACAATTTACCGCAACTTCATTGCGCACGGAGTTACTAATGCCGATTAAGGCTGACCTAGACGAAATTGACTGGAAGATCCTTAAAGAGCTGCAAGATAACGGGCGCATCACTAATGTGGAGCTGGCCGAACGGGTCGGAATTTCTGCTCCGCCTTGCTTGCGCCGCGTTCGCAAATTGGAAGAAAGTGGCGTCATCAACGGCTATCGCGCAATTTTAAATGGCGCGGCACTAGGTCAGGATCTGGTGGCATTTTGCTCCGTTGGCCTGCACCGCCAGTCCGATGCCGATTTGAGAGCCTTTGCAGAAAAAAGCAAAATATGGCCGCTCGTACGTCGTGCATGGATGGTTTCCGGTGAATCGGATTTCCTGCTACATTGCGTGGCACCTGATCTTAACACATTCCAGACATTTGTGATTGAAGAACTGACTTCAACCCCGAATGTGGATTCTGTGCGCACTGCACTGACCATCCGCTCCGTTAAAAACGAGCCTTTGCTGATCATCTAAAACAGCAGAGTATAAAAAACAAAAAACCCCGGCATTGACCGGGGTATTTTTATGCTCAGCGCCATTCAAAGCTATGCATGACCATGAAGCCATCACCGAACTTTGTATCTGTTAAATCCGCAATTTACGCAACGTCAGTTACATATCTGGCAAGATAACCTCGTCACCAGCGCTGATTTAAACTTTTGCA
The DNA here is from genome assembly GCF_014205685.1 of Paenochrobactrum gallinarii. Classification (GTDB taxonomy): domain Bacteria; phylum Pseudomonadota; class Alphaproteobacteria; order Rhizobiales; family Rhizobiaceae; genus Paenochrobactrum; species Paenochrobactrum gallinarii. Next base: position 429,628 of record NZ_JACIIU010000001.1, read on the forward strand.
TCGCCGCAGCCACATCAATGAAGCATCAGGCTGCGACAATACTTATAAACAATTGCGCGACCGAAGCCTTACGCAATCACTCATCAACCAATTATTCGGTAACTGTAATATTTACAGCTTTAGGGCCTTTGCCACGACGATCAGGTTCTGTTTCGTATGAAACTTTCTGATTGTCTGTCAGACCTGTCAAGCCGGATGCCTGTACAGCAGAGATATGTACGAAAATATCTGCGCCGCCATCATCAGGTTTGATAAAGCCAAAACCTTTTTCATTATTAAAAAACTTGACCAAGCCGGTCTGTGCCATTGGATCCGTTCCTTTTCCTGGCGCTGCATCCTCATTGGAGAAAGCAGAATTATCGACCGCCAAACGCACCACACGCCCGGCGGAGGGTCATGCAGGCAGTTCTCGAAATAAGGGAAGGAGCTGATCATTGCCGGTTGTCCGACTCGGAACTTAAGCGGTTCCGACACGCAATTCTTCCTGTCTTCCATCGTTCGCAAAATGCCCGAACCATGCAAGACTGCGCGAAGTAAGGCGATTTGGCAAGCAAATTTTTTGATTTTAATATAGAGAGCCCTATCATTTAGTATTACTGCATATAGTAGATGCAATATAATTACAAAACTGATGACTTAATCATGTATATTATTTCACAATATCAATATTGCTGAAAAGCTATTCTCTAAATGCATGCGCTTTCGAAAAACGCCAGATATTACAAGCCATTACTGTTGAAAGCCATATCACCTCAACGGTTGCGCGTAACGATACAAGCGCCACCGGAACTGCGCAACTTGTTGCAAATATTATCAGCTTCTGCACGGCTATTTGCACCTATGCGCACAGCATAAACACCACGTTTGCCCATCGCCGTACGTTGTCTGCTGATATGCGGTTCTTTATTTCCGATGATATTTTTATACTGTTTACGCAGACGTCCCCATTGGGCGACAGCCACATCACGCTTGAAGTTACCAGCCACCTGAATGCCCCATGGCTGCGGCTTTATCTTTGCCTGTGGAATCATACGTGTCGGGATAATCGGTAATCTTTTACAGGCGCTCAAAAAATCCAGCTCTTTATCCAGAGGCTGCATGTCTTTAAGCGGCGCACCAATGAAATCATCGGCATATGTACCGGTTATATCCAAGACATAACTCTCGGTTTCAAGCGGCAAAAAACCACCGCGATTAAGCCAGCCGCGCACCCGTCCTGAACCGGCATTATAGGCAGCAGCCGCCAAGCCCCAATTGCCAAACTCACGCCTCAAATCCGCCAGCAAGGCCGCAGAAGCCGGAATGGCCTGACTATAATCGAAAGGATCCGCCAAACCTCTCTCACGGGCTGTTGCCGGCATGAATTGTGCAATGCCCTGCGCACCGACAGGACTGACCGCCAGATGATCAAAGCGACTTTCTTTCCAGATCAGACGCGTAAAGAAACCTGACGGAACATCATGCTTTGTTGCAGCACTCTCCAGCAACTGGCACACTTGCTCAACACTAGGGGCTATTTTTTCCGGCACTGCCTTTCCCGGTTCAGCCTGTTGCAACGATGCGTCCGTTTCAGCATAGGCCGTAAATGACGAGGACAATAAAGCGGCACTTGTCAGCACTAATAACAACAATTTTTGTCGTCTCAAACCTTGCCGCATTCAGTGGTGACCCGCCCCGCTAAAAAGCATACTGAAAAGAATAGCTTCTGATAAGCATTATAATGCGAAAAAATAAAGAGTAACCCAATATACGAGGCCAGAACATCACTCACCTGCTTGGTTCTTGTTATACATCATGGAAAAATAAACCTCTTACAAGATTACATTTTCTAATATTTCAGTTGCCAAATTTTATAAGACACCACATGCTGTAAACATCAGCATTTTTTATTTCTAATGATGCGGAATACTAACCTTTCAGGCGAACCGGCACCAGCTTCAGTGCCGATACTGCTACAAACATGCACAGAACGGCTTTTCACATGGTTAGCTTTAAAAAACTTGGTCTCATATCTGCATTAGTCATGCTTTCTGGTTGCGTTGTCGAAAGCGGAACGACAACCTACCCATCAGTCAGGCCTCAGCCTTTACCGACAGCCTGCCCTTATAATTACGCACCTGTTTGCGGCCAGCGTAACGGCGTACAAAAAACAATGCCGAATGCTTGCACAGCCAATGCGCAGGGCTATCGAATCGTAGCACGCGGTGAATGCGGAAGCCGCCCTGGTCATGGCTGGGGTAACAATGATGGCAGACCAAACCAGTCACATCGTCCGCGTCCACCACGCCCGCCACATGTTAATCCGGGCAGGCCGTCCAATATCGCATGCACCCGTGAGTTTAATCCGGTATGTGCAATCAGTGGTCGCGACAAACGCAGCTTCCCTAATTCATGTGAAGCCCGGCGCGCAGGCTATCGCCCTGTCAGCGCAGGCCAGTGCTAAGTCCGTTCATTTTCTATAATTTTATCAGGGCGATCTGTTTTACAGGTCGCCTTTTTCTATTCGGCCATTTGATCGGAATTAATAGCTGAATAAGGGCCAAAGTCTATTGTGACGTTTTCATGACTATATTATGACTGCCTGACCATATTTTATATTGCGCCAAATATTTTGGTGTCTGCGTATAAACAGGCAAATGAATGATTGAAAAGAAACGTGTCGCCTCTTTCTTCCTAATACTCTCTCTGCTCTATTCGTTGAGAAAATATTTTGATCTGAATAATACAGAAACAGTGCTGTATTTTGTTGGCGCTATCATTATTTCCCGTTTGATACCGTTCAACAATGAACAGAATATCAATAAAAGATATTATCTGCTGTGGAGTTTAATTCCTCTCCTGCTGATGACTGCCTATATGGGCATTTTTCTGATTTTCGGTGACTTTGATTTTGGCGCCGTGCTTTATCATATGGAAATGGGAGTCGATGGTGGCCGACCGACGATTCAAGGCAACCGCGTGGTTTACCTTGTCCTGTCATTTCTTGGCTTTCTGATTCCGATGCTGTTTTTCAAACGGCACGATCGTCGATTCAAAGTCATTGATCCTTTGATTGCCGTCATCTTACTGGTCTGCAATCCGTTTTTCTGGAATGTTTATGATTTTTATTATGGTAAAAAAGACCTGACACTTTTTGAAAATTATGTCGAGCCACCACACCGATTGCCTATTGGAGCGGCTAAAAAAAATATCATTATCATTTATGCTGAAAGTACCGAGCGCACTTTTGCTGATATTAAAAAAGGCGATCAGATATTTTCCGAGTTTATGCAACTGGCATCAACCGGCTTAGAAGCTCAGGGTTTGCGCCAAGTTACCAATACCGGCTGGACAATGGCTGGCTTCATGACATCTCAATGTGGCGTACCGTTGCAGCCTCGCGGTCTTTACCGCGGCAACAATTTTTCCCGTCATGAAAATTTCTTCACCGGCATTTACTGCCTGCCAGATATTTTAAGCGCTAATGGCTATTACACCGAATTTATGAATGGCGGTGGTCGTAACTTTGCTGGGCTTGGCGCTTATCTCGACGGTCACAATTTCAATCGCACCACCCATTATGAAGATTATAAAGACCTTGTTGGCGATTATACCAGTTATTGGGGTCTCTATGATGACACACTGATGGAGCAGGCTGAAAAACGCATTGAAGAACTGCATCGTCAAAAACAGCCCTTTGCCTTCTTCATGGCCACGATCGGAGGACACGCCTCAACCGGTTTTCCAACCAGGACCTGCAATGCCAATCTGCAACGGGGTGATTTGAGCGGCATGCAGTTTGCTATCAAATGTTCGGGTTATCACATTCAAAAGACTGTCGAGACACTGCGGGAAAAGGGTTTGTTAGAAAACACCATTGTTGTTATCCATAACGACCATTTGATTATGGACAATCCACATTCTGATGAACTCAACTCTTTTTACCGTATGAATTATTTCACCGCTCTTGGCGACGGCATTGAACCTCAGGTCATCAAACGTGAAGCAGCCATGTTCGACCTCTTCCCCACCATTTTAGAACTTATGGGCATGCGCTTGCCAGAAGGTCGCGCAGGCGTTGGCCGCTCTTTAATGAACCATAATAAAAATATGATGGAAGAACTGGGACATGGCGGTCTGGACACCGCAATCACCAAGGATCGTTCATTGCGTGAGAAAATATGGAACGAAAAACGTCCAGAGCTGAAATAGAAAAAGGAGGGCATTTCCCTCCTTCTTTAATGCAATACACCAAACGCTCTTAACGACCCGGACGTCCGGTTTTTCCCGGACGGCGCTTTTTACGAGCCATTTCCCCCGGATCTTCGTATGAACCGATACCAATTCGACCGCGTTTGACAAATTCATCGCCATCAACAGGTATTTCCGTTCTTTTCACTGTCATTTCATCCAGCGTATTTTTACGGAAACGGCTTTCCGGCAATGCACCCTCATGGCGTGGTTTCGCCGTATCGGTTCCAGGCCCCATATCGTCAAGCGAAGGCTTTTGAAACAGGCTGCTCTCCGGCACATCATCAACCGTGCGGTGTAGTTTGCGTCCCGCATTATGGCGACCTTTGGTGCGTCCTGTAACCGGACTTTCCAATTCCACTTCACGCGCCATCGGATCGTCGGAAATCGCCAGCTCGGTTTCGCGCAGACGTTTCAACTCATCGCGCAAACGTGCAGCCGTTTCAAAGTCAAGATCGGATGCCGCCGCGCGCATTTCTTTCTCCAGATGCTCGATATGAGCAGCCAGATTGTTGCCAACCATAGCACCTTCTTCAGCAAAGCCGGAAAGATTGGCACGCACGTGATCCTGCTCATAAACAGAATTCAGAATATCATTGATATTCTTACGTACACTGGCCGGTGTGATACCGTTGGCTTCGTTATAAGCCACCTGCTTGGCACGACGACGGGTCGTCTCTTCCATCGCACGGCTCATCGAACCGGTGATCTTATCCGCATAAAGAATAACCTTACCGTCGACGTTACGCGCGGCACGACCGATTGTCTGAACAAGTGATGTTTCAGAACGCAGGAAACCTTCCTTATCGGCATCCAAGATAGCCACAAAGCCACATTCCGGAATGTCCAGACCTTCACGTAGCAAGTTAATACCGATCAGCACATCAAAAGCACCCAGACGCAAATCACGGATGATTTCAATTCGTTCCAGCGTATCAATATCGGAGTGCATATAGCGCACACGCACGCCCTGCTCATGCAGATATTCGGTCAGGTCTTCCGCCATACGCTTGGTGAGCACTGTCACCAATGTACGATATCCTTGCTGTGCCGTGGCCCGAATTTCACCCAGCACATCATCGACCTGACTTTTTGCCGGACGGACTTCCACCGGCGGATCAATCAGACCGGTCGGACGAATGACCTGCTCAGCAAAGACACCACCTGCCTCTTCCATTTCCCACTTACCGGGCGTTGCCGAAACAGCCACGGTTTGCGGGCGCATTGCGTCCCACTCTTCAAAGCGCAGCGGACGGTTATCAAGACAAGACGGCAAACGGAAACCATATTCGGCCAGTGTTGCTTTACGTCTGAAGTCACCGCGATACATGCCGCCGATCTGCGGAATGGTCACATGGCTTTCATCAAGGAAAACAAGCGCATTGTCAGGAATATATTCAAACAATGTCGGCGGCGGCTCGCCCGGCTTACGTCCTGTGAGATAACGCGAATAGTTTTCAATCCCTGCACAAGAGCCGGTCGCTTCCAACATTTCCACATCAAATGTTGTGCGTTGCTCAAGGCGTTGCGCTTCCAGCAAACGCCCTGCCCTTGTCAGCTCTTCCAAACGATCATGCAATTCTGCTTTAATCGACTTGATCGCCTGATTGAGCGTCGGACGTGGTGTCACATAGTGCGAATTCGCATAAATCTTGACCGATTGCAGATCGCCGGTTTTCTGCCCCGTCAGCGGGTCAAATTCGGTTATGGTTTCGATCTCATCGCCAAACATGGAAATGCGCCACGCGCTATCTTCCAAGTGAGCCGGAAAGAGTTCGATTGTGTCGCCACGCACTCTGAAAGAGCCACGGACAAAATTGATATCCTGCCGCTTATATTGTTGTGCGACCAGATCGGCGAGCAGCTGGCGCTGATCGAGCCTGTCACCAATCTTCATTTCAAAAGTCATCGCGGTATAGGTCTCAACCGAACCAATACCATAAATACAGGAAACCGATGCTACGATAATACAATCATCGCGCTCAAGCAGCGAACGGGTCGCCGCATGACGCATCCGGTCGATCTGCTCGTTGATTGATGATTCTTTCTCAATGAACGTATCAGAACGCGGCACATAGGCTTCCGGCTGATAATAATCATAATAAGAAACAAAATATTCGACCGCATTATTCGGAAAGAAACTTTTAAACTCACCGTAGAGCTGCGCAGCCAATGTTTTATTTGGCGCCAAAATCAGTGCCGGACGCTGAGTTTGCTGGATCACCTGCGCCATGGTGAAGGTTTTACCTGAACCGGTCACACCAAGCAAAACCTGTGTGCGCTCACCATCTTGCAAACCATCAACCAGATCTTTGATCGCAGTCGGCTGATCACCGGAAGGTGTAAACTCCGTTTCCAGTTTAATCGCCCGTCCGCCTTCGGATTTTTCCGGCCTGACAGGACGATGTGGCGTCCACAACTCACCATTTTTAAACAGCGGATTACCGGACTCAATCAGATCGGACAGGGCTTGCACAGTAGCTGTCGCGCCAGACGGCGAGATTTTATCAGCATCTTCAAGCGCCACATCAAGGCCGGAAACCGGATTAAGACCAGCAGCAGCTCGCTCTTTAGCCGTAGCAGCAGTACCAATAGAGGTGCCGCGCGATGTACGCGCCGCATTGACCTTAGCGCTATCGGCCTTTTTCACTGGTGTTTTAGCCGTTTTCTTTAAAGTTTTTGGGGCAGTTTTTGGGGCAGTTTTTGCAGCCGCATCCTGCTCGGCTGCATCGCTGATTTCCTTTGCCCAATCCGCAATCGACGCACTGAAAGGTGTTCGCGAAAGCGACGGTTGCGGGGCTTCGGCAAAACCAGAAATACTGCTTTCAGCATCGGCTTGTGAAAAAGGTGGCTTATCTTTTGAAGAGGTCATGATGCTAATATGGCGATCTCGCTGAGGAAAGAAAAGAGCATGCAACAAAATCGTCTCATGCTCTTAGCCGATATGGTACATTACCAGAACAAACAGATCAAACCAAGTACAAATCAGTTATAGCGATGCGGGCGCGGACGGCCATGATTGCCGTTCGGACGACCCGAATTATTCCAATACGGACGATTGGGTCTGTTCGGGCGATCCCAGTTCGGGCGTCCCGGACGATTATGATTCCAATGCGGGCGGTTTGGACGATGCGGGCGGTTCCAGTGCGGACGGCCATAATAATCATCGCGATAATAACGATCATTGCGACTGTTAATTGCTGATCCAATCACCACACCCGCAATCAGCGGAATACCGATGGCCGCGGCATTATTGGAAAAATTATTTGACTGATAATTGCCCGATGATCCGACACGCGTCGCCAGATAGCGTGATGATGCCCAGCCTTGCAGACCACCATAACGCACCTGACACCAGCCATAACCGCTGGTACACCCGCTAACATCAACCCGGGCACGATTAGGAATTGCACCAAGGGTACGATATTTCGTGCCGGGCCCTGCTCTTACATTCAAATCAGCGGTCACAATTGCATTGGCTGCCTGTGCAGCTCCGGCTGCAATTAAACCAACTGCAAGCAATGCAGTTCTTAAAAAAACTTTCATGGGTGCAGCTCCTATTTAAGCCTGTGACGGATAACGCATGAATATGCCTAAACGTTCCATCAGCCTCAGCACTTTATCATAGTGTATGCAATTTAAGAGTGGGAATTGCTTTGCTTAAGGCTTAAATCCATTATCAGAACATTTAATTTCCAGGAGTGCAAAATGTCAGAAACCACCTCACCAAAAGGCACATTGACCATCCGCACACAGGCCATGCCATGCGATGCCAATGCGGCCGGGGATATTTTCGGCGGCTGGGTTATGGCACAGATGGATTTATCCTGTGGCATCCGCGCGGCAGAACGTGCAGGCGGTCGTGTAGTGACCGCTGCGGTACGTGAAATGTCCTTTGCCAAACCGGTCAAGGTCGGTGACACCTTATGCATCTATACCGATATCACCAAAGTTGGCCGCACATCCATCACCTTGAAAGTTGAAACCTGGGCACAGCGTTATTTGTCCCAGCAGATGGATCTTGTCACTCATGGTGAATTTGTCATGGTTGCCCTTGATGCAGACGGCAAACCAACCCCGATCGCAGAAGAAATCATCAGCGCATAAGGCTTTTCTGCCCTGCGCCTTATGATTATTTACATGTCTTATTCGTCTGGCAGCGAGCGAGCCTCAGGCTTTCAATATCCTGCTCCTCTGCCAGACCAAGAATGGCAGGCTCCGCGGCCGCAACCACATGATGATTGGGCACAGCCTCATAAGCACGTACTGTTGCAGGCGGCAAAGGAGCCACCAAATCCGCCACTGCATTATGTTTCGTGCAGCCTGCAAGCATCAAGCCTGCCAGCATTCCACCATATATCAAAATCTGTCTTGTCAAATTTGGCGTTTCTTCGGGATCTACTGAAATGGCGTTTTTAATCTCTCCGGCAATTCTTCCCATTATTCTGCTCATCATGTCCAATGTATTTATGACCACCGCGTGGTACGGACATTTAAAATTTCCGCAAGCATCGCTGATTACCGTCATCTTCCTCAGCTGGGGCATTGCACTTGCCGAATATTGCCTGGCCGTGCCTGCCAACCGGATCGGTTCAGCCGTTTACACAACCGTCCAGCTGAAAACAATTCAGGAAGTGATCACTCTGATCATCTTTGCATTCTTTTCAGTTTTCTATCTGAAAGAAGCTTTTAGCTGGAATCACCTGATCGGCTTCGCTCTCATTGCCCTTGGCGCATCATTTATCTTTAAGGCGTAACCACAGCCTGAGGTTTCTTTGCGGTCAGTATCGGGATAATTTCAACGGCCAGCATAGAGACGAAAATCAAAGCACAGCCAATGAGCCCGACAAAAGACAAGCGTTCGCTTAAGAAAATCGCACCGAAAAATGCAGCAAACAATGCTTCCGAGGAGAGGAAAATAGCGGCCTGTGGCGGCGTGGTATAACGCTGCCCGATCGCTTGCAAGGTAAAGGCAACACCAGACGAAAACACGCCGGTAAACAATAGCTCTTTCCATGTAACAGCAACCGCCGACCAATCCACCTCACCAAGCGTAAAGGCAAAGATAAAACCGATTACTGCACACGTGGCAAACTGCACCACACTTAAGGTAATCGGGCGTCCGCTACGGTTTGCCTGCCCGATCAATAAGACCTGCAACGCCCAGAAAAATGCCCCGAACATCACCAGCCAGTCGCCTTGTTTCAAGGCACTGAGTTCGCCACCAGACAACAGAAAAATACCTGCCAGCGCTGCCAGCGAACATGGCCAGATAATTCCATGCGGCCACGCACGGAAAATAAGCACGCCTAAAACCGGCACCAAAATCAGATAAAGACCAGTTAAGAAACCGGCATTGGTAACAGATGTCGTTTGCAAACCAATTTGCTGCGCAGCAAGGCCGGTGAACAATACCAAACCAATGGCCGCAAAGAAAAGATAATCGCGCCTGTTCAGACTCTGCTTTGCCCGATTACCTTCCGCAATAGCCATCGGCAAAATACTGAAACTTGCAATAACAGAACGAACCGCAATAAACATAAACGGCCCGATACTTGCCATAGCGGTGGACTGGGCAACAAAACCCATCCCCCAAATCATACCAGCGAGCAGAAGAAGCAAATTAGCCTGAAGACGCGACATAGTGCAAAACCTGAAAACGACAGAAAATGATGAATGAATACGAGTTGTATTCCACCTAATCCTATAGCCACAGTTGCACTGCAACAGCAAGAGCTGCCCATTGAAGCTTCGTGTATGTCTGGTCAGATGATTAACAGCGCTAATTTTCTGACTACGTACATAGCAACAAAAAAAGCCGCTCCGAAGAGCGACTTCTTAAAGGCTGGTAACAATCTGTTCCCAATCCAAGCGTTAATCAGACCAAATCAATCTGACACATGCTTAAAGATTACGGGCGAACAGCCGTTACTTCAATTTCAACCAGCCATGCCGGGCTTGCAAGTGCTGCAACCTGCATGACGGAACGTGAAGGCAGGTTAGGCTGTGCTTCGGTGCCGAAGAACTGGGTGTAGCCTTCCATGAAGCCGGCAAAGTCCATCTTGCCACCCTTTTCAGGATCTCCAACGAGGAAAACCTGCATTTTAACAACGTCGCTCATTTTCAGATCGAGCGAAGCCAGTGATTTTTCAATCGACTTAAATACAGTTTCTGTCTGTGCCTTTGTATCACCATAAGCAGCAATCGTATTTTTTTCTGCTTTTTCATCGACTACAGTCGGAACTGCTCCGCTGAGGTAAACGGTTGTTTTTCCTGCCGGTACTTCTACTGCCTGAGCAATCGGGAAATCCGAGCCCGGTGTTTTATGACGAATAACATCTTGAGCAAAAGCCTGGCCAGAAAGCATAACGCCTAAAGCGCAAACTGCAGCAGCTGTCAAATTCTTCATGGATATTTCCTTATATCGATTTACACTTCGATAAGCATTGAAAAAGTGGGCGAGAAAAAGGCCGTCATAAACAGATGCCGTGTTTTACACACGGCATCTGCATTTTATGATTAACGGTTATCGGCTACGTCCTGAGCTGTTACAGGCTCTTTGTAGTCGTTACCGAAATTAGTGCGGATATATGTCACAACGGCAGCAATCTGCTCGTCATTCATCATCTGACCAACTGGTGGCATACCCTTCAAACCGTTCAACAGAACATAGATCGGGTAGCTGGCTTCAGCCAAAGTTTCATTTTTAGCCAATGCCGGATAATAACCAGCCCCAACTGCACCCTTACCTTCTGCCATATGGCAAGCCTGGCAAACAGTTTCGTACAGTTCCTGACCGGTCTGAGCTGCAAAAGTATTGCTGCTGCTCAAACCAGTTCCGGCAGAGTCTGCCAGAGCAGCAGGAGCGGCTACACCAAGAATGGTAGCTGCGGTTGCAGCCAACGCCAATGGGCGAACCAGAAGAGAAATATTTTTCATTTGAATGTTCCTTTCATCGAGCCGAAGAAAGCTAAGGGGAAAACCCTTAGCCTTTGATCACGCGCTCATGAAGTCTGGTGATTGCATCAAGTGACGAAAGGATCGCACCTTCCTGCCAGCCAGGGATGTAAGAGCAATGCTCACCTGCAAGCACAACGCGGCCGTCGATTTTGCAGAGGTTCTGGTAATGCTCTTCACGCATTTCATCAGTCCAGTCACCGGCACAACCCAATGTGTACGGGCTGCGATGCCATGCCCAGCTCACACCGTTTTCAAATTCGTCCTTGTACTGAGGATGAATTTCTGCACCATATTCAACAGCCTTGGCCACGCGATCAGCAGGTGACAAAGAGGTAAACTCATATGAGTTTGGTCCATTCCATGTATAACCGCCGAGCAGAACGCCCTTGCCGCCCATGTTGTAATTGGTGCTTGGGTAGGAAATCTGGCCGATAGGCAGGTTGGTGAAGCTGATGCCACCGAAGATGTGCTCGTCTTCTTCCCAGAAGCGGCGCTTGAACTGCAGACCGAACTTCACAGAAGAAACGTAAGGAACCGCAGCGATTGCACCCTTCATTTCTGAGCTGAGATTGGTTTCAATCTGGGCAAGAATCGGCAGAGGAATGGTGCAGATACACCAGTCAGCGCTTTCTTCTTTCATTGTGCCTGGATTTTCAACATCTTCATAAGTGACGGTTACGCCCTTATCGCTCTGCTGGATTTTGGTGACTTTACACTTGTAAGTGATGAGGTCGCCGACTTCCTTAGCAAAAGCCTGACCGATAACACCCATACCGCCAACAGGCTGGAACATGGTGGTCTGGAATTCATACAGGTTGAAGTTTGACAGATATTGCCACAGATTCGAGCGCAGCAAATCTTCAAACTTGTAAGGATCGCTAGGAACCGGCTTGGCACCAACGCCGCCGCCTGGATCTTTTTCATAACCGCGGAATTCGGCAGTGTGAATGCTCTTCACATAATCGAAATTCTCGTCAAGAACGCCCCATGAGCGCATGGCTTCAAGCAGAATTTCCTGATCTTCCTTGGTTACCAGCTCATCCAGACCGCCCTTTTTGGTTGCTTTTGCAAGCAGACCGGCAGAATGGCTCTGGAAATCAACCTTCACATCACGGATGCGCTGTGGCTTGCCGCCAAAAGCTTCGGTTGAATGCAGGAATGCATTGTAGTTCAGCTGCTGGAATGGCTCCAGTTTAACGCCGAGACGCTTACAATAATCCAGCACCGCATGGTGATGGTAAGGAATACGCCAAGGACCCAGATTGATGTACTGGTCTTTGTCAAATTCACAAGTCTGTGTTGTGCCGTCAATTTCAGTAAACTTGTCACCGCCGTGCACTGTCCAGTTACGGCCACCCGGACGATCATTATATTCGAGGATCTTAACTTTATAGCCAGCCTGACGCATTTCGAGTGCTGCGGTCATACCTGCAAGACCAGCACCCAGAATCAGAACTGTGGCACCTTTAGGATCGCCTTCCAGCTTAACTGGACCTTTGTAACCGGATTCTGCAGCATGACCAAGGCTGGTCATTGCCTGATACATCACCGCACCACCGGCTGTAGCACCGATCAGCGAGAGTAAATCCCGGCGAGTAAAATTCGAAAACGCTTTTGTGCGATTCATTGTTAAAGTTCCTCTTCACTATCCGATAACCATTTCAGCATCGACATCGGGGAGGCTTTAAAGCCCCCACAGAAAGTTCATAACTAATTCCAGCCAAGTTTCAGTCAATTAAAAATAATTCATACTTATAATCAATTTTAGTAATATATTATGCCAAAGAGCCGCCAATAAGTAAATTCAACTCCGATTTAAAGCACAGCAAAACGCTCTACCTAAGCCAGAATCACCAAGCAGTATGATATTCTTAAATTATTTCAAACAAATGCGTTGACAGGACGGTTAAATTCCTGCCCTCATTTCATGAGAGCTTTACACTACTATTTCAATGCAGCCTGCTCATTCCATTATGCCTCAAAACGCACCATTTGACAATTGCCCGCTATAAATCAGCTTTGCGCCCTTTATCAATTTCGTGTGAATGTGCAAGCCCAGATGCAAAATTAGTCGTCAAAACCGCGTGATCCGGCTGTTAGCATCAACAGCTACACAATGCAGAATTCTGTCCCTATATAATAAAGTCAGTAAAGCTCGTGCAGACCTGCATTGCACCGCGACATTCTTTGTCTCACTAGCCGTTCCTCGAAGTTAAAAACGGCTTTTAGCGAGAATGTTTCGGGAAAAGTTTATTTTCCACGTGAAAAGCCTGCAACAAATGCTATACTGAGGCAAAGATGACTAAGAGACGGTACCGGAGTTCGACCTTCGGTCACCGTTTTCTTTTTGTCTGCCGTCATGATGTTTAACCGTTTGGCGCATGAATGGCTGACACGCAAAGGCGTTCAGCACATGGGCCTCTCGCATAATTTTAGCCTGCTAGGCTCACGAAAGGACAGGGTATGGACAAATTTCCGATGACACCCGGCGGTTTCGAAAACCTGAAAGAAGAATTACGCAACCGTCAACAGGTGGAACGTCCGAATATTATTCTGGCCATTTCAGAAGCAAGAGCACATGGCGACCTTTCGGAAAATGCTGAATATCATGCTGCTAAAGAAGCGCAGAGCCTCAATGAAGGCCGCATTTCCGAACTGGAAGACCTGATTGCACGCGCTGAAGTCATTGATGTTACCAAATTGAGCGGCGATCGCATTAAATTTGGTGCAACCATCACTTTGATTGATGAAGAAACCGAAGCGGAAAAGATTTATCAGATTGTTGGCGATCAGGAAGCTGACGTCAAACAGGGTCGTATTTCCATCTCCTCCCCGATTGCGCGCGCGCTGATCGGTAAAGGCGAAGGCGATACAATTGAAGTAAACGCACCGGGCGGCTCACGTTCATATGAAATCCTGAGCTTCAAATTCGTCTAAGAGATAAAAGCAAATGCAGGTTCCCGTCCGGCAAACTGAGGTGTCCGTCCACAAGACAGAGGTCATTGCGCCCAATTTTAAAAAGCGCTTATCCGGTGTCACCTCGACGATTGTTCAGCTTATCCCGTTGCAAAGACGTGAAGGCCTGAACATTGCCACGATGGGGCCTGGCCTGCCTGCCGATCTGCCCCATCTCAAATGGACGGCCATTTTCTCTTTCTGGAGCAAGCCCGAAAAGCGCAACTTTCGCATCTGGCATGCAAGACGTAATGTCGAGATGATTGCGGGCATCCTCATGCGCGATGTATTGCGGATGAAATTGCGTCTTGTATTTACCTCTGCGGCTCAGCGCGATCACAAGCCATTCACCAAATGGCTGATCCGCCGCATGAATGCCGTGATTGCTACCAGCAGCCGTTCAGGCAGCTTTTTGAAAGTGCCTCATACCGTCATCATGCATGGCGTTGATCTGGAACGCTTTCATCCGCCTGTCGATCAGGATGATGAATTTGCATCTTCCGGTCTGGCCGGTAAATATGCCATTGGCTGTTTTGGCCGCGTGCGCCATCAAAAAGGCACCGACCTGTTTGTCGACGCGATGATCAAATTGCTGCCGGATTATCCGGAATGGACAGCCGTCATTACCGGCCGCACCACCGCAGAGCATCAAAGTTTTGAAAACGACCTGAAAACCCGTATTGCTAAAGCAGGCTTACAGGATCGCATTCTGATTTTAGGTGAAGTACCGGACATTCGTGTTTGGTATCGCCGCCTCACACTTTATGTTGCGCCATCACGTAATGAAGGCTTTGGCCTCACACCACTGGAAGCGATGGCGTCGAAAACCGCAGTGGTGGCAAGTAATGCCGGCGCTTATGCGGAAATGATTATTGAAGGCAAAACCGGCTCGGTTGTCCCTGCCGGCGACGGCAATCGTTTGCGGGAAGCCATTCGCCCTTATCTGGCCTCGCCTGAAGTGGCACAGAAACATGCCGAAGCAGCATTGTTAAACACTCAGAAATACTTCCCGCTACAGCGTGAAGCCACATCCATCCGCGAAGTTTATGAGCAGGTTTTCGCACAAAAATAAGTTAGATCCGACAGTTCATAATATCCGCCCGCCCATCTGCTGATCGGCGGGCGAAACATTTTTTGCACAAAATTCAGCGTTTAAATTTCGTTCAGCTTCCATTCATGCAGCATTGTTTATCAATGCATCATGAGCTGCAAATGCAGCAACCAAATTCAGTCTCTTCCGCCTGAATTCAATCAGAGAGTTTACTCCCGAAGGAGAAGCAGAATGAACAAGTTTTTGAAAACCGCAATATTAGGTTTTGCCGCTATGGCAGCCGTTGCAGCGCCTATCAGCACTGCATCCGCAGATTCATGGCGTGGCAATGGCGGTTGGAACAATGGCCGTCACGGCGGCTGGCACGGCGGTCGCAATGACTGGAACAGACCACGCCCGAACTATGACCGTCCGCGCAAACGCGACAGAAGCGATGCGATTGCCGCCGGTGTTATTGGTTTGGCCGCAGGTGCAATCATTGCCGGTGCGCTGTCTCAGCCAAGCCCCCCAACCTATGCGCCTCCTCCGCCACCACGCGTTTATTACCCGCCGCAGCCAGCTTACAACGCCTATCCGCCAGCACCTGCAAGCGTGAAATATCGCGGTGGCGCGCAGCCTTGGTCGCAGGCATGGTATAATTACTGCTCACAGAAGTTCCGTTCTTTCAATCCGAAAACCGGTACTTATCGCGGTTATGACGGTGCTGACCATTTCTGCGTCGCCAACTAATCAAAAAGCCCCCGCGCAGCCATGTTCGGGGGCTTCTTTATAATTGCTTTAATCATACAAGAAATGGATTACCGCGGCGCTCATCACCAAAACGGCTGCCCGGCCCATGGCCGCACAAGAAGCCGACTTCATCGCCGAGCGGCAATAATTTATCTTTAATCGAGCTGATCAAGGCATCATGATCGCCACCCGGCAGATCAGTGCGCCCGACTGAACCGTTGAACAACACATCGCCCACCAGCGCAAAAGATGCAGCTTTATTATAGAAAACCACATGCCCCGGCGAATGCCCCGGGCAGTGAAACACTTCAAAATCATGACCGGAAAACGAAACATGCTCGCCTTCGTTCAGCCATTGATCTGAAGCAAGATTACGCATTTTATCCGGCAGATTATAGCGTGCGGCAGAGCTCTCCACATTGGCCATCAGCTCTTTATCATCAATATGCGGGCCGATAATGTTTACATTCAGCGCATCTTTCAGATCAAGCGCCCCGCCAACATGATCCAGATGCCCATGGGTCAGCCAAATGGCTTCCACATCCACATTATGGGCTTTTACCGCTTCTACGATACGATCAGCATTACCACCCGGATCAATCACGACCCCTTTTTTGGTTTCACTGTCAAACAGCAAAGTACAGTTTTGCTGAAATGCCGTCACCGGTATGATAATCGCCTGTAGCTGCCCCACAATGCACTCCATATATTAAAAAGACTGATCATCAAATATGCCGCCCCGTGCATACAAACAAGGCTTTAGAGCCCCGTGTGTCTGACTTGGCACACAAAAGTCGCTCTAACACTTTAAAATCAGAGCGTAATTTAACCATACACTGATGCAGGCTTAAGGAATTATGCTCCGGCGACACAGAACGATGATTAAAATATAAAAAAACCGATCAGTTTCATGACCGGTTTCCTGTCGCTCTTACCAAAACAAAATATAAGGCAGCCGAAACTTCAGGACTGCCTTATAGTTTTTTTAAGCTTTATTGGCGGCTGCGTTTTTGATCATGCCAATAATAGCAGTCAGAACGATACCACCGATACCACCGCCAGCCAGCTGGCCGATCGCGCCATTCAGCAGGGAATCAAGGCTGCCATTATTCAAAAGCGGCAGTAATTGCCCCAAAATAACACCACCGATACCACCGGCAACAGTATTACCGGTTGTTCCGAGGCTCAAATTCTTAACAGCTCCGGCAATATTGCCGCCAACTGCACCAGAGATCAATTGCAAAACAATAGGCAGAAGAGCATCCATGACTTATCCTTCCCATCAAGGTTGTGCATGAGATTAAAGAATCCAGTTACTTGATGATCATCAGAAAGCCAATAATGTCAAATAAATTGCGATTCATTTACTCATAAAAATAGAATTGACCACAGTCTTCGCATAGAAATACATGGATTAAAGCGTAATATCACTTTATAAAAATGCATAATCAATAATCAGGTAACGTAATAATAAAGCTGCATGCATAACGTTTTGACCATTCACAGGAATAGCCGTGGCTTTGCGGCCTGCGTCATTGAAATCGGTTGCGCATACTGACATATTCATAACCAGATGACCGGAGCTATGATGTGAATTCTGAAAATATAACTGCCTCAGTTGAGACCCCGCTTTCTGCACGCGAGGCAGACAATCTCGATATTATCGAACTCTTGTTCTTCTCTTATCGTGATTTTACCGCTGATCCGGATTTGATCCTTGAAAAAATCGGTTTTGGCCGTGCGCATCACCGCGTGCTCTACTTTATCAATCGTAAGCCCGGCATGACGGTTGCGGAACTTTTAGATTTGTTGCGCATTACCAAACAAAGCCTGTCTCGCGTGCTGAAGCAGCTGATCGACACCGGTCATGTGCTGCAAATCACTGCCGCGCACGACAGACGCCACAGAAAACTATATCCAACCGAGACTGGCCGCACCCTGACATTGTCGCTGGCAACGCCGCAGTCACACCGCATTGCCAGTGCTCTCGACAATTGCTCTGAAGAAGAACGTCATATTATTGAGCGTTTTCTTTATAAAATGGTCAATCCTGATCGCCGGATTCAAATCGACAGTTTTGATCCGGCAGATTATGGTAGTGCAACAGAACGTCCTTTTGTAAAAACCAGTCTTCCATCAACTTAATGCCTGTGACTAACACCTTAGAAAACGGAGTGCGCTATGCTCGTTGAAGATCAACTTATCTCAGATGATGCACCGCACCTGCTGGTTGTTGATGACGATACACGCATCCGCAGTCTGCTTTCGCAATTTCTCACCACCAGCGGCTTTCGCGTCACCATTGCCGCAAGCGCTGCCGAAGCACGGCGTAAGCTGGAAGGCATTGATTTCGACCTGCTCATTCTTGATGTTATGATGCCGGGTGAAACAGGCGTATCCCTCACGCGCTCTTTGCGCGAGAAAAAGACCGTTCCTATTTTGATGCTCACTGCCCTGTCAGAAACCGACAGCCGCATTGATGGCCTGGAAGCAGGTGCAGATGATTATCTGCCAAAACCTTTTGATCCGCGCGAATTGCTGTTGCGCATCAATAATATTCTGCGTCGCGGCGCACCCGCCACTCAGCCAAAAATTGAGCAAATTGTTTTTGGCCCTTACACATTCTTTATTCCGCGCCGCGAATTGAAAAAGGGCAGCGAAGTTATCAAGCTCACCGACCGCGAACGCGATATTATGGCCATATTTGCGGAGCGCGCCGGTGATACCGTCCCGCGTCACGAGCTGACCGGTGCGGAAGGAGAAGTGGGCGAACGCACCATCGACGTGCAGATCAACCGTCTGCGCCGTAAAATCGAGCAGGATCCGGCCACTCCGATCTGGCTGCAAACAGTACGCGGCATTGGTTACAAGCTGAGTATTGAATAGAAACCGCTTTCACAGTTTAAAAGATCAGAACGAAAAGGGACAGAATTTGGCGACTGAGGATCTCAGACCATGACACACCCTTGGACGGCTCTGAAATACTGGTTCAGCACATGGATTCCGAAAGGTCTCTATGCGCGCTCGCTGATTATTATCATCGCGCCGATGGTGCTTTTGCAGTCAGTGGTGGCTTTTGTCTTTATGGAACGCCACTGGCAAATGGTCACCGAGCGCCTTTCAACGGCTGTGGTGCGCGATATTTCCGCTATCATTGATCTGCTGGAAACCTATCCGCAAGAAGCTGATTATGAAAATGTCATCCGCATCGCGCAGCAGCGATTAGCACTCAATATTTCCATTCTGCCGCCTGATCCGCTGCCAGCTCCCAGTCCGAAACCATTCTTTTCTATTCTTGATTATTTCTTGAGCGAGGAAATCACCCGCCAGATCAATCGCCCGTTCTGGATTGATACGGTCGGCGATTCCGATCTCGTTGAAATCCGCGTTAAACTTGAAAATAATGTGCTGCGTGTTTTTGCCAGACGCTCACAGGCCTATGCCTCCAATACCGGCATTTTCCTGACATGGATGGTCGGCACGGCACTTGTATTGCTGACAATTGCGATCTTCTTCCTGCGTAATCAGATCAAGCCGATCCAGCAATTGGCGGATGCTGCCGAAAGCTTTGGTAAAGGGCGCGCAATGCCTGAGGGCTTTAAGCCGCAAGGCGCCGAGGAAGTGCGCAAAGCCGGCATTGCCTTTATCCAGATGCGTGAGCGTATTGAGCGCCAGATCGAGCAGCGCACCGCAATGCTGAGCGGGGTCAGTCATGATCTGCGCACCATTCTGACCCGCTTTAAATTACAATTGGCGCTGGCCGGAAACTCTCTTGATACAGAACCGCTCAATCAGGACATCACCGATATGCAGACCATGCTGGAAGGCTATCTGGCCTTTGCGCGTGGCGAGGGTTCAGAGGAAACTTCTGTGCTTGATCTGCAAATCCTGTTCGACCGGCTGAAACATGACAGCACCTTACGCGGTAAGGATTTAACCGCATCCATTGACGGTTCACCGGATGTGAATGTGCGCCCGAATGATTTTTCCCGACTGGTGTCCAATCTTGTTTCCAATGCGCTGCGCTATGCCGATAAGGTTGATCTGCATGCACGCCATCAGGATGGTTTTCTGGAAATCACCGTAGATGATAACGGCTCCGGTATTCCGGAAGAAAGCCGCGAAGATGTATTCAAGCCGTTTGTGCGTCTTGATGCAGCGCGCAATCAGGATGCAGGCGGAACCGGCCTTGGCCTTGCCATTGCACGCGACATTGCCCGCAGCCACGGCGGCGACATCACCTTGCACGACAGTCCGCTTGGCGGCTTACGCGCAGTCATTCAAATTCCGGCATAATGAGCGACATAAAAAAACCGGCCTCAGCACCTGCTAAGACCGGTTCTAAAATTTCAATCAATAATAAAGATTAAAACAATCTGCCGCCGTTCGGAATGGTTTTGTCTGTTGTCACCAACACCACATCACCAGCTTCATCCGGCATACCGAGTGTCAGCACTTCCGACATGAAAGGGCCGATCTGACGCGGTGGAAAATTCACCACTGCCATCACCTGTTTGCCGACCAGATCTTCCGGCTGATAATGTTTGGTAATCTGCGCCGAAGTTTTCTTCACGCCAATATCGGCACCGAAATCAATCTTCAGTTTGAAAGCAGGCTTGCGTGCTTCAGGAAAAGGCTGCGCTTCAATAATGGTGCCGGCACGAATATCGACCTTTTCAAAGTCGCCCCATGTAATCGTATCGGCAATCACGCTTGTCTCACTCATATCCGTTCCCAGTTTTTATATGTTTCCTGTCGCTTGCTGGCTTGAAAAATCAAGCCTGACCAACAGTTTCAAACAATACACTCTCCATCGCTTCACGCGCTGTAACGCCAGACCAGACAACAAACTGGAAGGCCTGAAAATAGGTTTCGCATGCTTCAATCGCGCTGGAAAGCAACACTTCCACCTGACGGCTGGTTGGCTCTGCACCACCGGCCAGCAAAAGGGATTGGCGATACATAATCGCCCCTTCCTGTCGCCACAGATCAAAATGCCCCATTAAAAGCTGCTCATTGATCAATGATAACAGGCGCAACACCTCGTTAACACGCGGTTCTGCCACTTTAATATCAAAGGCGCAGGCCAGATGCAGCGCCTCATAGTCTTCCATCCATGAAAAAGAAATATGATAGTCCGTCCAGCTTCCCGCGACAGAAATAGCAATTTCGTCGTCTCCGGTGCGCTCAAAAGACCATTCATTTGAATTGGCAACATGCTCGATCACATCAACGGGATGTAATTCACGTGCGAATTCAAGCTCCACAAGGCTCATATCTGTTTCCTGTCCTGCACGCATCAGCGTATTCTTAGTCCGGCGAACATGATGCTCACCTGGTTCGCTCTGCTTGCAGCGCAAAACACTCGCGCAAACAAAGAAACCGGATTGATAGGTTGAACCATAAATCACCGGTCGGGTGATCTACCGTTCAAGGGCACACGCACATACGCAACGATACTGGCCAAAGATATTGGCTTACTGACTCGGAAAGCAGTCTGAAAAACGCCCAGACCTACATATAGCCCCACAAGTAGCCCCCACCACTTGAACTCCATGACCCCGATTTCGAATCATGTAGTGTTTTCAGTCTATTGATGCAGACTCTGAGCGCTAGTCCCTTTTATAAAAACAGGCGAGAAAGGATGTGGAAACATGAAAACGGGCACTGTCGTGCCCGTCGTTAAAGGATTCAATCACAAGGGATTTTCGCCCTTTTTGCCTGTTGATAAATTTCTTGTTAAAAACTTTATGCACAAGCGTAAAAAACAGCGTTTAGCAGAAATTCTGCTTAAGAATCAGACTCTAGCTTGGTTAACCGTGCTTCGAGCGCTTCGATTTTCTGCAACAGAGCTGCATTTTCAGCGCGTGCCTTGATCGCCAGATCACGCACAATCTCAAACTCCTCACGCTGCACCACATCCAGCGCATTGAGGACGCGTTCGCCCTGCGAGCGCAATGCGGTTTCAACTTCGCCGCGCACACCCTGTGCAGCGCCAGCCGCATCGGTCACGAGTTTGGCCAGTTCATCCAGAATTCTGTTCGATCCGCTGGTCATGACTATCATCCTTGTCATTTGCACAAAGGGCATCACGCCCGTTTGATTTCAGTAATTGCTGACTTATTTTCAGATTTAAGACCCGCAAGCTTCCTATGCAAGCACGAGAATTAAAATCTGCTACTGGAAAAACCCATCCAAGATCGTTTATATAGCGGTACGCGTGACTTAAATATCCGTTATTTAGTCCGATTTTATTTATAGCAAGGCTTGCACGATTTCCGGAGAATTTGAATGTCGACCCAACTCCTGCCTCTCTCGAGCCTTGCTTTTCCTGATATTGATCCGGTGATTTTCTCAGTCGGGCCGCTTGCCATCCACTGGTATGGCTTGGGCTATATTATTGGCATTTTATTTGCATGGTGGTACGGCAAAAAGCTTTTGCAAAACCATCGTCTCTGGGCGCACAACCAAGCACCGATGCAGCCGATCATGCTTGATGATTTTGTCGTCTGGGCAGCGCTCGGTGTCGTCATCGGTGGCCGTCTCGGTTATGTGCTGTTTTATAATTTCAGCTTCTACATTTCCAATCCGCTTGCCATTCCCGCAGTCTGGGACGGCGGCATGTCCTTTCATGGCGGCATTCTCGGCACCACCATTGCAATGATCCTTTTTGCACGCTCGCGCAAAATTGCAGTCTGGAGCATGTTTGATGTGATTGCTGCCGGTGTGCCAATCGGCCTTGGCGTTGTGCGTATCGCCAATTTCATCAATTCCGAACTCTGGGGACGTGTCAGTGATGTGCCTTGGGCATTTTACTTCCCCAATGGCGGAGAGCTGCCGCGCCATCCAAGCCAGCTTTATGAAGCAGCGCTTGAAGGTTTTGTGCTTTTCATCATCCTCGCCATTCTCGTCTGGGGTTTCAAAAAACTCAAAAAACCGGGCTTTATCGCTGGCGCATTTGTCACCGGCTATGGCGTCTCGCGCATTATTGTCGAGTTCTTCCGTGAACCGGATGCCCAGCTTGGCTATCTGGCCGGCGACTGGCTCACCATGGGCATGGTTTTATCAGTACCGATGGTCTTGCTCGGCCTTTGGGCGATGATCCGTGCGCAAATGGCAGCACCTGAAGCTGCCAGACCTTAAGTTTAAGACAAGCACCATGTCCTCATCCAGTCTCGCACAGCGCCTCAAGCGCCGCATTGAAGCCCAGGGGCCGATCACGGTCAGCGAATATATGCTGGCCTGCCTTGGTGATCGTGAAGCTGGTTATTACATGGTGCAGGAGCCTTTCGGCGCGAAGGGTGATTTTATCACAGCACCTGAAGTCAGCCAGATGTTTGGCGAGCTGATTGGCGTCTGGTGTGTGTCGCAATGGCTGGCCATGGGCAAACCAGCCACGTTCACCCTTTGTGAAATGGGACCGGGCCGCGGCACATTGATGAAAGACTTGCTGCGCACAGCGCAACAATTAAGCCCTGAATTCATCGCAGCCGCCCATATTACCATGGTGGAAACCAGCCCGCGCCTAACCGACATTCAGCGCCAGACTTTAGCACCCTTTAAGCTACCGGTTACATGGACGGACGACTTCCAAAAGCTAGAAAAACAACCGCTTATCATGGTTGCCAATGAGCTTTTCGATGCTTTGCCGATGCGCCAATATGTGAAAAAACAAGGACGTTTTCACGAGCGTGTCATCGCATTGGATGAAAATGGCGCTTTTATTTTTACTGCCAGCAACTATTCAGTTGATGCAAGTCTCCTGCCCGCAGATCACCAGTCTGCGCCGGAAGGTGCAATTTTTGAAGTCGCACCGGCGCGTTCCGGCCTGATGCAACAAATCAGCGACCATATTGCGCAATTTGAAGGCAGCGCCCTGCTAATCGATTACGGCCACCTCACCCAAGGCTACGGCGATACGCTGCAAGCTATGCTCAAACACAATTTTGATGATGTTTTTGCCAATCCCGGTGCAGCTGACATCACCAGCCATGTGGATTTTTTTGCACTTAAAAACATCGCATCACAAGCCGGAGTAAACAGCGCCACGCAAACACAAGGCGCGTTTTTATTAAATATGGGTTTGCTTGACCGCGCCGGACAATTGGGCCGCGGCAAATCTTTAGCTGAGCAACAGCAATTGCAAGCTGATGTCGAACGGTTGGCCGCTCCCGATCAGATGGGAAACCTCTTTAAGGTTCTGAGTGTCAGTTCCTCTTCCATTGCCCCTTTGCCTTATGACATGCCATCTTCAGCTGTCAGTTAATGCACTGCCATTAGCCATTCTTTGCATTGACAAGCGTGCAATGCTCCACAACAATCGCGTTTTTTGACGAAAGCTTTTTAAAATGCCAACCGACGTGACAAAGCCGCAACCACTGCGTTCAACGCAACTTGAAAAATCGGATGCCTCATCCGGCAGCACAATCGTGCATGGTTTTTTCAATCGTGTCGGCGGCATATCCGAAGGCATTTATGCAGGGCTTAATGTCGGCACCGGCTCTCATGACAATCAGGATCATGTGACGGAAAACCGCCGTTTGGTGGCAGAATTTTTAGGCGTGAAGCCTGAAAACCTCACCACCGTGCATCAGGTGCATTCGCCCAATGTGGTTAAGGTCACTGAGCCGCTCAGCTCGCCAAAACCGCAAGCCGATGCGATGGTCACCAATGTTCCGGGCATTGCACTTGGTGCGCTCACGGCTGATTGCGGCCCTGTGCTTTTTGCCGATCATCAGGCAGGCATTATTGGTGCAGCACATGCGGGTTGGCGCGGCGCATTAGGCGGCGTATTAGAAAACACCATCACGGCCATGATTGAACTGGGTGCCGCCCGCGAAAATATCATCGCTGTTCTCGGCCCCGCCATCGGCCCTGAAAATTATGAAGTCGGCGCAGAATTTTATCAGCAATTTTTGCGCGAAAACAATGACTCTGCCCAATATTTCGCGCCTTCTGTGAAACCAGAGCATTATATGTTCAATCTCTGGCGCTTTATCACCGACCGCTTGGAAAAAGCAGGGGTGCAGGCCACAGCGCTGGAAGAATGTACCTATGGAGATGAGGAAAGGTTCTTTTCCTATCGCCGCACAACACATCGAGCTGAGCCGGATTACGGCCGCCAGATCGCAGCAATTGCGATAAGGGAGTAAGAGATGGCACTTCATTTTGAACCGGAAGAATACGCCGCACGACGCGATCGTCTGAAACTGAAAATGGACGAAGAAAAGCTTGATGCCATTCTGCTCTTTGCGCAGGAAAGCATGTATTGGCTAACCGGCTATGACAGTTTCGGCTTTGGTTTTTTCCAATGTCTGATTGTAAAATCCGACGGTTCGATGGTGCTTTTAACCCGCGCCGCTGATTTACGTCAGGCACGCCATACATCCAATATTGATAATATCATCCAATGGACAGACCGTGACAATGCCAATCCGGCAGTAGATCTGCGTAATTTGTTGAGCGAATTGGACTTGCTCGGCAGCCGTATTGGTATTGAATATCAGACCCATGGCTTGACCGGTTCCAACGCGCGCAAACTTGACGACCAGTTGCAAAGCTTTGCCAAAATCATTGATGCCTCATCCTTTGTTGATCAGCTGCGTTTGTTGAAAAGTCCGGCTGAAATCGGCTTTATCAAAAAAGCTGCCGAATTGAGCGATGAGGTGCTGGATAGAGCGCTGGAACTTATTCAGGCCGGTGCCAGCGAAGCTGACATTCTGGCCGCCATGATCAGCGCCAATATTGCCGCCAACGGCGATTTTCCGGCCAATGATTATAGTATCGGCTCTGGCAAAGATGCACTGCTGTGCCGCTATAAAGCGGGTCGGCGCAAATTAAACAAAAACGATCAGCTGACTTTGGAATGGTCGGGAGTTTACCGCCATTACCATGCGCCGATGATGCGCACAGTGCTGACCGGCAAACCATCCAAGCGCCATTTGGAGCTTTATGAAGCAGCCAGCGAAGCCTTGGCTGTTGTTGAAAAATCGCTCAATGCCACATCCAGTTTCGGTGATGTGTTTGAGTCTTATGCAAAAGTGATGGAAGCGCATGATCTGACGCGCCATCGCATGAATGTTTGCGGCTATTCGGTAGGCGCACGTTTTGCTCCGACATGGATGGAGCCACAAATGTTTAATGCTGGCAATCCGGAGCGCATCCAGCCGGACATGACCCTTTGTGCCAATATCATCATCATGGATTCCGATACTGAAACCGCGATGACTTTGGGGCAGACCTATTTGACGACCAATGCAGAGGCAGTGTCGCTCACCCGCCACTCCACCGAGCTGATTGTTAAATGAACGAAAATATGATTATTTATTAACGGGTGTTTCATGCGGTAGCTCAAATGGGAGCAGGCGCATTTCAGGAGCATAAAGCCGGACATGAATAAATATCAGTTTTGGAGTGTTCTCCTTTTCGGCGCTGTTTTGACCGGCTGTAACAACACGCAGTCTGCACTGGATATTGGCAATAATAATGTGGTGAGCAGTGCACCGACAACGCCTGTCAGCGCCAGCACATTGCCCGCTCCGGCAGGCAGCACATCCATGACATCCGCCAACAGTGTAAACAGCACAAGTGGCACAGCCACCGCGACCGCCACCCAAAATACATCCGTTACTGCCGCACGTCCGGCTGCAACAGCACAAAGCCTTTATATCGCTCCCATCATCGGCGCACCGCTTAATGTGGTCACACCAATGACCCAGCGCCTCACCCAAACAGCACAGGCGCGCGGCATCACGCTGACAGGCAATGAAAATAGTCCCTCTTCCCACGTCATGAAAGGCTATTTTTCAGCCCTTGCCGATAACGGGCAAACGACAGTGCTTTATGTATGGGATGTGCTTGATCCGGCGGGCAATCGTCTGCACCGCATCCAGGGCGAGCAAAAAGTGCAAGGTACAACCACTGATTCCTGGGGTGCGGTAACACCAAATGCGATGGAAGCCATCGCCGATCAAACGATTCAGCAATATCTTAATTGGAAAAACAGCTCCCGTTCATGATAAAAATCTTGCAAAAGAATATATTTTTGTGACAAAAAAGCCGAAATCACCTGTTTTTTGGGAAAATAACCCACAGAGCCTGTGGGAAACTGACTTTATATCACAATATTAACAGAGTGTGACCAATCGACCCTTTGCAATTTCTACGAGTCTTTGTAAAAGGCCGCTAATCCGAGATATCGCATCCAACCGCCTTGCGCCCTAAAATATAGCAATTAGGGAAGCTGGCAGTATTGGCATATCTGCGGGGTGTTTGGAATCCGCGCATGAGCGTAACCGGAATGGTTCAGGTTTCACGATCGTGCGTCATCGCTTGAGAGCAGCGTCAGAGGCAAAATATGAAACTTTTCGCGGGCAACTCCAATCAGGTTCTTGCCGAATCTGTTGCTAATTATCTCAATATTCCTATGGGCAAAGCCACTGTAAAGCGCTTTGCGGATCAGGAAATCTTTGTTGAGATTCAGGAAAATGTTCGTGGTGAAGACGTTTTCGTCATGCAGTCCACGTCCTACCCGACCAATGATCACCTGATGGAACTGCTGATCATGATCGACGCTTTCCGTCGTTCATCAGCACGTCGTATCACAGCCGTTATTCCTTATTACGGCTATGCCCGTCAGGACAGAAAGCCGGGTCCGCGTACCCCTATTTCTGCTAAGCTTGTTGCTAACCTCATCACTGAAGCCGGTGCAAACCGCGTTCTGACCCTTGACCTTCATGCAGGTCAGATTCAGGGCTTCTTCGATATCCCGACCGACAATCTCTATGCGGTTCCGGTTATTGCCCGTGATGTGAAAGCCAATTACGAAACATCCAACTGCATGGTGGTTTCACCGGATGTTGGCGGCGTTGTTCGTGCCCGTTCATTGGCTAAACGTATTGGCGCTAATCTGGCGATCGTGGATAAACGCCGCGAACGCGCCGGTGAATCCGAAGTGATGAACGTCATCGGTGAAGTGGCTGGCAAAGATTGCTTGCTGTTTGATGATATCGTCGATTCCGGCGGTACATTGTGTAATGCGGCTGAAGCTCTGCTTGAAAAAGGCGCTTCAAGCGTTACCGCTTACATCACCCACGGCGTTCTGTCTGGCGCTGCGGTCAATCGCATCACCTCTTCAAAGCTTAAGGAACTGGTGATCACCGATTCCATTCAGCCATCCGAAGAAATTCTTGCAGCTTCCAATATTCGCGTTCTCTCAATTGCTCCACTGATTGGCGAAGCAATTGCCCGTACCGCTGCAGAAGAATCTGTATCCAGCCTGTTCGACTAATATTTTTAATTAAATGCAGAATAGCTACTGCAGCTATTCTGCATTTAAGACCCACATAAAAAAGCCGCCGGATTAATCAAAATCCGGCGGCTTTTTTATGTTTTAAAAGAGTTCGTAATTATTCAGCGGCAGTATTTTCTTCTGCCATATCATCGGGTGCATTCGGATCACCGGCGGCGGTTTCGCAATCCAGATCAGGAAAAGCGACAATGCGCTTGCCGGTAAAATCATTGCGCACCACCAACAAGCCGCGCTCTTCAAAATAAGTCAGCAAACGACGCGCGCGGCTGGTGGAGTGACTGCCATAGGCTCGCGCCAAAGCCGCATCAGACGGGCACGGGGCTTGCGTGACCGCAGCTTGTGCCACAATCAAGAATACGCCCTGCACATCATCAGTCAGGCTTTCTGATAAGGCCAAAGCCTTCTGCCATGTTTCAGTCGATGCCGTGTCACCGTCAATACTTGCCTGCGCCAAAGCCAGACGACGGCGGAAAGCAGGCAAAGCCAGCGGTTCACCCGGTACACGGTGAATACGACAACGCACCAGAAAATCCTGATAAAGCACCGCAACAGAGCGGAATGAGGCTTCCGGATCATCAATAATCTGGCGCATCACCTTATCAATCAACTCTTCACGCTCGGCTTCAATAAGGCCTGGGAAAACCGGTTCCGGCGGCTGCTCTGCTTCCGGCTTCGGCTTGGTGACCTGCGCCAGAATTTCAGCTGTCGAAGGGGCTGGTGGCGGCGGTGCAGGACGGCGAACCAATGGCCGCACTTCATCCGGTGACGGCGTGAAAATCAAATCCATTGCATCAACAGGTGCATCCGGCAGCGGCATCAGTTTCGGGCTGGAAGAACGCGCCGAGGTTTGCACCACACCAATTTTAATCGGCAATGGACGACGCGACAAAGCAGGCCCCAGGGCAATGAAATGGCCACGCTGCAAATCACGGAACATTTCTGCCTGACGGCGTTCCATACCTAAAAGGTCGGATGCACGCGCCATATCAATATCAAGAAATGTACGCCCCATCAAAAAGTTGGAAGCTTCTGCGGCCACGTTTTTGGCCAATTTTGCCAGACGCTGGGTGGCAATCACCCCCGCAAGCCCGCGTTTACGGCCACGGCACATCAGGTTGGTCATAGCACCCAAAGACACTTTACGCGCTTCGTCGGACACTTCACCGCCAACAGCAGGTGCAAAAAGCTGCGCTTCATCAACCACCACCAGCATCGGATACCAATAGTCGCGCTCGGCATCAAAAAGACCGCCCAAAAAGGCCGCCGCCGCGCGCATTTGCTGCTCAGCGTCCAGACCTTCCAGATTAAGCACCACAGAAACGCGATGCTGACGGATACGTCCGGCAATACGGGTGAGTTCTGCTTCGGTACGCGCAGCATCCACAACCACATGGCCATATTCATCGGCAAGGGTCACAAAGTCCCCTTCCGGATCAATGATGCATTGCTGCACCCATTGCGCGCTTTGTTCTAACAGTCGGCGTAAAAGATGGGACTTACCCGAACCCGAGTTTCCCTGAACCAACAGGCGGGTTGCTAGCAATTCCTCCAGATCAAGCATGGCATTTTTGCCGCCGGCGCCAAGTGCTGCCGTCGATCCTGCATTACCCGACACAGAACCCATGTCGATGCCGACCTTCATCTCGCCTCCTAAAATCTTATCCAGAAAATATGGTCGCGATAATGATCGCAGACTCAATGTGCTAAAAGCTGTCCCCGTCCCTAACATTTTTACGGCGCAAAATGCCAGCCTCTAACGCCCAACACACAAAACACCCCACAGAATGCATCGCCACGACGGTGAAAAACCAGTATTTATGCCGTCTCACAGATAAAATATGCCTGCAAAACTTGCACATTTTCAGCTTATCCTTTATAGACCCCGCATCCGCGTAGACACCCTTGGAGGCAACGCGGGATGGAGCATCGTCTATCTGCAAAGTGGCAAGCCACTTCATGCAGGTTTATTTGTGTTTCATGTTGTTTGTTTTCAATGAGATAACAAACAACACTCCAATACACATTCGAAAGGAAATGCCATGAGCGAAACTAAAGTGCTCAAGGCCGAGGCGCGCACACGGGTTGGTAAGGGGTCCTCCCGCGAACTTCGCCGCAACGGTTTGATTCCAGCTGTTATTTATGGTGACAAGCAGGCTCCCCTGTCTATTGCTGTCTCTTATAAAGACATTTACTACAGCATTCATGGTGGTGGCTTCAAAACCACTGTGATCACCGTAGAACTCGACGGCAAGAAAATCCAGGTTCTCCCTAAGGATTACCAGCTGGATCCAGTACGTGACTTCCCTCAGCACGTTGACTTCCTGCGCGTTTCCGCCAAGTCAATTGTTGAAGTGAACGTACCTGTTCAGTTCATCAACGAAGAAAAAGCTCCGGGTCTGAAGCGCGGCGGCCTGCTCAACGTCGTTCGTCACGAAGTTGAACTCGTTGCACCTGCGAACGCAATTCCGGATGCAATCGTTGTTGACCTTGAAGGTCTCGACATCGGCGCAACCGTTCATATTTCATCTGTTAAACTGCCTAAGGGCGTGACCCCTGTTATTCAGGATCGCGACTTTACAGTTGCAACCATTGCTGCTCCTGGCGGCGGTGTAAAAGATGAAGCTGAAGGCGAAGCTGAAGCAGAATAATGTCTGTTAAAGCGCATTTCGAAGGTTAGAAATCCATGCTCCTCATCGCAGGTCTTGGCAATCCCGGCCCCCGTTATGCGCAAAACCGACATAATATCGGGTTCATGGCGGTGGATGAAATATTCCGCCGCCATAGCTTTTCCAAATGGCAGAAAAAATTTCAGGCAGAAATTGCCGACGGCACCATTGATGGTGAAAAAGTTCTGCTCATTAAGCCGCAAACCTTCATGAACCTGTCCGGCCAATCCATTGGCGAGGCTATGCGCTTTTACAAGCTGCAACTTGCCGATCTGGTTGTGATCTATGATGAGCTGGATTTACCGGCAGGCAAACTCCGCATCAAAACCGGCGGCGGCTCAGGCGGTCATAACGGAATCAAATCCACTGATGCGCATCTGCAAGGCTTGCTCGGCTCTAAAGATTATCGCCGTATCCGTTTAGGTATCGGCCATCCGGGCGCCAAAGAGCTCGTGCATAATCATGTGCTTGGTGATTTTGCCAAGGCAGATCAAAAATGGCTTGATCCGTTGCTTGGCACTATTAGCGACAATGCTGCATTACTGGCCAAAGGTCAGGATAATTCTTTCATGAACAAAATTGCGCTGGCAATGGGCGAAGGTAATAACCGCCCGAATGCAGGCGGCAAACTAGCGGATGCAGCACCAAAAGCTGCACCCAAAGCACAAAGTCATATCCGGCAGGCACGCCCGACATCGGGCAAGCCGAATATACCGGAATCAGGGCCTATGGCTGATATGCTGAAAAAACTGTTTGGTAAGAAAGACTAAAACAGCACTTTTTCTGAACGGGACATTGAGCACTCTTGACCTTGCCCCCTTCCATATCCCATAGCCATTTTAACTTAAAACTTATTGAGACAGGTATAGTCATGGGTTTCAAATGCGGCATCGTCGGCCTGCCCAATGTCGGCAAATCAACACTCTTTAACGCGTTGACACGCACCGCTGCGGCACAAGCTGCCAACTACCCGTTCTGCACCATTGAGCCGAACACTGGTGAAGTGGCTGTGCCTGATCCGCGCATGTATGAAGTTGCCAAAATCGGTGGCTCTAAGGAAATCATCCCTACCCGTATTTCCTTTGTTGATATTGCCGGCCTTGTACGTGGCGCTTCTAAGGGGGAAGGACTGGGCAACCAGTTTCTGGCCAATATCCGCGAAGTAGATGCTATCGTTCATGTGCTGCGCTGTTTTGAAGATGACGACATCACCCATGTTGAAGGCCGCATTGATCCGGTATCCGACGCGCAGACCGTTGAAACCGAGCTGATGCTTTCTGATCTGGAAAGTCTGGAGCGCCGCATCGTCCAAATCCGCAAGCGCGCGACCGGCAAGGACAAAGAAGCCCTCACTGTTCTGCCGATGATGGAAGAATCGTTGAAACTTTTGCAAAACGGTCAGCCTGTTCGCATGCTGCTGAAAGACATTGCCGCTGAAGATCTGGCAATCTTGCAAGGTCTCAATCTGTTGACCTCCAAGCCTGTACTTTATGTTTGCAACGTTGCTGAAGACCAGTCTTCAACCGGCAATGAGCACACCAAGGCTGTTGAAGCCATGGCTACCTCGCAGGGCGCGGAAAGCGTTATCATCTCAGCCGCGATTGAAGCAGAAGTAGCCCAGCTTGCTGATGAAGAAGCCAAAGAATATCTGGATGCCATGGGACTGGAAGAACCAGGTCTCGATCGCCTGATCCGCTCCGGCTACAAGCTGCTCGATCTGATTACTTATTTTACCGTCGGCCCTAAAGAAACACGCGCATGGACCATCCAGCGTGGCACCAAGGCACCGCAAGCAGCCGGCGTCATTCACACCGATTTCGAGCGCGGCTTCATTCGTGCCCAGACAATCGCTTATAATGACTATGTCACTTTGGGTGGTGAAGTCGCCGCTAAAGAGGCGGGCAAGGCACGCGATGAAGGTAAAGAATATGTCGTCCAAGACGGTGACATCTTGCTTTTCCGCTTCAATACATGATCAATTAAGGCCAGCCTCGCTGGCCTTTTTTCTTATGTGCTTTATATCGAAAGGTATCTGTTTTGAACGCAAAATATGCTTATGAAGATTTCCATGAAGGCCGCGTTTTTAATCTTGGGCCCAAAACGGTAAGCGCCGGGGAAATCATCGCTTTTGCTAAGGAATATGATCCGCAGCCATTTCATCTGGATGAAGAAGCTGGCAAGAAAAGCATTCTGGGCGGTTTGGCAGCCTCCGGTTGGCACACATGCTCGATGCTGATGCAAATGATGTGTGATGCCTATATGCTCGACACGACCTCCCAAGGCGCGCCGGGCGTTGATTTTACCAATTGGAAGCGTCCTGTTTTGGCAGGCGACACTTTGACAGGCACCACAACCATCACCAAAGGGCGTTTGCTCAGCTCACGTCCGGGTCTCGGCATAGTCACCCTCTTACATGAGTTGAAAAACCAAGAGGGCGTGACGGTTTGCGAGGTGCAGCATAAGCTGATTTTGAAACAACGTGCCACAGCTCAAATGGACGCTCAACAAGGAGCTGCATCATGAGCATCATCGACGATATGCTGAACAAAGAAGTCATTCTCGGCAGCTTCACCTTCACGCAGGAAAACATCATCGAATTTGCCCGTCAGTTCGATCCGCAATATTTTCATGTCGATCCGGACGCCGCCAAAGACAGCCTGTTTGGTAATCTATGCGCATCCGGCTGGCATTCAGCTTCAGTCTGGATGAAGCTCAATATTAAGTCATTGGAACGCGAAGTCGGCGAGATGCTGGCCAAAGGTGAAACGCCGCCGGTTTTTGGCCCCTCACCCGGCTTTACCAATCTGGTATGGACACGCCCTGTTTTTGCCGGAGACACTCTGACTTACACCCGCACAGTCACCTCTGTTCGGGCACTGGAATCCAAACCAGGCTGGTCAATGATCACCATGCTGTGCACTGCGCGCGATGAGAAAAATGAAGAAATCCTGCGCTTTGAAAACGCAGCGATGATCAAGCTGCCTTAAATCAAAATTAGATAGCATAAATAAGAAAAAAGCCCTGTCAGTTATGACAGGGCTTTTTATTCAGTCTTTTAAAAAACTTAGTCGCCTTCAAAAGCCACCAATGTGTGGACATGGACGCCCAAAGCTTCCAGCTTCTTACGGCCACCCAAATCCGGCAAATCAATCACGAAACAGGCCGCGACAATTTCTGCGCCCATTTGCTGCAACAATTTACACGCGGCTTCTGCCGTGCCGCCGGTCGCAATCAGATCATCCACCAGAATAACTTTTTCACCTGGCTTAATCGCATCGCGGTGCATTTCCATTTCGTCAATGCCATATTCGAGACTATAGGCAATGCGTACGGTTTCATAAGGCAGTTTACCTTTTTTGCGGATCGGTACAAAACCCACTGATAGCTGGTGCGCCATAGCACCGCCCAGAATAAAGCCGCGCGCTTCAACACCCGCAACCTTATCCGCCTTGCCACCTGCATATGGATAAACCAGCTCATCCACCGCACGGCGGAAAGCCTGTGTATTACCCATCAAGGTGGTCACATCACGGAACTGAACACCCGGCTTCGGGTAGTCCTTAATCGTTCTGATTGCCTCTCTGAGCGTCGACTGTGTTTCTTTGTCCATTGAGACAATCCTTTAACATCTAAAAGTCATAATCGGTTAACCACCATGATTTCAAACCGGAAATGCATGATTTGTGTCCGATCACGGAATCGCAAACCACTGGATAATAATAACAGTGATCCCCGATCACAAATTGATTCAGAACAATCCGCACAGGCTTTATCCAGCCTGTTAGGTTACCCTTAAACACACGAAAAAGGGCGCAGATGCGCCCTTAATCATAAAATTCCAGCTTTAAAGCTTAGTCTTTCAGCTGTGCAAAAATCTGACGCTTTGCGATGTAAACCAGACCTGCAAACAGGGCAAGGAATACCATCACACGGAAGCCGACTTTTTTACGCTGTTCCAGATGCGGCTCTGCTGCCCACATCAGGAATGCCGAAACGTCATGCGCATATTGCTGCACAGTCTGCGGGCTGCCATCATCATAAGTCACAACATCGTCACTCAGAGGGCTGGCCATTGCCAAAGACTTTGCCGACAGGAAGTACGGGTTGTAGTGTGTGCCCTCAGGAATTTCCATTCCTGCTGGCGGCTTTGCACTATAACCGGTCAGCAATGAGTAAATGTAGTCCGGACCTGCTTCGGCATATTGTGTGAAAATGTCGAAGATAAAGGTCGGAAAACCGCGCTCTGCTGCACGTGCTTTGGCAATCAGAGACAGATCCGGCGGGGCTGCACCATTGTTGGCTGCTGCGGCTGCCTGTGCATTTGGAAATGGCGACGGGAAGTAATCTGTTGCAACCGCTTTACGGTCAAACATTTCACCATCCGCATTTGGCCCGTCCTGAACTTCATATTCAGCGGCAAATGACTTCACCTGATCTTCCGAATAGCCCAGATCCGATAGCGTACGGAATGAGACAAATTCCAGCGAGTGACAAGCTGCACAAACCTCTTTGTACACCTTTAATCCGCGCTGTAACTGGCCCTTATCATAGGTTCCGAACGGCCCTGAGAAGCTCCAGCTTTCCTGCTTTGGCTTGAAGATCGGGTAATGATCCGGCTCAGCCGGAACAGTACCTGTTTCTGCAAAAGCACCGCCCATTGTCAGGCCGAGTGCCACCATTGGAGCAATTCCGAAGGCAGCGAAACCGGTGAGGAACTTTTTCATATTTCTAGTCCTTCATTAACTTTCGCTGCACTCAACCAGGGATCTTCTCTGGCGCTAAATGCGCAGACTTACCCTGATTCTTTTCCAGCACCGCTTCGGTGATCGAGTTCGGCAACCGTTTTGGTTTTTCAATCAGACCAAGTACCGGCATGATCACGAGGAAAAACGCAAAGTAATACACGGTGCCGACCTGTGCCAAGGCTGTATAGATACCTTCAGCAGGACGTGAACCGAGCCAGCCAAGGAAGATGGCGTTGAACACGAAGAGCCAGAAGAACATCTTGAACCAAGGACGGTAAACCGCCGAGCGCACTTTTGATGTGTCCAGCCAAGGCAATACGAAAAGCACTGCAATGGAGCCGAACATCGCCAACACGCCGCCGAGCTTGGAATCGATCGGGCCGATATTAAACGTAATAGCACGCAGGATCGCATAGAACGGCAGGAAGTACCATTCAGGCACGATATGTGCCGGTGTTTTCAGCGAGTCCGCAGGGATATAGTTGTCCGGATGACCAAGGAAGTTCGGCATATAGAAAACGAAATATGCGAAGAACAGGAAGAAGATCAGCGCGCCGAATGCATCCTTAATGGTTGCATATGGCGTAAACGGCAATGTGTCCGTTTTCGACTTTACTTCAATGCCTGTCGGGTTGGTCTGACCGGTCACATGCAGCGCCCAAACGTGCAGGATCACCACGCCGACAATCATGAACGGCAGGAGATAATGCAGTGAGAAGAAGCGGTTCAGTGTCGGATTATCAACCGCAAAACCACCCAGCAACAGTTGCTGGATCGGCTCACCGATAATCGGGAAAGCGGTAAAGAAGCCGGTGATCACCGTTGCACCCCAGAAGGACATCTGTCCCCAAGGCAGCACATAGCCCATGAAAGCGGTTGCCATCATCAGGAGGAAAATGATCACGCCGAGAATCCACAACAGTTCGCGCGGGGCTTTATAAGAACCATAATAAAGGCCGCGGGCGATGTGCAGATAAACAGCAACAAAGAAGAATGATGCACCATTGGCATGCATATAACGCAACAACCAGCCGGAGTTGACGTCACGCATGATTTTTTCAACGGATTCAAAGGCAATACCGGTCGATGCAGCATAGTGCATGGCCAGAACAATACCTGTCAGCAACTGCGCAATCAGCATGAACGACAAGATGCCACCGAAGGTGTACATATAGTTCAGGTTGCGCGGTGTTGGATAAGCAACAAATGAATCATAGACCAGACGCGGCAATGGCAGTCTGTCATCGAACCATTTTTCAATGCCGGTATTCGGCGTATATGTGGAGTGTCCGCCACTCATGTCTTCTCTCCCCGGAACCACTAGCCGATTTTGACGACAGTATCGGATACAAACGAAAACTGTGGCACAGCCATGTTTTCAGGTGCAGGGCCGCTGCGAATACGACCAGCAGTATCATAATGAGAACCGTGGCACGGACAGAACCAGCCGCCAAAGATGCCTGCTTCACCGAGCGGCACGCAGCCAAGATGCGTACACACGCCGATCATGACCATCCAGTTTTCCTTGCCCTCACCTGCAGAGCGGGCGAGATCGGTTGCCGGAGTGTCAGCTGCCAGATTGGCATTACGTGCTAACGGATCTTTCAGGTCGGCCATATTGGTCGACTTGGCTTCTTCAATTTCTTTAGCGGTGCGGTTGCGGATAAAGACCGGCTTACCACGCCACTTCACTGTCAGCGATCCACCTTCCTGAACGGAAGAGACATCTACTTCAATGGAAGCGGCAGCCAAAGTCGATGCGTCAGGACGCATCTGATCAATAAATGGCCATGCCAGTCCGCCGGCGCCAACTACACCAGCCATCCCTGTCGCAATGTACAGAAAATCACGCCGTGTCGGCTCAGCCGTGTCGTGTGCGCTCACGTGCCAATTCCTTTCCAACCTGCATATTCAAACTAATCCTCTCCCCTTGCCGTTTTTTGGATAAACAAAATCCAATGAGAATCTCATTTTTGCTTAAACAACGGCCGCGAAATTTACATTTCTATTTCGGTTTAGGTGCACTGTAAAAGCTTGTCCAGTCAGTATGCGATCATGACGGCACGATGTCGCAGGTAAAACCATGGGTTTTTTTGCCGCTGTTTCGTGCCCGAACTGCTTTACTGCTCAGGCTGAGTGCCGCCTAAGAAACCGCCGGACTGGCGTGCCCAAAGACCGGCATAGATGCCACCAAGGGCTAATAATTGCTGATGTGTTCCCTCCTCCACGATCCGACCTTTATCCATCACTACCAGTCTGTCCAGTTGTGCAATAGTCGACAAGCGATGCGCAATAGCGATCACTGTCTTGCCTTCCATCAACTCCATCAGATTCTCCTGAATGGAAGCCTCCACTTCCGAATCCAGTGCCGATGTTGCCTCATCCAAAATCAGAATAGGCGCTTGTTTTAAAATTGCACGCGCAATCGCAATGCGCTGGCGCTGACCACCCGAAAGTTTAACACCGCGTTCGCCCACATAGGCATCAAAGGCTTTGCGCCCCTGAAAATCTTCCAACACCTCTATAAAACGATCAGCTTCAGCCTGACGTGTAGCTTTTAGCAAATCTGCTTCTGATGCATCATTGCGCGCCAGCATGATATTGTCGCGCAGTGAGCGATGCAGCAAAGCCGTTTCCTGACTGACAACCGCAAAAGCCTGACGCAGTGAATTTTGCGTGACATCGCGCACATCCTGCCCGTCCACCAGAATGGCGCCTTTTTCGACATCATAAAGGCGCAACAGCAAATTGATCAGCGTGGTTTTACCAGCACCCGAATGCCCGACCAGTCCAACCCGCTCACCGCCTTCAATTGTCAGATTGATACGGTCAAGCACCCCGGCATCTTTGCCATAATGAAACGTAACATCGCGGATTTCAATTTTGGCTTTGGTAATTTGTAACGGCTTGGCATTGATGCGGTCTTCAAGCCCTAAAGGCTCAGACACCAAACGCATAGAATTTTCAATCAGGCCTAATTGGCGCAACATACCATTAAGCTGCATCATCAAGCGCCCAAGCAACATATTGAGACGCAAAACAAGACCAAGCGTAAAAGCCACTTCACCGACACTGATTAGATTTTTTGTCCATAAATCAATAGCAATCGCCGCGACAGTCACAATCATCAGGCCCGAAAGACCGGTGAGCAAAATACGCACACTGGAAAGCGCCCGCATAAACGGCCAGAGTGATGCTAAATACTGCTCAAAACCTTTTTTGAGGTAGCGCTCGTCATCGTCAATCGTATTGAGTTTAATGGTCTGAATATTGGAATAACTGTCGACAATACGGCCATTAATCATGGAGCCGGCTTCTGCCGAGCCTTCAGCATATTTGCGCACCCGCGGCAGATAGGTTCTGGCAATAAAACCAAAAGCCACAATCCAGATGATAACGGCTGCCGCTAAACGCCAATCCAGCCGCCCGACCAAAAACAAGGTTGTGGCGCTATAGATCGCCATAAACCAAACCACCTGAATGAAGCTTTCGATCAGGTCGCCAGCCGCCTGCCCTGCCTGCCAAACCTTGGTGGCGATACGTCCGGCAAAATCATTTTGGAAAAATGCATAGGATTGGCGCAGCACATAGGAATTGGCCTGCCAGCGGATCATATTGTAAAAGCCGGGCGACATGGTCTGGCCTTCCAGCATGGTATTGATCGCTGTCACCAGCAACCGGATCAACACCACTGTAACCAGCATGAATAAAATCTCGGCGCCAGCCATTTGCCAGAGTGCCGCCCAGCTGCGCTCGCCGCCCGTTTGTCCGGCCTGATCCAGAATATCGACCAGCCGTCCGGTAAAATAAAACAGTCCTGCTTCAACAAGCGGCAACAGCCCGCCAAATATCAGGGAAACAAGCAGCGGCCATTTAGCCTGCACCGCATAGTGCCACAGAAATGCCAGTGTCGTGGATGGCGGGCGCAATCGATCCGGCTCACGGAACGGATCCACCCAGCGCTCAAACCACCGATACACTGCATTCATCTATTGTCTGTTCCCTTAATGATTTGTCTTCGCTTCTATCCAAGCAGAATGACGGGTCATGTAAAGATGTTTCTTCTAAATCGCGCACAAAAGAAAAAGGCACCTGAGAATAAATCCTCAGATGCCTGTTGTTTTATGCGTCGAACCCTAAGAAGCCGCCCGATTGTCGTGCCCAGAGGCTGGCATAAATACCGCCCTTGGCAATCAGTTCTTCATGAGTGCCATCTTCGACAATCCGCCCCTGATCCATCACGACCAGACGATCAAGCTCGGCAATCGTCGAGAGACGATGGGCGATGGCAATCACCGTTTTACCTTCCATCAGCGTGTAAAGACTATCCTGAATGGCTGCCTCCACTTCGGAATCAAGCGCTGATGTTGCTTCGTCCAAAATAAGGATCGGCGCATCTTTAAGCATCACCCGCGCAATTGCGATACGCTGACGCTGACCACCGGAAAGCTTCACGCCGCGCTCACCCACATGGGCATCCAGCCCTTTACGGCCTTCGGCATCACTTAAATTCGGGATGAACTGATCGGCCTGTGCTTTGACCAAAACATCACGCAAAGCCGCTTCACCCGCATCAGGGCGGCCATAAAGAATATTGTCACGCACCGAACGGTGTAAGAGCGACGTATCCTGCGTCACCATACCGATATTACCGCGCAGACTATCCTGATTGACCAGTGCAATATCCTGACCATCAATCAGAATACGGCCGCTTTCCAGATCATAAAAGCGCAACAGAAGATTGACCAAAGTGGACTTACCGGCACCGGAACGCCCGACCAAACCGACCTTTTCACCAGGACGGATTTTAAGCGACAGACCTTCAATAATGCCTGAGCCTTTGCCGTAGTGGAAACCAATTTGATCAAATTCCAGCGCACCGGATTTAACCTCCAGCTGCGGTGCATTCGGTACATCCACCACATCATGCGGACGGGCAAGGGTTGAAATACCGTCTTGAACCGTGCCGATATTTTCAAACAATGCGGTCATTTCCCACATGATCCACTGTGCCATACCGTTCAGACGCAGCACCAGACCAATGCCAACAGCAACTGCGCCAACGCTGACCAACGAGCCCAGCCACAACCAGATGCCAATTGCACCAACGGCCAGCAGCAGCAGACAATTGCTCAGATAAAGCAGGAACTGCAACACAGTAATCAGACGCATCTGCTTGTTAACGGTCACCTGAAACGCATCGAGGCTTTCCCGCACATAGCTTTCTTCACGGCTGGAATGCGAGAAAAGTTTGACGGTTGCAATATTGGTGTAGCTATCAACAATACGGCCGGTCATCAATGAGCGCGCATCTGCCTGACTTTGCGAAATCGCCCGCAAACGCGGAATGAAATAATAAAGCAGCAGAATATAAACCGCCAGCCAGACGGCAAACGGCATCATCATCCGCCAATCGGCAGAGGCTGCGATAATCAGTGTGCCGGTAAAGTAGATGATGACATAGTTGAGCACATCCAGCAGTTTCATCACCGATTCACGCACCGCCAAAGCTGTCTGCATCAGCTTGGTCGAGATACGTCCGGCAAATTCATCCTGAAAGAAGGTCATCGACTGGCGGATCAGATAACGATGCATCATCCAGCGGATACGCATCGGGAAGTTTCCGATCAAAGCCTGATGGAACAACAGCGAGTGCACCAGCACAACTGCTGGCAATGCCACCACGACAACGCCGCCGATCAGACCTAAACGCCAGCCTTCATTGCTTAAAAAAGTCTCGCGTGACTGCTCGGAAAGCCAGTCAACGATACTCCCTAAAAAAGCAAAAAGCGACACTTCGATGATCGCCAGCAATGCGGTGAAGAAGGCCATCAGCAGCAGCCAAGGCCATGCGCCTCTTGAATAAAAAAGGCAAAAAGCGATCAATCCGCGCGGCGGTTGCTGCACCAAGCCGTCGGGAGAATCGGGATAAGGATTGAGTCTGTTTTCGAACCATTTAAACATGGTGTTTCCTACAATAAATAGAAATTTATTCCAAGCGAAATAAAGAACAAAGCACGAATCCTTATAGTTTTGAAAATATCCCTGCGGACAGTATCAGAATGTGAATTGCCTCATGTTCAAATTTGCGATACCGGCTTGATATGAATTTACGCATTGCACTTTACCAACCCGATATTCCTGGCAATACCGGCACCATTTTGAGAATGGCGGCCTGTTTCGGCCTTGTTGTGGACGTGATTGAGCCTGCAGGTTTTGACCTGTCTGATCGCTCACTGAAACGCTCCGGCATGGATTATCTGGCTAAAGTTGCACTCAAGCGTCATCTCGACTGGGCACATTTTGAGGACTGGCGCAAAGCTGAAAATAAGCGCACCATCCTGCTTTCGACCAAAGCCAGCATAGCCTATACGGATTTTCAGTTTCAGGATAATGATATCCTGCTTTTTGGCCGTGAATCTTCCGGCGTGCCGGACGATGTGCATGAAAGTGCCGATGCGCGGCTGACTATCCCGATGTATGGCGACGCCCGTTCGCTCAATTTAGCTTTATCGGTGGCTATGACTACCGGCGAAGCGATGCGGCAATTGAAATTATAATTCCACTCTCCTCCCTCCCAAAGAATGAGAACAACATGAAAACCACCCTCAAAACCTCCATTGCACTTGGTGCTTTGCTGGCGGGCGTAAGCTTTGCACAAGCAGAAGAAAAGATTGCACCAAAAGTGATGATCATCACCATGTTTGGTCAGGAAGCAAAGCCTTGGCTCGATGGTGAAAAATTCACCAAACATATCGCATTACCGGGCTTAAGCGCAGAATATCCGAATGTGGACTGCACCGACGAAGGCCTGTGCCACGTCACCACATCAATGGGCCTTGCCAATGCTGCCAGCACCATTTCTGCTGTGACATTGAGCGATAAATTTGACCTGACCAAAACTTACTTTCTGATTGCCGGTATTGCCGGTGTTGATCCGGCACAGGGCACACTGGGCTCAGCACTTTGGGCAAAATATTCGGTCAGCTCCGGCCTCAACCACCGCATTGATCTGCGTGAAGCACCAGAAGGCTGGTCAACAGACAGCTTCCCGCTGGGTGCCAATTCACCGGAAGAAAAAGCTAAATGGTCGGCAGGTTCCGAAGTTTATGCGCTGAACCCGGCTTTGGCCGATTATGCTTTTGAAACCACCAAAAATGTCGAACTTATCGACGGTGACGGTGCAAAAGAATATCGCAAACATTACACCCAGAAAGCAGCGCTTGGCACACCGCATGTCGGCCAGTGCGATACGCTTTCCAGCGACACTTACTGGCACGGCACCAAGCTTGCTGAAGCCATGGCCAAATGGGTAAGCCTCTTCACCGACGGCAAGGCCAATTACTGCACATCGCAGATGGAAGATAA
Organism: Paenochrobactrum gallinarii; assembly: GCF_014205685.1. GTDB lineage: Bacteria > Pseudomonadota > Alphaproteobacteria > Rhizobiales > Rhizobiaceae > Paenochrobactrum > Paenochrobactrum gallinarii. The sequence goes on from NZ_JACIIU010000001.1 coordinate 472,642, forward strand.
CGCAACCCTGACCGCCCTGAAGCGCGGCGCAGATGCCAAGCTTCTTGATTTTGACCGTATTGCTTTGCTGCGCACGGCTTCAAACTTTGACCGTCAGGGACAAGACCAGACCCCGCTTGAATCGCTCAAAGACAATTCCGGTGGCTTTGCGCTTGCCACCACCAATGCTTACCGCGTTGGCAAGGCCTATGCCTCATCCATCATGAAGGACTGGAACAAGTGGGCAGAAGCTCCGCAGGTTAAAGCGGCTCAATAAGCGCCACTCAATAAAAATGCCGGTGTAATTTTTTACACCGGCATTTTTTATAATTCTGATGAAGCGGCTGTCAATCCGCAGTCGGCAAACGGCGGATGGTAAACTGGATGACATCATCCGGCATCTCACACCAGCTTTCAATTTCTGTCCAATAAGCGGATTTTGGAAAAGCCTTGAACCATTCCTGTGCTTTTTCACGCGCTTCCGCACGTGGCAAAGCGAAGGTCTGGCGCACAAACCCGTCTTTCGGCATACGCTTAGGTTGACCGCGATTCTCACGCAATTGCCGCCTTAAACCATGCAGTGGCGGACGAGCTGGAATATGTTTCATATGCGCACCTCCCCCAAAAGCTGACCCTAAGAATGGAGAGTAATTTTGTGTAGAATAAGGCTGCTCGGTAAAAATAACGAGTCTTTTCTTGGGGAGCATGGGTCAGCCGGTCCTTAAGTTTGACGATTTCGTTGGCCTTAGAACCATAATTTGCTTAGAAATTGATGAAGATAAAGCATTTCCAGCGAAATTGAATACCGGTTTTGCGTTGGATAATGCGTAATAACAAAAAGCACCAGCGGTTCTGCGATTTCGTTTTAACGCAAACCGCTCTAAAGATTAAATTGAATTCTTATTCAATATCACGCGTTCCTTGAAGGAAAATACATGCAAAGCTCCCATGATCCTGCAAACCTTCCCTTGGATCTCGAAGAAAAAAAGCGTCTGGCACATGAATGGTTCAGTGAACTTCGTGACCGGATTTGTGCAAGCTATGAACAGCTGGAAGATGAGCTGACAGGCCCATTGTCCGACCGTGAGCCGGGACGCTTTGTGCGCACCCCGTGGCAAAAGGATGAAGGTCGCGGCGGCGGCGGTATCATGTCGATTATGCATGGCCGCGTGTTTGAAAAAGTCGGCGTGCATGTGTCGGAAGTCTATGGTGAATTTTCACCGGAATTTCGCGCACAAATCCCGGGCGCTGAAGAAGACCCGCGCTATTGGGCAAGCGGCATTTCGCTGATCGCGCATCCGCAAAACCCGCATGTGCCAACCGTGCACATGAACACCCGCATGATCGTCACCACGAAACAATGGTTTGGCGGCGGTGCGGATCTCACACCAATGCTGAATAATCGCCGCACGCAGGAAGATCCTGACACACAGGCTTTCCATAAAGCGTTTAAATTCATTTGCGACAAGCATAGCGCGACCGTTGATTACGACCATTATAAAAAATGGTGTGATGACTATTTCTTCCTGCCGCACCGCAATGAACATCGCGGCATTGGCGGCATTTTCTACGACAAACTGGGTTCACCGGAAGAATTGGGCGGCTGGCAGGCCGACTTCAACTTCACCCGTGATGTGGGACGTGGTTTCTCGGTTGTCTATCCGCATATTGTACGCCAGAACTTCAATAAAGACTGGTCGTTTGAAGAGCGCGATGAACAGCTTGTGCGCCGTGGCCGCTATGTCGAGTTCAACTTGCTTTATGATCGAGGCACCACATTCGGCCTGAAAACCGGCGGCAATGTCGACTCGATCCTCTCGTCGATGCCACCAGCGGTAAAGTGGCCTTAAAATATTTGATATGAAAAAAGCCGGACTTCACTATAAAGTCCGGCTTTTTTTATTGCTTATAATTGGGTCAGTAATTTTTCACGATCTTCCTGAAAACCAGACTCGACCCAAAGCTTTTCCAGCTTTTTAAGTGCAGCACCCAATTGCGGGCCTTTTTCAAAACCGCGTTGCAGCAAATCGCTGCCCGTAACCGGAAAGACCGGTAATTCAAAACTCTGCGCGATTTCAAGCAAGCGCGCATAGCTACCCGCTTTAATCATCGCTTCATCACTATTCACCGCTTCAAAACGAGCCCGCGCATAAGCCAGATGAATATGGTCGCACACCGCCTGTCGGCTGCTGTGATAAAGCAATTTGCGCAACTGCATATCACTCATTTCCGGCTTAACCGGCTCAAGCCGTGCCCATGCTTCCAAACGTGCACGCTCCGCATTGGACATTTTCATCCGTTTGCCCATCTCACTCATGCGCGCAGCATCAGGAGGCACCAGACTTTCCAAACGCAGCAAAGCATCCGCCTGCCAGCCTAAGTCTTTTTCTGCCTGCACTAGACCATGCACGGCATCAATGCCCCATTTTTCACTTTCCGGCAAAATAAGCGACAACACACCAGCCTGTCGCATCCATAATAAAGCGCGTGACGGGTCTTGTGCCGATAATAGCTTTTTCAATTCCGCCCAAATACGCTCGGCAGACAATTGATGAATGCCGTCTTTCAAACGCGCTGCCGCCTTCAAGCCATCCGTATCGGGGCGCCCAGCCCCATACCAGGCAAAGAAACGGAAAAAACGCATGATGCGCAAATAATCTTCACGGATTCGCTCTTGCGGCTCACCGATAAAACGAAGCACCCGTTTTTCAATATCGGCAAGCCCGCCGACATGATCAATCACCTTGCCCTCAGCGGTGGCGTAAAGCGCATTAATGGTAAAGTCACGACGCAATGCATCCACTTTCCAGTCTTTACCAAACACCACGGTTGCATGACGGCCATCGGTTTCAATATCAGCGCGCAGGCTTGTGACTTCAAAAGCAGAGCCATTAATAACCACCGTCACAGTGCCATGCTCAATGCCGGTCGGGATTGCTTTATAGCCAGCATCTCGAGCTTGATTCACCACCTCTTGCGGGCTCCAGCTGGTTGCCACATCAATATCGCCAACCGAAACCCCAAGCAGGCTATTGCGCACTGCACCACCGACAACGCGCGCTTCTTCGCCGCTGTGATTGAGCAATTGAAACAGGTTTTGCAGATCGGCATTTTTGAGCCACTCAGCCCCGCTTACAGATGTTTGGGCTATTGGTGCAGGTTCGCTCAACGGTAAAGCCTTTCATAAATGCCACGAATAATACCGGCAGTAATGCCCCAGATAAATCGTTTCTGATAGGGCATTGTATAATAAAATCTTTCGCGCCCGTTCATCATCCGGCTTTCCTTGTTATGGTTGGCGGGGTTCATCAGAAAAGCCAGCGGCACTTCAAATATATCTGCCACCTCATCAGGATTGGCCTGTAAAGGCGCATCAGGATCAATGATCGCCAAAACCGGCGTGATGGAAAAACCGCTGCCGGATAAATAACGCGGCATCTGGGTCAGTGTTTCGGCAAAATGCGGCTTTAGTCCGATTTCCTCATCCGCCTCGCGCAGAGCCGCAGCGGTGATACTGGCATCCTCTCTATCCACCGTACCGCCTGGAAAAGCGATCTGTCCGGAATGTTTTCTCAAGGCCGAATTGCGCAATGTGAGAATAACATTGGTGCTATTGCCACGCTCCACCACCGGCACCAGCACGGCCGCATCACGCAATTTTACGCCACTGATCACAGACGCAATATCGGGATTGAGCACATGGTCGCCGGATAGCACTTCATTTTCGGGTAAAAAGCCACGCGCCCGCTCGGCAAAACCGGCAGCACTATAATCAGGCAATTTAAATTCTTGTTTTCCGCTCAAATCATTCATGCTCAAACATTCAATCCGCTTATAATCCTGCCCGCTTATAATTCTGCTGACAGACGCTCCAGGTCACGCATTGTCATCACGGGAAAAACAGCCATCCCAGAGCGGATAACAAACATGGCTTCTCCATCCACTTGTCCCTCTTCGCCCAAAGCCATCAGATCATAGGTCAATGCGCGGGTCAGGCGCGCTTCCAACCGTCCGCGCACATTTATATAGGGTTTCACACCGCCGGTTGCAGCATCAATTTCAAAACGAAGCGGATGTTTTACATCTGCCTCAACATAATCATCCAGTTGCGTGCGAAAACATAAGGTCTGATCAGGCAAAACGCGCATTTCAACGGCAAGAAAATGCGCGTCCTCCACAGTGATGCCAACCCTTTCAACCGGCGTTACCAGATAGGTTTTGCCATCCTCGTCTTTGCGTAAAATAGCGGCAAAGAGCCTGACCATTTCCTTGCGGTTGATCGGTGAACCTTCATGAAACCAGCTGCCGTCGGCACGAATCTCCATATCAATATCGCCGCAAAAATCAGGCGACCATTGCTCCACGGGCGGCAATGCTTTTGTTTTTTCGCCGCCAAAACCCGTATTTTGCAAGATTTCCGCCATTTCAGCGATATTTTTACCGCTAAAATCCGGCCTTTTCGGGGACACTGTCTGCTGGGGGCTGCTTTTTACCATCCGACTCGGTTAATCCTGTTCTAATCTTCGGGCATGTCATGAAATGGTCACCGTTTCACGGCTTGCTCACAACGCTTCAGCATAGCATAAGTTTCATGCTCACGCTGATGAGTGCGCTTATTCAGTTATCTGTTTATGTGTACTTATTTAAACCATTGGCAAAGTACCGCAAACGAGGTCATTCATGCATGTTTCCGCCCCAACTCTCAATCAGGATCCACAGGACATGATCGCTGAGGCGGAAAAGGCGCTGCACGATATTGCGCAAATCCGGGAGCAGATTGCCACCACAATTTTCGGGCAGGAAGATGTTATCGAGCGCACACTGCTTGCCGTTCTGGCCGGTGGACATGCTTTGCTTGTCGGTGTGCCGGGTCTTGCTAAAACCAAGCTGGTTGAAACCTTAGGCACGGTTTTGGGGCTTGATGGCCAGCGCATCCAGTTTACCCCCGATCTGATGCCGTCCGATATTATCGGCTCTGAGGTGATGGATCAGGACGAAAGCGGCAAGCGCTCTTTTCGCTATATCAAAGGCCCAGTTTTTACCCAGCTTTTGATGGCCGATGAAATCAACCGTGCCAGCCCCCGCACTCAGTCTGCCCTTTTGCAGGCGATGCAGGAATATCATGTCACCGTTGCCGGTCAGCGTCATGATCTGCCAGCCCCTTTCCATGTGCTGGCCACCCAAAACCCGCTGGAGCAAGAAGGCACCTATCCATTGCCGGAAGCCCAGCTTGACCGCTTTCTGATGCAGATCGACATTCTCTATCCTGAGCTTGATGCCGAACGCCGCATTTTGCTGGAAACAACCGGCACCAGTAATGCCAAGGCCGAAGCCGTCATCACCGCACAACGCTTACAGGAAATGCAGGCGCTTATTCGTCGCATGCCGGTTACCGACAGTGTGGTGGATGCAATTCTGACGCTGGTGCGCTCTGCCCGCCCGGATAGCGATAATGACCATGCCCGCAAAAACATTGCATGGGGGCCAGGCCCGCGCGCCAGTCAGGCATTGATGCTGTGTGCCCGTGCGCGTGCGCTTTATCATGGCCGTTTTGCCCCGTCGATTGATGATGTCAAAGCTTTGGCCGAGCCGGTGCTGCAACATCGTATGGCGCTTAATTTTGCTGCGCGTGCCGATGGTCTTCATGTGCGCGATGTCATTGCGGATTTGGTAAAGGCCGCAGTTTAATGGCAGCAATCGGAACACGGTCAGAGGTTCAGGATCGCGGGCTGGCGCTAAGAGATGCCAAGGTTTTTGCCGCGCAAATTCCTGAGCTTCTCGTGCAGGCACAGCAAATTGCCCACACGGTGATGAATGGTTGGCACGGACGGCGCAAACGCGGTGCGGGCGAAAACTTCTGGCAGTTCCGCCCCTATAGCCAAGGCGACACCATCAACCATATTGACTGGCGCCGCTCTGCCCGTGACGATCATACTTATATCCGCGAAAAAGAATGGGAAGCCGCCCACACTGTCTGGCTGTGGAGCGATTTTTCGCCTTCGATGCTTTATGCCTCTAAGCTGGCGCTATGCTCCAAAGAAAGCCGTGCGCTCGTGCTGACCCTTGGCTTTGCCGATATTTTATCGCGCTCCGGCGAGCGTATTGCATGGCCGCAACTGCTTAAGCCTTTCAGCAGCCGTCACGGTGCGGAAAAGCTCGGAACAGCCCTGATGAACAGGCCGGAGCAACCTGCCCTGCCGCAATTTGACGGCCTCAAACGCTTCAATGAAATCATACTGTGCAGTGATTTTCTGCAACCGATTGAAGAGCTTGATCAGATATTGCAATCTCTCAGTAAACAAGGCGTTCGTGCGCATCTCGTTGAAGTGGCTGACCCTGCCGAAGAACTTTTTCCCTACTCAGGACGCACGGAATTTACCGACCCTGAAACTGGTGAAATATTGGTTATAGGGCGCGCAGAAACCTATGCAGACGACTATCAGCGCCTTTATCAGGCGCGACGCGCAGAACTCAGCGATTTTTGCAAGCGCCGTGGCTGGAGCTATACCGTCAGCCGCACGGATAGACCTGCAAGTCAGGCGCTGACGCATATTCATAATGCTTTGTCATTTACCTCTAATAATTCCATGAGCGGAGGGCGATGATGAGTGGTTTTCCGTTAAGTTTTACCGCGCCTTATCTGCTGATCGGCTTGGCTGCTCTGCCTGTCATCTGGTGGTTGTTGCGTATCACTCCGCCACGGCCGGTGCGTGAGGTTTTTGCACCGCTTGCTATTTTGGCGCGTCTTTCAAGCCCTGAAAACACACCAAGCAAAAGCCCTTGGTGGCTGACCTTATTGCGTCTTATCATTGCAGGTCTTGTTATTTTAGGCTTAGCCAATCCGGTGTGGAACCCGCCTGCACAATCAGCTATTGTCGAAAAACCACTGGCGCTCATCATTGATAATGGCTGGGGCTCGGCCAGCGACTGGCCATTGCGTGTTGATACCGCAGAAAGTCTGATCGCAGAGGCCGAAGAAGCAGAACAGCCAATTTATCTGTTTGCCACGGCGGAAAATGCCGAACAGGCTTTTGGGCCCTTTGACGGAGAAGCAGCGCGCAAAGCACTGGCGCTCATCAAACCCCGCGCTGTTAGTGTCGAGCGTGATTTTGCTTTCGCGCGTGTAGAAGCTGCCCTTGAAAAGGCTGATCACCCGCATATTGCTTATCTCACCGACGGCATCAAAACCGCAGATGATACCCAAGCTCTGGCAAGCCTTAATAAGATCGCTGGCAGTGTAGATTGGTATCCATCCGATATTGCTTCATTGGTTATTTTAAACCATGCCGAAAACACCAATGATGCTTTAAGAATAACAGCCAATCGTGCCAGCGGTAACCGCCAGGCTGAGCAATTGGCACTCATAGCCTATGATCAGAAAAACCGCTCGCTTGGCCGTTCCGATTTGCAGTTTGCGCCCAATGAAACAACGGCCACGGCTGATTTTTATGCACCTGTTGAAATGCGCAATGACGTCACCATGCTGCATATTGAAGATGCATCCCATGCCGGAGCTACTTATCTGCTGGATGCTGCCAATCAGCGCCGCCGTGTGGCGCTGTTATCGGGCGGCTCAACCGATATGTCACAACCGCTTTTGTCGCCGCTTTATTATATCAATAAAGCGCTGGAGCCTTATGCCGATCTGCTTAACCCAAATGCTGCTGATCTTTTGGAAGCTGTGCCGGAACTGATCGCACAAAAACCTGCCGTCATCATCATGGCGGATATTGGCAAATTGCCTGCCTCCGCAGAAGAACAAATCAGCGAATGGGTGGAAAACGGCGGCACATTGCTGCGCTTTGCCGGTTCAAAACTGGCGAATGCTGAAACAGATGATACGCTGCTGCCGGTGCTTTTACGTCGCGGCGAGCGCTCACTGGGCGGCGCTTTGTCATGGACAGAACCGCAGCATTTACAAGATTTTCCTAAAAACAGCCCGTTTGCCGGATTGAAGCCTTTAGGTGATGTGACCGTTAAACGACAAGTGATTGCTGAGCCTTCCCCCGATCTCTTCGACAAGACCTATGCCAGTCTTTCCGATGGCACACCCCTTGTAACCGGCGAACAACGCGGCAGCGGCAATTTGATCTTTTTCCATATTGCACCGGATACCAGCTGGTCTAACCTCTCAATTTCCGGCACATTTGTCGACATGCTGCGCCGCACATTGGCGCTTTCACGGCAAACCGGAGCACCAAATGGTTCAAGTGATACAACCTCATGGCCGCCTTTTTTAAGCCTTGCTGCTGATGGCACGCTCATGCCAGCTGCCAAGCAGGCATTGCCATTGCAGATCACAGCCGGTGAAACACCCAGAGCCACTTATCAGACACCTGCCGGTTTTTACGGCACACAAGATAATCTTTTCGCGCTCAACCTCTTTGACAAAGACATGAAGCTCGAAGCCCTTGAAAAGCCGGAACTGACAGTGCCTGTTACCGTGAAAGATTATCTCAAACGCACAAGCCTGCCTTTGCGTGGCTTTATGCTGTCAGCCGCAGCACTTTTATTGGCGCTCGACAGTGCGCTCTTGTTATATCTCAGCGGTGTTTTCAATAAACGTCGCCGCCACTTGCTAAAAGCACTGATCCTTATAGGAGTGCTGATGAATGTGGCACATTTTACCCCTGTTTCAGAAGCGCTCGCTCAGGAACAAGAAGCACAGCAAGAACCAAAACCCCACGATGACAGCAAGCCCGAAGATGCTGCAATCATCGCTTCCGTGTCACAAACCCGCCTTGCCTATATTGTCACCGGCAAACCGGAAACTGACGACATCAGCAAAGCAGGTTTGCGCGGGCTGACTTTCGCCCTTGCCGACCGCACCACGATGGAACCGGATGACGCCATCGGGCTTGATCCGGAAAAAGACATTATGGCTTTTTACCCGCTGATTTATTGGCCGGTGGAAGCCGATGCGCCTATGCCGAGCGAAGAAGCCATTGCGCGCGTCAGTGCTTATATGCAGCAAGGCGGCACGGTTTTGTTTGATACCCGCGATCAGCTAACCGCCTCATCGCAATTCGACAATGCGGCTTCAGCCAATAATTTGCGCCTGCGTGCCATTCTCAATCAAATGAATGTACCGGCACTGGAGCCAGTGCCGGAAAACCACGTTATCAGCAAAACTTTCTACATTATGCCGGAATTTCCTGGGCGCTTTTCCGGCAGCCCTTTATGGGTTGAGGCTGGAAAAGCTGGCAATGAAGACAGTAACCGTCCGGTCAATGCAGGTGATGGCGTCAGTTCCATTCTCATCACCGCCAATGATTTTGCCGGTGCATGGGCGGTTAACGAGCAGGGAGAACCGCTTTTTCCAACCATTCCCAATGATCCGATGCAGCGCATTTATGCCCTTCGCGGCGGCATCAATATTGTAATGTATATGCTGACCGGAAATTATAAATCCGATCAGGTGCATGTTCCGGCTCTCCTCGAACGGTTGGGCAATTAAGCGGTGAACTTATGACCACGATAAATTTTGAACCGCTGTTTGATTATACCAGTCTGGCACTCATTTTAGCGCCGCTGACTGTGATGGTGCTTATCGGATTTTATGTCCGCAAGAGAGGCAGTTTGCTGCGGCTGACAGCCCTTGTTGCATTAGGTTTGGCACTTACCAATCCGGTGGTGGTCGATGAAACACGCGAGCCTTTAAAAAGCACGGTTGCCGTTATTGTCGACCGTAGCCAAAGTCAGGAATTAGGCAGCCGCAAACAAGACACCGACGAAGCACTTGCAGCCCTCACCAAACGCTTAGAAGCACTGCCGCAATTTGATGTGCGTGTGGTGCAGGCAGGCGCACCGGACGAACAAAATGACGGCAATGAAACCAAATTATTTTCAAGCCTGAGCAATAGTTTGCGCGATGTGCCGCCGTCACGCATTGGCGGCGCCATTTTGCTCAGCGATGGACAGGTGCATGATATTCCGGCCGATCTGGAAGCACTTGGCTTCAACGCACCGGTCAATGCGCTTATTAGCGGCCAGCCGGACGAATTTGACCGCCGTATTGCTTTCAACAAAGCCCCCCGTTTCGGCATCAGCGGCAAACCGCTGCAAATGTCTTTCACGGTGATTGATCAGGGCGAAGCATCTGGTCAAAACAATATTGCTAATGTCAAAATCCGCATCAATGGTGAAGAAGTCAGCGAGCAACAGGCTCGTATCGGCGAAGAAACTTCGCTGACACTGGAACTGCCACATAAAGGCACCAATATCATTGAGCTCAGCACCGATGTGCTGGACGGCGAAGTCACCCCTGTCAATAATCAGGCGGTTGCGGTGGTGGATGCCATCCGTGAAAATCTGCGAGTACTGCTCGTTTCCGGCGAACCGCATAATGGCGAACGGACATGGCGCAACTTGCTGAAGTCCGACACGGCTGTCGATCTGGTGCATTTTACCATTTTGCGCCCGCCGGAAAAACAGGACGGCACACCGATTGAAGAATTGTCGCTCATTGCTTTTCCGACGCGCGAGCTTTTTGTCGATAAGGTCAATGATTTTGATCTGATCATCTTTGACCGCTATCAGCATCTCGATGTGCTGCCGCTGCTCTATTATGATTTCATCGCGCAATATGTCGAAAATGGCGGTGCTTTGCTGGTGGCAGCAGGGCCTGAATATGCCGGTTATTCATCCATTGCCCGCACACCGCTTTATAGTGTTTTGCCAGCCTTGCCGACCGGTGAAGTGACTGAAAAAGCCTTTTATCCGCGTCTGACCGATGCCGGAAAACGCCATCCTGTCACCCGTGGCCTTGAAGGCAGCGATCAGGAACCACCACAATGGAGCCGTTGGTTCCGCACCATTGATATTTCCACGCCGCAAGGCGAAGTGGTGATGAGCGGTGCCGATAATAAACCGCTTCTGGTGCTTAGCCGTGTGGGCGAAGGGCGTGTCGGCACATTGCTTTCCGATCAGGGCTGGTTGTGGGCACGTGGTTTTGAAGGCGGCGGCCCTTATGCGCCGCTCTATCGCCGCATAGCACATTGGCTGATGCAGGAACCGGATCTGGCCGAAGAAGCCCTCACCGCCAAAGGTGATGCGCGCTCGTTAAAAATCACCCGCCAGACCATGAGTGACAAAACCGACAAAGCCGTGGTCACCACACCATCAGGCAAAGAGGTTGAGCTGGACTTAAAAGAAACACAGCCCGGCCTGTTTGAAACTGTGCTGAACACAAAAGAAGTCGGTCTTTATCAAATCAAAAACGGAAATTATGATACGCTTGCCCATGTAGGGCCGGTGGATGCGCCGGAATTTACCGACATTATTTCCACCACGGATAAGCTTACGCCTTTGGCGCAATTGACCGGTGGCGGTGTCCTTCGTCTGCACAGTCAGGCGCAAAGCGCTGTCACTGTTCCGGAAATCACAATTGCCAAAGCAGGCCAAATCTTCACCAGCAACAACACGATAACACTGCGTGAAACCGCTGATACGCAATTGAAAAGCATCAATCGTCTGCCGCTGTTTTCAGGCTTTTTAAGTCTGGCGGCATTGCTGATGATTTTTGCAAGCCTTTGGTATCGTGAAGGCCGATAAGATAAAAAATCAGGCATCTTTTTTAACGGGATGCCTGATGATCAGTTCTGAATTTTAAAAGCTATATTTACGAGGCTTTTTTCAAGAGCGCAGCCGTGTGGTGATGACCGGCATAACGCATAACGCCGGAAACATGCTCCATCGCGCCCTCGCGCAATTCACAAGCCAACAGACGACGCGGATCAACCGGTGCCGGCATAGTGACAGAACCAGGCTTAATCATCTTAAAGCCAAAAGGCCCGTAATAAGGCTCGTCCCCTACCAGCACAATCAGCTTGTCGCCAACCGCTTTGGACGCATCCATTGACATTTGCATCAAATGCCGACCAATGCCGCGATTTTTAAACTCTGGTCTGACTGCCAAAGGCCCAAGCATCACCGCAGGCGTGCCGCCGATTGTAATGCGGGTCAAACGTACCGAAGCAATCACAGTGTCACCATCCAGCGCCACGAAAGACAGCCTCAAGTCATGCGGGCCGCCTTCACGAATGAAATGCGCAGCTCTGGTAAAACGACCCGGCCCGAAAGCCTCAGCATTGATGTCTTCAATCTGCTGGTTATGCGCAGCATTTTCCTGCACGTAGGTCAGTTCTGTTTGCTTCATGGCAATATTCGCATTCTTAGAGATAAAAGGGGCCGTTGGCCTTCAGGCATGCAAGTTCGACGCTGTAAAAGCGCTCACCAGTCTCATCGTCGGATGAAAAGCATACCTGTCAAAACACGTCTCCAAAGGGGCACTGATTGCCCGCGAACGTTTCCCACCTAGCACCAATAAATCTTCACGTAAAGTGGTGTTACACTGTGTTCACTCATATCATGGCTGTAAATATGCCGTTTGATCGCTATTTATATAAAAAGACAAGATCAAAACAGGCGTTGAAACGCCCCGTTGCAGATTAAGGAAATTAACCCATGGGATTACTTGTAGACGGTAAATGGCACGATGTCTGGTATGACACCGATAAAACCCAAGGCCGGTTTGAGCGCTCCAAATCGCAATTTCGTAATTGGGTGACCAAAGACGGCTCCGCCGGCATTACCGGTCGCGACGGTTTCAAAGCAGAAGCCGGACGTTATCATCTTTATGTTTCTTATGCTTGTCCCTGGGCACACCGCACATTGATTTTCCGTGCGCTTAAAGGTTTGAGCGATATTATCTCCGTCTCGGTGGTTGACTATTACATGGGCAAAGACGGCTGGACATTTAAAGGCGAACATGGCGCCACCGGCGACACGCTTTATGGTTCAGAATTTTTGCACCAGATTTATACCCGCGCCGATCCGCAATATTCCGGCCGTGTGACGGTTCCGGTTTTATGGGACAAAAAACTGCAAACCATTGTCTCCAATGAATCGGCAGAAATCATCCGTATGCTCAATGCAGCCTTTGATGAATTCGGCAATAGTGATTTGGATTTTTATCCGGAAGCTTTGCGCAGCGACATTGATGCGCTCAATGATTTTATCTATCCGAGCATCAATAATGGTGTTTACCGCGCCGGTTTTGCCACATCTCAGGAAGCCTATGAAGAGGCCTATAAGGATGTTTTTGCAGCCCTTGATGCGTTGGAAATCCGTTTGCAGAATAACCGTTATTTAACAGGTTCGGCCTTAACTGAAGCTGATTGGCGTTTGTTCACCACATTGATCCGTTTTGATCCGGTCTATGTCGGGCACTTCAAATGTAATTTGCGCCGGATTGAAGATTATCCGGCTCTTTCAAATTACACCCGCGAGCTTTATCAAATGGCGGGAATTGCCGAGACGGTCAATATGGAGCATATAAAAGGTCACTATTACACCAGCCATAAAAACATCAACCCGACCGGGGTGGTGCCTTTAGGCCCAAAAATTGATTTTGATGCCCCACATGATCGGGCGCGTTTGAACGCCGACAGATAATATTAAAAGCCAAAGGTTAGCGCGGATATGAATCAACCTATCAACGAAGTTCATCATGCCATTGATGAGGCTAGTATTTCTCGTTTGGTACGAGAGTTTTATAACCGCGCGCGCCAGGATGAAGAGATCGGTGAGATCTTCAACAGCAATGTAGCAGACTGGGAGCATCACCTTCAAACGATTACTGATTTCTGGTCATCGATCATTATGAAGACAGGGCGCTATGACGGGCGCCCGCTTCCGCCGCATCTGCGACTTGGCTTACAGGAAAAGCACTTCGACCGCTGGCTGCAATTGTTTGAAAAAACAGCGCTGGAAATCTGGCCGGAAGAAGCGGCAAATGTCTTTATCTATCGTGCCAAGCGCATTGCCGACAGTTTTGAAATGGCAATTTCGACACAAGCCGGTGAATATAAAAGCCCGCGCCATAGCCGTCGGGTGTAGAATATTGGCCTGAACAGGCACCATAATAATAAAATCCCTTTGCCATCAATGTGGCAAAGGGATTTTCTGAATCAATTCATTAGTTCTGTTTGGCACGCATCAACATGCCATAAAGATCGCGCGGCTCATCCGGATCGGCCAGCATATCCAGCTGCACAAAATACTCCGTCCCTTCCAGCTTATCGCGCACATAGCGAAGTGCTGAAAAATCTTCCGTCGCAAAACCAACCGAGTCAAACAGAGTAATCTGCTGCTTGCTTGTGCGCCCTTGTTTTTTACCCGTTATCACTTCCCACATTTCAGTAACAGGATGATCTTGCGGCAATTGCTGAATTTCACCTTCAATGCGGGTTTGTGGTGTATATTCGACAAAAATATCCGAGCGCAGCAAAATGTCGGCATGCAGTTCGGTCTTGCCCGGACAGTCGCCGCCAACACCATTAATATGCACACCAGCGCCCACCATATTGTCGGTGAGGATCGTGGCATTTTGCTTGTCAGCCGTCACTGTGGTGATGATCTGTGCGCCCTCAACTGCCGCCTCAACAGACGAACAAATTTGAATATCAAAGCCCGCATTTTGCAAATTGCGCGCGACCTTTTCACTGGCCGAGCGATCAATATCATAAAGGCGCAAATGATCGACACCCAGCAAAGCTTTGAAAGCAAGCGCCTGAAACTCACATTGCGCACCATTGCCGATCATCGCCATGGTGCGGGAGTTTTCCGGTGCCAGATATTTAGCCACCACCGCGGAGGTCGCAGCTGTGCGTAGCGCCGTTAATATAGTCATTTCGGTCAGTAAAATCGGATAGCCGCTGGCAACATCAGCCAGCACACCAAAAGCAGTGACAGTCTGCAAACCTTCATGCGTGTTCTTCGGGTGGCCGTTCACATATTTAAAGCCGTAAAGTGTGCCGTCACTGGTCGGCATCAACTCAATCACGCCTACATCGGAATGTGCCGCTACACGCGGTGTTTTATCAAACAGCTCCCAACGGCGAAAATCGTCCTCCACATAGGCGGCCAGTTCTTTCAAAAAGACATCAACGCCAATATTGAGCACCAGTTTCATCATGTGATCAACACTGACAAATGGCACATTATTCAACTGTAAAGACATGCTAACCTCATTCCCCCGTATAACTCACCGTCGGACGATCCATTACGCGGCGCCCGAACAGACTGGCGGTTAAATCCACCATCACATGCGCAGTACGTCCGCGCTCATCCAGAAACGGATTAAGCTCCACCAGATCGAGGCTGGTCACCAGACCGCTGTCATGCAGCATTTCCATGATCAGATGCGCTTCACGGAAGGTCGCACCACCCGGCACAGTGGTGCCAACGGCTGGCGCTATCTGCGGATCAAGAAAATCCACATCAAGGCTTACATGCAGCATGCCATCTTCACGTTCCACACGCGCCAGAAAATCACGCAGCAAAACGCCCACGCCATGTTCATCAATCACGCGCATATCATGCACAGTAATGCCGGTTTTACTGATCATACGGCGCTCCGCCGGATCAACGCTGCGAATGCCCATCATGCAAATATTATTCGGATCAACCGGCGCTAGCAGCTCAGGATAATACCCTTCAAACCCCGCCTGACCGGTGTAATAAGCAACCGGTGTACCATGCAGATTGCCGCTGTCGGTGGTGTTGAGATTATGAAAATCCGTATGCGCATCCAGCCACAGCACAAAAAGCTTTTTGCCTTTTTCGCTTGCATAGCGCTGCACGCCGGAAACAGAACCGGCAGCCACCAAATGATCGCCGCCCAAAAAGATCGGAAAGCCTTCGCCTGCAAGCTGATAGGCTTTTTCGCTGGTAGCTTTAATCCAGGCAATGGTCTCGTTGAGATTTTTAATCGCCGCATTAGGATGGCTAAGCCGCCCTTTTTGAGCAGGCACAAGATCACCCAGATCTTCTACAGTGTGCCCCAGTTCGGTGATCGCCTGAACAAGTCCGGCTGCACGAAAACCGTTTGGCCCCATATTGCAGCCCATACGACCAGTACCTTCTTGCACCGGCACGCCGATAATTTTGCATTCCATCCGCAAACCCTCATTTTTCAGCTGTTAGTTGAACATGAAGCACTGGCAAAACGAACAGTACGAATTGGCAAATACGCTATTTTAACTTATCATAACGGCAGATTAATTTATCATTTTGGTAATCCATGGATTCGATTGACGAAAAACTCATCACTTTGCTGCGCCATAACGGACGCCGCAGCATCTCTGATCTGGCACTGGAAACCGATCTTTCCCGTGCAACAGTGCGCGCCCGCATGGAGCGCTTGGAAAAATCAGGCGATATTCTCGGCTATACGGTGATTTTGCGTGCTGATGCCGTCGATCTGCCGGTACGTGGTATTATGATGATTGAAATTGAAGGCCATGTGACTGACCGCATTGTGCGCTCACTTGGCGGCTTTGCCGAAGTTTCGGCCATTCACACCACCAATGGCCGCTGGGATCTGATCGTGGAACTGGGTGCTGCCACGCTTTCTGATTTTGATGCGATTTTGCGGCGTATCCGTCTGCTGCCCGGTATTACAGCGAGTGAAACCAATTTGCTTCTGGCCACCCCGCGCAGCACCCGCGCGCGTTTGTAAATAACGCCATTCAGGCACGCTCATTTCCTGTGGATGTGCCACATAGATGATGCAGTTTGATTGCATAAGGCGCGCAGCCAACTATCATTCTGCAATGAATAAACAAGGTTGAATTACATATGGCAGACGACATCAAGCGTATCGCTCCCCTGATTGCAGCTGAAATCAATGCTCGGCCGGAACAAGCCGCCGCAGCCATTCAGTTGCTTGATGAAGGGTCCACTGTTCCTTTCGTGGCACGTTACCGTAAGGAAGTAACCGGTGGGCTGGACGATACGCAATTGCGTATCCTCTCTGAACGCCTGACTTACTTGCGCGAGCTGGAAGCACGCCGCAACACCATTCTTGAAACGATCAATTCGCAAGGCAAGCTGACACCTGATCTACAATTGAAAATCGCCGGTGTTGCCACCAAAGCCGAGCTTGAAGACATTTATCTGCCCTATAAGCCTAAACGCCGGACACGCGCTGAAATTGCCCGCGAGCGCGGCCTTGCACCACTGGCCGAGGCTATTATGGCTGATCGCACTGTTGTGCCTGCAAAATTAGCTGAAACCTATGTGCAAGGTGACGTCACGGATGTTAAAGCCGCCCTTGAAGGTGCGCGCGATATTATCGCCGAAGGTTTTACCGAAAACGCCGACCTGCTTGGCCGCCTGCGTCAGCATATGCGTAACAGCGCACATCTGCGCTCCAAAGTAGTGGATGGCAAACAGGAAGCGGGCGCTAAATTCTCCGACTATTTCGACCATTCGGAACGCTGGAGCAATATTGCCGGACACCGCGCACTCGCTATGCTGCGTGGCCGCAACGAAGATTTTCTCTCGCTCGACATTGAAGTCGATGAAGATGATACATCCCCGCTCAAGCCTGTCATTCGTATGATTGCCGCCAGCTACCAGATCGGCAACACATTGCCTGCCGATCAATGGCTGATGGAAGTGGTCAACTGGACATGGCGCGTTAAACTTTCCCTGTCGCTGTCGCTCGATTTGATGCGAGAACTGCGTGAGCGCGCTGAAGAAGAAGCCATTCAGGTTTTTGCCCGCAACCTGAAAGACCTGTTGCTCGCCGCCCCTGCCGGATCGCGCGCCACTATGGGTCTTGATCCGGGCATCCGCACCGGCGTTAAAGTCGCGATTGTTGACGGCACCGGAAAACTGCTTGATCACTCAACCGTTTATCCGTTTCCGCCAAAAAACGATCTGCGTGGCACACAGGCAGAACTTGCCTCATTGGTGCGCAAACATAAAATCGAACTGATCGCCATTGGTAATGGCACCGGCAGCCGCGAGACTGAGCGTCTGGTAGTCGATATGTTAAACGACATGCCCAATGATTTATCGGCTCCCAAACCTTTAAAAGTCATTGTCTCTGAGGCTGGTGCATCGGTTTATTCAGCTTCCGAAACTGCGGCAGCAGAATTTCCTGATCTGGATGTTTCCATCCGTGGTGCTGTTTCCATTGCCCGCCGCCTGCAAGACCCGCTGGCGGAACTCGTAAAAATCGAACCAAAATCCATTGGTGTTGGCCAGTATCAGCACGATGTTGACCAGTCACGCCTCGCACGCTCGCTTGATGCGGTGGTGGAAGATGCAGTGAATGCGGTTGGCGTTGATCTCAATACCGCTTCCGCCTCCCTGCTGGCTCGCGTTTCCGGCCTTGGTCAATCCTTAGCTGAGGCGATTATCGCGCATCGCAATGAAACAGGCCCGTTCAAAACCCGCAAAGAGCTGTTGAAAGTTCCCCGTCTTGGCAACCGCACCTTTGAGCAGGCGGCAGGTTTCTTACGCATTCCTGATGGTAAAGAACCGCTCGATGCTTCATCGGTGCACCCTGAAGCCTATGGCGTCGCCAAGAAAATCGTTGCAGCCTGTGGGCGTGATGTGCGCGCGCTGATGGGCGACAGCTCCATGCTAAAAGCGCTTGATCCAAAACTCTTTGTCGATGAGCGCTTTGGCCTGCCAACCGTTAAAGACATTATCGCAGAACTGGAAAAACCAGGCCGCGACCCGCGTCCGGGCTTTAAAACCGCCACTTTTGCCGATGGTATTGATGACATTAAAGACCTCAAACCCGGCATGCAGCTGGAAGGCACAGTCACCAATGTGGCAGCCTTTGGTGCCTTTGTGGATATTGGCGTGCATCAGGACGGCCTCGTCCATGTCTCGCAACTGGCCGACCGTTTCGTCAAAGATCCGCATGAAGTGGTAAAAGCCGGTGATGTAGTGAAGGTGCGTGTGACGGAAGTGGATGTGCCACGCAAACGCATCGGCCTGACCATGCGCAAAGATGGTGCTACTGAGACCGCCCCTGCACCACGCACAGCCCAAAAACCTGCGCCACAATTTAAAAACAAGCCGCAAGCAAGCGCCAAGAGCAATGAAAGCTCCCAAGGGGCTTTCGGCGCGGCATTGCTGGAAGCAATGCGTAAAAAGTAAAAACCAGAACGGGCTTGTCATCAACTGACAAGCCCGTTTTTTATTTCTTCTGCACCTGCCCCAAAATCCATTGGCAGAATATCTGCGTCAGCGGATTATCAAGTTTTCCTTCCGGCACCACCAGATAATAATCATTATCCGTCTGCATTGGGCGGTCAAACAGCACCTGCAATTGCCCGTCACGCAATTCCTGCTCAATCAGATAAAGCGGCAGAAGTGCCACGCCCATGCCAGCAATGGCCGCACCAATCACCATCGAAAACTGATCAAAACGATGCCCATGATAGGCGGATTGTACTTCGCAATCACACATTTCAAACCACTGCGCCCATAATTTCGGCCGTGTTTCCAAATGCAGCAGCGCTTGCGCCTGTAAATCTTGCGGCGCATCAAAGCTGCGTCCTGCCAGAAACGCGGGTGATGCCACCGGCACAATCATTTCGCTGCACAAATAAGTACAACTCGCATGCGCCCAAACCGGTTTGCCATAATGAATAGCCAGATCAAAAGGCTGCTCGTCAAAATCAAAAATCGTCGAGCGCGAGGCAATATGCAGCGCAATGCCTTCGTGATTTTTGGTAAAATCAGGCAGTCTTGGCATCAGCCAGCGATTACCGAATGTGGGCAAAGTGGCGATGCTCAAACCGGATGTTGACTGTGCCGACGCCATCGCCCGCAGCATTGTATCTTCCGTTTGGCTTAGTAAGCGACGCACTTCGGGTAAAAATTTCTGCCCTGCATCGGACAATAAAATGCGTTGGCGTACCCGCTCAAATAACAGCACGCCCAGCTGGTTTTCCAGCTCTTTGATCTGGCGGCTTACAGCGCTTTGTGTCAGATTAAGTTCCAAGCCCGCTTGCGTGAAACTGCCGTGACGCGCCGCACACTCAAAAGCTTGTAAATTGCCGATATCCGGTATCAGCCGACGGTTCAGCTTCATTCCTATCTCGCATCAACATAGTTATTTTCATTGCAATCTTAGGCTAAAAATCGCTGATATAATACTATAAATTCATGAAGACCGATTGTGACTAAAGGAAAGCACCCATGAGCAGCGTGACAAGTGATGTAAAAACAGAAACCGCAGAGATTCTGACACGGTTGGGTGTACATAGCTCTCTTTATAGCAGCGGAAATCTCAACGCTTACACGCCTGTTACCGGCGAAAAAATCGCAACCATCCCGGCACACACAGCCGACCATGCCGCACAAATTATTGATGCAGCTCATATTGCCTTTAAAGAATGGCGCATGGTGCCTGCACCGCGTCGTGGAGAATTGATCCGGCTTTTTGGCGAAGAACTGCGCGCCGCCAAAGACGATCTCGGCCGTCTCGTTTCTATTGAAGCCGGTAAGATCACGTCTGAAGGCCTGGGCGAAGTGCAGGAAATGATCGACATTTGCGACTTCGCAGTTGGCCTTTCCCGTCAGCTTTACGGCCTCACCATCGCAACCGAACGCGCCGGCCACCGCATGATGGAAACATGGCATCCGCTGGGTGTTGTCGGTGTTATTTCCGCATTCAACTTCCCTGTTGCCGTATGGGCATGGAACACCGCTTTAGCGCTTGTCTGCGGCAATAGTGTTGTGTGGAAGCCATCCGAAAAAAGCCTGCTCACAGCGCTTGCCTGTGATGCGCTTTTAGCGCGCGCGCTCAAACGCTTTGGTGATGCGCCGAAAAATCTTTCCTCTGTACTGCTTGGTGACCGAGTGATGGGGGAAGCCCTTGTCGACAACGCAAAAGTAGCGCTTGTTTCCGCCACCGGCTCCACCCGTATGGGGCGCGAAGTGGGCCCGCGTCTGGCCAAACGCTTTGCCCGTTCCATTCTGGAACTTGGCGGCAATAATGCCGGTATTGTCTGCCCGTCAGCCGATCAGGATATGGCCTTGCGCGCCATTGCCTTTGGTGCGATGGGCACTGCCGGTCAGCGTTGCACCACCATGCGCCGCCTGTTCGTACATGAAAGCATCTATGATCAGTTTGTACCGCGCTTGCAAAAAGCCTATCAATCGGTGTCCGTCGGCAACCCGCTCACCAGTTCTGCGCTTGTTGGCCCGCTGATCGACAAACAATCCTTTGATGCCATGCAGGAAAGCCTTAAAAAGGCTGAAGCACAAGGCGGGAAAATCACCGGCGGCAACCGCGTCGATCTTGGGCTTGAAAATGCCTATTATGCCAAGCCAGCTTTGGTCGAGATGCCAAAGCAAACCTCGCCCGTAACAGAAGAAACCTTCGCACCGATTCTCTATGTGATGAAATATAGCGATTTTGATGATGTGCTGGAAAAGCACAATGCTGTTGGTGCTGGTCTTTCATCTTCCATCTTCACGCTGAATTTGCAGGAAGCGGAACGCTTTCTCTCAGCAGAAGGCTCTGATTGCGGCATTGCCAATGTTAATATCGGTACATCGGGCGCAGAAATCGGCGGTGCATTCGGCGGTGAAAAAGAAACCGGCGGCGGACGAGAATCCGGTTCTGACGCATGGAAGGGCTATATGCGCCGCGCCACTAATACGATCAATTATTCAAAAGCCCTGCCATTGGCGCAAGGCGTATCCTTCGACATTGAATAATCACATGCATAAAAAAGCCCCGCAAATGCGGGGCTTTTTTTTAATAGGTTTAACCCATACGCTCGGAAGCATAAGAATCAGGACTTGCCGGAAACACCACCGTGCGATCACCATTTAAAAATGTGCGATTATGGATATGGGCATGGACGGCGCGTGCCAGCACCTGCGCTTCCACATCACGGCCAATCGACACATAATCAGCAGCACTTTGCGCATGGGTCACACGCGCCACATCCTGCTCAATAATCGGGCCTTCATCGAGATCAGCCGTGACATAATGTGCAGTTGCACCAATCAGTTTAACGCCACGCTCATAAGCCTGTTTATAAGGATTAGCACCCTTAAACGATGGCAAGAAAGAGTGATGGATGTTGATGATGCGGCCGGACATTTTCTGGCACAGATCATCCGATAAAATCTGCATATAACGTGCTAAAACCACCAGCTCGGTGCCGGTTTCCTCAACAATAGCCATCATGCGGGCTTCAGCTTCAACCTTATTGTCTTTCGTCACCACAATATGGTGGAACGGAATATCATGATTAACCACCACTTTTTGATAATCAAAATGGTTGGAAATCACCCCGACAATATCAATCGGCAGCGCGCCGATTTTCCAGCGATATAGCAGATCGTTCAGGCAGTGACCAAAGCGCGATACCATCAGCAGCACTTTCATGCGCTCATTGGTATCATGAAATTCAAAATGCATATCAAAAGGCGCGCCGACTTCGGCAAAGCCACTGCGCAGCTCCTCCAGCCCTGCCCCTTCCTCGGAAATAAAACTAATACGCATGAAAAAACGACCATGTTTCAGATCATCAAACTGCGCACTATCAATGATGTTGCAACCCTTAGCCGTCAGATAGCCCGAAATCGCAGCAACAATACCGCGGGACGCACGACAGCTTACCGTTAGAACATAATTATGCATTGTATTTCCTCAATAAAACCCCACACTCCTCCACCCGGAGCGCACTTCGAAATTGCATCGCAGCTGTAATGCACTGCCCACATTGCACCCGCAAGAGTAATCTTGGAAATTTATCGGTCGTGATGCTCGCCGATGCTAAGTTCCGCGACAAAATCATAGGCATCGCCGCGATACATTGTGCGTGTAAGCTCCACCACTTCACCTGTGGCCAGATATGACACCCGCTCAATCAACAAGGCCGGTGCATTAGGTGGCGTTTTTAACAGCCGGGCATTTTTCGTGTCCAGCGCCACCGCCTGAAAGCGCTGTTGCGCGCGCACCGGTTCATAGCCCTGCGCCATAAAAGCCTTATAAAGTGAACGAATATTATCAAGCTCATCGCCTAAATAATGGCGTGGCACAACGGCCCATTCCAGCGCCAATGGCATTTGATCCACCAGCCGCAAACGATGTAAACGCACTATCTGGGCGCTGCGCTCAATTTGTAAAATCTGTGCTTCATCCGCGCTCGGATAATCAATTTTAATATCCAGCGTTTTAGCTTCAGGCTGTTTGCCACGCGCCAGAATAGCTTGCGAAAAAGATGTCAGTTTCCATAAAGGCTGGCTGATACGCGCCGGACGCTCAGCTATATATCGGCCACTGCCGTGCCGCGTTTCAATCAATCGCTGATCGGCCAAAATCTTATAAGCGCTGCGCACAGTGACACGCCCGATATCGAGCATTTCCGCCAATTCACGCTCCGGCGGCAGGGCACTGCCGGCAGGCAAAACATCTTGCTGGATAAGCTTTTTGAGAACAGATGCCAGATGCTTATAAAGCGGCCCGCTGCGTTCCTGCTCGCGCAAGCCCGTCAACTCAATCGCTTCTTTTAAACTGACCTGTTCCATGACAGACAAATAGAACCTGTATGGAACCATTTAGCAAGAGCAGTTTTCATTTTTAACAAGTCAGATAATCAATTGCGCTTTTAGTGCCTCACCTTTTTCGCTCAAACTATAAAAACTGCGTTGGGTGCGCTCATCCCGGCGGCTAATTGTCAAAAAACCGTCTTCCGCTGCCAGATTGGCAAGCTCCCGCAGCACCAGCGCATGTTCTATTTCAAAAAGCCGCGCAAATGTGCGGCTGTCATGCGCAGCATCCAGCAGCAATGCCGCCACGATACCCGCGCCCAGACGCGTTAAAGGCAGGCCTTTTGCCTCGATTGATTCAACCAGCTCAACAAAATACCGAGTTAAATCAGATAGTTGAATCGTGTCAAAAATTTCTGTCGGGATTGCCTCGTGCTCGCTCATGCGGCAAGCTTTGTTTTTTTACGGAATGTCACGATCACCGATTTAGATGTCGGCGTATAACTTTCATCACCAAAACTCACCAATGGCACCAGCACGTTCATTTCCGGATAATAACCAGCCACACAGCCGCGCGGAATATCATAAGGCACGAAGCGGAAATTTTCAGCCACCCGTTCAATGCCATCATCAAACTGGCCGATAATATCGGCTCTGTCACCGGCTTCCACGCCTATTTCTGCCATATCAGCCGGATTGACAAACACCACCTGACGCTCGCCATAAACGCCGCGATAGCGATCATCCATACCGTAAATGGTGGTATTATACTGGTCATGGCTGCGGAAGGTTTGCAACACGGAGTGGCCTGCAACACCACGCGCCTGCTGGTGTTCCACTGCCTCCGGCATCGCACCCGTCCAGAAAGTGGCTTTGCCGCTTGGCGTCTTCCATTCGCGCTCCGCTGCACTGTTGCGCAAATGGAAGCCACGCGGCACCCGCACCCGTTTATTAAAATCATAAAAATCGGGCAGAACCCGCTCGATATGATCGCGGATCAGATCATAATCATCGGCCAATTCCAGCCAATTGACCGGTTTGGCTCCCAAAGTGGCATTGGCAATACCGGCAACAATGGCGATTTCCGAGCGCAGTAATTTTGACGCCGGTTGATTGATACCACCGGAGCCATGCACCATGCTCATGGAATCCTCGACCGTTACAATCTGAGCCACACCCTTGGAGTTCATATCAATTTCGGTGCGCCCCAGACATGGCAGAATATAAGATTTTTTGCCCGGCAAAAGATGCGAATGATTAAGCTTGGTGGCCACATGTACGGTCAGATCCAGACCGCTCAATGCTTTGGCAATCACCGGACTATCCGGCGTGGCGCGGGCGAAATTACCACCCAGACCAATGAAAACTTTAGCGCTGCCATCCAGCATGGCGCCAATCGCGCCCAGCACATTATGACCTTCCACGCGCGGCACTTCAAAATCAAATTCACGCTCCAAGGCATCAAGAAACGCTTGCGACGGTTTTTCATTAATACCGACAGTGCGATCTCCCTGCACATTGGAATGGCCGCGCACCGGACAAAGACCGGCACCCTCCCGCCCGATATGCCCGCGCAACATCATGAAATTGGTAATCTCACGGATGGTAATCACCGAATGGCGATGCTGGGTAATTCCCATTGCCCATGTCGTAATGACATTACGGGAACGGAGATAAATCTGAGCGGCATTTTCAAGCTGCGCCCTCATCAGGCCGGACTGATCTTCAATCGCCTCCCAACTGGTCGCCTCTACTGCTGCACGATAAGCTGCAAATTCAACCGTATGCTTGCTCAAAAACGCATGATCCAGCACGGATTTTTCACCCCGCGCCAATGCAGCATCATCGACAGCAAAAACCGCTTTTGACATGCCGCGAAATGCGGCCAGATCGCCACCTAAGCGCGGTTGCAGATAATCGCTGGCAATCGCTTCACTGCCACCGGTAATCATTTCCAGCTTGTTTTGCGGATCGGCAAATCTCTCAAGCCCGCGTTCGCGCACCGGATTAAGCACCACAATATGCGCCCCTCGTTCAGCAGCACGGCGCAAATCAGCAAGCATACGCGGATGATTGGTGCCCGGATTTTGGCCGACCACAAAAATAGCATCCGCCTTTTCAAAATCCTCCAGCAAGACCGTGCCTTTGCCCACACCGATCGATTGTTTCAGCGCAACGCCGCTGGCCTCATGGCACATATTAGAGCAATCAGGAAAATTATTAGTGCCATAGGCACGCACAAATAATTGATAAAGAAAAGCCGCCTCATTGGAGGCACGGCCAGATGTGTAAAACTCGGCGCGATGCGCGCTATCAAGCGCCGCTAAAGTCGCGCCGATTTCGGCAAAAGCCTCATCCCAGTCAATCGCTTCATATTGATCCGTCTGCGTATTATAACGCATCGGATGGGTCAAGCGGCCGGTATGTTCCAGATCATAATCCGTCCAGCCCCGCAATTCGCTGACTGTATGGGTTGCAAAAAACTTTGGTGTGGTGCGTCGTCCCGTGGCTTCCCACGCAACCGCCTTCACGCCATTTTCGCAAAATTCAAATGAAGAGCCATGTTCCGGATCGCCCCAAGCACAGCCCGGACAGTCAAAGCCATTGGGCTGATTGGCTTTCAGCATGGTACGGACATTGGTAAGAGCAGCACCACTTTGCAAGATTTGCTTGCCTGAGCTTTTAAGCGCACCCCATCCGCCAGCCGCTTTGGAAGCCTTGCCGATAAAGTCGGTTTTGCCGTTGCATTTGCTCATGCTCTTCCCTCTTTATACGTCCCGCCCGGCTATTACTCTGCCAATTATTATCTTCATTGAATAGTAGTTTATCCACCTTGGCAATTAATGCTATCCATGTTTCTCTAAAGACTATTTTAGAAAAAGGGATAGATACTATGGGGCAAATACTGGAAATCGCAGACCTGAAAGAACTTGCCCGCCGGCGGGTTCCGAAAATGTTTTTTGATTATGCGGATTCCGGCGCTTTTACCCAATCGACCTATCAGGCCAATGAAGACGACTTCAAAAAGATAAAGCTGCGCCAGCGCGTGCTGGTCGATATGACCAACCGCTCACTTGAAACCACCATGATTGGCGAAAAAGTGGCAATGCCGGTGGCACTTGCGCCAACCGGCCTCACCGGCATGCAACATGCCGATGGTGAAATGCTGGCAGCCCAGGCAGCAGAGGCTTTTGGTGTGCCGTTTACCCTTTCCACCATGAGCGTTTGCTCGATTGAGGACGTGGCATCGGTTACCACCAAGCCATTTTGGTTTCAGCTTTATGTGATGCGTGACCGCGACTTTGTTAAAAGTCTGATTGAACGCGCTAAAGCGGCGAAATGCTCGGCGCTTGTGCTAACGCTTGATTTGCAGATTTTAGGCCAGCGCCACAAAGATTTGCGTAACGGCCTTTCCACTCCACCTAAATTTACCCCGCATCACATCTGGCAAATGGCAACACGCCCTGGTTGGTGTGTTAAAATGCTCGGCACTAAGCGCCGCACCTTCCGCAATATTGCCGGACATGCCAAAAACGTCACCGACCTTTCCTCACTGGCAGTCTGGACAGCCGAACAGTTTGACCCGCAGCTCAATTGGAATGATGTTGAGTGGATCAAAGAGCAATGGGGCGGCAAGCTAATCCTCAAAGGCATTTTGGATGCGGAAGATGCCCGTATGGCCGCTAAAACCGGTGCTGATGCGATTGTTGTTTCCAATCACGGCGGCAGACAATTGGATGGTGCCTGCTCATCCATTTCCATGCTGCCGAAAATTGTTGATGCCGTTGGCCACCAGATTGAAATTCACATGGATGGCGGTATTCGTTCCGGTCAGGATGTGCTGAAAGCACGCGCACTTGGTGCCCGCAGCACTTTTATCGGCCGGCCTTTTCTGTATGGCCTTGGTGCCATGGGCAAAGAAGGCGTGACCAAAGCGCTTGAGATTATCCGCAATGAGCTGGATATCAGCATGGCACTTTGCGGCAAGCGCGATATTGAAACCATTGATCGCTCAATTTTGCAGGTTAACCCGTGGGAGTAAGCGGCTTTTCATCACGTACGCTGCTGGCTCGGCGCTTTCGACAGCAAAACAGTGCGGATGGAAAAACTGGAATGAATACGCGCCACACCCGGTAAGCGTGACAAGATTTCCTTATGGATGATTTCATAGGCGGCGGCATTTTCTGCCTCCGCCCGCAAAATATAATCAGCATCGCCCGTCATCAAATAACATTCCTGAATTTCAGGATGACGGCGCACCGCTTCTTCAAAACGATTGAGATATTCCTCCGTTTGCCGGTCAAGCGTAATACGCACAATCGCCACCAGACGCTCATCACCATCAGTGGAACCGACAATCGCCGTATAGCCGCGAATGACGCCTGATTGCTCTAAAATCTGAACACGGCGCAAACAGGCCGATTGCGACAATCCCACCTCAGCCGCCAGCTGGCTATTGGTCATGCGCCCGTCACGGCGCAGGCTGCGAATGATATTACGGTCGATACTATCCAGAGACGGCATGTATAATCTTCCATTAAAAGATGAAAAACACCTGAATTCGAACTATAAATCGCACAATATTCGAAAGATAGCAAAGATATTCGAACGATCTTCGACTAGCATAATGTTACAAGTAAAATTTACTGCTGTTCTGTCAGGGTCATGATTGATGTCACTTTCTAAAATGCAGCTTACCACTACTGAACATGATCTGGCTGCAGGCGGTATCCTGACAATCAGCCTGAAGGCATTGCGCCATAATTATCAGGCTGTTGCCAAGCAAATTGCACCGACACGCGCAGCTGCTGTGGTGAAGGCCGATTCTTATGGCTTGGGTGCTGATAAAGTCGCACCTGCCTTTTATCAGGCCGGTTGCCGCGACTTTTTCGTGGCGCATCTGGGCGAAGCCCTTAAGCTGCGCCCATTGCTTGCAGATGATGCCACACTCTATGTGCTCAACGGTTTGCAGCCACAGACCGAAGAAACTTGCGCCGATGCGCAAATTATTCCGGTGCTCAATTCGCTGGAACAGCTAACCAACTGGCAAAAACTTGCCATCAAGCGCGGCGTCACATTGCCTGCTTTGTTGCAGGTTGATACCGGCATGGCGCGTCTGGGGCTCTCGCATGAAGAGCTTGACCATTTAGCTGATCATCTTGATCTGCTGGATCACCTCGACATCAAGTTCATCATCAGCCATCTGGCTGTCGGTGACGAATTTAATAATGCTTTTAACACCAAGCAGCTTGAAACCATGCAGGCAGCCATTGCCCGCCTGCCAAAAATGCCGGTGGCTTTTGCCAATTCCGGCGGTTGCTTTCAGGATAAAAGCTTCCACTACAATCTGGCGCGTCCGGGTGTGGTTTTATATGGTGTCGGCCCTGATCTGCCCAACCATCCGATTTTGCCGGTTGCGGAGCTTTCCGCCCGTGTCATTCAGGTGCGCAATGTGCCTCAGGGCACTCCGGTTGGCTATGGCTGCACCTATGTGACACCAAAACCAATGCGCATTGCCACGATTGCCGTTGGTTATGCCGATGGCTGGTTCCGTAGTTTAAGCAATAAAGGTTCGGCCTTTTATGGTGACACACGCTTACCAATCGTCGGCCGTGTGTCGATGGACAGCATAACACTCGATGTGACCGATCTGCCCGAAGGCACTTTGAAACTCGGCAGTCTGGTCGAGCTGATCGGCCCGCATCAATCATTACAAGATGTCGCGCGTGATTGTGATACGATCCCTTATGAAATTCTGACAGCTCTGGGGCGCCGCTATCAACGTATCTATGTCGATTAAGCGCCCGATAACCGCATTTAAACAGTTAAAATTATAAGCAATAAAGGGGTCATCCCATGAAAGTTACTATTTTAGGCAGCGGCGTTGTTGGTGTTTCCACCGCCTATTATCTTGCTAAAGCCGGTCATGAAGTGACTGTAATTGACCGCGAAACCGGCCCTGCTTTGGAAACCAGTTTTGCCAATGCCGGTCAGATTTCACCGGGCTATGCATCCCCGTGGGCTGCACCGGGCATTCCGTTCAAAGCTGCCAAATGGCTGTTTATGAAACATGCGCCGCTGATCATCCGCCCGACAGCTGATCCGTTCCAGTACACATGGCTGTTGTCGATGCTCGCCAACTGCACAGGCGGCCGTTATGCGGTTAACAAAACCCGCATGGTGCGCATTGCTGAATATAGCCGTGACTGCCTCATTCAGCTGCGCGCTGATACCGGCATTGAATATGATCACCGCACACAGGGCACATTGCAGCTTTTCCGTGAACAGTCCCAGCTTGATGCCATCGGCAAAGATGTGGAAGTTTTGCGCAAAGACGGCGTACCGTTTGAAGTGCTTGACCGTGAAGGCTGTGCACAGGCTGAGCCAAGTCTGGCACGCGTTAAAGACAAATATGTCGGCGGTTTGCGTTTGCCAAATGACGAAACCGGTGACTGCTTCAAATTCACCAATGAGCTGGCTAAAATCTGCGAAAGCTTGGGCGTCAAATTCCAATATGGCGTCAATATCAAGTCCTTCCTGAAGTCCGGCGACCGCGTCACTGCTGTTGAAACCGATCAGGGCAACATCACCAGCGACCGTTTTGTCGTGGCACTGGGCAGCTATACCCGTGCAATGGTTAAAAGCCTCGGCCTCAATGCTCCGATCTATCCGGTAAAAGGCTATTCGCTGACCCTGCCGATTATCAATGAAGACAATGCACCGGTTTCTACCATTCTGGATGAAAGCTATAAGATCGCGATCACCCGCCTTGGTGACCGCATCCGCGTTGGCGGCATGGCAGAATTGTCCGGCTTCAGCAAAGACCTGCCAGCCAATCGTCGTGCAACCTTGGAATTGTCCGTCACCGACCTCTTCCCGGGCGGCGGCGATGTGCAGGCAGCCACCTATTGGTCTGGCCTTCGCCCGATGACACCGGATTCAACCCCGATTATCGGCGCCACACGCTATGACAATGTCTATATCAACTCCGGCCATGGTACACTGGGCTGGACAATGGGTGCAGGTTCCGGCCGCGCGCTGGCCGACATGATCTCCGGCGTTAAACCGGAAATCGACATGAGTGATATCGGTATTTCTCGTTACGGCTGATTTTACAAAAGCCCGTGATGAATCACTTTATGAACATCACGGGCTTAAATTATTGATTACTAAAATAAAGATCAGAAACTTGGTGGTGTGCAAGCGCTCACCACTTCGCAGGGCACCGGCCCCACACAGCGAAAACGATGCGGTAGCTTACTGTCAAAATAATAAGCATCCCCGGGCCCCAGAATGCGCCGCTCATCGCCAACTGTCACTTCAATGCGGCCAGAGATCACAATCCCCCCCTCTTCGCCCTCATGCACCAGCATGACCTTGCCCGTATCAGCCCCCGGCTCATAGCGCTCTTTGAGCAGTTGCAGCGCACGGTTAAAGAGATTTTCTCCCACCTGCCGATAGGAAATAGGCCCGCGCCCGATTTCCACCAGCTCATTGGCCTGGTAGAAAACTGTCTGCGGCACATCCGGTTCAAGGGCAAAAAATTCCGCCATACCGATGGGAATACCATCGAGAATTCTTTTCAGCGCCCCAACTGACGGATTACTCTGATTGGCCTCAATCAGCGAGATGGTGGAATTGGTGACACCGGCACGTTTTGCCAGCTCTCTTTGCGAGAGATTCTGTCGCATTCTGAGGGTGCGCAAACGCCCGCCAATATCCATATTCACAGCACTTCTCCTCCGATTACTGTTACTGATGTTGAATATATCAAACATTCATGAATTTGCACATGTTTTTTCAATGACTTAGCCTTTTGCAGAAAAGGACTTGTTGCGGCTCAGAAAGCATGAATATGATAGTGCCTGAAAGAGGAGATCGCTATGCAGACCAAAAACAATGCCCCAAGCCTTGATAATTTCTGGATGCCGTTTACGGCCAACCGCCAGTTTAAGGCATCCCCGCGTATTCTCGCAGGCGCTTCGGGTGTTTATTATACCGATATTGACGGCAATCAGGTTCTCGACGGAACCGCCGGTCTGTGGTGCTGTAATGCCGGCCACGGCCGTAAGCGCATTACTGAAGCCGTTGAGCGCCAGCTGTCCACCATGGACTTCGCGCCAACCTTCCAGATGGGTCATAATATTGCTTTCGACTTTGCTGAAAAACTGGCAGCGATTGCACCGGGCAAAGGCAACAAGAAGCTTGACCGCGTTTTCTTCACCGGTTCCGGTTCTGAATCCGTTGATACCGCACTGAAAATCGCTATCGCTTACCAGCGCGCTATTGGTCAGGGCACCCGTACCCGCATCATCGGCCGCGAAAAAGGCTATCATGGTGTAGGCTTCGGCGGTATTTCCGTTGGTGGTCTCGTCAACAACCGTCGCGTATTCCCGCAGATCCCTGCCGATCATATGCGCCACACCCTCGACATTGAGCGCAACGCTTTTTCCAAAGGCTTGCCGGCTCATGGTATCGAACTGGCGGAAGATCTGGAACGTCTGGTTCAGCTGCATGGTGCAGAAACCATTGCTGCCGTTATCGTTGAGCCTATGTCCGGTTCTGCCGGTGTTATTCTCCCTCCCAAGGGCTATCTGGAACGTCTGCGCGCAATTGCCGATAAATACGGCATCCTGCTGATCTTTGATGAAGTCATCACCGGCTTCGGACGTCTCGGAACGCCTTTTGCTGTTGATTATTTTGGCGTTGAGCCTGATCTGATCACCACTGCAAAAGGTCTGACCAACGGCGCCATCCCTATGGGTGCTGTCTTTGCAACCCGTCAGGTTTATGATGGTCTGATGACCGGCCCGGAAAACGCCATTGAGCTCTTCCACGGCTACACCTATTCCGGCCATCCGGTTGCCTCCGCTGCCGGTATTGCAACGCTGGAAATCTATGCTGAAGAAGGCCTGCTCACCCGCGCAGCTTCACTGGCCGATCATTGGCAGGAAGCATTGCATTCCCTTAAAGATCTGCCGCATGTCATCGATATCCGCAATATCGGTCTTGTTGGTGCAATTGAGCTTTCATCGCGTCCCGATGCTGTCGGCAGCCGCGCTTATGATGTCTTTGTTGATTGCTTCCACAAGGGCCTGCTCATCCGCGTCACCGGTGACACCATTGCATTGTCACCGCCACTGACCATCGAAAAAGAGCAGATCGACACCATCGTTTCGACCATTGCTGACGCATTGAAGCGCGTTGCATAAGCCAAACTAAACAAACAAAAAGCCGCGGAAAATATCTTCCGCGGCTTTTTTATTCCATTCAGCAAAAATCAGATTTTGCGATAACGCACATGACGCAAACTTAAATTTTGCGATAATTCAAATTATGCACATTTAAATTTTGCGATAATTCAAATTATGCGCCAGCCAGCAACCAACACGGATACCGGCAATATTGCCTTGCGTGTCGCGCTGAAATACAAGCGTCCAATCCCCCGGTGCAGGCGCATCCATTGATCGTTGGCATGGCAGCAGCCATACATCACCACCCGCATAATAAACCGGTTGCATGTTGCTTTTGCCCAAGAAGCCTTCAAACCCTGCGTAAAAAGCAGTACCGACTTTTTCGACCACCACGGCTGCATCCAGCTCACCGCAATAATAACGGCCGCAAATATTCGGTGTTTCCGCTTTCACAAGCTTCTGACAGCTCAGCACCAATTTCTCGGCATCACGGCGCAGATGCACAATGTCACCATCGCGCTTCAGACTGGTCAGACCATTGGTCGCTTCCGTATCGCTCACCACACGCACTATTTCCGCTGATGTACCAAGACGGCATTTCATCTGACCTTCGGAAGCTTTCGACAGCGTGATCGACAGGCCGGTGCGCTCATCCAGATAATCACCATACCATGCTGCATCAACATCAACTGGTGCAGTATCATTTGCGGCCTTCACCTCACCCAATGCCACGCGCATCAGATCAAGGCAGGCGCCATAAGCACTGCTTTCATGATTGAAGAGAATGATGGCCGACAGACGCGCGTCCTGACTATGAAAACGCTGGCAACGCCAACCATTCAACGCACCGCCATGCCCGCTCAGTCGATATTGGCCTGCATCAGCATATTTCAAACCCATCGTATAAGGGCTGGCACTGCCATCGGCAAAAGACTGCGGACGTGACAAGCGGCGATAAATGCCGTTTTCATCATCGCGGGTTTTATCAATGAAAACTTCCCACGCGATCATGTCTTCAAGTGAAGCCACCATACCGGCATCCCCGCTCCAATGAATGCGGTTATTAGCCGGTTTGAAACCAGTGACAATATCACCAACATAGCCAACACAATCGGTAAAAGTGCCGGTATTCGGGCGTAATTCTGCGCTTGGCATTTTTGCCGGTTCAAAAATCCGTTCCCGCATCAGATCAATCAGCGAGCGGCCGGTATGTTGCTCGATCAGTTCGTCAACAATACGGAAATTGCCGTTATTATAGGAATATTCAGTACCGTGCAAAAACTGCACATGCTGCATGCGCTTTAACAATTTGCGCGCATCATCCGGCAAAAACTCACCTTCAGGGTCAGCTCCGCACAATACTGTCAGCGCCCAATAATCACGCAAACCGGACTGGTTGTTGCACAGCTCACGCACTGTCGGCAGTTCGTCTTTAAAATCATGGAAGAATTTGGCAAAAGCGGCATCCAGCACTTCCGGCTCACCAATAGCATCCAGCAAGGTGGCGCAGGTAAACTGTTTTGTCACCGAGCAGATAGCAAAGCGTGTATCCGGCTTGATTTCACGGCGCGATGCCAGATCCGCATAGCCCCAGCATTGCTTCAAAACAACTTCGCCATCCTGAATAACCGCAACCGCACCGCCCGGTCCTTTATAAAGATCCGGCAACGAGTTGACGTATTTTTCGATTTCAACAAGATGTTTCAAAGCAGGTGATTGGTGGCGGGACATAATGTTCACTTCTTCTGGTTCGTCAGACATCGGCATAATTTCAAAACAATCACTAATTCGGCTTACGCATAGCATCATGACACTTGGTCATAAATTTCAAGCTATGCGGCGGCGCTCAGCTGTGCTGAAATCATGATAATCAAATCAGACCTTTGGTAGCCTAAATCCAAAGCAGTTACGAGTTAAAAACGGGAACAAACATCATGACAGATCAGGCACATCAACGCACCGGTGGGCAATTGCTGGTGGACGCCCTCACCCATCAGGGTGTGGAGCGCATTTTCTGCGTTCCGGGTGAAAGTTATCTGGCTGTTTTAGATGCGCTGCATGATAAACAAGACGAAATAGACCTCATTGTCTGCCGTCAGGAAGGAGGCGCTGCCTATATGGCGGAAGCCTATGGCAAAATGACCGGAAAACCGGGCATCTGCTTTGTCACCCGTGGCCCCGGTGCCACCAATGCTTCCATCGGCGTGCATACGGCCTTTCAAGATTCCACCCCGATGATTCTCTTTATCGGGCAGGTTGCCAGCGATCAGGTCGAGCGCGAAGCCTTTCAGGAAATTGATTATCGCCGCATGTTCGGTCAAATGGCCAAATGGGTGGTGCAAATTGATGATCCGGCACGCATTCCTGAACTTGTAAGCCAAGCCTTTCATCGCGCACTCAATGGTCGTCCGGGCCCTGTCGTCGTTGCATTGCCGGAAGATATGCTGACCTCACTTGCTGTAGCTCAAGATGTGCCAGCCGCGCGACAAGTGGAAATTCATGCAGCCCCCTCGCAATTGCAGGAAATGCTTGACCATTTAAACCAAGCCAAGCGGCCAATGCTGATTGCCGGCGGTGGTGGTTGGAATGCAGAAGCTGTCGCCCATTTGCAGCAATTTACCGAACATATGCATATACCCGTGGCAGCCTCTTTCCGCTGTCAGGATTTATTCAATAATTTGCATCCGCTTTATGCCGGTGATCTTGGCACGG
The DNA here is from genome assembly GCF_014205685.1 of Paenochrobactrum gallinarii. Lineage (GTDB taxonomy): Bacteria > Pseudomonadota > Alphaproteobacteria > Rhizobiales > Rhizobiaceae > Paenochrobactrum > Paenochrobactrum gallinarii. The sequence goes on from NZ_JACIIU010000001.1 coordinate 507,849, forward strand.
CTGTCGCCCCCCAACTGGCGGAAAGCATCCGGCAAGCCGATCTTTTGCTGGTGGTTGGTGCGCGGCTTGGTGAAATGACCACCCAAGGCTATGCTTTGGTGGAAGCCCCAGTGCCAAATCAAAAACTGATCCATATCCATGCCGGTGCCGAAGAGCTTGGCCGCGTTTATTATCCGACACTAGGCATCAATGCCAGCATGCCGGCCTTTTGTCGCGAAGCAGCAAAACTTGGCCCCGTTCACAATCCGCCATGGCAGGACTGGACACAAAAACTGCGTCAGGATTTCCTCAGTCACATCCAGACACCCACCATTCCCGGTGGTGTGCAGATGGGCGAAATTATGGACTGGCTGAAAACCCATGTGAAAGCCGATACGATCATCACCAATGGTGCGGGAAATTATTCCTCATGGGTGCATCGTTTTTATCAATATAGCCAGTTCCGCACCCAGCTTGCCCCCACCAACGGCTCAATGGGCTATGGCGTTCCGGCGGCAATAGCTGCCAAGTTACAATATCCTGAACGCATGGTTTTAGGTTTTGCCGGTGACGGCTGTTTTCTGATGAATGGTCAGGAACTGGCAACGGCTGCACAATATGGTGCCAATGTTATTTTCATCGTCATCAATAATGGCATGTATGGCACCATCCGCATGCATCAGGAGCGCACCTATCCCGCACGAATTTCGGGCACTGGCTTGCAAAATCCGGATTTTGCCGCTCTTGCCCGCGCTTATCACTGCCATGCAGAGCTGGTTGAGCACACTGAAGATTTCGCACCTGCTTTCGAGCGTTGCGAAAAAGCAGGCAAACCATCGCTGATTGAAATCCGTATTGATCCCGAAGCCCTCTCCCCTAAAATGACTTTAAGCCAGATGCGGGAACAGGGTTTTGCCAAACAAAAATAACGGCAAATGACCGCTCAAAGCCCTGATCAACATCAGGGCTTTTTTGTCTGATTCACTGCTTAAAAAATGCATCACACAATAAATGACAAACTAATCCTGAAATCCCGATTTTCCGGTGAAACAATCACTGCGCCCTTAGTCTTAGTAGAATATTTTTCCTTGTTTAACGACAAATTACAGTGAATTATCAAATATAATTCAAAGTGAGGGGAAGTTTAAACCCTTTGCAGAGATCGTTAGAAATTAATACTCGTCAAAGGGCAAAAAATGACACAAAACATCTCGCGCAGAAACAGCCTCAAAGCAATTTTGTTTGCAGCCACCGCATTCAGCATTGGTCTTGCTCCCCTCGCAGTGCAGGCACAAGATGCCGTAAAAGTCGGCATCATGGGCGGTGAAGATGAATCCGTCTGGAAAGTTGTTGTCGAAGAAGCTGCGAAAAAAGGCCTCAAAGTTGAGACCGTTATTTTCAACGATTACAACCAGCCAAACGAAGCGCTGGATCGGAAAGAAATCGACGCGAACTCCTTCCAGCACACCCCGTTTCTGGATGCACAAATCCAGCAGCACGGCTATAAAATCAGCGTTGCTGGCTACACCGCCGTTTGGCCGATAGGTATTTATTCTCACAAGCTGAAATCGCTTGATGAAGTTAAAGAAGGCGCAGTTATCGGCGTGCCGAATGACCCGTCCAATGAAGGCCGTGCGCTGCGCGTTCTTGAAGCACACGGTATCATCAAGCTGAAGCCGGATGCAGGCGTGCTTGCCACCCCGATCGACATCATTGAAAATCCTAAAAATGTCGACATCAAAGAGCTTGATGCCGGTGTTGTCGGCCGCGCTATTGATGATCTTGATATCGCCATCGTTAACAATGACTGGGCCGCTAAAGCCGGTCTTGAGCCAAAAGATGCGATTGGCTGGGAAAGCCGCGAGAACAACCCTTACAATAACTTCATCGCTGTGCGCACCGATGATCTGGAAAAAGATTGGGTGAAGACACTTGTCAGCTCGTTCCAGAATGACGCTGTAAAGGCCGAGCTTGACCGCGCCTATAAAGGCACCGGTATTCCTGCCTGGGAATAAGCCTTTTAAAGCCGTAAACAGACCGCGCCATCCTTTTGGCGCGGTTGCTTTTTGAGCATATTTCTATAATCAGAAAAGATTGCAAACTATCTGATACCGCCCAGACATCTGCTAAAGATGCCATTATTAAGAGAGACATCAGACCGTGCCCACTGAGCCAGACGCTGCTAATATTGTCGAATTAGAAAACGTATCACGGTTTTTTGGCACGACACCTGCAATTAACGGCATATCGTTAAATGTTAAGCGGGGTGAAATTTTAGGCATTATCGGCCGCAGTGGCGCCGGTAAATCAACGCTTATCCGCTGCATCAACGGCTTGGAAAAGCCCAATAGCGGCTCCATCCGCATTGAAGGCCGCGAGATTTCCAATTTAACCGAGAGCCAGTTGCAGCCGGTGCGCCGCCGTGTCGGCATGGTGTTTCAGCATTTCAATCTGCTTTCGGCAAAAACCATTGAAGACAATATTGCCTTACCGCTCAAAATTGCCGGTCAAAAGCCGGAGCAGCGCAAAAAGCGCGTGGCGGAATTGCTTGATCTTGTCGATTTAGCTGACAAAGCAAAACATTATCCTTCGCAATTATCCGGTGGCCAAAAGCAGCGCATCGGCATTGCCCGCGCGCTGGCCGCAGAGCCTGCCCTGCTTCTCTCCGATGAGGCCACATCCGCGCTTGATCCGGAAACCACTCAGTCCATTCTGGAATTGTTGAAGAATATCAACAAACAGCTTGGCCTGACCATTTTACTGATTACCCACGAGATGGATGTCATCCGCCGCATTGCTGACCGCGTTATTGTGCTTGATAAAGGCGAAATCGCCGAGCAAGGGTCGGTTTGGCAGGTTTTTGCCCGTCCTTCCGCGCCAACCACACAAAGCCTGTTGCAAGTGCTGACACCGCAATTGCCGGAAGCAATCGCCAACCGCCTGTCTTCCCATGTGCAAGATGATGCCGTGGTTCGGGTGAAAATTTCCGGTGAAGCTGCTAAGCGGCCGCTTTTCAATGATCTGACCTATGCCACCGGTGTGACCGCGCATTTGCTGCATGGCAGCATGGATACGATCCAAAACCAGCCAATCGGCACATTATTCTTACAAATTTCAGCCAAAGACCAAAGCCGCCTGAAAGCTGCAATTGATTATCTGACCCAAAATTCAGACGCAACGGAGGTGCTTGGTTATGTCTCAGGCGATGCTTAATCTTCTCTGGCGCTCCTTCTGGGAAACCATCCTGATGACCGGCATGTCAAGCCTGATATCACTGGTCATCGGCCTGCCGCTTGCCATCATCATGGTGATGACCGAGCGCGGCGGACTGGCACCCAACCGCACCATTAATATGATACTCGGTGCCTTCATCAACGGCTTCCGCTCTGTGCCTTTCATCATTTTGCTGGTAGCGCTCATTCCGCTCACCCGCATGATCGTCGGCACCGCTATCGGCACATGGGCATCTATTGTGCCGCTTTCTATCGCCGCCATTCCTTATTATGCACGTATTGCAGAAGTATCTTTGCGTGAGGTAGATAACGGCCTGATTGAAGCTGCCCGCTCAATGGGTGCCAATCGCTGGACGATTATCCGCGATGTGCTGGTGCCGGAAGCCCTGCCAAGTATTGTCTCCGGCTTTACCGTTACCATCATCACGCTGATCGGCGCTTCCGCAATGGCGGGTGCGATTGGAGCCGGTGGCTTGGGTGATCTTGCCATCCGCTATGGTTATCAACGCTTTGAAACCACTGTCATGATTGCCGTTGTGGCTATTCTCATCGTGCTTGTCTGCGGCATTCAATGGATTGGCGACCGCATCACTGCCCATGTGGACAAACGCAATATGAAAGCCTGACCGGCTTAAAATTCAAGACAATAAAAAAGCCGCGGAAAATAGTTTCCGCGGCTTTTTTATATTCAATTATTTTAACCAGCCCGTTAACGGGTGCGCGCCAGACCATCTTTGGCAGGCTTATAATTCGGATCAAGCTGTACGGCACGCATATAGGACTTCGACGCCTTATCGCGCTCACCACGCTGCTCATAAACCAGCGCCTGATTAGCCCAGCTTTCCGCCAGTCGATTATCAAGATTAATGGCTGCGTTAAAATCATCAAATGCATTGTCATAATCGCCAAGGGCGACATAAGAAATGCCACGGCCATTATAAGGTTCAGGCGCGGTTGATTGCAGTGACAACGCGGTTGAGAAATCTTCAATTGCCTGCTTATGCTGACCACGCGCCTGATAAATCAAACCGCGATTGTGATAGGCACGGCCATTGGTGGTGTCTTGTTCAATCGCACGGTTGAAATCCGCCATCGCCTGATCCAGACGACCTGCCAAGCGATAAACATTACCGCGCCCGATATAGGCTGCGTCATATTGCGGATTAATCTGCAAGGCACGGCTATAATCCGCAATCGCCTTGGCATTATCGCCCATATAGCGATAGATCAGCGCGCGATTGGAATAGGCCTGATAAAAATTCGGATTAAGCTGCAAAGCCGTGTCAAAATCCTTCAAAGCATCCTTGTATCGCCCTGCCTTACCATAGGCAGAACCACGCACATTATAGCCTTGCGGATCACGCGGATTGGCCTGAATAACAGCCGTCAGCGAGCCGATATTCTGCGATGAAGCCTGTGCCAGATCCACAGTGGTCAAACCACTATTGCCAGTGCCCTGACAACCAGCCAACAGCATCGACATGAGCCCGAGTGCCGTCAGAGTTTGAAACGAATATGAACGGACAGCATGGCGCAAGCCAGCCTGATAAGGTGCTTCAGATCGCTGTCCCAATTCGGCATGTCCTTTCAATTCAAGACGTATAAAGCGGTCGTGTTTTAAACAAAACCACCACCACACGGCCATTAAAATCCGGTCAATCACCGCCAATATGCTCCCGCTATATTGCCCGTGATTTTTACTAAGCTTAGGTTAGTTTAACTTGAGCGCTCTGACAATGCAGAAGCGACAAGAAAGCATGTCAGGACATCTGATGCTGGCTTATATGCAACTATAAAAGCTGAGCAAATAAACAGCAGACATGCAAAAAGGTGGCAGCGATTAACATCACTCCACCTTTTACAAAGTCTTTAAGCTTTTCACATCAACCATCATTAAAGTCGGTTCATGTTTATCTTTAAAGCGGCAAATTTAAACAAATCTGCCAAACCACATGCTAACGAGGCATATGAATTATAAAGATATTAGCGGGCAGCTACGCGGCCGCCGCCTACAAGACCTTCACGCTGTGCGCGCTTACGAGCCAGCTTACGAGCGCGGCGAACGGCTTCTGCCTTTTCGCGAGCACGCTTTTCTGAAGGTTTTTCATAATGACCGCGCATTTTCATTTCGCGGAAAATACCTTCGCGCTGCATCTTTTTCTTGAGAGCGCGGAGAGCCTGATCAACATTGTTATCGCGGACGAGTACCTGCACGTGTAATCCCGTTTCGGTTAGAATTTCGTTATAGCCTGAGCCTCAGGGGTCTTTAAAACATTCACTGATAATGAAATTATCAAAACGCCCAAAGGCACCCAAGCTTCGCAACGGTCTACCGCTGCAAATTGGTGTTGGCTAATAACAGAATGGCGCAGCCCTGTCCACATCCCACAAGAGATTTCCTGCATTTGGGCGTATTTTCTTCAAAAATCAGCGATTAAACCCATTTTTAACAAACAGATTCAGCCTGTCATTAGCGTATTGTTCACCGAAATCTACGATAAGCCACTGTCATATCAGTTTCAAGAATCATCCTAAAAAGCGCGGCGATTCTTAAAAACACTCGTTTATCATGATCGGGTCGGCACAGTTTCTTCACAATCACACTTTATCCGGCAGTGCTTCAACTGCTGTTTCATCCTTATCTCTTGGCCTCTAGGTTCAATTCACCTCACCATGAACATTCAAAAACGTTTGGTCGTCCAGTTCACAGGCTATGAAGGCCTCCATGCAAAAGCCATTCGCGGGCGCCATATTCAGGCTGTGAATGACTTCGATAAACTTTGGCAAGTCAAATCAACCATTGGCCCGATTAGTCGTGCAAGTGATTTTACCTCTGCCATGCATGTGACTTGCAAGGCGAAGAACTGGCAGACGGAAACTGAATTTTGCCAATTCAGTTCAGCCGAAATTTACGATCATTATGCAGAGCGCAATACCCTCACCCGCATTGTCACCGGCTTTCGTGCTTTTGCCAATATTGTGCTGACCGGCACACTCTATCGCTATGCCTGTAATAGCTGGCGCTTTGTGCTGTTTTTCCTGTGGCCGTTTTTACTCTCTGCTGCTCTCATTGCCATCACCGGCCTGATTGCTGCCGCACCATTGATTACCGGATTTTCAAGTTTACATCTTTTATGGTCGGTGCCGCTGAGCCTGATAATCGCAAGCGTTCTCATTCGCCACCCTGGCGAAAAGGTTTTCTTTTCTTATTTGCTGGATGATTGGGCTGCTGCCTATGACCGCATCAAATCCAAGAGCCCGCTAATGCAAGCGCAGCGCAAAGATTTTGCTGATACACTGACCAGCAAGCTTGATCAAACTGACGCGCAGGAAGTGATTATCTTTGCGCACAGCCTTGGCTCTGTGCAAGCCATAGAAGCACTGGCAGATGTTTGGCGTGAGCGCCCTGACTTATTACGTAAAACACCCGTATCGCTGCTGATAACCGGCTCCTGCCTGCTAATGATCGCTCTTCATCCGCGTGCAAAAAAATTGCGCGAAGATGTTCGCCTCATCATGGAAGAAAGTCCGGTTATATGGACTGAAATTCAGGTACTGACCGATATTATTCATTTTTACGGATCAAATCCGGCGAAAGCACTTAAAATCAATCCGCGCCAAAAAACGCTTATTCACAAGATGCGGTTTAAACATATGCATAGCGAAAAACGCTATCAGCGCGCGAAGGGTAATTTCTTTCGCATGCACCTGCTCTACTTAAAAGGCGCGCAGATCAAAAACTTCTATGATCCGGGCATGATGCTGCACGGGCCATTCTCATTGCAATATCTGGTCTCAGAACAGTGGGGGCAACCTGCCCCCATCGAACTTATTGCAGCAAGTGAGGCTTAATCCTCAGCCTCATCAATCCTCAGGAGGTGTGACAACCGCAATGGTCAGCCATGTGGCGGTGAGCGCCGGTTTAATCGAGCCTTCCACTTCCAAAGTCACTTCATAGTGATTAACCACGCGACCGGACGGGCGAATATCAGCATCAGCCAGTTTGAAACGAGCACGCACCCGCGCGCCGGATTTAACCGGTGTCATGAAGCGCACTTTATCAAAACCGTAATTGATACCCATGGTAGCGCCTTCGATCATCGGCAGCGCTTCATAAGCGAGGGTCGAAAGAAGCGACAAGGTCAAAAAGCCATGGGCAATTGTACCGCCAAACGGGGTTTCTGCTGCCTTAACCGGATCGACATGGATAAACTGGTGATCATCAGTTGCATCGGCAAACTGGTTGATCATTTCCTGCGTCACGACGCGCCATTCGGAACAACCAATTTCAGTACCGATAGCCTCACGTACCTGATCCAGCGTAATTGCGTCTTTCATAGAACTATCTATCCAACTTAACTGATGATGAATCGACTTTTAATCATTTGCCGATTATTGAACACTAGACTTAATCAGCAAGACAACCACAATCAATCCATGTGGAGGATATAAATGGCAACCAATGTGGAACTGATCGGCCTTGCACGCGATATGCAGGCACGCGCCGACACCGGTAGACCTGTTCGCATCGGCCTGATCGGCTGCGGCGAAATGGGCACCGACATTGTCACTGCTGTTGCCCGTATGCCCGGCCTGAAAGTGGGTGCAATTTCCACTCTGACACTCTCCAACGCCTTGCGCGCTGTTGACATCGCCTATCAGGAACCCGGCCATGCCCGCGAGGTCACCACACTTGATGATCTTAATGCGACAATGGAAGCAGGTAAAATTGCTGTTACCGGTAATGTCGATCATATTCTTAATAGCGGTCTGATTGATGTGATTGTCGATGCAACCGGCATTCCGGCAGTGGGGGCGGAAATCGGCCTGCGCGCGATGGAGCACGGCAAGCATCTGGTGATGATGAATGTTGAAGCAGATGTTACCATCGGCGCGTATCTGAAAACGCAAGCCGAGCGCCTCGGTGTTACTTATTCGCTTGGCGCAGGCGACGAACCATCTTCCTGCATGGAGCTGATCGAGTTTGTATCCGCTATGGGTTATCCGATTGTTTCAGCCGGTAAAGGCAAAAATAATCCGCTCAATATTGATGCCATACCTGATGATTACATGGAAGAAGCTACACGTCGTAACATGAATGTGCGCTTGCTGGTGGAGTTTGTCGACGGCTCCAAAACCATGGTGGAAATGGCAGCCATTGCCAATGCCACCGGCCTTGTGCCGGATAAAGCCGGTATGCACGGCCCTGCCGCATCCGTTGACGAGCTGGCAAGCGTGCTCATTCCAGAAAAAGACGGCGGCGTTCTTTCACGCAAAGGCGTGGTGGATTTCAGCATCGGCAAAGGTGTTGCTCCGGGCGTGTTTGTTGTGGCCGAGATGTCGCATCCGCGCATCATCGAACGCATGGAAGACCTGAAGCTTGGCAAAGGCCCTTACTTTACCTTCCATCGCCCTTACCACCTCACCTCGCTGGAAGTGCCGCTTACCTGTGCCCGTGTCGCGCTTTATGGCAAAGCAGATATGGTGCCGCTTTCCAAACCAGTCGCAGAAGTCTGTGCTTTGGCTAAAAAAGATATGCAGGCTGGCGAAAAACTCGATGCAATCGGCGAATATTGCTACCGTTCATGGATTATGACGGCGCAAGAAGCCCGCTCCGTCAAAGCTATCCCGTGCGGCATGCTGACCGGCGCCAAGGTTATCAAGCCGATTAAAAAGGGTGAGCTGATCACCTATGACAATGTGGAAATTCCGGCTGGTTCAAAACTGGCAGAATTGCGCGCGCTTCAGGACAAAATGATTTACGGCTAAGCCTGCCATCAATAGGATATAAATAAGGGGCGGTTTCTGATGAAACCGCCCCTTATTTTATTTAATCAATATCAAAGCTTAATGATCGAGCGCCTTGACGATGTTTTCAACCATCTTCTTCGCATCAGCAAAAAGCATCATGGTATTGTCGCGGAAGAACAATTCGTTTTCCACGCCGGCATAACCGGAACCCATGCCGCGCTTGATGAACAGAACCGTACCGGCCTTATCAACATCCAGAATAGGCATGCCGAAGATCGGGGATTTAGGGTCTGTTTTCGCCGAAGGGTTGGTCACGTCATTCGCACCAATAACGAAGGCAACATCAGCAGTGGCGAACTCAGAATTGATGTCTTCCAGCTCAAACACTTCATCATAAGGCACATTGGCCTCCGCCAGAAGCACGTTCATGTGACCAGGCATACGACCCGCAACCGGATGAATTGCATATTTAACTTCAACGCCTTCAGCCTTGAGCTTATCTGCCATTTCACGCAGCGCATGCTGTGCCTGTGCAACCGCCATACCATAACCTGGTACGATGATAACCTTGGCTGCATTTTTCATGATGAAAGCCGCATCATCTGCCGAGCCCTGCTTGACCGGACGCTGCTCAACCGCACCACCGACAGCCGCAGATGTATCAGCACCAAAGCCACCAAGGATTACGGAAATGAACGAACGGTTCATACCTTTACACATGATATAGCTGAGGATCGCACCCGACGAGCCCACTAAAGCACCGGTAATAATCAACGCCAGATTGCCCAATGTGAAGCCGATACCAGCCGCAGCCCAGCCCGAATAGGAGTTGAGCATCGACACAACCACCGGCATGTCCGCGCCACCGATCGGGATAATGATCAGCACGCCGAACAGCAGTGAAAGCGCAACAATCAGCCAGAACACAGTGTGGCTTTCAGTCATCACCAGCATCACCACCAGCACAACAATGGCAATCGCCAGCGCTGCATTGATGAAATGACGACCAGGCAGCGTGATTGGCTGGCCGGACATACGTCCGTCAAGCTTCAAAAACGCAATAACCGAACCGGTGAAGGTGATCGCACCAATGGCAACACCGATAGAAATTTCCACCAGTGCCTGTCCGTGGATAGAACCCAGCTCACCAATACCAAAGGAATGTGGTGAATAAACCGCTGCCGCTGCCACCAGCACTGCTGCCATACCGATCAGCGAGTGAAAAGCTGCAACGAGCTGTGGCATCGCTGTCATGGCGATACGACGTGCAATGACCGCACCAATACCACCACCGATGGCAATACCGGCAACAATCAGCATCAGGCCGCTAACGCTTGGACGTGCCAGCGCCAGAGTGGTCAGGATGGAAATTGCCATACCGACCATACCATACATATTGCCCTGACGGCTGGTGGTCGGATGTGACAGACCGCGCAATGCCATAATAAACAGCACGCCGGAAACCAGATATAGAAAGGCCGCTAAATTAACACTCATTGTTCAGCCTCTCACTTATCTTTTTTCTTATACATGGCAAGCATGCGCTGGGTGACCAGAAAGCCGCCAAAAATATTTACACTGGCAAGGATAAGGGCAACAAAGCCAAATCCGGTTGCCCAACCGCTCAACGAGAGGCCAACGGCCAGCAAAGCGCCAACAACGATAACAGAAGAAATCGCGTTGGTAACCGCCATCAAAGGCGTATGAAGTGCCGGCGTTACCGACCAGACCACATAATAACCGACGAAGATCGACAGAACAAAAATCGCTAAGCGGAAGACGAACGGATCAACCACGCCGCCTGAAGCCTGATGCACAACTGCTGCGGCAGCATCGCCCAGACCGGTCGTACCTTCAGCGGCCTGACGCACTGCTTCCATCGCATCGCTCAAGCCATTCAGAGCTTTTTCAAGTGCAGAATTTTCCATTATGCTTCTCCTCCGCCTTTCGTTGTTTTAGGCGCAGTTTTACGCTTTTGCGGCGCTGGCTTTACAACAGCCTCTGTTGTTTTTGCCGTTGCAGCTTTTGCTTTTGCCGGAGCTTTGGCCTGAACTTTGGCCTGAACTTTGGCAGCTGCCTTTGGCTTAGCCGCAGTGTCTTTAACTGCTGCTGGTGCTTTCACAGCTGCTTTTGCGTCAGCAGGCTTTTCTGCCATTGCTGCCGCCTGAACCGGAACATTTTCAAACGCCGGATGAACAATCTTGCCTTCATGGGTCAACAAAGTTGCCTTGACCAGTTCATCTTCCGGATCAATCGCAAAGGCTTTGCTGTCTTTGTTCACCAATGTTTCAAGGAAGGCATAAAGGTTGCGTGCATAAAGCTGCGAAGCTGTTGCCGCAATACGGCCTGCCACATTGTGGTGACCAACGATTTTAACACCGTTTGCTTCCACAACTTCACCAGCCTTGGCACCTTCAACATTGCCACCGCGCTCAACGGCCAGATCCACCAGAACCGAACCCGGACGCATGCTGGCAACCATCTGTGCTGAAACCAGCTTTGGTGCCGGACGACCCGGAATAAGCGCAGTCGTGATCACAATGTCCTGCTTGGCAATATGATCTGCCACCAAAGCTGCCTGTTTAGCCTGATAGTCTTTCGACATTTCTTTGGCGTAACCACCAGCTGTTTCAGCAGCTTTAAACTCTTCGTCTTCAACCGCAATAAACTTGGCACCAAGAGATGCCACCTGCTCTTTGGCCGCAGGGCGCACGTCAGTTGCAGTCACAACCGCACCCAGACGACGCGCGGTTGCAATAGCCTGCAAGCCTGCAACGCCGGCCCCCATGACAAACACACGTGCAGCAGGAACCGTACCGGCAGCTGTCATCATCATCGGCAGAGCGCGGTCATATTCAGCCGCTGCATCAATCACTGCCTGATAACCGGCAAGGTTTGCCTGTGAGGACAAAACGTCCATCACCTGCGCGCGGGTAATGCGCGGCATAAATTCCATAGTGAAAGCAGAGATACCGGCCTGTGCCAGTGCTGCCACTTCTGCCTCTGCCCCATATGGATCAAGCATGGCAAAAAGCGCGGCACCGCGTTTATAGGTTTTTAGCTCGCTCGCAGAAGGACGACGCAGTTTTAAAATAATATCTGCTTTTGCTGCGTCAGCAGCAGAAACGATACGTGCACCCGCGCCTTCGTATTCTTTATCGGTAATGCGGGATTTTTCCCCCGCTCCCTTCTCGACGATAATATCAAATCCGAGGGCGGCGAATTTTTTCACCGTCTCTGCTGAAGCCGCTACGCGACTTTCAGACGAATCTGATTCTTTGGCTATAAATAGTGTTTGGGCCAAGCTTATCTCCCTCTTATCAAGGCCTGAACACTACAAAGCAGCCTTCAGACCTCACACATCTTCTACAAACAATACCAATTCAAAAAACCAGCCATCACTTGATCAGCTGCTTAATGATAAGCAACTGATTGGAAGCCCAGAACTGGAGCGGAGTAACAGCATATTTTTCGTCAATAAGACATCGCTCACGCTGATAGAGAGCGCTAAATCATTGATTTAAAATATTTTTGCCACTCTTCCAAGTGGAAAAACTAAACTCTGATTAATTCAAAGAATAAACCAGGCAGCAATCATCACTAAAAAGAAAACAACTGCGCCGGAGATGAAACCGCCGACAAAAAAGCCGAATGCCATCGCAATCAGCAAAGAAACCAAAGTGATTGTGCCCCATTTTACCAAGCTGACAAAACCGTTATAGGTCTGCTCATGCTCCGGATAATCCATAGAAGCGCCAAGTTCCAATGCGGTATTATTTGCTGTATTTGCCATTTTTTTGTTCACCCATTCTGATCGTTGGTAATTTTCATATCGAAAATACTACAAAAGTTCAATCTGCCGACCAGAATTCTAGAGCTTTCAGATCATAAAAAGTGCAAAAATATTTTACTGCCGCAATTTTACCATGATGTTTGCGGCCAAATCACGCCGCAAATTTGATCATGTGCGGACAATTTATATTTATTTAATAGAAGCAGGCTTCCATTACACCGCTTCAAAAACATATTTCGCTGTTGGCAAAATCGTCAGTGGCACAGGCCCAGCCATTGGATCAGCAAACATTGCCCTCCGCTCATGCGGCTGTGAATTAAAAAACGGAAATCGCTCCATCACATTGTCTCGGATTGCTTTAATCGGCGCACCGCTCAAGCCTACCAAAATACCATAACCCTGATGCGAACGTGGCTCTGCCAAAATAACCGACTTAAAAATCCGGCGATAAAAAGCCATATGTTCCGGCTTCACCGCCGACAAACATTGATCGGCTTCAAAAAACTCCGATGCCATCGTGGCAATGCGTAAAGTCATATAGGGAATAGCCGGATATTCACTTAAAACGGAAGGCTCGGCGGCAAAACGTGTTGGATCAACAAAGCTTTCGCCCCTGTCCAGCATCGGGTCAAGAATATCAGGAAAAAGCGCGTAGCTCGTGCCTTTGCGATGTTCAGGTGTAATATGATGCACGCGCAGCGTGCTGACCAGCTGCCCGTCAATATAAACCCCATAGACATAAGCATGGCTGTCAAGATCAATATCATCAATGATGGAAGGCACACTACCGGCATCCATGACATTGCGCGTCATGTAAGAACGATAACGCAAGCGGCCAATCTCTTCCAGATCTTCACCACTGATCACCCGGCGATATTCGACCCGATCCAAAAACTGTAACAGCTGTCTGGCAAAATTAGAAACAGGTGGCTGTGCCACCGTTGTGTCCGTCATTCAAAGAGCCCCGCCACCCAAGACATTGAATCAATCGCGGAGCTTTGGAAAAGCACGCCCCCCGATTTTCAAACTTTATTACAACTCAAGTGAATCATCGCAGCGGAACTGTCAATAACAAATATAATATTCGGTGTTTTGCACGAATTTATGTTGATGAATGATGCGGTAACACAGAACCACTGCTACTGATAATCGGTCGCCCGATGTAATCACGCACAGATGCCACCGGCATTGGCTTACCCATCAGGTAGCCTTGAATAAGATCAGCTCCCGCAGCAATGCGCACCAGCGCCAATTGCTCTTCAGTTTCAACACCTTCAACAGTCACACCCAAGCCCAGTTCATGGGACAAATGCGTCACCCCGCGCAACAACATCAGCGAGCGGCGATCTTCCACAATATTGCGCACAAAAGAACGATCAACTTTCACTTTGGTCAGCGGTAGCGAGTTCAGATAGCTCAAGCTGGAATAGCCGGTACCAAAATCATCCAGTGCAATATTGATGCCTTCGTTTTTCAAAGATTGCAGCACCAATGCAGTATTATAACCATCATTGATGATCGCACTTTCCGTTACTTCAACTTCAAGAAGATGGGGCGGAAGTTTCGCATTGCTCAAAGCATCGGCGATCATCAGTGTGATATTGGTATTGGCCAGATCAATCGCAGACAGATTGACTGAAACACCCACTTCACCGCCCCATTGCGCACAATCCAAACAAGCCTGCCGCAACATAAAACGGGTGATCTCGGAGATAATCCCCATCTCCTCAGCCAGAGGAATATATTCAGCAGGAGAAATAGCGCCAAGTTCGGGATGCTCCCAACGTGACAATGCCTCGCATGCAACCACTCGTAATGAATGGGCACTGACAATCGGCTGATAAACGACAGTCAAAGCGCAATCCGTAATCGCTTTGCGAAGCTCACCCTTCAAACGCTGGCGATTACGATATTTAACATCCATCGCCTCTTCAAAAATCGCCCATTTTTTATGTTCATTGGACTTAGCTTCATATAATGCCAGATCGGCACGAATATGCATATCACTGACGTTGCATTTGCCTGCCTCACAAATCGCAACCCCCATATTAACATGAACGAGAATTTGCGCTGCTTCCAGCTTATAAATGCCGGTAACCGTATCCAGAATATGCAGAACTATAGCTTCGATATCATCATGATGATCAAGCTTGGCGACATAAACAACAAATTCGTCTCCGCCGAAGCGCGAGACAACAAAACACTTGGAATCCAGTTCACCCAACCGCACGGCAAAAAGCCTGAGCAGCTCATCACCGGCATGATGACCGAGTGTATCATTGACATGTTTGAAATGATTAATGTCGATAACGATAAGGCCGGAATAAGGAACTTTCGGGTTTTGCGCTTTCAATGAGCGCACCATCGTATCAAAATAACTGCGGTTCGGTAGTCCGGTCAGGCTGTCATAACGTGCCATATGCTGAATTTGCGCTTCCGCTTCAACACGCTGTGTCACGTCATCCAGAATGAGAACCGGCCCGCCGTCTTCACGCTGGTTGCCGATACATTCCACATAGCGATTATTGGCAAACTGAAAAATATCACGTTTGCGCAAGCCGCTTAAGATTTCATCCATCCGCGCGCTGACATTGCGGAAATCATTATGCGGGAAAACGCCTTGTAAACTGCAATAGCGCAAAACCGTTTCGATCGAGCGGCCTTGTATTCTGGTGCCCTCCGCTATGCGCAGCATTTCAATGGCACGATCATTAATGACAGAGATTTTCTTATCGCCGTCAAACATAATCAGCCCTTGCGGCATATTATTCAGTGCCGCATCAAAACGGCCAGCGACTATAGAGAGACTGTGCTTACCCATAATCGCTTCAAATAAGAAGCGGCGCAAACCATTAGCCATCTGAATATTGGTTAGAAAATATGGAACCAATAACAGTCCGGCAACCATCTGAAAGCGTGTGCCGCCAAGAAAAAACCCAAGCAGGACCGGCACGATTGCCGAGATCGACATTAATAGCACTGCCGCGGCAGAAGGATAATTACGCCCGACAATTGAGGCAACAGACCCCATTAAAACCGCAAGACTGGTTAGTTCGGCAAATGAATCGCGGGCAACATAAGTGCTGTAGAAACAAACAAGACCGAGCAGTAAGCACACAAAAGAGGCGCCAATCAGATAGCGCCCTTCCCAATGGTTTAATTGCTCATGGGTCATTGCTTCTGTTCTGGCGCGGTCAAAACGTGACATGTCAAACAAGCGTCCACTTGTGACAACGCAAAAACCAACACAAAACCAAAGATAAGCCACATCACGGGTTTTAAGGAAAATGACACCGCACCCAACCAGATGCGCGATCAGGCCGAACCAAAGGGTTGTCCGGTGCCCGTAGAGCGACCGCATAAAAGATAGCCGAACATCTTCTGGTATGTCGGTGCGCCGGCCTATTGCCATTTTTTACCCAATTCTCCTTAATTGGTGTTTTATAGCGTTAATCAATTAAAAAATGATTTCCAATAACAAACCAATTAGTTGTATTTACAGCAATATTTACAACCGACTTTCGAGGGCAAAATATATTTAAAGTAATAAATAATATTACGCGCACCCCAACTGCAAGAGTCAATAACTTTAAACTCATGCATAATTTTTAGAACAACTATTACAAGTAGACGGAAAATGAGGCATTTCTCTTGCACATATATCCATACAAAAAGCTGACCCCAATTTTTGACACATCGATATAAAACTGCAACCTGTCAGTTATCACTTACAAATTATGGCCGCCATCAATCGTGATTATTGCACCGGTCATGTAAGCACTCGCATCCGAAGCCAGCATCAAAACCGCACCATCCAGATCGCATAATTCGCCCAGACGGCGCATCGGATTTTGTGCTTTTAAAAAGCCTGCCGCAGGTCCGTTCAGCAAGTCAGAATTAATACCAGTTGGAAACCAGCCTGGCGCAAGTGCATTGACACGAATGGAATTAGACGCCCATTCAACAGCCAAGGCACGGGTCATCTGTGAAATAGCTGCCTTAGACATTGAATAAGCAGCCGCACCTTTTTGCACCCGCTCAGCCAAAATACTGGTTGTGTTGATAATAACACCGGCTTTTTTCGCAGCAATCATCCTTTTTGCAGCTGTTTGTGCCACCATAAATGCACCAGCCACATTCACGTTAAAGATATGCGTAAGCATGTCATAACTTGTATCAATCGCACGCGCCTGATGTGCCACACCAGCATTATTGAAAACAACATCCACCACACCAAACTCGGCTTCAGCCTCGTCAAAAATACGTGTCACATCCTCTTGCCTGGTCACATCGGCGGTGACGTAATATACACGGTCCGAACAGAACTCCGGCTCATCTTGTGTAAAACCCACACACACAACATATGCACCATGTTCTGCCAGAAGTGTAACGATCCGCTGCCCGATACCAGACGACCCGCCTGTCACCACAATGACTTTATCCTTGACAGAAAATAGCTCGCTGCCCGCCATACTTCCCCACAGTGTTAAATTTTCTTCTTACCAATTGGTCATAATATAGTTTTAAAACAACCCACAAGGCTATTAGACAAAAACTTTTGCCCGATCTGGGAGATAATCCGTATTCCTTTGATATAAACGGCACTTACACACAATCTGCCCTCATCAATCCGATATTGCTTCCCGATTATCGCCAGTTAATCCAACAAAAAGAATTTTCATCCGGCCATTGCATATTGTTGGATTTTTGAGAAAACTCCGCATCAGTTTACTATTCAGGCACAACAACAATAATTACAATTTATTACAGGGTTATTATATGTCCCACACAAAGCGTCCGCTTGTTGCCATTCCCTCAGACCTCAAAACAATCAATAATGTCAGCTGGCATGCCGTATCCGAACAGTATCTCATCGCCGCCGCTGAAATTGCAGGGCTTACCCCGATCATAATTCCGGCAATGGGTGATGCAATCAGCATTGACACTGTTCTGGATGCCGTGGACGGCGTACTGCTTTCCGGTGCTGTGTCAAATATCTATCCCGATCATTATGGCGTTGA
The DNA here is from genome assembly GCF_014205685.1 of Paenochrobactrum gallinarii. Lineage (GTDB taxonomy): Bacteria > Pseudomonadota > Alphaproteobacteria > Rhizobiales > Rhizobiaceae > Paenochrobactrum > Paenochrobactrum gallinarii. The sequence goes on from NZ_JACIIU010000001.1 coordinate 525,626, forward strand.
AGCTGACAGTACTTATGAGCCTTTTGATCAGGCGCGTGATGCCACCACGCTGCCGCTTATTCGTAAAGCAATTGAAAAAGGTGTGCCTCTTTTGGCAATCTGCCGCGGGCTACAAGAGCTCAATGTGGCATTGGGTGGCTCATTGGCAACTGAAATTCATGAGATTGATGGTCGTAATGACCATCGGTCACCCACAAGCGATATTCGTGATGAGTGCTATCGCCTTTCCCATCCGGTTACGATAGAGCCGGATTCATGCCTTGCAACCATCATCAATGCACAAACAATTACCGTTAACTCTCTGCATCGTCAGGCGATCGACAATTTAGCACCAGGCCTGAGCGTCGAAGCTATGGCCGAGGATGGCACCATTGAAGCAGTATCGGTGAAAGATGCCAAAACTTTTGCCCTTGGCACACAATGGCACCCGGAATATTGGGCAAAAACTGATGCGCCATCACGCCGGATTTTCGAAGCATTTGGTGATGCCGTGCGCGCTCACCATCAAAATCGTGACTGAATGCACGTTATATTTCCAAAAAAGCCCCGCGCCGGACAACCAGTGCGTGGCTTTTTTCAATTAATATTTGCGTGTTACTGTTTGAGTTTCAAAGACGGGTGTCACCACCTCACCTGAGCCAAACCAGCCGAGCAGATTATCAATCACCAGATTGCTCATATTCAGTCTGGTCAGTTCCGAAGCCGATGCAATATGCGGCAGCAACACGACATTCTCCATTTGCATCAGTTCTTCCGGCACATGCGGTTCTTTTTCAAACACATCAAGACCGGCAGCAGCAATCACACCATCTTGCAGCGCTTTGATGAGGGCTTTTTCATCCACCAGCGAGCCACGGCCGACATTAATCAAAACGCCGTTTTTGCCTAAAGCTGCCAGCACATCTTTATTCACCGCATGATTGGTTTCCGCACTTGCCGGTGCCACCAAAATCAAGGTGTCGACAGCTTCCGCAAGCTCAATCAAGCTTGGATAATAAGTATAAGAAACATCAGCCGCTTTGCTGCGATTATGATAAGAAACCGGCAGATTGAAAGCTTCCACGCGTCGCGCGATCGCCTTACCGATGCGACCAAGACCAAAAATGCCGACTTTACGTTCACGCAATGATAATTTGGAGAGCGGATAGCCGCCTTGTTGCCATTTACCTTGCAACAGATGGTTCTGCGCGCGTGGCAATTCACGCACTGTATTAATCAGCAAGCCAAGCGCGGTGTCGGCCACTTCTTCGGTCAGCACATCCGGCGTATTGGTGACCATGATATTTTTTTGCGCCGCATATCGCGCATCAATACCATCATAACCAACGCCAAAATTGCTGATGATTTCCAAATTCGGCAGCTGATCCATCAGACTGTTCGGAAGTCTGACCCCGATACTGTTAATGACAGCTTTAATCGCCGGCTTTGCATCCGCGTCAAGCTTGCTGCTATCACCATCAACCAAATGGATCAGATCAAATTCAGGCTTTAACCGTTCCAGCACTGTTGTGTTAAACTTGCCCAAAACCAGTATTGTCTGTTTCTGACCCATTCCGGCATCCTTTGAATTATAATATTGTCAGCTTTTCTTCGGCTTTGTTGTCGATTGACGAATATGCAACTCCGGGTGGATCAATTCCTGCGGCACCGGCACCGGCACACCGTTGAGCTGATCAAGCAAGGCACGCGCTGCACGGCGTCCTACTTCGCGCTGGCCGTTCCAGACAGTTGTCAATGCCGGTGTGGCAATAGCGGCCTCTTCAAGATCATCGTAACCGGTAACCGAAATATCTTCACCCGGTATCAGCCCTGCACGGGCAATACCATTCATCAAACCAATAGCGGTCAGATCATTCCAGCAGACTGCCGCGGTCGGTTTGTCTTTAAGAGCCAAAAATTGCGGCGCGACTTCAAAGCCGCCCTGCTTGGTACGCGGCCCCTGAATGCGCCATTCAGGTTTAACTTCGAGACCCGCTTTTTCCATCGCCGTCATATAACCGCGATAACGGTCGCGACCAGTGGAGGTCTGATCGGTTCCCCCGACCATCGCGATCTTCTTGTGACCAAGCGAAATCAGATGATTGGTGGCAAGGCTCATGCCATAAGCATCATCACCACGGAAAACCGGCGCATCGACACCTTCAACGCTACGTGCAATCAGCACGATCGGCAGGCCGTTATCCTCGGCAAGCTGAATGTCTTCTGCAGGCGTGCCAATCGCCGGCGACATAATAACGCCATCCGCACCAAGCTGTAATAAAGTGTCGATAAATGTACGCTGCTTTTCCAACTGGTCATAATGATTGGAAAGAATGAATGTCTGGCGCGAGCGATCAAGCTCGGTTTCAATCGAGCGCAAAATCTCAGCAAAAAACGGGTTCATGATGTCATGCACCACCACGCCGACAATGCCGGAACGCGATGTGCGCAGACTGGCCGCACGGCGATTATAAATATAACCGATCTCGCGGGCATGTTCTTTAATCTTGTCGCGGGTCTGATCAGCCACCAAAGGGCTGTCACGCAATGCCAGTGAAACGGTCGCAGTGGAAACACCCAATGCATCAGCAATGGTGGATAGCTTAATTTTTTGAGCCACGACGCCTCCTGTTCAACCCCCGTTAACCTGATATTTTTCAGGTCGCTTCCCGCTTTTGCAGGTCACTGCTGCATATTTTTACATCAGCATGCACATAAATATGCCTTATATAATAAGGTTTAGTAAATTGCTCTGGTAATGAGATCAATAAGGAATGACATGAATTCTGTCATTGCAGCGATAAATTGAAGCTTACATCAAACGGAATGGTAAAAGTGACCTCTGAAACCGTCGAAAAGCCCGAAAAACAAAAAATTGCCGTTCTGCCGCTTGGTGCGCATGAACAGCACGGCAATCACCTGCCGTTTGAAACTGATACAATCATTGCGCAAGGCATTGCTGACCGCCTGCAAAAATCCATCTCAGGCAAGCTCGATGTCATCTTTTTACCTGCTCAGGCAGTGGGTTATTCCATTGAACATATGGATGTTGCAGGCAGCAAAACCCTTGCCTTTGATGAAGCCGTCAATCAATGGATTGCGGTTGGCGCTTATTTACATGCACAAGGCGTCCATAAATTAATGCTGCTCAATGCGCATGGCGGCAATTCTCCCCTCCTCACCATTGTTGCGACCGAATTACGTGTCCGTTTCAACATGCTGGTGGTTGCCACCAGCTGGACACGTTTTGGTGTGCCTGAAGGCTTAATCACTCCGCAAGACAAATCCCTCGACATCCACGGCGGCTTTATTGAAACCTCAGTCATGCTGGCTTTGCGACCTGACCTTGTTGTGATGAGTAAGGCTGAGGATTTCGGCAACCGTCAGTCGGAATTCATTCAAAACTTCAAACATCTTCGCGCCTATGGCCCCCATGCCTTCGGCTGGAAAATGAGCGATTTGAACGAAAAAGGTGTGGCCGGCAATGCACAAGCTGCCAATGCGCAAGCCGGTGAAAAGCTGATTGCCCATGCAGTCAAAGGTTTAAGCGAATTACTGGATGATATCAGCCGCTTTGATTGTGCGGACTTAAAATAAGCACATCATAATGTGCATAAGTGTCTATGTAATAGTATAGCATTTCACGGATCGATTCCCTATATCCGTCTTCTGATTAAATCCGCATCCAAATTGAGAGGCGATCATTATGAGCCAAGAGCAAACTGAAGCCGCAACCACGCCGAACCGTATTCCCGTTACCGTTCTTACCGGATATTTAGGCTCAGGAAAAACCACGCTCCTCAACCGTATCCTCACCGAAGCCCACGGCAAACGCTATGCCGTTGTGGTCAATGAATTTGGTGAAATCGGCATTGATAATGATCTGATCGTCGAATCTGACGAAGAGATTTACGAAATGAACAATGGCTGCATTTGCTGCACCGTGCGTGGTGATCTTATCCGCGTGGTGGAAGGCTTGATGCGCCGTCCGGGTCGTTTTGATGCCATTATCGTTGAAACCACCGGCCTTGCCGATCCGGTGCCGGTTGCACAAACATTCTTGATGGATGACGATGTGCGCGCCAAAACCAGTCTTGATGCCGTTGTGGCTCTGGTAGATGCCAAGCATCTGCCGCTTCGCCTGAAAGACAGCCGCGAAGCAGAAGATCAGATCGCATTTGCTGATGTGGTACTGCTTAACAAAACCGATCTCGTCAGCGAAGATGAACTGGCCAAGATTGAAGCAACCGTGCGCGCCATCAACCCGCATGCCACCATCCACCGCACAGAGCGCGCCAATATCGCACTTGACCGCGTGCTGAACCGTGGCGCTTTTGATTTGCAGCGCGCGCTGGATAATGATCCGCATTTCCTTGATCACGACCATCCGGACCATGTTTGCGGGCCTGATTGTGACCATGATCACGGACATGACCATCACCACCACCATCATGATCACGACCACAGCTGTGGCCCAGATTGCAACCATGACCATGGGCATGACCACGATCATGAACACGGCAAAGCATCCGACATTCATGATGTGACAGTGACATCAATTTCACTGCGTACCGGTGAATTGGATCCGGAGAAATTCTTCAGCTGGATTCAGGATATCACCCAAACCCAAGGCCCGAACATTCTGCGCCTTAAAGGTATTATGGCCTTTAAAAATGACAATGACCGCTATGTCATTCAGGGCGTACATATGATTATCGAAGGCGATCACCAGCGCCCTTGGAAGGATGATGAAAAACGCGAAAGCCGTCTTGTTTTCATCGGACGTAATCTTGACAAGGAAGCTCTGAAAGCCGGTTTCGAGGGCTGTAAATAAGCCATGCCAACACTTGCTCCTTTTGATCTGGAAGGCCACTGCCTTCTCACCTGCTTCGTCAACGACATTCCGTTTTTTGTCATGGCAGACGGCACTGTGCATTGGCAGGATAACGGCCACCAGCAGGTGACCGCACATGATGGTATTCTATGCGCCACATTAAGTTTTGACGGCAAAAACATCCTCACCGGTGGTGAAGATGGCCGCATCTGCCGCATTGATGCATCCGGTAAAGTCACTGAAATTGCCCATCAGCCACGCAAATGGATCACCACGATTGCCAGCGGCCCGCACGGGATGGTGGCATTTGGCTCAGGCCGTATTGCATGGGTGCTGGGTTCTGACGGCAAATTACAGGAATTTGCGCAGGAACGCAGTGTTGAAGGCATCGCTTGCGCGCCTAAAGGCCAGCGTATTGCCATTGCCCGTTATAATGGTGCCGATCTGATCTGGACGGGAACGGCTGCCAAACCTGTCGATCTGGATTGGAAAGGCGCACATATTGATGCAACTTTCTCGCCCGATGGCCGCTTTCTGGTTACGTCCATGCAGGAAAATGCGCTGCATGGCTGGCGCTTGGAAGATAACCGCCACATGCGCATGACCGGTTATCCGGCCAAGATCAAAAGCTGGTCGTGGAGCGTCAAAGGCAAATGGCTTGCCACTTCCGGCGCTTCTGCTGCCATTGTCTGGCCTTTTGCCAGCAAAGACGGCCCGATGGGCAAAGCACCATTAGAACTTGGTATGCGTGGCGACACGATGGTCACGTCAGTCTGCTGTCATCCAAGCGAGGACATTGTCGCGATAGGCTATCAGGACGGCATGATTATGGTGGTACGTTTTGCTGACAGCAAAGAAGTGCTGCTACGCCGCCCCGGTAAAAGCGCCATTTCCAGCATGGGCTGGGACAAAGCTGGTCATCGCCTAAGCTTCGGCTCTGAAAATGGTGATTGCGGCCTGATCGATATCACCACATAAGACATATATCAGAGCGCCCGTTAATGTTGCTAAAGCTTACGCGGCGCTCTAATCTTTCTTCGGCTTCACTTTCACATCCGTCAGCGCTGCGCCATCAAGCGAAGCTAACCATTGGCGGATCATCTGGCGGTCTTTCAAGCCCAGCATATGGCCGGAATCCACCATTTCGGCATCCAGTTTTGCCCCGCTGCGGCGCAAGGCATCCGACAAAGCAGGCGCAAAAGGCGAATATAATTTATCCTGCTCACCGGTAATCGTCAGCACCTGCACTTTGCTCAAATCAGCTTTTGGCATTTGTGCCAGCACCGGCATTGAGCGCATCAGTACCGCACGGCGCACCAGATCGGAATGCATAAACATCGTCGCTGCCAGCAAATTGGCACCATTGGAATAACCGACGAATGTCGCGTTCGGCAGATCAAGATTTTCCTTCTCAGCCAGCTTGCTTAAAAAGACAACAAAAGCATCGGCTTCAAGTTGAACATCTTTTTCATCAAACTTAACGGCAGTAATTTTACGATACCAACGCGTACCGCCATCCTGCAAAACGCGCCCGCGCACACCAAGCAGCACAGCTCGTGGCCAGACACGGCGCGCCAATGGCACAAGGCTTGCCTCATTACCGCCTGAACCATGCAAAAGCACCACCAGTTCACGCGAAGGGCTGCCGCCTTCCATCTCGTCAGGATGGTAAAACTGATAAATAAAAGTTGGATTACGAACCAGATTTTCTTTGGGCGTTACTGCCTTATCATCAGGCTTTTTACTCGGATCAATCATGATAAGCCCCTCTCCGGTCGGGCTGACTTGCACAGGCTTTGCCGTTATCGGCGTTTGGGTGTCGCCGGACGAAGCCGTCTGCTTATTACCGGACACAGAAGCCAAAGAAAGCCTGTCTGCAAATGCCGCAGAGCTCAAAAGAGCAAAACCGGATAAAGTTCCGATAGCCAGAAGTGATTTTAAGAAAACATTTACCATAACTAAGTTTTTGCCACCTAAATATTAGGCATTGGTTAAAAATGCGGATCCCACATAATTAAACACCGAGTTTGACAAAAATAATACAAAATCGGGTTCACCGGAACCGAATTGCGCTGGATTTTTTAAACTTTATTACCTAGCCTTCTGTCAGATGCAGATAAGCACCCTCATGCGCGAAAGCTCATCATGTTGAAAACAAATAAACAGGCGAGGATCGTTTAAGCGTAATGAATAATTACGACTGGCTCAATATCACCATCAAGCTCATCCTCTGCCCTGTCGCGGTTGCCTTTTTCATCTGGGCAAGCTGCGCCATCTGGTTTCAAGCCCCTTTTGGCACTTTAATGCGGATCGCAATCATCGCCTTATGGCTTGGTGTGCTGATCTGGTATTTATGGGGTGAACGTCATCCTGCCCCATGGCCGCGCCGCGCCGTTTTCTTATGTCTGTGCCTTGCTATTTTAGGCTGGTGGGTCACCATCAAACCCTCGCTTAACCGCATCTGGGCAGCAGAAGTTGCCCATACTGTCACCGGCACAGTGAATGGCAATATGGTAACACTCAACAATATCCGTGATTTTGAGTGGGAAAGTGAAAGCAAATATCAGATCCGCTGGAAAAGCGAGACCTATGATCTGAGCACCATCACCTCAACCGATGCCTTTCTTTCATATTGGACTGGCCCTGCCATCGCGCATACATTGGTTTCTTTCGGTTTTGCCGATGGCCGCCATATCGTCTTTTCTGCTGAAATTCGCAAAGAGCATCACGAGAAATTCTCTACCATTGGCGGCTTTTTCCGCAATTTTGAACTGGCAATGATTGCAGCCGAAGAAAGCGATATTATCTTCACCCGCACCAATATTCGCGGTGAACAAGTCTATCGCTACCCGATCGATATTCAGCCGGAAACCGCCAAAACATTGTTTTTAAGCTATGTGGAAAATGCCAACCGTCTGGCGAAAGAACCGGAGTTTTACAATACGCTTTTAACCAACTGCACCACTGTCATTTATGAAATGGCCAAGCTGATGGATCCGGGTATTGTCTTTGATTACCGCATTCTGTTGTCTGGCTATGCGCCTTATTATCTTTATGACCACGAGCTGATCTCCACGTCTGATACAGCTGAACATACAGTGGCCAAGGCACATATTAACGAGCTGGCGAAAGGTGACGCAAAAGATTATTCACGGCGTATCCGCCAGCCTGTCTCGCTCGGGCAACTGGATAAAATGCCAGCGCCGAGTTTTAAAATCATTAGTCCAGCGCTGCCGTAATAATGATTTCTACTTTATATTCAGGGCTGGCGAGCTTTGCCTCGCCGGTCGCACGTGCAGGTGTATTCGCCGGATCAACCCAGGCTTCCCATGCCTTGTTCATTTCGCCAAAATCGGCCATATCATCCAGCCAGATGATAGCTTGAAGGATTTTGGACTTGTTGGAGCCGGCCTTTGCCAAAGCTGCATCAATTTCTGCACAAACATCCTGAGTTTGTTGAAAAACGCTAGCGCCTGGTGTGCCAACCTGACCGGACAGATAAACTGTATTGCCGTGAATCACAGCTTCACTCATACGAGGGCCAACTTCGATACGACGAATGCTCATGCTCAACTCCTGCTTTGCACGGTTATAATTTCAAGCCTTACCGCTTGAATATCATCCATTTATGCAGAGCATATTTATTTTCACCACAGCAATCATTTTTTTATCATCAAACACATTTTAAACGGCTTTAATCCCTGTGTGTGAATGATAAGCAGCCCCTTTTACTTATGATTGACTCAAAAGGCGGCATTCTCTATAAGCCGCAACATATTCGTGAACATTTCACATCCGGCCAAAAGCCGGAAGGTTGTCGTTATACGAATTCGCTCCTGTTCAAGATACAGAACCAAGAAGGGCCGCACACCGCGGTATTAAATAAATGAAGCGTACATACCAACCATCTAAGCTCGTCCGTAAGCGTCGCCACGGATTCCGCTCACGCATGGCCACCACTGGCGGTCGTAAAGTTATTGCCGCTCGCCGCTCCCGCGGTCGTAAGCGGTTGTCCGCATAATTCGCAACCGCGCTTTGTAAGCGCGGCTGATTGTGCGAAATGGACAAAATAACGAACAAACAAACACTCCGCCTTCGCAAGAGAGCGGAGTTTTTGACTGTAAGGAATGGCGAAAAACGCCGTGGCCCCTTGTTTCTGATGGAAGTACGGGGCCGCACGCCAGAAGAATCGGCTACTGCTAAAATTGGCAACGCAACGCGGGTTGGTTTTACGGTTACAAAGAAAAACGGCAATGCCGTTATTCGCAATCGTATCCGCCGCAGGCTTCGAGAAGCCGTGCGCTGTCATGCAGCAGATGACATGCAGCCTTCAACCGACTATGTGATTGTTGCACGAAGAGAGGCACTCACTGCGCCCTTTCTGACCATTGCACAGGAAATTGCCAAGCGCGCCAAGCGCAGCAATGATCGTGACAGATCAGACAAGAAGCGCCGAAGCGAACGACCGGAATCAGGACCCGTCAATGGAAAATAATCGAAATTTCTTCATCACCATTGCCCTGTCCATCCTCATACTGACACTCTGGCAGGTCTTTTACATGGGCCCCAAGTCGGAAGCCCAGCGTGAACAGGCACGCATTGAGGAGCAGCAGCGTCAGGCACAAACCGCCACGCAGCAGGGCAATGCAGCCAATACTGGCTCTGGTGACACCCCCCAAATGCAGCAATCCGCTGGCACTATTCCGGGTCAGGTTCCGGGATCTGACAATGTCGCATCCGGCTCATTGAGCCGCGAAGCAGCTCTTGGTCAGTCCAAGCGTATTGCCATTGAAACACCGGCACTTCGTGGTTCAATCAATCTGACCGGCGCACGTCTCGATGATCTGTTTTTGAACAATTATCACGAAACCGTTGATGACAAATCGCCGAATATCGAACTCTTTGCACCTTCTGCACTGCGTCAGGGCTATTTTGTTGAACTGGGCTTTGCCGGCAATGACACAACCGGTGCTGTTCCGGGCCCAAGCACTGTCTGGACTGTTGAAGGCAATGACAAGCTGACACCGTCATCCCCTGTCACTTTGTCCTTCACCAACGACAAGAACATCACTTTCAAACGCACCATCTCGGTGGATGACGCTTATCTCTTCACATTTGAAGACAGCATCATCAATGAAGCAGGCGTGCCTGTATCGCTGGCCTCTTACGGCCGCGTCACCCGCTTCAACCAGCCGGACCATGCAAGCGCCACTTACGTGCTGCATGAAGGCCTCATTGGTGTGATGGGTGAAGACGGTCTTCAGGAAATCAAATATTCCAAGATCGAAGACAACAAAGACATGCCGTTTAAGGATGTTTCCGGCGGCTGGCTTGGCATCACCGATAAATACTGGGCGGCAACCCTTATTCCGCCGCAGACCGAAAAATACACTGCCCGTTTCTCCCACTTCACCAATGACCGTCCACGCTATCAGGCTGATTTCCTGAGCGAGCCGATCACTGTTGCTGCCGGAGCAACCGAGACACTGACCAATCATGTTTTTGCCGGTGCCAAAGTTGTTTCCGACATCAAAAAATATGAAGAAAAGCTCAGCATCAAAAACTTCGAACTGCTGATCGACTGGGGCTGGTTCTACTTCATCACCAAGCCGATGTTCTACCTGATTGACTGGATCTATAAATTCTCAGGCAATTTCGGTGTCGCAATTCTGGTGGTGACCGTTATCCTCAAGGGCCTGTTCTTCCCGCTTGCCAACAAGTCTTATGCTTCGATGGCACGTATGAAGATGATGCAGCCTGCCATGCTTGAAATCCGTGAAAAATATGCGGATGACAAGGTCAAGCAGCAGCAGGAAATGATGCAGCTCTATAAGCGTGAAAAGATCAACCCGCTGGCCGGTTGCTGGCCTGTGCTGGTGCAGATCCCTGTATTCTTCGCGCTTTATAAGGTTCTTTATGTCACCATCGAAATGCGTCATGCGCCTTTCTTTGGCTGGATTCACGACCTTGCTGCGCCGGATCCGACCTCGCTGTTCAACCTGTTCGGTCTGCTGCCATATGATGTGCCGCAGTTCCTGATGGTTGGTGTCTGGCCTCTGATCATGGGTATCACCATGTTCTTGCAGATGCGTATGAACCCGACCCCTCCGGATCCGACACAGGCGATGATCTTCACATGGATGCCGATCATCTTCACCTTCATGCTTGCAGCTTTCCCTGCCGGTCTCGTTATCTACTGGGCATGGAACAATACGCTCTCCATCACCCAGCAAGCGATCATCATGAAGCGTCAGGGTGCTAAGATCGAATTGCTCGATAATCTGAAGGCGCTTTTCAAGAAAAAGCCCAAACCGGCTAAATAATCCGGTATAAGAATAAAAGCCCCTGTCTTCACAGGGGCTTTTTTTACATCATTTTTAATTGCATAGTTGACAAGCGAGCTATTAAGCTTGATGCCAACATGTAAGATAAAACCCCTTCTGAACTGGACATCTAAGTTGAGCAAACAAGATAAACCTACCTCCAAAAACTTGAGCTCTGCTTCTCCGGCTTCAGCTAAAGCATCCACACCTGCAAAAGCACCAGTGGTCAATATTACCTCTTCCAATGTCGGCGAACTGCTTGCCCGCGAAGAAGCAGCCCGTCAGGCTTTGATTAATGAAGGCCGCCTGCTTTTTGCCAAAAGCTGGATTTTCATCCGCGGCGTACCTTCAATGAAGTTTCTGCCTGCTGAAGGTCCTGTTGAGATTGCATTTGCCGGACGCTCCAATGTCGGCAAATCTTCGCTCATCAATGCACTGGTGACGAAAAAAGGCTTAGCCCGTACATCCAACACGCCGGGTCGTACACAAGAGCTCAACTATTTTGTACCGGATGGTTATTCCGGTGAAGATGGTGACCTGCCGCCGCTCGCCCTCGTCGATATGCCGGGGTACGGCTTTGCCGAAGCGCCGAAATCACAGGTCGATGCATGGACACGACTCGTATTTGATTATTTGCGCGGCCGCACCACTTTGAAGCGCGTTTATGTGCTGATTGATTCGCGCCACGGCATCAAAAAGAACGATGCCGAAGTGCTCGACCTCCTCGATAAAGCTGCGGTTTCCTACCAGATTGTGCTGACTAAAATCGACAAGATCAAACCGGCCGGTATTCCGCGCCTGATGGAAGAGACCAAAAAACTCACCATCAAACGCGCTGCCTGCTTCCCCGGCATCATTGCCACTTCTTCAGAAAAAGGCATTGGTTTTGAAGAATTGCGCGCTGCCATCGCACTTGTTGCAAAAGAAGCCTGATTGATCCAAAAAGACCAGTTGAAGCATTCCGTCAGGAATGCTTTTCTGTAATGAATCACTCTTATGTCCGTTTGCTGCTATGGATAATGTAATGACCAATACACCTGAACAGAATGCCGAAGTACAAGCTCAACTTTTATCCGCAGCACTGCCATATATGCAGCGTTACGAGAATAAAAATGTCGTGGTGAAGTATGGCGGTCACGCCATGGGCAATCCGGAACTCGGTAAAGCCTTTGCCCGCGACATCGCGCTGCTCAAACAATCCGGCATCAATCCGATCGTCGTTCATGGCGGCGGCCCGCAGATTCAAGCCATGCTCACCAAGCTCGGTATTGAATCACGCTTTGAAGGCGGCTTGCGCGTCACCGACGAAAAGACAGTCGAGATCGTTGAAATGGTACTGGCCGGTTCCATCAACAAAGAAATCGTTGCGCTCATCAATGCTGAAGGCGAATGGGCGATCGGTCTTTGCGGTAAAGACGGCAATATGGTTTTTGCTGAAAAAGCACGTAAAACTGTGGTTGATCCGGATTCAAACATTGAACGCGTCCTCGACCTTGGTTTTGTAGGTGAGCCGATTGAAGTTGATCGCACCTTGCTTGATCTGCTTGCCCGCTCAGAAATGATCCCAGTCATCGCGCCGGTTGCACCGGGTCGTGACGGCCACACTTACAATATCAATGCCGATACATTTGCCGGTGCGATTGCCGGTGCTTGTAAGGCGACACGTCTTTTGTTCCTCACCGATGTTCCGGGTGTTTTGGACAAAGACAAAAACCTGATCAAAGAATTGTCGATTGCTGACGCAAAAGCTTTGATTAAAGATGGCACAATTTCCGGTGGCATGATCCCTAAAGTGGAAACCTGCATTGATGCCATCAATCGTGGTGTTGAAGGCGTGGTTATCCTGAATGGTAAAACCCCGCATTCCATCTTGCTTGAGCTCTTCACCGAGCGCGGTGCCGGCACTCTGATCGTACGCTAAAATTTTCAAGCGTTTCTTGTCTGTGGCAGCCGGTATTTTAACAATGCCGGCTGCTTGAGTTTTATTGAGGATACGATGACCAACAAGCCGGATGCTCAAGCTTTTTCCCACATTACTGATTGGGTGTTTGATCTCGACAACACGCTCTATCCGCATGAAACCAATTTGTTTTCGCAAATTGATGTGCGGATGACAGCCTATATTCGGGAGCTTTTGCAGCTCGACCATGATGATGCGCGCAAGCTGCAAAAGCAGTTCTACCGTGATTACGGCACCACGCTAAAAGGCTTGATGGAAGTCCACAATATCGATCCCGATGACTTTCTGATGAAAGTGCATGATATTGATTATACATGGCTGAAGCCTGATCCGGATTTGGCGGTTACACTCAAACAATTGCCCGGCCGCCGTTTTATCTTCACCAATGGTGACCGCACCCATGCGGAACGTGCAGCCAGCCAGCTTGGTATCCTTGATTGTTTTGACGATATTTTTGACATTGTCGCAGCTGATCTGACACCTAAACCGGCACAAGCCACTTATGATGGTTTCTTACAGAAATTCTCCGTCGATCCGACAAAATCAGTGATGTTTGAAGATCTCGCGCGTAATCTTACAGTGCCGAAAAGTCTTGGCATGAAAACAGTGCTGATTGTTCCTAATAATTTTGAACCGACTTTTTCAGAAATCTGGGAAAGCGACAAAGGCTTCACCGATGAAGTGGACTATGTCACCGATGATATCGGTACATTCCTGAAATCAGTCCTCTGATAAAACATATGAAAAAGGCGGCAGATTAAAAATCAGCCGCCATTTTGATTGTGCTTAAAGCGAATAGAAGCGCTTCACTTCATCCCATGCTTCGTCTGCCGTATCAACAAAGGTCAGAAGATCGACATCGGATGGTGAAATTGTCCCCTGCTCGGCCAGATAATCAATATTGATTGCCTTGCTCCAGAACTCCTTGCCAAACAGCAGCAAAGGCACCGGTTCCATGCGGTTGGTCTGGATAAGCGTCATGGTTTCAAACAGCTCATCCATCGTGCCGAAGCCGCCGGGGAAAACAGCAAATGCCTTGGCGCGCATCAAAAAGTGCATTTTACGGATCGCAAAATAATGGAAGTTGAAGCACAGTTCAGGCGTCACATAAAGATTGGGCGCCTGCTCATGCGGCAACACAATATTTAAACCTATGCTTGGCGCACCAACATCCTGCGCGCCGCGGTTGCCCGCTTCCATCACACCGGGGCCACCACCTGTGACCACAACAAATTCACGATAATAAGTGGTAGCCGAATATTCAGAACATATGCGCGCGAATTGGCGCGCTTCTTCATAATATTTGGCATTGGCTTCCAGATTTTTCTTTTGCACTTCATTTTTGGCTGCCCATGCTTCGCCGCCAGGCTCCGGAATACGCGCACCACCAAACAGCACAACAGTTGATTTTACGCCGCGGTCTTCCAGCACCATTTCAGGCTTGAGTAATTCCAATTGCAAACGAACCGGACGCAATTCACGTCGTGTCAAAAAATCATTATCGTCAAAAGCCAAACGATAAGCGTCTGATGTGGTTTGTGGAGTTACAGGCACTTCAGCGGCCTGTTTCACAGCTTCCTGTGAGTTCGGAAATGGCGTCCAACCGTTTTTTTCAATCGGATTCATATGTTACCCTGTCTCATTCCAGTTATTTCACATCATCACTCAACGATGCATAGCATTAGATGAGCGAATAAAAAAATCATTCTGAGTTTTTAGATCAAGATTGCGTGTGCTTTGTGTTTCCATTATCCATAAATCATAAGTCTTATTTTAATTACGGTCGCAGTGTTTAGCTGCTCACAAAAAAGTCTCAAACAATGAAACATCCTGATTTGAATTCACTGCAAAACATCATTGAAAATGCATTTATGCAAGCAGAAGCTATTACGCCTGACACCAAAGGTGAAATCCGCGATGCCGTAGAACATGCCCTGCAATTACTGGGTGAAGGCAGACTGCGTGTCGCAGAAAAACAAGCAGACGGTAACTGGCATACTCATCAATGGCTGAAAAAAGCCGTGCTTCTCTCTTTCCGTCTCAAGCCAATGGCATTGATCAGCGGCTCGCCAGACCAATCATCATGGTGGGATAAAGTTCCATCCAAATTTGATGGCTGGGGTGAACAAGAGTTTCAGCAGTCCGGCTTCCGTGCTGTGCCTAATTGTGTGGTCAGACATTCGGCCTATATCGCACCAAAGGTCGTGCTGATGCCGTCCTTCGTTAATGTCGGCGCCTATGTGGGCGAAGGCAGCATGGTGGATGCCTGGGCAACCGTTGGCTCATGCGCACAGATCGGCAAACATGTGCATCTTTCCGGCGGTGTGGGCATTGGCGGCGTTTTAGAGCCATTACAGGCAGGCCCGACCATCATTGAAGACCATTGCTTTATCGGTGCACGCTCCGAAGTGGTGGAAGGCTGCATTATCCGTGAAGGTGCCGTGCTTGGCATGGGTGTTTTCATCAGCCAGTCCACCAAGATCGTTGACCGCGAAACCGGCAGCATCACTTATGGCGAAGTGCCGCCCTATTCGGTGGTGGTTGCTGGTTCATTACCAGGCAAAATGATGCCAAATGGTCAGCCGGGTCCAAGCCTTTATTGTGCGGTTATTGTCAAACGTGTTGATGAGCGCACCCGTTCCAAAACATCAATCAACGATCTTTTGCGCGATTAAAACCAGCGTTCATGCTTACAAAAAAGACGAGGACAAAGTCCTCGTCTTATGGGGGATGTAAACCGATATTGAAACTTTTACATCGACTGGAGACTTATTGAATAGCAACAAAAAATGCCGTCAATAAGGCAAGAGCTTCCCGTTGTATTTTTGCTTTTGTTTTCCTAAACTTACAGCCAATTACACCCCTCCCGCGCCAGTTAAGGTTTGTGAATTTTGCCAACATTCGACACAATTTGCCGCTATTTTTACGGTGTCTGGCGCCTGATGACAGGCAAACCAGATGGTTTTGCCTATCTCGATATTTCAGCCGATGGTTTCTGGCGCTCTTTTTACGCCATCCCTGTCAGCCTGCCGCCACTGCTTGCGGGGTGGGTTGCCTATGCCGCAGAACTCACCGGCGGGCGTGAAGAAACCGCGATGCGCTTATCCATCGTTATCAAAGCGGCCATTGTCGATGTTACGGCATGGATTTTGCCAATCTTTCTGCTGGGTCTCGTTGTCAGCAAAATCGGCATTGCCAAACGCTTTGCCCCTTATGTCATCGCCAGCAATTGGGGCACGGCTTTGCTGGCATGGGCTTTTGCTCCCATCAGCCTGTGGCAATTATTCATGCAACAGCGCAGCGACACTTTAACCTTTGTCTCGCTTGGCTTTATGATTGTCATTATTGCGATGAGCTATCGCTTAACGCGGGTTGCGCTGCAAAAACCAACAGGTTTTGCGCTACCTTTTTATATCGCCATGTTCATGCTGTCGTTTTTCATCACGCTCGCATTACAGGAGCTTTTCGGCATCAACTACGATTTTAACGCCGGCTATTAAACCGGATCGTCGTAATCCACACCGATCAGATAAAGCCCGTAAGGCGGTGCAACAGTGCCGCAACGCGAACGCTCGCGCGCTTCCAGTGCAGCGACCAGATCATCTTTTGTCCAGCGGCCGGAACCGACTTCCATCAGACTGCCAGCAAGTGAGCGCACCTGATTATGCAGGAAAGAGCGCGCGGAAGCACGAATTTCAATGATCTCGCCATTGCGTGTCACATCCAGCCGATCAAGTGTCTTGATCGGGCTTTTGGCCTGACACTGGGTGGCACGAAAGGTCGTGAAATCATGCTCGCCGAGAAGCAGTTGTGCAGCCTCGTGCATTTTTTCGTGATCAAGCGGCTTCGACACCCACCATGCACGGTTAAGATCAATGCTTAAAGGCGGACGGCGATTATGAATACGATAGAGATAATGACGGCCACGGGCAGAAAAGCGCGCATCAAAATGATCGACCGTTTTCTGCACATTGATAATGCTGACCGTTTCCTGCCATTGCGCCAGATGAGCGTTCAGGGCTTCACGGATTTTCCCCGCCGACCAGTCACGTTCCAGATCCACATGCACAGTCTGTGCCAGAGCATGCACCCCTGCATCAGTGCGTCCGGCAGCACCAAGCGTTAAATCCTGACCGGTAAAGCGCTTAAATGCCTGCTCAATAGCAGCCTGAATGGTGTGACCATTTTCCTGCCGCTGCCAGCCGACATAAGCTGTGCCGTCATATTCGACCGTTAACCGATAGCGTGGCATGCTTTAAAGCACCCGCAAATCGGCAGCACCGCGCAAAAATTCGGATGCCTGCAAGGCTTTGCCACCAGCGCGCTGCAAGGTCAGCAATTGCACAGCCCCCTCGCCGCAAGCAATGGTCAGCTTATCATCAAGAATTGTACCGGCTGCGCCAGAACCCTCTGCCAAATGGGAACGCAAAATTTTAACGCGTTCCACTTTGCCGCCAATTTCCATCTCGCACCAACTGCCCGGAAAAGGCGACAAACCACGAATGGTATTATGAACGGTTACCGCAGGCTTAGACCAATCAATGCGCGCTTCAGCCTTGTCGATTTTGGCAGCATAAAGCACACCGTCTTCTTCCTGCTCTCGCAGCGTAAGGCTTTCACGTTCCAAAGCACCCAGCGCACGGATCATCAGATCAGCGCCGGTCATGCTCAGTTTGTCGTGCAGTTCACCGGTGGTCATATTTTCGGTGATCGCTACTTTTTCAACCATGGCGACAGGACCGGTATCCAGCCCTTCGTCCATCTTCATAATCATCATGCCGGTTTCTTTATCACCGGCCATAATCGCCCGCTGGATCGGTGCAGCACCGCGCCAACGCGGCAAAAGGGAAGCATGGCCATTATAACAGCCAAGGCGCGTGCCTTCCAAAATCGGCAACGGCAGCAGCAAACCATAAGCCACAACAATGGCGACATCAGCTTCCAGCTCGCGGAATTTTTGCTGCTCTTCCTCAGAGCGCAGGCTTTTAGGCGTAAAGACAGGAATGCCGAATTCTTCCGCTTTTTGATGGACCGGTGTTTTGGTCAATTCCAGACCACGACGCCCTGCGGCACGCGGCGGCTGCGAATAAACCGCAACCACTTCATAACCATGTCCGATAATGGCGGTGAGAACAGGTACGGAAAAATCCGGTGTTCCCATGAAAACGACACGCAGTGACATTACAAAACCTGACTATTTTGCTGGCGTTCTTTGGCGATTTTTTTAAATTTCTTGATCACCATATCGCGTTTCAACTTGGAAATGTGATCAATAAACAAGACGCCGTCCAGATGGTCAATCTCGTGCTGAATGCAAGTTGCCATCAGCTCGTCAACTTCCATTTCCTGTGGCTTGCCCTGTACATCCTGATATTCCACACGCACACGCGCCGGACGCTCTACTTCGGCATAATAATCCGGAATAGACAGACAGCCTTCTTCGTAAATGCTGCGCTCATCAGATGAGTGCACGATCTTCGGATTAACAAAGATATGCGGTGCTTTTTCTTCGCCCTCACGTGCCAGATCAATCACCACCAAACGGATCGGCTCGCCGACCTGAATAGCAGCAAGCCCGATACCAGGTGCATCATACATGGTATCAAACATATCATTGGCAAAAGCCTGCAACTGGCCATCAAAACGCTCAATCGGTTTTGACACCAAACGTAATACAGGATCGGGTAAAATAATCAGTGGTTTTATCGACATGGGTTTCACCTAATTGTTACAAGTTACCACGTCAATGCTCGTGAACGGCCGAATGATAAAATGTTCTCGTTTTGATCTCTTAATTCATGCGCGAATCGGTTAAAGCATATGTATGGAAAACACAAATAACCTGACACAGCCAGTTTTTCAGCTTGGCCAATATCAATTTTCAGCGGGATTTTTGCTTGGCGCAATTTTTCTGACCGTCATTATTATGGCTATCCTGTTTATATGGATGGGCAGCCGCAATGCTAAAAACGCGCTGATCGCCGAAATGATGGCCGAAGAACGCGCCCGTGACGCAGAAATGCGCATGGCTGAAATTTTGAAAAGTCAGGCGGAAATGCAAGGCCGGATGCAAACCATGGCGGAAGTGTTCGGTTCGCGCCAGTCCGAGCTTAATCAATCGATCCGTGAAAGGCTCGACGGCATGACCAACCGTCTCGGCCACACGATGAACGAACAAACCAAATCAACGCATGAAAATCTCGCCAAGTTGCAAGAGCGGCTGGCGGTGATTGATACGGCACAAAACAACATCCAGTCGCTCGCCGGACAGGTGGTGCAGTTACAAGCAATTTTAGCCAATAAACAAAGCCGCGGCGCTTATGGGCAGGCGCGCATGGAAGCGATCATAAGTGATGCTCTGCCACAAGGGCTTTATGAATTTCAATCAACGCTTTCCAATGCCACCCGCCCCGATTGCCTCATCCGCATGCCCAATAATGCGCCCTCACTGGTGATTGATGCCAAATTTCCGATGGAAGCATGGACAGCGGTGCGTGAGGCCAAAAGTGCCGACGCGCAAAAGCAAGCCGCTCAACAATTCCGCCGCGATATTGAAGTTCATATTAAAGATATCTCGGACAAATATCTCATTGCCGGCGAAACGCAGGATACGGCCTTTTTATTCGTGCCGTCAGAATCGGTCTTTGCTGATATTCACGAGCATTTCTCATCACTCATTCAAAAAGCCCATCGTGCCCGCGTGGTGATTGTTTCACCGTCACTGCTGATGCTTTCAATCCAGGTGATCCAATCGGTGTTGAAAGATACCCGCATGCGGGAACAAGCGCATCTTATCCAGGCCGAAGTCATGCGCCTGATGGAAGATGTTGCACGCCTTGATGAGCGCGTGCGCAAATTACAAACACATTTCCAGCAAGCCAATAAAGATATTGATGATATTCTGATCTCATCATCCAAAATCAGCCGCCGCGGCGAAAAAATTGAAACATTGGAACTTGGTAGTCCGGCAGCGTCCACCGCCTCTGCCAATGCCCCAACCGAACAAAACCCATCCGCATCACAGTGGCATTTACGCCTTGTTGATGATGAGTAAATCCGGTTTTCGGGATATAAAACCAAATAAAATGCCGGTTAAGTGACTTAACCGGCATTTTTATTTTTCAGCCCCAGACCATCAGTGCGGCCATACCAGCAGCACCGACAATCAAGCGCCACCAGGCAAAAAGCTTGAAGCCGTGACGCGAAACATAATCAAGCAAATAGCGCACAACAAAAACGCCGGAAATAAAGGCCATGACAAAACCAACCGTAATCAGCGCACCATCATTAAAGGAGAGCTGATTATGGGTTTTATAAAGGTCATAGGCAAAAGCGCCCGCCATTGTCGGCATGGCCAAAAAGAATGAAAATTCTGCCGCAGAACGCTTATCTGCTCCGAGCAACAAAGCGCCAACGATGGTGGAACCTGAACGGGATACACCCGGCACCATTGCCAGACATTGTACAAAACCAATCATCAGACACATCGGCAGCGAGAAATCCATCGCATTATGATAGCGCGGTTTCAGATCAAGTCCGTCTACCCACAGCAGAATAAACCCGCCCAAAATCAACATAATGCAAACCAGCATCGGTGTTTCAAACAGCACGGTTTTGATAAATCCATGCGCCAATGCGCCAATCAAAGCTGCCGGCAAAAAAGCCACCAATACACCCAGCACGAAGCGGCGCGTTTTTGCATCACTGGTAAAATCACGCAACAACGTCATGATTTTGGCAGCATACACGCTCAAAATTGCAAGAATTGCACCAAGCTGCACCAGCACTTCAAAGGATTTTCCGGCTGATTCAAAGCCCAAGAAATGTCCGACCAGCAGTAAATGCCCGGTCGAGGACACAGGTATAAACTCGGTCATACCTTCCACGAGGCCTAAAAAACCCGCTTCGAGAAAATTATAGATGTTCATAAACTGCTGCCTTTTGTCACTTGAGCGTATAAAAATGCTCGTTGACCACATTTTAAACATGAAAGCTTAACAATAATTTCAGCTTAAATGTCTATCAGGTTATTTTACGGAAAAACATTTCCTTCTTTTTTCGCACCCTAATCCTTGTCGACGGGTTCCGGCAGCTCAATATAACGGAAACGCCTCATGCTGTTTCTGTTATGAAAATCATATTGAGTTTAGACGGAATCCATATTTGAAAGTGTTGTTGCCTGCGGTCATGCTTACGCTTTTTCATCATCCAATGTCGTCCGGTTCACGCTATACCCGTCTTATTCTCAATGAATATGACGTTGATGCCGAGCTGATCGAAGAACGCCCATGGGCGCGCCGTAAAGAGTTTCTGGCAATTAACCCTGCGGCCACATTACCGGTTTTGCTGGCCGAAAATGACCTTCCGGTCATTGGTGCATCGGTCATTGCCGAATATCTTGATGAAACGCGTGGCGCCTTGAAGCGTAACCGCCGCCTGTTACCGGAAAGTCCGATGGAACGCGCCGAAGTACGCCGCCTTGTGGACTGGTTTCTGGTAAAATTTGAAAACGAAGTGACCCGTCATCTTGTGCGCGAGCGTGTCTATAAATTGCAGATGTCGGCAGAGGTTGGTGGCAGTGCGCCTGATTCGACTGCGATACGCGCCGCACGTACGAATATTCGACAGCATATGAAATATCTGGACTGGCTGGCAGCAACCCGCGACTGGCTGGCTGGCGGTCATGCTACTTATTCTGATATGGCAGCAGCAAGCGCTATTTCCATTTTGGACTATTTGGGCGAAATTGACTGGGCTGAAACACCAGCGGCACGGGATTGGTATGCGCGGATGAAATCGCGCCCTTCTTTCCGGCCCCTGTTAAACGACAGGATTCGCGGACTGGCACCGGTGGCACATTATGGTGACCTTGACTTCTGACGACAAAGAAACGGCCAAAAAGCTGAAACTCAAGAACCTGCTCGCGGAGGAAGCCCGCGCGGCAGGTTTTGATGTCGTGGCTTTTACCCATCCCGGCTCCATCCCGCAGGCACCTGTACGCTTGCGCGAATTTATCGACAATGGCTATCACGCCGATATGGACTGGATGGAGGAAACAGAAGAGCGTCGCGCCAATCCGCAAACCTTATGGTCGGAAGTTCGCACCATTGTCATGCTCGGCATGAATTACGGCCCCGAGCACGACCCGATGGAAGTGCTGAAACACAAAGACCGCGGCGCAATTTCTGTTTATGCGCAAAATCGTGATTATCACGACATCATCAAAGGCAAGCTTAAACATGTTGCCAGTCGCTTCATTGCACGGGCAAGCGGCGCAGTTAAAGTATTTGTCGACACAGCACCGGTGATGGAAAAGCCCTTGGCCGCAGCAGCAGGCATGGGCTGGCAGGGAAAACATACCAATCTGGTAAGCCGCGACTACGGCTCGTGGTTGTTTTTAGGCTCTATTTTCATCACGCTGGATTTGCCGCCTGATGAACCAAACCGCAGTAATTGCGGCTCATGTCGTGCCTGTCTTGATGTCTGTCCGACCAATGCTTTTCCTGAGCCTTTCAAAATTGATGCAAGGCGCTGCATTTCTTATCTGACGATTGAGAATAAAGGCCCGATCCCGCACGAGTTTCGTGAGAAAATCGGCAATCATATTTATGGCTGCGATGATTGTTTATCGGCTTGTCCGTGGAATAAATTTGCCGTCAGCGCACAAGAAATCAAACTTCGGGCGCGCGAGGACTTACGCAGTCCCTCGTTGCAATTTTTGCTGAGCCTGGATGATGCCGAATTTCGTACATTTTTCTCTGGTTCCCCGATCAAGCGCATCGGCCGCAATCGTTTCCTGCGCAATGTTTTAATCGCTGCGGGTAATTCCGGTGACCAGCAATTTGTCAAACCGTTGGAAGAACATCTCAATGATCCCGAACCTTTGGTGCGCGGCACATCGGTCTGGGCTTTACGGCAATTATTAAGCGCAGATAAAATTACCCAATTACAGCAGCGCTATGCTAAAGATGAAACCGACCCATATGTTTTAGATGAATGGAACAGGTGCCAGTAATTATGCGGATTTTTCTTATCGGTGCAGGTTATTCAGCCCAATATTTTGCACAAAAAATGCAACCCCATGCACAAGCAATCTATGGCACCACTCGTTCACAAGAAAAATTCGACGACCTGAAGCAATGTGGTATCGAGCCTTTATTATTTGCACCTGATGCGCCCGACCCGCATTTTGCTGAGCATTTAAAAAACGCTACCCATATTGTTATCTCAGCCGCCCCTTCTAAAGACGGCGACCCTGCGATCAAACATGCTAAACAAGCACTTGCAACGCCTGACAATAATATTGAATGGATCGGCTATCTTTCCACTGTCGGCGTTTATGGCGACCATCAAGGCGCACTCATTGATGAAACCGCACCCTGCAATCCGTCCTCGCAGCGCTCCTCGGAGCGGATAGAAGCAGAAAAACAATGGCTCGCCTTAGGTAAGGAGCAACAAATACCGGTGGCGATTTTGCGCCTTTCCGGCATTTATGGCCCCGACCGCAATGCTTTTGTTAATCTCGCGCGCGGCACTGCACGCCGTATCATTAAGAAAGACCAGATTTTCAACCGCATTCATGTGGAAGATATTGCCGGTGTGCTTGAACATTTAAGCACACAGAAAATTTCAGGTGTTTTCAACATTACCGACAATGAACCTGCGCCGCCACAGGATGTGGTCACTTTTGCTGCCACCTTGATGGGTGTGACACCGCCGGAAGAAATTGCGTTTGAAACGGTGGAAATGACCCCGATGGCGCGCTCTTTTTATGGCGACAACAAGCGCGTTTCTAATCAAAAAATAACCGAAGCCGGCTATCAATTTATCTATCCTGACTATCGCACTGCTTTTACGACCATGTGGGAACAGTCAAACTGGCGCTCACAACAGAATTAAAGTTTTTTCATCCCTGTTTGGAAAATCCATATGTCTGAAAAATATACATTTTTAAAAATCGCTGTCGGTTTGCTGACCTTTTTAAGCTTCAGCGCCACTGCGACGGCAAATGCCCAAACCAAAGACCAGCCTGCAAAACAGGCCTTTGGTGCGATGAAACTACCCAATTTAAATGCAAACCCGCAGGCAATCGGCTTTTATTCCAAAGGCTGTGTATCCGGCGCAGTGGCCATGCCGCTTGATGGTCCCGACTGGCAGGTGATGCGCCTGTCTCGCAACCGTAATTGGGGGCATCCAAACCTGATTGCCATGTTGCAACAGCTTTCGCGTGATGCCAAAAAAGATGGCTGGAACGGGCTGTTGGTCGGCGATCTTTCACAACCACGCGGCGGTCCGATGCTGACCGGTCACGCATCCCATCAGGTCGGTCTTGATGCTGATATCTGGCTCAGCCCGATGCCGAAGCAGCGCTACAACAACCAGCAGCGCGAAGATGTATCTGCCATCTCAATGCTAAAAAACAACAGCCTTTATGTTGACCCGAAAAAATGGACAGACAGCCGCACCGCATTGCTGAAGCACGCTGCCTCCAATCCGCAGGTCGAGCGTCTATTTGTGCATCCGGGCATCAAAAAACAACTTTGCGACACGGTCACCGGTGACCGTTCATGGCTTGGTAAAGTGCGCCCATATTGGGGGCATCATTACCATTTCCACATTCGCATGAGCTGTCAGCCCGGTTCACCTAATTGTAAGCCGCAAGATAAAGTCGCGAAGGGTGATGGCTGCGACAAGTCACTGGCATGGTGGTTTACTGACGAGCCTTGGAAACCAGCCAAGCCTTCGGATAAGCCTGCGCCAAAACCACAGCCGATGATGGTTTCAGCATTGCCAAAAGCGTGTGCAGCTCTGCTTAGTGAACCCTCACCCGCATCCGCCGCAGAAGTGACTTTAAACCCGTAAAACAATTGCAATGACGTTAAAGGGCTGGTCTTTGGCCAGCCCTTTCTTTTGGAATATATCTAAGCTATAGATTTCAAACGATTTAAGCGTTGTTTTCTATGACATAAAAGATGACAATTTTTATGCTAGCAATTAATGCGGATTGCATCTTGCCGTTCATGTCCGGCAAGACAAATTTTTGATAAAGGGTCGATAAAATTGGTCAAAACAACACGTATAGCTCTGATTGCCCATGATCAGAAAAAGAATGATATGGTTGATTTTGTTAAAACCCATCAGGCGCAATTAGCTGCTTATGAAATTGTCGCCACCGGCACCACCGGCAGTTTGATTAAAGATGCCTGTCCGGCATTGAACATTGAGCGCGTTAAAAGCGGTCCATTGGGCGGTGACCAGCAAATTGGCGCAATGATTGCCGAAAACACTGTACAAATGATGATTTTCTTTATCGATCCTCTCTCACCATTACCGCATGATGTGGATGTGAAGGCCCTCACCCGCCTTGGCAGCGTTTATAATTTGCCAATGGCTTTAAACCGTGCCACCGCTGAAATGCTGATTAAAGCGCTTGCCTGAGCCAAGCATAGAGTTTGAACCACTTATTCCTTTTATAAAGCTGACGGGAAATCTGATGCCTGATAATTTTGATAGTGAACCCTTTTTTAAATTTCCTGTTCTTGTCGGCGATATTGGCGGAACCCATGCCCGCTTTGCCATCTTGGTTGATGCTCATGCCGAGCCGCGCGAATTTCCAGTGGTCAATACCGCCGATTATGCCAGCATTGACGAAGCCATCCAAAGTGCTGTTTTAAACCACACTTCCTTGCAGCCGCGCTCCGCGGTTTTAGCTGTTGCAGGGCCTGTTGACGGCGATGAAATTGAACTGACCAATTGTCCGTGGGTTGTACGTCCGAAACAGCTCATTGCGACAATGACCTTTGAGGATGTAACCATTCTCAATGATTTTGAGGCACAGGCTCTTGCTGCTGTTTCTCTCGATAGTGATCATCTGGAGCAAATTGGCGGCAAGCCCGGAGAGATCAAAGCCACCCGCGTTGTGCTTGGCCCCGGCACCGGCCTTGGGGTTGCAGGACTATTGCGTTCACATCGCGCATGGATTCCGGTTCCCGGTGAAGGGGGACACATTGATTTAGGCCCACGCACCAAGCGCGATTATGAAATTTTCCCACATGTGGAAACCATCGAAGGCCGTATCGCGGCGGAGCAAATTCTTTGCGGTCGCGGCCTATGCAATCTTTATAAGGCTGTTTGCACTGCCGATAATATCCAGCCGGTTTTAAACACACCGGCAGATATTACTGCCGCAGCGCTCAATGAAAGCAATGTACAAGCTGTGGAAACACTGGAACTGTTTTCAGCCTATCTGGGACGGATCGCCGGTGATCTGGCGCTTATTTTTATGGCGCATGGCGGTGTATATCTCTCAGGCGGAATTTCTCATAAAATTGCTGCAATCTTGAAAAAAGGTGCATTCCGCGCCAATTTTGAAGATAAAGCCCCTCACACGCACATTATGCGCGATATTCCGGTGCATGTAATTACCTATCCACTGGCAGCGCTCAATGGTCTTTCAGCTTTTGCCCGCAGTCCGGCACGTTTTCAGGTTGCCACTGAAGGCCGTCGCTGGATCAGCACTGAATAAAATTTAATTGCACAAAATAAATGGCCACGCTTTTGGCATGGTCAACAGGCTCTGATAAGGTTATAGGAAATGCTGTCGCAGGCGGAAGTTAAATTCTGCCTGCGACCGGCCGCCGGAACCTCTTGCTTTCAGCCTTAAATGCCGCAAGCATAGGTGACAGCATTTTCAACCGCAAACAGCCTTGGGCGTGCCAAAGCTTTTGCCTCACGAAAAGTGCCTTTAGCTTGATTAAACGGAAGAAAAAAAAGAAGATCGATCCTGCCGAAGCCAGCAGTATTATTCGCCGCGTTTTATCGGAAAATGCACGCGATTATAAAGGCACCTATGTGGTGACCATTATTGCTTTGCTTCTGGTAGCGCTGAGCAGTGGCTTTCTGGCGTTCCAGATGGAACCTGTCATAAATAAAATTTTCTATGAACAGCGCCTTGATCTCATCCCGATCATCTGCGGCACCCTTTTGCTGGCCTTTATCGTACGCGGTCTCGCCAGCTATGTGCAGTCTGTTCAACTCGCCAAGATCGGTAATAATCTGGTCGCGCGTTATCAAAAACGCATGTTCGACCACCTGCTGAAGCTCGGCCTTGATTTTTATAGCGATGCCCGTTCGGGTCACCTGGCAGCTCAGATCAATCAGAACGTCAACGGCATCCGCGATGTGATGAGCATTACCATCACTTCAATTACACGCGATGTGATCGGACTTGTCGGACTTGTTGCAGTGATGTTTTACAAAGATCCGGTACTCTCGCTTGTGGTTTTCCTCATCGGCCCGCCACTAATTTATGCCGTTTCTTATATTTCACGCCGTATTCGCTCCGTCACGCGTGAGCTGGTTGACCTCAACTCGCATTTGCTGGGTGCAATGCAGGAAACGGTACAAGGAATTGCCATCGTCAAGGCCTTTACGATGGAAGATCAGCTGCGCGGCAAGCTTTACCACCTTATTGATCGTTCTGAAGAACGCTCCAATAAAATCGCACGCGTTTCTGAACGCACCACGCCGATTTCTGAAATTCTGGCAGGTTTTGCTGTAGCAGGCGTACTAGCATATGGCGGTTACCGCGCCATCGTCAACCAAGAACCACCAGGCGCAATGTTCGCCTTCATTACCGCATTGCTTCTGGCCTATGATCCGGCACGCCGCCTTGCACGCTTGCAGGTGGGGCTTGAACGGGCGCTCGTCAATGCGCGGATGATTTATGAAATCCTCGATATTGAGCCACAGCAAGCCGATGCGCCTGATGCCCGCACTTTAGAAGTCGGCAAAGGTGACATTCGTTTTGAAGATGTGCGTTTCTCTTATGGTGATGCGGAAGTGCTGCACGGCATCAGCTTTGCGGCACAATCCGGCAAAGTTACCGCTGTTGTTGGCGCATCCGGTGCCGGTAAATCAACATTGATTGCCCTCACCCAACGCTTTTATGATATCGACAGCGGTAAAATCCTCATTGATGATCAGGACATTGCAAAAGTCACCAAGGATTCTCTGCGTCATCAGATCGCCTATGTTTCGCAACAGCCATATTTGTTTGAAGGCACTATCGCCGATAATATTCGTTATGGTCGTCCTGATGCGACAGATGCCGAAATTCTGGAAGCAGCCAAGCTTGCCCATGCCGATGAATTTATCGTGCAGCAGCCGATGGGCTACGACACGCCGGTCGGTGAAAATGGCGTGACACTTTCCGGTGGCCAGCGTCAGCGTCTTTCCATTGCCCGAGCAATTATCCGCAATGCACCGATTCTGCTTCTTGATGAAGCAACATCAGCACTCGATAATGAATCGGAAAAACGTGTTCAGCAGGCGCTCGAACATGTGATGCAAGGCCGCACAACCATCGTGATTGCTCATCGCCTTTCAACAATTGTCAATGCCGATCACATCGTGGTTATGGAAAACGGCTATGTGGTTGAAGAAGGCATTCACAATAAGCTCATCACCATCGAAAACGGCATTTATGCCCGCTTCTACCAGCTGCAAAGCGGCAGATCCGATGATGAAGACACAGACGAACACATCAATGAAAAGACTTCAGGAGAATAACTATGAGCGGGGCGAGTGAACAAACCACCGATATGGGGCTGGTGATTGTAGGAGCCGGTGGCCGTATGGGTCAGGCTCTCATCCGCATCATTGCCGAAGTTGATGGTGTGCGTGTTGCTGCTGCTATCGAGCGTAAAGGCTCGCCGCTCATCGGCCGCGATGCCGGTGAACTCGCGGGTCTGGGGCCAATCGGCGTGGCTATCACTGATGATCCGCTGGCCGCTTTCTCCAAGGCTGATGGCGTGCTGGATTTCACCCGTCCGGAAGCAACCGTTGAATATGCCGGTTATGCCGCACAAGCCCGCATTGTTCATATTATCGGCACCACTGGCTTAAGCGCTGAAGATGAAGAAAAAATCACTGCTGCCGCACGTCATGCGACTATCGTCAAATCCGGCAATATGAGTCTGGGACTTAATCTTCTCGCTGGTCTGGTGAAAAAAGCCGCCGCTGCGCTTGATCCGAAAGATTTCGATATCGAAGTCCTCGAAATGCACCACAAGCATAAGGTTGATGCACCTTCCGGCACCGCATTGATGCTGGGTCAGGCTGCTGCGGATGGCCGCCAGGTCAATCTGGATGAAGTGAGCCAGCGCGGTCGTGATGGTATTACCGGCGCCCGTGAAACCGGCACTATCGGCTTTGCCAGCTTGCGAGGCGGCTCTGTTATCGGTGAACATTCTGTCATTCTGGCAGGCCCGTCCGAGCGCATCACCTTAGGCCATAGCGCAGAAGATCGTGGCGTTTTCTCCCGTGGTGCGATTAAAGCTGCATTGTGGGCAAAGGGTAAAAAACCAGGCCTTTATTCCATGTCCGATGTTCTCGGTCTTAACGACTGATCATCATCTTTAACTTTCAAGGAGCGCATAAGACATGTCCCGCACTCTCGTTCTCGTCCGTCACGGCCAAAGTGAATGGAACCTCAAGAACCTTTTCACCGGTTGGCGTGATCCGGGTCTCACAGAACAAGGCCATGCCGAAGCGAAAGCCGCTGGCGAACGCCTCAAGGCAGCAGGTCTGAAGTTTGACATTGCTTACACCTCTGAATTGTCGCGTGCGCAAGTAACCTGCCAGCATATTCTCGACCAGCTCGGCCAGTCGGATTTGCAAACCATCCGCGATCAGGCACTCAATGAGCGTGATTATGGCGACCTTTCCGGCCTCAACAAAGATGATGCACGCGCCAAGTGGGGCGAGGAACAAGTACTTATCTGGCGCCGTTCTTATGACGTGCCACCTCCGGGCGGTGAAAGCCTGAAAGATACCGGTGCACGCGTATGGCCTTATTACCTGCACAAAATCCAGCCACATGTATTACGTGGTGAAACCGTGCTGGTTGCCGCTCACGGTAACTCCCTGCGCGCGCTCATCATGGCGCTTGATGGCCTGACCAGCGAAGAAATTCTTGAGCAGGAACTCAATACCGGTGTGCCGATCATTTACAAGCTCAATGCCGATTCGACTGTCGCATCCAAAGAAGTGCTCTCGGCCTGATTAAGTGCTTCAAATATAATGCCATTCAAGAAATTTCCGATGTTCAAAAAGCATCGAAAAACGGTTGGATGGCATTATTTTTATCTTTTTACACAAGACTGACTAAAAAATATCATAAGTTTGCAAAAAGCCGATTGACAGCGGGCGTTTAGCCCCTTAAACGGATGACCAACGCCCAGATGGCGGAATTGGTAGACGCACCAGCTTCAGGTGCTGGCGCTCGCAAGGGCGTGGAGGTTCGAGTCCTCTTCTGGGCACCATTCCTAAGTCTTCAGACCACTACCAAGGTCCAGAAGCACCTCAAAAAGCCCGCGCAAGCGGGCTTTTTTGTTGTCCGATTTTCTCCACATCGACCACCTCAGAAGACAGCAATCACCGTGGCTTCACCCACCGGATTGACTGCAAGTCGCGCATGCTCATCAGGCATAAAATTATTTTCATAAATATAATTAATGTTAAATTTATAATTATTACAGATTAGAAAAAAATATATTAAAATTATACATATACAAAAGTCACCTTCATATAATAAAAAAAGACGCGATTTAACAAATTAAAATAAAGATAGTATTTTAACTGAATTACATATCGATTGTCACGAATTTTTGATAATCTATATATTACCCATCTGCGATAACATTAATTTCATATAATAATATCAATGTTTTTAATAAGATTGATTACGATCAATGAATGCTTTTTATTATATGAAATGAATATCTGAGTGCATAAAAACCATGCCATCCCCCATTCTCCTCACCGAGATTAGCAAAATAGTGGTATATAGATGTCATTAGATTTAAACTTACTACACTGGCTGTTGGCTGCTGCCCCCATAGTAGCCCTGATTGTCCTCATGGTCGGCATGAACTGGACAGCACAGCAAGCCGGTACGACAGGCATTTTTATTGCGGCAGGTGTCGCGGTATTTGCCTTTGAAGCTTCAACACGTGCCCTTGCCGTGGCCTCTG
The DNA here is from genome assembly GCF_014205685.1 of Paenochrobactrum gallinarii. GTDB lineage: Bacteria > Pseudomonadota > Alphaproteobacteria > Rhizobiales > Rhizobiaceae > Paenochrobactrum > Paenochrobactrum gallinarii. The sequence continues at coordinate 556,757 of NZ_JACIIU010000001.1, forward strand.
CCCGCGGCATCTGGGATGCTGTGCCTATTCTCTATGTCATCTGGCCTGCACTGCTGTTGTATCAGATCATGAATCAGTCCGGCGGTTATGATGCTTTGCGGCGCGGTATTTCGCGCATGTCCCGCAATGAGCTTTTTATCATTGTTGCCCTTGGTTGGGTTTTCACCTCCTTCCTGCAAGGGATTGATGGTTTCGGCACACCGATTGCCGTTGTTGCCCCTCTGCTGGTGGCTTTTGGTATGCGCCCTGTTTATGCGGTTGCTATTCCGATCATCGCGCATATTTGGGCAAAATTTTACGGAACGCTCGGTGTTGGCTGGCTTGCAACTTTGCAGGTTGTCGAAATGGATGCCGCCACCTCCCTCTCCATGGGCTTGCAGGCAGCTATACTGATTGCCATTCAGTCAGTGCTTGGCGGCTTTATGGTTGTGTGGATGTATGGCCGCGCACCTGCGGTTCGCGCTGGCTGGCCACTCGTTCTCATCATCGCAGCCATTCACAGTATCGGCCAGTTTCTGGTGGTCTTTATTGATCCGATTTTGGCCGCTTTCCTGCCTGCCGCCCTTGCCATGCTCGCTCTTTATCCGTTGTCACAATGGTCACGCTACAAAGAAGCGGATGACAGCATTGTGGAACGTCCTGCCATGCGTGAAGAAGCGCATCTGGAAGAAAACAGCGCCGAGCCACCAATGGATATTGTTGCTGCCTTCTCGCCTTATGCTCTTTTGACCATTCTGGCACTGGCCACATCGCTGATCGATCGTCTGCATGCATGGCTTTATATTCCAAGCTTCGGCCTGCCTTTCCCTGCGATTACGACAGGTATGGGCGTTGAAACAGCAGGCACTGCCAGCTATTCGCCGCTGCATATGTTTGCCCATCCGGGTGCAACCATCACAGTGACAGCACTTGTCACCTGGTTCTGCTTCACCAAGCTTGGCTATTTCAAGCAATGGGCCAAAGCCACCGGCAAAGAAATGCCGGGCGTTGTTAAAGGCCTGTTTGCAAGTGCTGTTCCGGCTTCTGTTCCGATCATTGCCTTCCTCGTTATGGCCTCGATCATGAAGCTGTCCGGCCAGAACACCATGCTCGCCCTTGGTATTGCAGCCATTGCTCCGGCCTATGTGTTTGCTTTCCTCGCCAATGGTATTGGAATCTTAGGTGCCTTTATCACCTCCAGTTCGACCTCTTCGCAGGTTCTGTTCTCAGAATTGCAGGTCAATCTGGCTGAAGCAAAAGGCCTGCCGCCATCAACCATTCTGGCAGCTCAAAGTGCCGGTGGCGCCATTGGTAATGCGATTGCCCCTGCCAATGTGGTGATGGGTGCAAGTACAACCGGCATCAATGGTCAGGAGGGTGCGATCTTACGCAAAACAATGCCTTGGACAATCGCGGCATTCGTTCTGACAGGTATTGCCACCGTCATCCTGACTTTGATCGTACAATAAAGGAGACAGATTATGATTAAGCGTATTCTGCAAAATCGTTTGTCTTACCTGAGCGTTTCATTCGTGCTGTTCATCGTGGCGCTGCCATTGGTCAGCCTTGGCACCACGAATGATTGGCGCCTGATGTCGACAATCGGCATGGTGGCATTAAGCATTGCCGCCATCATCCCCCCGCTACAGCGTGTGCTGTTTCCTCCCAAAGCTTAAGTAAGCGACTAAACAGTCATCTACTTTTAAAATGAATGAAGGATTTGATATGATTAACGCTGATGGACCAAGAACCGGCAGACCGGCAGTTTTTGCCAAGCGCGGCATGGTCAGCTCACCCCATTATCTGGCTTCCGCTTCCGGTCAGGAGGCGCTTCGTCGCGGCGGTAGCGCTGTCGATGCTGCCATTGCTATCAATGCTACCCTTTGCGTGGTCTACCCTCATATGGCCGGCCTTGGCGGCGATGCTTTTCTGCTGATCGCCGGCGGTAAAGCCAGCGAAGTCGAAGCCATTGAAGCAACAGGCCCTGCTGCTAAACTTGCCACCCGCGAGTTTTATAAAAAACACGGCTATACTGACCAGATCCCGATGCGCGGCGCACTGGCAGCGCTCACCGCACCGGGTGTTGTTGACGGCTGGCGGCTGGCGCATGAGCGCTATGGCAAGCTGCCTTGGGCAGATCTTTTTGCCGATGCTATCCACTATGCCCGTCATGGCATGGCTGTCACCCGTTCGCTCGCCGATTGGCTGGTAACGGATGAAAGCATCCTCAATGCCAATGCCGATATGGCGCGTATCTTCCTGCCTAATGGCAAGCCACAGCGCGACGGTGAGTTTATGGCTCAGCCGGAACTGGCAAGGACCTTTGAATATCTGGCCGAACATGGCGCACGCAAAGGCTTTTATGAAGGCCCGATCGCTCAAGAAATGGCTAAATCGCTCGAAGCACAGGGTTCGCCGCTGCGCTATGAAGATTTTGCCAATTACCACGCCAATTGGGCAAAGCCAATCACCTCAACCTATCGTGGCTATGATGTGTTCCAGCTCCCACCGGCAACACAAGGCTTTGCAGCCCTGCAAATCCTCAATCTGCTGGAGCAATATGATGTCAAATCATGGGGCTACAACACCGCTGCTTATTACCATCATGTGGTAGAAGCGGTTAAAGTGGCTTTTGCTGACCGTGACGAATGGCTGACTGATCCGAAACACGTCAATATTCCGCTCGATACATTCCTTTCCAAGGACTATGCAGCACAACGCAAACAGCTGATCAATGATGATACGGTACGCGGTTTTGACGATATCGAACCAGGTGTAAAATTTGACGGCAAGTTTGAACATCGTGCGCCGGACGGCGATACAGTTTACTTCTGTACCGCTGACGCAGACGGCATGATGGTTTCCAACATCCAGTCAATCTATCACGATTTCGGCGCCGCTGTGATTGCCGGCAACACCGGTATCATCATGCAAAACCGTGGTTCGTTCTTCTCGCTGGATGCCAACCATCCAAACACGCTGGAACCAGGCAAAAACACCTTCCACACCATCATTCCGGCTATGCTGATGAAAGATGGCAAGCCGGTGATGGCCTATGGCACCATGGGTGGCGAAGGCCAGCCGCAGACACAGGCCGCAATGATCACCCGTATGATCGACTTCGGCTTTAACGTGCAGCAGGCAATCGAAGCACCACGCTGGCTGATGGGACGCACATGGGGCACAGTATCGCGTGATCTGGTGCTGGAATCACGCACGCCTGAAGAGGTTATCCGTGAACTGCGTCTGCGCGGTCATCCGGTTAAAATGGCCAGCGGCTGGGAAGGCACTCTCGGCCATGCGCAAGCTATCCGTAAACATGCTGACGGCTATGAAGGCGGTGCTGACCCGCGCGGTGATGGCATGGCGCTTGGCTTCTAAACAAATAAAAAGACCGGCTGCCCATTGGACAGCCGGTTTGATCCAATTATAAAAAAACCGCCGGAGATGATCTCCGGCGGTTTTTTTGTATATCGTGAAATCAGTGAGCTTCGCGCATCTTTGTATATTGTCCGGCTACGCGGTAGCGCCACAAATAGGCTGGCAAAATAGCATCTGCGCCCTGCGGGGTAATCCCCATGCCCTGCAAGGTGCGCGCTTCAGAAGTCGCTGCATCCGACACAACATTATCCGACTTCAGGAATGTGACCTGATCAGCCGTGATAAGCGGATTTGGCAGCAGGCCAATGATGCGGGCGTTGAATTTTGCCGCCCACCAAGGCATCGAAACGATGCAACGCTTACGGTCAATCACCTTCAGCATATCGCCCATCCAGTCTTTAAACGACTGCACATCAGCACCGCCCAGTTCATAGGTTGTGCCGCGATTCAGCTTACCTTCAACCGACAGGGCAACAGCTTCAGCCACATCGCCGACATAAACGAGCTGCATCTTGGTTTTGCCGCCACCGATCACCGGCAAAACAGGTGTAAAGCGTGCCAGATTGGCAAAACGATTAAAGAACTTGTCTTCCATGCCGAAAATCGCCGACGGACGCATGATGACGGCAGCCGGTGCTGCTTTCAGCACAGCCTGTTCGCCTTCAGCTTTGGTGCGGGCATAAACGGAAGCTGATTTCAAATCAGCGCCGAGTGCAGACATATGAGTCAGCGGAATATTCTGAGCGCTTGCGGCTTCCGCCACATTTTTTGCACCAAACACATGCACTGCATTGAAGCGGTTACGGCCGCTTTCAGCCTGCACACCCACCAGATTGACGACATAATCTGAACCGGCAATGGCGCGGTCAATCGACCAGCGATAACGCACATTGGCCTGCACCAGCTGGATTTGGCCAACATTGCCCAATGGCTGCATGTAATAAGCAATTTCAGGTTTGCGCACAGCAACGCGTACCATATAGCCACGCTTGGCAAGTGCGGCCACCACGGCGCGTCCGACAAAACCCGAACCGCCGATCACAGTAACCAGTTTTGGTCTGTTGTGGACTTCATTTGGTTCGGTATTCATGCCTGAGCTCCTAAGTGTATAACGGCTATCAACCTTAACCTGTATCAAGGTTTCTCATGAGAATTATGAGGCTGATTTAATCCCTTTTGCACGTTTGGCAAAGAACTATTGTCAAATAGTGTGTCCAATGAGCGCTTTTGCCACTGTGTCGCTGCAATACCACTTTGAATTTCGCTATAAAACTGCTAAATCGCGCCCATGAGCACACCACTTGACCATATTCGCAATTTTTCCATCGTCGCACACATCGACCACGGTAAATCGACTCTCGCTGACCGCCTGATCCAATCGACAGGCGGACTGGAAACGCGCGAGATGAAGGATCAGATCCTTGATTCGATGGATATCGAGCGTGAACGCGGCATTACCATCAAGGCACAGACTGTCCGTTTGCACTATAAAGCGCAAAATGGCGAAGATTATGTGCTGAACCTGATCGACACTCCCGGCCACGTCGACTTTGCTTATGAAGTCTCGCGTTCGCTGGCTGCGTGCGAAGGTTCTCTTTTGGTGGTGGACGCCTCTCAAGGCGTTGAAGCGCAAACCTTGGCCAATGTTTATCAGGCCATGGACAACAACCACGAACTTGTCGTGGTTCTCAATAAAGTTGATCTGCCAGCCGCAGAACCTGACCGCGTCAAGGAGCAGGTTGAAGATGTTATCGGTCTCGATGCATCCGATGCAGTGATGATTTCGGCTAAAACCGGCCTTGGTATTCCTGACGTTCTGGAAGCGATTGTCAATCGCCTGCCGCCTCCGAAAGCCGGCGACCGTTCTGCACCGCTCAAAGCCATGCTGGTTGATAGCTGGTATGACACATATTTAGGCGTTATCGTTCTGGTGCGCATCATTGATGGCGTGCTGAAAAAAGGCCAGACCATCCGTATGATGGGTACAGGTGCAAAATATCCGGTGGAGCGCACCGGTGTTTTCACCCCTAAAATGGTGGCCGTTGATGAATTAGGCCCTGGTGAACTTGGTTTCATCACCGCCTCGATCAAGGAAGTCGCCGATACGCGCGTTGGTGATACCATCACCGAAGACCGCCGCCCGACAGCAGAAATGCTGCCAGGCTTTAAGCCGGCGCAGCCCGTTGTGTTCTGTGGCCTCTTCCCTGTTGATGCAGCAGACTTTGAAGATCTGCGCTCGGCTATGGGCAAACTGCGCCTCAATGATGCGAGCTTCTCTTTTGAGATGGAAACATCTGCGGCACTTGGCTTTGGTTTCCGTTGCGGCTTTTTGGGTCTCTTGCATCTGGAAATCATTCAGGAACGCTTGGAGCGTGAGTTCAATCTTGATCTCATCGCCACAGCGCCATCGGTTGTCTACCGCATGAACATGCTCGACGGCTCAGTTGCAGAATTGCACAATCCGGCCGACATGCCAGACGTAGTTAAGATCACGTCGATTGAAGAGCCTTGGATTCGCGCAACCATCATGACACCGGATGATTATCTGGGTTCGATTTTGAAGCTTTGTCAGGATCGTCGCGGCATTCAGGTCGATCTGTCTTATGTCGGCCCGCGTGCGATGATCACCTATGACCTGCCGCTTAATGAAGTGGTATTTGATTTCTACGACCGCCTGAAATCGATCTCCAAGGGTTACGCATCTTTCGACTATAATATCTCAGAATACCGTGAAGGTGATCTGGTTAAAATGTCGATCCTCGTCAACGAGGAGCCGGTTGATGCGCTTTCCATGCTGGTTCACCGCAGCGCTGCCGAAAAACGCGGTCGTGTGCTTTGTGAAAAGCTGAAAGACCTGATTCCGCAGCATATGTTTAAAATTCCGATTCAGGCAGCCATCGGCGGACGTATCGTTGCGCGTGAAACCATTTCGGCGCTGCGTAAAGACGTGACGGCAAAATGTTACGGTGGTGACGTTTCCCGTAAGCGCAAACTTCTGGAAAAGCAGAAGGAAGGTAAAAAGCGCATGCGTCAGTTCGGCCGTGTGGAAATTCCGCAGGAAGCCTTTATTCAAGCGCTCAAAATGGGCGACGAATAATAAAGCGCTCTATCCAATCAAAAGCCCCGCTGATTTTTTCAGCGGGGCTTTTTCATTTCAAGCGGAGGTATTGAGCCGCATCGCCAGCCAATAGCCGACAGCCGCAGCCAGCACACAGAAAATCACTGAGATTACAATATTCAAGGCAGCGCGCCCCAGCGCCCCTGCCCGCAGCATTTCAAAAACCTGCAAACTGAACGTGGAAAATGTGGTGAACCCACCACAAACACCCACCATAAATGCAAGCCGCCACACTTCCGGCAGATGATAGCGCCCTTGCAACATGGTCAGCGTGCCCAAAAAAGCAATCGCAAACGAACCGGCAATATTGATGCTGATTGTGCCCCAAGGCATTGAGCGGCTCAGCGGCAACATCCAGATACCAATCCAATAACGCGCCACAGAGCCGAGCGCCCCGCCTAATGCAACAGCCAATGTTTCTCTCATGGTCGCAATATCTCAAAAATTATTGTTAAACTAAAGCCTGATTTGGTTTTTATATGATGCATCATTACTATTTATATCTGTGTAACGATCAAGACGAATATACGTGCATTCACTTAAGGACATGAAGCTTGCGAAAGATACTCAACCCTAACAATCTCTCCGGCAGTATTCTTTCGGCCATCCGTAAGCGCTCGTTCTATGAACCGTTAGAGCCGCGCAATGCACCCACAGACACGGTGATTGCCTCTTATAATGTTCATAAATGTGTTGGCACCGATAAGCAATTTGCACCTGAGCGCATTGCCGATGTGATTGGTGAAATCAATGCCGATGTGATTGCTTTGCAGGAGGCAGACAAACGCTTTGGTGAGCGTACCGGCTTGCTGGACCTCAGCCGGCTTTATCAAAACTCCGGTCTTGTACCGGTGCCGATTACCTCTTTTTCTGAAGGCGGTCACGGCTGGCACGGCAATCTTTTGCTTTTCCGCGAAGGTTTAGTGCGTGAAGTGCGCCAGCTTTCACTGCCCGGTGTTGAGCCGCGCGGCGCTTTGATGGTTGATCTGGAGCTTGCCAACGGGCCTTTGCGTATTATTGCTGCTCATCTGGGGCTTTTGAAAAAATCCCGCGCGCAACAGGCCGAAACGATTTTAAGCACCATGGCCAATTCCGAGTTTCTGCCGACCCTGATGATCGGCGATCTCAATGAATGGCGGGTGGGAAAGACATCTTCACTCAATGCCCTTAATCCGGTTTTCAACCCGAATGCAGGCGTGGTGCCGAGCTTCCCTTCACGTTTTCCGGTACTGGCACTCGACCGGATTATGGGTGCGCCTCATAATCTGATTACCAATATCGAAGTGCATGACAGCCCGCTCGCCCGTATTGCCTCTGATCACCTGCCGATCAAGGCGCATATTGATCTGCAAGCCACGATGGAGCGCCTGAGCCTGATTAAAGATAAGGTGAACCCAACCAAATAATCCGGTCTGTCAAGCGACGCAGAAATGGCTGATTTCGCAAGTCGCCCAAGAGGACAGGCACGCTGTTTTTTTTGATTACACGGATACGTTCTTCCAACTGTCCGGCAAATTCAAAATCCAGAACTTCCATGTCGATTTCAAAGTTCAGCCGCAGCGAGCGCGGGTCAATATTGGATGAACCGACATAAGACCAAACGCCATCAATGGTCATCAGTTTGGAGTGATTGAAAGCACCGGTGGCACGCCAGATTTTACATCCATCCTTCAACAACTGGTCAAATTGTGCGCGCATAGCGCGATCAACCAATTTCAGATTATTCACACCTGGCACAATAATATCCACACTGACACCACGCCGAGCAGCCGTTACCAGCGCACTGATCAATTCCCGATCGGGCAACAAATAAGGCGACATAATCAAAATATGATCCTGTGCCACCGAAAAAGCCCCCATCATCATACGATGATTGGTTTCAAGGTTTTTATCAGGGCCAGTTGCCACCACACGCACCAGTGTTTCTTCGCCAGCTGGTTTTTGCGGCGGTGCAATCTTCCATTTTTCTCCTTGCAGCAATTCATCTGAGGCAAAACGCCAATCTTCCGAAGCAATATGGAAAATGTCGGCAACAGCCGGGCCTTCCACGCGAAAATGCGTATCATGCGCAGCATTATCACCGGAATATTCACTCATAAAACCAGCGCGGATATTCATCCCGCCGGTAAAAGCAACAGCACCATCGACCACCAATATTTTTCTGTGCGTGCGCAAATTGGCATAAGGCAGTTTCAAGCCAATAATAATATTACCGTTAAAAACTTCTGCCGGAACATTATGCTCTTTCAACAGGCTGACAATGCTTGGCATCGAATAACGTGCACCAACGGCATCCACCAGCACGCGCACTTCAACCCCGCGCTTTACCGCAGCAGCAAGGCTTGCAACAAAGCGAATACCGATCGGGTCACGGTCAAAAATATAGGTCTCAAGCAACACACTATGCTTAGCCTCATCAATGGCAGCAAGCATGGCAGAATATGCTGCATCACCGCTTTCCAGCATGGTAATATCATTACTGCTGGTAAAATCATATTTACTGACTGCGTCACCTAAAATTTTCATGGCGGCAAACGGCTTGCCGAAATTTTCCCGCACAATCTCATTGGTCGTGTCGAAATGGGTCAGGTGATAAAGCGCAATATGAGCACCGCGGTCGCGCTGTAAAGACAAACTAGTACGTCTGATGCGATTAACACCGGCAACAGCATAAACCACCGCACCAATAATAGGTGAAAGCAAGATCACGCCAACCCAGCCAATGGCGGTGCGCACCTCCTGCTTAGTCATTGTTGCATGAATAGCGGCCCCTGCACCAAGAACGATTGAAACCGCGGCAAGAATATGAGGCCAATATTCATGGAACAAAGTAATCATAGTCACGAGAACAATCCTGTCAAACAGTTGTTATTACATATAAATAGAGTTACTGTAAAAGTTACATGCCTGCAATTTATTAAACGCATGCATTCATATCTGCTCTCAACGTCTATAAAATGCCTTTTCACATTCATAGGAGCTGCGCATTATGGCATCAAGCGATACAAGTATGCACCAACCTGAAATTTCAAGAAAATGGGGCTGGTTTGTGGCCCTCGGCATTGCCCTGCTCATTTTGGGCGGAATTGCGTTCGGCAATCTTTTTCTTGCAACAGTCGTGTCGGTTTATTACGTCGGCATGTTGATGCTCATTGCAGGTATTGTCGAAATTATCCATGCTTTCAATGTAAAGACATGGAAAAGCTTCTTCTTCTGGTTTTTGAGTGGCTTGCTTTATGCAGGCGCCGGTATTGTCACCTTCAGCAATCCTGTCCTTGCGGCCGGTATTCTTACCGTGCTTCTTGCAGCCGCGCTGATTGGTTCCGGTCTTTTCCGTATCTGGATGGGCTTTCAGACAAAGCCTGCCCGCGGCTGGGGCTGGCTCGTTTTTGCCGGTATCATCACCGCACTGACAGGTGTGCTGATTGCAGCGCAATGGCCGGTCAACAGCCTGTTCATTTTGGGCCTGTTCCTTGCCATTGACCTGATTTTCCAGGGCTGGGCATTTATTGCTTTTGGCCTCGGCATCAAAAGCCTTAAATAATACATAAAATATTACTGCCGCCCTGAAACACTTTTAACAAAGCGCTTTCAGGGCGGCTTTTTTATGCCTCGACGAATAAAGCCACAACTGATAAAGCAGAGCTCAAATTTATCTTCATCCGAGCCATCAGCCGTTTTCTGTGTTCGCCATATTTCGATTTTACTTTATGGCAAAACGCCTTATTGCACGCTGATCCTTATATGCGGGATTGCCCGCCTTAGTTTAACGAGCCTTTTATGCCTATTGCTGATCATCCTGCTTCAAAGCGCCGTACTTTCGCAATCATTGCGCACCCGGACGCCGGTAAAACCACGCTGACAGAAAAACTGTTGCTTTTCGGTGGCGCTATTCAGCTTGCCGGTGAAGTAAAGGCGAAGAAGGATCGTATTCAGACCCGTTCCGACTGGATGAATATCGAGCGCGACCGCGGCATTTCCGTAGTTACTTCGGTAATGACCTTTGAATATAAAGATTGCATTTTTAATCTTCTCGACACCCCTGGTCACGAAGACTTTGCCGATGACACCTATCGCACCCTGACCGCCGTTGACAGTGCTGTCATGGTGATTGACGCAGCGCGCGGTATTGAGCCACGCACACTCAAACTCTTTGAAGTGTGCCGCATGCGCAATATTCCGATTGTCACCTTCATCAATAAGATGGACCGTGAAGCGCGTGATCCGCTGGAAATTCTCGACGAAATCGAAGAAAAACTGGCACTCGATACAGCACCGATTACATGGCCGATCGGCTCCGGCAAAAGCTTTGCCGGAACTTTTGACCTGCACAACAACACCATCCGCCGTGAAGATACACAGGAGCAGCCATTGCAAGTGGATGGCCCTGAAGATGCACGCGCTGCCGGCCTGTTGCCGGAAAACCAGCGTGCAGAATGGATTGAAAGCGTTGAAATGGCGCGCGGCGTCTGCCGTGAGTTTGACCTGCAATCCTTCCGCGAAGGGCATATGACACCGGTATATTTTGGCTCGGCGCTGAAAAAATTTGGCGTGCGTGATCTGATCGAAGCTTTCTGTGACTACGGGCCATCTCCGCGTGACCAGCAGGCTGACACCCGCATGGTCAGCTCCACAGAAGAAAAAATGACCGGCTTTGTCTTCAAGATTCAGGCCAATATGGACCCGAACCACCGCGACCGTATTGCTTTCTTACGCGTTTGCTCCGGCACTTTGTCGCGTGGCATGAAGGCAAAACTGATCCGTACCGGCAAGCCGATGAGTTTGTCTGCGCCACAGTTTTTCTTTGCCCGCTCCCGCCAGATTGCCGATGAGGCTTTTGCCGGTGATGTTGTCGGTATTCCCAACCATGGAACGCTACGCATCGGTGATACGCTGACCGAAGGCGAAGAATTGTTGTTCCGTGGTGTGCCAAACTTTGCGCCGGAAATCCTGCGCCGTGTACGTCTCGACGATGCGATGAAAGCGAAAAAACTGCGTGAAGCCTTACAGCAAATGGCTGAAGAAGGTGTTGTGCAGCTTTTCACTCCTGATGACGGCTCGCCGGCGATTGTTGGTGTGGTTGGTGCGCTGCAAATCGACGTACTGACGGAACGCTTGAAAATTGAATATTCATTGCCTGTTGGCTTTGAAATGTCACGCTTCTCCATCTGTCGTTGGATTACTGCTGATGATCCGGCAGAAGTGGATCGCTTTATTGCAGCACACCGCGCAGATATTGCTCATGATCTGGATAATGATCCGGTCTATATGGCGCAAAATACGTTCTCGCTCAATTATGAAGCCGAGCGCTGGAAAGCCATACGTTTTGAAGAAGTAAAAGACTATCAGGTGCGTTCCAACGCCTGATAGCGCACCTATTTAAAGCACATGAAAAAAGCGCGGCTACCCATGAGGCAACCGCGCTTTTTTTTAAATCTAACTCTTGGTAATAGTCACTTGCCTTTTAAGGCTTCGACAATTTTCTGCGCCAGTTTTTCAGCAACATCTTGCTTGCTCATCTGCGGCCATTCTTCAATGCCGTCACGGGTCACAATGCGCGGCAGATTATGATCACCGCCCATGACGCTGATGCCGTTTTCTTCCGTCACATCATTGGCGACAATCCAGTCCGCACCTTTTTTATCAAGCTTTTTAAGGGCGTTCTCGAGCAAATCCTGCGTTTCCGCCGCAAAGCCAACCACCAATTGAGGACGCCTCGGATGATGACCAATGCTTGCTAAAATGTCAGGATTCTCCGTCATTTTTAATGTCGGGGCGGTTTCGCCTGCCTGTTTTTTAATCTTTTGATGCGCTTCATTTTCTGTGCGCCAATCGGCAACAGCTGCGACCATCACTGCGGCATCAGCTGGCAGCAAGCTTTCCACAGCCGCCTGCATTTCTCGTGCAGTTTCCACATGGACAACTTGAACACCCGCAGGATCAGCAATGGTAACCGGCCCTGAAACAAGCTGCACTTCAGCACCAAGACGCGCCAATTCACGCGCAATCGCATGCCCTTGCTTGCCGGATGAACGGTTTGCAATATAGCGTACCGGATCAATCGGCTCATGGGTTGGCCCAGAGGTCATAATGATTTTTTTGCCCTTGAGCGGCAGATCACGCGGCGCAAACAGTTCTTCAATCGCCTCCACAATCGCCAATGGCTCGCTCATACGACCAAGACCGGCCTCGCCGCCTTCCGCCATTTCACCGCGTTCGGGGCCGATGAAATGCACACCATCCTGGACTAAAAACGTGCGGTTGCGTTGACTTGCCGGATTATCCCACATGGCAGGATTCATAGCAGGTGCAACAAGCACCGGAATTTTGCGTGCCAGCAACACAGCACTTGCCAGATCATCAGCCAAGCCATGCGCCATTTTAGCCATCAAATCAGCGGTGGCTGGTGCAACTACAATCAGATCAGCATCACGTGCCAAGCGGATATGGCCAACATCCTGCTCGTCTTCTCGCGAAAAAAGATCCGTATAAACGTGATCGGCGGAAACAGCGCCAATGGTGAGTGGGGTGACAAATTCCTGCGCCGCGCGCGTCATCAATGGGCGTACATGCGCACCACGCTCACGCAAACGACGGATCAAATCCGGCGTTTTATAAGCCGCGATACCACCACTGATAATCAGCAAAATGCGCTTGCCTTGCAAAGAGGCGGCGATTGGGGAAGTCGTCTTCGTCACACCAGACTTACTCATTAAAGCACACCCCTTTGCATCGAAGCTTTGATATTTTAATCAATGAAAAGTTTAACCGCGATGGCCACAAAGGCAATGGCGATCACCACCAGCGCCCGTCTGCCCCAGCGATTATGGTAAGCTTCCGCGCGGCCGATTGCTTCGGCAGTCGCTGCATCAAAGCGCAAACCATTCGACACCATATCGTCAAGCGCAATGCTGGCGCGTTCTGATCGCTGGATCAATTCAGGCGCTTCACGCATAAAATGTAGCAATGCCTGACCGGTTTCCTTGGCATCGCCCAAAATGCCTTGAGGGCCTAAATTCTTACGAATCCAGCCGCCAACAACCGGCTCAGCCGATTTCCACATGTTGAAATGCGGATCAAGCGTACGCGATACACCCTCAACCACCACCATGGTTTTTTGCAGCATCAGCAATTCAGGCCGCGTTTCCATGTCGAATAATTCGGTCACCTCAAACAGCAGCGTCAGCAATTTTGCCATCGAAATCGTTTCGGCTGGCTGGCCATGAATAGGCTCGCCGATAGCGCGAATGGCTTGCGCAAAACTGGCCATATCATGCGTATGCGGTACATAGCCGGCTTCAAAATGCACAGCCGCGACACGCATATAATCGCGGGTGATAAAACCATAAAGGATTTCAGCCAGAAACCGGCGCTGCTTTTTATTCAACCGTCCGGTAATGCCAAAATCGACCGCAACAATCGTTCCCTTCGGGTCAACAAACAAATTGCCCGGATGCATGTCAGCGTGGAAAAAACCATCACGCAATGTATGACGCAAGAAAGACTGGATCAGCACTTCCGCCAGTTTTTTAAGATCAAAACCGGACGCACGCAGCGCATCGACATCCGACACTTTAATGCCGTCAATCCACTCCAGCGTTAAGACGTCACGGCCTGTGCGTTCCCAATCGACTGTTGGCACACGAAAGCCCGCATCATCTTTGATGTTTTCAGCAATTTCGGAAAGGGCAGCGGCTTCAAGGCGCAAATCCATCTCAATGCGGGTGGTCTGCGCCAAGGTTTCGGCAATCTCAACCGGACGCAAACGTCGTGTTGCAGGCACATAATGTTCCTGCATCCGTGCCACCATAAAGAAACTGGCTAAATCCCGCGCAAAACGCTGGCGCACACCAGGGCGGATAACTTTAACCGCTACCTTCTGAGACTGACCGTTTTTGGAAATATATGCCGGATGCACCTGCGCCATAGAAGCCGCAGCAATCGGCGCATCAAAACGCTCATAAAGATTGCTGACCGAACGCCCCAGCGAATTTTCAATGGCTTTTTCTGCTTCGCTTTGCGGGAAAAAATCGAGCTTATCCTGCAAGAGCTCCAGATCAGCCGCGATATCGCGCCCGACAATATCAGGGCGTGTGGCCAAAAACTGGCCAAGCTTGACATAAGACGGCCCAAGCTTGTTCATCGCGCGCGAAATACGCTCCGAACGCTCCATATTTCGTGCACGCGGGCGCGCTAAAGCTTTGGCAAGCTTGTGCCCGAATTTCGGCAAACCTTGCAGATCATCAACAGGCAACGCACCGATCACACCCTCACGGGTTAAAATCCAGCCTGCACGCATCAGCCGCAAAGCGGCAGAAATATTCTTCATATCCGCCTACTATTTTACAATTTCCAACCGGAATGAAGGGCAGCAATACCTCCGGTGAAATTGCGCCAGCTGACGCGCTCAAAACCAGCCTGCTCAATCATCGTGCCGAAATCTTTTTGTGCCGGAAATTTACGAATTGATTCGACCAGATAGCTGTAAGAATCCGCGTCCCCTGTGATCATCTGACCAATTTTAGGAATCGCATGAAATGACCACTGGTCATAAACCTTATCCAAAATCGGCATTTCCACTTCGGAAAATTCAAGACACATGAAACGGCCGCCCGGCTTGAGGACGCGATATGCTTCTGAAAGTGCTTTATCAATATGCGGGACGTTACGAATGCCGAAAGCAATCGTATAAGCATCAAAAGAATTATCCTCAAACGGCAATTCTTCTGCATTGGCTTCAACAAAATCTACATTGTCGATCAGGCCTTTTTTAATGGCGCGTTCACGCCCGACACCCAGCATCGAGCCGTTAATATCAAGCACAGTGACATGGGCTTGTTTGCGTGAAGCTTCGACAATGCGGAAAGCAATATCGCCAGTGCCGCCAGCCACATCCAGCGAGCGCCAGCCGGCACGTTTTGACGGTGCAAGCCACGCAATCATCGCATCTTTCCAGACACGATGCATACCGGCCGACATCAGATCGTTCATCACATCGTAGCGCTTGGCAACTTTATGGAAAACATCATTAACGAGTGCCTGTTTCGAGTCTTCGTCAACCTGACGAAACCCGAAGGAACTTTCCATGCCGCCTGTTGCGCCTACCCGATCCATATTGCCGTCATGCTGGCTCATAGCTTGTCCTGTCTGCTCAATTCACGGGAAACACCATAGTGCATTCTACCGCTGTCCTGAAGTGACATTTGTCCGCTTTCGCGTCAAAGCCGTACTTATCATACGCATATAAAGCTTGCACAGGATGTTACAAGCGTAGAAACTGCTCATAAATCTGTGAGTGTGCTTTTTAAAATGTTTTCACATAGCATATAGGGCGATAATGTCCTATTCATTAAGCATCAGATTATAGAAACAGCGGAACGATCATGGGCGTTACAGTTATCAGCCACCCGCTTGTCCAGCACAAGCTTACCATCATGCGCAAGCGTGAAACCTCCACAGCAAGCTTTCGCCGCCTGCTGAAAGAAACATCATTGTTGCTTTGCTATGAAGTGACCCGTGATCTTGAAATGACCACGATGCCAATCGAAACGCCGTTGGCACCGATGGAAGCGCCTATTCTGGAAGGCAAGAAACTTGTTTTCGCTTCCATCCTGCGCGCCGGCAACGGTCTGCTTGAAGGTATGCTTGATCTGGTGCCTGCTGCACGCGTGGCCCATATCGGTCTTTACCGCGATCACGAAACCCTTCAGCCGGTTGAATATTATTTCAAAGCCCCGGAAGATATCGTCAATCGTCTGATCATCGTGGTGGACCCGATGCTGGCAACCGCCAATTCAGCGATTATGGCCATCGACAAACTGAAAGAACGCGGCGCAACCAATATCCGCTTCCTCTGCCTGATTGCAGCACCGGAAGGTATTGAGCGTTTCACTCAAGCACATCCGGATGTACAGGTTTTCACCGCATCCATTGATGAACGCCTTGATGAACAAGGTTACATCGTTCCAGGCGTCGGTGACGCAGGTGACCGTATGTACGGTACCAAGTAAACGATATTGTTTATCTCAATCAAAATCACCGGCTCATCAGGCCGGTGATTCTTTTATGACCACTCACTCAAAAGAACTGCAAACCGATGTCTCATGAAACACGCCTGACCGAACTTGAAATCCGGATCACCGAACAGGATAAAATCATCGAGGATCTTTCCGGTGAGATTGCAGAACAATGGAAAGTCATTGACCATCTGCGCACCAAGCTCAATGCGCTGACCACACGCTTTCTGGAACTCGAAGAGCAAACCCAGCCGGATATTCCGGTCACCAGACCACCCCATTGGTGAAACGGGGCAATCACCTGACTTCTTTTCAGTTTAAATAAAACAAGACACGCCGGTGCCGCGCAAACCGCAATAACCGCCCGGATTTTTCGCCAGATATTGCTGATGATAATCTTCAGCATAGTAAAAGACCGGCGCATCGAGAATTTCAGTTGTAATCTGTCCCAGACCCTTAGCTGTCAAAGCATGCTGATATTCATCCCGTGTCTTTTCTGCCAGCGCCTTATCTTCTTCAGAAAAAGTATAAATACCTGAACGATAAGTCGTGCCAATATCATTTCCCTGCCGCATGCCTTGCGTCGGATCATGTTCTTCCCAGAACATTTTCAGCAATGTATCAAGGCTGACAATTGCCGGATCATAAACCACCATCACCACTTCATTATGGCCGGTCAGCCCTGTGCAGGTTTCTTCGTAAGTTGGATTAGGCGTCAAACCACCTGTATATCCGGCAGCGGTGACATAAACACCCGGAACCTGCCAGAACAGTCGCTCAACGCCCCAGAAGCACCCCATACCGAACATGATCTTTTTCATGTTTTTCGGCCAGCCACCATGTAATGAGTGCCCTGACACATAATGCGTATCGGCCGTTGCAATCGGCTCCGCACGTCCCTTGAGAGCTGTCTCCGCAGTCGGAAATTCTGTTTTCAGTCGGTAGCGATCAAACAATGTCATTGGTTACTCCTGACAGGCTGGCTGGTTGTCACCTTATATAAGACACCTGCCCCTTTGTTGTAAGCAGCACAAAACCAATTCAAGCTTTTTTGAAAATATAAGACAGTAAATAGAAAAACAGCGCCAACACCATCAAAACGGCAACAGCAGGCAGATTGAACAAATATTCAATAACCCCACCCGCAAAGCGATCGGCTTGCACACTTTCTTCCAGCCCGTTTTGAAGGCCAAAATCCAGCATCATATCTGACAAGGAAGTGAGCGTGACGACCGAACCGCCGATGGAGCGCGCGGCATCAATAATCACAGCGGCAACGCCACCGATTAAAAAAAGCAAAGCGCACAATAGCAATAGCCGATTTAAGATAAATCCAATCACCTTCATCCGGCACGCTCGTTTAAAAAGTTCATTACAGGCACTCGATCATTAAAGTCATTGGCGATGAATGATTATCCCTCACCCGCATAAAATTTTCAAAGATAGCTTATCCACATACTGATAAAGGCCTGAAAACCCATTAAAAACAACATATTTGGCGTTTTTTCGCTATGTTTTCTGCCATTTCGAGACTTCTGAAAATATTCTTTCACATTCCTGAAATTAACGGTTGATTACTGTCGTATTCTAGCTATATTCCGCGCCGAACCAGTGATTTGACAGTTAACCAATGTCAAGTGAATTACAGGTTTTGATTCTTCATGAACTTGATGTCATGAACGGAATATTCTGCGGAGAGGTGGCCGAGTGGTTGAAGGCGCACGCCTGGAAAGTGTGTAGGCGGGGAACCGTCTCGCGGGTTCGAATCCCGCTCTCTCCGCCATTTTATTTTTTAAGCCATTGTTTATATTGCCATTTTTGACTGTGGTAAATTTTTGATCCCACAATAAATCCCACATTTCGTTCTGTCATAAACCAAATTCTAAAAGCACTTGCTGGACTACAAAGATGTAGCGGGCAATTTCGCGTGGCAGCGTCGGCAAGATCGAGTGGCAACAGATTTAAACTGACAACCAGTCATTTTTAAAGTCATATTGAAGGGCCATTAAGACCCTTCCAAAATTATCAATCACTGCTGTGATTTTCTTGCAAAGCATTTCCAGTATTCGGACCAATATCGCTAATAGCCTGCGTTGACGTTGTCGGGATGGGTGATGCAAAAAAGGCGAAGGCACAAAATAGAGCAATGATCACCGCACCTATGCCGTAGAATAAATCTATTTTGCCGTTTGATCTCAACTCCCTCTTCCCGGTGTTCGCGGCAAAACCACAGCTGGCCGTAACGCCCATGGAAACCAAAGCTACCCCACTTTAAGGTGATACTGATAATTTATCTTTTCCATATTGTTTCATTTAATGATTGATGCACTAAAACCAAATTTAATGGGGTGGGGCTTTTAAAAGCACACGTACAATATTTAATTTTTTCAAGAATTAATTATCTGATAGAGTGGACTGTCGGGTATTGCTTTTTCAATTTTTAATGCAGAGTTATAAAGATGAACGCCAAGCGATCGCGGTGTTGTAAGATCGGAAACTGTAGTTGCCCCCGAAAGATCGGTCATTTTTACTGGTTAATTTGCTCCGCGATAAACTCACGGGGTGAACGATATCCTAAAGCTTTATGTGGGT
>NZ_JACIIU010000002.1 GCF_014205685.1 Paenochrobactrum gallinarii
TCAATATGCGAATTATGACTAGTCATATGCCTAACATTACTCCTAACCCTTAATTAAGGGTGAGAAAATGTCCGGAGAATTCGGGGGCTCTTACAGAAATGCGATCTGCATACCGTCAATAATAAGGCGAAATATGGAACTCGACTTTATAACTCTTTACATAATTATATTATTGAATTCTGTCGGATTTGCTCTGGTTTGGCTTATCATTTCCGGATCATACAAGTCTTTGCAGCATGCTTCGCGCTATTGGTTTATGGCACTGATGATGACCTGTGCTGGTGGTCCGCTTCTCGTTATAGGTGAAAACTCACTCGGCTGGACCTATGCCGGAAATATATTAATTATCAGTGGTTTCGGCTTATTCTGGCAAGGCGTGCGGGTTTTTTACAATCAAAAGGCACTTTGGGCTGTACAAGGTCTTTTGGTGAGCCTTGTTGCGACGGCATTTATCTTGTTCGGGTCAAGGCAAGCGGCCAATAACCTTATCATCGCCACGGGACAATTATTTACTGTCAGCCTCACCGTTTGGACATTGCTGACCAAAGGGCAGCGTCAAGCGGGCACATGGGTTGCCAGTGGTGCCTTCGGCATATTGGTTTTAGGGCAAGGCGCTGAAGCTATTACCAATATTCTGCAACTGCTGAACCTTATTGATGCAGATACTTATTATCAATATGCCGCATGGTTTCTGGTCTCAGCCATTATCGGCACCAGCATTGCCAATTTAGGTTTTCTGCTGATGGCGGTTGATCAGCTGAAAAGCGATTTACAGGCACTGGCTATGCGCGATGAGCTAACCGGCCTGCCCAATCGACGAGCCCTCAATGCGAGGCTACCATTAATTGAAAAACGCGCCAAGCGTATGCAGCGTCCTGTCACTGTTTTGATGATGGATCTTGATAAGTTCAAAATCATCAATGACAATTACGGACATTTTGCCGGTGATCACGCACTTAAACATCTGGCAGAAACTTTGCAGCAAAGCATTACCCTTCAAGGTGCCCATGAAACCGGCTTTCTCGCACGTATCGGTGGTGACGAATTTTGCATTCTCATTCCTGATGCAGATCTTAAAACAGCCACTAAAATTGCGGAAAAATTGGCACGAACAATTGCCAACACTCCTTTTAGCTGGAAACACAACCGCTTAACATTGTCCGCCAGTATCGGTCTCACCCATTGGTCTCCGTCGCAAGGCACATCATTAAGCGAGAGCCTATCTGATGCAGATAACTATCTTTTGCAGACAAAGCGCAATAGCCCACAACCGCAAGAACCGTTTCAAATCACGACTTACCAAAGCCCTCTGGCTAAACTGGCGTGATAAAACCAGCCACATGCGGCCCGCGAGAATTAAAAATTATGCCCCGATGAGGTGATATTACATTGACGTCTCAAAGCTGGTCGCGTGCAATGGCTGCACGAAATAAACTCAACAGCTCAATCGGAGGACACGCCAATAAAGAAAGCTATTTTCTCTGCAATGCCGCGCCTTTACACAGCGTAATAAGTGTTCCACACCAAGCTTAAGCTGTGGTAAGCGCATCCAAACGACAGGCAGCAGAGGTAAAAGTCATCGTCGATACGGATGCAAAAAACTACCGAAACATCCGATCCATCCGGTAATGTATATCCGCGCAATCATTATGAAGTACTGGCCGGCACAGGTTCACTGCGCGCACATATTTTAACTTCAAAAACGGTTTCTGCCGGTAAATCTGCCCCAATTAAAACTCGCCTTAATCGTGAACGATGGCAATAAGATGCCATTCGACGCGCATCACCACAAAGAAAACATCTGCTTTTCCGCCATCATTTCATTGATATTTGACGCCGTAACAGCCCTGATTTTTTATTATATCACGTTGTTTGGTGTCGGAAGTGATGCCTGTTTGATTATATAGCATTTTTACAGCCCCGATCGCAGTTGTTTTCGGCCTATGGGGCTTATTTTATCACCGCAGTTCGCTAGAGACTTTAGGGCTGTCGCTATGCATTTCGCCACTAGTCAGCCTGAAGTTTATTTGAAACAAACCTGCTATTTTATATTTCTGCTTTTAAGCCACACAAAATATTACACAAAACTCATACATTCTCACTCCATATAAGACGCACAAGCTTGGCGAATATTAGTTGCCTGATTAGCTTGCCACAACCGGATTTCAGGAGCCAATATGAGCGACAGAACCTATGCCTGTATGGCACTTATTATGACAACCATCATCGCATTGATTGTCATACGCCCATTCTGAAACTTGAATTTTATTGAAAAAATCCATCCGGATATGTTTGCAATACGCGAATAACCGCCTCACGATCCTCCGCTTTCAGAGCTAGCAAGGGCTTTGGCAGCTCAACGTCCACAACTTCAAAATGGTTGAGCATTTCATAGGTAACACGCAAGCTGGAATATTTCTTGAAAATTGTCCAGATCGGCTCCAATTGTTCATTCAAAGCCTTTGCATCAGCAATATCACCAGATTGCGCCGCCTTCGTTATCGCCACACATATTTGCGGAAAACTCCCCCCCAGCACACTATACCAAGTGTTAGCTCCGGCAATCAGCGCATCGGCACAGACCCAATCACCGCTATAGCCAATAGCAAACTCCGCAGTTACGGCTACTCTTTGTTCCTGCAAATGGTTTTGCAAATCTGCATTGGTTTGAGGTGGGTTCTTAATACCAATAATTCCAGGCACTTGTGCTAATCGCGCCACCAATTCCGGCGAAAATTTAAAATGTGTTGTTGATGGATTATCATATATGCAGATCGGTAAACCACTTTGCGTCGCCACAGCGGTAAAATGCTCAAACACTTCATCATCCGTCAAAGGCGTATAAGAAACTGCCGATAACAAACCGGCTGATACGCCAAGAGCCCTGGCTGTTTTTGCATAATTGACCGCATCATCAGTACGCATAGCGCTAATACCGACAACGAATGGCACGCGTCCGTTATTTTGCGCCTGCGCCACTTCGATTGCTTGGTTACGCACTTCCTTATTTAAATACATATATGTGCCGGTACTGCCTAAAAGGCCGACAGATTGAACATTGGCCGTGATCAGACGCTCAGTCAAATATGCAAGCATTTCGCACTCTAGAACACCTTTTGCATTGACTGGCGTAATCGGAAAAGCAGAAAGACCACGAAGCATCAAAACATCCTTAAACCTGTATAGATCAATGTTTATGCTGAGGTATTATACTCCATGCAATCTAATTTTATATTTAAAACCGGTGGATCAGATGAATATCATCCGGCTCCAATTCATGAAGCGCCTGATCGGGTTGTGACGTTGGTACACCGCCTTGTAGCATATAAAAATCAACCGTACGGCGAGTTGATGTTGCAGAAATATAAAAACCTGCAGCCCCTAATGCTTGAGCCGCATCCTTACAGAGCGCATAGAGCTTCGAGGCCAGTTTCTGCCCGCGCCAGTCATGGCTGACATGTAAAAATGGCAGTTGGCGCAAGTCAGGGTAATCCTGCACAGGACGCGCATCCACCACTCCTGCAGCGATCAGTTTGTCTTGGCTGAACGCGCCTAAAAATACACCGCCATGGTCAAAACACTCCAGCAAAATTGGCGTGTAAAGCTCCGGCTCGCCCTCCGGCCAATCACGTGTATCGTAAAATTCAGGCCTCAATTGCAGTTGACCCTCAGCAAAATGATAAACTTCATGGACGGTCTCACGCCGCTCAATTTGCCAGACGTTAGTCACTTCATGCCGTTCAAGGCGGCGAAAATCGATCATATTCATTGTATTTCTGAGCCATAGATTTTATTCAAGTTTTCTCAAAATATTATAAACCCTATTGAATTTAACAAGACTACAAATCTGTTAAGTACAGACGCTAAAATTAGAACAGAGGTAATAGTCGTGGATATTTCAATTACGATCGCACGAAAATCTTTAAGAGCACAACTCCATGATTTTTCACTCACCTATCTGGACTAACTCAGCGCCTATGATGAGATGAATGACTATTACCTGTATTTTGATGACTATTGGCGTAGTGGCGCACGCTGGCCTTATGTAATTCTGGCAGGCGATGAAATTGCAGGCTTTGCACTGGTGAATGACTGGTCAGCATGTTTTCAGACAATTACTTAAAAACCATCATCGTCAATAAAAATTGAGCGTCATGGATGCCAACGAAAAAGCCTGTCGTTTTTGGCAAAATGCTTTGGAAAACAATGCCATTTAAGACTTGCAAAGCATCAGCAAAGATGGCGCTACGATTTATCGTTTTAATAATTTGAGATAAAAAAGGCCACATAGAAACCTATGTGGCCTTTTATTTTAAACGCGAGAACTTAGTTCACGTCCTCATCATGGATGAGGCTTTTCTTTGATGTTTCCGGCATAAACAAAATTGCCACCAGTACAGCCACTGAAATTGCCGCCATATAATATGCCGGGGCAAATTTGTTACCGCTCTGCATAATCAGCCAAACACCGATGAATGGGGCTGTGCCGCCAAAAATCGTATAGGCCATATTGTAGCTGATAGCGGAAGCGCTGAAGCGTGTGCGTGTCGGGAAGAGTTCTAGAAGCGCAATACCCACAGGCCCCCAGAACAAACCACAACCAACAGCCAGCATGCTCTGACCGATAATTGCCGAAACGAGTGTTCCTTGCGATGCAACCATATAGGCCGGAATACAAATCGCAGCGTTCATCAACACGCCAATGATCAATAGTGGCTTACGTCCGTATATATCAGACAGTTTGCCGCCCAAAATCATAAAGACGAAAGCGACAAACAGCGCAACTGAGTTAGAAATCAATGCCGAGTTCTGGTCTAGCATGATAGTTGTTGTCAGATAAGAAACAAAATAACCTGACAAAGTATAGAAACCAAGGCTCGAGAAAGCAGCCAGAGCAAAGGAGAACATCATCTGCTGCTTCTGATTTTGCACCGCATCACGGATTGGCGTTGAGGCCACGCGTTTTGCCGCTTGTGTCGCCTTAAATGCGGGCGATTCATCTACTTTGTTACGGATATAAAGGCCGACCAAAGCCAGTGGCGCACCAATCAAAAACGGAATACGCCAACCCCAACCGGCATAGTTATCCGCAGTCATAATATTGGTGAGCAACAGCACCAGAAGAGCAGCCACAATTGGCGGAATATTTGCAAAAGAATAAGTGAAAGCTACATAAAGGCCGCGCTTTTCAGCCGGCGCATGTTCCGCCACAAATGAGTTGGAGCCGACAGTTTCACCAGCGGCAGAAAGCCCTTGGATCAAGCGGCAAACCACCAGCAGGATTGGCGCCATGATGCCGATCTGGTCATAGGTTGGCAGCAAGCCGATGGCCAGCGTTGCGCCCCCCATCATCAGGATGACCAGTGAAAGCACCTGACGGCGACCGATACGGTCACCAAGACTGCCGAATACAAATCCACCAAGCGGACGCATCAAAAAGCCGACCGCATAAACCGCAAATGTAGCCAGCAATGCCGCTACCGGATCGGTATTCGGGAAAAACAACTTGGCGATAATACCCGCTGAATAAGCGTAAATGACGAAATCATACCATTCGACAAACTGTCCGATGGCAGCCGATCCCAAAACGCGGCGCATAGCCTGACTTTTGGTGGCGTCTGAAATTTCTGCTGAATGTGCAGACATAGTTTACTCCCCTTCCTTAAACTTTATACGCCGACGGGCTGGCAAATTCTGTAACGGCGATGCTCAAGGCAAGGCAAAACATCACGCACGGCTTTAATACGCGCCTGATCCAACGTCGCTATAGCCAATCCTTCGCCCGCAGGCACCACAGAAACAGCAACTCCATTCGGATCAACTGCCATGCTCAGGCCCACAGAAAGCGGTGCCGGCTGGCAGGAGCCAACCACATAGCAAGTGTTTTCAATGGCGCGCGCTTTGAGCAATGTTTCCCAATGAAACTCTTTTAAAGGACCAGCAACCCAGCCAGACGAAACCAATAAGGCATCAGCGCCCTGCTCTACCAACAAACGGGAAATTTCCGGAAAGCGGATGTCATAGCAATTCAGCAGTCCGAATTTAAAACCGCCCAGGGTGAAAGAAACCAGTTCGCCGAAATCAGGCTGTAATGGTGCCGGCTCGTTTTTGCTCGATTCCTGATAAAGAAACGCATCATAAAGATGCAGTTTTTGATATTGCCCAAGCCATTCGCCATTGGCATCTATGGCCAGCATCATGTTTTTGGCAAGTTTGGTTTTACCCGCTGCATACGCACCAACCACCAGCGCGATGTTGTTCTCTTTAGCAATGCGCAGCATCGCCTTTTCAAACATATCACCGTGGCTTTGCGCGGCTTCAGCCATTTGCTCAGCCGTAGCCGTATAATCAAACATCATTGCTTCAGGAAAAACTACCAGCTCCGCACCTAGAGATGCGGCCTCACCTGCCAGTCGCTCAACCTTTGCAATATTATCATCAATATTCGCTGATCCTGCCGCCTGCGCGGTGGCAACAATCATTGTCGTCTTTGTCATAAGGCATATACCCCCAATTATTCCAGATGATTTGACATAGCGACTATTATGTTGTCCAAGATCAATTACGGCATAATTGATAACAAAAAGGTATCAATGGATGAAGCTTTCGGATCTGACACGACTGCGTTACTTTCTTTCAGTGGCAGAGCATTTGAGTTTTCGTAAAGCGGCAGAAACACTTAACATTGCCCAGCCTGCCATTAGCCGCTCGGTTAAACAGTTGGAAGAAGAGCTGGGTCTCACTCTTTTCGACCGCACAACACGCAGTGTCGCACTGACAAAAGCCGGTAAAATTTTGGCAGCAGACACCCAGCAAGCCATAACACTACTAGAAAAATCCATCCGTCACGCCCAGCAGCTTTCATCGGGCAAGGCCGGAGAAATTATTGTTGGCTATTCCGCTCAGACTGCTTACGGGCCTATGGCAGATATGATCATCAGCTTTCGTAATCACTATCAAGACGCGGTGATGAGCCTTTATCAAATGTCATCGCATGAACAGATTGAAGCAATTGAAAGCGGTAAGATTGATATTGGCTTTATGCTTTCGGCTGCTTCCCGCGCACCTTTAAGCTATATGAGTGCTTATCAAGAGCGGTTTATTCTGCTGGTGTCACGGTTTCATCCGCTGGCAACGCGCGCAAATGTTTCCTTACGCGAACTGAAAGACCTGCCCTTTGTTATGGGCACTCAAAAACGCTGGGAGACGCTTCGCTCACTGATCAACAATGTCTGTCTGCAATCAGGTTTTTTACCTATCATTGGTGATGAAGCAGATGATGTACCAGTATTATTACAGCTCATTGCCATGCAAAGAGGCATCACACTTTACGGTGCTGCGATTGCCAAAACTTTGCCACAGGATGTAGTCGCCATTCCGCTGGAAGATAACCATTGTAATTTCAACATTGGCATTACCTGGGACAGACAACGCGAAACCCCGTTGATGCATGATTTCATCCGGTTTATTGAGGCCAACTCTCCCATTCTGAACGACCAATGATTTAACAACAGGAATTTGCAATGCGTATGAGTTTGAACAAAAAGATCATTGAAGTCTGCAATCAAAAAATTGCAACCAAAGGCGACAATGTCGGCCTTTCTTTCTACGCATTCTTTGCCAATAAAAATGACGATCCAGAACTGCTGATGGAAGCAGCAGAATGGTGGATCAGAACCCATAAACTCGACCACTTTGAAAAGGCTGTCAAAATCAAAGCCATGGTTGAACGTGAAATGGCATAAGCCGCAAGTAATTTTACAACTAGAAGGATGCATTCAGCCAATGGTTTTAACCGCCACAAGATTGCTTATTATCAGCCTCTTTCTGCTTTTACTGCCACGGGCGGCATGGAGTGCCAATTGGGAGATTTGTGACCTCACAGTAAAAGTACAAGAACCATCAAGCGATGTACACCTGCTCTTTACCAAGATAGTCAGCGTGAAAGCAAAGGCGCAGGCAGAGTGCCCGCAAGCTGGCGACACCCTCAACTTCGATCCAGAAACTGAAGACTATCAATCCATGATACCGCGCAAAAACTGGCCGACAGCAGGGAAAACCGTATCGGTTCGCTATCGTTATCTGGACGGTACATGCAAAAATAGCGGCCCGTGCCGTATCAAACATTTTTCACTCATTAAAAAATAACATGAAATTTGCTTTGCAATCTTGAAAAACCATCATTTGCTTACCAGTTGCGTAGGGTAGCAAATTAGGAGTTTTGAAAATAATGCTCTGTCCTATTGATAATACTGAACTGGTCATGTCCGAGCGTCAGGGAATTGAAATTGACTATTGCCCTAAATGCCGTGGCGTCTGGCTGGATCGCGGTGAGCTGGATAAAATCATTGAACGCTCAGTTCCCGCAGAAGAGCCAAGAACCGTCAGCCAGCATGATCAGCGCTCTGGTGATCGTCAATATGACGGGCGCGGCCATGATGACCGTTACAGACGCGATGATGATTACGAACATAAAAAATATCGTAAAAAGAAATCACTGCTCGGTGAGTTATTCGATTTCTAATTATTGCAACAACGGCAACTGATAGTTTTAAAAGTCCCGCTTTATTAGCGGGACTTTTTTATTGGCCAGAAAAAATCTTAAATCTTGCTGGTGGTAATCACATTGCCCCACGGGTCTTCAAATGTACGCGATGGCAAGCCGCGCTCATCTTCCAGCGCGACAAAAGACAATCCGGTTCGATCCAAATCGCGCTTTTCCGCGCGGTTACTTTGCCAGGAATTGGCTGCAATATGATGGTGATAACCACCTGTCGACAAGAAAACCGCCTTATCACCGTAAGATTGTACGGTATCGAAACCAAGCTCCTGATGCCAGAATGTTTCTGCCTGCTGCGCGTTGCCAACACGCAAATGCACATGCCCGACCACAGTGTTTTGCGGAGCTCCGAGCCATTCGCCGCCTGCTGGCTTGCCTGCCTCCAGCAAATTGCCGACATCGAGCGCTTCCGTCCCCATCACCACACGCGAGCCATTCCACTGCCAGCCGTCATGTGGACGATCAGCATAAATTTCAATGCCGTTCCCTTCAGGGTCAGTCAGATAAATGGCCTCGCTGACATTATGGTCTGAGGCACCGGCAACAGGTATTTGTTTATCAATAGCGTGGCGCGCCCAACGTGCCAGATCGCCACGCGATGGCAACAAAAAGGCCGTGTGATAAAGACCGGCACTGCGCGGATCATCCGGCTTGGCAGAAGAAAACTGCTCAATCTCCAGCAATTCACGATCACCTGCCCCCAGCACGATCGTGTGGCTGCGCCGTGCCATTTCCTGCAAGCCTACAATGGTTCGATAATAATGTGCCAGCTCCTCTGCATTGCGCGATTTCAAGCCAACACGTGCAACACGCACAGGCGTTGTCATTGCAAAAGGTAAAGGTGAGACAGCTGGCGACTGTTTCAGTTCCATGATCGTTTTCTCCTGCGACAGATCACCGGCAAACCCAGCACGCGTTGTAGTCAGAATAGTGGCTGCGGTGGCAGTACCGCCAGCGACAAAGGAGCGTCTGTTTAGCACGTTTAGATCTCGCATCATTCTCAGCATAATTGCTTTTTCTGATACAAAGATCGGCCTTATTGATTGTTCAAACAAGAGACTAAATAGCAAACAGCCTGTTCACCAAAGGAAACCAATATACAAGCGGAAGCAATGAAATGCGGCTGATGCTCTTTCATATTGTTATTATTTGCTGGCGATTCCGGTTGAGAAAATCTCAATTATCGTCAATCAGGCAATGCCGAATGTAACAAAACGCACTACATCAATGGGGCATTGTTGCCTGCGGCCATCAAGATGTCGCAGCTCTTGCGTGGCCGTGATCCGCAAAGATTGGATTGGAGGAGTTTGCGCATATAAATCTCACTCAAAAATCATGATGATTTAACGCTTAAGCGCTGGACTGCGGCGTAAAAGAATCATAGTTTGAGTGATCACTCTATTTATCATTGGCGCAATATTAATATAATTAGAGTGATAGCTCTATGAATTGGAGAGTGATATGGCGCGCAAACTAAACCCTGAGCAGCACGAGGCGAAAAAACAGAAAATTTTGGCAGCTGCCCATAATTGCTTTCTGGTGCATGGTTTGCAGGGCGCATCTATTTCCATGATATGCAAAGAGGCCAGCATGAGCCCCGGCCACCTCTACCACTACTTTGCCAGCAAAGACGCCATCATCGTAGCCATGACCGATGAGTATCTGAAAAGCCTGCACGCCAATATTAACGCGCATTCGGAAAGCGATGACACAGCCACCGTTCTTGTCTCTGAGCTATGGAGCATGAAAAGCTGGACGGAGGTTGAGCACTGCCGCATCACCTTTGAGTTATTCGCGGAAGCCGCCAGAAATGAAAAAGTCCGCGAAATTATGATTGCCAATACCGATAAGGTCAGACAGCTGCTGATCGCAACACTGCGCGCCGGACAAGCACGCGGCGATGTAGACGCAAGCTTTGATCCGGAACACACCAGCACAGTGCTGATCTCGCTTATCTATGCAGCTCCGATGATCCCGCTGATTGCGCCGCACAGTAACTTTGAAACAAGCCGCGGCCTTATCACCATGATGATCCGAAAATTTTTAAAACCGGCAGCATAAATGCATGAGACAATGCATTACCCTGCCCGCTTGCGGTAATTCCTCTTGTTCCGGTGCCGTACAAACTTCAACTCTGAATACACCACTACGATAGATGTGAGCCCCATGCCTGTTTTCAATGCACTTTTGCTCTACATACTGGCCGCCCTTGCCGAGATTGCCGGTTGCTACGCATTCTGGGCGTGGCTGCGCCTTCATAAAAGCCCGTTATGGATCATCCCCGGTATTGTCTCATTGATATTTTTCGCCTGGATTTTAACCCGCATCGATCTGGATTTTGCAGGTCGCGCTTATGCTGCCTATGGCGGCATTTATATTATCGCCTCTATTTTTTGGCTTTGGGTGATTGAACAGCAAATGCCGAGCCGCTGGGATATTATCGGCGGCCTGCTCTGCCTTGGCGGCATGATGACCATTCTTCTCGGTCAATTATCCAAAATTTAGCACAAAAAAGCCGCCTGAAATTCAGACGGCTTTTTTATTTTTTGATTTATAAAAATCAGAATTTGTAAGCTACACCAAGGCGCACTTCATTGACCTTGAACTTGTTGCGCGCATTAAAACTCTCACCATCAACGGTTCCGGCAAAGTCTTTACGACCATAATCTGTGTAGCGATATTCCAGACGCATGATCACATTGTCAGTTGCGGCATAATCAAAGCCACCGCCAACAGTCCAACCGGTACGGGTCTTGCTGTGGGAATATGTATCGCCATTCACAGTCAGGCTATTTTTAATATCACCAAATGCAACACCACCGGCCAGATAAGGCATAAAGCGATCATAAGCGATACCAACGCGAGCACGTACTGCGCCTGACGTACGCAACTTACTTTCAAAGCTATAATCACCGAGATCATCGGTAAAACGCTCACTCTTCTTCAGGCCATTAAAGGTTACATCACCGTCAATACCCAGAATGAAGTTGCTGCCTGTATCAAAGTTATAACCAGCGTAAACACCACCAAGGAAGCCATCCGGCTTCACTTTATCAGATCCATCTGAGTTATAAAATTTCGATGAGCCCCAGCCATAACCGATCTGACCACCAATATAGCCACCTGCCCAGCTAAACACTGGGGCAACAACTACAGGAGCTGGTTCCTGATACACAATCGCGTCAGCTGCATTTGCACTGTGCGCCGCAAAAACTACAACTGTCGATGCAAGTAAAATTGACTTGATATTCATATCGATCCCCGATCTCTGCAATGCAGATCTATCCGTTCGCTTCTGATATAAATATAAGCCGTTTCAAAAATATGTCTGTAGCAAAATAGACACAGAGACCATCAACTTGATTCCAGATTCATTCACAATTCATTAACTATGTCAATTTCAAATTCAAGTCTCTGTAATTCCACAACATTTATTTTTACAGCCAAAATAAAAAAGCCCGCTACACATAAATGTGAGCGGGCTTTTTTTATTTAATAAGCTGTTTTTTACTTAATCAACATGCTCAAGCCGAGATAGAGCAGTGCTGATAATACTCCGGTAGCTGGCAGCGTAATGACCCAGGCAGCACCGATTGTCATCACATGAGAACGCCGTACCAGTTTGCGGCGACGACGCTCTTCCGGCGCCATTCTGCCTTCAGTCGGGATCGCAAGTTGTGCCTTACGTAAGCGACGCTCAGCATCCCATTCACGGAAGAAGCCAACACCAAAAATTGCACCAACGGCAATATGGGTTGAGCTTACCGGCAAGCCAAGCCAGCTAGCGACAATCACGGTAACGGCTGCGGACAAGGCAACGCAATAAGCCCGCATAGGATTAAGCTTGGTAATCTGGCTACCAACCATGCGAATGAGTTTTGGCCCAAACAGGAAGAGACCAACTGAAATACCAAGCGCACCAATCAGCATGACCCAGAAAGGAATGGTTACCTGATCTGCAAACATGCCAGTATGCGAAACCTGCACAATAGCTGCCAATGGACCCACAGCGTTAGCCACATCATTGGCTCCATGTGCAAAGCTCAAAAGCGCTGCAGAAACCACAAGCGGAATACCAAACAAAACCTTGATGGATTTGTTACGGTTTTCAAGGCCTTCAGACTGGCGCCGGATAACTGGTACCATCAGAAGCCCGATAATAATGCCGATAGCACAACCTGCAAGCAAAGCGGACTGTATTGACAGCGGGTAGATATTTTTCATGCCCTTGAGCACGAGATAGGTCGCAAATGTACCGGCCATAAAGCCAATCAATACCGGAACCCACTTGCGAGCAGCAGCAATTTTATCTGGCTGATAAACAATGCGCGCCTTGATAAACCATAAAAATCCCGCAGCAATAATGCCGCCAAGCATAGGCGAAACCACCCAGCTTGCAGCAATCGCACCAATTTTACCCCAACTGATGGCGCTTAAACCGGCAGCAGCAATCCCTGCCCCCATCACGCCCCCTACAACGGAATGCGTAGTAGAAACAGGTGCACCAATCCAAGTGGCTAAATTAACCCAGATGGCGGAAGATAAAAGTGCGGCAACCATAGCCCAGACAAAATATTCCGGCGTCCCCATGGATTCTGGCGCAATAATGCCTGTTGCGATGGTCGAGACAACATCCGCCCCGCCAATAAATGCACCCGCACTCTCAAACACAGCTGCAATCGCAATAGCGCCACCCATGGTCAGTGCATTAGCACCAACAGCTGGCCCCATATTATTAGCCACATCATTGGCACCGATATTCAGCGCCATGTAAGCACCAAAAATCGCCACAACGACAATGAACAAGCTATTACTGGTTTCGCCTAAAGAAACGATAGCGATCAAACCGACCAGAACGATAAAGATAAATCCTAAACCCGGCGCAACCATAGGGCGCGCAGTGTAGCTGGCGGCGCGTTCCAATGTGGAAAAACGTCCAAGGTCGCGATCTAGCGTATCAAGATGATCCGCTTCGTAGTCATTGCCAGACATAGCGTCTCCGCAGTTTCGAAAGTTGTGATGCACATTTAAAAACAGTTTTGCTGCAGACAACAATCAATTGATGGGGGATGAGAATGAACATAGTGACTGATTTATCCGATCCAATCCGGCTTACTTCATTGACGCACATGATTTGGAAAAAACACCACAGAATTACGATGAGTGACAAAACGAGAGACCAGATTAAAAACGATATGAAATGTGTTTTTAACCGCCTTACTTCATCACCGACAAAACAGATATATCCGGTTCATCATCTTAATGTTTACCGCCTCACCCTGGGTCAACTGACAAGTAAGAACTTAAGTTGCCGACCTTGAATGAAGCGATTCTCAGTCGGCGTTATAGCAGGTCACACAAAAAATACGCATTATTTTCGTAAATCTGACACATGTTTGTCATGGTCTGCGAAGTCGCACCTATACTGCTTAGATCACAGCAACACGCTTATTTTTCTGCATAAAACAGTGGAAATACATATTTAAAGTTCGGAATATTGGACTTGTCCCACTTAATTTTCCGCACACATTCACTTTACGTGCTGACATAGATAGCTGAGAAAGGCCATTATTGTCAGATGATGAGAGCAAGGCGGCGAAGCAGGCTCCGGAAAACTATTCAACCTGAGCTTTTGAAGTATTTTTGCGCAGGTATCACAGCTCGCTCCGCGGCCCAATTGACGGGTGTTAATCGCAATACGGCGATCCTGTTCTTCCATAAGTTGCGCGAAGTGATTTTCGAGAAGTTGGCTTCATCAGTGACGGGCTTGATGGGCGGCGATATCGAAGTCGATGAAAGCTATTTCGGCGGGCGCAGGAAAGGTAAACGCGGGCGTTGTGCAGAGGGCAAGTTTCCTGTCTTCGGGCTCTTGAAGCGAGGTAGCAAGGTTCATGTCGTTATCAGCTCAAATATCCGCACAGACACGCTTTTCCAGCCATCAGGGACAAGGTGAGGCCGGACTCCATCATCTAAACCAACAGTTTCGTTGCCTATGATGTTCCGGACGTTTTCGAGTTCCATCATGTCCGGATTAACCACTCGGGACTGTTCGCCGTGGACATCAATCACATCAACGGAATCGCGAACTTCCGGAACCAGGCCAAGCGTCATCTGCGCGGTTATAACGGCATTCCTAAGCAGCAGTTTAACCTGTTCATCAAGGAGTGTGAGGGCGCTTCAAGTACCGCCCTGTTGCCAAGCTCATCAAAGTTCTGCGACAGTGGTGGCTCAAGTAACGATAGACACACTATCTATGTCAGCCCCAAAAAGAAAAGCCAATCAAAAATGAAAATCAATCTGGGTTACTCAGCTGGTAAGGACTTAATTTCTCTTTGATTTTTTTTACGATAAAGCTTTTCATCTGATAGAGACATCACGTCTTCAAAGCTCTGTCCATTTTTAACGGTAATATATCCAACCGAGACAGATAGTTTTTGTTTAACTACGGGACGCTTATTTTCCAGTAAGTTTCCCGCCAAATCGCTGATAAGTGAGACAGCGCTATCAATGCTCAAACATGATGCTTTTGGCACAAATGCACAAAACTCATCACCACCGATACGGGCAATTAGACAGTCATCAGGTAAAATATCTATCATTGCTTCAGCAACGGAAACGACAGCATCATCACCCACAGGATGACCATATTGATCATTGATATCCTTCAAATAATCAATATCAGCAATTAAAAACCAGCCTCTTACACCGGCTTTAGTGACAACTTTAAATTGTTCAATGAAACTTCGACGATTTAACAAACCTGTCAATGGATCGACATTTGCAATGCGAGCCAATTCATTGGCCTGCCTTACGGCATTACGATACGATTCTTCTAACTGCTCTAATCGCGAGAACCAAAAGACACCGATAGGTGTAGCAATTAAGAATGGTAAAATTAACCGTACAACAATGGTAGTCGCATCTGAACTTGTGCCAGAAATCATACGGATTACAGTAGATAGTGATATGGAGGCTATAGCAGCGATCAGCACCACAACTACAGTTCGCTTCCAAACATATGCTGATGGTAACCGCAATCCAGCTCCCCCAAGATCTAAAACTATAATACGTCCAAAGACTTAACTATGACATATTCGTAAAAGTTACGCGCGCAAAAAATCTCACCAAAGATTAATCTTTAGCAGTAGTTCCAGCATAGGCATAGAAAGGATTTATAGCGGATTTGTGTTATTTATCTTGAATATCTGTTGATTGAATTGAGCGCCTTGCCCCGCACCCGCCATCTAGGTGCGGGTAAAATCCTAAAATTATCCAATGAAATCAAGCATTATATTTTAGAATGGTGGGCGATGAGAGACTCGAACTCCCGACATCTTCGGTGTAAACGAAGCGCTCTACCAACTGAGCTAATCGCCCGCAGTTGCTTTGCATCAACTGTGTGGCTGCTTACTACGCAATAATAACGACATATGCAAGCACAAAATGCAGCTAACCCAAAGATTTATCACATAAAACTCATCTGATTATAAAAGACAGCTTTCAAGCAAATTTTAGATGTAATAAGGGGAAAGTACTGCATGCCATTATGCAGATGCATTCTAAAACTGACAAATTTTAAAGGGAATGTTTTAGAATGGTGGGCGATGAGAGACTCGAACTCCCGACATCTTCGGTGTAAACGAAGCGCTCTACCAACTGAGCTAATCGCCCGCAGTTGCTTTGTATCAACTGTGTGAGCGTCGTTTAAGCAATTAATTTGACTCGCGCAAGCTCCAAATTCAAAAAAATCACATAAAAACGCTAAAAACACAAAAATAATTCAAAAATTAGCAAAAACTGCCCTACCCGACCCAAAACCCATAGCAAAACAATCTGTTAGGCAGATATCATCTGTCACTTTACGCGAAAATATTTTTGCGATTCAGTGATGAAAATATGATTCCACCAATCATTTGATGCGGATTCGTGTTTTAGATTCTGTTTCTCGCGAATATGCAGGCAAAAGAAAACCGGCGTAATTTTAAAACTACGCCGGTTTAAAAATAATCACGCGAGTCCGCGCAATATCAATGATTCATTACCACCATTTGGTTGGTGCAAAGCGTCCAGCAGCCTGCTCAATTACATGAGCAGCCTGGAACAATGTTTCTTCACCAAATGGACGGCCGATCAGCTGCAAGCCCAAAGGCAGACCATCAGCGTTGAGACCGGCAGGAACCGACACACCTGGCAAACCAGCCATGTTTACAGTGACAGTGAAAATATCGTTCAGATACATTTTAACCGGATCCGCAGCCATCTCCGCATCAGCAACTTTAAAAGCGGATGAAGGTGTGGATGGGGTCAAGATAGCATCAACACCGAGATTGAAGACATCTTCGAAGTCTTTCTTAATCAAGGTGCGCACTTTCTGCGCTTTAAGGTAATATGCATCATAGAAACCAGCAGACAGCACATAAGTGCCGATCATCACGCGGCGCTTAACTTCCCATCCAAAGCCTTTGGCACGGGTCTGTTCGTACATGTCGGCAATATCTTTGCCCGGCACACGCAAACCATAACGAACACCGTCATAACGTGCCAGATTGGAAGAGGCTTCCGCAGGTGCCACAATGTAATATGCAGGCAAGGCATATTTGGTGTGCGGCAGCGAGATATCAACGATTTCTGCACCAGCGTCTTTGAGGAACGCAATGCCCTCCTGCCACAACTTTTCGATTTCTTCCGGCATACCATCAACACGGTATTCTTTTGGAATACCAATGCGCATGCCTTTAACGGATTTGCCAAGTACAGCTTCATAATCCGGCACAGGCAAATCAAAGCAAGTGCTGTCTTTAACATCAAAAGAAGCCATAGACTTCAGCATGATAGCCGCATCACGCACATCGCGGGTAATGGAACCTGCCTGATCAAGGGATGATGCAAAAGCAACAGTGCCCCAACGGGATACACGACCATAAGTCGGCTTGAAACCAACAGTACCGGTGAATGCGGCCGGCTGACGGATTGAGCCGCCTGTATCAGTTGCAGTGGCGGCCACGCAGAGATTGGCGGCAACGGCTGCCGCAGAACCACCTGAAGAACCTCCAGCGGTCAACTGTGCATCCGATCCTTTGGCGCGCCATGGGTTGGTGACCGGACCATAGAAAGATGTTTCATTGGAAGAGCCCATCGCAAACTCATCCATATTGAGCTTGCCGAGCATAACAGCACCATCAGCCCAAAGATTGGCTGTGACTGTTGATTCATACTCCGGCTTGAAGCCATCGAGAATATGCGAGCAAGCCTGCGTGTGGATGCCTTTGGTGGCAAAGAGATCCTTGATGCCGAGCGGAATACCTTCCAGCGCACCGGCTTCGCCCTTGGCCAGACGTTCGTCAGATGTTTTAGCCATCTGGCGCGCATGATCATGGGTCACAGCAATATAAGCATTAAACTGGCTGTTGGCGGTATCAATCGCGCTCAAATAAGCTTCAGTCAGTTCGGTCGCTGTAATTGCTTTGCTTGTTAACTTATCACGCGCTTCAGCAATAGTAAGTGCGGTTAAATCGGTCATTGTTTAATCCTGTCGATGCGCAAAACGCGCAAATTTCTTTAGTCCCGCCAAGTGACAATTCATCAAAAGCAGCGTTATCCACGCGCTTTGAATGATTATTCGACCATTTTTGGTACAACGAAAAAATTGTCTTCTGTTACAGGTGCATTTGCGACAACCGCATCGGCAATATTGCCATCGCTGACAACATCATCACGCAGGCGCATTTTCATCGGCATGGCAGATGTCATTGGCTCAACACCTTCTACATCCACTTCATCAAGCTGAGCAACAAAGCCCAGCATATTATTAATTTCGCCCGTCATACGCTCTGCATCGTCATCGCTGATCGCGATGCGCGCGAGGTGAGCAACGCGTTTGACTGTAGTAATATCAACGGACATCCTGAACTCCGGAAATTCTGTTTTAAACCAAAACAACAGAACTGCTTTGGCATCATTTAATAACGGCTATAACGCTGGGTTGGCTGTAGCGCAATATTGTTGACGCATTTTCAAGCGCAATCAATAATTTTGCAAGGCTCCGGCCGCTGCTGCCACCACTTTTGTGTTTTTTGCATCTTCCATCGCCTGAATGAAATTATCAGCCGTTTTTTCAAGTAACGAGAATGAACCGTAATGCGCGGGCAAAACAGTTTCAAATGACATAAAGCGCTGACAAGCCAAAGCCGCAACAGCACTGCCCATCGTAAAACGGTCACCAATCGGCACAATGCCGATTTCCGGCTGATGCAATTCATTAATCAGCGCCATATCGGAAAAAATATCAGTATCGCCCATATGATAGAGTGTCGGCTCGTCCTCAAAATGAAAAACCAGACCATTGGCATTACCCAATGAATGCGACACACCATCTTGCGTGATTGTGGCTGATGAATGCAGCGCATTGACGAAAGTCATGCTGAAATCATCATTAAAAATAGTACCGCCGGTGTTGCCCGGATCGGTCTTTTCAACACCCTGATGCGCAAGCCAAGCCGCCAAATCAGCATTGGCCAGTACCACTGCGCCATGTTCCTTGGCAATTTGCACTGTGTCGCCGATATGATCCCCGTGACCATGGGTCAGCGCGATATGGGTTACCCCCTGGACAGCTTGCTTCAGATCAACATCTTTGAAACCCGGATTGCCGGTCAAAAACGGATCAATCAAAATAACACTTTTGCCAGCCTCAACCCGAAACGCCGCATGTCCAAGCCAGGTGATTTTCATTCACTTACCCTCAAATTTTATCTACGCGCAGTTATGACGCGATCTAAAATAACATCAACCCCTGAAAAGGGATTATGAAAAATGACCATGATCAATGGCATTTTCATTAAATATAGTTCCGCTTTATCATTTTTATGGCATAGAGGCACTACTAAGCCCGCATTTGATAAAGGTTAAGACACTTGGCAATCTTAGAAATCACCGAACTGCCCGACTTTCTGCAATCTAGTCAAACAGCTGGCAAAACCATTGCCGGCCTTGATCTGGGCACCAAAACCATCGGGCTGGCGATTTCAGATTTAGGCCTTTCTTTTGCCAATCCCCGCCCCGTTATCAAACGGGTTAAGTTTACAATCGATGCGCAAACACTCATTAAACAATTAGCCGATGAAAAGGTCTGCGCCATTATTATTGGACTGCCGATGAACATGGACGGAACTGCAGGCCCACGCGTACAAGCGACCAAAGCCTTTGTGCGCACCATGCAGCCATTAACCGATATTCCGTTTGTATTCTGGGATGAACGCCTTTCGACCGTTGCCGCAGAACGTGCACTGATAGGCATGGATGTTTCCCGGCAAAAGCGGGCAGAACGCATTGATTCTGCCGCTGCCGCTTTCATCTTACAAGGTGCCCTTGACCGCCTGAACATGTTGCGTCGCCAACAAGACAGCGAATAATAACAGCAATTATTGTAATGGCGGATAAAGCGTATCGATAATGCGCTTGGCATTATGGCGTGCATCCAGCATGCCATAAGTGGTGCGCCATTGGCCGCCAAGGCGGGTTTCGATGAAGGCATCGGCCACATGATCGGCACCTTGATGGCGAAGCTCCGCCGCAGCCGCAGCAAAGGCCAGCTGTTCGGTCAGCAATCGGGCAGCGCCTTCATCTGAATTGGTCAG
Source organism: Paenochrobactrum gallinarii (assembly GCF_014205685.1). GTDB lineage: Bacteria > Pseudomonadota > Alphaproteobacteria > Rhizobiales > Rhizobiaceae > Paenochrobactrum > Paenochrobactrum gallinarii. The sequence goes on from NZ_JACIIU010000002.1 coordinate 20,197, forward strand.
CTGCATGGCTGCACGAAGCACATTGATCGTACCCTGCCCGTTGCGCCCTAACTGGTTGCCGATCCAATCCAGCACTTCATCAAAAAGCTTCGGCGCTTTGGCAAGTACGCGCGCTACATCCAGCGCCATCACATTGCCGGAGCCTTCCCACATCGCATTAAACGGCGCTTCACGATAAAGACGCGGCAGATTGCTTTCTTCCACATAAGCATTGCCGCCTAATGCTTCCATCGCTTCATAAAGCAATGCTGGCGCAATTTTAGCGACCCAATATTTAACCACCGGCGTCATCGCACGGGCAAATGATGCCTCCATACGATCATTGGCTGCCATATCAAAAGCACGCGCCAAACGCATGGAAAGGGCGGTAGCAGCCGCTACATCAAGCGCCATATCAGCAATAACCCGCTGCATCAGCGGCTTATTGATTAAAGCTTCGCCATTGACCTGACGCATCCGTACATGATGCACGGCCTCTGCAAGCCCTGCATGCATCAGACCTGCGGAAGCCACAGCACAATCAAGCCGTGTGAGTGTCACCATATCAGTGATGGTTTTAATACCCTCTCCGGCTTTCCCCACCAGATGGACATGCACATTATCAAATTCGACTTCAGCAGTCGCATTGGAACGATTGCCAAGTTTGTCTTTCAGGCGCTGAAATGCAAAACCATTGAGCGAACCATCCGCCAGCACGCGCGGGGCTAAAAAGCAGCTTAAACCTTCCGGCAATTGCGCCAGCACCAAAAACGCATCGGACATCGGCGCCGACAGAAACCATTTATGGCCATTCAATAAATAGCTGTTATTATCAAAGCGTACGGCCTCACTGTTAAGACCGTTTAAATCCGTACCGCCCTGCTTTTCAGTCATACCGAGCCCAAGGGTGATGCCATTTTTATGGGCTGCGGCTCTGTGTGACTGATCATATTTGCGGCTCATAATCCGCGGCAGCCATTGCTTATAAAGATCAGATGACGACATGAGAGCAGCAAGCGACGCATTGGTCATGGTCAGTGCATTAAGATGCCCTGCCTCCAGTTGCGCAGTCAGATAAAAACGAGCCGCGCGGGTCTGGTGCCGGCGCCCCGCCTCCGCTGCCCCGTCTTCCCAGACTGAGCAATGCAAGCCATTGGCAACCGAGCGGCGCATTAAAGCATGATAGGCCGGATGATATTCAACCTGATCGAGACGATGCCCCAGACGATCATGGGTTTTCAGTATGGGCACTTCACTATTGGCCAGTCGCGCCAGTTCCTGCGCTTCCGGTGACAAAACATAACGACCAATCTGCTCCAGCTCACGTTGCAGATTTTCAGGAAAACCACCCGCAATTTTCATCATTAGCGGATCGCTGGTATAAGCGTTATTTCCGGTCAGCGGCGCTGTCTGATTGATTACTTTATGAGGTTTCAAAACTATCATCCGTTTACGAAAGCGATGAAATGCCGTTTAACCCGAGTAACAAATCATCATATGGCATCACTTTTTAATCTGTCATGATGCCTGCTAAATGCTAATAATATGCAACCAGATGCAGCTTTTACTGCCTTTTCATTCCAAACAGCTGTTTTTCAGCTCTCAAATACGTAAAAAAACACCGTTTGACACACTATCCACAGAATCGTTTCGGCTGAAAGTCCTGTAAAATCCGACAGGTGATACATTAGTAAGAGCTGTTATTAATTTTATAAAAACGGTTAATAAATGCATTAAAAAAGCAACTCACGTTACTTTTTAAGAGCTGATACAATTATCAATCTTAAGATTTCCACAATTCAGAAATAATGTGAAACCCCACCTGCTCTGGGGTTTTGAAAAATTGAGAACTATTCCGTTAACCTTCTATTTAAAGTTTTTGGTAATGCGCGATTGCGCTATTTCCTTCAACTTCGCAAGCCGGTACTATGCAAGATGGCGGAATAAGTATGGCGCGCGTTTAGCGTCGCACGTCACAGAGTTTTTGAGTACGAGGTAAAAGATCGATGGCAACATCTACCAAAGCACAGAAGATCGACATGGAAGTCGAAGCAGCGCTGGAAAAAGCGCTCGACATCGATTTTAACGACGGTCTTGATCTTGATATGGATCTGGGCGCCATTGATGACGAAATCACGCTTGATGATCTGGAGTTGCAGATTTCGCGCGCGGCAGAAGAACTGGCCAGCGAGCAAAATGCATCCCTCTTGGCAAGTCGTAAAGAAGAGCTGGTCAGCGTAGCCGACACGAGCAATGTCGCAGCTGCCGATGTGGCTGTTGTTGCAGCGCCACCTGCCCCGCCTTCACCGCCAACTGTCAAAGCCGCCAATTCTGAACCAAAAAACACTTCTGATGCTGAGCTTGTTACCTCGCAAGCCTCTGCTGTCAGCTCCTCACCTCGCGCCTCCGCACTCAAACCTGCCAATGACGACCTGCGCGGCGATGGCATGTTTACCTCGCGTCGTGCGACCGAGCGCTCATCAAAAATTTTCTGGACAACCACCGCTGTCAGCACTTTGTGGGCTGCGGGTGGCATCATGCTCGCCCGCTCCCTCAATGGCGGTTTTCCCACACTGCAATCTGTCGGTGAATTCTTCGGCACTCCGGCAGGTTTAGGCATTGCAACCGGTGTTGCTGTACCTGTTGTTATGTTCTGGGGTTTTGCACAGCTCGTGCGCCGTGCACAGGAAATGCAATCGGCAGCCCGCCGTATGACAGAAGCTGCCCTTCGCCTGGCAGAGCCTGATAATCTCGCCGGTGACCGCGTGTCCAATCTCGGACAAGCCGTGCGCCGTGAAGTGGCTGCGATGAATGAAGGCATTGAGCGCACTCTTGCACGTGCTGTTGAACTTGAAACACTGGTTCAATCGGAAGTGAACGAACTGGAACGCGCTTACTCAGATAATGAAGTACGCATCCGCTCTCTCGTTGGCGATTTGAACAGTGAGCGTGAAGCTGTTGTCAGCCATGCCGAGCGTGTCCGCTCTTCCATCAGTGGCGCGCATGAGCAGCTTAAAGAAGAGCTGACCAGTGCCACAACTATTATTCGTGACAATGTATTAGCTGCATCTGAACAGCTAAATTCTGTTTTGACCGATACCGGTGATCGTCTCATCAGTGGTATTCGTGAAGGCGGCAGCGCCATCACCGAAGCGATTGAAACAAAAACCGGCACGATTGCCGCCGGTATCACCTCCTCAGGCCAGGCTTTTGCGGAAATCCTTGATTCACGCATAAGCGCCATTGACGAACAGTCACGCACGATCACCGACAAGCTGACAGAAGCTTTGGATACACGTACAAGCGGCATTGCTAACCTGCTTGGCGATGCAACCCAAACAATGGTCAGTGAATTTGATACACGCCTGACCAACCTCGACACGACACTGACTGAACGCGGTGCATCGCTTGTCAGCGAGTTTGAAAACCGTGCTCATGCGCTGGATGCCAGCACTGAAAAACTCAATGCGGCACTTGATGCCCGTTCACGCCAGATCAATGAAAACCTCATTGCACGCACCCGTGAAATTGCTGACACATTCTCCGGTGGTCGCGCATCAATCAGCACCATCATTGACGAAACAAAGTCAAAGATTGGTGAAGACCTCAACAGCATCACCCATGGTGTTGGCTCATTGCTGAGCGAAAAAGCTGCCACATTTGCTGGCCAGCTGGCTGAAAGCCGCGATGCTTTCACCAATTCACTGAGCAGTGAAGCGGATCGTGTAGCTGCTGCCATTCAGGAGCATGCCAATTCATTGGCACAGCACAGCGTCAATATTGAGCAGGTTGTTGCTCAAAACGCGCATATGCTGAGTGATGCTTCGCAAAACCATGCCGCTATTCTGGAGCAGCGCACTAATGATCTGCGTCAGGCGATGGAACAAAACCACGCCTTGCTCGGCCAGAATTTTGAAGGTCACATCCAGGCGCTTGATCAACGTATGTCAGCAATTCAGAGCGCGCTGGAAGGCAACCAGAACCTGCTCGCTCAGACTTTGGATGAACGCACAAGCCTTCTCAACCAAACATTGAGCGAAAAGCGCGAAAGCCTCAGCAATGCGCTGGATGAACGCGTTTCGACCATCCGCAGCTCCATTCAAGAGGGGCAGGCAGAACTGGCACATATGCTCGACGAGCGTAACAATGCCATGGGTCTGATCATGAATGAAAGCAAAGCGGCATGGAGTGCAGGCTTTGAAGATCACGCCCGTCAGCTGGACGAGCGCGTTGGCATGATGGCACAAACCCTCAGCAGCAACGCAGCAGCTTTGGCTCAGGTTCTTGGCAATCATGAACGCAGCATGGAAGATGGCTCGCAGCGTCTGCATTCTTCCATCAATGAAGCATCCGCTTCACTCAGCCAGTCACTTGACGGCTACCATGAAGCCATCCAAAGCCGCACATCCGGCCTTCAGGAGGCTATTGAAAACAGCAATGCGCTGATCAATTCCGCATTTGACGGCCAGTCCGGCGTCATTGCTGAGCGCACCCAGACCATGGAAAAAGCGCTGGCGATGGGTGTTGATAATGTTCGTCGCTCGCTTGAACAGAGCGCCGGCGTTGTTGCTAACACATTGCGTGAGAAAATCGTTGAAGCTGCCAGCAGCCTGTCACAGGAAGCGGCAAAAGCCGGCGAAACCCTTGATGGTTTTGGTACCCAGTTCAGCACCCGCCTTATTGAGACAATGGGCGGCACCGAACAGCGTCTTGATGCCCGCGCAACGGAAGTTGCTGCTAGCTTGCACGACATTGAAAACCGCCTGACAGGTGGCCTGTCGGCAATCGAATCACGCATTGCTGACACAGCATTCAAAACAACAGATACACTGGCAAGCCATAGCGATGCCTTCGCCACCCGTATTGAAGACAATCTCTCCGGCACCGAGGCACGCCTGAATGAACGTGCCGATGCAATCGCTACCCGCCTTGGTGACATCGGCTCGCAGATTACAGTTGAGCTTGGCTCCGTTGAGGCCCGCATTGCGCAGGTAACCGATACAACGGCTGTAACTCTTGAAGAACGCACCCGTGAACTCAATGCAGTTCTGGCAGCGCGCTCCCTCGAAATCACCAATATTCTGGCCGACACCGCCGAGCCTCTGGTTCAGCGTCTGGCAGATAGCGGCCGTGGCCTTGCAACACAGCTTGAAGAAGCAACTCATGCTGCGACCGACAGATTGCGCGCTGAAAATGCGGCACTCGTCAATGCACTGGCCAACCGTACCGCCGATACAATTGCAGCCGTTCAGGAAGCTAAAAATGGCCTCTCTGAAGGTGTCAGTGACCTGATTGATCGCCTGTCCGCATCCAACAACCAGTTGGGTCAGCTGATTGATACCGCAACCCGCAATTTAAGCGATGTTGACACCAAGCTGGTTGAGTCGACGTCAAACTTTGCCCGCAATACCCATCGTGCAGCAGAAATGTTCCACACATCCACCAAGCTGATCGACAATAATCTTGGTCACTTGCGTGAATTGTCCGGCAATGCATTGCAGCAGATTGGTGATATTGCCGGTCGCTTTGAAGCGCACAGCCAAGTTCTGGCTTCCGCATCCGACATGATCAACTCTGCGCAGAACGGCCTGAGCAGCACATTGACGGAACGTCAGGAAGCACTGGACAAACTGGCAAACGGCCTTGTTGCCAAGTCAGAGACTATCCAGCACCTGATGCAGTCCTTTGAGCAGCTCGTCAGTGGTAGCTTTGAGCGCGCTGAAGGCCAGACCCGGACATCGGCTGAAAACCTTCGCGACAGCGTGACAAGCCTTGTGGAAGAAGCTGCACAGAAGTTTGCTTCTGCAACCGACGAAATCCGCCGCACCGCCACTGAAATTCGTACCGAGCTGAACGAAACCCGTGGTGAATTGCAGCGCGGCGTGCTGGATATGCCTGAACAGGCAAAAGAATCCACCACTGCAATGCGTAAGGCTGTTTCCGAGCAAATCAACGCGCTGAAAGAGCTGGCACAAATCGTCAACAAATCCGGCCGTCTGGTTGATGTTGGTGATGAGCAAGCAGACCGCAGTCAAGCACGTGCGCCACGCCCTGCTATTCCTGCAAGCCGCAATATGGCCTATCAGGAAGCAACACCGGTTACCCCTAGTGAAGATCGCGTTGTAGCAGCTTCACAGCCAAGCTTTGCTGCCAAGCCTGCTCAGCAGGCCGGTGAGAAGCCACGCGGCTGGGTGTCTGATCTTCTGGCACGCGCATCGCGAGATGATGACAAGCCTGCCAAGCCTGCACCTGAACAGCGTTCTTCGCAGAATTCAGAATCGCTGAATTCCCTGTCGATGGATATTGCCCGTGCAATCGATCATGAAGCTGCAGTTGACCTGTGGACACGTTATCGTCGTGGTGAGCGCAATATCTTCTCGCGTCGCCTCTACACCGCTAAGGGTGAGCAGACATTCAACGAAATCAAGCGCAAATACGAAAGCGAAGCCGAGTTCCGCCGTGCAGTTGACCGCTACATGAATGACTTCCAGCGCTTGCTTGAAGATGTAGCACGCAGCGACCGCGACCAGATGGTGACTCAGTCTTATCTGACTTCAGATACCGGTAAGGTCTACACCATGCTTGCTCATGCAAGTGGCCGTTTGCGCTAAAAAAAGATGCATCAAAAACTCAAAGGGATCACAGCAATGTGATCCCTTTTTTATTTTCAAGAAACAGCTTTTATTACAACCATATCAAATGGATATTTTAACATTCTCATATTTTAATTTAATTGCCAAAAAAGAAATCAGGCAATAAATTTCAAAAGCGATTGCAATCCGTTTCGGAATTGCCGATCTAATCTATATAAATAAAATATGCCCCGAACAAAGCCACATAAGGCGCATTCGGAGTTTCAACTTTTTGTGTCATGACTATCGTGCGCATCATGCTTTTATTGATGGCACCCGGAGAATACCGGAAGGTTTCTAATGCTTGAAAAACGTATCCGCAATCAATCATTAATGAGCAAAATCGTTTCGGCGCATGAAGCAGCAAGCCTGATTAAAGACGGAATGGTTGTCGGCATGAGCGGCTTTACCCGTGCCGGTGATGCCAAAGCTGTGCCGGTTGCAATGGCCGAAATTGCGCAAACTAATCCTTTTCAAATCACTCTCATAACCGGCGCATCGCTTGGTCATGATGTCGATAAAATTTTAACAGAAGCAAACATTCTGGAACGTCGTATGCCGTTTCAGGTCGACATAACCTTGCGCGCTGCTATCAATCGCGGCGAGGTGATGTTCATCGATCAGCACCTCTCCGAAACGGTTGAACAGCTCCGTTCCAAGCAAATCGGCCCGATTGATTATGCAGTGGTTGAAGCGCTTGCCATTACGCAAGACGGTGCGATCATTCCGACCACATCCATCGGCAATTCAGCAAGTTTTGCCATTCTGGCGGAAAAGGTTATTGTTGAAATCAACCTCAACCATCCGCTTGAGCTGGAAGGTTTGCACGATATTTATATCCCGACCAAACGTCCGTCGCGCGAGCCAATCGCCGTCATGGATTGCAACAGCCGTGTTGGCACGCCTTATATTCCGATCCCGATTGAGAAGATCGCTGCCATTGTCATTACCCATGAATATGACAGTGCCTCAACGGTTGAGCCAGCGGATGACGAAACCTCAGCCATTGCCCAGCATTTGATCAGGTTTCTGGAAGATGAAGTGGAAAAAGGAAGGCTCGATATGAGCCTCAACCCTTTGCAAGCCGGCATTGGCAGCATTGCCAATGCGGTACTTAAAGGCTTTGCAGAAAGTCCTTTCCATAATCTGCGCATGTATAGCGAGGTTTTGCAGGATTCGACCTTTGACCTGATTGATGCAGGCAAGCTGGATTTTGCCTCCGGCTCCTCCATCACTTTAAGCCAGTCATATGCGGAGCGTGTTTATAATAATCTCGACCGCTACCGCGATCAGTTGATCCTGCGCCCTCAAGAAATCAGCAATCATCCGGAAGTGATCCGTCGTCTAGGTATTATCGGCATTAATACAGCGCTGGAATTCGACATTTACGGCAATGTGAATTCCACTCATGTTGATGGCACCAATATGATGAATGGTATTGGCGGTTCGGGCGATTTTGCCCGCAATGCCTATATTTCCATTTTCGTCAGCAAATCGATTGCGAAAAACGGCCAGATTTCATCCATCGTACCGATGGTCACCCACGTTGACCATAATGAGCACGATGTTGATATCCTGGTCACCGAGCAGGGACTGGCGGATTTGCGCGGCCTCGCCCCGCGTGAGCGCGCGCGCACCATTATCGATAATTGTGTGCATCCTGACTATCAGTCCCAGATCAATGATTATTATGAACGTGCCTGTGCCCGTGGCGGACACACACCGCATCTTCTTGAAGAGGCTTTTTCCTGGCATCTCAATCGCCAGCAAACCGGCACTATGCGACTTAACAATAATAAAGGATAATAAGGCATGACACCCGAGCTTTATCTACTGACGGCCACTCTTGTTCTGGCTATTATCCATGTGATGGCACCTGCAGCATTTCGCAATCGCGAAACTGGCAGTGAATACAATATGGGGCCGCGTGACGAACAAGGTCCTCCGGTGGGCATTATAACCGCCCGCCTTCAACGTGCGCAGAAAAACTTCTACGAAACATTACCGCTTTTTATTGCGGCGGTACTGATTGCGCATATTGCGGGCAAAACCGGCACTTTGACACTGACAGGTGCATGGCTGTTTGTATTGGCACGCTTCGCTTATTTACCGCTTTACGCCATCGGCCAAGGGCCATTTCGCAGCATAAGCTGGGGGATATCCATGCTCGGACTGCTTCTGGTACTTGTAGCAGTCATCGTACCCTGATAAAGACCCGTCACCTACATGCAAGTAAATTTAGCATTTTCGTAAGAACAAATATGTTCTGAAACGTAAATGCAGCATTTTAAACAGATAAAAAGTATGACTGAGCCGGACGCTTCTGTGGAGGAACTCCACCGCTTATGTCATCACTTAATACTGCATGACAGCGCTTATATAAGCCTGTCATGTAGCTGACTACGAATAACATGTGAATGATACGATAATCCTTAAAATCAACACATAGAAGTTGTATGGTAATGAAGTACACGCTGTTTAAAACAGCTATAGCTACATTCATCGTGACACTGTTATCAGTACTGGTCACTTGGCTTGTAGCTGTCATTATTGGCAATCCGATCAGTGTTACAGCGCTGACTCTGAGTGCCATATTGCCAATTTTGACCGCGTTTCCTTCACTTTACATTCTGTTTTCCAAGTTTCAGAACTTGGCTGAGCAACATCACCTGCTAGAAGTTGCACATGCAGAATTGCAGGCGCGCGCCAAAATCGACCATATGACAGGCCTGCTTAATAGGGAATCCCTGTTTGAAGCCATAAAAATTGCCCGCTCCCGCATTGAAACCGGCGCTCTTTTGATGATTGATGCTGATCATTTTAAAGCCATTAACGATAATCATGGCCATGCGGCGGGCGACAGAGCGCTCAAGCTTATTGCCTTTGCCATTGAAAGTGTGACGCGCAAGGGTGATCTTGTCGGCCGTATCGGCGGCGAGGAATTTTGTGTCTTTTTACCCAATGCCAGCGCAGATACCGCCAAGCGGGTTTCCGAGCGCATCCGCTCGGAGGTGGAAACGACACCATTTCATTCAATTGATGGCAGTCAGCAGCCGCTCACCATCAGCATTGGTGCAACCACTGCGCCCAAAAATGAAACCAACTCACAAATTATGAGCCGTGCAGATCGCGGTCTTTATACGGCCAAGCAGCGTGGCCGTAATTGTGTTGTATTGATCAATGAAAGTGAACCAGATACGCAACTGGTTACACATATTCGCCACAAGAGCGCTTAAATTATGCCTCGCCGTTTAAAAGAGGCACCTCTTCCTCGCGCCAGCCGATCGCTGAAAATCCCATGCGCTGATAAAGCTGCAGCGCTTTCGGACTATCCAGTGAACATGTCTGTAATTTGATTTTCTGTGGTTCATGCAACCATGCAGCACTCAACGCTTCATTGAGAAAGAAGCGGGACAGGCCGCGTCCGTGAAAATCGGCAATTAGCCCGAAATAAACCAGCTCGACATGCTCCGGCAGTCCTTTTGTGCTCAGTTCACAAAAACCGGCCGGTGAGCCGTTCACGTAAAGCACATGGATTTCAGTATCATCGCTGTGCACATATTCTGCTAGTTTTTCATCGCTTAAACTGGCTCTAGACCACCAATTATAATCTTTGCCCACTTGCGCATAGAGATAGCGGTAGAAATGCAATGGTATATCGCTTGCCCGCATCATCGCCAGCCTTACGCCGGAAGGAACAGGGAGCGCATAATTCAAACGCTCCGCCAATTCCAAAAATGTAATGCGGGTTAAAACAGTCTTTTTATCAATATCAGGCATCAGCCTCGCCAGTCGCTACGGGTGTATCATCTCGCCCGCCCCATTCACTCCATGAACCGTCATAAAGACGCAGTTGTTCGTGACCAAGTGAAGCAAGCGCAAAAATCAATGCTGCGGCTGTAACGCCGGAGCCGCAACTGGTTATCACAGGTTTACTGAGATCAATACCGGCTTTTTCGAAAAGGCGGCGCAACTCATCAAGAGGTTTCAGTTCGCCGTTTTCAGCAATTTCTGTCACCGGTACGTTACGCGCACCCGGCATATGCCCAGAACGCATACCAGCGCGCGGTTCAGCCTCTTGAGCAGTAAAGCGCCCTTTGCCGCGCGCATCAGCAATCTGGCTTAGTTTTTTGCCGACAACTTCCAGCATCTCATCGAAAGTGACTACCGAATTTGCATCAAAATGAGGCTTGAACAGCGAGCCTGCAACCTTAGTTTTCTCAGCGGTTACCGGAAATCCCGCCTTTTTCCAGCCATCAAAACCGCCATCCAAAATCAGAACATTTTTAGCACCCATGATGCGGAACATCCACCAGACACGTGGTGCTGAAAAATAGCCAAGCCCGTCATAGACAACAATTGTATCATGCGGTGTAATGCCGACAGCGCCCATATGATGCGCAAAGAGCTGTGGTGAAGGCAGCGAATGCGGCAAGCCGGTTGAATGATCGGCGATTTCATCCTGATCGAAAAAGATTGCGCCCGGAATATGCGCCTCTTCAAACTCGGCTTTACCATTGCGTCCCGATGCCGGCAAATACCAGGATGCATCAACAATTCTGACACCGGGTGTCTTCAAATTTTCCAACAACCAGTCCCGTGAAACGACAAAACGGCTCTTCTGCGTCATTCTGATCTCCCATGGTCTATGACCGGTTTTAAAGCCTCAAACAGTAGCAGCATCACCAAAGCGAATGCGGAAGCGGCGGTTTTCCTTGCCTTTATTCTCGATCTTGCCGATATGTAGCGCACCGATCTCGCTTGTCAGTGAAACGTGCGTACCGCCACAAGGTTGCGAATCCAGTGAAGCATTTTCACCAATTTCTACCAGCCGGATATGGCCGGTGCCAACAGGCGGACGAACGTTTTTAGATTTCACAAGGCCCGGATTGGCAAGCAGCTCCTCATCGGTGATCCAATTGATGCGGATCGGATGATTGCCATTAATAAGCTCCATCATCTTCTCGGTGACAAGCTCTTTTGTGTAAAGCGCATCAGGAGAAGCAAAATCCACACGGCTTTCGTCCTCACCAACAGCCGCACCGGTGATAGGAAACGGGCAAACAATGGAAAGAATATGGCAGGCTGTGTGCATACGCATTAATTTCAATCGACGCTGCCAGTCAATTTCCATTGTCACCTTGTCGCCAACCGTTACAAATGGCGCACCTTCTTGCGGCTGATGCACAATTTCGGACTTATCGGCACCGGTGACGGTGGTTGCAATAGGAATGAGCGTACCATCACCACACTTTAAAACACCACTATCACCAGGCTGGCCGCCTGATGTGGCATAAAACACGGTCTGATCCAGAATAATGCCACCGGTTTCAGTCACAGCGACAACTTCTGCTTCTGCCTGTGTGAGATAGGCATCATCCTGAAAAAGCTTCTTCGTGTTATAGGTCATGGCACACTTTCATATGGAACTGATATGTCTGTTTTTGTTTCCAGCCATTGCGGAACGGGGAGATTTTTCTGCCGCAGAAAGGCCGGATTAAACAGTTTGGATTGATAACGGTTACCGTAATCACACAAGACGGTCACGATATGGTGGCCGGGCCCTAAATCTTTAGCAAGCGCAATCGCACCGGCAATATTGATACCACTGGAGCCACCAAGGCATAAGCCTTCATGCTGCACCAGATCATAGAGTATCTCCAATGCCTGCTTATCGCTGATGCGATAAGCCATATCCGGCTTGAACCCTTCCAGGTTACCGGTAATGCGCCCCTGCCCGATGCCCTCAGTGATAGAATCACCTTCCCCTTTCAACACCCCTTGCGTGTAATAGGAATATAGGGCCGCGCCATGCGGATCGGCCAGAGCCACTTTGATATTTTTATTCTTTGCTTTCAGCCCCATAGCAATACCGGCCAAAGTACCACCGGAACCAACAGCGCTGACAAAACCGTCAACCTTACCATTTGTATCCGCCCAAATCTCTTCAGCCGTTGTTTCAATATGCGCCTGTCGGTTGATAATATTGTCAAACTGATTTGCCCAAACGGCACCTGCCGGCTCTGTTTGTGCCAATTGTCTGGCAACCCGCTCAGACATCCGCACATAATTATTTGGATTAGCATAAGGGACGGCCGGCACTTCAATTAGTTCAGCGCCTAAAAGACGCAAAGCATCTTTCTTTTCTGTAGATTGGGTTTCCGGAATGATGATAACGGTTCGATAGCCAAGCGCTTTGGCAACCATGGTAAGGCCAATACCGGTATTACCGGCAGTTCCTTCCACGATCACCCCACCGGGGCGCAGGACACCACGCTTCTCTGCATCTCTGATAATATAAAGAGCGGCGCGATCTTTCACCGACTGGCCGGGATTGAGAAACTCGGCCTTGCCCCAAATTTCACAGCCCGTGATTTCCGACGCTTTTCTCAAACGGATCAAAGGTGTATTGCCGATTGCATCAATCACCGACTGCATGGGATTTCCCTTCAAAATATAACTTTGAACATAAGATTGAGAGGCCAAGCTAGGGGCAAGCCTAAAACCGTTCAAGCAAATTTGTTGCAGATTCAAAGGTGTTTAAGCAAGGTTTTACGGCTCTATATAACAAAAAAGCCGCTATGTTTTTTTACATAGCGGCTTTTGTTAGTTTTTCATTTTCAGCTATACTGATCAGGCAGCGCGACCACCACCATTTTGCGGACGACGGCTACGGCGATATGGCTTTTTAGCAGGCTGGCCTGACGGGCCGCGATTGCTGTTGCGCTGTTCGCCTCGGGCTTCATTACGGCCTTCACTGCGACCGTCATTCGTCCAGATAGCTTCACCGCGATCTTCGTGGTTGCGTTCAGTACGGAATTTTGGACGCGATGAATTACGATTACCCGCTTTTTGACCAGACGGTCTACCACGATTGCTGGCAGGACGATCAGCGATCTCCGGCTTATCAAGGCGCGGACGTTCCGGCATCGGACCTTTAGGTGCCGGCGCATCTTTGATTGGCAGCTTATTGCGGATTACACGTTCCACTGCACGCAGCTTCTGATTTTCTGTGCCCGGATCATAAAGGGTGATCGATGCACCATCAGCGCCATTACGACCGGTACGGCCGATACGATGCACATAGGTTTCCGGCTCATCCGGCAGATCATAATTGACCACATGGGTAATGCCCGGCACGTCGATACCGCGTGCAGCAATATCAGTTGCCACCAGAATACGTACAGTTCCGTCACGGAAACCGTTTAACGCGCGCTGACGAGCGTTTTGTGACTTATTGCCGTGGATGGCAGCCACTTCATAACCATCGCGTTCCAGATGACGTGTAACGGCATCTGCACCATGTTTGGTACGAGTGAAAACGATGACTGTTTTCATTGCCGGATCGGTCAGCAGGCCGGAAAGCATGCTGCGTTTTTCTTTAGTGACAACCGGATGCACAATTTGTGTGATCTCAGACGCGGTAGTGCCCTGCGGCGCTACTTCCACACGAACAGGATCGCGCAGCAATGTCTGTGCCAAGCTTGCGATTTCTTTTGGCATGGTTGCAGAGAACAATGCAGTCTGGCGGTTTTTATGTGTGCCTTTGGCAATACGCTTCACGTCATTGATAAAGCCCATATCCAGCATACGGTCTGCTTCATCAAGCACCAGCCAGCGGGTTTCAGACAGATCAATGCAGTTTTCACGTACCAAGTCAGTCAAACGACCAGGCGTTGCGATCAGCACATCTACGCCGCCCTGCATACGCTTGATCTGTGTCAGACGCGATACGCCACCCAGCACCAGAGCTGTTGAGATATGGGCATTTTTGGAAACTGTGCGGATTGTCTGCTCAATCTGCACCGCCAATTCACGGGTTGGTGCAAGAATAAGTGCACGTGCGGTTTTACCCTTGCGCTTGTCACCAAGGCCGATAATCTTTTCCAAAATCGGCAAGCTAAAAGCGGCAGTTTTACCCGAGCCAGTCTGCGCAATGCCCAGAATATCATGACCTGCCAACTGCGCCGGAATAGACTGCTGCTGGATCGGCTTTGGTTCGGTCATTCCGGCTGCTTCAACGCCTTTAAGCAAAACGCCGGTAATGCCTAATGCAGCAAAGCTGCTTAAATCTTCATTCGACAATTTAATCTCTTTCAGCGGCAGGCATAAAAATATGCCACCGCATTCACGACATCAGGCGCAACCTGACATCAATCAGTTTTTTTCATGAAAACGACGAGGCGTGAAACGTTTTGTTCCCACGCGACTTGCGCTGTCGTGCCTGCGCATGTCCATGCGCAGAACCCTCTCGCCACGAAAACCATTTCACGTGATTGGAGAGTCAGACGCAACAAAGTCCATCGTGGGAAAGCCGGATTTTAACCACCGGCCCAAGCGCCTTCGCTTCATATGGTACAGCTTTGATAAAAAAGCAAATGAAAAGGCACAAGATTTTATGAGTAATAAAAAAGGGCAGCATTGCTGCTGCCCTGTTATTTTGGATCAGACCATCGCCAATCCGTGTTTGCGCGCATGCATAATATCTTTAAACAGCGAGATAACGAGGAGCGCCAAAATTCCTGTCGAGATCATCGGCCAGATCAAAATATAAAGACTAAGCATATTCATGTTTTATCCTTTCGTTTGAAAATTTAGCTTTTGGCAGGTGCCAGATTACCGGACACACCAGTGAGCTTTTCTTCTTCCTCATGGAAAGCCGTCACTCGTTTAGACAGAAGGCTAAAGTCAAAACGTTCCTGACTACGCAGGCTCAATGCCACGCAGATAACCGCACTCACACCATAGGCTGTCAGCGAGCCGGTCAGCACGATGTAATCGCGTAAGAACCCATGGAATGCCGGTGCAAAAAACAAGAAAGCAACACCAGCAACTAAAAAAGCTGCTTCTTTACGGAAGAAGGCAAAAGTCATAAGCCCCAGCACCACAGCACCGCCAATGGCTGCACAGAACTCATAAAATGAGGCAACAAAACCAGTGATCGGCACCAGTTCAAAGCGCACGATGGTAAAGAGAACAACCGCGCAAAAGACTGAAGTGGTGAAAGCAAAATTGCTGACACGGTTCCAGTAGAAACTAACAATCACCGGAAACACGATTGCTCCCCACAGCGCGCCGACAAAAACCAGCATCACCAAAATATCAAAGCGCAACGTTGCCAAAACAACACCGAGCATGGTTGCAACGATCATCGTCACCCTGCCCCAGCGCAGCATTTTATTTGGATCCGGCTTACCTTTGGCAAGGTTTTTTCCATAAATATCGGTCATCACAATGGCTGATAAAGCACATAGATCAGCATCTGCTGTCGAGGACAGCGAGCCAATCACAAGAATGAAAAACAAGGCGATGCCAACAGGCGGCAGATAGGCGGAGGCCATTTGCGGAATGATATTATTCATATCACTGTCAACTGGTACGATACCGGCAAACAAAGCCAGAAGCCCTAGCATGCCAAGGCCGATTACAACGGCGCCATAACCGATGGTAGCGGTCAGAAAGGTTGACTGGATCAAATCTTCACGCACTGCAAATAAACGCTGCGCAATGGTCTGATTACCAATCGCATAAGCAAGAACCGCGACAAAATAAGGTGCGCCCTGCTCCAAAATGGCTGTGGTTGAGAAGAAATTGGCCTGTTCCGGCGTTAAGCGATGCCAATTATCGGCAATCATATCCGAACCGCCCGCATTAAAATAAATCAGCGGAATAATAATCACAGCCGAGAGGATCATCGCAACCAATTGTGAAAAATCGGTCATCACGGAGGCGCGAAAGCCTGACCACAAGGTGTAAGATAAAACACCTAAACCAGCGATCAAAACGCCTTGAATAAATGACAACGGGCTTAGAACTGAAACTAACGCCCCGGCAGCGGTAAAGTTGACCATCAGGCTGATGGTGCTGCCGATCAGGTTTGAGATTGCCATAATCAACTGGCTGGAACGTCCGTGGCGGGCGTGGATCACCTCTGCCAGCGTGTGTGCCTGCGGGGCAAGTTTACGAAAACGTCTCCCGAAAGGATAGATGAACAAAATCATCAATGCGCCCCAGAAACCATAATGAATAGGTCCTGAAAGGCCATATTTATATCCAGAAGTGGCGCTTGCATAAAAAGATGCCGCCCATATCCAAGTTGCAATCATACTGGCAGCGGAAAGCCCGAAGCCCACAGCACTGTTGGAAACCATATAACCGTCAGCAGTTTCGTTTTTTCTGCCGATTGTCAGCGACATTAAAAATGTCGCTCCATAAAACCCCAGCAATAATAAAACTGCTGTGGTTGCTGATAACTGGAAGAACTCAGTCTCCTGCATGCAAATATTTTCCTTCTTTTAGCCTTTTCCGCCATGCCAACAGACAATCTGAAAAAGACTCATGCCAATCCGGTCGCGTTTCTGCTCATCAAAGCAAAAACACGCTGAAACAGGCTTCAAAAGACGCCGAAAACAAATTCAGCCCGAGCAGAAGCAATGCCGCGATCAACAGCATTAAAACGGGCAAAAAACACATAACTCGCAACCATCAATGGTGGCTAAACCTTAAACGCTCAAAGAAAAAACGCTACGGAAAGAACATCCGTGTAAAAGGCTGCCACAAAGACGAGCTTATGTTCCTGACATATCCTTCAAAGGAGCCATTATGTCAGGTTCGGGATATGCTTCGGCAAATGAAGCCCGACCGCCTGAATGCAGCCAGATAGAGACAATATAATGCAGCATAAGATGCGCCTGTCTCAGTAGTGATCCCACTGCGTCTCAATGTTGTGAGCCGCACACTACGATTCGACTTTATGTTTTTTTTGCGGCTAAGTCCACCCTGTAAACTCAACCAATGAATAAATGCAAATTTTCAATACAATATTTTGAAATAAAAATACCGCATATCTGATCCTGAAATCAGTATTATGCGGTATTTTAAAAAACGCTTAATTACTTAAGCTGACAACAAAGAATTACTTACTCTTATTGTCTGCAACTGGTTCGGCTTTATTACGAACATCAGCAATGGTTGTACGCAATACTTTAATACGTACACCTTCAGCAATTTCAACTTCCAGTTCACCATCATCAGAAACCTTGGTCACTTTACCAAGAATACCGCCACCGGTTACGACGCTGTCGCCACGACGAATTGCGGACAACTGTTCCTGTCGCTTCTTCATCTGTGCGCGCTGAGGGCGGATAATGAGGAAGTACATAACAACAAAGATGAGAACGAACGGCAAAATGCTCATGAGCATATCAGGGCCAACCGGTGAACCTGCTGCTTGTGCGTAGGCCGGAGTGATGAACATGCGGGATATCTCCTTTAAAACCTCAATCAAAAGGCAATTAATATCGGCATTACAATGGTTATTGCGGCAATTGCAACCGTTGCAAAGCAATAGAGTTACCTTTTCCCTTATCGATTGCCATGTTACACCTCTTTTCAGCCACTGAATAACAAAATGGGTGTTTAAAATCGCTCAGGCTCAATAATGTCATGAAACCGTGGCCTAGACTGGAAAATGGATGAGTAATTATAGTCCTACAACTAACACGCTTGAACAAAAGCTTGATCGTCTTATTGCAGCTGTTGAGCGTTTATCCGCCCCTCTGCCTGCCGCACCTGATTTCGAGCAGGCCGATTGCTTCGTCTGGGAACCGGAGCAAACCTATTTGGCACCTGTCGAATCCGTCAATCGCGTTGATATTGACCTGATTCAGGGGGTCGATCTGGTGCGTGATCAATTGGTGGAAAACACAACCCGCTTTGCCAAAGGTTATCCGGCTAATAACGTGCTGTTATGGGGCGCACGTGGTATGGGTAAATCTTCGCTTGTCAAAGCATCCCATGCCAGAATCAATGCAGCACGCGGCGACGAACCAGCATTAAAGCTGATTGAAATTCACCGTGAAGATATTGATTCATTGCCGGCATTGATGAACCTCATCAAAAAAGCGCCTTACCGCTTCATATTGTTTTGCGATGATTTGTCGTTTGACCATGATGACACATCATACAAATCACTAAAAGCAGCGCTTGATGGCGGCGTTGAAGGCCGCTCTTCCAATGTGATCTTCTATGCAACATCCAATCGCCGCCATTTAATGCCGCGAGATATGATTGAAAATGAGCGCTTAAGCGCCATTAATCCATCAGAAGCGATTGAAGAGAAGGTTTCACTCTCGGATCGCTTTGGTCTGTGGCTCGGCTTTCATAAATGCAGCCAGGATGATTATCTGGCAATGATCGACGGCTACGCCGCCCATTACAAGCTACCGGTTGAGCAGGAACAATTGCATCGCGAAGCCCTCACCTGGTCTGCTACCCGCGGCCATCGTTCAGGCCGTGTTGCATGGCAGTTTATTCAGGATCTGGCCGGGCGCTTGCGCGTTCACATCTGATAAAATATAGAAACAAGAAAAAAGCCCCGAAAGAGTTTATCTTTCAGGGCTTTTTCTTGAATTGACGCTAAAATATCAGCTTTCGAGATATTTATTCGGATTAACCGGCGTTGAATTCTTACGCACTTCAAAATGCAGTTTTGGTGATTTTGCATTACCAGTCATACCGGATTTAGCAATTTCATCACCACGACGCACTTTCTGGCCGCGTTGTACGGTAATAGCACTATTATGGCCATAAACAGTCACCAGTCCATTATCATGGCGGATCAGCACCGTATTGCCAAATTCCTTCAGCCCATCGCCTGAATAAATCACAACGCCGTTTTCAGCGGCCTTAACAGGTGTGCCTTCCGGTACCATAATGTCGATACCGTCATTAACGGCTGTGCCCTCACGCTGACCATAGCTGGACAGGATGCGGCCCCGCACAGGCCAGCGCATCTGCGAAATACCGGTTGAAGACGGCGCGATAGACGCATCTTTCTGCGCATCTTCAATCACCTGATTGCTGGCTTTTGGCGGTGTGTAAGGCTTCACATCATTGGTTTGATTACTCGCAGCCGGCGCTTTCTTGGTTGCATCAACCGCATTTTGCTGCGGGGCAACAGACGCTACCTGCTGAGGTGCAGTCACTGCACCTTTAGGCGGAATGATCAAAGACTGGCCAACACGGATAGCCCCATTGCTTAAACCATTCGCCTTTTTCAGCTCATCAACCGAAATGCCGTGGCTTTGTGCAATTGCATTTAAAGAATCACCGGCTTTAACGGAATAACCGCCAGACTGAATAGCCGTTTTAGCAGCAGCAACATTTTGCTGAACCGTTGTCGCAGAAGCCGGAATCTGCCCCAGAACCTGCTCCTTAGCGCCAGCCAACTGGCCTTGCGCAACCGTTCCAGCGGCAGCAAGCACAGCACCTCCTGCCGGAATTTTCAGTGTCTGGCCGATTTTGATATTGTTGGCGTCGGTAATACCATTGGCCTGCATCAACACGGCAGGGCTTACACCTGCACGACGCGCAATACCATAAAGGGAATCACCGGACTGGACGACCATGCTGCTTGCAGCAGCACCTGCTGCGGCAGTCGCCTGACCAATCTGGCTATTCGCCTGATTGACCACATTTGTTCTTGCCTGATTATATTGGTCATTTGCCGATTGCTGAACGGAGGCAACGACAGAACCACTCGATACAGGCGGCAGCTCATTACGCTGCACACTGCCTGACGAAACCGGCTGCACCGATGCTGTATAACCGCCATCAACTTGCTGACCCGAACGATTAACAGGTGCCGATGGCGTCGCGGATGCATAAAGCCCGTCAGAAAAACGCATCGTATCGGCACTGCAACCCGCTGCAAATCCGGCGATCAGAACGATAGCGACGTTCCGCATCAGGCGCTCGGACGTTTGCTGTAAAATTCTGATACGCATTTTGAACCCGTCCATACTCAAACTCTATAGACTGATTAAAACCCGTTAATGTTACTCTCTGGTTAAAATTCGTAAATTCGGGGAAAAATATTTATAAATTAGATACCATAAGGCTGAAATCGGCCGAAAAAAACCGATAAACACCTGTTTTAGCTGAAATTTTCATAAAAACGCAAATAGCGGCATATCCATCACTCTCGCTTCGTAACGACGGATATCACTTTAAAAAAGTGAAACAAATCAACCATTCAGTTAAGAATCATTTTAAAGGACGGAAGAAAGCCCGTCGATAAACGGCTGATAGCGCACATAGAGCAAATCTTCCTGCTCAAAACGGCTGCCGACTTTTGACAATTTGGTCATCATCTGAACACCATCACCCGGCCCCACCGGCGCAATCAGCACGCCATGCGTTGCAAGCAGATCAATATAGTGTTTTGGCAATTCTTCAAAAGCAACCCATGAGACAATACGGTCAAACGGCCCGCCTGCCGCACCATGGCGACCATCGGCATGTTTGACGTTGATATTCTCAATCTGCAAGGCCTGAATACGGCTTCGCGCATGCTCGCAAAGGCTGCGATAACGATCAAGGCTTGTGACCCGTGTCGCCAACCGCCCCATCACAGCCGCAGTAAAGCCGGAGCCTGTACCAATTTCTAAAATACGGTGATTTTGCTCAATATTCAGCGCCGATAAAATACGGGTCTGCTCGTCAAGGCTTTCAATATACTCACCGCAAGGCAGCGGAATCGTGCGGGATGAATAAGCCAGATCCATCCAGTTCACATCAATGAAACTCTGGCGCTGCACAGACTCGATAGCAGCAAACAAACGCGGATCATGGAGCCCGATTGCACGCATACGCAAAACGAATGCTGCAAAGCCCTCCCGTTCCGACATTTTTGGCCGCTTATGTGCAGAAGCCCGATTCATCGTTTCGCTCCGTAACCAGAGCGATTGCACCGCTCCGGATTTTTTTAAAAATCTGCCGGACATTGATAAGTCCGGCAGATCTTCTTTATCCGAAAAAACTTAAATTACTTTTTCGATTTTTGTCATGCCGCCCATATAAGGCACCAGCACGTCAGGAACGATAATGCTGCCATCTTCCTGCTGATAGTTTTCAATCACCGCAATCAACGCACGGCCAACCGCTACACCTGAGCCATTGAGTGTATAAACGTGACGGGTGTTTTTCTCGCCTTCAACGCGGTAGCGCGCATTCATGCGGCGGCCTTGGAAATCACCGCAAACCGAGCAACTGGAAATTTCGCGATAGGTCTTCTGACCCGGAATCCATGCTTCAATATCGTAGGTTTTCTGAGCGCCAAAGCCCATATCGCCCGTGCAAAGCACAACGGTGCGGAACGGAATATCAAGACGCTTCAGCACTTCTTCGGCACAAGCAGTCATGCGCTCATGTTCGTCAATGGCGTTTTCAGCATTAGTGATCGATACCATTTCCACCTTGAGGAACTGGTGCTGACGCAGCATACCGCGGGTATCACGGCCAGCCGAACCAGCTTCCGAACGGAAGCAAGGGGTCAATGCCGTAAAGCGCAGCGGCAATGTACGGCCATCAAGAATTTCCTGCGCCACCAGATTGGTCAGCGGCACTTCCGAGGTCGGGATCAGCCAGCGGCCGTCAGTGGTGCGGAACAGGTCTTCAGTAAATTTTGGCAACTGGCCGGTGCCATACATAGCTTCATCACGCACCATCAGCGGTGGCATCACTTCCGTGTAGCCATGCTCAGTCGTGTGCAGATCCAGCATAAACTGACCAAGAGCGCGTTCAAGACGTGCCAAAGCGCCAGTCAAAACGGTGAAGCGTGAACCGGCAATTTTAGCCGCACGTTCAAAATTCATCAGGCCAAGATTTTCACCAATTTCGAAATGCTCTTTCGGATCAAAGGCAAAGTTCTTCTGACTGCCAACGCGGCGAATTTCCACATTGTCGTTTTCATCCTGACCAAGAGGCACGGATTCCAACGGAATATTCGGCAATGTTGAAAGCGCAGTGGTCAGTTCCTGATTAAGGCGACGCTCTTCTTCCTCAGCTTCACTTAAGAAATTTTTCAGCTCGCCTACTTCTGCTTTCAGCTTTTCGGCTGTTTCCATATCTTTGGAAGCCATCGCCTTGCCGATTTCTTTGGATGCAGCATTGCGGCGTTCCTGCGCTTCCTGCACCTTAGCAATGTGCAGACGGCGCTGTTCGTCCAGCGCAATCAAATGCGCGGATTGAGGAGCAACACCACGTTTTTGCAAAGCTGCATCGAAACCTTCAGGGTTTTCGCGGATCCATTTGATATCATGCATGAGAAAAGCCGTTTCACAAAAATTATACACTATAAGGATCGCCCGCCTATAACGGGTGATCCTTAATTCTTTTTAGCCGATTTTACTCTTCAGATGAACTTTCATCTGTATTGTTATTTTCTGCTCTTTTACGCTCAATCATTCGAGCCATAATAATCGAAACTTCATAGAGCAGAATGGTCGGAATTGCCAAGCCGATCTGGCTGGCCGGGTCTGGCGGTGTCAAGACAGCGGCCACCACAAAGGCAATCACAATCGCATATTTGCGCTTGTCTTTAAGGCCTTGCGAGGTCAGTAAACCAGCCCGCGCCATCAGACTGGTGACAACCGGCAACTGGAACACCAGACCGAATGCCACGATAAGCGTCATGATGAGGCTCAAATATTCAGACACTTTAGGCAACAGCGAAATCTGCACCTCACCGCCGCCGCCTGCCTGCTGCATGGCAAGGAAGAACCACATCACCATCGGAATAAAGAAGAAATAGACCAGCGCCGCACCAAAAATAAACAATAAAGGTGAGGCTATCAAAAATGGCAGAAATGCCATTCTTTCGTGTTTATAGAGACCAGGCGCCACAAATTTATAGATCTGCGATGCAATGATCGGGAAAGCCAAAACAAGGCCGCCAAACATTGCAACCTTCACCTGCGTGAAGAAAAATTCTTGTGGCGCAGTATAGATCAGCTCGGCCTTGGAGCGATCCAAACCTGCCCAATCAATCGCCCATTGATATGGTACAACAAGCAGATTGAACAATTGCTTGGCAAAGGCAAAACACAGAACAAAGGCGACAAAAAACGCCAAGATCGCCCAGATCAGACGGCGACGCAGTTCAATCAGGTGCTCAAGGAGCGGAGCTGCGCTCTGCTCAATCTCATCTTCGTTTTTGGTCACTCATTCGTTCCTGTCGTTTTTGCAGCAGGTTTTTTAGCGCTCGCCTTTGGAGCCGGTGCTTTTTTCGCAGGTGCCTTTTTAGGCGCTGCCGGTGCTGCATCAGCGGTCTTAACAGCAGCTTTCGTTGCTGGCGCTTTAGCAACGGATGCCTTAGGCGCTGCTTTAGCTTTCGGTGCGGCCTTAGCTTTAGCTGTTGCTTTTTCAGCCGCTTTGGCTGGTTTCGCAGCTTCTGCTTTCACCTCTTCAGGTAAATTCTTTCTTACAGCCTCGGCAATCGCATCTGCCGGTGATTTCACCTCACTTACAGGTGCCGACACCACTGGTTCAGCCGCCGGAGCTATATCCGCTGACTCACTTGCTTTTTCAGCATCTTTATAAATGGAGGAATCAACCGGCTTTACAGATTGCTCAGGTTTTGGCGATTGATTAAGACTTGCCTTCAGATCATTACCCGCAGAGCGGATCGGATCAAAAACCTGTGTCATTTTTCCGCGCGGGTCGAGCTTGCGGGTCTCATCAATGATGGTTTTCACATCATCCAGCTCTGCCTCTTTCAAAGCATCATCAAACTGACGTTTAAACTCATTGGCGGTGGTGCGCATGCGCGACGTAGCCTTGCCGAATGCACGCAGCATTTTGGGCAAATCTTTCGGCCCGACAATCACAATCATCACGACTGCGATCACAAGAATTTCGGTCCAACCAACATCAAGCATTTTATACCCTCGCGCTTATCTGCGCTTTTATCCCGATAGCCGGCAGACAAAAAGCCTGATCTTTTATTTAAGTAAATAATAAAACCACGCTTAATAAAACAGTAAAGTGCTGCAAACCAAGGCGCAATAAACAAAACAGCAGACAGAAGAGTGATTACAGCCAATCTGTTTGACTGCAATCACTCAAAAGCAATTATGACTTTGTGGTCTTTTTTGCAGGACGAGCCACTTCTTCCGCATCGTTTTCGATGGTTTTGCCGTCATCTTTGGTTTCGTCGTCGTTCATGCCCTGCTTAAAGTTTTTAATACCTTTAGCAACATCACCCATCAATTCAGGGATTTTGCCACGGCCAAACAACAACAACACAACAGCAAGCACGATCAGCCAATGCCAGATTGAAAAACTACCCATGATATTCCTCTCTTTGCCGCACTTGCTACGGCACTAAAACGTGATTAATCCGATTTAATCATTTTGGCGCTATCTTTCAAACAGAACTATCACAGTGTCCAGTCCTGAGCGCGCCTCCTCACCGGATTTTTTTCAGCCAAAACACCCTATTTCATAAGTTTAGCGGCAACAAAAGCATTTGTTTTGTTATTTTAGCATAAATTATGCTGATAATCTTTTTTTGTGAAAAGCAGCATACCAGCCATAGCCAGAATGACTTAATCAAACACCGTGTGATTTGCGTATAACTAAAGCCTTTAAAACACTAGCGACACCATGCGCGAAGTCTCTGTTTGATTCGTAACTTGAAGGCTTAATCATCGCTGTCGAGCGGTGTCAGCAGCCCCATTTCCCCGACATTTACCTCATCAAGCGGCGCTTCATCAGCGGTTAATTCATCAAGATCAATATCCGGTGGTGCAATTTTGAAGCCTGCCGGAATACGGCCAGACAACAACCCTGCCCCGCGCAATTCTTCCAAACCCGGCAAATCGCGAATATCACTCAAACCAAAGTGATCAATAAATGCTTCGGTCGTGCCATAAGTGACAGGGCGACCAGGTGTGCGACGGCGGCCACGCAGTTTAATCCAGCCCGTCTCCATCAGCACATCCAGTGTGCCTTTAGAAGTTTCAACGCCGCGAATGTCTTCTAATTCCGCGCGCGTCACCGGCTGGTGATAGGCAATGATCGCCAAAACCTCCAAAGCAGCCCTTGAAAGCTTACGCTGCTGAACGATTTCCTTGCTCATCAAATGCGCCAGATCAGGCGCTGTGCGAAAACCCCATGCCTCACCGCGTTTAACCAGATTGACCCCGCGCACACGATAATCATGCTGCAAGCGCTCCAGCACCTTATCCAAGGCGATATTGGGTACACGTTCACTTAAAGCAGCCAATGAAACCGGTTGAGCGGATGCAAAAATAATCGCCTCCACTTTGCGCACAGCTTCATCAAACTTCAGCCGTTCCGCCGCCTCAGCCGCGCTTAACTGTTCCGGTTGATTGACGCCCGGCACATCAGAGAATTCGCTCAATTATCTTCTCCCGTTTCCTTGGTCGCTTTGGCTGGCTTTGACGCCTTGCGCATGAAAATCGGCTCAAAGGCCGATGTTTGTTTGATTTCAAGTTTGCCTTCACGCACCAGCTCAAGGCTTGCAGCAAAAGAACTGGCAAGCGCTGAAACACGCTGATCAGGTGCAATCAAATAACGGATCAAAAACTGATCAAGCACCACCCAATCCCCGATCTCGCCGATCATTCCGGTCAGAATATCACGCGCTTCTTTGAGTGACCACACGGCTCGCGAAGTGATTTCCACCTGCGTGACAGACATGCGCTGGCGCTGCGTCGTATAGGCTGAAAGCAATTCATAGAGTGACGCTTCAAACAGGCTGGTTTTATCGACAATCACCATTTCCGGTGCACCGCGTTTAAACTCTTCCCGCCCCAACTGGTTGCGGTTGACAAGACGTACAGCCGCCTCACGCATCGCCTCCAATCGCTTGAGGCGGAATTGCAGCATGGCCGCAAGCTCCTCACCCGTTTCACCTTTATCATCGGCTTGTTTCGGGATCAGCAATTTGGACTTTAAAAAAGCCAGCCATGCCGCCATCACCAGATAATCCGCTGCAAGCTCCAGTCTCAAAACCCGCGCCTGATCAATGAATTCAAGATATTGTTCGGCAAGCGACTGCACAGAAATGCGGGTGAGATCCACCTTCTGGCTACGCGCCAGATGCAGCAGCAAATCCAGCGGCCCTTCAAAACCCTCAATATCAATTTGTAGCGGCGGATCGTCAGATGCGTCGCTATCCTGCCACAACACCTCAAGCGGCGCTATGGTGTCTGATATCGGGGCTTTGGGGTCTGCCACTGGCACTCATCCACATTTCAATCAGGCTTCAACACTAAAAATACCTGCAAATTCTGCACGCAGCTCTTCCTCATTGGAAAGGTCAGGCTCACCGACATAAGACAATGCCAGATCGGCACGTCGTTTTGCCTTGCCTTCCAGCTTGATGGTCCGTGCAGCAACTTTTTGCATTTCTTCCATATCGCCGCTGCAATGCAGCACGATATCACAACCAGCTGTAATAATCGCCTCAGCCAGATCACCAAGATCGCCCGACAGAGCTTTCATGGAAATATCATCGCTGATGACCAGACCGTCAAATTCCAGCACATCACGGATAATAGTTCTGATAACCGTATCCGACAAAGTGGCCGGATAATCAGGATCAATTGCCTCAAACACCACATGTGCTGTCATCGCCATCGGCAAATCATTGAGCGCTTTAAACGGCACAAAATCATGTGCAACCAGTTCGGCAAGCGGCACAGTAACGCGCGCAAGTTCTTTGTGTGTATCGCAAAAAGCACGGCCATGCCCAGGCATATGTTTTACCACCGGCAACACGCCGCCGGCCAGCAAACCTTCCGCACTCTGGCGGCCAAGCAGCGCCACCACTTCTGGATCGTAAGCATAAGCACGGCTGCCAATCACTTCATGTGCACCCTCCACCGGCACATCCAGCACCGGCATGCAGTTCACATTCACTCCAACCGACAACAAATCAAAAGCATGCAATCGTCCAAGCAGCCAAGCGGCTCGCAGACCATGCTCCGGATTACGCTTGTAAACATCACCGATCATTTGCGCAGACGGATAATCAGGCGCCAGTGGCGGACGCAGACGCTGCACTCGGCCACCCTCCTGATCGATGAAAATCGGCAGATCAGAACGTCCTGTAGCATCACGCATGGATGTGGTCAGTTCGTTTAACTGCTCAAGACTTTCCACATTGCGGGCGAAGAGAATTGCGCCCCAAGGGTTCACATCGCGAAAGAACGTAAATTCTTCTGCGCTAAGCTCAGTACCAGCAACACCTGCAATCATCGCCCTGCACTTGCCCATGCGATCTGCCCCTTATGTTAAAATGTTCAATCACTATTCCGGTTAGCATATCCGCAAGGGATGATGCAAAAGATAAACAAAGGGCTCACTCTTGCAAGAGTGAGCCCTTTAGAAATGTCATAATATCTCTACAATATTTTTTGACGGCAGCTGACCGCCAATCATTATTGTCTGTTTACTGCGTTACGAAGCAACTGCCACCGGCATTTTTATAACGTTCACACAATGCGTTGGCATCAGCCTTCGAGCCAGCGGCAATACGAACACGGTAATAAGTACCCTTGCCCGGAATGTCGGCCTTACGAATATCGACAGCACGACCACCAATGACGCTCGCATATTTCTGACCCATTGTTGCAAAAGATTTTTGCGCAAGTTCTGCAGAAGGCTGCGATGCGATCTGGATATAATAGCTGCCCGCTGCAGGAGCTGCCGGCGTTTCTGTCACTGCCGGTGCCACTGGTGTTGTCGTACCCACAACCGTTGTTGGCTGCTGAGCCGGGCGGGACGGAGCAACCGGTACTTGTGCCGGTGGTGTGAAGGTCTGTGTTTCCACAGGGCGTACCGGTGCAACTGGTGTGCTTGTTTGCGTATTATTTTCCGGTGCATTAATCACATCAGCTGGTGTCAGCGGTGCGGATTCAATGATGTTTTCCGGTGTCAGCTCTTCCAGTTCAGGCGCTACAGGTGTTACAGGACGCGGCGTGTCGACAGGGTTTTGTACGATTGTACCATCCGGACGCACAACCATGGTCTGCACAGGGCGCGACGCAATCAGCGGAGCTTCTTCAGCCGGAGCATTGTTGCTGGTTGCAGTGACTGTGTCATTGCGCTCTTCATCAATGCTGCCAAACTCATCTTCGTTAGTGGCCAGATCAACCGGATCCTCCTGCGCGCTGACCAGAGATTTTTGCTCCGGATTCTGCGGAATTGTACCCGCAACGCGCTCATAAACAGCCTTGTCCTGATTAGGCACAGTTGCGCCACCCGGATTTTCCGGCTGCATTTTCACAGGCTGATTATCAGAGCGAATAATAACCGGATCACCCGAAGTAATTCCGCCACCAATAAAGTGATACGCAATGCCGCCGATCAGCACCAGAACACCGGCAGCAGTTGCAAGCAACATACCGCGGCGACCACGCACCGGACGTTCACGATAAGCATCTGCGGCAGCCCCCAGATCTTCACCAATACCGTAAGGGGCAGTTTCGGGAGCAGATGGTCCTGCACCATTATTGCCATCTGCCCAATGATTGTAAAAATCATCCTGACTGCCTGAGGAGGATGTCTGTGCATCGGCTTGACGACGACCTGCTAATCCGGCAACGGCAGCACCTGCTGCAAGTCCGGCTGCCGCGCCTGCTGTTGAGGCAGACGGGGCAAAATCAGCATAGCTCTCGCGGAAAATATCTTCAAAAACACGATCAGCTGATGCTGCTGCATCATTAGCTGCCGGCTGTGTCTCCTCAACGCTGATCGCGCTGAAAACATCGGCAAATTCTGCTTCAAGCTGGTTGAGACCGGCATTTTCCGGTTCGTCATAATATGGCACTTCAGGCAGATCGAGCGGCTGTGTCTGCTCAACTTTTGCTTCCGAAACGCTCATCGTTGCCACATCAGGCGCAGGAGCAGTAAAGCTTGAACGCTGCGCCGCATAATGCGGGAAAGGCGCTGGCTTGCGCTCATCTTCTGAAATCGCATGGGCGAAGGTCAGTGGTGCTTCTGCTTCTCTTGTTGATGCACTTGACGCAGTTTCATCAACCGAGAAATCAAAATCCTGATCGGAGAAGAAATTATCTGCCTGCACTTCTTCAGCAGCCTCTTCCGGCTGAACTTTGTCTTTTTCCCAAGCAAAATAGCTCTGTGCCGACAATTCGCGCTCAATGGCTTCCGAGAAGTTCTCGTCATCCAGTTCAAATGCATCTTCTTCAGGCAGATCAGCAAGGGTTGCTTCAAACTCGGCCGAAGCCTGATTAAGCGCGTTCAGCTCAATGTCACTTGGCTCAACAGCAAAGGAGGTATCATCAAAGAACATATCCTGCGGCGGCGCATCATTGGAATGAAGCGCAGGTGCTGAAGCAACTGGTTCTTCATTATAGCCAGGCTCTTCAGCATAATATGGCTCGGCAGCAAAGCTTGGCGCTTCGGCAAAAGATGGCTCATCATATGCGTTTTGAGTGAATGCAGGCTGAAAATTGCCACCTTCAATGGAAGATTGCGCAGCAAAATCATCAATGCTCTGCTCTGCTTCATAGCTCTGCCCGACATTGTCAAAAGATGTCAACGGCGCTTCATCATGCTCGGCATAAACCGGTTCCGGTGCCTCATAAGCCTCTTCATAAACAGGCTCACCGGCTGCCTGATATGGTTCAGCTGCGTAAACCGGTGCAGGCGCTGCCGCAGCAGGTGCATCATCACCAAAAAGCAAATTCGCTAATTCATCTTCCAGTGATGCAGCAGGAACAGCAGGCGCCGGAGCCACATATTCCGGCTCTTCTACGGATGCGAATTGTGGCTCTGCCCCATAAGAATAAATATCATTGCTCTGCCCGCCAAGCGAACGGCTGGACAGCACATCTTCATGACCTGACAAAGCTGATGCCAGTTCACTTTCCAAATCAGCATTAAAGCCGTGATCGGCATAAGAATAAGGCACATCAGCTTCAGGCTGTGCAGGACTTTCATAGCTTTCAGCCACCGGCTCATCCGCCTGCTCTGTCGTAGCTGGCTGCGACTGCAAATGCTGGGTCAGGCTGCCATAACCATGCGAACCCTGATTGTAACTGGCATAGCTGCGCGCTGACGCGCTTCTATAACTGTCTCGGTAATTATCCGCGGCCATGGTGGATGCGGGCGTCACAGGTGCAGGTGCGGCTGGTTCCGGTGAAACCGTCTCC
The DNA here is from genome assembly GCF_014205685.1 of Paenochrobactrum gallinarii. Taxonomy (GTDB): domain Bacteria; phylum Pseudomonadota; class Alphaproteobacteria; order Rhizobiales; family Rhizobiaceae; genus Paenochrobactrum; species Paenochrobactrum gallinarii. Next base: position 50,795 of record NZ_JACIIU010000002.1, read on the forward strand.
GCAAAAACATCCGGCACATCCTGCGCAAAAAAATCATCATCCAGTCCGCCAGCTAATTCACGTTCCAGATCGATAGCGAACATGTCGTCCGACGGGGGTGTTGTATCCTGGTGCTTCGACTGAGCCGAAAACAAATCATCAAATCCACCGATCTGCGAAAGCTGCATCAGCGGATCATCTTCTTCCTGCACCGGACGCTCGCCGTTGCCGCGGGCTTTATAACTGCTGTCCGTCATGACTTCTTCCTAACTCATACCCTAAAGATATCACCCGATATCTGTAACCATTGCAAATACCAGTGCAATGTGGGCAAAAGTTGACGGTAGTTTCCCATCGAAACCAGCAGAACAAAGCTTCATGACAAAGCTCCGTTCTGCAAGTATTCAACTATGGCCTCACAAGCATATCCCGAACTTTTTCATGTCCGGTTATTTTACCTGATCAGCGCATTTCCGTCGGAGCATCCGCACCAATAATAGTCAGTCCGGATTTCAGAACGTCGGAAACAACCTGCACCAGCCCAAGCCTGGCAAGTGACAAGTTTGTATCGTTAACCTTGATAAAACGTAAATCTTGGTTTTCTGAACCTTTATTCCATTGAGAATGGAACGCAGAAGCCAGGTCATACAGGTAAAAAGCCAGTCTATGCGGCTCTTGATGACTAGAAGCCGCTTCAATAAGACGCGGATATTCTGCCAGCTTACGGATAAGCGCCAATTCACTTTCATCTGTTAAAAGACTTAAATGCGCCGCAAGTGATTCTTTTTCTATCGTCTCAATGCCCAATTGTTCCCGTGCCTGACGGAATACTGAATGGCAACGCGCCGATGCATATTGAACATAGAAAACCGGATTGTCTTTTGACTGTTCGGTGACCTTGGCAAAGTCAAAATCAAGTGCCACATCGCTCTTGCGATAAAGCATCATGAAACGCACCGGATCACGGCCAACTTCATCCACCACATCACGCAATGTAATGAACTCGCCTGCACGCTTCGACATGCGCACCGGTTCGCCGTCACGCAGCAGCTTTACCATCTGGCAAAGCAGCACAGTGAGCTTGGCCTTACCATCCGACACAGCGCGTGCCACAGCTTCCAGACGCTTGACATAACCGCCATGATCCGCGCCCAGCACATAGATCATTTCATCAAAGCCGCGATCATACTTATCTTTGAAATATGCAACATCAGCAGCAAAATAGGTGAATGAGCCGTCAGACTTCATCAAAGCGCGGTCGATATCATCGCCCACTTCGGTGGAGCGGAACAAAGTCTGCTCGCGATCTTCCCAATCATCCGGCAGCTGGCCTTTTGGCGGCGGCAGCTTGCCCTTATAAACATGACCTTTCATGGTCAGGTCATTGATGGTTGAGCGGATCGCCTGCGCATGATTGGCATGCAATGTCTTTTCCGAATAGAAAAGATCATGACGCACATTCAGCGCTTCAAGATCAGCGCGGATCATATCCATCATCGCTTTGATGGTGCGCTCTTTCAAAATCTCAAGGCGCTCATCTTCCTGCATTTCAAGCAACTTATTGCCAAACTCTTCAGCCAGTGCCTGACCGACAGGAACGAGATAATCGCCCGGATAAAGACCGGCCGGAATTTCACCAATCTCCTCGCCCAGCGCTTCGCGGTAACGCAAGAAAGCAGATTTTGCCACAACATCAATCTGCGCGCCCGCATCATTGATGTAATATTCTTTAGTGACATCATAGCCGCTGAAGGACAAAAGATTAGCCAGCACATCACCGACAACCGCACCACGGCAATGACCGACATGCATAGGACCTGTTGGGTTTGCCGATACATATTCCACATTGACCTTGCGGCCTTCACCCAAACCGGAGCGACCATAATCAGTGCCGGAAGCCAACATTGTGGCAAGGCCGCGCTGCCAATAGGCTGGCTTCAAACGCAAGTTGATAAAGCCCGGACCTGCAACATCCACCGACTCAACATCGCTGTCCTGACGTAAGGCTCCGGCAATTTTCTCGGCCAGGGCACGCGGATTTTCACCAACAGCCTTGGATAAAACCATCGCCGCATTGGTAGCAATATCACCATGGCTCGCATCGCGCGGCGGCTCAACACCAACGCGTGAAAGGTCTAAATCACCACCGTCTTTTGCTTTAAGATCAATGTCTTGCAGCGTTTTTTTGATACGTTCATCGAAATCTGTAAAGATATTCATGATCTGTCCTGTTTCGCAGAGGCACTCATCTTTTTAAGCTACCTCTCATGCATAAAATTCTCAAAGCAACCAGCAAGCTTTTGCCAACTCTTATCGATCGCGCTTAAAATCTTTTCCGCCCGATTAAGCCAATTCATCTGTTTGGTCAAACAATCGTCGATGCTCACGCAAAGCATAGTTGTCGGTCATACCGGAGATGAAGTCAGCAATATGTCTGGCTTTCTGAAGTTTTTCCAAGCCTTCCATCTTGGCCTGCCACTCATCGGGCATCTTTTCAGAGCTTGCCTGATAGAGATCAAACAAGTCCTGCACAACCTTGTCAGCGACCCTTCGTCGTCGGACAACGCTTTCATGGAAATACAGATTTTTAAACAAATAACGCTTCAACTCGCGCTCTTGTTCAAACATGGCTGGCGAGAAACCAACCAAAGCTGAAGAATGGTTGCGCACATCTTCAATGGATTGCGGCTGCAATGCCTCAATACGGCGGCGTGCTTCCCTGATCACATCCTCAACCATGACAGTGATCTGGCGGCGCACCAATTCATAGCCGACACGCGCATCATCAAGGTTTGGATATTTGCCCCGCACAATCGCAATCAGATCACGGGTAAGCCGGACATCCTCCAAGCCTTTCAGTGTCAAAAGCCCTGCCCGCAAGCCATCATCAATATCATGCGCATTATAGGCGATATCGTCAGCGATGGCTGCGCACTGCGCTTCCAGACTTGCAAAACTATCAAGCCGCAGATCATATTTGTCGTTAAAGTCAAGGATCGGTTGCGCCACGATCTCTTCCACTGCATAAGCGCCGGTCAGCGGCCCATTATGCTTGACCAAACCTTCCAGAGTCTCCCAGCTAAGGTTCAGCCCATCAAATTCCGCATAGCGATGCTCAAGCTTAGTGACAATGCGCAATGACTGCGCATTATGGTCGAAACCGCCATAGTCCTTCATCCGCTCATTCAGCGTATCTTCGCCGGTATGGCCAAATGGTGTGTGGCCAAAATCATGCACCAAGGCCACGGCTTCGGCCAAATCTTCATCCAGCCGCAAGGCACGCGCCAATGCCCGCGCAATTTGCGCCACTTCGATCGTATGGGTCAAACGAGTGCGATAGTGATCGCCCTCATGCGCGATAAAAACTTGTGTCTTATGTTTCAAACGGCGAAACGCATTGGAATGGATAATGCGATCACGGTCACGCTGATAGGGCGTGCGCGTCGGACTATCGGCTTCAGGCACCAAGCGCCCACGGCTTTTAGCCGGATCAGAGGCATAGCTCGCCCGCTCCCGATAGCCAAAACCAATTCCGTCCAAATTCTCCATTTTATCGCCCGCACTTCACTTTGATGCTGATTGCTTGCCGCAAATTGTCATGCTGCTTTCTATAGCACAAACATATTTCTGTCGCTTAAACTTTGATAAACGACATTTAATCACCATTGACACTTTACCGGTCAGTTCTTAGCTATCATAGATATGACATAAGATGTGCTGCGATATTATGATAATAGACGCAGTTTTTTATCCGGAGCAAACCATGACGGGTATATCCGTATCAGATTCAGCCGCCAAGCGGATCGCTAAAATTCTCAGCAGCGAGCCTGACAAATCAGCTTTGCGCGTTTCTGTTGAAGGCGGCGGCTGCACCGGTTTTTCATATAAATATGAACTGGTGAGCGATCAAGAAGACGATGATCTGGTGATTGAAAAAGCCGGATCAAAAGTGCTGATTGATGCTATCTCGCTGCCTTATCTGGATGGCTCGGTCATTGATTTTGTTGATGACCTGATGGGGCAATCATTCCAGATCCAAAATCCAAATGCCACCAGCTCTTGTGGTTGCGGCACCAGCTTCTCGATCTAAGCTGATTTTAAAAGCCTGATTGCAGGCTGATTTATCTGTGGCAAGCGCAACCATTCCCCCTATAGCGCTTGCCGTTCTCCTCACAATTCTCTATTCCTTATGCCATGAAAATAGCGACATGGAATATTAACGGCGTTAAAGCGCGTATCGACAATCTTCTGCATTGGCTGGAAGAATCATCCCCTGATATTGCCTGTTTGCAGGAAATCAAATCGGTGGATGAGTTGTTTCCACGGATGGAGATTGAAGCGCTCGGCTACCACGTGGAAACCCACGGCCAAAAAGGCTTTAACGGCGTCGCCATTCTCTCCAGGAAAACACCTGATGAAGTGACCCGCGGCTTGCCGGGCGATGATAGCGATGAGCAATCACGCTTTATTCAGGCGCAATTTTCAACCGATCAAGGTGTATTACGTGTTGTTTCGCTATATCTGCCTAACGGCAATCCGGTTGATACGGAAAAATACCCATACAAGCTCTCATGGATGAAGCGCCTGAACTCCTGGGCTGAAGAACAACTCGCCCTTGAAGAACCGCTTGTTCTTGCCGGTGACTATAATATTATACCGGAACCAAAAGACGCAGAAACACCTGCTGCATGGGTCAATGATGCGCTTTTTCTGCGCACATCACGCGTCCTGTTCCGCGAATTAGAAAATTTAGGCTTTAGCGATGCTTTCCGCGCCACTACTGATGCCGATAAGTCCTATTCGTTCTGGGATTATCAGGCTGGTGCATGGCAGAAAAATAATGGCATCCGCATTGACCATCTGATGCTTTCGCCTGAGGCCGCCGATCTTCTGGAAACAGTGGACATTGAAAAACATACGCGTGGCTGGGAAAAACCATCCGATCACGTGCCGGTCGTCATCACGCTGAAAAGCGCGTTCTAGACAAACGCTTTAAGAAACAAGGTAAGTTGATTATAAGCGCTCCATAGTGAGCGCTTTAAAAAAACATGCGCTTAGAAGTGCGCTCAGTTGCTTTCAGCCATCAGCCGAATATTAGTGCCCTGTCCCCAGCGTCCAGCCAGTGCAATCGCATTACGGCGATCAGCCTCACCTGCAATAGAGAAAGCCTGTTCCTGCATTTCGCGGATCCATGCTTTATCCTGCACAGCGCAATGCTCAAATGCCACAGTCAGCATCGCTAAGCCCTGCACGGTCTTTCCGGCCTGAAACAGCATATTGCCAAACATAGCCTGCGCATTGGCATGGCCTTTTTGCGCCGACAACTGGAACCAGCGCGCTGCCTGAACCGGATTGCGTTCACCGCCCTCACCATTCAGCAGCATTTTGCCCAACTCATATTGAGCAGCAGGATCACCAAAGCTGGACGCAGCCTGCACATAAAGATCACGCGCCATAGGTAAGTTGGAACGCACAGGTGTATCAGGAATGCCGCGACGTACATAACCGGCCAGTGCAGTCAGAGCATCTGCCACATAGGATTCATTCTGTGAGCCGGGGTCAACGCCATCACGCACAATTTTTTCAAAAATCTGGTAGGCCGCAAAATCATCTTCAGGCACACCGTCTCCGTCAGCATACATACGCGCCAGCTTCCAGTTTGCACCCGGATGCCCTTGCTCAGCCGCATAACGGAGCGCTTTAACAGCTTCGTCTTTATGACCACTTTTATAAGCAGAAAAGAAAACTTCAAAAGGATTATTGGATTTAGGCTTGTCCTGCACATCAAAGGCAAAGCCAGCCTGAGTGCTCGCTGCAATACTCAATAAAGCCAAGCCCAATACAGAGCCGCAGAAATGGCCCTTTCTTGGGAATGCAAAATTTTTCAAAGACATTGCAGTCAATTTCTCTTAATCCCGTTGGTCAAAGACGTAAGGTTCGTATCAGTCAAAACTATAATATGACTTATCGGCGACACTACGACTTTCGGATGGCAAAATAAGGCATCTTGATGTCACTTAACTTTACCGTCCAGATTTAAACCCTAGACTTAAACTCTGCGCTGAACGTGAATAAGTCGGTTATCATGCGCATTAATTAAACCTTTATCCCGCTTTGTGGCGGCATAGGGGCAAATAGCCCTTATCTGAACTTAATATAGTTTATAGAAAAAAACTGTTGCGGAATCGCCACATCAATCATTCAAGAAATTATGTTTAACAAAACCCAATCTCATATTTTGTAAATTGGACAAATTTCAACTTATAAAAACGAACGAAAACTCAAAATATATAAATAATATCATTTACTTATAGGAACCTCTTAATAAAGAGGTTCCTGATAGACTTTTACACCCTTATTTTGCAGGGCCTTAATTTGCGCAACACCGGCTTTGGAAACAGCAATCGTAGCGGTGATATTATCTTCGGTTATCTCCCCTTCAAGCGCTAAACCTTCACCTTCCGGCACATAATAACGCTCAATACCGAATCGTAAGCGCACATTCCCACCAGATTGCAGCCAGATCGGATACATGGTTTCACCTCTGATCTGCACTTCATCACTGGCGAGATCCGTAAAAGCACTCACCGAGGCGCGGCTCATATGCCAAAACCCGTCTGTACCTTTTTTAACAGCCACATAAATATCACCTTCGTAATTCTCAACCGCGCCCTGCACATCGCTCAGCGCTATCTGTGAAAAATCATAACCAAGAATTACATAGTCCCCGCGCATCAGATCACGCGGATCAACACGACTTGTCTGAACGACAATATCTTGCCCGTTGCGTAAAATCTGTGCCCGTTTTTCAATACCGGCGAATAAGACACCGGTTTGCAGTAAGGCGGTAAGTATGGCGGCGCCGTAAAGATATTTTGCGTTCATCTTCATGGCAGCACCTCTGTTTCTAACCGATCATGCCCCGATAAACGCCTTTCCATGCGGCGCACGAAAACCGCCAGCAACAATACAAGAACGCCTGAACTCAGGAAGAAGCCTGATGTACCGATCATTGTACCTATGGTTTCAAAGGCGAGATAAAGAACCTGTCCGGAAAAAACCAAATATACCAGCCAGCGCAAACCACCATTATTGCGCCCGCACAAAACAAGCGAGCCAATGCAAAGAGCAAAAATAACGATGCCATAAAAGACAATATGCTTCTCATCAAAACTGTTCAAACGCATATCTTGATACTGGAAAGCCAATACGGCTCCCAAAACCCCGAGAAAACCATAAGCCGCCAGCGGACGGGCAAAGCGGGTCAGGCGCTGCAGGAAAACATGACCAAAACCATCTGCGAGCATCAAGGCACTGCCGCCCGCCAAAAGCAGCCACAATATCGACTGCCACTCTAACTCGGCATAGAGCAGCCCCACCCAGCCAAGCGTCACTATACCCACTAAATGGCCACTGATACGCGAATGGGTAAAATAAGCAGCAACAGCACCGGTCACCAGTAATGCAGGTACGATATAGGCGCCTTTATCATAGACCAGCATGTCGAAATCATGCTGAACCGCTGAAAATATATAAAATCCCGTCAGGAACATCGCAAAAGCGCTGAGCACCGGTTCGCGCAGCAAAAAAGCTGCAATAAAAACACCAGCCACCCAGAAAAGTATCGCTGAAAGCTCATCGCCGGACATGTGATACATTTGCCCGACCATGGCGATGCCCGCACCAAAGGAGGCAGCACCGACAATAAAGAGAGCTTTTGAGAAAATCGCATCACCGGCAAGGCGACGCCATACACCGCCTATATAACAAAGCCAGATAATTGCAAAAACAGACAAGACGCGCACAATGCGTGGAATATCCTGCCAATTGGCTGCCACCAGCAAAATAACCGCTGCACCCAACAACAGACCGCCGATGGTTGCCAGCACAGTTCCCAGACCAATGCCTGAGCGACGACTATTTAAATCACTGAGTAATTTTCCGGCCGTGTCATTATCGATTAGCCCTTGCTCTTTCCAGCTGGAAATAAGCTTTTCAACCGACATAGAAAAAGACAAAGGCAGACCCTTTCGCTGATGCATATATTCATGCGTTATAATTTGCGGCTACAGCGAAGTCGATCATAATTTACAGCAAGACCGTTAAAGCCGCCCATGCAAAATATGCCCGAACCTTTTACCTAATGCATAGTTGTGTCCGAATGATGATTTCCGAGATGCATAGCTTGCAGGGCAGCTATGCAAACCTGTCTCTCCCAATTTAAAATATATGGCCTATATATAACTCATCGATCAAACAATGATCTACAGTAATTCAATCGGAGACAGAAGAAATGAACATTATGCGCTCATTCAATAACTGGCGCCGTTACCGTTCGACAGTTACAGAACTTAGCATTTTAAGCAACCGTGAACTCAATGACCTTGGAATTTCTCGTTCAGACATTCCATTTGTCGCCCGCCAGGCTAACAAACGTTAATAATACTTAAGTAAATACTTGCGTATTTACAATAATTCACTGCTATATATCCTCCTCCCTATTATAGCAGTTTCGGGTTAGCGACCCTCCTCCCACGCTAGCCTGACAGAAATAATGCCCGTCACATTTTCATGTGGCGGGCATTATTCGTTTTAAGTTCGTCTGCGTTACACAGTAACTTTTTGCTTTTCAAAAAAATTATCACAGCCAAGAGCCAAACCAGATCACCGGTGATTGCTGATTTCTTTGAAAGAGAGTAAGAACGCGCTCATGTCAAACACAGTTTCTCACTCCCCAATTCACATTATCGGCGGCGGGCTTGCAGGCTCGGAAGCCGCGTGGCAGCTGGCTGAGGCCGGCGTTCCGGTGATCTTGCATGAAATGCGCCCTGTGCGCGGCACCGATGCCCATAAAACCGATCATCTGGCAGAGCTCGTTTGCTCCAACTCCTTCCGTTCAGATGATGCGGAAACCAATGCAGTCGGCGTGCTTCATGCCGAAATGCGCATGGCGAATTCACTTGTCATGGCTTGCGCCGATGCCAATCAGGTGCCAGCTGGTGGCGCATTGGCAGTTGACCGGGACGGCTTTTCACAAGCCGTCACGCAAAAGCTTGAAAACCATCCGCTCATCACCATCGAGCGCGGTGAAGTGTCCGGCCTGCCACCACAAGAATGGGGCACAACCATTATTGCAACCGGCCCGCTGACTGCCGCATCTCTGGCTGATGCCATTGCCGCAGAAACAGACACGAATGCACTGGCCTTTTTTGATGCGATTGCACCCATCATCCACTTTGACAGCATCAATATGGATGTCTGCTGGTTCCAGTCCCGCTATGATAAGGTTGGCCCTGGCGGCACCGGCAAAGATTATATCAACTGCCCGATGGACAAAGAGCAGTATGAAGCCTTTATCGCAGCCCTGATTGGCGGCGAAAAGACTGATTTCAAAGAATGGGAAGGCACACCTTATTTTGATGGCTGCCTGCCGATTGAAATCATGGCAGAGCGCGGGTCAGAAACATTGCGTCATGGCCCGATGAAGCCAATGGGACTTACCAATGCGCATAACCCGACCGTTAAGCCTTACGCAGTCGTGCAATTGCGCCAAGATAATGCGCTTGGCACACTTTACAACATGGTTGGCTTCCAGACCAAGCTGCGCTACGGCGATCAGACCGCCATTCTGCGCATGATCCCCGGCTTAGAGAACGCTGAATTTGCCCGTCTTGGTGGCTTGCACCGCAACACCTATCTCAACTCACCAGTGCTGCTTGATGATAAATTGCGGATGAAATCACGCCCTCAATTGCGCTTTGCCGGTCAGATCACTGGTTGTGAAGGCTATGTGGAATCATCTGCCATCGGCCTGCTTGCCGGACGCTTTACTGCTGCTGAAGTATTGGGCAAAGAGTTGCAAATTCCGCCACTCACCACCGGTTTTGGTGCTTTGCTTGGCCACATTACCGGCGGCCATCTTGTCAGCGATGAAGAACCGGGCAAGCGCTCTTTCCAGCCGATGAATGTCAATTTCGGCCTTTTCCCGCCTGTTGAAGTGGTGAAAACCGAAGGTAAGCGCCTGCGCGGCAAAGAGAAAACCATTGCCAAAAAACGCGCCATGAGCGCTCGTGCATTGGAAGATTGGAAAAACTGGCTGGAGAAATCAGCGCTTTAAGCGTTTTCCCATCGCACAAATGAAACGGGCAAGACTGCTGATAGTCTTGCCCGTTTTTTATTGCCCTATGAAATAAAATCTACTCAACCAAATAATCCGGCTTTCATCAATGTCCATTGACGGAGAAGCGGGGAAATATCGTTGATTTCTATTGTCGCTTTATCCGCATTACGGCTCAAGCTACGCAAATAGGACGGCACCAGACTGACCGGCAAAAATGCAGGCTTCAAACTGGCAGGCAGCCCACGCGCAGCTTTTTTATAGGCTGCAAAATGCTCATCTGCCAAAGCAATCATGGCGCGCACCAGATTGGTCTTCTCAGCCTCATGGCCAGACCCCAGATAGGTGCCTGCATCAAGCCCCACCGCCTGCATAATATCTGCCGGCATATAAATTTGACCGCGTGCACGGTGCAGTGGCATCAATCGTAACAGGCCTGCAATGCTTTGCGCTACACCCGCATGACCAGAGGCCTCGCTAAATTGCGGCGCTCTGTCCGTATCAAGAATAATCGCCGCCATTTGTATCAGAACGGATGCTGTTTCACCGCAATAGCCTTCCAGATCATGACGCGCTGGCATCGGATCATTATAAAGATCGAAAATCCGTGCTTCGCAATAAGCATCAAAAACTTGTAGCGGAAGCGAATATTGCCGGATGGTTGCCATCAAACTGGCAGCCACCGGATGGCTTTCTGTCTCGCCATGGCCTTCACCATTGATGAGATCGCGCCACCATTGCAGCCGCACCTCACCCGGCAATGCATCTTTAGCAACATCACGAATACGGGCAATTTCTACATTAAACGCATAGAGCGCGGCCAAAGCACCACGCTTTGCTTCCTGTGCGTAAAGCAATGAAAGGTAGCGGTCTTTATCCGCTTGAGCCAACAGGTTCAGGCAATAAAGTTCATTATCCTGCATTTTATCCGCTTGCATATTATTCGACAGCGATAAGTGCTGCGGCAACGGCGCGATCTTCCGCCAAAAGCACATTATACGTGCGCACTGCCGCCCCCGTACTCATCGGATCGGACGAAATACCACTGGCACGCAGCAACTCACGCACCTCCGCGGGAATGCGGCGTAAATCCATACCTGTGCCAACCAGCAAAATTTCAATGTCATTAGCCTGCTCAAGAATGAGTTTTAAATCATCGACAGCAAGCAAAGGTGCCGCTTTTGGCTCCCAGCCATGCACACCGCTTGGCAGACACATGATGGAACCTTTATGCGACATCTCTGCAAAACGAAAACCGCCATTGCCATAAGCATCAATGGGCGCGCGTCCAGGAAAATGCGCCTCACGCATCTGAATGCCGGAAGACATATCAGCTCTCCAAATTCAGTGACTGAGCCAGCTCGTCACTCATATCATCATCACCTTCCTGTCGCGGGCTGCGCGGCTTCAAGCCAAACTGCACCAACAACGGGCCAGCAATGAAGATAGACGAATAACTTGCCACAATAATACCAACACTGAGCGCCAGTGCAAAGTTACGAATATCCTCACCGCCGAACACATATAGCGGCACATGGGCAAGGAAGGTCACAAAAGAGGTTAAAATGGTGCGTGACAATGTCTGGTTGATCGACGCATCAATGATCGCTGGCAAAGGTGCACTCTGATAACGGCGCAAGTTTTCGCGGATACGGTCATAAATGACGATCGTATCATTGAGCGAATAGCCGATGATGGTCAAAATTGCCGCGACACTCCAGAGGTTAAACTCCATGCCAAAGACAACAAACATGCCTGCCAGAATGATGACATCATGCAAAGTGGCAATCACTGCACCAAAAGCAAGCTGCCAGCGGAAGCGCAACCAGACATAAATAAAAATGCCAAGCAAAGACAGGGTTACAGCCAGAAGTCCGGCATTACTCAATTGCTCAGAAACTGTCGGCCCCACCACCTCAACGCGCTGGAACATATATTCCTTGCCAAATTCATCACGCAATTTAACGGCAATAGTCTGATCAGCTTCGTCACCTACTTCCTGACTGCCAATCAGCACGAGCGCTGAATTGGCAGTTTCGGTTGGCATCACACGCGCGCTCTCAATGTTGAGTTCAGCAAGACGCTCACTGATATCAACGAGATCTGCATCACCTTCCCGCGCCTGCAATTCAACCATTGCACCGCCGCGGAAGTCCACGCCATAATTGAAACCGATATTGACGAAAAGCGCCAGCACGATAGCACAAGCCAAAACCGAAACACCAAGGGTGAGGAACTGCAAGCGCATGAAAGGAATGCGCGTCACAGTCGGCACCAGCTTCAAGCGGCGCTTTGGCACTTCCTTCGGCTTCACTATGCGGATCCATTGCGAAATCAGCAGGCGGGTGAAGGTCAGCGTCGTGAATAATGTAGTGGCGATACCAATCGTAACAGTTACTGCAAAACCGTAGACCGCACCGCTACCCAGAATGAACAGCACCACGGCTGCAATCAAAGTGGTGAGGTTGGCGTCAACAATGGTTGAAAGTGCTCGGTAAAAACCTGATTCCATCGCCTGAACGACTGAATAGCCATGTCTGCGATCCTCACGAACACGCTCATAAATCAGAACATTGGCATCCACTGCCATACCGATAGTCAGGACCAGACCGGCAACACTGGCCATGCTTACAGAAGCACCCAAAACAGACAAAATAGCAATCAGCAGAATGATATTGACCGCAACCGCAATCATCGCCAATACGCCCAAAGTGCCATAAGATAAAATCATAAAAAGGCCGACCAGAACGGCAGCCATTATGGCAGCCACTGCGGCAGCACTGGCATAATCTGCACCCAGTGCTGAGGTAATTGTGCGCTCTTCCAGCACACTGACGCTTGCCGGCAATGCACCGGAGCGCAATACAACAGCCAGATTGCTTGCCACGTCATAGTCAAAAGAGCCGGTCAGCTGCAATTCGTCTGTATCAATTCTTGTCTGCACAAAAGGCGCAGAAATAACCTGATGATCCACAACAACAGTAAATGCACGGCCAATGCTTTTTTCGGTAAGCTCAGCCATCGCCTGACGGCCTTCAGGGCTGAGTGTAATTGTAATCACCGGTGTGGTGCCATCGGCGGCATAGCCTGCCTGAGCATCCACAATGTCCTCACCTGTCAGCGCCGGTTTCTTTACAAGCAAGTAGCCAACCGGAGGATCATCATAAGAATAAACAACGATATCGCCTTCCGGGGGTGTGCCGCGAATGGCCTCATCCGGCGACATGGACGCGTCAACTTCGTGAAAAGATACAGCGCCACTCGCGCTCAGAATATCCTTCAGCAGCTCGATATCGTAAATACCGCGCACTTCGACAAGGATTTGCCCTTTACTGCGCTCTTTTTCAACGAGTGAGTCTGTGTAACCCATCTCTTTCAAACGATTGCTTAAAATCTCAACCGTCTTATCGACAACCTTATCTGAACTTTTCGAGGATTGGACAATCAGTCTTGATCCACCCGACAAGTCAAGATCGAGTGCCACCTGCTTTTTGGGCAGGAAATTCGGCAATTCATCTAATGTATCACGCGAGAAAAGATTGGGTAAGGCGAAGATAACGCCAGCGAACACAACCAACCAGATCAGAGCGGCTTTCCAGCGCGAAAAATAGAGCATGAAACTGCGAATCCATATTTGTCAGATACATATGATGCAGGGCGAAACAGCACTATGCAATCCCGCCCTGCAACACTTAAAAACCGGCTCAGCCAAGCTCAGTGATTAGTCGATATCTTCGACCACGACGTCACTGCCGCTGATGCGATGCGCAAGTGATGCTTCCATAAATGGTGTCACTGCACCATCAAGCACTTCTTGCGGGTTTGTGCTTTCCACACCGGTACGCAAATCCTTGACCAACTGATAAGGCTGCAAAACATAAGAGCGAATCTGATGTCCCCAGCCAATATCGGTTTTGGAAGCTGTCATAGCGTTGGTGGCTTCTTCACGTTTTTTCAGCTCTTCTTCATAGAGGCGAGCGCGCAACATCGACCATGCGGTAGCACGGTTTTTATGCTGCGAACGTTCTGACTGACACTGAACCACAATACCGGTTTTGATATGGGTAATACGAACAGCAGAGTCGGTCGTGTTCACGTGCTGACCACCGGCACCCGAAGCGCGATAAGTATCGATGCGAACATCAGCTTCAGTGACGTCCACTTCAATATTATCGTCGATTACCGGATAAACCCAGATGCTGGAAAAAGATGTGTGACGACGCGCATTGGAATCATAAGGCGAAATGCGAACCAGACGATGCACACCGGATTCGGTTTTCATCATCCCGTAAGAATTATGCCCCTTAATCAGCAGGGTTGCTGATTTGATACCTGCTTCTTCACCATCGTGAATTTCAAGCAATTCAACTTTACGACCGCTCTTTTCTGCCCAGCGCGTATACATGCGCAGCAACATCGAAGCCCAATCCTGACTTTCCGTACCGCCGGCACCGGCATGAACTTCCACATAAGTGTCGTTCGGATCTGCTTCACCAGACAAAAGCATGTCGATCTGGCGTTTAGCGATATCGGTTTTCAAAGCACGGATCGCCTCTTCCGCATCCGCAATGATCGACTTGTCGCCCTCTTCCTCACCCATTGCAATCAGCTCAATACTGTCTTCCAATGTTTGTGTCAGATACTTAATGCCATTGATGCTGTCATCAAGCTGCTGGCGCTCACGCATCAGCTTTTGCGCTTCCTGCGCATCATTCCAAAGGGTCGGATCTTCTGCGCGCTGGTTTAAATAACCCAGCCGTTTAATAGACTGATCCCAGTCAAAGATGCCTCCTCAGCAGGCTTATGGCCTGCTTGATTTCGTCGACCAAGCTCTCAATTTCAGCGCGCATTCGCTTTATATTCCTTAATCTATTCTCAAATTTCAAAAGCAGATTTCTGCTTTTATGCTTCACTCAACAAACAAATGATGAGGCAACATAGTCACCTCATCAAAATCTGTAAAGAATTTACGACGTTAATACAATCCGCCTGAGCCGGACGAAAGCGCACGCGTCGCCTGTGGCGAAGCTGGCGCAACCGGTGACCCCTCCTGGAAATCATCCATACCAATAACCGAATAAGAATCGGCAGGTCCCGTTCCGGGCTTGAAGGCTTCCATGAATGCGTCACCGGAACCAGCCGCTATACGCATACCTGTGCGGCGATTGATCGGGATCATCATCATGCCTTCCGGCACACGGAACTCAGATTTCGGTTTACCGACCAGTGCCTGTTCCATAAAGTTTTTAAACACAGGAACTGCCAGGGCACCACCGGTACTACCACGACCAAGCGGGGTCGGATTATCATAACCAATATAAACACCGACGACGAGATCAGGGGTAAAACCTACAAACCAAGCATCTTTTTCATCGTTGGTTGTACCGGTTTTACCAGCAACCGGACGCTTCAGATCTTGCAGAACTCTCGCAGTACCACGAGCCACAACACCTTCCATCATCGAAGTGATCTGGTAAGCGGTCATCGGATCCAGCACCTGATCGCGATCATCAATCAGCTCAGGCTCTTCCTGATTAGACCAACTGTCAGCATTGCAGCTCTCGCATTTTCTGCTGTCATGTTTGAATATGGTTTTGCCGTAGCGATCCTGAATACGGTCGATCATTGACGGTTCAATACTACGGCCGCCATTGGCCATTACCGAGTAACCGGTAACCATGCGCAGAACCGTAGTTTCACCCGCACCCAATGACATGGATAATACAGGCATCATCTTGTCATAGATACCAAAGCGTTCGGCATATTCGGCAACGACATTCATGCCCATATCCTGCGCCAGACGAACAGTCATCACGTTACGCGACTGTTCGATCCCATAGCGCAAAGTTGAAGGGCCGGAGAATTTACCGGAATAGTTTTTAGGTGCCCAAACACCAAGCGAACCACCCTGATCAACTTCCAGCGGGCCATCAAGAACCACAGAAGCAGGTGTATAACCATAATCAAGTGCTGCGGCATAAACGAATGGCTTAAAGGATGAACCCGGTTGGCGATAGGCCTGTGTTGCGCGGTTAAATTCGGATTCAGAGAAAGAGAAACCACCGCTCATTGCCAGTACACGACCAGTATGCGGATCCATCGCTACCATAGCGCCTTCAACTTTCGGCGGTTGCTGCAGGCGAAACGCAGTATCACTACCTTTTTTAGGCGACACATAAACCACATCGCCAACTTTAAGCACAGCCTCCGGTGACTTGGCACTGGTGCGCTTGCCGTTAACAACCATGACGCGCATTGCCCATTTCATATCTTCGGCAGCGATAAAACCTTGTTTGCGTTCTTTTGAGCGCGCACCCGAAGCTTCACGCGAGGGCTGCAAACCAATGTCTGCCCCAGCGGCAGAAACATTAAGTACGACCGACAATTGCCATTCCGGCACATCAGAGAAAGCTGAGATTTCACCAAGCGGCACGCCCCAGTCAGAGCCGAGTTCAATATGCTTATAAGCTCCACGATAGCCCCGAGCTTCATCATAACGCAACAATGCTGACTGCAAAGAGTTGCGTGCCATCACCTGCATGGCCGGATCCAAAGTGGTGCGGACTGATAAACCGCTTTCGTAAAGGGCCTTGTCACCATATTTGGCAATGATCTGACGGCGCACTTCTTCGGTAAAATATTCGGATGCAAAAAGATATTTTGATGTCTGGCGAATATTGACATGCAAAGGTTCAGCTTTGGCAGCTTCCGCCTCTTCCATGGTGATATACTGGTTCTCGGCCATACGGTCGATCACATAATTGCGACGCTCAACTGCACGTTCCGGCTGACGGAACGGATGGTAGTTGGAAGGACCTTTCGGCAAAGCAGCCAAATAAGCCATTTCGGAAACAGTCAGCTCACCGACAGCTTTATCATAATAAGTCAGAGCAGCGCCTGCGATACCGTAAGCGCCCATACCGAAGAAAATTTCATTGAGGTAAAGTTCAAGAATACGATCTTTTGAATAGGCCTGCTCAATACGCATGGCCAAAATCGCCTCTTTGATTTTACGATCATAGGTCTGTTCGGTGGTGAGGAGGAAGTTTTTAGCCACCTGCTGGGTAATGGTCGAGGCACCTTCAGGACGACGCCCGCTGCCAATACCTTTAACATTGTTGACCATTGCACGGGCAACACCACCGACATCCACACCATTGTGATGATAGAAGTTTTTATCTTCCGCAGAAATAAAGGCAGCCTTAACCCGATCAGGAACAGCCTGTATCGGCAGGTACAATCGACGTTCTCGGGAAAATTCAGCCATCAAACTACCGTCAGACGCATGAATACGCGTCATCACAGGAGGCTCATACTTCTCCAAAACTTCATAATCGGGCAGTTCCTTGTTTATTTTGCTGATAAAAAGCGCAACGGCACCAGCAACCATAAGCATGAAAACGGCACCAATGCCGAAGAAATATCCGATAAGTCGTACCATAAACCCGGAATCCTACCTTCCGTACCACCAAGGAGCTGTCAACAAGACAACCAATCAGCTAAATTTGCGTCACATGCATTGGCGTCAATGCACTATCGTCAACTTTCCGTAACGTAACAACAGCACGCTCACGACAGATGATCGCAGGTAGTGAAGTGCAATTACGTCAAAGGCAAGATCATTTATTAAGTTTTAACTCAAAATTACGAACTTCAAACCACTTTATCTGTCAGATGTGCAAAATTGCAGCAATTTGCAAAAGCCTTCCCAGCCATTCTGCAAAACTGAATAACCAGTGCATTTAACCTAAAGCTTAAACGACGCAGGTTAAAAAGAAATCAAACTTTTCCTCATCACACTCATTTAAACAGTCCCCCCATTTAATCAAGGAACCGGTGACACCCTTTTTTTCAATGTCGCAAAATGCCTGATTGCCACCACCAGCCGCTCAGCGAAAAGCTGGCGCCACTTCGGATCGGTAATGAGTTTTTCATCTTCTTTATTCGATAAATATCCCATTTCCACCAAAACAGACGGCACATCCGGCGCACGCAACACCTGAAAACCTGCAAAGCGATGCGGATTATTAATGAGGCTAATTTCGCCGTCTAATGATTTGACCACCTTATCGGCAAATTTCAACGAAAAACCATGTGTTTCGCGGCGGGTCAAATCAAGCAGAATATCGGTCACCTCAGGTAAATCCTCAGGCACGATCCCGGCAAATTCATCTGATCTATTTTCACGCTCAGCCATTGCACGCGCCACCGAGTCAGAGGCTTTGTCGGAAATCGTATAGACGGTCGCACCACGAATATAATGCTGGGGCACACTATCAGCATGGATTGAGATAAAAAGATCGGCCTCATGCTGGCGCGCAAGACGCACCCGCTCACCAAGACGTAAGAACACATCTTCATCCCGCGTCATGAAAACCTGAAAATCTTTTTCTTCTTTCAAGCGGTCGCGCAAATCCCGTGCAAATGCCAGCGTCACATCTTTTTCTATCAGGCCGGTGACCCCTTCGGCTCCGCTATCGATCCCTCCATGACCGGCATCCAGCATAACGGTAAACTTCTTGGCGGCCTGCTGTTGCTCACGGTTTTTTTTATCTTCTGCTGCCTGCGCAGGGCTTGCATTCCCCTTACTGTTTTGCGCAGCTAAATCATCAGCGAATTCCCGGTCAGAGCTGGCGATAATGTCGACAACCATGCGATAGCCGGGCGCGTTCTCGTTTTTGATGACATCCATATTTTCAAGTTTGAACGGTCCGATCAATGACAAGATTAAACGCGAGCGTCCCTCTCCTGCCAACCCATAGCGCACAGACGAAACAAGTCCGCGTGGTGTTAATGACTTCTCGTCAAAGCCAAAACGCGTCTCACTCAGCTCCATCACCAAACGATGCGGCTTATCAAACAAAATTGGTTTCACATCCGGTTTCTCGTCAAACATGACAACGACACGGGTGCGCAACTCATCGCCCGCCATTCGAAATGTTAAAGCAGAAACAGGAGCCGCCCAAGCAGCCTTTACAGTTGGAAAAAAAATAATTCCAAAACTTAAAATCATTCCAAAAAAAGAACGCATCATCATACCATAATGAAACAAGACTGAACCGCTAGCTTTTCAAAAACCATTTTTAATCAAGGATTTCTACGCATAAAAAATAAAGAAAACCATGCTATTGATGAATATTAAATCATGCTTATGTCGATATTTCGACCAAGAGATCATAAGTTGCACAGCTGACCTGCACCAAATCAATTACAGTTAATCATTTATGTATAAAGGCTTATTTGACCTCACATAACAAGCCGGTGCACGCCACACGATAAGCCTTGCAAAAATATTCCTTCTTGTCATGAGTGAAAACAGGTCATAAAAGCATAGTTAGGTTTCGGTTTTGCCCGCAGAATCAAAGTCCTGAAATAACTGGTGAAAGCAGTTATAACTCGGACTTTCCGCGCAAATGGCGACTATCAACGCCAAGCCGTCTCCGCACAGAATTTTGCGGTTCACACCGCTTTTTAATTGGACGACAGCGTGTTTATTCAACGTGGTCGCCAGCTCTTTTACAGGGCAAACAGGTCGGCCTGGCATTTCCAGGTCATTATTTAGGTCGTTTCGTTCGGAACAGTTATGGGTCAACAAAGACCGATCATTACCAGGCAGGAAACCGCGATCGCCGTGAGGCAGTTACGCGTAGAAGCCTTATTGCCTGTTTCGAAGAACCTCGAACCATCCGACAGACGCACTCTTAAGCGAGCAACCAAAGCACTGGTACTCTTGTGCCCCATTGATGTGCGCCGCGTTGTCGGCAGGAAAAACAAACATGTTAAACAAGATGCTTATCGATGCCTCTCACCCGGAGGAAACACGCGTTATCGTTACGCGGGGCAACAAGATCGAAGAATTTGATTTTGAATCCGAGCATAAAAAACAACTTAAAGGCAATATTTATCTCGCACGTGTAACCCGCGTCGAGCCATCATTGCAGGCAGCCTTTGTCGAATATGGCGGCAATCGCCATGGCTTTTTGGCATTTTCTGAAATCCATCCTGATTATTACCAGATCCCGGAAGCTGACCGTATTGCATTGATGGAAGCAGAAGCTGCCGCTGCTGCGGCCAATGCTGACAGTGACGATGATGATCACGACGAACAGCCGCAAAACAATGCGTCTGCTGCCCGTTCTGATCGCAATGATCGCCGTCGTGGCAATCGCCGCCGCAACCGTCGCTATGACAATAGCGCGGCTAAAAATGCTGTGCCTGCCGCTGAGCCGGTCGGCCCTGCATTTGTTGATTATGTACCGGGCACACCGGCTGTTCCGCATGCCATCCACATGGACAGCGTGTCAGAACCGGCAGATGATTTCATTTCCAGCAATCATGATGATGACGATATCCATGATAATGGCAATGATGACGAGAATGATACAGTCGAATCCGTTGGCTCCGAAGATGCCATGGAAGAGCTGCCAACGCATAACCGTGTGCATCGCCGTCAGTACAATATTCAGGAAGTCATCAAGCGCCGCCAGATTTTGCTGGTTCAGGTTGTTAAAGAAGAACGCGGCAACAAAGGCGCAGCTCTTACAACTTACCTGTCGCTGGCCGGACGCTATTCCGTTTTGATGCCTAACACTGCCCGTGGCGGTGGTATTTCACGCAAGATCACCAATATTCAGGATCGCAAGCGTCTGAAAGACATCGTTAAAGAACTGGAAGTGCCGCAGGGCATGGGCGTGATTTTGCGTACAGCCGGTGCCAACCGCACCAAAGCTGAAGTGCGCCGCGACTATGAATATCTGATGCGCATGTGGGAAAATGTGCGCAATCTGACGCTGCAATCCGTGGCGCCTGCCCTCGTTTATGAGGAAGGCAGCCTGATCAAGCGCTCGATCCGCGATCTTTATAATAAAGATATCAGCGAAATTCTGGTCTCCGGTGAAGCTGGCTACCGCGAAGCCAAAGAATTCATGCGGATGCTGATGCCAAGCCATGCCCGCGTTGTGCAGCCATATCGCGAACAATCACCAATCTTTGCCCGCAATGGCATTGAAGCGCAGCTTGATCGCATGTTGTTACCGCAGGTGACGCTGAAATCCGGCGGCTACATCATCATCAACCAGACAGAAGCTCTGGTCGCGATTGACGTAAACTCCGGCCGTTCTACCCGTGAACATTCGATTGAAGACACTGCTCTCCAGACAAATCTGGAAGCAGCTGAAGAAGTTGCGCGCCAGTTGCGTCTGCGCGACCTTGCCGGTCTTATTGTCGTTGACTTCATTGATATGGAAGAAAAACGCAATAACCGCGCCGTCGAAAAGAAAATGAAAGACTGCCTGAAAGATGACCGGGCACGTATTCAGGTAGGCCGTATTTCGCATTTTGGTCTGCTGGAAATGTCGCGTCAGCGCATTCGTGCGTCTGTTCTCGAAAGCACCATGCAGCTTTGCCCGCATTGCGGCGGCACCGGCCATATCCGCTCCGACTCTTCCATGGCGCTGCATGTGATCCGCGCTGTTGAAGATTATCTGATGCGCAATAGCGGTTACGATATTTCGGTTCGCACGCCTGCGGCAACTGCCCTTTATGTGCTGAACCATAAGCGCCAGCTCTTGTCTGACCTCGAAGCCCGTTTCGGTCTCAACATCCACATCAATGCGGATGAATCGGTCGGCGTGCAAAATCTGGTCATTGATAAAGGCGCACCTTCCACCCGTCCGATCACCATGCCTGCCCTGCAACCGGCAGACTATTATGATGACGGCATTGAAGATCCGGAACTGCCGGTTGAAGACGATGAGAACGAAGCAGAAGCTGAACTCGTCTCTTCCGACAAGGAAGAAATCAACGGTAATGATAATGATCGCCGTCGCCGTCGCCGTCGTCGCCGTCGCGGTGAGCGCGATAATGGCTCTGACAGTCATGACGCAGATGCGCAATCCGAAAATGAGAATGAAGGCTATGCAGATCATGCAGGCTCCAGCGGTCAGTCTGATGATGATCAGCGCAAAAAACGCCGCCGTGGCCGTCGTGGCGGACGCAAAAACCGCCGCGATGATGGTCATTACAGCCACTTGCCTGCTGCCGAATTGATTGGCGACTGGACGGAACTGCTCGCAGCTGCTGACGCCAAACGTCAGGCTGCAAAAGAAGCTGCTGAAAAGGCTAAGAATGTGCCGCCGGCAGAACCCGTTCCAGGTCCGGCACCTATGCCGGCAGCTGCCAACACAGAAGCAAACGTCAAGGCTGAGACAGTCAAAGCTGATGAACCTGTAAAGCCTGCTGAAACTGTCGCGCCCGCAGCTGAAAAGGCTGAAGAAAAGGCTAAGAAACCTGCTCGCCGCCGCACCAGCAAAGCTAAAGCGCCGACTGAAGTAGAAGCAGTTGTGGTTGCTGAAGTGGTTGCTGATGTAACCGAAACTGTTGAAGTTGCAGTGGAAGTAACAGAAACGGTCGTGGAAGAGACTGTCGTAGAAGAAAAGCCGGCTCGCAAGCCGCGTGCACGCAAAACCACTACGAAAGATAAGCCGGCTGCAGAAGCACCTGCAAAAGCCACGGAAAAACCTGCCCGTAAGCCGCGTACACGTAAAACTGCTGTAAAGGCTGATGATGCAGTTGAAACTCCGCAGGATGTGCCAACCACTGGCGCTACAGAACCGGAACAAAAGCCTATCATTGAAACGGTCGAGCCAATTGCTGTGCCGGTTAATCAACCACAGGAATCATCCCAACCGGTGATTACATCTAGCGATAATGAAGAAGCACCTGCAGCCAAACGCTCAGGCTGGTGGCAGAAAAAAAGCTTCTTTTAAGCGGAGCTCTGAGATCTCATAAATAAAAAGCCCCCATGTTTCGCATGGGGGCTTTTTTACATCTGCAATCAATGCACGTAAAAAAACGCGCCGATCAGATCGGCGCGTTTTTCACAGTTCATACAATCATCAATTAATGCAATATCTGACTTAAGAACAGTTTCGTGCGTTCATGCTGCGGATTATCAAAGAATTCTGCCGGAGCATTTTCTTCAACGATCTGCCCCTGATCCATGAAAATCACACGATTGGCCACCTGTCGCGCAAAGCCCATTTCATGGGTCACGCAAATCATCGTCATGCCTTCTTCCGCCAAGCCAACCATTGTATCCAGCACTTCCTTGATCATTTCCGGATCAAGCGCCGATGTCGGTTCATCGAACAACATAACACGTGGGTTCATGCATAAGGCACGTGCAATCGCAACACGTTGCTGCTGACCGCCAGACAATTGACCCGGATATTTATTAGCCTGTTCCGGAATTTTCACCCGCTCCAGATAATGCATCGCCACTTCTTCTGCTTGCTTCTTAGGCATTTTCCGTACCCAGATCGGAGCCAGTGTGCAATTTTCCAAAATCGTCAAATGCGGGAAAAGATTGAAATGCTGGAACACCATGCCGACTTCGCGGCGTACTTCATCAATCTTTTTCAGATCATTGGTAAGCTCTGTACCATCAACAATGATCTTGCCCTTCTGGTGCTCCTCCAGTCGGTTGATACAGCGGATCATGGTGGATTTACCTGAGCCTGAAGGACCTGCAACAACAATGCGCTCTCCCCGCATGACTTTCAGATTGATGTCCCGCAACACATGAAAATCACCATACCATTTGTGCATGTGCTCGATTTCAATTGCTACTTCAGTTTTTGAAACCTGCATTTTTGGTGTCTCACTGGCTGCAGTATCAGTTGCCACTTTATTGGCTTGTGCATTCATAACCGTTTATTCCCTCAATTATCGTTTGTGGCCAGTATCGAGACGTCGTTCCATAAAAATAGAATAGCGCGACATGCCAAAACAGAAAATCCAAAATACAAAGGCGGCAAAGACCAAACCCGTCACCGGTGTTTGTGGTGTTGCCCAATTTGCATCAGAGAAATTCTGCCTCACGATCCCAAGCAAGTCGAACATACCAATAATGTAAACAAGACTTGTGTCCTTGAATAGCCCAATGAAGGTATTCACAATACCTGGAATGACCATTTTTAATGCCTGTGGCAAAATGATAAAGCCAGTTTTGTGCCAATAGCTTAAGCCCAGTGCATCCGCTCCTTCATATTGACCTTTAGGTATTGCTTGCAAACCACCGCGTACCACTTCTGCCATATAGGCGGAAGCAAATAAGGCAACACCGATAAGTGCACGCAACAATTTGTCAAAGCTCACGCCCGGCGGCAAAAACAGCGGCAACATCACACTTGCCATAAAAAGCACTGTCACCAGAGGCACACCGCGCACTGTTTCGATAAAGATAATTGAAAGTGCCTTGATAACCGGCAAATTGGAGCGCCGCGCCAATGCCAGCAATATCCCCAAAGGCAATGACACCGCAATGCCGACAAAGGACAACACCAATGTGACCAGCAGCCCCCCCCATAATGGGGTTTCGACATAGGAAAGCCCGAAGAAACCACCGACAAGAAAAATAAATGCCAGCACCGGAAAGAAGATGAAAAACACAAGAGCATTAGTCACTTTATGTTTCACCGATGGAATCATCAGCGGCACAAGTAAGACGGCAAACAGTGCTGCTGTCAGATTGACGCGCCAACGCTGATCAATCGGATAGCGGCCATAAAGAAATTGCTGATATTTTGATTGAACAAAAGCCCAGCAAGCTCCGCTCCAGCCTTCTGGCAATTCACCGCCCTGCGCTGAGGTTAAACATGCAAAACGATCGGAACCAGACCAGACAGCATCAATAAACAACCAACGCATCAATGGCGGCACGAACCACCATAATAACAAAAGCGCCACAATGGTGAGCACTGTGTTGAGTGGAGTTGATAAAAGATTACCGCGAATCCAAGCCAAAGCACCGGCATTATTAACGGGCGGGTGCTCCCGTGGCGCTAAATTATCCCGTACGTAAAGTAAGTTTTCTCTGGTCATAATCAGCGCTCCACCAAAGCCATTTTGGCGTTAAACCAGTTCATAAAGCCGGATGTCAGCAAGCTGATACCGAGATAAATCACCATCCAAATCGCCACAACTTCAATGGACTGCCCTGTCTGATTAAGGATAGTTCCCCCTACTGCGACAAGATCCGGATAGCCGATTGCAATCGCCAGTGACGAGTTTTTAGTCAAATTCAGATATTGGCTGGATAGCGGCGGAATAATAATGCGCATCGCCTGCGGAATAACGATCAGCCGCATAGTCTGGCGGGAACGTAACCCTAAAGCCTCTGCTGCCTCTGATTGACCGCGACTGACGCCCAAGACACCAGCGCGCACTGTTTCGGCAATAAAAGCAGCCGTATAAAAAGAGAGCGCCAGAAACAGAGACATAAATTCCGGCTTGATCTGCGCGCCACCACTCAGGCTGAAAGTACCAAGTTTGGGGTAATCAAAACTCAAAGGCATACCAAGTGCCAAAAACAGTATGAAAGGCAAACCAATAATTAATGCCAGATTAACCCAGAGGGTTGGAAATGATTGACCACTCTGAATACGGCGTTTGCGCGCCCAACGGCCCACCAAAAATGCTGCCACGATGCCAGCAAGAAATGTAATGCCAATAATTCCGGCCCCTTCTCCCCACACCATCGAGGGAAAGAAAAAACCACGATTATTGAGATATGTATTAAACGGTAATTCCAAGCTCTCGCGCGCCTGTGGCAACACAGAAAGTACGCCGAAATACCAAAAGAAAATCACCAGCAAAGGCGGAATATTACGGAAAACTTCCACATAAACAGTGCAGAGCTTGCGAATAAGCCAATTATTGGACAAACGTCCCACGCCAACCAAAAAGCCGACAATCGACGCAACAATGATGCCGAGCAAGGCCACATAGAGCGTGTTTACCAATCCCACCAATAATGCCCGGCCATAGGTCGAGTCATTATTATAGGCAATCATCGTCTGACTGACATCGAAGCCTGCACGCCCTTTTAAAAACGCAAAGCCTGAAGCGATATTGGCTTTTTGCAAATTGGCAACCGTATTACCAACAATCCAGTAAACGAAACCGACAACGGCAATAAAAACCAATGCCTGATAAAAAATACCCCTGATATGCGGATCATACAGTAGCGATCCGCGTGCAGGCTGTATCCTTTGTTGCGCCATTGAACCTGAGGTCATTTATTTCCCCACAGATGTTAAGCGAGGTTCCTTTTTTAAGGAAGCGCTCCCCATCCCGGCCATCTTCGTGACCAAGTCAGGCAGCTTCCGCGCCAGCCGCCATGCTCTTTTTATGAGCACTTAGCCTAAAACATGATAATGATCTGCAATTGCCGGAAATTTCATCAAACTGTAATGGCAACCGCTTGTTCAGTTGCCACTCAGATTATTCGCACTTGGACAAAATTCGAAATCCATACAAAATGATACTCAGTCCAAAGGGCAGTTTATTTTTATGTTCCGGCAAAACCCGTGCTTGAATGTAAATTTCAAATTATAAAAAGGTCACTAAAAAACACACGAGCCTTGTGATCATCCCTATGCATCAAGGTGACCGTATCCTTGCATTGCTTAGCGATACGGTCAGCCTTATCTGCGTTAGATCCATTTGTTAACGGATCGGCATACCATACTGTAAACCACCCTTGGTCCACTGGGCGTTAATGCCGCGAGCAATTTTCAACGGGCTGCCTGAACCGATATTACGGTCAAACACTTCGCCATAATTGCCGACACCTTTGATGATCTTTACAACCCAGTCATTTTCGAGACCAAGATCAGTGCCGATTTTAGTATCTGCTTCTGTGCCGAGTATACGTTTAATCTCAGGATTGTCAGAGTTTTTCATCTCATCAACATTGCCCTGATTAATGCCCATTTCTTCGGCATCCAGCATCGCAAAATGTACCCAGCGTATCACGTCCGCCCATTGAGAATCACCCTGGCGCACTGTCGGCCCTAATGGTTCTTTGGAAATAATTTCCGGCAATACGATATGATCATCCGGGTTGGAGAGACGCAAGCGAATGGAGTAAAGGCCGGATTGGTCGGTGGTATAGGCATCGCAACGCCCTGCATCATAGGCCGCATTCACCTCATCCACTTTTTCAAACACGACCGGATTATATTCCATTTTGTTCGAACGGAAATAATCAGCCAGATTCAGCTCGGTGGTGGTACCGGCCTGAACGCACACTGAAGCACCGGAAAGTTGCAATGCCGAATTGATACCCGCCAGTTTTTTGGCGTTAATCATAAAGCCCTGACCGTCATAATAATTTACGCCGGTAAAATCGAGACCGAGTGAAGTATCACGCCCGATTGTCCATGTGGTATTGCGAATCAGGACATCCACTTCCCCCGATTGCAAAGCTGTAAAACGCTCTTTTGCATTAAGTGGTGTGAATTTCACCTTGCTTGTATCGCCAAAAATAGCCGCAGCCACAGCACGGCAATAATCAACATCAAAACCCGTCCACTCGCCTTTATCATCAGGCGAGGCAAAACCTGTGAGCCCTGTATTGACCCCGCATTGCAAAAAGCCCTTAGCTTTTACATCATCCAATGTGCCGGCGGATGCACTTCCGCCAATCAGCACAGTCGACAAAGCAGCCCCTAATATGATTTTTCCCATTACGCTCTGATGAATATATTTTTTCATTTGGTACTTAACCTTTTTATTATTTTCCCCACGAACAACCCACAGAGCGTACCGTATTTTATCAATTCGCCGGTAGATGCTCTATAACCGATACGGGTCGATCTTATTACCTTCTCATGGAAGGCGATAATTCGCCAGTGGTCAAGAGATTTCGTGTTAAACTTTCTTACAAGAAATGAAACAGAACCCCACAAATTCAAGGTTAATAAGGCTTTTCCAACTATTCATCGGTGCAAATTCACTAACCTGACTTCAAGAAGTAAAAATACTAAATTCATCACAAATTCAGATAGATGCATAACATAAACAAATGTAACGACGCTTTTCCACCCCTAAAATTTTAAAAAAATCAGCTCCTAATATTTATTTTTTCGCCCCGAAGAAATAATATTTCTCACGGAGAGAAAATTATACAACCACAGACTAACAACCACACCAATCGTAAATCCTGCCAGAATATCGGTTGGATAATGAGCTGCGACCACTACACGGCTAAAGGCCAATAGAAAGCAAAGCGGGATCAGCAGCCATCGAAGTCGCGGTAAATATTTAAACGAGAATACGAATAAAATACCTGCCATCATCGCATGACCAGACGGAAAGCTTAAATAAAGATAACTGGCACTGAGAGGTGAGAAATATTCCGGCCCCAATTGTTCCAACAAATGCGGTCGTGCACGCCCTACCAAAAACTTGATTAGCGTTACCGGAATGCCGGCGCAGATGATTGCAAAAAACAGATAAAGCCCAGCCTCGCGTGCACGCATGATCAATGCTGAAACTGGCTTTCCTGCCTGCTGCTTTAAATAAAATCCACTACCTGCCCAAATCAACAGCGCCAATACCAGCCAATAGCCTGACTTAATCATATTGGTTGATGAGGCCAGTATTTGCTGAAACTTGGTTGTATGTTCTGTCCATACTGCACTCACCTGCGCATCATATGGATGCACAAGCAACAAAAGCAAAGGCAAAACGCATAGAGCCCATGTCATCGGCGCAGTCCAACCAAAAGGTTTTGGTTGCTTCACAATAGCAAAAAAATTCTTGAATATATGACTTAGTGAAAATTGCGACGTCTTAACATTCATAAACAGTGCCTTTAAAAAACTAAATTCCAATGCGCAGCCAAACTGTATCAAGGGTCCAACATCGTCATAATGATGGCGAGTGCTAAAAATAAAGGGAACCGCTGTTCTTTTGGGCTCAGCTATGCACAATTGCTGTCAGTTGCATGAAATTTTAATTATCCGAGGCTTGCTCACATGACCAGTAAAGACAAACAAAACAATTATGGCATCCATACGCGCCTTGCGCATGACGGCTATAATCCGCGCGAATATCATGGTTTCGTTAATCCTCCTGTTGTGCGTGCCTCAACGGTTTTGTTTCCTAATGCTGAGAGTATGGTTGATGGCAGCCAGAAATATACCTACGGCACCAGAGGCACCCCAACGACCGGCGCTCTTTGCGATGCCATCAATGCTTTAGAAGGTTCAGAGGGCACTGTTTGTGTACCATCAGGGCTTGCGGCCGTTACCGTGCCCTTGCTCGCCTTTTTAAACCCCGGCGACCACGCACTATTTGTTGATTCCATCTACAACCCTACCCGCCATTTTGCCGATACGATTCTCAAACGCCTTGGTGTTGAGGTCGAATATTATCCACCCCACACCGGTGCAGATATCGAAAAGCTTTTTAAAGCCAATACAAAAGTGGTTTTTACGGAATCACCAGCTTCCAACACTTTTGAGGTACAGGATATTCCGGCAATAGCGAAAACTGCCCATACCCGTGACATTATTGTTATGATGGACAACACATGGGCAACGCCGGTTTATTTCCGTGCATTAGATTATGGTGTCGATATTTCCATTCACGCTGCCACCAAATATCCGTCCGGTCACTCTGATATTCTTTTCGGTACTGTTTCTGCCAACAAGCGATGCTGGCCACAATTGCTCGAGACTCACGGTACTTTAGGCCTCTGCGTGTCAGGTGATGACGCTTATCAGGTGCTGCGCGGTATGCGCACTATGGGCATCAGACTGGAACACCATCAGAAGAGCGCCCTCACTATTGCTGAATGGCTGGAAAATCATTCAGCAATCGGCGAAGTTTTACACCCAGCCCTTCCAGGCCACCCCGACCACGCTTTGTGGCAACGCGACTTTAAAGGTGCCTCGGGTGTGTTTTCGATAGTGCTCGCCGGCAAATCAGATGAAGAAGCACGTAAATTCGTCAATGCTCTGCAAATCTTTGGTCTTGGCTATTCATGGGGTGGCTATGAAAGCCTTGCAGTGGTCGTCAATATTAATGACCGCACGGTTGCACGCAAAGATTATGGCGGCGCCATTATCCGCCTGCAAATCGGGCTGGAGAATCCAGAGGATCTAATTACCGATCTGAACCGTGGATTCGCAGCGTTAGAATCATAAAAGCCTTTATAATCTGACATTTGTTTAAGTTTCCTCTTCCGCCAAAATCATATTTTTTAGCGGAAGAGAGCGCAAAAAAGCCCTGTAAAGCAGACTTTGTGAAAAAACTGACATTTTTTCGTTTAAAAGCTGGATTTAGGGCTTGCCAACTGCGAAGCGAGCGCCTATTAAGCCGTCATTCGCAAGATAGCGGAGCGTAGCGCAGTCTGGTAGCGCACCTGATTTGGGATCAGGGGGTCGCAGGTTCGAATCCTGCCGCTCCGACCATCACTTAGATGAGGCGGATTTATCCTTTTAAAATTTGACGATTAGAGCGCAATGCAAATTACTGTGTTAGCGCTATATTGCCTTGTGAATTCAGCAACTTAAAAAATAAAATTTCTTTCAAAATTTAGATTTAGGGCTTGCAAAGACTCAACCTACCCCTTAATAAGACAGTCATTCGCAAGATAGCGGAGCGTAGCGCAGTCTGGTAGCGCACCTGATTTGGGATCAGGGGGTCGCAGGTTCGAATCCTGCCGCTCCGACCATTACAAGAAAAGCGGATAGCAAGGTTCCTCACATGGTCGCACGTATTTATCGCCCTGCAAAAACAGCCATGCAATCGGGCAAGGCCAAGTCAGAAACGTGGTTTCTTGACTACGAACCACAATCACCTCGCGTTGTTGAACCTTTGATGGGCTACACCTCAGGCCGCGACATGCAGAGTCAAATACGTCTGAAGTTTGAAACCAAAGAAGAAGCAATTGCTTATGCAACTCGCAATGGCGTTGCCTACAAAGTCTTCGAACCTAAAGAAGCCAAGCGCCGTCAGGTTTCTTATTCAGACAATTTCCGTTCAGACCGCTTGCAGCCTTGGACTCATTAATTTTAACAGGATCATAAAATCCTTTTGAAATAATAAGATGGCGGCAAGACTCACCTTGCATTTATGTGTATTTGCGCACATAAGTTCTGAATAGATTTACCATTTTTGGTCCCGTAGCTCAGCTGGATAGAGCACCGGCCTTCTAAGCCGACGGTCACAGGTTCGAATCCTGTCGGGATCGCCATTACATTGCATATGTATTTAAGACTTAGTAATAGCAAGCATCCCACTTGCTTAAAAACACTATATATCCTAAAGGTTTATGTAGGTTCGGAGCGTAGCGCAGCCAGGTAGCGCACTTGACTGGGGGTCAAGGGGTCGTGGGTTCGAATCCCGCCGCTCCGACCATTACTTCTAAGATAAATAAAATTCTTTAAATAAAAAAGCTTGGCGATATAGCATTTGTATAATGCTATCATATTTCTTATCAGCACATATATAAGCTATTCTAGCAACAGTGAATATAACGATAGCGATTACTGCAAACGATGCAGGCCATCTACGACGCGATCAATTAATAGGTTCTGAGCCTAATGTCACTTCACAATTGATTCATCGATCAATGAATTTGCTCTAGAAACTATATTTTGCGCTCGATTAGCACACAAAAAAGCAGGAGAAACTGTTACATTTCCCTGCTTATTTATTAACCAATGATAATGATGTTATGCGAAAGTACGATAGGTGAAGCTTTCAGGCACAGGTGCCTTTGAATTTTCTTCCGCCATAGAAGTTACCAAATCGCGCAGCGGTGAACGCACACAGACAGGGTCTGTAGCACTTGCATCCCCCGCAATCGCCATCGCCTGACAACGGCAGCCGCCGAAATCAATTTCTTTACGGTCGCATGTACGGCACAGATCCGGCATCCAGTCATCACCGCGGTAAGCGTTGAACGCATCGCCATGATACCAGATATCAGCAAGCGCTTTATCTTTGATATTATCAAAGCTCAGTGACGGGATTGTTTCCGCCGCATGGCATGGCAACACGCGGCCATCCGGCGTGACATTCAGGCCAATACGCCCCCAGCCGCCCATACAGGCCTTAGGATAGGACGAATAATAGTCTGCCGGCACATAATCGATCACCAGTCGGCCTTCCAACCGTTTGCGCGCTTCTGCCACGGTTTTATTGGCAAATGCAACCTGCTCACGTGTTGGTAACAATGCAGCTTTGTTTTTTTCTGCCCAGCCATGAAACTGCACCGTCGCAATTTCAATGCGGCGTGCACCAAGCTCAATGGCCAGCGCCAGCATGTCATTGAGCTGTTCCATATTCTGCTTGTGGCAGACAGCATTCACAGTCAGCGGAATACCGGCATCACCAACCCATTTGGCAACAGCCATTTTGCGGTCAAAACCGCCTTTATAACCACCGACACGATCAGCGGAGATAGCATCTGTGCCCTGAATGGAAAGTTGAACATGATCCAGCCCCGCCTCACCCAGCGCTTTAACACGCTGCTCGTTGAGGCCAATGCCGGATGTAATCAGATTGGTATAAAGACCAATATCGACAGCCGCCTTGGTCAGCTCCAGCAAAT
Source organism: Paenochrobactrum gallinarii (assembly GCF_014205685.1). Lineage (GTDB taxonomy): Bacteria > Pseudomonadota > Alphaproteobacteria > Rhizobiales > Rhizobiaceae > Paenochrobactrum > Paenochrobactrum gallinarii. The sequence goes on from NZ_JACIIU010000002.1 coordinate 83,302, forward strand.
CACGCCGTGCGGCCGGTTCACCGCCGGAAAGATGCAGATGCAGTACGCCCATTTTGGCAGCCTGACGGAAAGTTTCGATCCAGTCTTCCGTCGAAAGCTCTTTTTTCACGCCAATCAGCTCCAACGGATTGGAGCAATAAGGACAGGAAAGCGGACAACGATGGGTCAGTTCGGCAAGTAATGCCATTGGCGGCGGCGCAAGCTTTTTTAAAGCCGCACTTGCCGCCAAATTGGTGGCAGTCATTCCACAACCTCAATCATACGACGATTGGCCAGTTCCTGAACAAATTTCAGCACATCACCACCAATCTGGTCACGCGGCGCATTGTAATCAGTCGCGAACTGGTCGCAGATAGCATCGATTGAACGTACGCCATCCAAAGCATTAACGATGGTTACCGCAATCTCATCAACCGCCATCGCACGTTCAGGTGCCAGTAAAACGGTTTGTCCGCGCACATCATCAACCCGCAGGCGCACACCGCGCGCAAGCTTGACAATATTCGACGCCAGAATAGTTACACTGTCACTCATGCTGAAACTTTCTTTGCAGCCAGCGCCTTGTCCCATTCAGCATTCACGCCTTCTTTGCCGTCCCATGCACCTGGTGGAATCATACCCGGCGCAACATAGGCCAGGTAAAGCGCATCCAACTGCGACCACAAAACATCGGTTTTAAAGGTGAGTGCTGCCGCAACGGCATCCTGTTTTTCCAATGTGTCGGCATGTTCCATCACATAGGCCAGGCCATATTCCACATCGACGGGCGCTTCATTCAAACGCTGACGAAAATAAGACAAAGCATTGTCATCGGCAAAAGCATAATGCTTCAACAAACCAGCAATGCGGTCTTTATGAATTTTCGGCGCGAATAATTCGGTTAGAGATGAAGCTACAGCGTCAAGCAATGGCTTATCGCGCACATAATGCACATATGCACCAACGGCAAAGCGGGTGCCTGCCAAAATACCTTTGCCGGAAGCCACATAATCTGCATCCAGACCGACAGCTTCCGCCAATTTCAGCCAGCGGCGGATGCCACCGCCTTCGTGCATACCGCCATCGTGATCTTCAATGCGTGAGCGCCATGCACGGCGCATATTCACATCCTCACAGCGCGACAGAAAAGCCGCATCCTTCATCGGAATACTGCTCTGATAGCAATAGCGGTTAATCACCCATGCGCGCACTTCCGTGATGGTGCTTTCGCCGCCATGCAAGCGCACATGAAACGGATGCTTGTCGTGATAACGCTCCTGCCCGATTGCCAGCAGTCTTGCGTGAAAATCTTCTTTGCTTGCAGCCGGTTTCATAGACAAATCTCCTTGCCGTCAAAGGCAATTTCAAACCCGCTGTCTTCGACAAGTTTGCGCTCTGCGCCATCGCGCCAGACCGGGTTTGTATTATTAAGGTGGACGTAAACTTTACGGGTGACAGCAACATCGCCCAAAATCTTCAGGCTGCCATCATCGCCGGAAATCGAAATATGCCCCATCCGCTTGCCGGTTTTCACACCAGTGCCGGATTGCAGCATTTCATCATCACTGAACAAAGTGCCGTCAAAATAAAGAATATCGGCACCATCAATGCGCTTCAGAAGATCGTCGCGCACGACAGCACAGCCCGGAATATAATAAATCCGGTGGTCATCCGTCAGCATTTCAACGCCAACGGTTTGCTCGCCTTCCAATTCCGTATCAACATGCTCCCCCTCCATAAAGAGAGGCACTTTACCCGGAACGGCAAAAAGCTTGGCAGTGATGCCCGGCACGAGCGCGAAACTCTCGTTAAGCGCAATAATTTCCTGTGTTACGAAGGCGGGATCAAGCGCGCGGAAAATTGGGTTTTCAGCAATAACATCGCGGATAGCCGCCGTCATCACCAAACGGAAAGCCTGTTTCTCACGCAGGGTCAAAAGCCCGGCAATGTGATCCAGATCGCCATTGGTGAGAAGCACGGTCTTAACCGGATTGTCACGTAAGCTGCGCGGATGCAGTGCAGGCGTATCAATCAATTGCTGCCTGATATCAGGAGAAGCATTGAGAAGCGCCCAGTTTTCACCGTCTGATGTTACCGCGAGTGAGGATTGTGTTTGTGGAGGAATTCCCTCTCCTGAGGGCAAGCGCGCTAACCGGCAATTTTCGCAGCCGCAATTCCATTGAGGGAGGCCGCCGCCAGCAGCGGCCCCGATCACGATCGAGCGAAACGTCGTCATGATCAAATTTCAATGCTTAACATTGAGAATTTCTCTCCTGTTACTTAGAACAGAACTGGTTCATCACCGTCACCGGCTGCATAACGGCAGATTTCCATTGCGCAGCTGACTTCAACAAACAGAGGTGCATGCCAAGACATGTTTTTCATCCCATCTCAATTAACAAACGTATGTAGTACCGCTTTCATAGGCAGTACCCTTGCATGTTAAATGACTTAGCTATTTTTAGCTAGTTTTGATTTAAGTCTTTTGCTGACATTCGCACACATTAGTGTGAGAACCGACCACCTCATGAGCAATCCACACACTGCTCTGACTTGCTGCACCGATAAATTGCAGACTTTGGCAATTATAGCAATTGTGCGGTTACGACTTATTATTAGTATCAAATGATCATGTTAACAGCCAGCATTGCTCAACCGACAAAACAACATAAGCGCAACAGGAGGCGCAATAACAATGAATATACAAGATATGACCAGCTTTGATAAGTTTCTGACCCCAACCCTTATCAAGGTTGTTTACTGGATCGGCAATGCCGGTATCGCACTTATGTCGCTGATGATGATCTTGTCAGCATTCAGCTATATGGGCCGTGGCGTTATGCAGGTTCTGGGCGCAATTGTATTCTTTGTTGTCGGCCTGATTTTCTGGCGTGTTATGTGTGAAGGCATTATGCTTACCTTCCGCATTTATGATCGCCTGACCGAGATCAGAGATCGCCTGCCACGTAACTAATCAGTTACTGCAACAGATGGTGACAAAAATTAATTTTTGTCACCATCTGTTGATCATCAATTAATCTAATATTTTACCAGCTAACACTTTCGTTTATCGCCCGTCCGCACCATCTATGACAAAACGGCTTGAATATCCTCAGCTGTGACGCAATAAGCATTCAAACCAATCCTCTAAGCGCATGCGCTGATAAAGACGTGAATGAAAAGAACGGCATAATATGAAAGTTAAAGACGTCGAAATTCTCATTATCCCCGGCTATACCAATTCCGGCCCTGACCATTGGCAATCCCGTTGGGAGCAAAGGCTTTCCACTGCGCGCCGCGTCGAGCAAAAAGAATGGTCAAAGCCGGTTCGTGAAGACTGGGTTGAAGAAATCGTGAAGGCCGTTGAAGCTGCCGAAAAACCGGTTGTGCTGGTTGCACATTCACTTGGCGTGGCTGCGGCCATTCACGCTATTCCGCAGATCAAAGACAAGGTAGTCGGTGCGTTTTTTGTAGCGCCGCCGGATGTTGCAAACGAAAATATTCGCCCCCGCCATCTGATGACATTCGGCCCTTATCCGCGTGAAAGGCTACCCTTCCCGACATTGGTTGTCGTCAGCCGTAATGATCCTTTTTCAGATTTTGAAACGGCTGAAGCGATCGTCAATGATTGGGGCGCATTGCTGCTGGATGCCGGTGAAGCCGGCCACCTGAACACAGATAGCGGCCACGGCCCTTGGCCGGAAGGCTCAATGGTTTTTGCGCAATTCCTCAATCAGATTTAACCGGGCAGATTTAACTGAGCAGATTCAACTGGGCAGATTTAATTTGGCGAATTAAAGCAATCCAAGCTCTGCCAGCTCTCGTCTGAGTTCTGCTGGCAGGGCAGCACGCCCGCTTTTACCTGCCGCCTCGTCCAGCGGCGCATCTTCAGCGTTTAAATAGCGCCAGCCCTGAAATGCACGACGCGGCTGCCATTCCGTCGGAATAATTTTGGGCTCCAGCACCAGATGGCAGCGGTTAATGCCTTCATCATCGGTAAAGGTACGAATTTCCAGCAAACGCTGACGACACTGAATATTGCCCTTAATCACCCAATAAAGCGAACCGCCAGCAAGCAGTTCCTCCACACGCTTGGGAACCATGCGCGTAGTGTGAAACTGCTCCGGCAGCAAGCCAGCCGCACGCTTTTCTTCCAGCCGGAAATCAATCCACGCCGCAAGCGTTTCGATACTGTCGCAGCCGACACATAATTTAACCAGATTTAATGCCATATCATCAGCCTATCTGCTCATTACGATGATCGCAAATGAGGCTTAGCACTCCACCACATTAACAGCCAGACCACCAAGACTGGTTTCTTTATAGCGCTCATTCATGTCATTACCGGTCTGACGCATGGTTTCAATACAGGCATCGAGCGGTACAAAATGCTTGCCATCACCCTTCATCGCTAATGAGGCAGCCGTCACAGCTTTGACCGCACCAAGCGCATTACGCTCAATACATGGCACCTGAACAAGTCCACCAACCGGATCGCAGGTCATGCCCAAATGATGCTCAAGCGCGATTTCAGCGGCATTTTCAATCTGCGCTGGCGTGCCGCCCATCACAGCAGCCATGCCGGCCGCCGCCATAGCAGACGCCGACCCTACCTCACCCTGACAGCCGACTTCGGCCCCTGAAATAGACGCATTATGCTTGATAATACCGCCAATCGCTGCAGAAGTGAGCAGAAAGTCGTGAATATCTTTTTCCGTTGCATCCTCATGGAAATGCAGGAAATAACGCAGTACGGCCGGAACTACACCTGCTGCACCATTGGTGGGTGCAGTCACCACACGGCTGCCGGAAGCATTTTCCTCGTTGACAGCCATCGCATAAACCGAAAGCCAGTCATTGGCGAGAAGCGGATTATGGCGATTGTTGCGCCACTCATCCTGCAATTTATCATTAATGTGGCGGGCACGACGCGGCACATTCAAGCCACCCGGCATAATGCCTTCATTATTTAAACCGCGATCAATACAGGAGCGCATCGCGCCCCAGATTTTATCGAGCCCTGCATCAAGCTCTTCAGCCGACATGCGGGTTTCTTCGTTTTTGCGCTTCATCTCAGCAATGGACAAGCCGCTTTTATCCGCCATTTTGAGCATTTCAGCCGCATTGTTAAACGGATAAGGCACATTGCTTGGCGCTGTTTTTTTGCCCTTGGAGCTTTTCATCTGCTCAAGCTCTTCGGCAGTCACAACAAAGCCACCACCCACCGAGTAATAAATCCGGCGCAGCAAAACACGGTCGTTTTTATCCAGCGCTTCAAAAGCCATACCATTGGCATGTCCTGGCAGCGGAATTTTACGCTCCAACACCAGATCAACCGCCGGATCAAAAGCATAGACCGGATGGCCGGGAGCATTCAGCTTTTTCTCTTTTTTAACACGCTGAAGCTGCGCTTCCATCTCATCGGGATCAATCTGATCCGGTACATTGCCGCAAAGCCCCAAAATCACCGCGCGGTCGGTTGCGTGACCAACGCCTGTGAAAGCAAGCGAGCCATGCATATAGGCTTTCAGTCGATGAACTTTTGTTTGCGTAGGCCGCGGCCACTCGCCGTCACGCACCTCGAGCAAAAACATATTCGCAGCCGTCATCGGCCCCATCGTATGGGAGCTGGACGGGCCAATGCCGATTTTATAAAGATCAAAGACGGATAAAAACATCAACAACGCCCAGAAAATTCGTAACTTAGTAACAGATGAGATGCATCGCGCCGCACTTCAAGCACGGCAAATGCATTATCATGACCATAAAGTCGCTTTGATGGCATGCCAGCTTTCCTGATCCGGCGCAACGATCAAACCGCCATCAACATGCTGCGGCAGATAACGGCTTCCATCAAAGCGCGCTGCATAGCCGCCAGCCTCGGTATGGATCAATGAACCGGCCAGATGATCCCAAGGCATCAGTTTATTATAAACGGCAAAATGTGCATGGCCGTCAGCCAGCAAACGATATTCGTGCGCCGCACAGCGATATCCGATCTGCGACATGAATTTAGCCTGATTGCCGGCAATTTTTGAGCGTAGCGGCTCCTCCATATATTGCCATGACACGGAGCCCAGCATCTGTGATACATCTTGCGCTGCTGCCACTTTAAGTGCGCGCCGACGGGCAGCTTGAACGTGATAAGCGCCACCACCGCGAACCGCCATGATGTAATCCTGCCCCATCGGGTCATAGATAATACCGGCAACAGTTTCACCCTTTGCCAGCACCGACATCATCACGCCGAAAAGCGGAACACCTGAGGCGAAATTATAAGTTCCATCAACCGGATCAATGACAAAAGCCAGATCCGCATCATGCAAACTTTCAAGATGTGCAGCACCTGCCGAGACAGCCTCTTCACCCAAGACGATTGCATCGGGAAATTTCTCGCTCAACACGCGGGTGATATATTTTTCCGCATTGATATCGGCTTCGGTCACAAGGTCATAGGCTGTGGTTTTTTGTTTGATATCACCGGCATCAAGCTTGCGGAAACGCGGCATAATTTCAGCCTTTGCGGCATCCGCCAAAACACCTGCTAACCAATCAATCTCATTCTCGTTAAACGTCACAGCCCTCACCCTTTTTATTTATCCGAAGATATCATTAATCCTGCAAAATCAAACAAGTTACGATCCAGCATATGGCTTGGGCGAATATTACCCAATGCCCTGATCATCGTTTCTTTACGGCCCGGCATCCGCTTTTCAATATCGGTCAGCATAACCTTCATCGCATTGCGCTGTAAGCCATCCTGCGAGCCGCACAAATCACACGGAATGATTGGAAACTGCATCAGATCGGCAAATTTGACCAGATCTTCTTCTGCGACATAAGAGAACGGCCGCAGCACTTTCAAATCACCTTCATCATTGACAAGTTTCGGTGGCATCGAAGCCAGTCGGCCACCATGAAACAAGTTCATAAAGAAGGTTTCGAGAATATCTTCACGGTGATGGCCAAGCACCAATGCGCTGCAACCTTCTTCACGCGCCACACGGTAAAGATTGCCGCGGCGCAGACGTGAACAAAGCGCGCAATAGGTCTGGTTTTCAGGCACTTTATCGGTAACGATCGAATAGGTATCCTGATATTCAATCCGGTGCGCGATACCGTATTTATTTAAAAAATCCGGCAGAATATGTTTGGGGAAATTCGGTTGTCCCTGATCGAGATTGCAAGCCAGAATGTCAACAGGCAGCAGCCCGCGCCATTTAAGCTCCAGCAACACCGCCAGAAGGGCATAAGAATCCTTACCGCCCGAAAGGCCGACCAGCCAGCGCTCACCCGGCGTTATCATGGAGAAATCATCCAAAGACTGCCGTGTCAGACGCAGCAATCTTTTGCGCAATTTGTTGAATTCGACTGTCGAGGGAATATCACGAAACAGCGGATGACATCCGTCTGCCGATACACCTTCATCGGTTAAATCTGTCTCGTTTATCAGGGTTTCAACGGCGCTCATTTCCGGCCTCTTATTGTTCGCCACACTCATACAAAAAAGCCGCCCGATGGTAAACCTTCGGGCGGCTTTTTTAAGTTCTTAAATTCTAATTCAGATTAACGTGAATAGAATTCGACAACCAGATTTGGTTCCATCTGAACTGCGTAAGGTACGTCAGCAAGAGTTGGAACACGTGAGAAGGTTGCAACCATCTTGTTGTGGTCAACTTCTACATAGTCAGGAACATCACGTTCAGCCAGCTGAACAGCTTCCAGAACAATGGTGAGCTGCTTTGACTTTTCGCGAACTTCAATCACGTCACCGGCTTTAGCGCGGTATGACTGAATGTTTACGCGACGGCCGTTTACGTTAACGTGACCGTGGTTGATGAACTGACGTGCAGCAAAAATTGTCGGAACAAATTTTGCACGGTAAACGATCGCATCCAGACGGGATTCCAGCAAGCCGATGAGATTTTCACCGGTATCGCCTTTACGACGAGCGGCTTCTTCATAGGTTTTGCGGAACTGCTTTTCGGAGATATCACCGTAGAAGCCTTTGAGCTTCTGCTTGGCGCGCAGCTGTACGCCGTAGTCAGACAGCTTGCCCTTACGGCGCTGACCGTGCTGACCTGGGCCGTATTCACGACGGTTTACAGGGGATTTAGGACGACCCCAGATGTTCTCGCCGAGACGACGGTCAATTTTATACTTGGAAGCTTCGCGCTTACTCATCGCATTTCCTTTAACATAAACAAAGTGATATCCGCTTTGACACGTGATACCAATTCAGGAAACGCGCCCTCCTCTGTTTTTGAATTTCAAAAACTGACAGGACAAAGCGCGCAAGCAATGCGTCTTTATCCACGGGACACGTTGTGAAACACGAGAATCCGAGATACTCATGTTGAGCGGGCTTTTAGTCTTGATAGGGCTGGTTTGTCAAGGTGACACTGAATTATCTTCAACCTTAACTGCCGTGCTTATTGGCTAAGCTAATCCAACCCATGTGGCAAGCCTCTGGCCACGACTTAAAAAAAGCACAATTTGCGCTCTCACTACAAGGGTATTTAATGTATATTCTCATTAACGATAAGGGTTTTCTCGATGAATAAACAGCAGATTATTCTTTGCTTAAGCTTCTCTGTTTTTTTCAGCACTGCCGCACTGGCGGCACCACCTCCTAAAAAATCCGCCGATTTTAACGGTAACTATACCACACTGACACAAGATCAAAAAGCGCCGCCACAGATAGCTACATGTATTGCAACCGGCTATGATCTCGTGAAAAAAGATAAGAAGTTCGACCGCCTCGGCTTTACCCAAGACGGCATCAGCAAGGCCAAAGTGAAAAAGGCTGAATCATCCGCTGAAGAACTGACAGTTCACGGTCAGGCACGCCACCGCAAATCCGGCCAATGGCAGGATATTTCACTGCATTGCAGCTTGAAAAATGGCGCAATTAAAAGCATCAGCATAGGCAAATAAAGCCGGACACAAAAAATAAGGCCGGAGTTTTTGCTCCGGCCTTATTTTTAAGCGCTTACATCCTGACGGCTGGCGCTGGTTTTATTAAAAGCTTTTTCCAAGCCTTCATCACGCCCATATACATCATCATAATAGCGAATATGACCGCTTGCCTCATCCAGCCACGCCGTAAAATAAGCCACATAGACCGGCATTGGCTCCGGCACCTTGATGCCCCGTTCATTCTTGCCGAAATATGGCTTCAGGTCCTCAGCGCTTTTGCCCAACACTGCGGCAGCCATATCGCGTGGACGTTCCAAACGAATACAACCATGGCTAAGCGCACGCATGTCGCGTTTGAAGTAAGATTTTGCAGGCGTGTCATGCATGTAAATGTCATGACTGTTCGGGAATAATATCTTCAACTCACCCAATGAATTATCAAGGCTTGGTTTTTGCCGGATTCCCACATGTGTTTTGCCTGCCGCAACGCTTGACCAATTGATGCTGGAAGCCGGAACGACTTTACCATCCTTATAGACTTCATAACCATTGCGCGAGAGATAGCTGCTGTCACGCATGATTTTAGGCAGCATTTCATTGACGATGATTGAACGCGGCACCCCCCATGACGGGTTAAACACCACGGTTTGAATTTTATTATAGAAGAAATAGGTCTGATTGGCACGTGAACCGATGACGATATTCATCGCCTGCGTTTCCTCACCCTTATCATAAAAATAAGCGCGATAAGCCGGCTGATTGATGAAGGCATAACGATCACCAAATTCATGCGGCAACCAGCGCAGGCGTTCCATCGAATAAATCAGACGGTCACGTTTAACTGAGGTCAGCTCACCTTGAAGCGCGGCAACAGTGCTACGGCCAATAACTCCATCCGGCGTATTGCCGGTCAGGCTTTGATAATCTTTAATTGCCGCAACGAGTTCCGGCTCATATTTGTCACTTTGCGCATATTGCAACAAAATTTCCTGATGTGAGTTCAGATAGCTCGCTGGTCCTTTCTTAAGCAGAACAGCAATGACGTTGCGTAACTCGCTATTTTCCTGTCCAGGCTTAATCAGCACATCGCTGGCAATGCGGATTTCTTGGCTTTCCGGTGTCAGTTTACCAAGCTCGGTTTTAAGCGCCTGATACCATTTGCTCTGCGGTTGGAAATTAGCGAGATAATCAGCCGCATCAGCCTGATCGCTTAAAGCCGCAAGAACTTCAGCGGGCAGCACACGACCGCGCGGCAGATCGTGATAACCGCTCAAGCGATTGGCAACAATGCGCCCCTCACCGGCATCGATTGCATAGCGCAACGCACGGGCAGACATCATCAGTTCAAAGTTAAGCAGTTTTTGTAAGCGCTTTTCTTCACCATCTTCAACCGTCAGGCCGATTTCTTCAACCGCATAGTCTTTCGGGTTCAAGCCGTCTTCATCAGCATTATCAAAAAATGCCAAGAGTTTTTCAGCGCGTGCTGTCGCGCCATTTTCATCCACCCAAAGCAAGCGTTGCTGCTTGATATAAAAATCAGCAACAGCTTCAGCAATCGGCTTTTCCGCCATGATACGTGTGGTTGCAAAATAACTCTTCAACTCACTATAGAGCTTATCTTCTGCGACAGGCGTTGCATCGGTTTCCACTTCGCTGGCAGGCGCCACCAAAGCCACATCAGCCGCCGCACTTGTTACCGGTTCATCAATCTTTGAAAAATCGATGCGAACAAGTTTATCGGCTCTGTAATCATAAACCTGCGGACCTGACACTTTCACCGCTTTGACCGGAGCGGCAGTCGGTGTTGCCGGCCTGGCCGCCTTTGCGACCGGCGCCTGTGACGCTGGCTGAACCGTCTCTACTGCTGGCGCCTTTTTCTTTTGGAAAAGCTCCATCAAAGTGCTGGCAGCCTGCACTTGCGAAGCCGCCAAAGATGCGCCCACAATGACCCCCGCCAGCAATCCGGCTTTTGTTACGGATTGCTTCAGATAGATTTTCTGTCGGGAATAGTTCTTCATCATCAAATGCCTGCCTGTTTCATCATATTTTCCAGCGCAACACTGTCAGTTCTTCATCAGCAAATTATGCCTGAGCCAGTGTAGAAAGATTTAACAGAAGCTTCTCAACAATAAATATATTAGCAAGTTTCTGTTCACTTATCCGTATAGGCGCAATCTGCCGCAGTGGATTATTTGGCATGACGGGCTAAAAGCGGAGCATATTGCAAAGCCTCAATGTTTAGTCATGAGGCGCATAAGGTGAGGTATATGATGGCTGAGTTAAGCGCCGCCGATCTTTTTCCGCTCGGTGAAGACAAAACTGAATATCGCAAACTGACATCTGATTATGTTTCGGTCGAAACATTTAAGGATCAGGAAATCCTGACCGTTGAAGAAGAAGGCTTGCGCCTTTTGTCAGAAGCCGCATTTTCAGACATCAACCATCTGCTGCGCCCGAGCCACCTCAAACAGCTGGCCAATATTCTGGAAGATCCGGAAGCCACCGATAACGACCGTTTCGTGGCTTATGATCTTTTGAAAAACGCCAATATTGCTGCGGGCGGCATTTTGCCAATGTGTCAGGATACCGGCACGGCAATCATTATGGGTAAAAAAGGCCGTCGCGTCTGGACAGAGGGCGGCGATGCCGATGCTTTGGGCGCCGGTGTTTTGGATGCCTATAACAAGAAAAATCTGCGCTACTCCCAGCTTGCGCCGATTTCGATGTTTGAAGAAAAAAACACCAAGAACAATCTGCCGGCACAGATTGATATTTATCAGGAAGGTGAGGACGCCTATAAATTCCTGTTTGTCGCTAAAGGCGGCGGTTCGGCCAACAAAACATTCCTGTTTCAGGGCACACCATCGCTACTCACCCATGACCGGATGATCGAGTTTCTGAAAGAGAAAATCCTGACACTCGGCACCGCGGCCTGCCCGCCTTACCATCTGGCGATTGTTATCGGCGGCACCTCTGCTGAGATGAACCTGAAAACCGTAAAGCTTGCCTCCACGCGTTATCTGGACGAATTGCCAACTGAAGGCTCCGAAACCGGCCACGCTTTCCGCGATCTGGAAATGGAAAAAGAAATCCATAAGCTGACCCAGTCGCTTGGTGTGGGCGCGCAGTTCGGCGGCAAATATTTCTGCCATGATGTGCGCGTTATCCGCCTGCCACGCCACGGCGCATCATTGCCGATCGGCCTTGGCGTTTCCTGCTCGGCTGACCGTCAGGCAAAAGCTAAAATCACCAAGGAAGGCATCTTCCTTGAGCAGCTGGAAACCAATCCGGCACAGTATATGCCTGAAATTGATGAGGAAAAGCTTTCCTCCCATGTGGTGAAGATCGACCTTAATCAGCCGATGGATCAAATTCTTAAAGAATTATCGAAACATCCTGTAAAGACACAGCTTTCCCTGTCCGGCTCAATCATTGTGGCACGCGATCTGGCCCATGCTAAAATCCGTGAACGGTTGGAAAACGGTGACAGCATGCCGGAATATTTCAAAAACCATCCGATCTATTATGCAGGTCCGGCCAAGACCCCGACCGGCTATGCCTCCGGCTCCTTTGGCCCGACCACGGCAGGACGTATGGACTCTTATGTTGACCAGTTCCAGTCTTTTGGCGGTTCAATGGTCATGCTTGCTAAGGGCAACCGCTCCCGTCAGGTACGTGATGCCTGCGGTAAACATGGCGGCTTCTACCTTGGCTCCATCGGCGGCCCTGCTGCTCGTCTGGCTCAAGACTGCATCAAAAAAGTCGAAGTGGTTGAATATCCGGAACTTGGTATGGAAGCCATCTGGCGCATTGAGGTTGTCGACTTCCCTGCTTTCATCGTCATTGATGACAAGGGCAACGACTTCTTTAAAGAGCTGAACCTCAGCTAATATTTTTATAAAACAGCATCAAAAAAGCCGGAAAGAAATTTCCGGCTTTTTTCATTAAAATCGGGAATCGCGTGACAAGCCCTTTTCTGCCAATTCAGCCAGATAGGCCTGCCAAAGAGCATCATGCTCGGCACCCAGCTTGTGCAGATAGTTCCACGTAAACAAGCCGCTATCATGCCTGTCATCAAAGACAATACGCACAGCATAATTACCAATCGGCTCAATCCGGCTGATCGTTACATTGCGCTTGCCACCAATGGTTTTGCGTTGTTCCGGCGTATGTCCCTGCACTTCTGCCGAAGGCGATAAAACCCGCAACATTTCTGCACGAAGCACATAAGAACTGCCATTATCAAAGCTAATGTTCAACTCTGTGCGGTCTTGTGAAACCCGCAACTCCACCGGCCAGATATCACTCACCAAACTGCTCCTTTAATGCCCTTGCTCGTGCGTCAAGATTTACGCGCAATTTTAATCAATCACAAGGCAATAGCACTCGCCTGAGATAAGTCACGATCAAACCATTTTGACTGCTGGACAGCGAAGCTTAGAAGCCTTATCTCTGGATATGAGGGCGAAGCATAATAATAATGAGCTTTTCAATGCAGGACGTGAAAAATACAGCTGATCTTGAGCCTTATGCGCCAATGATTGATCCGTTTGAGCGGGTCATCAATTACCTGCGCGTTTCGGTGACAGACAGATGTGATTTCCGCTGCACATATTGCATGGCAGAACATATGACCTTTCTGCCACGCAAAGACCTGCTCTCGCTGGAAGAATTAGACCGTCTTTGCAGCACATTTATCGCCAAAGGCGTCAAAAAACTAAGGCTTACCGGCGGTGAACCTTTGATGCGTAAAAACATCATGCATCTTATTCGTGAGCTTTCCCGCCATCTAGCAAGCGGCGCACTGGAAGAGCTGACCCTTACCACCAATGGCTCACAATTGTCGCGTTTTGCACGAGAATTGAAAGAATGCGGCGTCCAGCGCATCAATGTTTCCATCGACACACTCGACCATGATAAGTTTCAGCAGATCACCCGCTGGGGCAAGCTTGAGCAGGTGCTTAACGGCATTAATGCAGCCCTTGAAGCCGGACTTCACGTCAAGCTCAACACGGTGGCACTCAAAAATTTCAACGAGTTTGAAATTCCATCCATGCTTCAATGGGCACATGCACGCGGCATGGATATGACACTGATTGAAACCATGCCGCTCGGCGAGATTGATATTGATCGCACCGATCAATATCTGCCGCTCTCCAAGGTCCGGCAAAACCTGCAATCGGAATTTACGCTTACACCGCTAAACTACCGCACAGGCGGCCCTGCACGCTATTACAAGATTGCGGAAACCGGCGGAAAACTTGGTTTTATTACCCCGCTGACCCATAATTTCTGCGAAAGCTGCAATCGCGTGCGCATTACCTGCACCGGCACGCTTTTCATGTGTTTAGGCCAGGAAGATGCAGCTGATTTGCGTGAGCCGCTTCGCGCATCCGAAAGCAATGCACTTCTCAGCCGCACCATCGACGAAGCGATTTCACGAAAGCCTAAAGGTCATGATTTTATCATCGACCGGCGTGACCAGCGCCCTGCACTACCCAGACATATGAGCATGACCGGCGGATGAGTTTCGCGCCGACCTTATTAAATTCTTGCTTTTTTCAACACTCATAACAACAATAAGAATGAAAGCCTTGCCGTGGTAAACTCTGCCAATTTGCGCGCCGGTATGTATATGATGATTGCGATGGGATTATTCACCATCGGCGACAGTATCACCAAAATGTTGGCACAAGAGATGAACGGCGGCCAATATATGCTGGTGCGCGGTCTTTTTGCTACCGCCATTATCACCACATTGGCATGGTATCAGGGCAGCTTACGCAAAATCGGCTTTAACGCGATGGTGGCCTTACGTGTTGTCGCCGAAGTCGTTGCGGCGATTACCTATATTTATGTGCTCAAATTTGTCTCGCAGGCTTTTGCTTCCTCCATCTTTCAGGCAGTGCCACTATTTGTGACCATCGGCGCGGCGGTGTTTTTACGCGAGCATGTCGGCTGGCGTCGCTGGACATGTATTCTCATTGGTCTTGTCGGCGTATTGATTATTATTCGGCCGGGCGGCAATGAAATTGCCGGCCTCACCAGTATCGGGCTTTTGCTCTTAAGCGTTTTGGCCGCTGCTGTGCGCGATATTGCAACGCGCCGCGTGCCGGATACGGTACCAACGCTTTATCTCTCAACCCTTACAACCGTTGCCACCACTATGATAGGAGCTGCCATCATCATGCCAATGGGCGGCTGGACACCTTTAACTATAAATAGTGTCTTCCTCTGCATTATTGCCGCTGTTTTGCTGCTAATTGGCTATAGCTTCATCATCATGGCCATGCGTCAGGGCGAAATCTCTTTTGTTTCCCCTTTCCGTTACACCAGTCTGCTATGGGCAATCATTCTCAGCACCGTCATTTTCCGTGAGCCACCTGACCTTTGGACAATTATCGGCGCGCTGATTGTGGTGAGCAGTGGTGTCTATATGATCTACCGTGAAAGCGTGTTGAACAAACGTGCCGAACAACGCAGCACCCTTGCCTCAATTCCAACGGGGATCGACCCTTCATGAAGGACATTAAAGCCCGTCATATACCGGTGGTCATTCTTGCCGGTGGCCGCTCAAGCCGTATGCAAGCCGAAGGGCTGTCGGGAGATAAATATCTGCATTTGCTGGATGATAAGCCAGTAATTGCCCATTTGATCGAGCGTTTACAATTACAAGCCGATCATATCGCCTTAAACAGCAATCAGGTTCAAAGCGTTTTATCGCGCTTTGCTTTGCCGGTTATTGCAGACCAGTTTGCCTATAATTCCGGCCCCCTTACCGGGATTCTCACCGCAATGCGTTATGCAAAAGAGCAAGCTTTTGTTGTAACCGCTGCGGCAGACACGCCTTTCATTCCAAGTGATCTGCTAGAAGCACTATTCAACCGGCAACAAGCCATCCAAAGCGATGTGGTCTTTGCCGCATCGAATGGCGCAACACACCCGACTTTTGGCTTGTGGCGCACTCATCTGGCAGAAAAACTATCCACTTGGCTCGCCCAGGGTCATAAGCCAAGCGTCATTAGTTTTGCCGCAACCATCAAACAAAGCACGGTCGATTTTCCGTTTGGCACCCTGTCAAACGGCAGCAGTTATGATCCGTTTTTCAATATTAATGAACCGTCCGATCTCATCCTCGCCCGCCAATTACTAAAGCAACTGACAATATGAGCAATCAGTCATTCGCCTCACCTGTTTTTGGCATTACCGGCTGGAAAAACTCCGGAAAAACGACAATGACTGCACGATTGGTAAGCGAACTGACACATCGCGGCTGGCGTGTTTCCACGATTAAACACGCCCATCATGATTTTGATATTGATGTGGAAGGCACGGATTCATGGCGACATCGTAAAGCCGGAGCCGCAGAAGTGGCGGTCGTGTCATCTCGTCGGTTTGCCATTATTCATGAAAATACGGATGAGGCTGAACCTTCATTAGACGACATTCTTGCACGGCTATCGCCAGCCGATCTGGTACTGGTTGAAGGTTATAAGCAAGGCTCTCACCCCAAGCTTGAGGTAATCCGGCAAGCCAGTCAAACACAGCCGCCCATTTATGAGGCCAATATGAGCATAGTTGCCTTAGCAAGTGATTTATCGCCTGCCAATCTGAAAGGCGCTGGCCATCTGCCCCTTTTTCACCCAGATGACATACACTTAGTTGCTGATTATATTGAGCGCTTCTGCAATCTGAAAAAGTGATGATTCCAGCGCTGAACACGAGCGAAGAAGTTAGCGGCTATTTTTGCCACCTTAACATCTACGTCTTTGGTATTAGAGATCATTCATTATGCAGTTTTTTTCGTCAAAAAAGCAGCTACCAGCCCTTATTATGCAGCAGTTTAGCCATTATAACGCCGGAAATTTTGTGCCATCCTTTTTTTAAATTTTATTTAAAGTAAAAAATCTGAATACAGCTTGCCTTTCTCCTGAAAATAATGGGAATATCAATCCATAAGAAGTAAATGCTTCAGATATATTTTTGTATCGCGGCCAGCCGTTAACAGGCAAAGATATCTGGGAAACAAAGATAAACGACGGTCTTAAATACGAATAATCGTAAACAAAGGCCGCAAACTATATAGAGGGAAAAATGCGTCTATCAAAACGTATGACTTGTGCCGTTTCGGCTTTTGCATTTGCACTCAGCCTCAATGCTGCCGGCATCACCAGCGCATCGGCGGAAGAACCGCTAAAGATTAAAATCGCCTCTGAAGGCGCTTACCCGCCATTTAACTTCATCAAGCCGGATGGCACATTAACCGGATTCGACGTTGAGATCGGCCTTGCGCTTTGTGAGGAAATGAAAGCCGATTGTGAAATGGTCACACAAGAGTGGGATGGCGCCATTCCAAGCCTGCAAGCGGGCAAAATCGATGCTTATATCGCTTCAATGTCAATCACTGAAGAACGCCTGAAGCAAGTAGATTTCAGCGGTAAATATTATAACACCCCTCCGGGCATTGCCGTTCCGAAAGACAGCCCGATTACCGGCATGACCAAAGAAGATCTGGCTGGCAAAACAATCGGCGTTCAGGTTTCGACAACCCACGCTAATTATTCTGAGAAAACCTTTACTGACAGCGAGATCAAAGCCTATCCGACAGCGGAAGAATATCGCCTTGATCTGGCCAATGGCCGTCTTGATGCCGTTAATGATGATAGTGTAACCCTGTCGCAATGGCTGGATACGCCTGATGGCGCATGCTGCAAGATGCTCGGCACTTTTCCGCCAGTGATTGAAATTCACGGCCCGGGCGCCGGCGTTGCCGTCAAAAAAGGCAATACAGAACTGGCTGATAAGTTTTCCGCCGCTATTAAGGCTATTCGCGCCAATGGCAAATACAAAGAAATCAACGACAAATACTTTGCCTTTGATGCTTATGGTGCAGAAAACTAATCCATGAATGAGCGGCCTTTCTTGAAGCCTCAGGAAGGGCCGTTTTCATCTTATGCCTTTAAATGCAGATGCTTAAAGCCGTAACGCGATTTCATTTCGCCCACATAGGCTTTGCGGTTAAAAGACCAATGGTATGCAGGTTAGCGACATGCAGGCCACATATAATTTGAGAAAGAAAAGGCGCATAAGCGCATGGATTATTATTTAAGCTTAATTAGTTTTGGACCTGAAGGCTGGGCCAGAAACATCTTATCTGGCCTGGTGATTACCGTTTCTCTGGCTGTCGCCACACTGCCGCTCGGCCTTGCTCTTGGCTTTCTGGTGGCTCTTGGCAAGCAATCATCCGAGCCATCACTGCGACTGGCTTCCAATATTTATACAACCATTTTTCGCGGGCTTCCCGAGCTCCTCACTTTGTTTCTGGTTTATTTCGGCGCCACACTTGGCGTACAAAAACTCACCACCGCACTTGGACTTAATATTCAGATCGAAATCAATTCCTTTGCTGCCGGTATGTTGGCGCTGGGCTTTGTGTTCTCATCCTATTCCAGTGAAGTGTTTTTATCCGCTTTCCGTGCCATTCCTGCCGGCCAATATGAGGCTGGCTATGCCATTGGCCTTTCCAAATGGCAGACAATGCGCAAAATCATTTTTCCGCAATTAATCCGCATCGCCCTTCCCGGTCTTGCCAATCTGTGGCTGGTTTTGCTCAAAGACACATCGCTTGTGTCGGTTATTTCTCTGTCCGACATCATTCGACAGACCCAGATTGCAGCACGTGTCAGCAAAGAGCCGTTTCTCTTTTACAGCCTTGCCTGCCTGCTTTATCTCAGCCTTGCAATTATTTCGTCCTATTTTATCAATCGCATTGGCGATTGGGCCAGCAACAATAAAAATGGAGGCAAAGCATGAGTAAACACATGTCCTCCAACGCAATCCTTCGCACCGAAGTTGAGTGTTTAAAACCTCCTGCGATTAAACGCGGCTGGACAAAAGCGCGGATCACCGGCCATGTACTGGTTGGCCTTTGGCTTATTATGTTCGCGGGTCTTGCCACCTATCTTTATAATGCATGGCAGATCGATCTGGTACAGACCTATGGTCCACGCTATTGGTCCGGCCTTCTCACCACATTAAAGCTTGTCGCTATCTCTATTGTTTTGGGTGCGCTGGTTTCGCTGCCTGTTGCCGCGGCGCGCATGTCCAACTCCAAAATTTTGCGCCGTATTTCTTATGGATATGTCTATTTCTTCCGCGGTACGCCGCTTTTGGCGCAAGCCTTTTTGATTTATTACGGCTTTGGCACCTTCCGCCCCTCATTGGAAAGTGTCGGCCTCTGGGTATTTTTCCGTGATGCGTGGAACTGCGCGATCTTAGCTTTCACGCTTAACACATCGGCCTATCAGGCAGAAATTTTACGTGGCGCTATTCAAAGTGTTGCGGTCGGCCAATGGGAAGGTGCGGCAGCACTTGGCCTTAATAAACGCACCACATTCTGGAAGGTTATCCTGCCGCAAGCGCTCATCGTGGCTCTGCGCCCTTATGGCAATGAAATCATCCTGATGATCAAAGGCTCGGCGATCGTTGCGATCATCACGGTCTATGACCTGATGGGTGAAACCAGACGCGCCTATTCGCGCACTTTTGATTTCCAGACATATCTGTGGGCGGCTGTTTTATATCTTATCATCGTAGAAATATTGCGTCATATTTGGGAATGGATCGAACGCAGAATTACCAGACATTTGAAGCGCTGATCTGCGCCGATGATGACTGATATAGAAAATGCAAAGGGAAGAGAATGAAAATCTGGGGACGCGATAGTTCAGGCAATGTTAAAAAGACATTGTGGACGGCTGAAGAACTCAGCCAGGATGTTGAATATATCCACGCCGGTGGCAAACATGGCGGTCTGGACAATCCTGAATTCCTGAAACGCAACCCCAACGGCAAAGTGCCGCTTCTCGAGGACGGCTCGCTTAACTTATGGGAATCTAATGTGATTGTGCGCTATCTGGCAGCGCAATATGGCAAGGGAAGCCTTTGGATTGAAAACCCAGCCGAGCGCGCTTCTGCCGAAAAATGGATGGATTGGACGTCGAATTCCGTTGCGCCGCATTTCCGCACCATTATCATGCATGGTTTGCGCCTGCCTGAAGCGCAGCGTGAACCCAAACTATTGGCCCAATCTGTCGCCGAGCTTTCCAGAGTGCTGGAAATTGCCGAGGCTCATTTGAGCGAAAATGAATGGATGACGGGCAAAGCCTTTGGCATTGGCGATATCCCGCTTGGTGTTAACATCTATTTATGGTTCGGCCTTTCGCTTGAGCGTCCGTCTTTTCCTAATCTCGAGCGCTGGTATCAGCAATTGCAGACGCGCCCTGCATATCGCCGCCGCGTCATGACAACTATTGAATAATCAGCCACATAGTCAGCACCCTCTGTGATGATGACAGTGCTGAACAACACGTCTTTATTTATTTTATACGCATTATCTGTCGCAAAACGGCTTCATGCATCAGACAGAAATGTTTAATGGGGGAACTCTTATGGCAAAAGTTGCTTATCTAGGCCTTGGCGTTATGGGCTATCCGATGGCCGGACACTTGAAAAACAAAGGTGGCCATGAGGTAACGGTCTATAACCGTACCACTGCTAAGGCTGAGAAATGGGCAAAAGAATTTGGCGGATCTTTTGCTGCCACACCTGCGCAAGCCGCTCAAGGCGCTGATTTCGTTTTCGCCTGCGTCGGCAACGATGATGATCTGCGCTCCGTTACTTTAGGCGAGAATGGTGCGTTTTCCTCAATGAAAAAGGGCGCATTTTTTATTGATAACACCACCGCATCCGCTGCCATTGCCCGCGAACTGGGCGAAGCGGCACAAAAGGCCGGTTTCAAATTTATGGATGCTCCTGTTTCCGGTGGTCAGGCAGGCGCTGAAAATGGTGTACTCACGGTGATGGTTGGTGCGGATGAAAATGATTTCAATACGGCCAAGCCAGTGATTGAGGCTTTTGCCCGCTCAGTCGGCTTAATGGGGCCTGTTGGCGCCGGACAATTGGCCAAAATGGTCAATCAAATCTGCATCGCAGGTCTGGTTCAGGGGCTGGCAGAAGGCATTCATTTCGGTAAAAAAGCCGGCCTTGATATCAGCAAACTTATTGAAGTAATCTCCAAAGGTGCTGCCGGATCATGGCAGATGGAAAACCGTCACAAAACCATGGATCAGGGCGAATATAATCACGGCTTTGCCGTTGACTGGATGCGAAAAGATTTGAGCATCTGCCTTGATGAAGCCAACCGTAATGGCGCAATGCTGCCTGTGACTGCCCTTGTCGATCAGTTCTATAAAGAAGTGCAAAAACTTGGCGGTGGTCGCTGGGATACTTCGTCATTGCTGGCGCGGCTGGAACAATAATTCGCATCCGGCTCTTTGAGTTGCTTTGGCGCTCATTATCCTCTATGGACTTCACACAAAGAGCCGTTGATACGGCTCTTTTATTCTTTCCCAACCGACAGCAAGTGCTGCAACAGCATGAAATATTGGCAAATAAATATTTAGCCTCGTAAGCGTGCCCGCCGGTTTATTGGTATGTATTTGGCGGAAGTTATGATTGCTGCATCGAAGAAAAGCCCTGCTCACATTGCGATAATTGCGCTATTCCTGGGCGGTGTCGCCATTGGTACATCACCAATTTTTGTACGCCTTTCCGAGACAGGTCCGCTGGCCACGGCTTTTTGGCGTTTGGCTTTGGCTCTGCTACCGCTAATGGCGTTTGATAAAATGTTCATCAAACCAGAGGCCAAAACAGAAGACTTCACATGGAAGGATTATTTTGCACTTGGTATTCCGGGGTTGTTTCTGGCTGGTGATCTGGCGCTCTGGCATGCTGCCCTCAATATCACTACCGTTGCCAATGCCACCTTGCTTGCTAATATGGCGCCGATTTTTGTGGCTGCCGGAGCCTGGATTTTCTTAGGCATTCGTCCTTCCCGCCCGTTTGTGATCGGCCTCATCCTTGCATGTATCGGGCTGGTCGTTTTGAAGGGCGGCGTGGCAGGTCTTACCGACGGACAAGTCAAAGGAGATGGCCTCGCCCTGATCGCCGCCATGTTCTATGCAGGCTATATTTTGTTTCTGGGCAAGCTTCGGGCAAAATTCACCGCCATGCAAATTATGCTGGCAAGCACCATTTCAGCCAGCATCGCCATGCTGATTGTATCGGTTGCCTTTGAAACTAATTTGTTCCCGCTCACTTTTTACGGCTGGGCAATGCTGATCGGCCTTGCGCTGATTACCCATGCGGGTGGTCAGGGGCTCATTACCTATGCGCTGGCCTATCTGCCTGCCTCTTTCTCATCGCTCACTTTGCTGATCCAACCGGTTGTGGCTGCCATTCTGGCATGGCTCATTCTCAGTGAGCCAATTGGTATGATGCAGATTATCGGCGGCATTATTATCATTTGCGGCATTTTATTTGCCCGCCGCAGCTGATTAAAAAAGCGGCGGCTTCAATATGAAGCCGCCGCTTTCAGTTTACTTATTTGTCTTCAACCCATTCCTTGATACGGTCTGGATTTTCTTCAATATATTTATCGACCGCTTTTTCATAAGAGGTTTCCTGCGCATTAAACATCGCAGCCTCCAACTCATCAATCGGCAGCTTCATCCGCTTCAAGAAACCAGCAGCTTCCGGGTTTTCTTCTGAGAACCCTTGACGTGCCAGCACATCAACATGTTCTGCATCACCCAGAGCTTTCTCCGGATCATCAATATAGCGCAGCTTATATTTACCGAACATCCAGTGCGGGCTCCACGCGGTCGCTACAAACCAGCCGTCTTTGCGCATTTCACGGTCAACAGTGGTGAGCATTGCCGCCTCACTGGAAATCTGAAGCTTGTAATTCAAACCATAAGACTTGATCGCTTCTTCCGACAAGCGGGTGAGACCTGCGCCAGGATCAATCCCCTGAATCTGACCTTTCAGCTTTTCCTGAATCGCAGCCTTTTTCAGATCTTCGATCGAATTGATCTCACTTTCCGGAATATAGGCAGGAACAACCCAGCCAAGTTTTGCGCCCTCATAAACAGAACCTAAGTTCTCAACCTTGTTTTCCACACGCTTATAATAATCTTCGTGGGTTGCAGGCAGCCATGCCATCATCATCGCGTCCAGATCACCACGGCTGACACCTTGATAAAGTGGTGCCACGTCGGTCTGAATCAGCTCAACTTTCTGGCCGTATTTATCTTCCAACAATTTTGCTGCGAGTTTAGTGACAAATTCAGCATCAGACCATGGAGCCCAACCCAGTTTCACGGTTTTGGCATCCTGTGCCAGAGCCGAAGTTGCCATAGTTCCCGCCAGCAATGCCGCCAGGCTTAGACGTGTCAGTTTCCCAAACATATCTTCTCCTTTTCGGTTTTTAATTTTTGCAATGCATCGCTTTTACACGCTCGAATTTTGAAAACGCCTTTTCAAAGCGATGCATAAATTCATTCGCAAACAGCTCTTATGCTTCCTGTTTATTCAGCACAGGCTGCTTGACGTCGCTTGCCTCTTTTTTGAAAAATACAAGGCGCTTGAGGAAGCCAGAACGCTCACTTCCACCTGCCTGACCAAAGCTCTGAGTAATCCGGTCAAGAACAACCGCCAGAATAACCACGGCCAAACCACCTTCAAAACCAGTGCCAACATCAAGGCGCTGAATACCGGTGAGGACCGTATTACCAAGACCACCTGCACCAATCATCGATGCGATCACAACCATCGACAGCGACAGCATGATGGTTTGGTTTACACCTGCCATGATGGAAGGCATTGCATTCGGCAGCTGCACTTTAAAGAGCAGTTGTTTGCCTGTGCAGCCGAAAGCAAGCCCTGCCTCAATAAATTCACCATCCACCTGACGAATACCAAGATTGGTAAGTCGCACCACCGGCGGCATTGAAAAAATAACCGTGGCGATTGTACCAGGCACCGCACCAAGACCAAAGAACATGGCGGCCGGGATGAGATACACAAAGGCAGGCATGGTCTGCATCAGGTCAAGTATGGGGCGCGTAATCGTAGCCACTGTTTCACTGCGCGCCATCCAGATGCCCAGCGGAATACCAATCAGCATAGCAATGATGGTTGCCGCCAACACAAGTGACAAGCTTTGCATCATGCCTTCCCAAAGCCCCATGTGAAGAACCAAAGCCATCGCAAGCAGGGTAAAGAGCGCAAACTTTCCACCAACGCGCCAAAGACTGAGCGCTGCCACAATGAGAATGCCAGCGACTGGCGGCAAGGACAGCAAAACTTGCTGAATACTACCGGTTACAAGGCCAATTGCAGCAGAAATGGCATCTAACAGCGGGGTGAAATGGTCAAGAATATAATTGACCACAAGATCGGCACCCTTGCCGATACTAAATTCAAAATTCATTTTATCCGTCCGTTCCGGATGCTTTTACGCATCCTTATTTTTGTTTCCACGCATACTATTCCATTGCTTCAAACGAAGCAGAAAGGCTGCGCTCAACCGGCACGGTCGAGAGTTTCAAGCAGTGCAGTTTTACTTATTGCACCAATATAGCGGTTGTTTTCATCAACAACCGGCACAGGCCAGCGGCTTTCAGCGACGCGCCCCAGCACATCAGACAAGGATTCTTCCGCCTGTATCGGCTGCAAATCCGGAATAAAGGCCTCACGATAAGGCTGTTCGACTTTTGATTTCAAACGTTCAATCAGTGCATCTTTACTGATCATGCCGTGATAGCCGCGGTCACGACCAACGATAATGGCAACTTCGCGTCCTGCACTTTCCATTTGCTTCAGTGCTGCCGCAGCAGAAACACCATGGCGCTCGATGATCGTCAGCTGAGTGCTGCGGGCAATATCACCGGCTTTGAAGACCTGTGACACATCCACATTGCGGAAAAAGGAGCGCACATAGTCATTGGCTGGTTGCGAGACGATCTCGTCCGGTGTGCCAACCTGCACCACCTTACCGTGCTGCATAATGCAAATACGGTCGCCAATACGCATCGCTTCATCAAGATCATGGCTGACGAAGATAATCGTGCGGCTGTTTTCTGCCTGCAAACGAATGAGCTCATCCTGCATTTCTGTGCGGATCAGAGGATCAAGCGCTGAGAAAGCCTCATCCATGAGCAAAATGGTCGGCTCGCTTGCCAAGGCACGCGCCAGCCCGACACGCTGCTTCATACCACCGGACAATTCATCCGGTTTGCTTTGTGCATAAGCTTCAAGGCCGACGGCTGCCAGCGTCTTCATTGCTTTTTCGTGGCGCTCGGCCTCACCGACACCGGCAATTTCCAGCCCGAAGGAAGCATTATTTAAAACAGTCCTGTTTGGCAAAAGCGCAAAGGACTGGAAAACCATACTCATATCGCGGCGGCGTAAATCGATGAGTTCTGATTTCGACATTTTGGTAATGTCGCGACCATCAACCTCAATCACACCGGATGTTGGCTCAATCAAACGGTTGAGCAACCGTAATAGCGTCGATTTCCCGGAGCCTGAGAGCCCCATAATGACGAAAATCTCGCCTTCCTTAATTTCAAATCCGGCATCATCCACACCAATTGTGCAGCCGGTTTCACGATGGATATCTGTTTTAGATTTTCCGGACTTCAATTCTTTTAAAGCACGTTCCGGACGATCGCCAAAAACTTTGAAAACATTTTTCAAAGAAATTTTTACTTTTTCGGAAGTTTCTTTACTATCGTTATCCGTAATAAATACCATATATTATAATTAACCCTGCCTTGTCGGGCAGACCTAACCTCCTTAAACAAGCAAAAATGTTCTTATATATTAAAGCTTAAAGTAGAGAATTTAAAAACTTCAATAATAAGAACTCATTCAATTCAGATTTATGAGTTAGTATATAGAAAACTGACTTCATGTCCACCCAAACACAGAAATCTACTAACATCAGAAGACGCTAAATCTTACTGCATCCCGTATTATACAAGGGATGCAGCCATGTTAAATTTTTATATTTTGGAAGCGCAAAAGAGCCGTTTTATGGCCGGATCAAAGACAAGAGACCATACATTCCACACCTTTTCCATGCTGGCATAATCGTGGCGTGAATCAGGGCTTTTATTTAAAAAAATCGCTAAAACGACCCTCAAAAATTCGTTTTCCGCACAAATTTCAAATAAAACTTATGTAAAAAAATACGGAACCAATCCTGCATTCAGCAGTTAGTTTGATACAGGCCACGCCTTTTAGAAGCTAAAAAATGGAGGTTCTCATGTTACGTGCTGGAATTTTATGGATGCTCGGCGTTCCGTTTTTTGTAGTGCTGATTATCTGGTATTTCTTTTTCTGACCAAGGCAAACGCAGGTCGCGTATAATTGCATAAATTTCGTTTGCGCCCCTTACAAAAACGCCATGTCGTGAATATGTTGGGGCGCTGACAAACTTGCAATTTTAAAAGGATAAACCATGCCTGCCAAACAAATAACCATCGATGTTATATCGGATGTGGTATGCCCATGGTGCTTTGTAGGCCGTAAACGGCTGCAACAGGCATTAAATCTCCTGCCCGATGTAGAAGCAACCATACGCTGGCGACCTTATCAGCTCGACCCGAATATTCCGGCTGGCGGCAAGGATCGCAAAGCCTATATGAAAGAAAAATTCGGCTCCGGTTCACGTGCTAATGAGATACACGATCAGCTGATTAAAACCGGCGAAGACAACGACATTGAATTTGATTTTGATGCTATTGAAGTTGCACCCAACACATTAGATGCGCATCGCGTCATTCATTGGGCAGCACAGGCCGGCACGCCTGATGCCCAAGACAAACTCGTCGGCGAGCTCTTCTCGCTCTATTTTGAGCAAGGCCAGAATATCGGTGATCATAAAGTGCTGGTAGAAGCCGCAGCCAAGGCCGGCCTTGAGGCACCTGTGATTGAAAAACTACTTGAAACCGATGCTGACAAGCAGAATATCCGGCAAGAAATTGAAACAGCCACCCGCATCGGCGTGCGCGGGGTGCCATGTTTTATTATTGATCAGAAATATGCTGTCATGGGCGCACAAAGCGCTGAGGTTTTGGCCGATGCAATCAGCCAAGCCGCAAGCGGTTTTGAGCCAGGCATTATTGAAGACCGCTAATCGCGACCTTCATTTCATCTGATATTTTGGCGGCTGCTTGAGAAATCACGCAGCCGCTATTTTTGCCAGCTGTGTCATCAGCACAGCCGCGCCTGTGAGGCGTTTTTCCGGTGTCGGCCAATCGCGGATCAGCACAATGCTCTGATCTGGGCGGATTTTTGCCAATGATCCCTGCTCGCCAATCATTTTAACCAGACCAACCGGATTAGGGAATGTCTTATCACGGAACTGGATAACCACACCCTTAGGCCCCGCATCCAGCTTCTCAACATTGGCTTTGCGGCAAAGCGCCTTGATGAAGACAATTTTCAGCAAGTGCTGCACTTCTTCCGGCAATGGACCAAAACGGTCGATCAGCTCGGCTGCAAAAGCGTCAATATCCTGCGTTTCTTCCAGATCAGCCAGACGACGATAAAGACCAAGACGCAATTGCAGATCGGGCACGTAAGATTCCGGTATCATCACCGCAGTGCCGATAGAAATCTGCGGCGACCACTGCGTGCTCTCCACCACTTCTGTGCCCTGCAATTCGGCAACGGCTTCTTCGAGCATCTGCTGATAAAGCTCGAAGCCGACCTCTTTGATATGACCGGACTGCTCTTCGCCAAGCAAATTGCCCGCCCCACGAATATCCATGTCATGGCTGGCAAGCTGGAAGCCTGCGCCAAGCGTATCAAGCGATTGCAGTACTTTCAGGCGGCGCTCGGCGGTTTGCGTCAGGGTGCGCCCCACAGGCAGCGTAAAGAGCGCGAAAGCACGCTGCTTGGAGCGCCCGACACGGCCACGGATCTGGTAAAGCTGCGCCAGACCAAACATATCTGCACGATGGACAATCAATGTATTGGCGGTCGGCACATCAAGGCCGGATTCCACAATAGTGGTGGATAGCAGCACATCATATTGACCTTCATAGAAAGCGTTCATGATGTCATCGAGCATGCCCGGTGCCATCTGGCCATGCGCCACAGCCACTTTCAGCTCCGGCACATGCTCATCAAGAAATTCTTTGATATGCGCCAGATCAGACACGCGTGGGCAGACATAGAAACTATGGCCACCGCGATAATGCTCACGCATCAAAGTTTCACGGATCACCAACGGATCAAACGGCGAAATAAATGTACGCACCGCCATACGGTCAACCGGCGGCGTGGTAATCAGCGACAATTCACGCACACCTGTGAGCGCCAATTGCAATGTACGCGGAATTGGCGTGGCGGAAAGAGTGAGCACATGCACGTCCGATTTCAAATCTTTCAGACGCTCTTTGTGCTTCACACCAAAATGCTGCTCTTCATCGATAATGAGAAGACCAAGATTTTTAAACTTGATGCCATTGCCAAGCAGCGCATGAGTGCCAACAACAATATCCACTTTGCCATCTGCCACATCTTTTTTGACCTGCGACAGTTCTTTCGCACCAACCAGACGCGATGCCTGCGCCACATTGATCGGCAACCCATGGAAACGCGCTGTAAATGTTTTGAAATGCTGACGTGACAGCAGTGTTGTCGGCACAACCACAGCCACCTGAAAACCATTGAGCGCAGCAATAAAAGCCGCACGTAAGGCCACTTCGGTTTTACCAAAGCCCACATCGCCGCAAATCAGGCGATCCATCGGGCGACCAAGCGAGAGATCATCGGTGATCGCCTCAATAGCGCTCAGCTGATCTTCAGTTTCATCATAAGGGAAACGGGCTGCAAACTCGGCATAAAGCCCTTCAGGTGGCGGCATAACCGGCGCACCGCGCATCTGACGCTCAGCCGCAATTTGAATGAGATGTCCGGCAATTTCCAGCAAGCGTTTTTTAAGCTTGGCTTTGCGTGCCTGCCACGCGCCACCGCCCAATTTATCAAGCAGTGCTGTTGAGCCCTCACCGCCAAAACGCGACAGAAGCTCGATATTTTCAACCGGCAAGAACAGACGGTCATCGCCGGCATAGTGAATTTCCAAACAATCATGCGGCGCACCCGCAGCCGTGATGGTTTTAAGCCCGACAAATTTACCAATACCGTGATCGACATGCACAACAATGTCGCCAGCCGATAGTGCACCCGCATCAGAGATAAAGTCCTGATCGCGTTTGCGCTTCTTGGTACGGCGCACCAAGCGGTCACCGAGAATATCCTGCTCAGCCACAACCACCAGATCACTGGCGGTAAAGCCGCTTTCAATCGCCAGCACGGTTGCGGTGATTTTATCGCGCGATAAAGCTTTGACAGTGCGAAGTTCATCAACTGTTTCGATTTTTTCAAGGCCATGCTCGCCAAGCACTTGCAGCAAGCGATCAAGCGAGCCTTCACTCCATGCCGCCAACATGACTTTTTTGCCGCCGGCTCGCAAATCAGCCAGATATTTAACCACCACTTCAAAGAGGTTAATATCGGTGGCGGCGCGCTCTTCGGCAAAATTTCTTGCAGCCTGCACATCAGCATGAATAACGGTGCGGCCTGCAACTTCCGGCGCACCAAAAGGGGTGAGATCAATGCGCATACCGGCAGCCTGCGCATGCTCCTGCACTTGTTTTGGCGACATATAAAGCGCAGACGGACGCACAGGCTTATAAGGCACACTATCGCCCGGCTCCTTGCCTGTTGCCTGACGCTCACGCGCTTCATAATGATCAAGCACCAATGTGTGGCGCTCGGCCAAAGCCTCTGTCACCAGATGGTCAAACACCACCGGCATGGAGCCGGCGTGATCAAACACCGTTTCCAGCTCATCATAAAAGAGCGGCAGCCAGTGTTCCATGCCGGCAAAACGGCGCCCTTCACTTATGGCCTGATAAAGCGCATCATCGCGTGATGGCGCACCAAACATCTGCACATATTGTGTACGAAAACGGCTGATCATTTCCGGCGAGAGCGTAATTTCGCTCATCGGCTGGAGAATAAACTCTTTTTGATTACCCTGACTGCGCTGGCTGGCCGGATCAAATGAACGAATTGATTCTAATGTATCACCAAAGAAATCAAGACGAACAGGCGCATCTGTGCCCGGTGCAAAAAGATCAAGAATACCACCACGAACGGCAAATTCACCCACATCACGTACCGTCGGCACGCGTTCAAAACCGTTGCGTTCCAACTTGCCGGCAAGCTCGTTCATATTGAGGCGATTGCCCGGGCGCGCAGAAATCACCTGATCGGCAAGCGCTGCACGCGGCGGCAGCTTTTGCAACACCGCATTGGCGGTGGTTAAGATAATAGCCGGATGGCGTTGCTGTTGCAGATTAGATAAATGCGCTAATGCAGCCAGTCTGCGCGCACTGGTATCGGCGCCCGGTGACACGCGGTCATAGGGCAAACAATCCCATGCAGGCAGATGCAACACAGGCAGATCAGGACGCACAAAGTTTAAAACCTGCTCCAGATCCGCTACTCGCTGGCCATCGCGCATCACAAATAGCAGAGGGCCGCCCTCGCCCACCTCTTCAACTAATCTGGCAAGGCAAAACCCTTCAAAACCATCCGCCACACCATCAATTGTGACATGCGCTGTTTTGGACGGTTTCAAGCCAAATTTGGAAAATACGGACATCAGACAGAACTCTATTATTTACATTGCAGCAGACAACTTAACCGCTGGCGATATTAAAACGCTATACGCTTACGAAAATCGATAATGTCACGAAACAGCGGTGTATCAAATTGAGCAGGAATATCGCTCTCACCTGTCACCCATTTGAACAAATCGCGATCCAGCACTTCCAGGAGATGCTCATATTCATCAAGTTGCGCATCGGTAAAACCGGCAATATATTCATCAGCATACTGGCCAAAGATGATATCCATCTCTTTCATACCGCGATGCCATGAACGGAACAATAATTTACGGCGTCTGGCGTCAAGATCAGCTCTAGCCGCGGCCTTTTCAACTGCTGCATTCGTGGCTTCTGTTGTGTCAGTCATAAAAACGCTCTCCGCTTCACCTTTATTGACCATCGCTATACAGCATTTATTTGCAATGTGGGAACCTGTTTTACTCTTTTAAGCCATACAGAACAAAAAGTGCACAAATTTTTTCAACAGTGGCTTGCATGCAACGAAAATCCGGTTAAAGCTTCGCCTCATGCGACCTTCAGTGCTTGATCCGTTTTTTGCCACCGTCAGAACACTTCCCGGTATCGGGCCGAAAGTGTCCCTCCTGCTTGCAAAATTACTTGGCACGGAACCGGGACAGGAACCCCGTGTCGGACAGCTCATTTATTATCCACCAAGTTCTGTGATCGACCGGCGCTTTCGCCCGACCGTCAATCTGGCCGAACATGGCGCGATCGTCACTTTAGAAGTGGTGGTAGATTTTCACCAGCCAGCCTTTTCAGCCTCCGGTAAAACCCGCGCCAATGCTCCGCACCGCGTCATTGCCCATGATGACACAAGCGAAATTACGCTGGTGTTTTTCCATGCACAAATCCCTTGGCTTCACAAAGTATTGCCCGAAGGCGAAACGGTAGTCATCTCCGGCAAGGTGGAATGGTTTAACGGTCGCGCCCAGATGGTGCATCCCGACTATATTGCCAGTATCCATGACACCGACGGGCTGCCGCTGTTAGAAACGGTTTATCCGACAACAGCCGGTCTTTCACCCAAAGTGCTCAACCGTGCAATTGATGAAGCGCTCACCCGCATTCCGTTCATGCAGGAATGGATTGATGAAAGCCTGCTGAAACGGGAAGATTTTCCCGGCCACAATGAAGCACTGGTGCATATGCATCAGCCGGAAGAGCCACAAGATATTGAGCTGGAAAGTCCTTATCGCAGGAGACTGGCTTATGACGAGTTGCTGGCCGGACAATTGGCCCTTGCGCTTGTACGGGCAAAAACACGCAAACTATCAGGCCGCCCCTTGCAGGGCACCGGTAAGATCATTCAGGCGATTTTACAAAACCTGCCCTATCAATTAACCGGCAGCCAGCAGACAGCCATTAAAGAAATCATCACCGACCTGAAAGAACCGCAGCGCATGTTACGGCTTTTGCAAGGTGATGTCGGCTCCGGTAAAACAATCGTCGGCCTCATTGCTATGGCACATGCCGCTGAAGCAGGCGGACAATCCGCGCTGATGGCACCAACAGAAGTGCTGGCACGCCAGCATTATGCCACGATTGCGCCCTTGGCAGAAGCAGCTGGCCTGAAAGCCGCGCTTTTGACAGGTCGTGAAAAGGGCCGTGAACGTCAGCGCATTCTTGACGAATTGCGTGAGGGTGAAATCAATATCATCATCGGCACTCATGCACTGTTTCAGGAAAAGGTCGAGTATCATGATCTGGTACTCGCCATTATTGATGAACAGCATCGTTTCGGTGTGCATCAGCGCCTGATGCTAACCGCCAAAGGCACTGCACCCGACATGCTGGTGATGACGGCCACCCCTATTCCACGCACCTTAGTTCTGACCGCCTTTGGCGACATGGATGTTTCAAAGCTCACAGAAAAACCGGCAGGTCGCCGCCCTATTACGACAGTGACATTGCCGTTGGAACGGCTGGATGAACTGATTGAGCGCATGCAAAGCGCAGTGCAGGACGGTCAGAAAATTTATTGGATATGCCCTTTGGTGGAAGAATCCGAACATATTGAACTGACATCTGCCGAAGAACGCTTTCACACATTACAAACTGTTTTCGGTGATCAGGTCGGGCTTATTCATGGTCGGATGACTGGCACTGAAAAAGATGAAGCCATGCGCGCTTTCAAACAAGGCGAAACCCGTCTGTTGATTGCTACCACCGTGATTGAGGTTGGTGTTGATGTGCCGGATGCCACCATCATTGTGATTGAACATGCTGAGCGCTTTGGCCTTGCGCAGTTGCATCAGTTGCGCGGACGTGTCGGGCGTGGTGACAAGCCCTCTTCCTGCCTGCTGCTTTATAAAGGGCCGCTTGGTGAAATATCCAAAGCACGGCTGAAAGTGATGCGTGAAACCGAAGACGGCTTCCGCATTGCTGAGGAAGATTTGAAACTGCGCGGCGAAGGTGAGTTGCTTGGCACCAGACAGTCCGGCACCCCCGGCTTCAGGCTCGCCTCCCTCGAAGTGCATTCAGACCTGTTGGAAATTGCCCGTAAAGATGCGCGCCTTGTACTGGAAAAAGATCCAGAACTGACAACAGCGCGCGGTGAAGCTTTGCGCACCCTGCTTTATTTGTTCAGCCGTGATGAAGCGATCCGGTTGCTGCGTGCCGGCTGATACAATTTTGCGGAATCAAAACGTGATTCTTATTATTTGATGAAAAAGAAAAACACTCTAGTTGACTGATAAATCGGCGTTTTTTGCGTTTCGCCCTAAAAAATAACGTACTAAATCGCATTCTTTCAAAGTTTTTTGCATTCTTATCAACATTCGGCACATTTCTTCAGTTTGCTCGCTTGACAGGCGCGCACGAACACCTTAAACGAGCCTCACACCAGACGGAAACGCTGGTTACCAAGTCCGGTTTAACCGGAATGAGATGCGCGGGTGTAGCTCAGTTGGTTAGAGTGCCGGCCTGTCACGCCGGAGGTCGCGGGTTCGAGCCCCGTCACTCGCGCCACTTTCATCAGATTAAATGATTAATGTTGAAAGTGGCGCAACCCCGCCTAATCCTTGATAACACAATCAAACAATCCTCATTTAAGCTATGCTGTTTTTCAGTCCGCCGCTATTCTTGCCATAAAATCATAACAACAATATTTAAGACAACAAAAAAGCGCGCTCATCCTTCATGAGACACGCCTTCAACAACTCTAATTTTAACCAGCTCTTTGCTGTGAACCGAAGCCGACAGCAAATTTATATTATTTCAAAACTATCCGCACAGCCTGACGACCACGGCTCACACATGTTTTCATGTGTATTGTTGCTTTTGGCATTGATGCCCGTTGCCTGCGTGCAGCATGGCATTTTAACAAAGCAACCAGATCACGCGCCTGAAACGAGTGCGAAACACGACGCAATTCCACCAGACTCATTGCTGCTTCACGCAATAATTGCACAGAAAACAGCGACGGCTTAGGTGCAACTTCCGGTGCAAAATAATTCCAATCAGATGATTCTGTTAAAGAACCAGCAGACTGCACATCGTACATCTTCGACATTGTGAAACCCTTTCACTCAATACATTGCGGGTTTTTTCAACGGTCGCCACGATAGTCGTGACGACAAAACACGAGGTTCATTCTTTAGTTAGCAATCGCGTAGCAACCATATTTCTGCTTTTTCAAAGCCGCACATGCGTTCCATGCTGCCTGTTTACTGTCAAAGCCAACAAAGCGAGCGCGATAAAACATGGTTCCGTTCATCTGGAATGTTTCAGTATACGGAGAAGCTGATTTTAGACCGCCGACAGAAGCATTGGCCTTTGCCAGCATGGTGCGTGCCTGATCTTCACTTGGTAGCGAACCGATCTGCACAGCCCAGCCACCAGATGTTGCAGCAGACGCGGTGGTTACCGGATCAATATTGTTATTAGCGGCATTATTGGCAACACTTGGCACTTCTGCACGTGGTGTCGGCACAATCACATTCTCAATGGCTTTGGCCGCAGGGCGCGCCATCGGAGCAGCGAGTGCCAACACTTGTGGCTGGTCTTGATCACGATCGCCTTCGCCAAACTCACCATTAATCACTTGCTCAATACCGCCATCCTGACGCATCACCGGCAGCGGCGCTTCTTTAGCAGTCGGCAAGGAAACCGAAGCCACATTAACCGCACCATCAGCACGCGCTGCGATGAGGGCATTATTGCCGCGACCACGGCTGGCCTGAGGCAAATATTTGGCAATCAGTTCCTGCATATGCTTATCGCGGCTGGCAGCCGAACGTCCGCCCATCACAACCGCAACCATTTGCTTACCATCAACATTGACGGAGGAAACCAGATTAAAGCCTGATGCATTGGTGTAACCGGTTTTGATACCATCAACACCCTGGACGCGACCCAGCAAACGGTTGTGACCATTGATGGTCTGACCGCGATAGGTAAAGCTGCGCTTGGAAAAATAAGCATATTCATTAGGGAAATGCTGACGCAGTGCCATACCAAGAATTGCCATGTCACGCGCAGTTGAACGCTGCTGCATATTCGGCAGACCGGACGCATTGCGGAAAACAGTGCTTCGCATACCAAGACGCTTGGCTTTAGTGGTCATCATCTGCGCAAAGCGCTCTTCCGAGCCGCCCAGATACTCACCTACAGCTGCTGCCACGTCATTTGCAGATTTGGTAATCAAGGCCAAAATTGCAGCCTCTGCCGGAATGGATTGCCCCGGTTTGAAACCAATTTTTGTTGGCGGTCGTGATGCAGCATAAGCAGAAACAGGAATTGGTGTATTGCGATTAACGCGACCGGATTTCATCGCTTCAAACAGCATATAAAGCGTCATCATCTTGGTCAGCGACGCCGGATAGCGATGCGCATCCGCAGACGAACTGAAGAGCGTTTTACCTGTATTGGCATCAACAACAATGGCTGCATATTTTTCATTTGCAGGTGCAGCAGTTGCCTGCACAACCTGCGAAGTAGAACAGCCGGTCACCACCGCCATAAGCAAGGCAATATGAGCCGTTTTTTTGATGGCAGAAGCAGCTTGAAAAAACGCAATACGCACTACGATACCCACCTGAACACTGGTATTTTTTTACTGCGGCGCAAGCGACACACCACAACCTAATTCGATCATCGTAATGGAAGCAGGGTTACTAATCCGTTTATGATCGGTAATTCTTTTAAAAAGCAGGCAATTTGTTGGCCGAAATACATATTTTATCAACAGGCTGCAGAGGATGAAAAAATTAAATGCCTCGAAATCAATGACTTATTTTCTCAGTCACCACGGTAACCATAAAATAAGAATATAAAAACTTATCCACAGCATCAGCAGATCAGAGCCCTATCACGGCAAAAAAACTGATCTGTGACGACTAAATATTAATTATTCACTTCAAATCCGGGTAAAAATGCGGAATATCATCAAGGCCGAAACCGCTGACCTGTGTGAGATAATAGTAAAGGCCGAAAAGTACGGTCGCTACAATGGTTGTACGGAAGAATGCAAGCCAGATTCGCGGTCGCGCAGGAGCGCTGGAAACCGTCCCCAGAATCACCTCATTTTCTTCATCCTGCGTTCTTAAACCAACCGGTAAAAGGGCGAACAAAGCTGTCCACCAGATGATAAAATAAACAGCAACTCCGGACATCAGTGACATGATTAAACCTCTTCCAACTCAATCAGTGTACCGTTAAAATCTTTCGGATGCAAAAATAAAACCGGCTTGCCATGAGCGCCGATTTTAGGTTCGCCATCGCCCAGAATACGGGCACCTTGTGCCTTTAACTGATCACGCGCCTGCAAAATATCAGCTACTTCGTAGCAGACATGATGCATTCCACCCGTCGGATTGCGATCGATAAAAGTTTGAATGGATGAGCTTGCCCCAAGCGGCTCCAGCAATTCGATTTTTGTATTGCCTACATCAATGAAAGCAACGGTCACACCATGTTCAGGTAAAGCCTGCGGCGCGGTAACAGTTGCTCCAAGTGTATCTTGGTAAAGTTTGATTGCTGCGCCTAAATCCGGCACAGCAATCGCTACGTGATTTAATCGTCCCAGCATATTCCCCTCCCGCTGTACGAATGATATTTTATCTGGTGCGGTTTACAAAGACCGTCACAACCGGCTTTTTGCCCCAAACTTCGTTGGCGCTCGCACGTACTGCACGACGAACCGATTCCTGCACCAGACCCAAGTCCTTGCGACGCGCGCGCGGAATGCTTTCAATCGCACTCATCGCAGCATCATAAAGAATATCTTCAATCAGATCGCCCTGCCCGTCTTCTTCCGGCAGGCCAAAGGCCACCACATCAGGCTCGCCTTCAATTTTTAAATTATTATCGAGCAGAACGGAAACCGCCACATGGCCGACATAAGCCAGTTTGCGACGTTCAGTTATACCCACTTCATCTTCGTCACCAATCAGCTTGCCATCTTTAAAAAGACGGCCAATCGGTGCTTCATCAATGACTTTAGCTTCACCTGGCGCCAGTTTTAAAATACCGCCATCGCGCACTTGCGCAATCTGTCCGATACCTTCCATCGCACCAAGCGATGCCTGACCAACAAGATGGGCTGCTTCACCATGAACCGGCACAAGAATCTGCGGGCGCACCCACTTATACATCTGGCGCAACTCATTTCGACGCGGGTGGCCTGAAACATGCACCAGACCATCTTCATCAGTGATAATCTTGATGCCCTGTTCGATCAGGCGGTTTTTGGTCTCAATAATCGCTTTTTCATTACCCGGAATGGCACGGGATGAATAAATCACCGTATCACCGGCAGTCAGCGCGAGGCTGCGCATTTCATCACGCGATAATTTAGCCAATGCTGCGCGTGATTCCCCCTGACTACCCGTCAGAATCATCACGACATTTTCACGCGGGATATAGCCGTAATCTTCTTCGCTCAAAAACTCCGGCAGACCTTCCATATAGCCAAGCTCGGTTGCAACTGAAATTGCGCGTTTCATTGAGCGGCCAACAATCAGAACCTGACGGCCTGCATCGCGGGCAGCCTCAGCGATAGAGCGAATACGACCGACATTGGATGAGAATGTGGTGATCGCGACGCGGCCACGCGCTTTTTCAATCAACTCACGCAGGCTGTTTGATACTTCACGCTCAGATGGTGATTCACCTTCACGCAGCGCATTGGTACTATCGCAGATCAGCGCCAGCACACCGGCATCGCCAAGTGCGCGAAAACGGGCTTCATCAATCAACGGCCCCAAAGTTGGTTCCGGATCGATCTTCCAGTCACCGGTATGAATGACCGTGCCAAGATCAGTGGTAATCGCCAAGGATACAGGTTCAGGGATCGAGTGCGTCACCGCCAAAGCTTCGATCTTAAAAGGTCCGGCTTCAAAAGTCTCACCGGCTTTATAGATCGTTACCGGAATTTCAGGTGCGTTATATTCACCCTGACGTTTGGCTTCCAACAAACCAGCTGTAAACGGTGTCGCATAAACCGGTGCTTTAATTCGCGGCCACAAATCCAGCAAAGCACCATAATGGTCTTCATGCGCATGCGTAATGATGATCGCGCGCACATTATGCTTTTCAGCTTCAAGAAAACGGATATCCGGCAGGATAAGATCAGCGCCCGGATGCTCTGGTCCGGCGAAGCTCACCCCCATATCAACCACAATCCATTCGCGGTTATCCTCGGGACCATAGCCATACATGGCCAGGTTCATACCGATTTCACCGACGCCGCCGAGCGGCAGGAAAACGAGTTGAGTATTATGTGTGCGGGGCATAGAGCCTCCCTAATTCATATTCACTATTGTTGATGAACAGGTGGACTGAATAACCAAGCATTGCAAGCCCGCAGCTGATCACAACTTAATAATTAACTGTTTAAGTGTTTTTGCGCACCGATGCGACTGACCCGAAATAGACATCACCGGCAGTAATTGTTGTGCGTGTACCATCACCCTCACAAATAACCAAACGGCATGAACTGTCGATTGTTTCAAAAACACCTTCGACGAGCTTACCTTCAACCATCACGGAAACAGGATTCCCCAATTGATGCGCACGTTCAAGCCATTTCAGGCGAATAGCATCCAAGCCTAAACCATGATTCCAGATTTGGTAATTGATTGCCCAGGCATCTGAAAGTGCCATAAACAGCGTTTCCGCATCGCAGTCACTGCCAAGTTTTTGCAAACATGTCGCTTCATAAGGCAAATCAGTCGGATGGCTGACAATATTTGTGCCGATACCAATCGCCAAACCAAAACGGTTTTGCGCAAGCAGAACTGTTTCCAGCAAAATGCCCGATAATTTAGCGCCATTGACAAAAACATCATTAGGCCATTTGAGCGTTACATGCGGACACTCTTTAAGATTATTCTTTGGCTTATGGGTTGTCAGAACGGCGTCAAGCGCCTCAGCCAGAGCAAGTCCGGCAACAAACCCTAATGTAGCAGCATTTTTGAGATCAAAAGGCTCAACAAGCAATAAAGTAGAAGCCAGATTTCCTTCCGGCGTTGACCATGCACGGCCACGACGGCCACGGCCACTTTCCTGTCGCTTGGAGACAAACCAGATCTTACCCTGATCACCGCCAGCAGCTCTTTCCAGAGCCACCGCATTGGTCGAACCTATCGTCTCGAAACTTTCAAGACGATAGGATTGACTAAGTGCAATTGGAGAAAGCGAGAAGTGCATCGCTCACTCCTTATTCTGGAATTCAGACATCAAAAGAATGTCATCTTTCAAATCCGACATCAAAAGAATGTCATCATTTAATTCCGACATCAAAAGAATGTCTGGGACGCTGTCGCTGCCCATTCCACGATATAACCTGCAAACAGACCATAAAGCAGAGTAAGCAATGCTGATGCACCCAGTACCAGACGAAGTTCACCGGCAATCGGCAGGAACTTCTCTGTTGCCGGCTCATCAAACCACATGATCTTGATCATGCGTAAGTAATAGAAAGCACCAACAACAGAAGCCACAATACCGATGATTGCCAGCGGATAAAGTCCGGCCTGAACAGCAGCAACAAATGTGTACCATTTACCGAAGAAGCCAGCCAAAGGCGGGATACCGGCAAGCGAGAACAACAGAATGGTCATCGCGGTTGCCATCATCGGATTTGAACGGGACAGACCTGCCAGATCTTCAATGCCTTCAACACTGCCCTGCTTGGTGCGCATTGCAAGAATGAAAGCAAATGTACCAAGGGTCATGATGAGGTAGATCAGCATGTAGATCAGCACGCCACGCACACCGATTTCAGTGCCAGCTGCCAGACCGACAAGCGCATAACCCATATGGCTGATTGAAGAATAAGCCATCAGGCGCTTGATGTTGCGCTGACCGATTGCGGCAAACGCACCCAAGACCATGGAAGCAAGAGCCACAAAAATAATGACCTGCTGCCAGTCATGGGTGACCGGTGCAAAAGCTTCACCAACCACACGCAGGATAAGCGCCATTGCAGCCATTTTAGGAGCGGCGGCAAAGAAAGCGGTTACCGGTGTCGGCGAGCCTTCATACACATCCGGTGTCCACATATGGAACGGAACAGCCGAAATTTTGAAGCAAAGACCGGCCAGAATGAAGACCAGACCAAAGACCAGTCCTAGTTCACGTTCGCCGTCCGATACTGCCTGTGCAATTTCTGCAAAGCCGATATGGCCGGTATAGCCGTAAACCAGTGAGATACCATAGAGCATCATACCGGAAGACAGAGCACCGAGAACGAAATATTTCAGACCAGCTTCTGTGGAACGAACACTGTCGCGGTTGAAAGCAGCCAGCACATAAAGCGCCAGCGACTGCAATTCGAGACCCATGTAAAGTGTCAGCATATTGGATGCCGAAACCATCAGGAGCATACCCAATGTGGCCAGAACGACCAAAACAGGGAACTCGAATTTATCGAATTTTTCTTCACGCGCATAGCCGACCGACATGATCAGCGTCACGATGGAACCGATCAATGTAAGGATCTTCATGAAGCGGCCGAAGCCGTCGGCGATATAAGCATCGCCGAAAGCTTTTCCGTCATGCGGGAAGAGAATGACCAGAGCCAATGCTGCAATCAGCACGGCCACAGTCAATCCGTTGACGAGAGTTGAGGCTCGCGAGCCGGAGAAAACCCCAATCATGAGCAACGCAAGCGCGCTCAGGGCAAGGAGAACCTCCGGAGCTGCGAGTGTGAGATTAGCTATCAGGTCGGTCTGCATCGGCCTTCGCCTTATTCCTTACTGCGCCAGCGCTGCGCTTGCGGCATTTGCCAGCGCTGCGTCGTATTGATTAATCAAGGCATGCACTGCACCGGCAGTCACATCGAAGACCGGCATAGGATACACACCAAAGAAGATCGTGAGAGCCACGAGCGGATAGAGGATCAGCTTTTCACGCGGGCTGAGATCCAGAAGGCCTTTCAGGCTTTCTTTGGTCAGCGCACCGAAGATGACCTGACGGTAGAGCCAGAGAGCATAAACCGCCGAGAAGATCACACCTGAAGTTGCGAAAACTGCAATCCAGGTATTCACACGGAAAACACCGAACAAGGTCAGGAATTCACCGATGAAACCAGACGTACCCGGCAAGCCGACATTGGCCATGGTGAGGATCAGGAATGCAACAGCATATTTCGGCATGTTGTTAACCAGACCACCAAAGGCGGCAATCTCTCTTGTGTGCATGCGGTCATAAATAACACCAACACCAAGGAAGAGTGCACCCGACACGATACCGTGTGAAAGCATCTGGAAGATCGCGCCCTGAAGTCCCTGCTCATTGGCAGCAAAAATACCCATCGTGACATAGCCCATGTGAGCGACAGACGAATAAGCAATGAGCTTTTTAATATCGGTCTGCACAAAGGCGACAAGCGATGTGTAGATGATTGCGATCACCGACAGCGTGAAGACA
This sequence comes from Paenochrobactrum gallinarii, assembly GCF_014205685.1. Lineage (GTDB taxonomy): Bacteria > Pseudomonadota > Alphaproteobacteria > Rhizobiales > Rhizobiaceae > Paenochrobactrum > Paenochrobactrum gallinarii. The sequence continues at coordinate 124,686 of NZ_JACIIU010000002.1, forward strand.
AGTGGTGCGAAATCGGCAGAAGCAAGCGGGAACATCGGCAGCGAGAAACGGATGAAACCGTAACCACCGAGCTTCAGCAAAATACCCGCCAGAATAACTGAACCGGCAGTTGGTGCTTCCACGTGAGCATCCGGCAACCATGTATGCACCGGCCACATCGGCATTTTCACAGCAAAAGATGCGAAGAATGCCAGCCACAGCCATGTCTGCATTGAGGCCGGGAAATTGAACTTATGCAGTTCAACAATATCCATCGTGCCTGCCTGCCAGTACATTGCCATGATAGCAATCAGCATCAGCACCGAACCAAGCAGCGTATAGAGGAAGAATTTGAACGATGCATAAACGCGGCGTTCACCACCCCAGACACCGATGATGATAAACATCGGGATCAAGCTTGCTTCAAAGTAAACGTAGAAGAGGAACAGATCGAGTGCACAGAACACACCGATCATCAGCGTTTCAAGAATAAGAAACGCGATCATATATTCCTTCAGGCGTTTTTGTACTGATACCCAGCTGGCAAGAATACAGAAAGGCATCAAGAAAGCTGAGAGCACAACGAACAGTACCGAAATACCGTCGACACCCATGTGGTAGCTGATGCCACCACCCAGCCATTCGATCTTTTCCACCATCTGGAAACCGGCATTCTCATTATCGAAGCCGGCCCAAACGACCAGTGAAAGGATGAATACAAAAACTGTTGTCAGTAATGCGACATTACGAATGTTGCGGCGCGCGGACTCTCCATCATCTTTAATCAAAAAGATGAGCAGAGCACCGATGAGCGGCAGAAACGTAACTGTTGATAAAATGGGCCAGTCAGTCATCAGAAAGTGCTCCCGAGCATCATCCAAGTGACGAGCGCGGCGACGCCGATCAGCATCGCGAATGCGTAGTGATAAAGGAAACCGGTCTGCATTTTAACAACTCGGTTGGTGATATTAAGCACGCGAGCGGAAATTCCGTTCGGGCCGAAGCCGTCGATCAGCCAGCCGTCGCCGGTTTTCCAGAAGAAACGGCCAAGACCCCGTGCTGTACGGACAAAGAGGAAGTCATAGAGCTCATCAAAATACCATTTGTTGAGCAGGAACTGGTAGAGACCCGGATGACGTCCGGCCAGTTCTGACGGGATCTTTGGCGAGCGGATGTAGAAAATCCAAGCCAGCACAAAGCCGATTGCCATGACAATGAAAGGTGACCACTTGACCAATGTTGGTACGTGATGGGCTTCTTCCATGATGTGATTGTCAGCAGCGGTGAACAGAGCGCCTTTCCAGAAAGCATCATAATGATCGCCGAAGAAATAGCCGACAAAGAACACACCCGCAAACAATGCACCAACAGCCAGGATGAACAGCGGAACAAGCATCACCGGTGGTGAATCATGCACATGATGCATCACTTCTGCGGAAGCGCGTGGCTTGCCGTGGAAGGTCATGAAAATCAGACGCCATGAGTAGAAGCTGGTGAAGAGCGCAGCCACAACCAGAAGCGTGAATGCATAACCGGCAGCAGGGCTTGTGGATGCAAAGGCGGATTCAATGATCGCATCTTTGGAGAAAAAGCCTGCGGTACCAATGATGGTGCCCGGAATACCAAGACCTGTCAGTGCGACTGTCCCAATAATCATCATCCAATAGGTGGTCGGGATCAGTTTACGCAAACCGCCCATACGACGCATATCCTGTTCATCAGAAACCGCATGGATAACGGAACCTGCGCCCAAGAACAGCAGCGCTTTGAAGAAGGCGTGTGTAAACAGGTGGAAAACGGCAGCACCGTAAGCGCCGACACCAAGTGCGACGAACATGTAACCCAGCTGCGAACAGGTGGAATAAGCAATGACGCGCTTGATATCGTTTTGCACCAGACCAACGGTCGCGGCAAAAAATGCAGTTGTTGCACCAATGATAGTTACAACCACGAGAGCATCCGGTGACAGTTCAAAGATCGGCGACATACGCGCAACCATGAACACACCGGCGGTCACCATGGTAGCCGCGTGAATGAGAGCCGACACAGGTGTCGGGCCTTCCATCGCATCAGGCAACCATGTGTGGAGCAGGAACTGCGCCGATTTACCCATCGCACCCATGAACAACAGCAGGCAAACTACTGTCAAGGCTGAGCCTTTGGTCAAGGAGTAACCGAGGAAGGTCAAAACAACTTCATCGGCACCTTCACCGGCGGTCATATAAGTACCGGCAGCTTTAAAGATGGTGTCGTAATCGACTGCGGTAAACAAGGCAAACAAGCCGAAGATACCGAGCAGGAAGCCGAAGTCACCAACGCGGTTGACAACGAAAGCTTTCATCGCAGCAGCATTGGCCGAAGGTTTTTTGAACCAGAAGCCAATCAGCAAATAGGATGCAAGACCAACGCCTTCCCAACCAAAGAACATCTGGATCAGGTTATCCGATGTCACCAGTGTGAGCATGGCGAAGGTAAACAGCGACAGGTAAGCAAAGAAACGCGGACGGTGCGGATCATTATGCATATAGCCGATCGAGTAAATATGCACCAAAGCGGACACGCTGTTGACCACTACCAGCATGACTGCTGTCAGCGTATCAATGCGCAAAGCCCAATCAAATGACAAGTCACCCGATGTTACCCAATGCAAAACGGAAATGCGAATTGGTTCGCTGTCACCCATGGCAACAGTGAAAAACGCAACCCACGATAATGCGGCAACAACGACCATAAAGCCGGAAGTGATAAATTCACACGCCTTGGCACCCAGCTGCTTGCCGAAAAGGCCAGCAGCAAGAAAGCCCAAGAGTGGAAGGAAGACGATCGCGTAATAGAGCATCTGCCCGTCAACCTTTCATAACATTGACGTCTTCCACCGCAATGGAACCGCGGTTACGGAAGAAAACAACGAGAATTGCAAGACCAATCGCGGCTTCAGCAGCTGCAACAGTCAGAACGAAAAGTGCGAAAACCTGCCCGACCAGATCGCCGAGCGTTGCAGAAAACGCCACAAAGTTAAGATTGACCGAGAGCAGGATCAGCTCCACCGACATCAAAATAACGATGACATTTTTGCGGTTTAAGAAAATACCGAAGACACCCAGCGTAAACAGGATTGCCGAAACGGTCAGATAATGTTCGATACCCACTACCATATCAGATGCCTTTACCTGTTTCGACTTTAACGATTTCGATGGCGGTTTCCGGTGTACGTGCAACCTGATCCGGGATCGACTGGCGCTTAACATTCGGCTTATGGCGCAGTGTCAGCACGATAGCACCGATCATTGCAACCAAAAGCACAAGGCCTGCAATCTGGAAGAAGAAGACGTAGTTTGTATAAAGCACATCACCCAAAGCTTGCGTGTTGGTGCGTGTTGCCTGATCCGGGATTGGCAGCACACCCGCTTCACCCAACTTTGGAGAGAACTTGGTGCTGACAAAAACAACAACCAGCTCAGCCAGCAGGATCAGACCGACCAAAGCACCAACCGGCGCATATTGCAAAGCGCCCTGCTTCAGTTCCGCAAAATCCACATCCAGCATCATCACCACAAAGAGGAACAATACCGCCACTGCGCCCACGTAAACGAGAAGCAGGATCATGGCCAAAAATTCAGCGCCCGTTAACAAAAACAGCGCCGCAGCATTAAAGAATGCAAGGATCAGGAACAGCACCGAATGTACTGGATTGCGCGCTGAGATGACCATAACCGCACTCGCGATCATGATAAAGGCGAACAGATAGAAAAACGCTGCCGCTAGACCTGTCAGCATGGGTTTACCCCAACACCTTTCCGGGGCGAAGCCCTATTGCTTCGCCAGCTCTTTTCATCACGCTAAGCGTGAAGTTAAACTCTGGTAACAAGGTTTTCACCTATCACCCATTCGATTACCGCTTAGCGCGATAAGGCATTCAATTACCGCTGATTAGCGATAAGGAGCATCAAGTGCGATGTTGCGCGCCAGTTCCCGCTCCCAACGATCACCGTTGCTAAGCAGTTTTTCTTTGTCATAGTAAAGTTCTTCGCGTGTTTCCGTGGCGAATTCGAAATTCGGCCCTTCAACAATCGCATCCACCGGACAGGCTTCCTGACAGAAACCGCAATAGATGCACTTTACCATATCAATATCGTAGCGGACGGTACGACGTGTACCGTCATTGCGGCGCGGACCTGCTTCAATGGTTATGGCTTGTGCCGGGCAAATTGCTTCACACAATTTGCAAGCAATGCAGCGCTCTTCACCATTCGGGTAACGACGCAGAGCATGCTCGCCACGAAAACGCGGGCTGACTGGCCCCTTTTCATGCGGGTAGTTCAAAGTTGCCTTCGGGCCAACAAAGTGGCGCATCGACAAAAAGAACGCTCCGACAAATTCCTTCAGCAAAAGCGACTTGGCAGCTTGAGCAAATGAAGACATGTTTTTCTCCTTAACCCACGAGGCCAGTAACTTTGAGGAAGGTTGCAGTTGCAACAACCATGAACAGTGAGATCGGCAGGAATACTTTCCAACCCAGACGCATCAGCTGGTCATAACGGTAGCGCGGTACAAAGGCTTTCACGATCGAGAACAGGAAGAAACAGAAGCACAGTTTCAACATGAACCAGATGATACCCGGCACCCAGTTGAGGAACCATACATCAATGATCGGCAACCAGCCACCAAGGAACAGGATGGTCATCAAAGCACACATCAGTGTGATGGCCACATATTCACCAAGGAAGAACAGCAGGAACGGTGTCGACGAATATTCAATCATATGACCAGCGACGAGTTCGGATTCTGCCTCCACCAGATCGAATGGCGGACGGTTGGTTTCTGCCAATGCCGAGATGAAGAAAATCACGAACATCGGGAACAGACCCAGCCAATGCCAGTCAAGGAATGAAGCAGGCAGACCTATCATGGTGCCAAGACCGGTATTTTGCGCCAGAACAATGTCGGTCAGGTTCAAAGAACCAACGCACAACAACACAGTCACGATCACAAAACCGATGGAGACTTCATAAGAAACCATCTGAGCGGCCGAACGCAAAGCACCAAGGAACGGATATTTCGAGTTGGAAGCCCAACCACCCATAATCACGCCGTAAACTTCCAAAGAAGAAATCGACAGAATATAGAGAATACCAACGTTAATATTGGCAATTGCCCAGCCTTCGCTGACCGGAATAACTGCCCATGTCGCCAGTGCCAGCACTGCCGAAATGAATGGTGCCAGCAAGAACACGCCTTTATTTGCACCTGAAGGAATGATCGGTTCCTTGAATACAAATTTCAGCAAGTCAGCAAAGGCCTGCAATGTACCCCACGGTCCAACAACGTTTGGACCGCGACGCATTTGAACTGCTGCCCATACCTTACGGTCAGCGTAAAGCAGATAAGCCACTACAATCAACAATACGACGAGCAGAACGACCGACTTCAGCGCTATAATCAGCGCGGGCAAGACGTAAGCTGCAAAAATTTCGTCCATTTTTCCGTCTCTCTCGCTTTACTCTGCCGCCTGCACAAACTGACCTTGAGCCAGTGCGGAACATTCAGCCATCACAGCTGATGCACGAGCAATCGGGTTTGTCAGATAGAAATCTTTAATTGTCGAGGCGAAAGCCTGTGTACCAAGCTTGGCAGACTGTTTGCCAAGCGTTGCAACATCGGCAGCTTTACCTGCCTCAATCGCATCAATTGCAGCCATATGCGGGTAGTCCGCATAAAGTTTGGCGCGCAACTGAGCCAATGAATCGAATGGCAGGCGCTGACCCAATGTGTCGGACAAAGCACGCAAAATTGCCCAGTCTTCCTTGGCTTCACCCGGTGCAAATCCTGCACGCATCGACATTTGCACACGGCCTTCTGTATTCACATAAGTGCCTGATTTTTCAGTGTAAGCAGCACCCGGCAGAATAACATCCGCCGCATGTGCGCCTGCATCACCATGGGTGCCCATATAGACAACAAATGTGTTGCCCTTAGCTGACATATCAAGCTCATCAGCACCGCTCAGGAAAACCACATCCAGCTTGCCCAGCATATCGACAGCTTTCAAGCCACCCTCACCTGGCACAAAGCCAAGATCCAAGGCACCAACGCGCGATGCTGCTGTGTGGAGAACCGAGAAACCATTCCAGTCTTCGCTCACTGCACCAACCTGATCAGCAAGTTTAGCGCTCGCAGCCAAAACATCGGCACCGTTTTCACCGGTCAATGCACCCTGACCAACAATGATCAATGGCTTGGATGCATTTTTCAGCACAGCTGCAAACTCACCCTTGTCAGCAAGCAGATCGTTCAAACTGTCAGCACCCGCGCCCAGATAATTATAAGCATAACGCAGTTCTGCGCGCTCACCGATCACACCAACAGCAAGCTTGCCCTGACGGTATCTCTTCAAGATACGGGAGTTCAGAACGGCAGCTTCAATGCGCGGGTTAGCACCGATAATCAGCAGAGCATCCGCCTGTTCGATACCTTCAATCGTACTGTTGAAGAGGTAAGACGCACGGCCAAATGCCGGATTAAGCGCCACACCATCCTGACGGCTGTCTGTGTTAACAGAACCAAGCGATGTCATCAGGCTCTTCAATGCGTAGATTTCTTCAACGCTTGCCAGATCACCGGCAACCGCACCGATACGCTCGCCCGAACTGGCGTTGACAGCTTGAGCAACAGCCGCAAATGCTTCCGGCCAGCTGGCCGCAACCAAGCGGCCATCTTTACGCACATATGGGCGATCAAGACGCTGTGTGCGCAGACCATCCCAGATGAAACGGGTCTTGTCGGAAATCCACTCTTCGTTCACCTGTTCGTTCAGACGCGGCATAATACGCATCACTTCACGACCACGGGTATCAACGCGAATGGCAGAACCAAGAGCATCCATCACGTCGATGGATTCTGTTTTGTTCAATTCCCAAGGACGCGCCTGAAATTCGTAAGGCTTGGATGTCAATGCGCCGACAGGGCACAGATCAATCACGTTGCCCTGCAATTCAGAGGTCATCGCGCTTTCAAGATAGGTGGTGATTTCTGCATCTTCACCGCGACCGATAAGGCCGAGCTCAGAAATACCGGCAACTTCAGTGGTAAAACGAACGCAACGTGTGCAGTGAATGCAACGTGTCATCACAGTTTTGACCAACGGGCCGATATATTTGTCTTCAACCGCACGCTTATTTTCGCGGTAGCGGGAACCATCAGTACCAAAGGCCATTGCCTGATCCTGAAGGTCACACTCACCAGCCTGATCACAAATCGGGCAATCAAGCGGATGGTTGATGAGCAGGAACTCCATCACACCTTCGCGTGCCTTTTTGACCATAGGCGTATTGGTGAAAATCTCCGGTGTTTCGCCATTTGGTCCAGGGCGCAAATCGCGCACACCCATAGCGCAAGATGCAGCAGGCTTTGGCGGCCCGCCTTTTACCTCAACCAAACACATGCGGCAGTTTCCGGCGATGGAAAGCCGCTCATGGAAGCAAAAACGCGGCACTTCAGCGCCTGCCTCTTCGGCTGCCTGAAGGAGCGTATAGTGATCGGGAACTTCGATCTCTGTGCCGTCAACCTTGATCTTTGCCATCACTTGTCCAAACCTGCGGCATCAGCCGCATATCTTCAAACCTTGCGGCATTTGCCGCACAACCTTAAATCCAAGCGGCCAAGCCGCATGCCTTTAAACTTAAAGTCACAGACCGGACAGACCGGTCTGCAGCCTTTTTACTCCGCTGCTTCCAAAGCGATGTTACGGCTTTGAACAGCATTGCGTGTATATTCATCAATGCGCTTTTCAATTTCCGGGCGGAAATTGCGGATCAGGCCCTGAACCGGCCATGCAGCAGCATCGCCCAGCGCACAAATGGTGTGACCTTCAATCTGCTTGGTCACATCGAACAACATGTCGATTTCGCGCTTCTGCGCATTACCGGTTACCATGCGTTCCATCACACGCCACATCCAACCTGTACCTTCACGGCACGGTGTGCACTGGCCGCAGCTTTCATGTTTGAAGAAAGCTGAAAGACGCGCAATCGCTTTGATAACGTCGGTTGATTTGTCCATGACAATCAAACCACCGGTACCGAATGAGGATTTAACGTCACGCATGCCGTCAAAATCCATCACCGCATCCATCATGTCTTCTGCTTTAACAAGCGGACATGATGCGCCACCTGGAATAACTGCAAGCAGATTATCCCAACCGCCACGGATACCACCGGCATGTTTTTCGATCAGTTCACGGAACGGAACGCCCATGACTTCTTCAACAGTGCAAGGTGTGTTGACGTGACCGGAAATCTGAAACAGCTTGGTGCCGACATTGTTCGGGCGGCCAAGCGACGAGAACCATGCGCCGCCGCGACGCAAAATGGTCGGAGCAACAGAAATGGATTCTACGTTGTTGACAGTTGTCGGGCAGCCATAGAGACCGACATTGGCCGGAAACGGAGGCTTCAAGCGTGGCTGGCCTTTTTTGCCTTCCAGACTTTCGAGCAAAGCCGTTTCTTCACCGCAAATATAAGCGCCTGCACCATGGGAAACGTAAACGTCCATATCCCAGCCGCATTTGTTATTTTTGCCAAGCAGCCCTGCTGCGTAGCATTCATCAATTGCAGCTTGCAGTGCTTCACGCTCACGCATGAATTCACCGCGAATATAGATGTAAGCGGTATGTGCGCCCATTGCGCAACCGGCAATCACGCAGCCTTCGATCAGCGTATGCGGATCATGGCGCATGATGTCACGGTCTTTACATGTGCCCGGCTCCGACTCATCCGCGTTCACAACGAGGTAATGCGGACGGCCATCGCTTTCTTTCGGCATGAAAGACCATTTCATACCGGTCGGGAAACCCGCACCACCACGTCCACGAAGGCCGGAAGCCTTCATTTCGTTGATGATCCAGTCACGACCCTGATCAATCAGGCCTTTGGTATTATCCCAAGACCCACGAGCCATCGCACCTTTAAGGGACTTGTCTTTCAGGCCGTAAATATTGGTAAAGATACGATCTTTATCAGCCAGCATCACATCAGCCCTCCGCTTTCGGATTGCTTGTCGTCAAAGATGTCAGACCACCGGCAGGCGCAGAAAAATCGCGCTCAATCTGTGGGCCTGGTTTAACTGTGTCACCTTTGCCGGCTGCGAAAGCATCAATGATTTCTTCCAACCGCTCAGGTGTCAGATCTTCATAAGCGTCTTTGAAGATCATGACCATCGGCGCATTGACGCAAGCGCCCTGACACTCAACTTCTTCCCAAGACAGCGTGCCGTCTTCGTTCAGCGTCTGCGGATCATGATGAATTTTGTGCTTGCACACTTTCATCAAATCTTCCGCACCGCGCAGCATGCAAGGTGTGGTACCGCAAACCTGAATATGGGCGCGCGTGCCAACCGGCTTAAGCTGGAACTGGGTGTAGAAAGTGGCAACTTCCAGCACACGGATCAAAGGCATACCGAGCATAGCAGCGATATGTTCGATCGAGGCCTTGGTGACCCAGCCTTCCTGCTCCTGTGCACGCATCAGCAACGGGATAACAGCTGATGCCTGACGGCCTTCAGGAAATTTTTTGATAGTCTGTTCAGCCCAAGCCTGATTTTCTGCATTAAAAGCAAATGCGGCTGGCTGGACGGAATCTTCTGCGAGACGACGGACGGACATCAGCGGTCTACCTCACCAAACACGATATCGAGTGAACCAAGGATCGCCGAAACGTCAGCCAGCATATGGCCGCGGCAAAGGAAATCCATAGCCTGAAGATGAGCAAAACCCGGTGCACGCAATTTGCAGCGATAAGGCTTATTGGTGCCGTCTGACACCAGATAAACACCGAATTCACCCTTAGGTGCTTCTACAGCTGCATAGACCTCGCCTGCCGGCACATGGTAGCCTTCAGTGTAAAGCTTGAAGTGATGAATGAGCGCTTCCATCGAGCGTTTCATCTCACCGCGTTTCGGCGGTACGATCTTGTTGTCTGTATGCGATACAGGGCCAACGCGCTCTTTACCGAGCAGCAATTCACAGCACTGGCGCATAATCTTAGCGGACTGGCGCATTTCTTCCATACGGATCAGATAACGGTCATAGCAGTCACCGTTTTTACCGATCGGAATGTCAAATTCCATTTCAGAATAGCATTCATATGGCTGGCTCTTGCGCAAATCCCATGCAGCGCCGGAACCACGAACCATCACACCGGAGAAGCCCCACGCCCACGCATCTTCCAGAGACACAACACCGATATCGACGTTACGCTGTTTGAAAATACGGTTCGGGGTAATCAGGTTATCAAGATTGGTCAGGGTTGTTTTCAGGAAAGGATCAATCCAGTCCGCAATATCCTGTACCAATTGCTCAGGGATGTCCTGATGCACACCACCCGGACGGAAATAGGCTGCGTGCATACGGGCGCCACAAGCGCGCTCATAAAAAACCATCAGCTTTTCACGTTCTTCAAAGCCCCAGAGCGGCGGTGTCAAAGCACCAACGTCCATAGCCTGTGTGGTGACGTTCAAAAGGTGGTTAAGAATACGGCCGATTTCGGAATAAAGCACACGGATCAGCTGGCCCCGCTTTGGCACAGTAATGCCGAGCAGACGCTCAACAGCCAGCGCATAGGCATGTTCCTGATTCATCGGCGCAACATAATCGAGGCGATCCAGATATGGCAAAGCCTGCAAATATGTTTTGGTTTCCATCAGCTTTTCGGTACCGCGATGCAACAAGCCAATATGCGGATCAACGCGCTCGACCACTTCGCCGTCCAACTCCAGCACCAGACGCAAAACGCCGTGCGCCGCCGGATGCTGCGGGCCGAAGTTGATGTTAAAATTTCTTACTTGTGTCTCAGCCATTGTCGGCATCCTCTGTAGAGGCATAAGCTGCCAGAAACTCTGCTTCCGTCATTTTGCTCGTATCATTGGCAAAAGCGTAATTGTCAGGTTTCTTGTCGATAAAGATTTCCGTCGTGAACCTAAATTGAGCAGGATTTTCAAACGCCTGAATAGAAACATAGCTGTGTGAGCCATCCAGCATCCGCCACATCAAAGTGGAGCCGCAAGATTTACAAAATCCGCGCTCACCCCATTCCGAAGAGCGATACAAACCAAGATCAGCATCATTGCTAATTTCAAGTGAGTCACCACATGCGACACTCATGAATGTGCCACCTGACCAACGACGACACATGGAACAATGACATGTTCCCATCTCGTCACTTTCAGGCTTCGCCGAAAAGCGTACGGAACCACACAGGCAACGACCTTCCAACTTAGCGCTCACAGACATTCTTCAATCCTCACACGTAGGCTTTAAGCCAATTAATTGACTTTGGCTTTTTCATCACCGGGCAAAACGTAATCGGTTCCTTCCCATGGGGAGAGGAAGTCAAAATTACGGAATTCCTGACGCAGAACCACCGGCTCATAAACAACGCGCTTATGCTCGTCGCTATAGCGGACTTCAACAAAACCAGTCAGGGGGAAATCTTTACGCAGCGGATGACCTTCAAAACCGTAATCGGTCAGAATGCGGCGCAGATCCGGATGACCGGAGAACAAAACGCCGTACATGTCGTAGATTTCACGCTCGAACCAGTCAGCACCGATAAAGACAGCGGTTGCAGATGGAACAAGTACATCTTCGTCAGCTGTTACTTTAACGCGCATACGCAGGTTCTGGCGTGGTGACATCAGCTGATAAACCACCTCAAAGCGCTCAGCGCGTTCAGGGTAATCCACACCGCTGATATCGGTCAGATTCACAAACTGACACTGAACATCATCACGCAGGAAAGTCAGAACATTGATCAGGCTCTCCTTATAAACACTGACCGTCAGCTCATCATAGGCAAATTTGATATCTTCGATTGCGCCAGTAAAACGCTCTTTCAGATAGGCTGAAAGATCACGGAGGGCTTCCTCACTCATCACTTTCACTCCCCTCTTAACGCTCAATCGTACCGGTGCGGCGGATTTTCTTTTGCAGCATCAGAATGCCGTAAAGAAGAGCCTCAGCGGTTGGCGGGCAGCCCGGCACATAAATATCCACCGGAACCACACGGTCACAACCACGCACGACCGAATAAGAATAATGGTAATAACCACCACCATTGGCACATGATCCCATTGAGATCACATAACGCGGCTCCGGCATCTGGTCATAAACCTTGCGCAGTGCCGGTGCCATTTTGTTGGTCAATGTACCTGCAACAATCATCACATCGGACTGACGCGGTGACGCACGCGGTGCGATACCAAAACGTTCGGCATCGTAGCGCGGCATGGAGATGTGCATCATCTCAACAGCGCAGCAAGCAAGACCGAAGGTCATCCACATCAGCGAGCCCGTACGCGCCCATGTAATCAATGCATCAGCAGAGGTGACGATGAAGCCCTTATCGGACAATTCATTATTCAGCTCACTGAAGAATGCATCATCAGCACCAATCGGCTTACCGGTATTGGGATCAATAATGCCTTTCGGCTGCGGCGCGATCAGTGTGGCGTTGCTGTTGGTCAATCCCATTCCAGCGCCCCCTTCTTCCATTCATAAATGAAACCGATAGTCAGCACGAACAAAAACGCCATCATGGAGCCGTAGCCCAGCCAGCCGATGGAGCCGAAAGAAACAGCCCACGGAAACAGGAACACAACTTCCAGATCGAAGATAATAAAGAGAATCGATACGAGATAAAACCGCACATCGAACTTCATGCGCGCATCATCGAAAGCGTTGAATCCGCACTCATAAGCTGACAGCTTCTCCGGATCCGGCTGCCGGTAGGCAACAAGAAACGGCGCAATCAAAAGTGCAATGCCAATAATCATGGCGATGCCAATGAAAATGACGATCGGTAGATAGGAACTTAAAAGCTCGTTCATGATCCCTTTTCCGGCTTAACACGAGGCGTTACGCCCAGTCATAAGCCCTCCATGGTTACGACTCTGCGACACATTGCATCTATGGCAACTCCTCGCCCGTGCAGCTTCAAAAGGCATGCCGTGCGAACTACAGCTAATTCGATGCGACGGTTACCCCAGAGTGCTTCCGAGTGCAACCCCTGAGGCTGTGACACATTGGAACAGTTAGACAATTAAAGCACGAAACAGCCGAAGCCGCCAATTATCTCAACTTTTTAAATCTTTAACGCCCCAATCCCGTGCTCACCGCAACGGAACCTGTGCATAAATGTTAGTAAAAACGTATTTTAACACCAGCTAATGTTGCAAAATGCACGTCAAAAGAGAATCAACAGCCAGATCACAGATTTGCGAAGCTGTTGAGCGTTTAAACAGCGCTCAACTTGAGGTGGTATACAACCTTAAGAATATCCGTGTGCAAAAACACTAGATCGCGATACATTACGACAGGCCGGGACACCTTAATATCTGTCTTTTTTCCATAACAGAAAGATAGTGATCGGCACGATCGCAAAAATGATAACTTCGATAATCCATAAGTATTTAAGGATCATAGCTTCGGTTCCACATCGGCGGCTAAGATACAATTCAGATTAGAATGAATCTTAACAGGTAGATTAGCGAAAGGACATAAGACCAAGGTTGGTGCGACCTTAGTCTATGATGTGGCTGCAAGCTCTGTTTCGGCAGGTTTGAGCGTCGGCTGCTCTACATTAATCAGGCGACGTGTAGGCTGCGCAAATTGCAGTCCGTGCTCCTCAACCCACTGCGCGGCAGCCACCAGCACATGCTGCTGTACATTCATAAAATCCATATATTCCGCACTCAGCACATAATAGACCACCTCAAAGCGTACGCCGAGCTCATTGAACTCGGCCAGATGCGAGCGGTCAAAGCGGGTATTCGGCAATTCTTCAATCACACCCTGCAAATAGGCCGGAAACTTCCGCAATAGCTCGATTGAGCCACCATATTGCAAGTGCAAACTGAACAACATCCGCCGCTCGGACATGCGCTGGAAATTCGACAGGCGCGTATTTAAAAGCGCATCATTGGAAACACTGATCTGCTCACCTGAGAGTGAGCGGAAGCGAGTCGTGCGCAAACCAATGCGCTCCACTACCCCACGGTTTTCATTAAAGAAGACAAAGTCACCCACAACGAACGGCTTGTCTAGCAGAATGGAAAGCGAGGCGAAAAGGTCTTTCAGGATTGACTGAAGCGCAAAAGCAATCGCGATACCACCCACCCCAAGACCAGCTACAAGTGCAGTAATATCAATGCCGAAATTCGACAGGATCAGCAGCAGCACAGCCGTCCAGATCAGAGCAAAACCGGTAAAGCGAATAATCTGCGCCGCACTGGTGCGTTCCGGATCCGGATTATTTTTATCCAACAGCCCGTGATCAATCCAGAGACCAACAAGGATACTGCTCCACATGCCGATCTGCGCCATTGTGGCCACCAGCACAATACCGCCAATCATACGTGAGACCTGCACCGGCAGAACCAAAACCAATGATGCAAAATAAAGCGCCAGTGCGGCAAAGAAGAAACGATAGGTGCTGTTAGCCAAAGACTGCGCACCGGTCATGATCACATCAAACCGGCTCACAGCAAATTTTGACAGAATCGCCACCAAGCGCACACGCAGCTTCGGCAGAAGAATCAAACAGGCAACAAATATAAAAAGTGCTGTTAGCCAAAGCGCCAGATGATTGCCCAGCACTGTCCAGTTACGGGTGAAGTCTTCAATTTCCTGCACAATCATTCCAATACGCTATTTCAAGTCCGTGGATTCAAAAATCTCTGCTGCCAAACATAAGCCGGCTCGTTAACAGGTCAATCATCAGGTCTGTTTTATTTTTGGTTTTTATATGACAAGGATTTCCCAAAACTATCTGCATCAGCATATTAAACATATGCTTTAAAATAAATATCAGTTAAACTGAGTTTAAATTGATAAATCAGAATATGGGAATAAGAAACTGATAAAACACGCTAAATTTCAAATCGGCCAGATTGTAAAACATAAATTATTTCCCTTTCGCGGGATTATTTATGATGTTGATCCGGAATTTGCGAATAGTGAAGAATGGTATCAAGCCATCCCAGAAGACAAACGTCCTGCACGTAACCAGCCTTTTTATCATCTGCTGGCTGAAAACAGCGACACGGAATATTCCGCCTATGTTTCCGAGCAAAATCTGATGGCCGATGATAGTGGTGAGCCTTTACGCCATCCGCATATTGGTAATCTTTTTGACCGTCAAAATGACGGACAATATCAGATCAAGCAGCAATTGATGCATTAGTAAAAAACGGAAGGCTCGCGCCTTCCGTTATCATATCAATCCTGAAATACAGCTTAGCGACCAAGCCAGCCAGACAAACGGCGTACGGCTTCCTGCATTTCAGCTTCACTGCCCGCATATGAAAAACGCATGGTGCGGTGTCCGTCCAACGGATCGAAATCCCGCCCCGGCGTTGCGGCAATATTAATCTCGCTCAGCATTTTGTGCGCCAGTTCCATACTGTTATTGGTGAATTTCGACACATCACAATAAGCGTAAAAAGCACCATCCATGGGAGCTGCAAATTTCAGACCCATCGCAGGTAATTGCACATTCAATAAAGCACGATTACGGCGGTAGCGTTCTTTCACCAATTCCAGCTCAGCAGTCCCACCAAAGGCTGCAATCGCGGCATGTTGGGACAATTCAGGCGCAGAGATATAAAGGCTCTGCGCAATGCGTTCGACAGGTCGAATATCGCTTTCAGGCAATACCATCCAGCCAATGCGCCAACCGGTCATGCAATAATATTTGGAGAAAGAATTAATGATGGTCACATCATCCGCCACCTGCAAAGCGGTCATGTCCTGTGTATCATAGGACAGACGATGATAAATCTCGTCCGACAATACGCGGATATTACGTTCTCTTGCGGTCTCGATAATGGCGCGCAACTCTTTGGCCGACAATACCGCACCGGTCGGATTGGCAGGGCTTGCAAAAAGTACGCCTTTAAGCGGTTTTTCAGCATGTGCAGCCGCCAAAGCCTCAGCGGTCAGATTACTGTCTTCGCCCTTACCGGCACCAATCTCCACCACTTCAAGGCCGAGCGCCTTGAGAATATTGCGATAGGCCGGATAGCCAGGACGGGTAATTGCTACCCTGTCCCCCGGATTAAAATAAACCAAAAATGCCAGATTGAAAGCAGCCGATGAGCCGGTCGTCACCGCAATGCGGGACGGATTAACGCTAACACCATAATGATCAGCATAATGTTGTGCGATTGCTTCACGCAAGCTGCGTAAACCCAAAGCATCCGTATAGCCAATGCGACCGTCTTTTAAGGCTTTTTCTGCGGCGAGCAGCACCGTTTTGGGTGCCGGATCGGCAGGCTGGCCAACCGCCATTGAAATGACCAGAGCCCCGAGTGATCGCTGATGATTGGCCTTCGCCAATAAATCCATTGCGTGAAAAGGTTCAATCTCGCTCCGGGCTGAAAAAGCGCTCACTGCTGCCTCCAACATTATCTCAGACAATAAAAAATACCGGTTTCAACACCGAATACAGCTATTGCCGTATATTTGCCCGATTACTAAAGCAACAGATTTAGACATAGAAAGCTAAGCCAGTGACAAACAATCGCAACAAATTATTTTTATATCAATAGATTATCGGCTATGGATATGCAGTGTTAAATGGAAGGCTGACATGATGAAAACCGCCAAGCAACAAACGGTATCTTTGTTCAACGCCTCCCCACGTTTCGTTGCCAGACTTGTGGCGGGCGCATTAACCTTGACCATTGGCGTAACCAGCACCCTGCCCGCCTTTGCGCAATCCCGCAGCGTGCCGATCATTCGTGATGCTGAAATCGAAGCGCTGATCGCCGACTATACCAATCCGATATTAAATGCTGCGAAACTCAAAAAGCGCAATGTGCAAACGATTCTGGTCAATTCCAGCAGTTTCAATGCTTTTGTTGACGGTCGCCGCATCTTCATTAATAGCGGCGCACTGGCGCAATCTGAAACCCCGAATGAACTGATCGGTGTTATCGCGCACGAAGCAGGCCATCTGGCAGGCGGCCACCAAGAGCGCCTGAGAGAACAATTAAGCCGCGCCAGAACTATCGCGGTCATTGGCGCACTGATTGGCGCGGGAGCCGGTGTTGCAGGTGCCGCTTCCGGCAACAGCTCCGCTGTCGGTGCCGCAGGCGGCATTCTGATGGGCAGTGGCGAAGCCGCAAGACGCAGCCTTTTGTCCTATCAGCGCACGGAAGAAATTACCGCTGACCGGCTGGCCATTAATTATCTGAATGCAACCGGTCAATCAGCTAAAGGTATGCTCACCACTTTCTCACGATTTGCCAATGCGCTTTCGCTCAATGGCACGCAAATTGACCAATATCGTGTCAGCCATCCTCTGCCGCGTGAACGTATTGCCAATTTGGAAAATCTTGCCAAAGCCAGTCCGCATTACAACAAAACCGACAGTGCTGCCCTGCAATTGCGTCATGATATGGCTCGCGCTAAAATTGCCGCTTATTCAGGTACGGGCTCGGTACAACGCATTTTCCGTAACAATCCGCGTGGCCTTGCCGCACGATATGGCGATGCCATCAGCACCTATTTAAACGGCTCTGCCCGTAATGCTTTGCCGAAAATTGACGCTCTCATCAAAGAACAGCCGAAAAATCCTTACTTTTATGAGATTCGCGGCGAAATTCTGATGAAGGCTAATGATCCGGTTGGGGCCGCTAAAGCCTTGCAGCAGGCAACGGCACTTGATCCGAGAAAATCCAGCATTATGCGGATGAGCTATGGCCGCGCCCTCATGTTAACCGGCTCCAAAGCCAACATGCCAGCAGCCATCCGTGAACTGAAAGCCGGTATTGCGCGCGATCCTGAATTTCCAAGTGGTTACGCCTATTTAGCGCAAGCCTATGGACAATCAGGCGAAATTGCACTTGCCGACCTTGCTATGGCAGATATGCATTATTATTCCGGTGATCGTCAGCAGGCTAAAATCTTTGCAACCCGCGCACAGCAAAAGCTCAAAAAAGGTTCCCCCGACTGGCTGCGTGCGCAAGATATTATCAACACCAAAAAATAACAGCACTTGACCGCATCGCCCGATCAGGGCGATAGGATAAGGTTTGAATTAAAGAGATTGGAATCCATATGACCCGTGCAATCACGACACTGTTTGCCAGCGCCCTTATCGGCACCACTGCCCTTTTCGGTGGCGGCCTCACTCAGTTGCAAGCGCAAGCCCAAACAGCTTCAGCCCCTGTAGATCAGGCAGCCGTTGAGAAAATCGTGCGGGACTATCTGCTGAAAAATCCTGAAATTCTGGCAGAAATGCAAACAGCACTGGAAACCAAACAGGCTGCTGAACATGAAATTCGCGTCAAACAGGTCATTGCCAGCAATCAGGATGAATTGCTGAATTCCGGCCATGATGCGGTTCTCGGCAATCCCGACGGTGATGTCACTGTCGTTGAATTCTTTGATTATAATTGCGGCTATTGCAAACGCGCTATGCCTGATATGGAAGCCATCATCAAAAGCGATCCGAATGTACGTTTCGTGATGAAGGAATTCCCGATTTTGGGCCCTGATTCAATCAAAGCACATATGGCTGCACAGGCTTTCAAACTGATGATGCCGGAAAAATATCGCGACCTTCACATGGCGCTGATGACAACACCGGATCGCTCCACGGATGAATCTGTGATTGCGGAAGCCGTCAAACTTGGTGCGGATGAAGCCGCTCTGCGTGAAAAAATTAATTCGCCGGAAGTGACTTCTTCGTTTCAAAATGCTTATAAGTTAGCAAATGAACTCGATATTAACGGCACGCCGTCCTATGTTATCGGCAATGAACTGATCCCTGGTGCCATCGGCGCAGATGGTTTAAAGGAGAAAATTGCTGAAGCACGGGCCCAGAAAAAATAAAAAGTCATATTTTGGTGGAGAATTCCAACAAAATTCTTTATTACGACTATTTTAATGGGTTTTAGCTTGCCCCGTGCAAGTCTATATGAAATGGAAATTCAGTTAGGGCTCGGTGTAAGGTTATTTGTGGCGATTTCCGCCGGTAAGACAGGCCAGTAAAACAAGTATGACTAAAAAAGTTTTTGTGCTCAACGGCCCTAATTTAAATTTGCTCGGCACACGTGAGCCGGGCATTTATGGTGTGACAACACTTGAAGGGATTTCGGAAGCCTGTAAACAGGAAGCCGAACAACTTGGGCTTGAGATTGACTTCCGTCAATCCAATTACGAAGGTGATCTTGTCAGTTGGATTCAGGAGGCTGGCGCTGAAAATGCGTTTGTGCTTATTAATCCGGCGGCTTACACGCATACATCTGTTGCATTGCAAGATGCGATCAGAGCTGCACAAGTAACAGTTATTGAGGTTCATCTTTCCAACATCCACGCGCGTGAACCATTCCGCCAGCATTCTTATGTTTCTCCGGTCGCCAAAGGCGTTATCTTCGGATTAGGAGCACAGGGATATCTGTTAGGTTTACGCGCTCTCGCGGCATTTGCCACAGAAGAACAAAACAACGGGCACAAGCGTTAAAGGGGCCTTATAATGTCATCTAAAAGCTCTGGCATCGACAAAGAGATCGTGCGTGATCTCGCCAACATTCTCAACGACACCGATCTGACTGATATTGAAGTCGAACATGGTGAATTGCGCATTCGCGTTTCACGTAAAGTGACTGTACAGCAGGCTCCTGCCTATCAGGCAGCACCGATGATGGCTCCTGCTGCCGTTGCAGCACCAGCCGCAGCAGCGCCTGCAGAAGCCGCACCAGCTGATGTTTCTAAAAATGCTGTTCCTTCACCAATGGTCGGCACTGCCTATATGGCTCCGGCACCAGGTGCACGCAACTTCATCGAAGTCGGCACTCAGGTTAAAGAAGGCCAGACTCTGCTGATTATTGAAGCAATGAAGACCATGAACCAGATCCCTTCACCACGTTCGGGAACGGTTAAAGCTATTCTCGTTGCTGATGCTCAACCGGTCGAATTTGGTGAGCCTCTGGTCGTAATCGAATAATTTTCGGCGAGGATCATAATGTTTCAAAAAATTCTCATAGCCAATCGTGGCGAGATTGCTCTTCGCATACTCAGAGCCTGTAAGGAACTGGGTATTAAAACCGTTGCTGTTCATTCGACAGCAGATGCGGATGCTATGCATGTCCGTCTGGCTGATGAGAGTGTTTGCATCGGACCTCCCCCTTCCCGCGACAGCTATCTGAACATTCATCAGATTGTTGCTGCCTGCGAAATTACCGGCGCGGATGCTATTCATCCAGGCTACGGCTTCCTGTCTGAAAACGCCAAGTTTGCAGAAATTCTGGAAGCACACTCCATCACCTTTATCGGACCGACCGCTGCGCATATCCGCATCATGGGCGATAAGATCGAAGCAAAGCGCACTGCCAAACGCCTCGGCATTCCGGTTGTTCCGGGTTCTGAGGGTGGCGTTACTGATGATGCTGAAGCTGCCCGTATTTCTGCGGAAATCGGCTATCCGGTCATTATCAAAGCAACCGCCGGCGGTGGTGGTCGCGGCATGAAAGTGGCATATTCGGAAGAAGAGCTTTCTGTTGCTCTGTCCACTGCACGCACCGAAGCAGGTGCGGCTTTTGGCAATGATGCTGTGTATATTGAAAAATACCTCAGCAAACCACGCCATATTGAAGTGCAGATTGTTGGCGACGGTGCCGGCAATGCCATCCATTTGGGCGAACGCGACTGTTCTTTGCAGCGTCGTCACCAGAAGGTTTGGGAAGAAGCCAACTCACCTGCCCTCAATGAAGAAGCGCGTCACAAGATCGGCATGATCTGCGCCAATGCGGTTGCAGAACTTGGCTATCGTGGTGCCGGTACAATTGAATTCCTTTATGAAGATGGTGAGTTCTATTTCATTGAAATGAACACCCGCCTTCAGGTGGAACACACAATTACCGAAGCTATCACTGGCATTGATCTGGTGCATGAGCAGATTCGTGTGGCAGCAGGACTTGGCCTTTCGGTTAAACAGCAGGATATACGTTTCTCCGGTCACGCGATCGAATGCCGTATCAATGCTGAACATCCGGAAACATTTGTGCCATCACCTGGTCAGATTACCCATTACCACACACCGGGTGGCCTTGGTATCCGCATCGATTCCGGCGTTTACTCCGGCTATCGCATTCCGCCTTATTACGACAGCATGATCGGCAAGCTGATTGTGCATGGCCGTAACCGTGTGGAATGCATGATGCGCCTGCGCCGTGCATTGGATGAGTTTGTTGTTGACGGTGTTAACACAACCATTCCGCTGTTTCAGGATCTGGTTTCCAATCAGGATATCGCTAACGGCGATTATGACATCCATTGGCTGGAAAAATATCTTGAGAATAAAAAAGGTGGCGCCAAACACTAAAAACAACTCTGTTTTAGTGTGCTAAGCCTTTAAAATATAACCGGCAAAAACATCAATGTTTTTGCCGGTTTATTTTTTTGAACGGTTTTCAGCCGCACAAGATTGCAAATATCCAAAATTAATGCGCAACTGCTTTCATGACCCAAAATATCGACGACCTCCCCTCTGACGATTATTATATTGATCCCGATCTGCTTTTACGTGCCTATGCATCAGGTGTCTTCCCGATGGCCGAGGAAGAAGATGATCCGGAAATTTATTGGGTGCGCCCTGAAAAGCGCGGCATTATTCCGCTCGAAAATTTTCATGTCTCCCGCAGCCTTGCCAAAGCGATCCGCCAACAAAAATATCAAATCAAAATGAACACTGACTTTGCCGGTGTTTTACACGGCTGCGCTAATGGCGAAGGTGAACGCGAACGCACATGGATCAACGATCCGATCAAGGCTTCTTGCATGCGTCTCCATGCTTTGGGACATGCGCATAGTGTCGAAGCCTGGGATGGTGAGCGTCTGGTCGGCGGGCTTTATGGCATTAGTCTGGGGCGAGCGTTCTTTGGTGAAAGCATGTTCAGCCGTGAACGCGACACCTCAAAACTATGCCTCGCCTTTTTGGTTGAACATTTGAAAAGCCGCGGTTTTATTCTGCTCGATACACAGTTCATCACCGACCACTTAAAAAGCCTCGGTGCGATTGAAATTCCGCGTAAAGAATATGAAAAACGGCTTGAAGAAGCACTGACAGGCGATGCGACATTTTAGTATGGCGCGCCGTCCAATATAAATAAATTCAGACTTAGATTGATTAGTTGCCTTTTGGCGGCGCAGGCACTTCTGACTTCTGCTTACAGTCTTTCAGCCAGATATCATAAACTGCATGTTCAACCGCATTGAGACCCGGACTATCGGCAAACATCCAGCCATTGAAAATACGGCGGATTTTACGATCAAGGGTAATCTCATCCACCTCGACAAAACTGTCGGTGCGGGGCGCTTCATTATCGGTGCGGGAATAGCAAACTTTTGGCGTTACCTGCAAAGCACCAAACTGCACTGTTTCATTGATATAGACATCGAATGTCGTGATACGGCCAGTGATTTTATCAAGGCCGGAAAACTCAGCAACCGGATTTTCAATACGGTCAGCTTGCGCCACGCCCCCTGCCATCATCAGACATGCAGCCACAGCAAAGGTCAGCTTTCCGGCTGTGCGGCAGCGATTAACCAGAGTGGTTGCTGTTCCTGATGGTAACCGGAAATTGATCATGACCAAGTGGGTATCCGTCTAAGTGTTTCCAATGAATAGTTTAAATATAAATTGTGGCGATTCGGAGCAACCGAACAACCTAAAATAAAAAAGCGCCGAGACATTTATCCGGCGCTTTTATCCATTCAAGCCTTATTTATGCACCTGGTGTCCATGCATCATATTCGCCGGTTACACGCGGACGCTCAGCCTGCGCTGTGCCCGGCAGTGCAATCGCACCTTTAGGGCGATAAGCAAGAGGCGAACCGGTCAGGTTTGCATGATGTGATTTTTCCCACTCACGCGGCTTGTAATCTTCCTGTGATGGCGGTGTATCAACACGGTGATGCATCCAGCCGTGCCAGCCAGCCGGAATAGCGCTTGCTTCTGAATAACCGTTATAAATCACCCAACGACGAGTGCGGCCTTCAGAATCCTTACCGCCCTGATAGTAAATATTGCCAAATTCATCTTCACCAACACGTTCACCTTTGCGCCAGGTATGCAGGCGGGTACCGAGCGTTTGCCCATTCCACCAGGTGAAGAACTGTGTCAAAAATTTCATCATGGCTTTATTCCGGATCCAAAATATTTAAGCTGTTCTGACCGCGTCATAAGTTACATAAACCGTCTTTGCGCTTATGGACTTTTCAACGCCAGATGGCAAGTTCCGATAGCGGGGCATCTTGACGCTGAAACAGAAAAACGGCGTTTTCAGTAACGCCGTTCATCTTACATAACCCAAGCATTCAGGCTCTTTTGCAAAATCAAAACAGGTCTTTAAAATTCAAAGAACCCCACTCTGCATTGCGGCCAATTTGACTGTAGCCCTTTTGCTCATAAAAACGACGGGCGCGGATATTCACTTCCAGAACTTCCAGCTTCATCGCATTCACACCCGGAAAAGCCGTTTCGATCTCGTCCAGCAGTGTGCTGCCTACGCCTTTGATCTGCTCCTCAGGCAACACATAAAGTTGATTGAGGCTGGCTGTTTCGCGGGTCTCCTGATGGGCATAGGCCATACCGACAATACGACCCTTACCATCATCTGCGACCAGAAACTCTGAATAAGGGCGTTTCAAATTGGCCTTTAAAGCCGATAATGAATGCCACTCATTGGTAATGGTTTTGACGATCTCCTTACCCAGAACATCGTCAAAACTAGCGCTCCACGTGGTCAACAGCAGCTCATGAACGGCTTTTAAATCCGCTTCAGCGGCTGTACGCACCCACATATTATTCCTCGATGCCAAGCTTGGCTTTGACCAGATCGTTAACAGCCTGCGGGTTTGCTTTACCGCCGGTTGCCTTCATCACCTGACCAACAAACCAGCCAGCCAAAGATGGCTTGGCCTTAGCCTGCTCTACCTTGTCCGGATTGCCGGCAATCACATCATCAACGGCTTTTTCAATTGCTCCGGTGTCGGTGACCTGCTTCATGCCTCGGGTTTCAACGATAGCTTTTGGATCGCCACCTTCGTTCCAGACAATTTCAAACAAGTCTTTAGCGATCTTACCGGAAATGGTGCCTTCTTTGATCAGATCAATGATAGCGCCCAGCTGATCGGCTGAAACCGGTGTTTCTTCAATGTCCTTGCTGGCCTTATTCAAAGCACCGAGCAGATCATTGATAACCCAGTTGGCAGCAATCTTGCCATCACGGCCATTGGCAACCGATTCGTAATAATCAGCGATAGCTTTTTCTGTCACCAGAATAGACGCATCATAAACCGAAATACCCTGTGTTTCGATCAGACGATGCTTCTTGTCATCCGGCAATTCTGTGAGTTCTGCGGCCAGCGCATCAACGAAAGCCTGATCAAATTCAAGCGGCAAAAGATCAGGATCCGGGAAATAGCGATAGTCATGCGCTTCTTCTTTAGAGCGCATCGAACGTGTTTCGCCTTTAGCCGGGTCAAACAGGCGTGTTTCCTGATCAACCTTGCCGCCGTCTTCAAGAAGAGCGATCTGGCGGCGGGCTTCATATTCAATCGCCTGACCGACAAAACGGATCGAGTTGACGTTTTTAATTTCGCAACGCGTGCCGAATTCGCCGCCCGGACGACGTACAGAGACGTTAACGTCTGCACGCATGGAGCCTTCATCCATGTTGCCGTCACAAGTGCCAAGATAACGCACAATGGTACGCAGCTTGGTCAGATAAGCTTTGGCTTCATCAGATGAGCGCAGATCAGGCTTGGAGACGATCTCCATCAACGGCATGCCTGAGCGGTTCAAGTCCACATAAGACATGGTCGGATGCTGATCATGCATGGATTTACCGGCATCCTGCTCCAGATGGATGCGTTCAATGCCGATTTCCACATCTTCAAACTGGCCTTTGGAATCAGGGCCAACAGAAATCATGATCTTGCCTTCACCGACAATCGGCTGCTGGAACTGTGAAATCTGGTAGCCCTGCGGCAGATCAGGATAGAAATAGTTTTTGCGATCAAAAACCGATTTCAGATTGATCTGTGCCTTCAGACCGAGACCTGTACGCACGGCCTGACGGACACATTCCATATTAATGACCGGCAACATGCCCGGCATCGCTGCATCAATCAGCGACACATTGGCATTCGGCTCGGCACCGAAAGATGTGGAAGCGCCGGAAAACAGCTTTGATTCTGAAGTGACCTGCGCATGGACTTCCATGCCGATCACAACTTCCCAATCGCCGGTGGCGCCGGAGATAAAACGTTTTGGTTCAGGCGTACGTGTATCAATAAGGGACATACTGGCTCGTCACTGCTAAGTTTTAAGTTTCCTATTGGCTAGAACAAAGCCAGCGCTGAGGCAAGCTTTTCAGCCATTTTCATTCAACTGTTACCGATTTTGCTAGATTTCGTGGCTGATCCACATCGGTTCCCATGAAAACCGCGGTGTAATAGGCCAGCATTTGCACAGGCAGCGCATAAAGCAGCGGTGTGATAAATTCGGCCATTTCCGGCATAACAATCGTTGCCATCGTGTCAACGCTGGCATTTTTAGCGCCTTCTTCATCACTGATCAGAATAATGCGTCCACCGCGTGCAGCCACTTCCTGCATATTAGAAACAGTCTTTTCATAAAGACGATCAGACGGCGCAATGACAATTACCGGAATTGAATCATCTATCAGGGCAATCGGTCCGTGCTTCAACTCACCGGCGGCATAGCCTTCGGCGTGAATATAGGAGATTTCCTTCAGCTTCAGCGCGCCTTCCATCGCCAGCGGGAAAGACGTGCCGCGCCCTAAATAAAGCACATGCTTCACCTGCGCCAATTCACGGCAAATTTTCTCAATCTCGCCTTCAAGTTTCAGCACTTGATTGGCAATACGCGGCACTTCCGACAATTGCTTAACCAATGCCCGCTCTTGCGCGTCATCAATGACGCCGCGCTGTTTGGCAGCCATAACCGCCAACGAAGCCATCACCGTCAACTGACTGGTAAAGGCCTTGGTAGAGGCCACACCAATTTCAGGCCCTGCCAAAATCGGGAAAACGGCATCAGATTCGCGTGCTATGGTTGAGGTCGTCACATTCACAATCGATGCGATCTTCAGGCCTTGCGATTTGCAATAGCGAAGTGAAGCCAGCGTATCGGCTGTCTCACCCGACTGCGACACAAACATTGCCAATGTATCTTTGGAAAGCGGCATTTCGCGATAGCGGAACTCCGACGCAATATCGATATCAACCGGCAAACGCGCAATCTGCTCGAACCAATATTTGCCGATGGCAGCCGCATAATAAGCAGTACCACAGGCAGACATCGACAAGCGGTCGATTTTGCTGAAATCCAGCTCTGCCACATCCTGGCGCACAGTACCGGTGGAGAGATCGAGATAATGCGCCAGTGTATGGCCGATCACTTCCGGCTGCTCGTGAATTTCTTTTTCCATGAAATGGCGATGATTGCCTTTGGAAACCAGAAATTCCTGCGACTGCACTTTCTGTACAGCGCGCTTCACTTCATTATTCTGCGCATCGTAAATGGTCGCGCCACTTTTACGCACCACAACCCAGTCGCCATCTTCCAGATAACAGATCATATCGGTGAGCGGTGCCAGAGCGATGGCATCGGAGCCCAGATACATTTCCCCGTCGCCATAACCAATAGCAAGCGGCGGCCCCTGACGGGCGCCAATCAGCAGCCCCTCAACACCTTCAAAAATGATCGCCAGCGCAAAAGCACCCTGCAATTGCGGTAAAGCAGCTTTAACAGCATCAATCGGCGGCAGACCGCGATCCATTTCGCGGGTAACCAAATGGGCAACGGCCTCTGTGTCTGTCTCGGTTTCAAACACATAGCCGTCAGCCTGAAGGCTGGTACGTAATTCTGCAAAATTTTCAATAATACCATTATGAACAACGGCCAGACGCTTGGTCATATGCGGATGCGCATTGCGCTCAACCGGTTTGCCATGGGTTGCCCAGCGGGTATGCCCGATGCCGACAACGCCCGGCAAAGGCTGGTCTTTCAAATGGTTTTCAAGATTGACCAGCTTACCCTCGGCACGACGACGCGCCAAAGCGCCGCCATCAAGGGTTGCAATACCGGCGGAATCATAACCGCGATATTCAAGCCGCTTCAAACTATCGACCAAAAGAGGCGCCACATCTCTGCCGGCAACGATACCAATAATTCCGCACATAATTAAAATCCCGAGTTTAGACGAATAGATATTTTATTGATAAAAAGTCTGTCAGGGCATTTTTAAAACTGAGCCGCCCTGACAGAGTATTCTGCATAAAGATAAAATTTGTTCTTATATAGTCACATATGTTTTCAGCCTTTTTAAAACTGAAAACACAGTGGATCACGCTTCTCTGCTAGCTTTAATCTGTGCTTTCAATGCCGCATATTTTTCACGCAAAATCGACGCACGACCTTCTTTGACTGTCTGACGGGCGCGTCCCAAAGCCAGCGCATTATCCGGCACATTCTCAACAATCACACTGCCGGATGCAACATAGGCATTATCGCCGATGCGCACGGGTGCCACCAATGATGAATTGGAGCCGATAAAGCTGTTTTCACCGATCTCGGTTTGAAACTTGTTAAAGCCGTCATAGTTGCAGGTAATGGTGCCGGCACCAATATTGGCACTCGCGCCCACTGTTGCATCACCAATATAGGAAAGGTGATTGACCTTAGCACCCTCGCCGATTTTGGCGTTTTTCACTTCGCAGAAATTGCCAACCTTTGCTTTTGCCGACAAATCAGCGCCCGGACGCAAACGCGCATAAGGGCCGACCTGTGCATCAGCACCAATTTGAGCGCCTTCCAGATGAGAAAAAGCATGAATGACCGCACCGGTTTTAATGCTGACTTTCTCACCGAAAAACACATTCGGCTCAATAATAACGTCCGGTTCAATCACTGTGTCATGCGCAAAATAAACACTTTCCGGTGCCAGCAAAGTCACACCGTCAATCATCATCGCCTGACGTTTACGGTTTTGCCAAATGCCTTCGGCTTCTGCCAGTTCCAGACGATTATTGATGCCGATCACATTGTCGACCGGCACTTCAACGCCCACCACATGCAAGCCTTTGTCATGTGCAAGCTTCACAATATCGGTTAAATAATATTCGCCCTTTGCATTATTGTTATCGACAGCATCCAGAAGCGCCAGCAAATGGTTCCCGCGAACTGCCATCAAGCCGCCATTGCAAAAGCCAATGGCTTTTTGCTCATCATTTGCTTCTTTTTCTTCAACAATCGCAACAAGCTTGCCGTTTTCTTCAATCAAACGGCCATAGCCATGCGGGTTTTCCGGACGAAAACCCATCACCACCACATCAGCACCCTCGCCCAAACGAGCGCGTGCCTGCTCCAAGGCCTGCGCCTCAATCAGCGGTGTATCGCCAAAAACAATCAGCACATCGTCATAGCCGCGTGCAATCGCCTCGCGTGCAGCCAAAACCGCATGCGCAGTGCCCAGACGCTCGACCTGCTCATAAGACGAAACATTAGCAGTGATTTTCTCAACTGCGCCACGCACGGCATCGGCACCACGACCAACCACCAGCGCCACATCGCTTTCACCCGTTGCCTGCACCGCTTTAACCACATGGCAAACCAATGGCAGGCCGGCAATTTTGTGCAAAACCTTCGGCAAGGCTGATTTCATACGAGTGCCTTCACCCGCAGCAAGCACAACAGAAAGACAGGAACGGCTGGTCATAGTGTTTTATCCGTTATTGAAGAGCAGTTATGGATGATATTCTCATGAAGAATATCACCATTATTTCGTTAATATTTTAACCCAAACGACCCAATACCGGGAAGGTTTCCAAGAGCCAGAACGCAAAAGCCTGCATGCCGCCGGTGAGGAACAAGACACCCGCAAGGATCAGCAACACGCCCATGACTTTTTCCACTTTGCCCAGATGCACTTTAAATTTGGCCAAAAAGCGCATAAAGGCACCTGAAAAGCTCGCAGCCAGAATGAATGGTACACCTAAGCCCAGCGAATAGACGGCAAGCAATGCCGCGCCATCACCAACTGTACTGCTGCCACCTGCCAAGGTCAGGATTGGCCCCAGCACCGGCCCGATGCAAGGTGTCCAGCCAAAAGCAAAGGCAAGCCCCATAATATAAGCGCCAAGCGGTGTGGCTGGTGCGCGGTTGGCCTGAAATCGTGCCTCACGCGACAATAGCGACAAGCGGAACACGCCTAAGAAATTAAGCCCCATAATGATAATGACCACACCGGCTACAACCGCAATTTCCTGCTGCCACTGGCGCAGGAAATGTCCAATTGATGAGGCACCAGCGCCAAGCGCGACAAAAACGGTAGTAAAGCCCAGCACAAACGAAATGGAAGCAATCAGCAAAGCACGGCGTTTGCTGGCAGCAACGGCTTTATCTGCGCTGACACCGACTGCATCATTTTGGCGAAAATCATCAACACTGACACCGGCCATATAGCACAAATAAGGCGGCACCAAAGGCAACACGCATGGGGATAAAAATGACAAAGCACCCGCGCCCGCTGCGGTCAGGTAAGAAATATCCAGTGCCAATGAAATGTCTCCGGTGATCAGTCGCAGATATAAATCCGCTGATATAGATTCAAAGTATAGCCAGCGGCCTGAAACCCGAGGCTGAGCCCTTATAGTGCATTTTTGCTAATATGAGCAACACACAGCAAAGCCTATGGCCCGAGTTTCTCAATCTCGTGATTTTACGTCTAAACATGTTAGTGCCGAAATAAAGCTATCAAACCACTTATCATTCACGATATGAATGTCAGCAAATAAGAAAAGGATGAGCGCCGTGAAAACAGCCCCGAATGAGCACGCAGAATCTCTGGCAATTGAAGCCCTGATCTGGCTGACACAAGAGCCGGATTTAATGTCTCGTTTTTTAACGCTGACCGGTATTGATGCCTCAGCCATCCGCAGTGCGGCACGCGAACCTGGTTTTCTGGGCGGTGTCTTACAATTTTTACTGGCGCATGAACCAACATTGATGCGTTTTTGTGAAGCGACAGAAAACGAGCCTAATGCTGTTGTTAATGCTGCACGACAATTGCCAGGCGGCCAGATGAGCGAGTTTTAATCCCTTTACCGATGCCACAAAAAAAGAGCGCCTTTTGAGCGCTCTTTTTATCTTCAAATCTTATATCAAACCGGCCTGAACTTGTAGCATTAAAATCAAGCGGCACTTACCCTTAAAACGCCTGATCAGGCTGCGCTTGGACTTAAAACGTCAGGTCAAGCTGTGCTTGGCCTTAAAACGCCGGATCAAGCCGCGCTTGGACTTAAAACGCCTGATCAAGCTGCGCTTGGCCTTAAAGCGTAATGTCAAGCTGCGCTTGGGCTTAAAACGTCAGGTCAAGCTGCGCTTGGACCGGGCCCCTCATCATCAGAAGCAGCATCTGAAGCCTGTTTACGAGCCGCAAAATCAACCACTTCAACATTGCCGTCAGCTTCAACAGGTGGCAAAGCCTCACCCGGCTTGCTGACCTGCACCACGCTTAACTCCTGCATCTTGCCGTCACGCGCAGCAAAAGCAATACTCTGCCCTGGTGCAAGACCGATCAGGGCCGCGCCAATCGGTGTCATAATAGAAATCTTACCTTCGGCGATGTCTGCCTCGCCCGGATAAACCAGCGTCACACGGCGCTGCTGACCATCCTGCGTTTTAAATTCAACCGAAGAACCCATCTGAATAACGTGCGCAGGCACCTTGCCGACGGCCACGATTTTCGCACGTTCCAACTCAACAATCAGCTCATCAGCCACCGCAGCAACGCGCTCCGGCGCATCTTCCGCAAGCCCCATCAGCCGATCATGATCCAACTGGCTGATAACAATATTCGGCTTTTTACGATTCTTTCCGCTCATGGCGATCCCACTATCGTTTGAATGATTACCGCCCTCAGGGTTTTGACGACCTGAGATCAGTTATTTTAATTTTTAAATTGAAAGCGCTTTGGTTAATTTGCGAACATAAATACTATGTCTCCCCCTGAGTGCCAGCTGCGCTAAGCCGGTCTCCGAGGGCTAATATCCTGCGATCGGGTTAACCCGATGGAAAATGGATGTGACATATTTCTTCATAACAACAAGGTTGGCGATAACAGCCATTTTGTCAAGCCCAAGACACGCAACCTGTTACTATTGTCGTATAGGTGCACATAAAAATTTGCACACCCTTGTTCACAATATGTTCACTCTGCGATATAGTGCGCGCCATGACAGAACAAACCGCTATAAACGCACCGTTAACAGGCTTTTGCCGTGATTGCCTTCGCATGCAGCGAAGTGCAGAATCACGCCGTTGTTATGCTTGTGGCAGCCCGCGTTTATTGCGCCACAAAGAGCTGTATAAGCTCTCGCTTGCCCATATCGATTGTGATGCTTTTTATGCAGCCGTTGAAAAACGCGACAACCCTGAATTGCTCGACAAGCCATTGATTATCGGTGGTGGTACGCGTGGTGTTGTTTCAACGGCTTGTTATCTCGCACGCATTCACGGTGTGCGCTCAGCCATGCCGATGTTCAAAGCACTGGAGGCCTGCCCGCAAGCGGTAGTCATTCCGCCTAATATGGAAAAATACAGCAAGGTTGGCCGTGAAGTGCGCCAATTGATGCGCGAACTGACACCAGCTGTAGAACCGCTTTCTATTGATGAGGCCTTTTTGGATTTAAGCGGCACGGAGAATCTTCATAAAGCGCCTGCCTCTTTTGTCTTGGCTAAATTTGTCCAGCGGATTGAAAAAGAAATCGGCATCACCATTTCGGTTGGTCTTTCCTACTGCAAGTTTCTGGCAAAAATTGCCTCCGACCTCAACAAGCCACGCGGCTTTGCTGTGATTGGTGAAGAAGAAGCGCTTACTTTTTTACGTGATAAACCGGTTTCAATTATCTGGGGTGTCGGTAAAGCGCTCACCGCTAAGCTCAACAGCGACGGGATCCGCACCATCGAGCAATTGCAGAGCACAGAAGAAAATGTGCTAATGAAGTCTTATGGCGTGATGGGGCAGCGTCTTTATCGCCTCTCACGGGGTCAGGATACACGCCGTGTCGAGCCGGAGCATGAGATGAAAAGCATTTCGGCTGAAACAACATTCAATCATGATCTGTCCTCGTCTGATGATCTTGTGCCAGTATTACGCGCTCTTTCAGAAAAAGTTTCCCACCGTTTGAAAAACGGTGAAATCGCCGGTCACACTGTGGTTTTAAAGCTGAAAACCCAAGATTTTAAAAGCCGCACCCGCAACCGCCAGCTCAGCAGCCCGACACAATTGGCCGACAGAATTTTTCACACCGGCTTGAGCCTGCTGGAAAAAGAACTGGATGGCACCAAGTTTCGTCTGCTTGGCATTGGCGTCAGCGATCTTTCGGGCAATGAGCGTGCTGATCCGCCCGATCTGGTTGATATTGAAGCAACACGGCGTGCAAAAGCAGAAAACGCGATGGACTTTTTGCGCAACAAGTTCGGGCAAAAAGCCGTTGAAACCGGTTATACATTTGGAAAATCCGGTCTTGGCCGTCCGCAAACGCCATCAGAACACGTCAAGCGGGAAGAGAAGGATTAAACCTTCTCTTAGCCGTCGATATGATCAAATTGCA
The DNA here is from genome assembly GCF_014205685.1 of Paenochrobactrum gallinarii. GTDB lineage: Bacteria > Pseudomonadota > Alphaproteobacteria > Rhizobiales > Rhizobiaceae > Paenochrobactrum > Paenochrobactrum gallinarii. Next base: position 157,366 of record NZ_JACIIU010000002.1, read on the forward strand.
AACCAAACCCTTGCAACAACCGTCGAATGGCAAAGTCAGGCTTGCCGGACGTAAATTCAGCCACATCATGCGGATGATCACTATTTTCCCGCATTTTCCCGTTCTCGCCCTGCCCTTCGCTTTCTTGCAACAGCGAAATCGTGCGACGCGCAATAGCCTCAGCCGGATCAAGCCAATCAACAGGCCACGGTGCTATTTTACGAAAGACATTGGCCAGAAACGGATAATGGGTGCAAGCCAGCACAACGATATCGGTTCTGCGCCCGTCTTCCTCAACAAAACATGGCGTGATTTGTTCAAGCACCTGCGCTTCATCAATCCGTTCGCCGCGAATATGCGCTTCGGCAAGGGTTGCCAATAAATTGGCGCCCACCAGCTTCACATGGCATTTTGAAGCAAAAGACTGAATGAGATCATGCGTATAAGCACGGCGTACAGTGCCAGGCGTTGCCAGCACTGAAACAAGCCCTGAACGGGTGCGCTCTGCCGCCGGTTTGATTGCCGGTACAGTGCCGACAAATTTCATAAACGGAAAGGCTGCGCGCAAATCATCCAGCACCAATGTTGATGCGGTATTACACGCAATCACCACAATGGCTGGCTTATGCTCCGCCAGCAGCCGGTCAAAGAGTTTAATAATGCGATCGCAAAGCGCTTCTTCTTCCCAATCGCCATAAGGAAAACCGGCATCATCCGCCACATAGACAAAGCGGCGATCCGGCAACCAGACCCGCAGCTCACGCAAAACCGTTAAGCCGCCAATACCACTGTCAAAAACAAGCACCGGCGCTTTATCCGGCAGATTATCATGATCCGGCTGTTCTTTTATCATAACTCGTCTGATCCTTCCGCTTTAACACGGGCGCGCCCTTCTGGCGCACCGGAACCGCGTGGCGCTTTAGGCGAAAATACATCCAGTGACGTGACAACGCCACGCAATAATTTAAGCTCCGCGGAAGCAAAACCGGCACGCGTCAACACGGCACGCAAGCCATCAACCATCACCGCTTTTCGGGCCTCAGGGCGGAAATAACCGCGCGTATCAAGGGCGTTTTCTAACTGGTCGAATAAACCTTGCAATTCATTCTTGGGTGCCGGCTCCATTTCAGGGCCGCGGAAAACCGTATCGGCCTCATTTACCATGCCGGTTTTCATCCACTCATAGGACATAAGCAGCACAGCCTGCGCGATGTTGAGCGATGCAAATGCCGGATTGACCGGAAAGGTCACCAATTCATCAGCAAGCGCAACTTCATCATTTTTAAGACCAACGCGCTCGCGGCCAAAAAGAATGCCCACTTTTTCCTTTTGCTGAAAACGCTGACGCAGCGTGCGGCTGGCTTCAACCGGACTTCTCACCTGTTTGAAACCATCGCGCTCCCGCGCAGTTGTTGCATAAACAAAGTTCAAATCACCAATCGCAGATGGCAGATCATCATAGACAATCGCATTATCAATCACATGATCAGCTTTAGATGCAGCAGCCCGTGCTTTATCACTTGGGAATTCTTCACGCGGATTGACCAGTCTTAATTCAGCCAGACCAAAATTTGCCATTGCGCGCGCCACCATGCCGATATTTTCCGGCAATTGTGGTTCCACCAAAATAATCGCTGGTCCCTCAGCAATCAGCGAGCGATGTTTATCAGTTCCGGCCATCTCTTCTTCCAGACTATTGCAATAATGCGTTTACTTCATTTGTCACTGACACAAACGGCAAAAAATCGCAAAGTTTTCTGTTTGCCAATTGATCTGATCCCCATCTTCGTAAATGCGTATTTTCTAAAATAAAGTGAGCAATGAAAAACAGGCTTTATTTTGGCTTTAAGACTAAAGAAACACAGATGTGACCAATAAAACCACGGTTAAAGCTTTGCCTTAGGCTTAAGCAATGCTATATGGGCGCACGTATTCAAAGCGTATTCAACAAGAGGCATCATCCATGGCAAAAATTAAGGTTGCTAATCCGGTTGTCGAACTCGATGGCGACGAGATGACCCGCATTATCTGGCAGTTCATCAAAGAGAAACTGATCCATCCTTATTTGGATATCGATCTGAAATATTACGATCTTTCTGTCGAACACCGCGATGCGACCGATGATCAGGTCACCATTGATGCAGCAAATGCCATCAAAGAACACGGCGTTGGTGTTAAATGCGCAACCATCACTCCTGATGAAGCCCGCGTTGAAGAATTCAAACTGAAGAAAATGTGGAAATCGCCTAACGGCACCATCCGCAACATTCTCGGCGGCGTGATTTTCCGCGAACCAATCATCTGCGAAAACGTACCACGTCTGGTTCCAGGCTGGACACAGCCAATCATCGTTGGCCGTCACGCATTTGGTGACCAGTACCGCGCGACTGATTTCAAATTCCCTGGCAAAGGTAAACTGTCGATCAAATTCGTTGGTGAAGACGGCGAAGTGATTGAGCATGAAGTTTATGACGCACCTTCATCCGGTGTTGCCATGGCTATGTACAACATTGATGAGTCGATCCGTGAGTTTGCCCGTGCATCGCTGAACTACGGCTTGCTGCGCAACTATCCGGTTTACCTCTCCACCAAAAACACCATTCTCAAAGCCTATGACGGCCGCTTCAAAGATATCTTTGAAGAAGTTTATCAGGCTGAATTTGCTGAGAAATTCAAAGAAGCCAAGATCTGGTACGAACATCGCCTGATCGATGACATGGTTGCATCCGCTCTCAAGTGGTCCGGCGGCTATGTCTGGGCATGTAAGAACTACGACGGTGACGTACAGTCCGACATCGTGGCACAGGGCTTCGGCTCACTCGGCCTGATGACCTCTGTTCTGATGACCCCGGATGGCAAGACCGTTGAAGCAGAAGCTGCACACGGCACAGTGACCCGTCACTATCGTCAGCATCAGAAGGGCGAGGAAACCTCAACCAACTCGATCGCTTCGATCTTCGCATGGACCCGTGGTCTGGCACATCGCGCCAAGCTCGATGACAATGCTGAACTGAAGCGCTTTGCTGAAACCTTGGAAAAAGTTTGCATCGACACCGTTGAGAGCGGCTTCATGACCAAGGATCTGGCTCTGCTTATCGGCCCGGATCAGCCTTGGTTGTCAACAACCGGCTTCCTCGACAAGATCGACGAAAACCTGAAAAAGGCAATGGCTGCTTAATTAAAGCCAGTTGTTTTTAAGTGTTAAAAGAAACCCCGCTTCATGCGGGGTTTTTTATGGCCACTTTGTCGGAAAGATAAAGATAAACAGCAGAGCATTTATCGCTGCTTATTCTCAAGTGGCACTGCCAAGCACAAGCGATACCGCCCTGCTCTAAGAAACACAGAACTTAAAAGCAGAAAAGCCCGGCATAAAGCCGGGCTTTATCAACAGCGCTTAAAAATTCAAGCGCTATCAGCTCAGAAAGGCTTAGCTGTTAACAGCGTCTTTCAGGCCTTTACCTGCTGAGAACTTTGGTACGTTGCGTGCTGCAATCGCAACTTCTGCACCAGTCGACGGATTGCGCCCAGTGGTGGCTGCACGGTGCGATACAGAGAATACGCCGAAGCCTGGAAGACGTACTTCATCTCCAGCCTGAAGAGCGCTGGTTACAGCTGCGAGAACTGCATCAACAGCGGTAGCTGCGTCTGCCTTGGTAAGACCGCCCTTTTCAGCAACTGAGGCAACCAGTTCGTTCTTATTCATGGACACTTCCTTTCTTTCTTTTTCCGGGGTTCAGTGACTCAACCGGATCGGCATGAGTTTATTCTAATCAATCAACAAACCAAGCCACAAATCACGAAAAAAGCCCAGAAATATAGGGTTAAACACAGAAATGCCGGGCTTTTTACCCGGCATTTCATGTTTAAGGTCTAATTTTCGATTCAGTGAGCAATAGAACTGCCCGCTTCATCATCAATAGACAGCGACGATACTGGCGGTGTCGCAGGCTCTGTCCACTCAATTGCAACAGGCTGACGCACCAATGCATGCTCGAGCACTTCACCTGCACGCGAGACCGGAATGATCTCCAGACCGTTTTTCACATTATCCGGAATTTCCGCCAAGTCTTTGACGTTTTCTTCCGGAATAAGCACAGTCTTGATACCACCACGCAGCGCTGCCAACAGCTTCTCTTTCAAGCCGCCGATTGGCAAGACACGACCACGCAGCGTGATCTCACCGGTCATGGCAATGTCTTTACGAACCGGAATACCGGTCAGCACAGAAACAATTGCCGTCATCATGCCGATACCGGCCGAAGGACCATCTTTTGGTGTCGCACCTTCCGGCACGTGAACGTGGATATCACGCTTGTCGAACAATGGTGGCTCGATGCCGAAATCAACCGCACGCGAACGGACATAAGACGCCGCCGCTGAGATCGATTCCTTCATCACGTCGCGAAGATTACCTGTGACAGTCATGCGGCCCTTACCAGGCATCATGACGCCTTCAATGGTCAGCAATTCGCCGCCCACTTCTGTCCAGGCCAGGCCAGTGACAACACCAACCTGATCTTCGCCTTCGATCTGACCGAAACGGTATTTCTCTACCCCTAAGAATTCAGACAGGTTTTCTTCTGTTACATGAACAGCCTTGACCTTATCTTTCATGATACGGGTGACAGCCTTACGCGCAAGTTTCATCATCTCACGCTCAAGGCTACGCACACCGGCTTCACGGGTGTAAAGACGAACTACCGAGCGCAATGCTTCCTCGGAAACCGAGAATTCCTTTGGCTGCAAGGCATGGTCACGGATAGCTTTTGGCAGAAGGTGACGCTTGGCGATCTCCAGCTTTTCATCTTCCGTGTATCCGGCAATGCGGATAATTTCCATACGGTCGAGCAGCGGACCCGGAATGTTGAGCGAGTTGGCTGTGGTGACGAACATCACATTCGACAGATCATATTCTACTTCGAGATAATGATCCATAAATGTTGCGTTCTGTTCCGGATCCAACACTTCAAGCATTGCAGATGACGGATCGCCGCGGAAATCCTGACCCATTTTGTCGATCTCATCGAGAAGGAACAAAGGATTAGACTTCTTCGCCTTCTTCATCGACTGGATGACCTTACCAGGCATCGAACCGATATAGGTACGGCGGTGACCGCGGATTTCCGCTTCATCACGCACACCACCCAAAGACATACGGACATATTCACGTCCGGTTGCCTTGGCGATAGAGCGCGCCAGCGAGGTCTTACCAACACCCGGAGGGCCAACGAGGCAGATGATCGGTCCCTTGATCTTGGCAGAGCGTGACTGCACGGCCAGATATTCAACGATCCGTTCTTTTACCTTTTCAAGGCCAAAATGCTCAGCATCCAGCACTTCATCAGCGAAGTTCAGATCCTGCTTGACCTTGGATTTCTTACCCCAAGGAATAGACAGGAGCCAATCCAGATAGTTGCGCACAACTGTGGCTTCTGCCGACATCGGGCTCATGGTGCGAAGCTTTTTCAGCTCTCCTTGCGCCTTTTCAGCCGCTTCCTTGGACAGCTTGGTCTTGTTGATGCGCTCTTCCAGTTCGGCCATCTCGTCACGACCGTCTTCACTGTCGCCGAGTTCCTTCTGGATCGCCTTCATCTGCTCATTGAGATAATATTCGCGCTGGGTCTTTTCCATCTGACGCTTGACGCGGCTGCGGATACGCTTTTCGACCTGAAGCACCGAAATTTCGGACTCCATATAGCCGAGCGCTTTTTCCAAGCGTTCGCGCACTGAAAGCACGGAGAGCATTTCCTGCTTTTCAGTAATTTTAATCGCCAGATGCGAGGCAACCGTATCAGCAAGTTTCGAGTAATCCTCGATCTGGCTGGCAGCACCTACAACCTCAGGAGAGATTTTCTTGTTGAGCTTTACGTAATTTTCAAAGTCAGCCACGACCGAACGTGCCAAAGCTTCCACTTCGACAGGATCTTCCTCAGGCTCATCGAGCTTGATGGCGTAGGCTTCATGATAATCTTCACGATCAGTGAAATTGGTGATTTCGGCGCGCGCAGCACCTTCCACCAGTACTTTCACAGTACCGTCAGGCAGTTTGAGCAATTGCAGCACATTGGCAATTGTCCCTACCTTGTTGATGCCATCAGCAGACGGATCATCGTCAGCAGCATTGATCTGGGTTGCAAGCATAATCTGCTTGTCATTACCCATCACATCTTCAAGTGCGCGGATCGACTTTTCACGTCCCACAAACAGCGGAACAATCATATGTGGGAAAACAACAATGTCGCGCAACGGCAAGACCGCATAAAGCCCGTCATTACCACCCGCAGTCGTCTTCTGTTCAATACCCGTCATCATACAGTCCTTTCCTCAGGCGGTTCGCCTGATAGCCACGTCAGCGCTCCCTGTTCGCTTCATCGGCAAGTCGCTTACGTGCATCAGTACTTAATTGGAGATGCGGGGGCTCCAATTCAAGCAGCACCATAGAATCGTTTCTTATACTTGCGCATTTCATTGTTCCGGTACAATCCGAAACAAGCACTTTACACTCAATATTCACGTTATGTGGCGCAATTTTGTGTGCAGGTAAAGCGTCAGCACTAACAGTCAGCAGATAAATTTAATGCTAACAGCCATAAGCAGGCTATTTTTCGTCAAAAACCGATTTTTTTGATCAAAACACATCGTTTCAAGTTCAAAATACTTTCAAAATTACCCAGTTTTGCAAAATCGATAAAATGCCGCTGCAATAAAAAAAAGGGCTGCCAAGCAGCCCTTTCAATCTTTGCAGTCAATGCCGGCACTTTAAGCTGTGGCATTGCCTTTTTCATCCTGACGCTCAGCGTAGATGTAAAGCGGACGTGCGGTGCCATCAACGACTTCACCGGAAATGACCACTTCCTGTACGCCTTCCAGTGTCGGCAATTCAAACATGGTATCCAGCAGGATTTTTTCCATGATCGAACGCAGACCACGCGCACCGGTTTTACGTTCCACTGCCTTATTGGCAATCGCGCGCAATGCATCATCGTGGAATGTCAGTTCAACATTTTCCATATCGAACAGACGCTGATACTGTTTTACCAATGCGTTTTTAGGTTCAGACAAAATCTGCACCAGCGCATCAACATCCAGATCTTCCAGTGTTGCAATAACCGGCAAACGACCGACAAATTCAGGGATCAGACCGAACTTCAGCAAATCTTCCGGCTCCAGATCCTTGAAGATCGCACCCAGACGACGATCATCTTCGGTTTTAACCGTTGCGCCAAAACCAATAGAGGTCTTTTCACCGCGTGCCGAAATGATTTTGTCGAGACCGGCAAAAGCACCGCCGCAGATGAAAAGGATATTGGTTGTATCCACCTGCAGGAATTCCTGCTGCGGATGCTTGCGGCCACCTTGCGGCGGCACAGAAGCAACAGTGCCTTCCATGATCTTCAACAATGCCTGCTGAACGCCCTCACCCGACACATCGCGTGTGATGGACGGATTGTCGGACTTACGGCTGATTTTGTCGACTTCGTCGATATAGACGATACCGCGCTGTGCGCGCTCAACATTGTAATCGGCCGCCTGCAACAATTTCAGAATGATGTTTTCAACATCTTCACCCACATAACCGGCTTCGGTCAGTGTGGTGGCATCGGCCATGGTGAACGGCACATCAATGATACGGGCAAGGGTCTGCGCCAGATAGGTTTTACCGCAACCTGTCGGACCAACCAACATGATGTTGGACTTTGCCAGTTCGATGTCGTTGTTTTTAGACTGATGCGCCAGACGTTTATAGTGGTTATGTACGGCCACAGCGAGAACGCGTTTTGCATCTCTCTGTCCGATAACATAATCATCCAGCACGGCCATAATTTCTAATGGGGTCGGTACACCTTCACGCGACTTCACCATTGAGGATTTGTTTTCCTCGCGGATGATGTCCATGCAAAGCTCAACACACTCATCACAAATAAAAACGGTCGGGCCTGCAATCAGCTTGCGCACTTCATGCTGGCTTTTACCGCAGAACGAGCAATAAAGCGTATTCTTAGAATCGCCACCGCTGTTGCTGACTTTGCTCATCGCAGTTTCCTTTCAATAGCGGCTGTTGCGTTCATATCGTCACAGCCGTTAACTCTAAATACCAGACACATATCCCCGACCGAAATATGGCTGGAAAATTGGCCTTTACCGAATCTCACAACAGCTACACTGATGCTAAGCCGTTGAGATTCTATGATTGGGGCGCTAATTTAGCCTGTTGAAACCAAATAATAGCTTAACGTAGCAATTGTTTTGCCACGTACAAGTAGGAATTCGACAGTTTTGTGGCACGAAGATGGTTTTTAGCGACCAAAATGCCACAGCCAATGCTGAATACCTGCTTCCAATCATATTTGTTTCAAGCGCCCTCAGCCCTTTTAAGGCCAAGGGCGCGTTGTTTTTTAAGCGGACGGTGTCTGCGCAGACACTTCGTCATGGGATTCAATCACACGGTCGATCAGGCCAAATTCCAACGCTTCCTGGGCAGTCATGAAATGATCACGGTCAAGGGTGCGTTCAATGGTTTCGTAATCACGGCCGGTATGTTTGACATAGATTTCATTCAGGCGGCGCTTCATCTTGATGATATCCTGCGCATGGCGCTCAATATCAGATGCCTGCCCCTGAAAACCACCGGATGGCTGATGCACCATCACGCGGGCGTTTGGCAGCGCATAACGCTTGCCGGTTGCACCTGCGGTCAGAAGCAACGAGCCCATGGAGCAAGCCTGCCCCATGCAAAGGGTGGAAACCGGTGAATGAATATACTGCATCGTATCATAAATCGCCATGCCGGAGGTGACGACACCACCTGGCGAATTAATGTACATGTTGATTTCTTTCTTCGGGTTTTCCGCTTCCAGAAACAACAGCTGCGCGCAGATCAGCATGGACATGCCGTCTTCAACCGGACCATTTACAAAAATAATACGCTCTTTGAGCAAGCGCGAGAAAATATCATAAGCCCGTTCACCGCGGTTTGTCTGTTCGACAACCATAGGCACGAGGTTCATGACGGTTTCTATCGGATCTCTCATAGTGGACCTCTGGGTCTGTTTGGGAAGAGCAGCGCGTGCTCGGACAGGATTCGTAATTATTCCATACATAGGGCGATGCGGCCCTGTTTCGCAAGATGGTGTGACAACTGACTGTCAGCATTAACACGCAAAAGCCATTGTTCAATCATCTTGCGGCTTGCTGCCAAAGCGGCGTTCTTCCAGCATTTTCGCGGCAGAAGCGGTCATTTGCGCTTGAATACGCACCGAACCATCTTCCAGATTCTCTCGTTTAATATTGCTGGCCGATTGATAAATTCCGTCAAGCATCGACAATTCATCAACGCCGAATGTCATATCAATGCTCTTCAAATCACCATAAATACGTTTCTCGATGATGTTGAGCAGCTCCGGTACACCCTCACCCGTATAAGCCGAAATCGCCACCGGTTTGGCCTCATCATTCATATCGGATGACGTGCTGCTGGCGGCGAGCACCAATGCCGCCTCATGCGCTGATTCATCCAGCAGATCGATTTTGTTCCAAACCTCATAGACCCGTTTGCGGTCATTGCGCTCGACACCAAGGCTGGCCAGAATGCTTTCCACATCCTCGGCCTGTGCGGCATTGTCAGGATCGGAAATATCACGGATATGCAAAATCAAATCCGCTTCCAGCACCTCTTCCAATGTTGCACGGAACGCCGCAACCAGATGGTGTGGCAGGTTGGAAATAAAACCAACCGTATCAGACAAGATCACCATCCCGCCATGAGGCAAACGAATGCGACGCAATGTCGGATCAAGGGTCGCAAACAGCATATCCTCAGCCAGCACACCCGCACCGGTCATACGGTTAAACAAGGTGGATTTACCGGCATTGGTATAGCCGACAAGCGCGACAATCGGATGGGGCACTTTACGACGCTTTTGACGATGTAAAGTACGAGTACGCACCACTGTTTCCAGCTCGCGCTTGATACGCAGAATTTTTTCCTGCAACTGGCGTCTGTCGGCCTCAATCTGCGTTTCACCCGGCCCGCCCAGAAAGCCACTACCGCCACGCTGGCGCTCAAGGTGCGTCCAGCTGCGCACAAGCCGGCCTTTTTGATAGTTGAGATGCGCAAGTTCGACCTGCAAAACACCTTCTTTGGTTTGCGCGCGACGTCCGAAAATTTCCAAAATAAGGCCGGTACGGTCAATCACTTTGACCTTCCACTCGCGCTCCAGATTGCGCTGCTGCACAGGCGTTAAAGCGTGATCGACAATGACCAGCTCGATTTCCTGCTCTTCAATCGCTTCAGCAATAGTTTCAACACGGCCTGTGCCCAGCAAAGTGGCGGGACGGGGCTGAGAAACATTAACGATTTCAGCCATAATAATTTCAAGATCGATAGCACGCGCCAGGCCGCAAGCTTCTTCCAGCCGTGCTTCACTGGAGCGCTGAAAGCGGACGGGCTCTGCATCATCACTATCATTTTGCATATATCGATCAGGCAGAACCGGAACAAGGACGGCTGCGCGGGTCGGAGCCTTATCCTCATGGTCAAAGCCGTCCTGATGGTTGGATGCCTGTTGTTTGCGGTCGTTTATCTTACCCAAACTTGTTTCCTTATTAATTTTTTAAAGCCCAGAAACGGCGAAAGCCGGACGCGACAACAACACCGATCTTTCGGCTGTTCGCTCCGGCTTCCTTGAATTTGCAAAAACCACCTGTCCGCATTCATGCATCAACAGGCTGGATCAAACAAAAAATCAGGCTTCTTCACCTTCAAACATTTGCACTGGCTGGCTTGGCATAATGGTCGAAATTGCATGTTTGTAAACAAGCTGCGAATGACCATCACGACGCAAGAGGACGCAAAAATTATCAAATGAGGTAACGATACCGGTGAGCTTAACGCCATTGATCAAAAAGATTGTCAGGGAAATCTTCTGCTTACGAACTGAATTCAGAAAGAGATCCTGCAGATTTTGCGATCGTTCTACCATTTTTCTTATTCCTTTTTTCTCGATCAACAACCAAGTCACGGTCAGCTTATCTGCTACATCCAAGATGCAACAGCGGATAATTTTATTTGCCGCCTGAAAGGCAACAAACAGGCTTTTTATGGGAAGCCCGTACCAAACTGCACTGCCTGAGTTAACAGGATGGCATATTTTCTGCAATCTCAAAAAAGAGATTTTTAATAAAGCTATTGCCTCAGGCAAAGCTAGCACAGCAATTTTATCAAGCCATGCCCGCTTAAGCCGATCAGAAGAACTCCAGACTGACGCGGAACATCTGTTCCACCTGTTTTACAACATCCTGTGTCGCAAATAAGACGACACGGTCACGTGGTCGGATACGCACATCCCCTGTCGGCTGAATCACCTGTCCTGCACGGTAGATCGCTCCGATGCGCAAACCTTCCGGCAGATCCAGATCACGCAACATCGGCCCCACCAGCGACGAGGTTTCCATCGCTTCCGCTTCAATCACCTCGGCCATGCCGTGATGCACGCTATAAACCGCACGGATACGGCCACGGCGCACATGCTGCAACACTTTGGAAATTGTCACATTTTTCGGGTTGATATGCGCATCAATGCCAACCGTATGGGTAAATTCCTGATAGGCCGGATCATTAATCAGCACCAGATTATGCTTACAACCCAGACGCTTAGCCATGATGCTTGAAAGAATATTGACCTGATCCTGATTGGTCAGCGCCACAATCAGATCTGCATCCTGCACTTCCGCTTCCAAAAGCACTTCCTGATCCAGCGCACTTCCGTGAAAAACAGTTGTGCGCTGTAATTGATCGGAAATTTCCAGAGCCCGCTCATGATTGCTTTCGATGATTTTAATACGGGTATGCGATTGATGTGCTTCCATGGCTCGCGCCACATAAAGCCCGATATTACCGCCACCAGCAATAATAATACGGTTGGCATCCGGCTTATCATGGCCGAAAATCGACAAAGTGCGGCGCACCTGCTCACGGGTGGTAATCACATAAGCCAGATCCCCCGCATGCAATTCATCAGCGGAATGTGGCGTAAAGAGGCTCTCTTTGCGCACCACACCAACAACCGTTGCCGAAAGATCGGGAAAAAGATCGCTCAGCTGGTTAAGCGGCGTATTAATAACCGGACATTCTTCCTGACATTCAATAGCAAGGCCGATAATTTTTTCATCGGCAAAGCGTAAAACATCGGTCGCACCAGGCAAAGCGATACGGCGCAACAACACCTCGCTCACTTCCAGCTCAGGCGAAATGGTTACATCAATCGGCAGATTTTCCCGCAGGAACAAATCCGAATATTCAGTATTCAGATAGGTTTGCGCACGGATTCGGGCAATTTTCGTGGGCACATTGAAAACCGAATGCGCCACCTGACAGGCCACCATATTGACCTCATCAGAAAGCGTCACCGCAATAATCATATCGGCTTCATTGGCACCGGCGGCCGCCAAGACATCCGGATGCGAACCATGACCGACAAAGCTGCGCACATCCAGCGTGTCACGCACGGTCTGAATGTGTTTCACTGACGTATCAATCACTGACACATCGTTTTTCTCAGCCGCCAGCCGCTCGGCGATACCGTACCCGACTTGCCCTGCACCACAGATGATCACGCGCATGTAAGCACCATTGCTGTTTTAATCCGCCACACAGATGTCAATTACACACCAAGCGACTTCAGTTTGCGGTGAAGCGCCGAGCGCTCCATGCCGACAAATTCTGCCGTGCGTGAGATATTACCGCCGAAACGGTTAATCTGTGCGATCAGATATTCTTTTTCAAACATTTCGCGCGCTTCACGCAATGGCAGCGCCATAATGTGCTGATCAGATTCGGTTGGTGCGCGCGGCAGCGTGTCACCAATATCAGCCGGCAGCAGGTCTGCTGTGATCGGCTCATCCGGATCATCACCACGCGCCAGAATCATCAGGCGCTCAATATTGTTGCGAAGCTGACGCACATTGCCCGGCCAGCTATGAGCCTGCAAAACAGCCATTGCATCGCTGCCGATCGGACGCGGCTTGATCCCTGCCTGCTCGCCGATCTGCTTGATGAAGAAATCCACCAGCATCGGAATATCTTCACGGCGCTGCGACAGTGGCGGCACCTGCACCGGCACAACTGACAAGCGATGGTACAAATCCTCACGGAAACGGCCTTCAGCGATCATCGCTTCCAGATTTTGTGCGGTTGATGAAATCACACGCACATCCACTTTAACGCGTTTGGTGCCGCCAACACGTTCAAATTGCTGATCGACCAGAACGCGCAGAATTTTATTCTGCGTTTCACGCGGCATATCTGCAATTTCATCGAGATATAAAATACCGCCATGTGCTTCTTCCAAAGCACCGACTTTGCGCTCGCCACCATCCATTTCGGTACCGAAAAGCTCAATTTCCATGCGCTCCGGCGTAATCATTGCCGCATTTAGCGTTACGAACGGGCCATTGGCGCGTGTCGAGCTGGAGTGAATGGCGCGCGCTGTCAGTTCTTTACCAGCGCCGGAAGCACCAGTAATCATGATACGGCTATTGGTTGGCGCCACACGTTCAATGGTCTGGCGCAAGTGGCTCATCGCCAAAGAGTTGCCCAACAGCTCCAGATTATCACCGCTGCGCTTACGCAAATCAGACACTTCACGTTTGAGCTTGGAGGTTTCCAGTGCCCGTTCGGCGATCAGAATCAAACGATCAGCCTTAAACGGCTTTTCGATAAAATCATAAGCACCGCGACGGATTGCCGACACGGCAGTTTCAATATTACCATGACCGGAAATCATCACCACCGGCAAATCAGGGTGGAGTTTTTTAATCTCGTCAAGCAAGGCCAGACCATCAAGACGACTGCCCTGCAACCAGATATCCAAAAATATCAAGCGCGGCACACGGTCATTGATGGCAGCTAAAGCGCTGTCAGCATCAAAGGCGGTGCGGGTCTCATGCCCCTCGTCGCTTAAAATACCAGCAACCAGCTCACGAATATCCGCTTCATCATCAACTACCAGAATTTCATCTGCCATATTAGTTCACCTGCTCAGCTTCTGACTGTTCTGTTACGGCCTCAGCTTCACGCAAGCTTTCGCTCACGGGAAAAACCATTCTGATCAACGCACCCCGACCCTGATAAAAATCTGGCCGAGCATCGTGCAATTCCATATGCCCGCCATGATCTTCCACGATTTTGCGCACAATAGCCAAACCAAGCCCTGTGCCTTTTTCGCGGGTTGTCATGTAAGGTTCCAGCAACTTTTGGCGATCATCGCCCGGCAAACCTTTGCCGTTATCGCTGACTTCAACAATTAATTGTGCATCCTCTTTATAAGAGCGCACAAGGATGTGACCTTGATAGTTTTCATCACGCGCAACTGCATCAATCGCCTCGCTGGCATTCTTGATAATATTACCAAAGGCTTGCGCCATCAGACGGCTGTCGAAAGAACCAAGCAGCTTTTCGGAGCCAAAATCATTGGTAAATTTAATATCGTTACGGCTGACTTCAATCAGGAACGATGCTTCACGCAACGGATCACGCAGATCAAGCTCGCGCATTTCCGGCTTCGGCATACGGGCAAAATCAGAGAACTCATTGACCATGCGGCCAATATCACCCACCTGACGCACGATAGTTTCGATACATTGATCGAAAACTTCGCGGTCTTCGGTAATGACCTTCCCATAGCGGCGTCTGATACGTTCAGCTGAAAGCTGGATCGGTGTCAGCGGATTTTTGATCTCATGCGCAATGCGGCGTGCCACATCCGCCCATGCGCTTGAGCGCTGCGCCTGCACAAGATCAGTAATATCATCAACCGTCACCACATAAGAATGATCGTCGAAACTCGCATCTTCCACAGTGATCTGCACATTATAGGTACGTGCCGAGCCTGAACGCGTTATCGTCACCTGCTCGCGGTGTACTGCACGACCCGTAGAGCGGGCAATTTCAAAAGCCTGCCCGATTTCCGGCGCAAGCCCCGTAAGGTTCTTGCCAATGGAATCCTGCGCGCAGACTTTAAACATATGCTCAGCCGATGGATTGATGATCGTGATCACCCCATCCGGATCGATACCGATCACACCAGCGGTAACGCCTGAAAGTACAGCTTCCGAGAAACGACGGCGCTCATCAATCTGGTCCTTTGCCGATAAAAGCTCATTGCGCTGACTTTTAAGCTCGGCGACCATATTATTGAAAGTACCGGCCAATGCACCCACATCGCCATCGGTTGCCTGTACCGGCACGCGAACTTCCAGATTACCTGCCGCCACATCCTGCGATGCACCAATCAGCAAGCGGATCGGACGCACAAGACGGTCGGCCACGGCAATCCCTGTCCAGATTGCCGACAACAACACAATCAGCGTCAAACCGAAATAAAGCAAAGCGAAAGCGATTTGGGTTGCCAAACGATTGGAATCCATCGCGCTATAACGCTCGGCATTGGCCTCCATCAGGCGCATGGCATCAATAATTTCACCGTCCACTGCGCGAATTGTATAAAGATAAGCATCCGGAATGGCGCTCATCTTAATAATCGCACCAACAAAATGGCTGGTTCCCGGCGGAATAATCACTGGCTTGCCATCTGATGCCGTTTGCAGTGCATCTTGTGGCGCTGGCGGAAGCGAGCGCTCGCCACCCAGTTCAGTTTCCAAAATCACACTGCCGTCTTCGCGTACGAGATAGGCACCCAAAAGCCCACGACCACGTGCCTGCAACGACATCAGCCGCACAAAACCGGAGCGATCCAAACTATAAAGCGTGCGCTGTGCATCCAGATCCTGCAACATCGAATAGGATGTGCCCTGCAAATTGCGCGCAGTTTCGGTGATGTAGGATTTTGCCAGACTGTTAGATGAATTTACAATCTCACGGGTATTAGTATCAAACCAGCGATCAAGCCCTAAATTCAGGGTCACAGCCGCCACGATTGCTACCGCAATCGCCGGAACAGCGGCAATCAATGAGAAAAGTGCCACAATGCGCACGTGAAGCCGCGAGGCAGCGCGGCCATGACGGCGCGCCAGAATGATACGGTAAATTTCGCGCCAGATCAGGCCGATCAAACAGGCAATCAATGCCACATTAATCACGGTCAGTGTCAGCGTAACAATTCGATCCGGATTAATCGGGGTAATGCCAATTAATATAGCAAAAGAAAGCGTTGCAGTTACAAGGGCTGCGACTACAGTAATCAGCCCCGGCAAAGCCAATAAACGGCGTGGCTCGGCATAGTCATTGCCATTTGCGGCAGAGCCTTGAATTGCGGGCGACGTTTCATTCATCTCGAAAATTGTTCCGATCAGATTCGTTACTGTTCTATAATCATATTAAAAGACTAAGTTGCATTCATGCAACGCATTGTGGCGAAAATGCAACTGCGCATTTTGACTAATAAAAAATATCACCAAATTTACGCCGTTCAGCAGCATATGCTTTCAACAGCTATGACACTCACAAAGCGCGTGTGAAACCAAAGTAACCAAATCCCAAGGAAAGCCAGTTAATCTGCTTTCAACACGATTCGACTGACATGACGGTCATTGAAAGAGAAGAACTGAAAAGAGAGAACAGGATTTCTCATGGCAACGGCAAAACGCAAACCACGCACGGCTTCAAGCGCAAGAAAACGCACATCAGCAAAAAAGAACAGCGGGGCTTCAGTTGCGTCGGTTCTGGCTCTTGGTGCGATTGTTGCGCTAGGCGCGGTCAGCATCTGGGCAGCGTCACAGCACAAAAGTCCGCAAACTGCCATTTCGAATCTTTTTAATGGTACATCAAACACCAGCCGCGCAACCACGCCCCCACAAAGACAGGCAACCAGCACTCAGGTTAAAGAACCGGTAAAGCAACCTGCCCGCCCCAATCGCGCAGAAGAAAAAGTAACAGGCCGCGCAACTGCTACCGCGCCGATACCTCGTCCAGAAATCGGCCTTGGATCAACCAAAGTGACGATCGCGCCTCAACCGGCAGCTCGCCCGCAGACTGCGACGCAAACAGCCACGCCTGCGACCAAACCAAATCAAATGGCAGCAGCCATCACACCCCCAGCCTCTGCCACAAAAAACCTGCCGCCACGTGGCGAAAACCGTGCCGGCTCTACGCCGAAAATGGTTTATGCCAGACAGAAACTAACCGTACATAAAACCGCATGGGATAAATCTCCCTCAATGGGCGAAGTCGAAAAAGGCCGCGAATTACGCTCTTATGGCCAGACAGGCAAATGGCACCGTGTTGTGGTACCGGCCACTGATATGATCGGCTGGGTGCATCAGGATATGCTGGTAATCGTGAACAAAAGCGCCAAGCAGAATGCGCAAGTATCTGCACCGCTCACCACCGGCGCCATCAAAGCGCAAGTGCCTGTAAAGCCAATGCCTTTTGCTGCCAAAGCGGAAACCAGCCATCCAGTGCCAAAAAGCAATGTCGGCAACTAAGCATAAGCACTTAAATCTTACGTATAAACAAAAGGCACTCCAAAGAGTGCCTTTTTTTCATCATTTTGTGCTTGGTTTTTCCACAGGATCGTCTTTATCGCCGCTATAAACAATATCGGCCAAGGCAGGACTATTGAGAACCTGCGCCGCTAGAATGCGGGTGATGCGGCTTTTTTGTTCCAAAGCAACACGGTCAAGCTGATCCACCACACGAATGGCGGCATTCAGCGAGCGCTCAATGCGGCTGACCAGATAGCTCACTACATAAGGTTCAACATCCACCTGACGATCAGCAAAGAGCTTATGAATGACATAAGTGAGCAGCATGTCATCAGGTGCTGCAATTTCAACAACTGTGGCAGCCTTCAAACGCGAAGCAAGATCAGGTAATTTTACACCCCAAGCAGCAGGCCACAGGCGCGATGTCATCAAAAGCGATGGCCCCGGCCCTTGTGCCGCATGCTGGCGCACCGAATTAATCAGGTGAAACAAACCTGTTTCATCCAAGGTTACGTCACCAATATCTTCGATCAGCATCGGCTGAATACTGGCACGCTCCTGAATGTCGGCACTGATATTGGACGGATCAACCAGCAAAGCTCCGGTTTTTTCCTGCCAGACCTGCGCCATATGTGTTTTACCCGAGCCGGTCGGCCCCGCCAGAATAACCACAGGCGCCACCCAATCCGGCCAGCGGTCAACCAAATCCACGGCAGCACGGTTCGAGCCCGCAACAATGAGATTATCGCGCTCATAACCAGGCTGATGTTTCAATTCGAACGGCAATTGCCGTGGTCGCGCCTCACTCATGTTAAATGCCGGTTGTCCTTAGTTTTTAGCAGTGGTTACATCTGTTTTTGCAGGAGCCTGCTGTTCTATCAGCGAAGCATCATACATTGGTGAATGGAGATAGCTGTTCAAAGCAAATCGCACAAGCACACCTACAGCAGCAGCGGCAGGCACTGCAACCAGCATTCCGGTAAAGCCGAACAGCGAACCGAAGGCAAATAATGCAAACATCAGCCATACCGGATGCAAGCCGACAGACGAACCAACCAGTTTAGGCTGTAAAATATTGCCTTCAATAAATTGACCGACAAAGAACACACAGGCCACCACGGTGACCATTACCCAATCCGGCCAGAACTGAACCAGTGCAACTCCGATGGCCAGCGCCAGCCCGACAAATGAGCCAATATAAGGTATAAAGCTGATAAAACCGGCAAAAAGACCGATAAGAAGGCCAAAATTGAGCCCTGTGAGCGTCAGACCGACCGCATAGTAAGTGCCAAGAATTAAACATAATGTGCCCTGACCGCGGATAAATCCGGCCACAGCGTCATTCATTTCACGCGCGATGCCGCGCACAGTTTCCAGATGAGCGCGCGGTATCCATGAATCGATACTGTCAATCATGCGGTCCCAATCTAGCAGCATATAGAAAGCAACTACCGGAGTGACCACAAAAAGCCCTGCAATATCGACCAGAGATTTCCCCGAATTCCACAGGGACTGAAGCAATGTGGATAAAAAACTAGCGCCTTGACGCAGCAAAGTACTCAGGTTTTCCTTGATAACATTGCTATCGATGTTGAGATAATTTTGCAGCCATGCCGAATCTTCATTCGCCACCAGCGATTGAAGCTGTGTCACATAAAGCGGAAAGCGTGAGATAAAATCGGCAAGCTGTGTTGCCAGAATTGGCACCATGATCATCAATGCCAGCACCAACACCACCAAAAACAGCAACAGGATCACAATTGTTGCCATCAGTCGTGACATGCCGAAACGTTCCAATCGATCCGCCACCGGATCAAGGAAGTAAGCCAGCGCCATCCCTGCCACGAAAGGCAGAAGGATTGAGCTGAACATCAGCAAAAACAGCACAAACACCAAAACGGTGCCGATCCAGAAGGTCAGCTGCTTGCGCATCATCCCTGCCATTTCAGCTGGCGGCATGCCTTGCAAGGGTGCCGCACTTCTTCTGGTTGCGCGTGCTGGTGTGCGAGCCGGTTTCTTTGCTGTGGTCTCAGGTGCTTTGCTCATTGAAATCCGTTAATGGCGATGGGCAATTGGTTTAAATTACTGGCAAGATCTAGTTAGACTGCTTCGTGCACTCCGCGTCAATCGTGCCCACCATATATATTCTTTTTGACGCTTGCATGCTTAATCGCATCCGAACATATGCATATATGTGTCATAATGTGTTTAATTTGCCCGCCGGCGGGTTTAAACACGCTTTTTATAGCCTTGCGACGCTGATGGCACTTGCAGGAAAAGTCATCTCATGGCATTTGCCCAAGCGAAATCCTTAATTCCGTATCAGACACCGTCCAAGTGCCTTTGCTGAATAACCAGCCTGACGGCCCAGTGTGCGGCAACGAACCTGTTTCAGGAGCATCCCATGACAGCGACAAACAAGCCAACCGGTCAAAACGGACTGACATATGCGCAGGCTGGCGTTGATATTGACGCGGGCAATCTGATGGTCGAAAAAATCAAACCATTGGTACGCTCCACCCGTCGTCCCGGCGCTGACGGTGAAATCGGCGGCTTTGGCGGCTTGTTTGACCTTAAAGCTGCAGGCTTCAAAGACCCTGTTCTGATTGCCGCTAATGACGGCGTCGGCACCAAGCTGAAAATTGCCATTGATGCAGACCAGCACGACACTGTCGGCATTGATCTGGTTGCTATGTGCGTCAACGATCTGGTGGTTCAGGGCGGCGAGCCGCTTTTCTTCCTCGACTATTTTGCCACCGGCAAACTGGAACCGGAACAGGGCGTTGCCATTGTTGCCGGTATTGCTGAAGGCTGCCGTCAGGCAGGTGCGGCATTGATCGGCGGCGAAACTGCCGAAATGCCAGGTATGTATAAAGACGGCGATTATGATCTGGCCGGTTTTGCAGTTGGCGCGGCTGAACGTGACAATCTGTTGCCGCGTGGTGATATTGCTGAAGGCGATGTTATTCTCGGTCTCGCCTCTTCCGGCGTTCACTCCAACGGTTTTTCACTGGTGCGCCGCATTGTTGAACTTTCCGGCCTTGGCTGGAAAGACGAGGCACCGTTTAAAGCCGGTGAAACATTGGGACAGGCACTGCTTACCCCTACCCGCATTTATGTAAAGTCCTTGCTGGAAGCCATTCGCTCTTCTGATGGTATCAAAGCATTAGCACACATCACCGGTGGTGGTTTTCCTGACAATATTCCACGCGTTCTGCCGGAAGGTCTGGCTGCCGAGGTTGATCTGACCAGCATTGACGTACCAGCCGTATTCTCATGGCTTGCCAAGGTTGGCGGCGTTGAAATGCACGAAATGCTGCGTACCTTTAACTGCGGCATCGGCATGATTGTTGTAGTCACACCTGAAAAAGCCGACGAAGTGACAAAAATCCTGGAACAGCAGGGCGAAAAAGTTGCCAAGCTTGGCCGTATGGTCAAGCGTGAAGCTGAAGGCGTTGTTTATCAGGGTAAACTGGCACTATGATCAAGAAGCGCGTTGCCATTTTTATTTCCGGTGGCGGCTCCAATATGGAGACGCTGATTAAAGCTGCCAGCGCGCCTGATTATCCTGCCGAAATTGTCGCGGTTTTTAGCGACAAACCACAAGCTGGCGGCATTGCCAAAGCGCAAGCCGCCGGTGTCACAACATATGTTTTCGCCCGCAAGGACTTTGCCTCCAAGCAAGAGCATGAGCAGGCCATTTTACAACAACTGGCCGCTCTCAACCCTGACATCATCTGTCTTGCCGGTTATATGCGTTTGCTTTCGGCTGATTTCATCAAGCCCTATACTGGCCGTATTCTTAATATTCATCCGTCAATCCTGCCGCTTTTTGCAGGCCTTGATACCCACCAGCGCGCGATTGATGCAGGCATGAAAATTGCCGGCTGCACTGTGCATCTGGTCACTGAAGGGATGGATGAAGGCCCTATTCTCGCACAAGCCGCAGTGCCTGTTTATCATGATGATGATAAAGACTCACTTGGCGCCCGTGTCTTAACGGTCGAGCATCAAATCTACCCATTAGCCCTGAAGAACTTTATCAATGGAACATTTACTTCTGCCACTGATGCAGAAAGGCAACAAATACTCAGTATTTGAGCTATTTAAATGTTAATAAAGTCTTAACCTGCAAAATATTGCCTTAAAGTTATGTGAAAAAAACGCATTGCCTCAACAGGAAATGATGGCCTCGTCTTTATAAAGATTGAGACCAAAATGACTTTGAGCAGTTTTTACGACACAAGATTTTAAGGATCACCTTATGTCCTCCCAAAACAAGACTTCACTTATTGCCGCTGCTGTCGCTGTTTCTGGCATGACCTTTGCAATGGGTGCAGTTGCTCAGGCAGCTGACTATGTTCAGCCTGCACGCAGTGCAACCACGCAGCCCTACTCACAGGTCGGCATGCTGACTTGCGATATAGCACCTGGTATCGGCGTCATTATCGGTAGCCGTCAGGAGCTGGAATGCACATTCAAACCAGCCGCTCGCGGTGCAGCAGTTGAGCAATATTCCGGCCAGATCACTAAAATCGGGCTCGACATCGGCTTCACTAATGGCGGCCAGCTGGCTTGGGCGGTTTGGGCTCCAACTGTTCGCCCTGAAGGCGCATTGAAAGGCTCATATGTTGGCGCATCGGCTAATGCAGCCATCGGTGTTGGTGCCGGCACAAACATCCTGACCGGCGGTTCATGGAAAACCATTTCCCTGCAGCCAATTTCACTTCAGGGTCAGAAGGGTCTGAACCTTGCAGTTGGCGTCACCAACTTCCGCCTGAAATATAACGGCTAATCAGCCTTTTCAGGTATCACGATTAAAAAGCCTCCGGTGATAGCTCGCCGGAGGCTTTTTTATGGATGTGTTCACTTAACAATCAGGCACATTTCCTGACCCAAACCTTGGTGTCGTGAAAAGCAGCGCCTCCATAAGGCGCAGACGCATCGGCACCGGTCAGTGTATTGATCCCCTCGCCGCGCTCAAAGGCGGAGTTTGGAAACAAGCCTTCTGAAATCACCACCCCGCGCTTTTGGCCTTCTCGCAATGTCGCATGCAGCACCACTTCACCGCGCATATTGCCGATTTCCACCCGCTCCCCATTTTCAATGCCAAGATCGGCCGCATCCAGCGGATGGATCAGCAATTGCGGCCGAATTTCTTTAGCTTGTGATGTTGGTGTTTCCGTAAATGACGAATTGAGAAAGTTATGCGAAGGCGAAGTTGCCAGCCGGAACGGATGTTCCTTATCAGCCGCCTCAATCACCTCCCAATGATCAGGCCATTCCGGCAAAGTTTGATAAGGGCCCTGAATGCCCATGCTTTCCGGCGGGCGATTAGGCGCTGCATTTTGTAACCATGTCGGTTTGAAGCGGAATTTGCCATCCGGCCACTTAAAGCCATTGATATAATGGGCTTCTTCAAATGGCGGCTGCAAATCCAGAAAGCGCGATTCCTTCATATAGCTGAAATCCGGCAAGGCGCTTTTCTCATTCATATTGTCAATCAATGTCTGCTCGCCGATATTAAAGCCCGGCAAATGACCGACACCCAAACGATCAGCTAATTGATTGATAACATAAAGATTTGGCTTGGCTTCCCCCACCGCATCAATCAGCTTTGGCCCCAGCAATAAATACTGATTGCCACCGCCGCGATAAATATCGTCATGCTCAAGAAAAGTTGTGGCCGGCAAAACGACATCAGCCATTTTAGCCGTATCGGTCATGAATTGCTCATGCACGACTGTAAACAAATCTTCACGCGCAAAACCTTGGCGCACTAAACGCTGCTCCGGCGTTACATTCATCGGATTGGTATTTTGAATGAGCAGTGCAGTCACGGGCGGGCCATTATAAAGAGCCTCGCTGTCACCGGTAAGAATACGTCCGATTTTTGACTGATCGAGTGAGCGAATAGAAGTATCTTTAAAGCTTTTACCTTCAATTTCAGCCTTATCCAGCTTGAAAATACCGGAATTAGAATGGAAAGCGCCACCGCCTTCATGTGCCCATGCGCCCGTAACCGCCGCAATTGACAGTGCCGCGTGCATGGCAACCGAACCATTGCGCTGGCGGGTAAAACCATAGCCCAGCCGGAAAAAGGTCTTTTTTGTTTTGCCAATCAGATGCGCAAAGGCTTCAATCTCGGCAACAGTTAAACCAGTGATCTGCGCTGCCCATTCTGGCGTTTTAGACGTCAGATGCTGCTGCAACCCTTTCGGATCATCGGTGTATTTTTCCAGATAATCCCAATCAGCCAGATTATCGCGGAATAAAACATGCATCACCGCACAGGCAAAAGCGCCATCTGTGCCGGGTTTCAGCACAATGCCCATATCGGCCTGTCGCACAGTTGCATTGGCATAAATATCAATGACCACAATTTTCGCGCCGCGCTCTTTGCGCGCGCGTGTCGCGTGGGTCATCACATTAACCTGCGTGGCAGCCGCATTGGTGCCCCAGATCACCACACAATCCGATTTTGCCATTTCGCGCGGATCAGGCCCGGTCAGACTACCTGTTCCGGCAAAATAGCCCGTCCATGCCAGATTGGTGCAGAAACTATCAAACTGGTTGGAATATTTTTTGGCATGACGCAAACGATTGATCGAATCGCGCTGCACCTGCCCCATCGTTCCTGCATAATAATATGGCCAGACCGTTTCGCTGCCATATTGCTCTTCCGCTTTGATGAAGCGTTCAGCAATCAGATCAAGCGCTGCGTCCCATGAAGCCTCTTTCCACACCGCTTCGCCTTTGGCACCCGCTCTGATCAATGGCTTTTTCAGCCGGTCAGGATGATGCACCCGTTCGGCATAACGGGCCACTTTGGCGCAGATAACACCGGCCGTATAAGTGTTTTCCTTCGAGCCTCTGACGCGGCCGATGGTTTTACTATCCAGCAGTTCCACATCCAGAGCGCAGGTTGAAGGACAATCATGCGGACATGCAGAATGCGCAATCAGAATATCTGTTGAGCGTGCCATTTTGGGTTATCGCCTGTAAAACGGAAGAGAATAAAAAGCAGTCGGCTAAATAAACGAGAAATCTGTCATTTATTTGCACTGAAATTCACCTTCACGCAACTCACCTCTTGCTGAAAATGCTGCGCCGTGGAACAAGCACTCCCATGAATTATCGTCACGCTTATCACGCTGGAAATTTTGCCGATGTGGTCAAACACATCATTCTGACGCGCATCCTCGAATATATGAAATTAAAGGATGCCGCTTTTCGGGTTATCGACACCCATGCAGGCATTGGCCTCTATGATCTGATGGGGCCGGAAGCTGCAAAAACGATTGAATGGAAATCCGGCATTTTCCGCCTGATGGAAGCCGTAGACAATAATGAGCTTGATGCTGAAACGACTGCGCTGATCGCACCGTTTATCAATGCCGTCAAAGCCGAAAACACCACATCCGATATCCGCTATTATCCGGGTTCGCCATTACTGACCCGTCATTTACTGCGTAAGCAAGACCGCTTGTCGGCCCTTGAACTGCACCCGAATGATGTGAAAACATTGGCCAAACTTTTCGATGGCGATTATCAGGTTCGTGTCACGCATCTGGATGGCTGGCTGGCGATGGGTGCCCATCTGCCGCCAAAAGAAAAACGAGGCGTAGTGCTGGTTGATCCGCCGTTTGAAATCGGCGGTGAATTTGATCGCCTCGTCAGCAATCTGGCAAAAGCGCACAAGAAGTTTTCCGGCGGTACTTATGCGCTTTGGTATCCGGTGAAAGATCACCGCGAAGTGAAGAAATTCCATCAGGCACTTTACGATACCGGCATCCAGAAAATTATGGTGGCTGAATTATCGATTCGCGCACCATCGCTTGAGCCACGCCTTGACGGCACCGGAATGATCATCGTCAATCCGCCTTATGTGCTGGAAAAGGAATTAAAACTCATTCTGCCGATGCTGGTAAAACTTTTGTGTGAGGATAAAGGTGCCGGTTACCGGTTAAACTGGATACGCAAAGAAGGTGACGGCGCTTGATCATTTTGCTAAGCTGCCGCAAAATAGACTGATAAAGGGTTCTTCAAACCCGCTCCTTATAAAGACAGGCAGGATAAGTGATTGCTTAACTGCAAAATTGGAAAACAGGATTGTACATGTCAGGCATGCAACTTAGTGTTACGAAATTCGCACGCACCGCTTCGGCAGCAGTGACAACAGTTTTCCTCGGGCTTTCCGTCATGCCAGTTCAGGCTGCTGATTATATCGGAACAGCACCTGTAGCCGTTGATGCCTCTGTCTGTTCGCAGCAAAGTGTATTAAAGCATATTGTTTCGCGCTTTGATTATCAGGTCAAACATGTGCCTGACATGCCAATGACAGCCATTTCATCAATGGGTGACATTCGTCTCAAGCGTTTTGAGCCAAAGATCAATCCATCACAGATCGCGCGCACTTATTGCGATGCAACTGCTGTGATGTCTGATGGCCAGCAGCGCAAAGTCTGGTATCTGGTTGAAGAGCGCCAAGGTTTTGTCACTCTCGGCTCCAATGTCGAGTTCTGCGTTGATGGCTATGACAAATGGTATGTCTATAATGCCTCATGCAGTGTTCTGAAGGCTCGCGGACTTTAATCCTTATGCTTATCAGCCGTCTCAAGCAGGTGAAGTCCTGCCCATGGCATTTCAAGACCGCTTTGAAAGGCGGTCTTTTGCTTATCAGCACAGCACTGCTCAGCACCTCCTTTGTGCAAGCACAAGAACCGGTATTGAAGCCGGACTGGTCGTTGGTGCGCCCGAAGGCGCAAAATGACAATAACCGCCTGCCCTCAGATCGTCTGCCAGCACCATCAGCTCAACAAAATTTCGACTTTTATGTGCTTTCGCTCTCTTGGTCGCCAAGTTTTTGCGCGACAGATAGCAGAGGCGGAAATAGCGAACAATGCAATATCAATCGACGTGACGGGTTTCTCGTACATGGTCTTTGGCCACAAAATGAAAATGGTTATCCGAAAGATTGCGCAATCGGCAGCAATGCCAGACAGCGCAATTACGTGCCTCGCCAGATTACAGCCTCCCTACATGACATCATGCCTTCTGCCGGTTTAGTCCGCCATCAATGGCGCAAACACGGCACCTGTTCGGGCTTGAACCAAGAGGCTTATTTTTCCACGCTTCGGCAGGCATTTAACAAGATTGTCATTCCGCCAAGCCTGCAAAATGTCAGCACCACACGTAGTGTCGATCCGGCTCTCATCGAAAAAGCTTTCATTGCCGACAATCCGACAATGAAAAACAACGGAATTTCTGTAACCTGTAAGAAAAACTACTTACAGGAAGTGCGCATCTGCATGACAAAAGACCTGCAATTGCGGTCTTGTGCAGCAGTTGATCGCGCCTCATGCCGCAGCCGGTCTATCACGCTTCCGGCCACACGCTAAACAAAGAAGAAAAGGTATAGCCTTGATTCAAATCCTTTATTCCCCCACCTCGCCCTATAGTGCCAAAGTGCGCATGGCGGCGAAGCATGCCGGTTTGGAATTTGAAAGCGTTATGGTCAACACATCTGTTGCGCCAGAAAATCTGATTTCCGCAAATCCATTGGGCAAAATTCCGGTTTTAATTACCGTCGATGGTCAGTCGGTATTCGATAGCCGCTGCATCACCCAATATATCAACCGCGTGACCGGTTCAAAATTGTTTCCGCGCCAGAGCGAAAAACGTCTTGATGCTGAAAAGCTCGAAGCACTGGCAGATGGTCTTTGCGATGTGCTGATTACGCAGATCTATGAGCGCCGCTTTCGCCCGGAAGAAAAAGTACATATCCCCTGGCTTGAGAAACAGTGGGAGAAAACCGAACGCGTACTCGCCATGCTTGACGAAACGCCGCCACGCATCGGCAAGCGCATTCATGGCGGCCATATCGCACTTGCCGCAGCCATGAGCTATCTGGCTTTGCGTTTTGAAGGTCGCTGGGAAAAGAAATATCCAAAATTGAAGCGCTGGCAAAAGCGCTTCAATGATCTGCATCCGGATCTGGCTGAATTTTTGCCTCGCGCCGTATAAGATTTTAAAAGCCCGCCTGTTTCAAGCGGGCTTTTCTTATTCAAACGCAATAAAAAAAGCCGGACAGTTTCCTGTCCGGCTTTTCACTAAGTCTTGAATTTCAAGAATTAGAACTTGTATGCAACGCCGAGACGAACGTCATGTGTCTGCAGCTTGGACTTGATGTCACCTGAATCAAGTGCGAAAGTCTTGTTGCCGAAATCGCTGTAGCGGTATTCTACACGACCCAGAACGTTTTCGGTCAGCTTGGCTTCAAGACCACCACCAGCAGTCCAACCAGCGCGGAACTTGCTTGAGCTGCTTGTTGCATTGCTTACTTTGATCTGCGCACCGGCAACACCAGCGGTCAGGTAAGGCATGACAACGCCCATATCTACACCAAGACGTGCACGCAGGGAGCCGTCAAAACCCTGCTTGGCTTCGATGTTGCCTACGGTCTTCTTGGCCCATGAGTAGCCTGCATCACCTTCAACACCGTATACGATGTTGTCCTGCTGGAAGTTCCAGCCAGCGAATGCGCCCATTTTGAACTTGTCGGACTTGATGTTGCCAACAGTGGCATTGTCAGTTTTGAACTTGTTCCAGCCATAACCAAGGTGAAGACCGGTGTAACCGCCAGCCCAACCATACTGTGGAGCAACTTCAACTGGTGCAGGAACAGGAGGCTGTTCCATGATAGCATCAGCAGCAAGTGCCGGCGCAGCGATTGGGAGTGCAATAACAGAAGCAATAAGAATTGATTTAAGAGTGCGCATGGCATTCTCCTTGATAATATTCAAACTCGTTGACGAACCCCATATCGAAACATCAGCTCTTGGGAATGTCTGATCCGATCGACATGTGCTCGCTGTCACAAACGCAACATCGTTTCTAAATAAGGCGTCTTGTGCCCCCTTTGGTGACAGAAAACTGACAAAAGCATGGCTGAAATGTGATGTGTTATTTTAGCAACAAAGAAATTAATGACTGTTTTTGTAAAACCACTCGCACAGAGCTATATCAAATATTGCAGGTAGATTTCACAAAGAGGCTGAATTTATTGCATTATTTTGCAAGCAATAGCTTCACACCAGCATTTTGTGGTAGATAAATATTCGTTTAATGTGCCTGATTTGAACGCCTGACAAATGTAAGGGTTTGTTTACCGTGTTATCCAGATTTCAAAGTGATGATAGTCATAACCCGCCAGTTTTGGTGACCGGAGGCGCGCGCCGCATCGGAAAAGCTATCATTGAAGATATGGCTGCACATAATTTTCCCGTCATCATCCATTGTAATGATTCTGTTACGGACGCTAAATCACTCAAACAAGAGATTATCTCGCGCGGCGGTCAGGCAGAGATCGTAAAAGCCGACCTCACATCCATGCCGGATGTGCGCACCTTAATCAAAAAAGCCTCTGAACCTTTCGGCGCTATTGGTATTCTTATTAATAATGCGTCGCTTTTTGAAAATGATCAGATTGGCCACCTTGATGAAGCCTTATGGGATCGCCACTTTATGGTGCATGTAAAGGCACCGGTTTTTCTGGCTGAAAGCATGGCGCAAGCTTTACCAGCAGACCAAACAGGCATGATCGTCAATATGATTGACCAGCGTGTTTTGAAACTGAACCCGCAATTTTACTCTTACACATTGTCCAAATCCGCTTTATGGACGGCAACCCGCACATTGGCTCAAAGTCTGGCTCCGCGCATTCGCGTCAATGCTGTTTCTCCCGGCCCGACTTTACCGAGCGAACGACAAGACCCGCGTGATTTTAATGAGCAGGTCGCCAAGGTCTTGTTGCAGCGTGCGCCGGATTTAGACGAATTCGGACAAGCGATCAGAACTTTATGGGATTTGAAATCCGTGACAGGTCAGATGCTATGCCTAGATGGCGGCCAGCACCTTGCATGGGAGACACCCGACATTGCAGGCATTAATGAATGAAGACTCCTTTCCAAGATCTGCCCCCACAGGATTTGGATGAACGTGATGACGGTTCGCCGGAAACGGTGGCTGATCCTGTCAACAACACAGCTATTGATGCGATTGTCTGGGCTTCGGCTTTACAAGAAAATGACGGAACCGCTGCCGGTTTAACCGGTGGCGAGGTTATCAATGAATTTGTCAAACGTCTGCCCAATGATCCGGGCGTCTATCGCATGTTTAATAAAGACGGCGATGTGCTTTATGTTGGCAAAGCACGCAATCTGAAAAAACGCGTGGTCAATTATGCCCGCCCGACCGGTCACACCAACCGCATTGCACGGATGATTCATGAAACCGTGACAATGGAATTTGTTGTCACCCGCACCGAGACAGAAGCGCTTCTGCTCGAGGCCAATCTGATCAAGCGATTGCGCCCGCGCTATAATGTGTTGATGCGGGATGATAAATCATTCCCTTACATCATGATTTCCAACAATCATCGCGCACCCGGCATTTTCAAACATCGTGGCGCACGCTCTAAAGATGGCAATTATTTTGGCCCCTTTGCTTCGGCTACGGCTGTCACACGCACAATCAATGCGATGCAGCGCGCTTTTTTGCTGCGCACCTGCACTGATTCTTTTTTAGAAAACCGCAGCCGCCCTTGCCTGCTTTATCAAATCAAGCGTTGTGCCGGCCCATGCACCCATGAAATTTCCGATGAAAATTATCATGAACTGGTGCGCGAAGCCAAATCCTTCCTCTCAGGCAAAAGTCAGGCGGTGAAAAAACACCTCTCTGAAGCCATGCAAAAAGCATCGCAAGAGCTGGATTTTGAACATGCCGCTGTCTATCGCGACCGCCTGGCAGCGCTTTCTCATGTGCAATCACATCAGGGCATCAATCCGCAAACTGTCGAAGAAGCAGATGTTTTTGCCATTCATCAGGCAGGCGGCATGACCTGTATTCAGGTGTTTTTCTTCCGCACCGGACAAAACTGGGGCAATCGCAGCTATTTCCCGAAGGCCGACATCTCTTTGACAGCAGCGGAAGTGCTGGGCGCTTTTCTCTCACAGTTTTATGCTGATAAACCTTGCCCGAAACTCATTCTGCTTTCCGAAGAAGTGGAAGATCAATCCTTGATTGAAGAAGCCTTGTCAGCCACGTCCGGTCACAGGGTCTATATCAATGTGCCGCAGCGCGGTGAGAAAAAAGACATGGTTGACCATGCCTTCACCAATGCGCGCGAAGCTCTGGGGCGTCGTTTGGCTGAAACTTCATCGCAGGCACGTCTGTTGAAAGCATTGGCTGAAACATTTGAACTGCCGAGCGTGCCGCGGCGTATTGAAGTTTATGATAACTCCCACATTATGGGCACCAATGCCGTGGGCGGCATGATTGTGGCAGGCCCTGAAGGCTTTGTGAAAAACCAGTATCGCAAATTCAACATCCGCTCCACCGACATCACACCGGGCGATGATTTTGGCATGATGCGCGAAGTGATTGAGCGCCGCTTTAGCCGCCTGGTTAAAGAGCACGGGCTTCGGGATACAAAAGAGGATGTGGCCACCACCTCATCGGAAGAAGAACTGCTTGAAAGTGTTACGGATAGTTTTCCGGCATGGCCTGATCTGATCCTCATTGATGGTGGTCAGGGGCAAGTTGGTGCTGTTCGTCAAATTCTTGGCGAAATGGGCATTGCCGATCAGGTCATTGCGATTGGTATCGCCAAGGGTGTGGATCGCGATGCAGGGCGTGAAAGATTTTTTGTTGAAGGCAAGCCGGATTTTACCCTGCCACCGCGTGATCCGGTGCTTTATTTCATTCAGCGGATGCGCGACGAAGCACACCGCTTTGCCATCGGCACGCACCGCGCCAAGCGCAAGAATGCTTTTGTCAAAAATCCGCTTGATGAAATCGCCGGAATCGGCCCCGCACGAAAACGTGCCTTGCTTCATCACTTTGGAACTGCCAAAGCTGTCAGCGGAGCGGCGTTGTCTGATTTAATGCAGATTGATGGCATCTCCGAAGCGATGGCGAAGCAGATTTATGACCACTTCAGAAATGAATGAAGCGGGTAATTTAACGCAGAACCCTATCGGTTCTTTAATAAATCATGCTAATGTCATGAAATGATGAGACAAGACTGAAGCGGCTGTTGATTTCTATCATATCCCTGCGGATGTAATTTTAATGGGTGTGGCGGTATCTATGAGTAAGAATGCATTTTCCCTTCCTAACATACTGACATACGGGCGGATCATTGCCGTTCCGCTTGTGGCACTGTGTTTCTTTATAGAGGGACGCCTGCATTCTAGCGATTTTGCCCGCTGGAGCGCTTTGGCGATCTTCGTTATTGCCAGTATTACCGACTTTTTTGACGGCTATCTGGCGCGTGCATGGAAACAAACCTCGACAATCGGTCGTATGCTTGACCCGATTGCCGACAAATTGCTGGTTTCCACCTGTTTGCTGTTGCTTGCCGCCGATCCTGCCCGCACCATTGCCGGTTGGAGCCTGTGGGCGGCCATCATCATTCTCTGCCGCGAAATTCTGGTTTCGGGGTTGCGTGAATATCTGGCCGAGCTGAAAGTCAGCGTACCGGTTTCACAGCTGGCAAAATGGAAAACCACAACGCAGATGATTGCACTTGCCTTTTTGCTGGCAGGCCCTGCCGGTGATAAAATTCTGCCTTACACCACGGAAATCGGCATCACGCTCTTGTGGATTTCGGCTGTGCTGACCCTTTACACCGGCTGGGATTATTTCAGAGCTGGTCTGAAACACATGATGGACTAAACTCATGGATGTCAGGCTCGTTTATTTCGCATGGGTGCGTGAGCGGATCGGCAGGGAAGCGGAAACCATTACCCTGCCCGCCAATGTATCAACGATTGGCGGCTTGCTAAATTACTTGCAAAACTTAGGCGAAAATTACGCCTATGCGCTGGAAGCAGAAGGCGTTGTGCGCACTGCCATCAACCATGAGCATGCTGATAGTGATGCCACCATTCAGACTGGTGACGAGATCGCGATTTTTCCGCCAATGACAGGCGGTTGATATGGAGGGCTGCGTCCATATCTCGGTTCAAAATCATGATTTTGACATCACACACGAACAAGCTAACCTATTGGCTCAAAATAAGAATATCGGAGCTTTGGTTTCCTTTACCGGCCTTTGCCGTGATGAAAGCGGCCGTTTGGACGCTTTAGAGATTGAGCATTATCCAGGCATGGCAGAAGCACAAATTGAGAAAATAGCACTCTCCGCCAAGGAGCGCTTTTCGCTTGATGCGGTGCGGATTATCCATCGCTTCGGCATGATAAAGCCCGGCGAAAATATTGTTCTGGTTATAGCCGCCTCACGTCATCGTAATGCCGCATTTGAGGCCGCAAGCTTTCTAATGGATTACATGAAAACCAATGCGCCGTTCTGGAAAAAAGAACATTTGAAAAACGGTGCATCGGGTCATTGGGTCTCATCCCGCGCCAGTGACGATCAGGCAAAAAAGCGCTGGAACGAAGAGTAGTGCAAGACTATTTTAAATAAAATGCGATTATGTTTAATTTTATGGCTACCTAACTTGATCTGCCATAATTTATACATGAAGATTAACCATTTATAATAAAATGGAATCATAATTCAACGCGGGGAAATTTCAGCTTGAGTGATAATATGCAAAGCAGTTTGAAGAAAAACTTTGCTGTTACAGTAGCCGTACTTGTGGGCTTGGGTGTAACGGGCACGGCAGCTGTGGTATTTACCACCTCCATGCCGTCCGTCAGTATCGCCGCAGAAAAAACCATTAAAGGCGATGTGATTTATCGTGAGCGTATTGCGCTGCCGCCAGAAGCCAAACTTATTGTCGAATTGGCTGATGTTTCACTGGCAGATGCACCCGCCAAAATTATTGGCGATGTCACCATCGACCCGATCAGCGGCCCGCCAATTCCCTTTTCAATTGATTACGACAGCAGTAAATTAGAGCCTGGCCACACCTATGCGCTACAGGCCAGAATTTCTGCCGGTGATACATTGTGGTTCGTCAACGAAAGCCGCCACAGCTTTGATCCAGAGCAGCTCCAGTCAAAATATGACATTCAGGTTGTAATGGTTGGCCGCAGTGAAACATCCGGCGAAGCGACCGGCCTGTTTGGCAAGGAATGGCTCGCGGAAGATCTGCAAAATGGTGGCGTGATTGACAATGCGCAAACCACGCTGACAGTACAGGAAGATGGCAGTGTCAGTGGCTCGGGTAGCTGCAACCGTTATTTCGGCACCGCAGAGGTCAATGAAAATAAGCTGAGCTTCGGCCAGATGGGAAGCACTTTCATGATGTGCCCGCCTGCCCTGATGAATCAGGAACGCAAATTTTTCGACGTCTTGACCAACACCAAGAGCTACAAAATTGAGCTTGGTAAACTTCTGCTGCTTGATGAGCAGGATGAAAAAATTGCCACCTTTGCTCCAAACATCTAAAATTTAATTGAATATAACAAAAAGGCCGGATCAGTGATCCGGCCTTTTTGTTATTAACGTAAGCTAAAATGGCCTCAACTGCTTGAGACCACATTCCGTTAGAGCCTGTCACACTTAATAATATTCACTGCACCGGCTCTAACAGTTTATTTAAACGCCTGCATTTATCCCAAAACGGTTTCCACTTTTGGGAGACATGCTTTAACAGCTTGTTTTTATTCGCATGTCTTTATCCCAAAACCGGTTCCCACTTTTGGGAGACATGCTTTAACAGCTTGTTTTTATTCGCATGTCTTTATCCCAAAACCGGTTCCCACTTTTGGGAGACATGCTTTAGCCAACGATTTCTGTACCGGAGAACCAGTAAGCGATTTCGATTGCTGCTGTTTCAGGAGCATCTGAACCGTGAACTGAGTTTTCGCCGATCGACAGAGCGAAGGTTTTGCGGATTGTGCCTTCAGCTGCATCAGCCGGGTTGGTTGCGCCCATAACTTCACGGTTTTTCAGGATTGCGCCTTCGCCTTCCAGAACCTGAACAATGGTCGGGCCGGAAGTCATTGAATCAACCAGTTCGCCAAAGAAAGGACGTTCTTTGTGAACAGCGTAGAAGCCTTCTGCTTCACGGCGGCTCATCCAAACGCGCTTGGATGCAACAACGCGCAGACCAGCTTCTTCAAGCTTAGCGGTGATAGCACCGGTCAGGTTACGCTTGGTTGCGTCTGGTTTGATCATCGAGAATGTACGTTCAATTGCCATTTCAAAAACCTTGTATAAAGAGAAATGATGAGTGATGTTCTCATAAACGGCTGCGGCGCAAATGCCAATAGCTGAGCGTGCAACCGATGAGAAGTTTCATTTAAAAGTCACATAAACCTTGGGCAGAGCCGAATATTTAACCCACGAAACACTAATCACCACTTGCTAATCACTAGTCTGCCATGCGAAAGCGCTTTTTATCATGCTTATTCTTAATGACATATCCATCCGCATTGCAGGGCGCCTGCTGATTGATCACGCAAGTGTGACACTCCCTGCCGGTTCCAAAACCGGATTTGTCGGTCGTAACGGTACCGGCAAGTCAACACTTTTTCGCGCCATTACCAATGACCTCGCGGTTGAAACCGGCAGCATCTCGCTGCCGAAGCAAACCCGCATCGGTCAGGTAGCGCAGGAAGCTCCGGGCACTGAAGATCCGCTCATCGACATCGTGCTGAAAGCGGATGTGGAACGCACCCAATTATTGGCAGAAGCTGAAACGGCTACTGATCCGGAACGCATAGCAGAAATTCATATACGCCTTGCCGATATTGACGCGCATTCAGCCGAAGCTCGCGCAGGTGCCATTCTGGCAGGCCTTGGCTTTGATGCAGAAGCGCAGCGCCGTCCCGCCTCCTCCTTCTCCGGTGGTTGGCGTATGCGCGTGGCACTGGCGGCCGTGCTCTTCTCCGAACCAGATTTGTTGCTGCTTGACGAACCGACCAACTATCTCGATCTGGAAGGTGTGTTGTGGCTGATTGATTATGTGCGCCGTTATCCGCACACTGTCATCATCATCAGTCACGATCGCGACCTTCTGAATTCGGCTGTCAGCTCGATCATGCATCTCGACCAGAAGAAGCTCACTTTCTGGCGTGGTAACTATGATCAGTTTGAACGTCAGCGTTTGGAAAAACTTGAGTTGCAACAAAAGGCTCACGTCAAACAAGAGCACCACCGCAAACATATGGAAGCATTTGTTGACCGCTTCCGTGCCAAGGCCTCCAAAGCCCGACAGGCGCAATCACGTTTGAAAGCATTGGAAAAGCTAAAGCCGATCGAGCTTTATGTGGAAACCAACGTGCAGCCTTTCACCTTCCCTGATGCGGAAAAGAAAGCGGCTTCACCAATCATCGCACTGGAACAGGCCGATGTTGGCTATCAGCCAGGCAAGCCGATTTTACAAAACCTCACTTTGCGCATCGATAATGATGACCGCATTGCGCTGCTTGGCTCCAATGGTAATGGTAAATCGACCCTAGCTAAGCTGATCGGCGGCAGGCTTGATGCTGAAACAGGCTCTCTGACTGTATCACCCAACCTGAAAGTTGCCTTTTTCGCCCAGCATCAGCTCGATGATCTGGTGCCGGAAGATAATGCCATCGAACATGTGCGCAAATTAATGCCCGGTGAACCGGAGGCAAAAGTGCGCTCCCGTGTTGCCCGCATGGGGCTTTCTACTGAAAAAATGCTGACACCGGCCAAAGATCTTTCCGGTGGTGAAAAAGCCCGTCTGCTGATGGGACTTGCAACTTTTGACGGCCCTAACCTTTTGATCCTCGACGAGCCGACCAACCACCTGGATATTGATAGTCGTGAAGAACTGGTGCACGCACTTAACAGCTTTAAGGGCGCCGTTATCCTGATTGCGCATGATCGCCATTTGATCGAAGCAACGATGGAGCGCCTATGGTTGGTGCGCAATGGTACTGTTCAGCCTTTTGAAGGTGATTTGGACGAATATCGTTCACTGGTGCTGGCGGATGCTAAAAATTCCGGCCAGCCATCATCTGAACCGGTACAAGAAGAAGGCCCGAAAATCAGCAAAGCCGACCAGCGTAAACTGGCAGCTCAAAAGCGTGATGCTTTGAAGCCTTTGTTGAAAAAAGTCAAAGATTCCGAAAGCTTAATGCAAAAACTGCAGAAAGAGATTCAATCTCTGACAGAGCAACTGGAAGATCCCGCACTTTATGAAAAAGAGCCGCAGAAATCCGTTGAACTGACCAAGCAGATTAATGAGCGTCGCGTGAAACTGGCAAGCGCTGAAGATATCTGGCTTGAACTTTCAACTGAATATGAAGAGGCATTGGCTGAGTAAAGCAGCATCCATAGAATGAAAGAACGCAGGTTTTAGAACCTGCGTTTTTTATTGCCAGATTTTATATCTTACGACGATAAAGCCGGCCACGCACTAATCCATAGACCCCTAGCACGACAGCAATCAAACCGGCAGAAATCAGATTTTCATTAACCGGTTTGGCAGCACGGCGCAAAACCAATTCAATCTTGCCGACCTGCAAACCATCAACATCCGCCGGTGCGACGCTAAATATGTAGTTACCAGTAATCACAGGATTAAGATCACCCGCAGTAGCGCGCATGATCGTTTCGTCCTGACTGCGCGATTGCAATTTATCACTGGCAATTTTTTGATATGATAACACTTCGGATAAAAGCGGATGACCATCACGGCTGACCGCTAAACGCAATGAAGAACGATGCACTGATGATGTATAATCTTTCAACGGCGTCATATCTACGAAAATGCGAACCGGCGCATCATCTTCCTGTAATTGAACAACCGGTGCTTTCAGCGCTGCTCCGCGTGATTCCTGCATAACCCAGCGGCCGATTTCGCTACCTGAAAAATGGTTCAAATACCAAGGATAGATAATACCGACGCCCAAGCCACCGATGATCAGAGCTACAAAAATCGCACGCATCATGCTTTACGTTCCCAGCGTTTATCGGCATTCTGCTGCCAATAGGTCAGCTGATTATCGCCTGTTTTAAATATTTTCCACTGTTGGCGCGCTTTTTCAAGCTGTTCCTGATTGTGACCATCAAACATCACCACCAGACGTTCATAGCCAGAGACATCATTCAGCTCCGCACCTTCAACCAAAAAACGAACGGTTGAATTGTTTTGGTTCCCCTCACTGAGCGTCAATAAAATCGGCTGCTCAGCGGCAAGCTCATCAGTTTCAAAACCATGCGCCAGAAAAGAAACGTCGGAGCAAGTCCACAATAGATTGTCAATCGTTTCGAGCCGCTCCTGATTAACCCCTTGAATAGTGACACGCCAACCACGCCCGAGTGAGCGCTCCACAAGGCCGGGCAATGCTTCATCAAGCGTTGATTCAGTTAAGTGGTAAAACAGGATTTCTGCCATAAATTCCGGATACTTGTTTGTTCACAATCTCTTGCAACAGCTTTGCCATGGGTGCAGATGAGTTGCAAGGCAGTTCCCCATAGCGTGACCTTTGTGTGTGGATTTTTTGACCAAATAAAAAAGCAGTGCTGAAAATCCCAGCACCGCTTTTGAACTTAAAATTACAATAAAACTATATAATTTCAATATGTTGCAATAGTGATCTGATAAAGTGATTCAGGTTACTATTCTGCTTTCGCTGTCAAAATGCTGCGCAGACCCAAAGACAGTAAAATAATATAACCAAGGCACTCGCTCAGCTCTTCAAAAAACTGATTATAATACCACTGGGTCTGATGCTCAAAGATTTCACCCATCACCAGCAAGAAGGCCGCGAAAAAATAAAGCCAGCATTTCGGGCTCAGAACATATTGCACGATTGGCTTGACGTAAGACGGACGCATCCAGACATAGGCAGCGGCAATAATGACGGTCAGAATAGCCTCGTGCCAACGGAACTGGTGCGAATGAATGTAGGATGAAATCGGTCCATGCGGCTCAAGCACCATTTCACGAAAGAAAAACAGCACCATCAGCCATGACATGGCGATATAGAACATCCGTTTTTCGGCTTTATGTTTCAATCCGCCAATGAAAAAAGCAACTGCTGCCAAAGCCAGATACACATTTTGCATCTGTTCCAGCAGTCCTTCTTCACTCATCTGGAAATCAATATTCTGCGGGTCTAAAATCGCATAAAAAAAGATCACATTTACAAGCATAAAAAGGCCTGTAATTACGATGAAATTACGGGATGGGTAAACGGCCGTAAATGTATTTCGTGGCTGCAACTGTTAAACCTTGTGCAAATTTCAAAATATAAACTGTTACATATTTATGAAACTACAGCCGCCACTAACAGTCCGCGCTAAACACAATATTGTGAACGGAAAAGCATAAAAAAACGGATCGGAAAATCCGACCCGTTTTCGTTTATTCACTTAATACCAATAGAAAGGCTTATGCTTCGTAATGGTCACGTACCAAACGATCCAGCACACGCACACCGAAGCCGGAAGCCCAACCCTGGCTGTATTCAGTTGCAGGTGAGCCCATTGCCGTACCTGCAATATCGAGATGCGCCCACGGTGTATCACCAACAAAACGCTTGAGGAACTGAGCAGCAGTGATGGAACCACCCAAACGACCACATGAGTTTTTCATGTCGGCAAAAGTTGAGTCGATCATCTTGTCATATTCTTTGCCCAACGGCAGGCGCCAGAGTTTTTCACCCGATGCCTGACCGGCATCATAAAGCTGATCGGCCAGTTCATCATCATTGGAGAACAAACCAGCATTATAGACACCGAGCGCAACCATAACCGCACCGGTCAGTGTCGCCAGATTGATCATAATCCGTGGCTTGAAACGATCTGCGGTGTAATGCAGTGCATCAGCCAATACGAGGCGGCCTTCCGCATCAGTATTGATGACCTCGATAGTCTGGCCTGACATGGTGGTGACGATATCGCCCGGGCGTTGTGCATTGCCGTCAGGCATGTTTTCAACCAAGCCGATAACACCAACAACA
This sequence comes from Paenochrobactrum gallinarii, assembly GCF_014205685.1. GTDB lineage: Bacteria > Pseudomonadota > Alphaproteobacteria > Rhizobiales > Rhizobiaceae > Paenochrobactrum > Paenochrobactrum gallinarii. Next base: position 196,705 of record NZ_JACIIU010000002.1, read on the forward strand.
TTTACATTTGCCTTACGGCCGGCAAGCGCACGCATCAGGCCGGTCACAGCAGCTGCGCCGCCCATGTCGCCCTTCATATCTTCCATACCCTGCGCAGGCTTGATGGAAATACCGCCGGTATCAAACACAACGCCTTTACCAACAAATGCAACCGGCTTGTCTTTAGCTTTGCCGCCGTTCCACTGCATGACAACCACGCGTGGCGGACGAACAGAGCCTTGCGCCACACCGAGAAGTGCGCCCATGCCGAGTTTTTTCAGTTCTTTTTCGCCTAGAACCTCAATCTTCACACCAAGTTTTTCAAGCTTTGCGGCTTCATCCGCAAATTCAACAGGCCCCAGAATATTTGCCGGCTCATTGACCAGATCACGCGCCTGAATCACACCATCAGCCACGGCTTCTGCGGTTTTATATGCAGCTTTTGCAGTATCCGGTGATGCAACACTGATTTTCACGGTCGCTGCGGTTTGCTTCTTGCCACCGTCTTTATCGTCTTTTTTAGTTTTGTATTTATCAAACTCATAAGAGCGCAGCAGCATGCCGAGTGCGAAATCAGCAGCTTCATCATCAGCAATGGTTTGTTCCGGCAAAGCCAGTGCAACAGCTACATCAGTTGATTTGCCGATTTTCGAGAATGCTGCACCACCAATACGCAGCCAGTCATCATTGCCGAGCTTTTCGATCTTGCCGACACCAACGAGAATCAGACGCTCAACGCCACCCTCTTCAGTGCTGATCGCTTCGGCAGTAGTGCCCAGTTTACCGTTAAAACCAGAAAGCTCGATCAGTTTACGGATTTTTTCTGCACCACCGGCGAATGATGCCGCCTCTTCAGCAAAGCCCCCGCCTTTTGCTACCAGCACAACAGACGCACCAGACTTTGGTGCAGTAAAATCGGAAAATTCAATGGAAGGACGCTTAGACATTATAAACTCCGGTAAGCATGAAAATTTTCATCAGCGTATTCTATATCTATGACAGCAAGACGATGAAAAACAGGCCTAAACATTTAATTGAACGCATTAATTGTCAAATACTGAATTAACACTTGGTTAACCAGTTTTATTCGGCTAATTTTAGCCAAAGTGATTTACAGCTAAATTGGTAACAATCTGTATTCCCGTATATAGAGGGGTGAGTCTGTCTCATCTCCTTGTTTTTAAGATCAGGATGTAAACGCAAACTATGCGATTGATAGAATGGTATATCCTTCGCCGTGTTGCGATTATGCTTCTTGCAGTGCTCGGCTCCACCGTCGGCATTACCTGGATCGTACAGATTTTAAAACGCATCGACTTTTTGACCACCAGTGGCCAGTCTTTTACGACGATTCTCACATTCAGTTCGCTTTTGTTGCCTGCCGCCATTCCGATCGTGCTGCCCTTTGCACTGATTATTGCAATCACGCAAACGCTTTCAACGATGAATCAGGATTCGGAACTGGTTGTTATTAATGCATCCGGTGCATCCCGTGCAGCCGTTGTCCGCCCTGTTTTGCTGCTAGCGCTACTTGTATCAATGTCCTCCTTTGTGATCTCAAATTTTATCGATCCATATTCGCGCATGAATATGCGTGCCATGCTTGAGGGGGCTGGCTCTGATATGTTGAGTGTGATTATTCAGGAAGGCACTTTCCGTAAAGTCAGTGACAATCTTTATGTGCAAATCGCTGAGCGCAAGCCTGATGGCGGCATTGGCGGCCTGTTTATTGCTGACAGCCGCGACCCGCAGATTGATCTGATTTATTATGCGGCAGATGGTGTGATTGCCAATAATGGCACGCAGGATCTGATCCTGATGAAACAAGGCGAAGTGCAGCGCCGTGATATTAAAACCGGCAATGTTTCGATCATCAAATTTGATTCTTATTCTTTTGATCTCAGCCAGTTCACTGAAGGCGGCGGCGATGTCAGCTATTACGCCAAAGATCGCCCATTGACTTATTTGCTCAATCCCGACCCAAATGATCCAACAGTACAGACGCGTCCTCTCGCCTATAAAGCCGAGTTGCACAGCCGTTTAACAGAATGGCTCTATCCTGTAGTCTTTGCCTTTATTGCACTGGTTTTTGCCGGAGATTCACGCTCGCATCGTGAAGCGCGCGTTTCAGCATCCTTCTCGGCCATTAGCCTAGCACTTGCGGTCTATTGGTGCGGATATTATTTCACCGAAGGCGCTTCCAAAGAAGAAGCCTATATCAAAATCACCTATATTGTTCCCATTTCTGCAATGCTGATTTGCGCCTATTTGCTGATTAGCGGTCGCAGACTTGGCCTACCTGACACAATAGCCAAACCACTCAATGCTGTATTCAGCCGGTTATGGACTGTGATCCAGAATCTACGTTCACGCATTAATGGCACTTCCAAATATGAAAACGGAGGTGCAAAATGATTGGCTGGACCCTCGCCCGTTATTTTTTCATGCGCTATGTGCGTATTACCTGCTATTTTTTGCTGGGTATTTTTGCTCTGGCTCTGTTGTTGGATTTCACTGAAAATGCCAATCGCATGTCGAGTCTGCCTAATTATTCCGTCATGCAGGCTTTTTTGGTTTCAGCATTGCGCATTCCATTTTTGATGCAGCAGATGATTCCATTTGTGGCGCTTTTTTCCGCAATGGCGACACTCATCTCTCTCAACAGACGCTATGAACTGGTTGTTGCACGCTCTGTTGGCGTCTCAGCATGGCAGTTTTTATTACCGGCCTGCTTCGGTGCATTTTTATTCGGGCTTGCAACCATTATCATCGTTAACCCGCTTTCAGCCTATGGCTTTAATAAAGCGGAAGAAATCGCAATGTCTTGGAAGACCGGTCAGGTTACTGCCGTTTCCGCACTGCGCGACCCTTGGTTACGTCAGAAAACAGATGAAGGTGAAACGATCATCGGTGCCAAATCAATCCTTAATCAAGGGGCGACCTTAGCCGATGCGACATTCATTCTGTTCAACAGCGATAAGAGTATCAAAGAGCGTTTTGATGCCCGCAAGGCAGACCTTAAACCTGGGGTCTGGCAACTGACCGATGTTACACGTTTTGCGCTGGCAGAAGAGCCGGTTCAATATAAATCAATCGAGATACCGACACAGCTGCGTCCTGAATTTGTTCAGGAAAAGCTGGCTTCACCTGAAACGATTCCATTTTTCCAACTTCCCCACACAATTAATGTGGCCCGTTCATTCGGCTATTCAGCCAATGCTTTTGACATGCAATTCCAGTCATTACTGGCTTTACCGGCCCTTTTGATGGCAATGACTTTAATTGCAGCAACGGTTTCCCTCAAATTTGTGCGCTTTGGTCAGTCGGGAACGATGATTCTGGGTGGCGTGATGGCTGGCTTCGTGCTTTATGTGGTTACGGTTTTAGTAAAGGCGTTCGGTAATGCCGGATTCGTGCCGCCTTTTGTGGCAGCATGGGTACCTGTTGTTATCGCTACATTTTTCGGGGTCTCCTTTTTGTTGCATAAGGAGGATGGTTAGTGAGTTGAGTAAAGCACGCTTGATACTGCCAAATATATTCTCACAGCTCGTTCGCGGGACTGCTATTGCGTGCTTATTAAGCATTGTACCTATGGCTGCGACTACCTCCCCTGTTTTGGCGCAGGATGCATTGGGCGAAGGCTTCAAAACCAATCCTGATGCACGTATGCTTTTGCAGGCAGATGAGCTTGTTTATGACCGCGACATGCAAACTGTCGTGGCGCAAGGTGCTGTCCAAATCGAATATGATGGTAACCGGCTGGTTGCTGATAAAGTGACCTATAACCGCCAGACAAACCGTATGTCTGCATCCGGCAATGTGCAGGTAGTCGAAAAAGACGGCAATACAATTTACACTGATGAAATGGATGTGACTGATGATTTCCGCGACGGCTTTGTAAACGGCCTCCGCGTTGAGACCACAGATGACACCCGTTTTGTCGCTGAAAGCGCAGAACGCAGCGGCGGTGAAATCACCACATTCAATAATGGCGTTTACACTGCCTGTCAGGCCTGCACTAAAAATCCTGACAAACCTGTCCTTTGGCAGATTAAAGCCCAAAAAATCATCTGGAATGGTGCCCGCAAATCTGTGCGGTTTGAGCGCGGCCAGTTTGAACTATTCGGCATGCCAATCGCTTTCTTACCAGCCTTTGAAATGGCTGACCCGAGCGTAAAGCGCAAAAGCGGTTTTCTCTTTCCGGGATTTGCCTACAAAGACAAGCTCGGTTTTGGTGTTAAAGCATCCTATTTCTGGAATCTGGCACCGAATTACGATCTAACTGCTTCAACAACTGGCTACACCAAGCAAGGTTTTTTGAGCGAAGCTGAGTGGCGCCATCGCCTTGAAAACGGCAGCTATAATTTACGTATTGCTGGTATTCATCAGTTCAAGTCTGGTGATTTTAATTCCAATACGATTGATGCGGACAATAAAAATCGTGGCATGATCGCCTCCAAAGGTGACTTTGAAATCAACTCCCGCTGGAAATATGGCTGGGATGTGATGGCGCAAAGCGATAAAAACTTTAGCCGCACCTACGATATCGAAGGCTATTCATCATCAACACAGACGTCTAATATTTATCTGACTGGCATTGGTGAGCGTAGTCATTTTGACCTAAATTTCTATCGCTTTAATGTGCAGGAAGATAAGTCATCTTCTCATGAAAATGAAGTCGATTCAAAACAGCCTTGGGTTTTTCCAAGTCTTGACCATTTATATATAGCGCCCGATGCCGTTTATGGCGGTGAATTCAGCATCACCAGCAATCTTCAGGTTCTTTATCGTAAAAACCAATATGATAATGCAAGTTTAGTTCCAAGTACAAATAGCTTTATCCAACGCGGCTCGGATAATTATCGTGTACCAGGTGCGAGCGGCACCAATGCACGTTTCACATCAGAAGCCGAGTGGAAGCGAAACTTCATCACACCTAATGGCGTAGTCATCACACCAATTCTGGCTTTGCGTGGCGATGCGATCGGCGTGAACAGTAACTCTATTGATGTAACCCGCTCGCAGGCTTTCCGTGCCATGGCAACCGCCGGCATGGAGGTGCGTTGGCCGATCCTTTTCTCATCCACCAGCAGCACACATATTATCGAGCCGACAGCGCAATTGTTTGTGCGCAATAACGAAACCTATGCCGGCGCAATACCGAATGAAGATGCGCAAAGCTTTGTTTTTGACGCAACCAATCTGTTTGAGCGTGATAAATTCTCTGGCTACGACCGCGTAGAAGGTGGCACCCGCGCCAATCTTGGTCTTCGTTATTCCGGCAATCTGAACAGTGGCTGGGGTGTTTACGGTCTCGCAGGTCAATCTTTCCAGTTAGCTGGCCGCAACTCTTTTGCCAGCCCTGATTTTGTTAATGTTGGAGCAGAATCCGGTCTGCAAAATAGCAGATCAGATTATGTGGCCATGCTTGGCATCTCGGACAATGAAGGTTTCAGTCTGGCTGGTCGCGGTCGTTTTGATCGCAAAGACTTCTCACTGCAACGTGGTGAAATAGAAGCTCAAAAAAGCTGGTCACGCCTGAGCGTAAGCGCTCGTTATGCTTATATCGCACCACAACCGACTTACGGATACAATCATATCCGTCAGGAATTGTCGCTGGCCGCATCAGCACGTGTTAATGAAAACTGGCGTGTCTTCGGCGGCACGACGTATGAGCTGGTCTCCAACACGCTTGTTCGTGCGTCAGCTGGCCTTGCCTATGATGATGAATGTTTCAGCTATTCGATGACCTATAGTCAGTCACGCAATGCGCCGCCAAGCACCGTGACCAAACCAGATCATAGTATTGGCTTTAAGATCAGCTTCCGCACATTGGGTGATTTCGGCAGCACCAGCAACTTATCGAAAGGTTCACTATATTAAGTAGTGAACCTTCTGGTAAGTATAATCTTTTGGCCGTTAGTTTGCCCTGATGTCATTGTTTTGCCGCATCGGTTTGGCTATAAAGTAACAAAAATTTGATCTAGCAAGTGCTGAACTCTATCGAGACGTTGTAAAACCAACGTAAGACCCGGGAAATAAGTTATGATTTTTAAGCAGCCAATAATTGCATCTTTCTTCAGTGCAGCACTCTGCCTGACAGCTGTTGGCGCCTTAACTATACCTCAGCCCGCTTATGCCGCTGCTGGCGGCACTGAAGTTAAAGTCATTGTTAACAGCAATGCCATTACCTCAGGCGACATTCAAAAACGTGCCGCCTTCTTAAAAGTACAGGGCAAAAAAGGTAATCTGACCAGTCAGGCTCGTGCTGAGCTGACCGATGAAATGCTTAAGCGCGTTGAAATGAAAACCCGTGGCGTCAACATTTCAAAGCAAGAAATTGATGCGGCCTACGCTAATTTTGCATCCAGCAACCGGATGAGCGTCGCACAGATGAACCAGATGATGAATCAGGCTGGCATCACGCCTGAACATTTCAAAACTTATATCATGGTGCAAATGGGCTGGGGTCGTCTTATCAGCTCCCGCTTCCGTGAAGAAGGTATTATTTCTGAATCAGATGCTGTTCAGCGCATGCTGAAAGATGGTGGGCGCAAACCGGTTGCTACAGAATATCACCTGCAGCAAGTTATTTTCGTTGTCCCTTCTGCCAAGCGTTCTCCCGCTTTGATGGCCAAGCGCCGTCAGGACGCAAACACGCTCCGTTCGCGCTTTAACAACTGCGCGACAACCCGTAGCCAAGCAAAAGGCATGCTGGATGTGACTGTGCGTGATCTGGGTCGCATTTTAGAACCGCAATTGCCGGGCGAATGGGAAAAAGATGTCAAAGCAGCTTCTGCTGGCAGTACCACAAAGCCACATGACACTGAGAAAGGTGTCGAGTTTCTTGCAGTTTGCTCAACTCGCAAAGTCTCGGATGACCGTGTCGCACAGATGGTCTTCTCGCTTGAAGGTACGCAAACTGCTAAAGGGCAGGAACAAAAAGCCGAACAGCTGAGCAAACAATATTTGGATGAATTGCGCAAAAAGGGCCGTATCGTTAATCGATAAGCATTGTTCGCGTGAGCTTAGACTTCAGGCATACAGATTTTCTAACGCCTTATTTACTGCCATTTCAGCTTTTTATTAAGCTGAAATGGCAGTTGCATTTAACGATGGTTGTATCATGAAACCCTTAGCGCTCAGCATTGGTGATCCGTCCGGTATTGGCCCTGATCTTGCATTATCGCTTTGGTCGCAGCGCCGTCAGCTTAACGTGCCGGAGTTTCTGGTATTAGGTGATGTGGAACAATTGCGCTTACGCGCCAAGCATTTGCAACTTGATGCGCCGATTGAAATTTCAAACCCTGCAAATGCAAAGACAGATTTTCAACACTTTCTGCCAGTGCAACCTCTGAAAAATAAACTCATCGAGAATATCGGTACGCCGTTATCAGAAAATGCTGCCGGCATTATTGAAGCGATTGAGCAAGCAGTCGCGTTGACATTGGCAGGAGACACATCTGCTGTGGTAACCTGCCCTATTTCCAAAAAGCCCCTTTATGATACTGGTTTTGAACATCCCGGTCATACGGAGTTTTTGGCAAGTCTTGCATCGCAACATCTTGGCCATCCGGTCATGCCAGTGATGCTGCTTGCAGGCCCCGATTTGCGTGCTGTGCCAGTGACTATTCACATCCCATTGCATGATGTTCCTCAACAGCTAACCACTCAACTGATTGAAGAAACCATTATAATCACAGAGCGTGATTTGCGGACACGTTTTGACATTAAAGAACCACGTATCGCGGTTTCCGGCCTCAACCCGCATGCGGGCGAAAATGGTGCTTTGGGTCATCAGGACGAGAGTGTCATATTGCCAGTGGTTATGAAGCTGCGTTCGAAAGGCATGGATATCAAAGGCCCCTTACCAGCTGATACGATGTTTCATGCCCGTGCCCGCCAAAATTATGATGTCGCTATCTGCATGTATCATGATCAGGCGCTCATTCCGGCCAAAGCGCTGGCTTTTGATGAAAGCGTCAATGTCACACTCGGCCTGCCATTTATCCGTACATCGCCGGATCACGGCACCGCATTTGAAATTGCAGGGCAAGGCATTGCCCGTCCCGACAGTCTGCTTGCCGCTTTAAAGCTGGCGCAGACTTTAAGCCTCACAGCCTTGAAAGAATCTGCCTGATGAGCATTGATAATCTGCCGCCATTACGCCAAGTGCTTGAACAATATGATCTGATGCCTAAAAAATCTTTAGGCCAGAACTTTTTATTCGATCTCAATCTGACGTCCAAAATTGCCCGTCAAGCAGGCGCTTTACAAGACCAGCCGGTAATTGAAGTAGGCCCTGGCCCCGGCGGGTTGACCCGTGCGCTTCTTGCTCAAGGCGCATTGGTGACAGCAATTGAACGGGATGAACGCTGCCTGCCAGCTCTGGCCGAGATTGAAAGCCACTATCCGGGACGGTTGAAAGTGATATCCGGCGATGCGCTGGAACAGGATTTTGAAGCACTGTTTCCTGATGGCAACAAGCCGCGCATCGTCGCCAACCTACCATATAATGTCGGCACGCAATTGCTGATTAACTGGCTGTTGAGCGAACCTTGGCCGCCCTACTATCAGTCAATGACCCTGATGTTCCAGCGTGAAGTGGCTGAACGTATTGTTGCTGCGCCCAATACCGACCATTATGGCCGTCTGGCTGTGCTTGCCGGCTGGCGCACACAATCACGCATTGCCTTTGACGTACCGCCACAGGCGTTCACACCGCCGCCCAAAGTCATGTCTTCTGTGGTGCATATCACACCGCTTGATAAGCCTTTGCCATGCGATGCGCAAAAGCTTGGACGCATTACACAAGCTGCGTTCGGCCAGCGCCGTAAAATGCTGCGTCAAAGCCTCAAGCCCGTCAATGGTGCCAAGCTCTTGGAGGTTACCGGCATTGATGGCACAAGACGCGCAGAAACATTAAACATCGAAGAGTTTGTAGCGCTTGCCAATGCTCTTGACTGATAAAAAAAACGCCGGAAGTCACTTCCGGCGTTTTTTATTTGCGTACTTATTGCGCAGCCGGTTCGTTCAGCAACTGATCAACAAAATCAAACAGACCCGGACGTCGGTCACGGCGCAAACGCTCAGCCGTGACAATAGCTTTGACCGCAGTATAAGAGCGGTTCAGATCTTCATTGATCACAATATAATCGTATTTCGACCATTTCTGAATTTCTACGCGCGCATTATGCAGACGTGTTTCAATTACCTCAACACTGTCTTCTGCACGGCGATGCAAGCGCGATTGCAGCTCTTTCATTGATGGCGGCAGCACAAAAATGGAAACCACGTCAGCCGGCATTTTTGCCTGCAACTGGTCTGCCCCCTGCCAATCAATATCAAACAGCATGTCCTGACCATCAGCCAGTGCATCTTCGGCGGTTGCGCGCAATGTGCCGTAGAAATTACCATGCACCTCTGCATATTCAATCAGCGCATCGCTGTCACGCAAGCGTTCAAACTCAGCCACGCTGATGAAATGGTAATGAACGCCTTCGACTTCGCTCGGGCGGCGGGCACGGGTGGTGACACTGACAGAAAGAGACAAATTCATCTCTCTGTCTTCCAATAATAATCTTGCAATACTGGACTTTCCTGCACCGGACGGCGAGGAAATCACCAGCATAAGCCCGCGACGGGAAACGCCATTTTCCGTTGATGAGATGGCCATATGAATTACTCCAGATTTTGTATCTGTTCACGAAACTGATCAACGGTCGCTTTGAGTTCCAGACCGATGGCTGTTATCGTTGCTGCATTGGATTTCGCGCAAAGTGTGTTGGCTTCACGGTTAAATTCTTGCGACAGAAAATCAAGCTTGCGCCCGATTGCACCGCCGTTTTGTAATAATTTTCTGGCAGATGCCACATGAGTGTCCAGTCTGTCCAGTTCTTCTTGTATGTCCGCCTTGGTGGCAAGATAGGCCGCTTCCGCGTGGAGCTTATCTTTATCAAGCGCTTGTGACGCATCCAGCAATAAAGAAACCTGCGCGGCTAAACGGTTCTTGATGGCCTCGACACCACGCGCCGGATCAAGGCGTGCTTTTTCTGTCAAAGTGGCAATCTCTTCGACATGCTTTTCAAAGATCCGCTTGAGCGCTGATCCCTCTTGCTCTCGTGTCTCTTTTAATTGCAGCAATAACGCACGCAAGCCATCAAGAACGGCGGCCTTCAATGCTGCCTCATCTTCTTCAGATACGGCTTCTTGCGGTTGATCCAATATGCCACGAAGGGCAAACAAACCATCAAGTGTTAAGGGTGCCACGCCAAAGCGGCTCTGCAATTCTTGCGACGCCTCCAGCAGCTTTTCAACCAATGCATGATTAATCGAGATATCATGACGCTCGGTGCCATTATCGATCGTCAGCGACACCTGCATATTGCCGCGGGTAAAGCTTTTTGCCACAAGGCCGCGAATATTATGCTCCAACCCCTCAAAACCCTGCGGCAGACGCAAACGCACATCCAGCCCTTTGCCATTCACCGAGCGTATTTCCCAAGTGAAATTCGTCACCAACCCACCATTTTGATGTGTTGCACTATAACGGGCAAACCCAGTCATGCTTTGCAATGTCATGAGACGCGACCTTTGGCATTAGAGTCCGGCTTTAAAATCGAGAAAAACCGGAAATAAAAGTGAGTGAAACGGACAATGTGCCCGTTTCACTTGATGATTAGACCTGTTTTACCAGTGTTTATTGAGCAACAGGTGCAGTAGCTGCATCACGTTTTTGCTGCTCAATACCGCGCCATTTACGAACATTTTCATTATGCTCTTTCAATGTCTCGGCAAAAACGTGACCACCAGTACCATCGGCCACAAAGAACACATCCTTGGTTGCCAGCGGATTTGCAACAGCTTCCAAAGCAGCGCGACCCGGATTGGCAATTGGTGTCGGCGGCAAGCCATTGATAACATAGGTGTTATATGGTGTCGGCTTTTCAATGTCTGACTTATAAATCGGACGATCGGACGGTTTACCCAAACCACCGAACAGGCCGTAAATAATGGTCGGATCAGACTGCAATCGCATGCCCTGATTGAGACGGTTGACAAAAACCGATGCCACATGCGGACGCTCTGCCGCGATACCGGTTTCTTTTTCAACGATCGACGCCAAGGTCACAAATTCATTGATATCTTTAACCGGCAAATCTTTCTGGCGGGTCGCCCAGATTTCATTGACCAACTTCTTCTGCGAAGCAAGCATACGCTCAACCATCTCAGCACGGGTAGTGCCACGGGTGAAGTGCAGTGTATCAGTAAAGAGCGAACCTTCTGCCGGCATTTCTTTTGGCAAAGCGCCGGTCAGGATTTCATTCTTATCAAGACGATCAAAAATCTGATTGACGGTCAAACCTTCCGGAATGGTCATCGGGTACATGATCGACTTGCCACTGATCAGGATGCTCATGATATCGCGCATAGAAGCGCCGACCGGGATCATATATTCACCGGCTTTCATATCATTTTCATGGCCGTAAGCGCGCACGCCATAACGGAAAATACGGGCATCCGTGATGAATTCACGACGTTCCAGACTATCGGAAATTTCGGAAATACCGGAGCCCCGCTTGACCAAAAAGGCGGTTTCTTCCTGCAATGGCCCCTGACCATCAAACTGCAACTTGCCAAAGTAGAAGAGTGCAGATCCTGCAATAACGGTCAAAACCAGCAGTGACAGCATAAAATTTGCAAATATAACGATCTGGCTGCGGGCAGCACGCGAACGCTTTTTAGGTGGCTTGGGTCCGGGCTGCGGACGCAATGCTTCAGCTGCGGATTTTGGCACGAATGGCTTGACCGGCTCAGCAACGGTATCGCTAACTGCTACTTCTGCTTCAGCCGCACTTTGTGCAACTGGTTCATCAATGACCGGTTCAGCCTGAACCGTTTGCGGCTGCACTTCAATCTCAGATGCGACGGCTTCTTGAGGAGTGTCCTGATCTGCAATTTTTATTGCATCATCCGCAACCTTAGCTGCATCCGCAGATGTTTCAAAAACATCTGTTTCCTGAGATTTCGGATTTTTATCGTCTGAACTCACTCGATCACCTCGATCCAAATTTGATGCAGCGTCACTGATAGTTTATAAACTCCAGCGATCCATTTTTATCATTTCGCTACAAACAGCACTTAAACGCCTAATGCAATTGCAGCAAGATATCCTTGATAGCTCAAATAATGGATATCTTTAGGGCGAAGCACACAAAAATATTGTTACAGGATTTAACCAATAAAGCAGTCCAATTGCATGAACTACTTTTAGCTTCACCAAGAAATGCCGCCATGATGCAGCTATCATCCCCAGATACGCAAAGGACGCCAATGTTTTTTGCACTGGCGTCCTGCTTATCCCCGACTCTTGATTAAAAGAGCAAAATTACTGGTAACGACGCATCACCAGCGATGCGTTTGTTCCGCCAAAACCGAACGAATTTGAAAGTACGGTATCGATTTTTCGTTCACGCGGTTTGTGCGGCACCAAATCAATTTTGGTGGCGACAGACGGTGTATCCAGATTGATTGTAGCAGGCGCGATATTGTCGCGGATTGCCAGAATCGAGAAGATTGCTTCAGCAGCACCGGCAGCACCAAGCAAATGGCCGATCGATGATTTGGTTGACGACATCGAAATCTTCGATGCAGCATCACCAACCACACGCTCAACAGCACCCAGCTCCAGCGTATCCGCCATGGTGGATGTACCGTGTGCGTTGATATAGTCGATCTGGTCAGGTGTAATGCCTGAACGCTTTAACGCTGCTTCCATGCAACGCTGCGCACCTTCACCATTCTCGCTTGGAGCGGTGATGTGATAAGCATCACCGGACATGCCGTAACCGGTCACTTCCGCGTAGATTTTCGCGCCGCGTGCCAGTGCATGTTCCAGCTCTTCCAGAACGAGAACACCAGCGCCCTCGCCCATCACGAAACCATCACGGTCATCGTCATAAGGGCGCGAAGCAGCGGTCGGATCATCATTGCGCTTGGTCGACAGCGCCTTACAAGCAGCAAAGCCTGCGAGCGAGATACGGCTGACCGGTGATTCAGTACCACCTGCAACCATGACATCCGCATCGCCCAAAGCGATCATACGGGCAGCATCACCAATAGCATGGGTGCCGGTTGCACAAGCCGTGACCACAGAGTGGTTAGGACCGCGCAATTTATGTTTGATGGACACATGGCCGGAGGCCAGATTGATCAGACGGCCAGGAATGAAGAACGGGGAAACACGACGTGCGCCCTTATCGCGCAATGTGTAACCAGCTTCAACAATACCTTCGATACCGCCGATACCGGAACCGATCAATACACCGGTTGCCACCTGATCTTCGTCGCTTTCCGGATGCCAGTTGGCATCATCCAGCGCCTGATCAGCCGCAGCCACAGCGTAAACGATGAAAGGATCAACTTTGCGCTGTTCCTTTGGTTCCATATATAAATCAGGATTGAATGTTCCGTTGCTGCCATCACCTACAGGGATGCGACAGGCAATCTGACAAGCCAGATCGTCAACTTCAAACTCTGTAATACGGCGAGCGCCGCTTTGACCGGAAAGAAGACGCTTCCATGTCTCTTCAACGCCATTTGCCAGCGGTGACACCAGACCTAAACCGGTGATAACGACACGCCTCATATTCACTCCTTCGAGTATGACAATCTCAAACTATGTTCCGCTTGCAAGCGGGCAAGATGATTTGTCGCCTTGAATGCGCGCCGGGCTAAACCTTTTTTGTAAGGTTTTAAGGCGCCGGTACGCCTAAAAGTTACATTTAAATTTAGTCTATAAAAAATAAACCGATTAGATAACCGGTTCATCAAGAGCACTTACAGCTTAATTTTAAAAATTGAAAATGCTCTCTCGACTTGCTTGATACACACTGTTTCAAAACTGCTTTGCATTTTTTTGACGCTGTGTATGAAAAATACGGAATCGGAGCATTCCGATCCCGTATTTTCAAATATTAAGCAGAAGCTTTGTCGATGAACTTAACAGCGTCACCAACGGTAAGGATGGTTTCTGCTGCATCATCAGGGATCTCAACGCTGAATTCTTCTTCAAACGCCATGACCAGTTCTACTGTATCAAGGCTGTCTGCACCGAGATCATCGATAAAGCTCGCGCCTTCCGTGACCTTGTCGGCATCTACGCCCAGATGTTCAACAACGATTTTCTTGACGCGTTCTGCGGTATCGCTCATGTCGTGACCTCGACCTGTGTTTAGTTGCAACGCTTTGGTTAGCGGTATGCATGATTGTAATCAAGTTATAAGATATATGCCAACTGTAGTCTTTACATCCTTTAGCATACATCCTGTGGATATTCCTTACGGAACGAGATTAAGACGCTTCAAGCGAGGCGTCTTGTTTCTTGGGCGCGGCATTTACCATGCTTCTTGAGCAAGGCAAAGCAGATTTTGCCCAATCATCTGCTTCTTGCCCTCCCTTTATGGCTTTTCGGGCACATAAAGGGCTTAAATCATTGCCATTCCGCCATTAACATGGACAGTCTGGCCGGTAACATAAGCTGCTTCATCGCTTGCCAAATAAACAACAGCAGCAGCAATTTCAGCGCCTGTCCCCATGCGTTTCATCGGAATTGAGCTCATAATCGCGTCTTTTTGCTTCTCATTGAGCTTATCGGTCATAGCCGATTCGATAAACCCTGGAGCAATGCAGTTGACCGTTACATTACGACTGGCAATTTCTTGTGCAAGTGATTTCGAAAAACCGATCAAGCCGGCTTTGGATGCACAATAGTTTGCCTGACCCGGATTGCCGGTCACGCCAACGATCGAAGAAATATTGATAATACGGCCATGACGGCGGCGCATCATCGGATGGGTAATTTCGCGGGTCAGGTTGAACACGGATGTCAGATTGACATTTAAAACCGCATCCCAGTCTTCATCGCTCATACGTACAAACAAGCCGTCTTTGGTAATACCGGCATTGTTGACGAGAATGTCGATGCCGCCCATTTCCTCTTCAGCCTTCTGGCCAAGAGCTTTCACTTCTTCACGGTCGGAGAGGTTTGCAGGGAACACAAAAACGCGTTCGCCAAGCTCTGCAGCCAGAGAATCAAGCTTTTCTTTACGGGTACCGTGCAGGCCAACAATTGCGCCTTGTGCATGGAGCGCACGGGCAATTGCTTCACCCAAACCGCCGGTTGCACCGGTAATGAGAGCCTTACGGCCAGTCAGATCAAACATTTGAGATCCTTTTATTATTTACCGCGCACCTTACTTACAAAATCCGCTTTGCAGTTTTTGAGGTGCATTTTTAATTACTTTGAAAACGCAGCTAATGCTGCCTCAATATCTTCTGCGGAACCAACGGTAACACCGTTGATTTCTTTAGCAATACGACGTGCAAGGCCAGTCAGAACTTTGCCTGAACCAACTTCATAAAGTGTCGAAACATTATTAGCTGCAAACCACTCAACAGTTTCACGCCAGCGCACCTGTCCGGTGACCTGCTCAACCAGCAAATCAGCAATTTCAGTGGCAGATGTAACAGGAGCCGCACGCACATTGGCGATCAATGGCACTACCGGATCGTTTTTCTGCACATTGGCCAGTGCTTCACGCATGGCATCAGCCGCAGGTGACATCAGGCTTGAATGGAAAGGTGCAGAAACCGGCAGCATGATCGCGCGCTTTGCGCCCTTTTCAGAGGCTTTGGCAGCAGCGGCTTCAACGGCCGCCTTCGAGCCGGAGATTACCAGCTGACCGCCACCATTATCATTGGCAATCTGCACCGCACCCAAAGAAGCGGCATCTGCACAGATAACTTCTACATCCGCATGTTCCAGACCAATGATGGCAGCCATCGCGCCTTGCCCCACAGGAACTGCGGCCTGCATGGCATTACCGCGGATACGCAACAAACGGGCGGTATCAGCAAGTGAGAATGTGCCGGCGGCGCAAAGGGCTGAATATTCACCCAGCGAATGACCGGCAACGTAGGAAACCTGATCTTTCAAAGAAAAACCCTGTGATTCCATCACTCGCAACACAGCCATCGACACAGCCATCAAAGCAGGCTGCGCATTGGCTGTGAGCGTCAGCACATCTTCAGGACCTTCAAACATAGTCGCTGAAAGCTTTTCCCCGAGTGCATCATCAACTTCGGCAAAAACTGCACGTGCTTCTGCAAATTGCTCAGCAAGCGCTTTGCCCATGCCAACAACCTGACTGCCCTGGCCGGGAAAAGTAAATGCTACGGTCATAAATACCTCACTCTATATATAATGCGGCGATACAATCTCATGTCAAAGCCCATATAAGAATGAGCAGTTTATATGAGATTTATAGGTATTCAATGACGGATTATCACCCTGCCTGAACACCAAAAGCTGCATAAACTTTATTTTTTCTATCTCGCGATGTGCCTTTGCTCTGCGCACAAGTCAAGCTTTTGTCACGCATAAGCACTAATGCGGCTTGCAAAGACGGGGAAAAACGCTTAAGAGCCAGACATTCATTGCTCGGCATCAGCTGGGGGCTGAACGGAGGATCATGTCAATTGCTCTTGCAACAATGACGTGAGAAGCGAGAAAATGCTTCATCTCCCGTGTCTCCGCTCTCGATCGTCTCGACCAGCGTCCTTTCTTCCCGCAATAGCGGTTAAGGAGAAGTCGCAGAGGCTTAGCCGCTGATTTCGAGCTAATGAGAAACAGAAGAAAGGCAAAGCCAATGGCTCTTTATGAACATGTGCTCCTTGCCCGACAGGATATTACGCAGCAGCAAGTTGATGCCCTCGTTGAACAGTTCAAGGGTGTCCTCGAAGCTAACGGCGGTAAAGTCGGGCGCATTGAGAACTGGGGTCTTCGTCCCCTGACTTATCGCGTTAAAAAGAATCGTAAAGCTTACTACACACTTCTCAACATCGATGCCCCTGCGGCAGCTGTTGCTGAAATGGAACGCCAGATGCGCATCAATGAAGATGTTCTGCGCTTCCTCACAGTACGTGTAGAAGAACACGAAGAAGGCCAGTCGGCAATGCTGACACGCCGTGATGACCGTCGTGAACGCGACGATCGCTTCGGCCGTGATGATGATCGTCCACGTCGTCCGCGTGACGGTGACCGTGAACGCGGTCCACGTCGTCCACGTGACAACGAAGCTGGCGAAGGAGCATAATAATGGTTGATATCAATCAGATCCCAACACGCCGCCCGTTCCATCGTCGTCGTAAAACTTGCCCGTTCTCTGGTCCAAATGCACCAAAGATCGATTACAAGGACATCAAGCTTTTGCAGCGTTACATTTCTGAACGCGGTAAAATCGTTCCTTCACGCATCACAGCTGTGAGCCAGAAGAAACAGCGCGAACTTGCTAAAGCAATCAAGCGTGCACGTTTCCTCGGCCTGCTGCCATATGTAGTGAAATAAGTTTTGTTTTGCGGGCAGTGTTTTTTTGCATTGCCCGCAAATCACTTCCAGACTATACGCATAAAACCTTCCGTGATGAGCACGGGTCAGGTTCACTTTAAAACTCGAGTTGGGGTTGAAGCGGTTTAAACCGGAACCTCTAACTGCAAAAAGGCAAGAGCGCTCAAATTCTTGCACGCAGGACAGCGGAACTTATGAAATTCGATAAAACCATCATTGGCGTAGGCATACTTGCAGGACTGGCTTCTGCATTAATGTCTTCCGGCGTCATTGCCCAGTCGGGCATGGCGATGGTTTTGTATTTCCTGACACCATTACCAATTTTCATGGCAGCGCTTGGCTGGGGTTCCAATGCCGGAATCATTGCAGCCGTTGCAGCCACAGCTACAGTCAGCATCGTTAGCGTGCCAATGGCCGCTGTGCTGATTGCGCTTACCAGCTTTATTCCGGCAGCAATCGGCGCTTATCTTTCAGGTTTAGCGCGTCCCGCCAGTGATATGGGCGGCTCTGCCAATATTTTAGTCTGGTACCCTCTCTCCGACATCATCTTCCGTTTAGCACTGATGGTTGCGGTCAGCTTTATCATCATTGGCTACCTCATCGGCTTTGGCGAAGACATGGTGCGTGAATTAACCGCACAGGTAATGGAACGCTTGCAGGCTGCCGATCCAAGCTATCAGTCGGACGCTGAAATGCAGGCCGCTTTGGCTGCCATTTTAATGGTGGTTTTGCCTGCCATGCAGCCAGCCATCGCACTGGCAGCTCTCATCGGCAATCTTTATCTCGCACTGCGTTTGACCGGCGCATCCGGCCGTCTGAAACGCCCGCGCGATGACTGGCCAACCACTTTGCGTATGCCGGTTGCCGCACTCAGTGTTTTTGCCGTTGCACTGGCACTGTCCTTCTTTGGTGCTGGTACTGCACAAGCCGCCCTCGTTTTTGTGGGGGCAATCGGCACCGGATTTTTATTTTCCGGCTTTGCCATTGTGCATCAGCGCACCCGTGGCATGAGCCTGCGCCCGCTGATTCTGTGGTTGTCTTATGTCGGCATCATGTTGCTGGCGCCACTACTTCTCATTTTCTTTGTTATCGGCCTGTTCGACACAACCCGAACTGCACCGGTTTCCAAGAGACAAAAAACTGATCAATCGTAATTTTACACACAAACTCGAAAGGAATATCCCATGGACGTTATTCTCCTGGAACGTATTGCCCGCCTCGGCCAGATGGGCGACACTGTAAAAGTTAAAGACGGCTTCGCCCGTAACTTCCTTCTCCCACAGGGCAAAGCTCTGCGTGCGAACGAAGCAAACCTGAAGAAGTTCGAAGGCCAGCGCGCTCAGCTCGAAGCACAGAACCTGGAACGTAAAAACGAAGCTCAGGCAGTTGCAGACAAGCTCGAAGGCAACAGCTTTGTTGTTGTTCGTTCAGCTGGTGAAACCGGTCAGCTTTATGGTTCAGTTTCAACCCGTGATATCGCTGACATCATCACAGAAGCGGGCTTCTCACTGCACCGCAACCAGGTTGAACTCAACAACCCGATCAAAACCATTGGCCTTCACAATGTTTTGATCGTGCTTCATCCAGAAGTAGAAGTCACTGTTGCTGTTAACGTTGCTCGTTCTGCTGAAGAAGCTGAGCGTCAGGAAAAAGGCGAAGACCTGACTTCAATCGAAGCCATCTATGGCATTGAAGAAGAGCCTTTATCTGAAGAAATCGACGAAGAAGAATTCGACGGTTCAGACGAAGAAGAACAGGCTTAATTGCTTCAGAACTCGGGCTCGTTCCTGATGTTTTTTAAGTAAAAAGAAAGTGCCCGGCAGAAATGTCGGGCATTTTCTCTTTTCAGAACCAAAAAAGTGCTTATCCTGTGCAGCAGTAGCAGACTGTTTAAGGTGCAAGTGGGGCAATCCGCAATCGCCCTGACACATGAAACACGCGGATCAGCACTACTTCATCCTCCAGTCCTTCTAAATGGGAGATTGGCGATGAATGGACTTTTACATACGGTTTTGAAACGCATAGTCAAAACCGGCAATCTGTCGGTGACAGATTCTAAACTGATAACCAGCCGTTACGGTGACGGCAGCGGCGCACATATCCATATAAAATTCAATACAGCACACGCTGAGCGAGCCATTGCCTTTGACCCTGAACTGAAACTCGGCCAGTGCTATATGGATGGCGAGCTGGATGTGGTTGAGGGGGATATTTACGGGCTCTTACAGCTTGTCTTTGAAAATACCGGCCCCACGGCCGCCACGCAACCATGGATGAAAGCACTATCCTTTGCGCGCCGTAGTCTGCGTCGTTTGCAACAGATGAACACCATCATGCGCTCGTCGCGAAACATCAAAAGCCACTATGATCTTTCAGGTGCGCTTTATGATTTGTTTCTTGATCCCGACAAGCAATATTCCTGCGCTTATTTTGAAACACCTGAAGCAACACTGGCCGAAGCACAACTTGCCAAAAAACGTCACATCGCTGCCAAGCTTCTGATTAATGAAGGCGACAAACTGCTGGATATCGGCTGCGGCTGGGGCGGGCTTGGCCTTTATATGGCAAAATTCCTTAAAGCCGATGTCACGGGAGTTACGCTTTCAGAAGAACAGCATGCGATTGCCAATCAGCGGGCAGCACAGGATAATTTAAGCCATAGCGCCAAGTTTGAACTCAAAGACTACCGCCATTTAACCGATAGCTATGACCGGATCAGTTCTGTCGGCATGTTCGAGCATGTGGGCGTGGGGCATTTTGCCGAATATTTCCAACACGTGGCGCGACTGCTCAAAAAAGACGGTGTATTTTTATTGCACTCCATCGGCCGCAGTGACGGCCCAGGCGTAACTAACCCTTTTATTCGCCATCATATTTTTCCAGGCGGCTATATCCCTGCTCTTTCAGAAGTTCTGCCTCATATTGAAAAAGCAGGATTGATTGTCACCGACATTGAAATTCTGCGTTTGCATTATGCTGAAACGCTCAAAGCATGGCGTGAAGCCTTTATGGCGCGGCGCGATGAAGCCAAAGCGCTTTATGATGAGCGGTTTTGCAGAATGTGGGAATTTTATCTGGCCGGTTCCGAAAGTGCTTTCCGCTGGCAGGATATGATGGTCTTTCATATTCAAATTGCCCATCGGCAAGAATCGGTGCCTCTCACCCGCAATTATATTGAAGCAGAAGAAAAGCGGTTACGTCGGCTTGATAGTAAGCGCGCAAGCGCTAATACTGAAAACCGCAATCATGCATTCACACAGAATGAGCGGAAGTTGTCACATACCCCCTGTGAATCAGTGTGAATCATGCTATCGCCTGTACCCTCATCACATCAGATGAGATACATATATTGGTAATCCGGTTGGCTCCGAGATTTTCAACCGGATTTTTCAAAATATAGGGCATGAGATTATGGCGGAAGCAACGGTACACAAACTAACCGAACCACGGGGCGATGGCCGCGATGGTCAAGGCGGGCTTTACCGTGAAACGCCAAACAATATTGAAGCTGAGCAGGCTCTTCTCGGCGCGATTTTGATTAATAATGATGCGTTTTATCGTGTTTCGGACTTTTTGAAGCCGACGCATTTTCATGAACCTCTGCACAAACGTATTTATGAAATTACCAGCGATCTGATCCGTGTTGGCAAAATGGCTAATCCGGTGACGATGAAAACATTTCTTCCGGCAGAAGAAAAAGTCGGTGATCTGACCGTTTTCCAATATGTGCTGCGCCTTGCCGCTGAGGCGGTGACCGTTATTAACGCCGAAGATTATGGCCGCGCGATTTACGATCTGGCTACTCGCCGCTCGCTCATCAATATTGGTGAGGAAATGGTCAATGTCGCTTATGATGCGCCTGTTGATATGGCACCGCAAAGCCAGATTGAAGATGCCGAGCGCCGCCTCTTCGAACTGGCCGAAACCGGCCGGTATGACGGTGGTTTTCAGGCATTTAAAGATGCTGTTACCACAGCTGTCGATATGGCTAACCAAGCTTTTATGCGTGACGGACATTTGTCCGGTGTTTCAACCGGCATCCAGTCACTTGATGCGAAAATGGGTGGCTTACAGCCTTCCGACCTGATCATTCTGGCGGGGCGTCCGGGTATGGGTAAAACCTCGCTTGCGACCAATATTGCCTTCAATATCGCCAATGCCTATGAGGGCGAACAGCAGGCAGACGGCAGCATCAAAGCCTTAAATGGCGGTGTTGTCGGCTTCTTCTCGCTCGAAATGTCGGCAGAACAGCTGGCTACACGTATTATCTCCGAGCAGACGGAAGTATCGTCCTCCAAAATCCGCCGTGGTGATATTACCGAAACCGACTTTGAAAAACTGGTTGCTTGTTCGCAAGTGATGCAGAAAATTCCGCTTTATATTGACCAGACGGGTGGTATCTCTATTGCCCAGCTCGCTGCACGTGCGCGCCGTTTGAAGCGCCAGCGCGGCCTTGATGTTCTGGTGATCGACTACGTCCAGCTGATGACTGGTTCTTCAAAAGCATCCGCACAAAACCGCGTGCAGGAAATTACCGAAATCACCACTGGTCTGAAAGCCTTGGGCAAAGAGCTGAACGTGCCTATTATCGCGCTCTCACAGCTTTCCCGTCAGGTGGAAAGTCGCGATGACAAACGCCCGCAACTTTCTGACTTGCGTGAATCGGGTTCGATTGAGCAGGATGCGGACGTTGTGCTCTTCGTTTTCCGTGAAGAATATTATGTCAAAAACCTTGAACCGCGTGATGAATTCGATCCGAAACATGACGAATGGAAAATGCAGTTTGAAAAGGTCAAAGGCACTGCTGACGTGATTATTGCTAAGCAGCGTCACGGGCCGACCGGTACTGTTAAACTCGCCTTCCAGTCAGAATTTACCCGCTTTGCGGATCTGGCCGAAGGGTCCTATGTGCCTGAGCAATATGACGAATAGGTACAAAATGCCAATGCCAGCACAGGTATTCTCTCAAAAGGTATAGTTGATGGCCAAAGCCCGAGTGCAGTTTATCTGCCAAAACTGCGGCACCGTGCATACGCGCTGGGCCGGAAAATGCGACAGTTGCGGCGAGTGGAACACACTCGTGGAAGAAGGCACCAATAGTGGCATCGGCAGCGGCCCATCATCTTTGCGCAGTGCCCGCAAGGGCCGCGCCGTCACCCTCACCTCGCTTGACGGTGAGATTGAAGATGCACCGCGCATTTCCTCCGGCATTGCCGAGCTTGACCGCGCCACCGGCGGCGGTTTTGTGCGCGGCTCCGCACTTCTGATCGGCGGCGATCCGGGCATTGGCAAATCCACCCTTTTGACCCAGGCCGCAGCAGCCCTTGCCAATCAGGGACATCGCATTGTCTATGTTTCGGGTGAAGAAGCGGTTGCACAAATTCGCTTGCGCGCCCAGCGTTTAGGCGTTGCCTCCTCACCTGTGGAACTGGCAGCCGAGACCAATGTCGAAGATATTCTGGCAACCATTGCCGGTAATAAGCGCCCTGATCTGGTGATTATCGATTCCATCCAGACCCTTTGGACTGATTTGGCCGATAGTGCGCCCGGAACCGTGACGCAGGTGCGCTCCTCTGCACAAGCGATGATCCGCTATGCCAAGCAGACAGGTGCAGCGGTGGTGCTTGTCGGCCATGTCACCAAAGAAGGTCAGATTGCCGGCCCGCGCGTGGTTGAACATATGGTGGACGGCGTTCTTTATTTTGAAGGTGAAGGCGGCCATCATTACCGAATTCTTCGTACCGTCAAAAACCGTTTTGGCCCAACCGACGAAATCGGCGTTTTTGAAATGTCCGATAAGGGTTTGCGCGAAGTTGCCAATCCGTCCGAATTATTTTTGGGCGAACGCAATGAAAAATCCCCGGGAGCGGCCGTTTTTGCCGGCATGGAAGGAACGCGTCCTGTATTGGTAGAAATTCAGGCACTAGTTGCCCCGTCCAGCCTTGGTACACCGCGCCGCGCGGTGGTTGGCTGGGACGGCAGCCGCCTTTCAATGATTCTAGCCGTACTTGAATCCCATTGCGGTGTGCGCTTCGGCCAGCATGATGTTTATCTCAATGTGGCCGGTGGTTATCGTATTTCGGAGCCTGCCGCCGATTTAGCAGTGGCTGCAGCACTTGTTTCCTCTATTGCAGCTATTGCCCTTCCCGCCGATAGCGTTTATTTCGGCGAGATCAGTCTTTCTGGCGCTATTCGTCCGGTGTCTCATGCCGTGCAGCGCCTGAAGGAAGCAGAGAAACTTGGTTTCAGGCATGCAGTCGTACCCGGTGGCAGTAGCGAGTTGTGGAAAAACGCCCAATTCCGCTTAACCGAAAAGGTTGCGCTGACCGACATGGTTGTCGATATTGCCGCCTCTGGCCAAGCACAGAAGAACGGTTAAAAACTGGGTGCATAAGTCACCCGACACAGGAAAGCTGACTTGCAAAACGCCGCAGGCATGCAAGGATAGAGTTTAAGTAGATTAAGGACAGGCCGAATGCCAATCACCCTTCTTGATGGAATTCTTATTGGGATAACGCTCGTATCCGCGGTTTTGGCGATGGTACGGGGTTTTTCACGAGAAGTGCTTTCGGTCGCTTCGTGGGCAGCAGCAGCTGCTGCCGCTTATATCTTCTACCCGCAGGTGATCCCGTTCATCCAGCCATATGTCACCAGTGACACATTGGCGAAAATTGCAGCTTTGGCAGCGGTTTTCCTAGTGGCGCTGATCATTGTTTCCATCATCACCATGAAAATTGCTGATTTCATCATCGACAGCCGTATTGGTGCGCTTGACCGCACATTGGGCTTTTTGTTTGGTGCAGCACGCGGCCTGTTGCTGATGGTTGTCGCCATGTTGTTCTTCAACTGGCTCGTCACATCCGACCAGCCGGCATGGGTTGCCAATGCCAAATCCAAAGCACTTCTTGATAATTTAGGCGAGAAACTGGTTGAACTGCTCCCAGCTGATCCGGACACCAGCTTTATCGACAAGCTGAAACCAAACAATGCAGAACCGGCAGGCAATGATCAAAACGCTGCCCCTGCGCCTGAAGCAGAAACTGCGCAATAAACAGCTCAATTCCAAAAAAAAGCCATGGAAATCACTTTCTGTGGCTTTTTTGCTTTTCCGCACTTTTAAGAACAAACCAGATATCAAATTGACCAGAAAACACTACCGGCTCCGCAGATTAAAAGCTTTTTGAGGCGGCAACTCTTTGCTTCCAATCAAAAGCTCTTATGTGATAGAGAGTGTTTTTAATTGCTTTGCAATCGAAAGGCCTTGCGGCAATGACATACAATAATGCTGACAAAACTCCCCATATGGTGGATGAAGATTCTTTACATGAAGAATGCGGTGTCTTTGGTATTCTAGGCCATAAGGATGCAGCTGCACTGACAGCGCTCGGCCTGCACGCCCTTCAGCATCGCGGACAAGAAGCGGCAGGTATTGTTACCTTCAATAATAATCGCTTTCATTCAGAGCGTCATATGGGACTGGTCGGCGATCATTTTACTGATCCTGCAACATTGGCGCAGCTTCCGGGTGATCTGGCTATCGGCCATGTGCGCTACTCCACCACTGGCGAAACCATACTGCGCAATGTGCAGCCGCTTTTTGCCGAGCTGGAAGTGGGCGGTATTGCGATTGCACATAATGGTAATTTCACCAATGGTCTGACATTGCGCCGCCAGCTGATTGCAGCCGGTGCTATCTGCCAATCAACTTCCGACAGCGAAGTCGTGCTGCATCTTTTTGCACGTTCGCGCCATACTTCATCGATTGATCGCTTTGTTGATGCCATCCGTCAGGTTGAAGGCGGCTATGCCGTTCTCGCCATGACCCGCACCAAACTGATCGCCGCCCGTGATCCGGTCGGTATTCGCCCGCTGGTTATGGGGGAGCTTGATGGCAAGCCGATTTTCTGCTCCGAAACCTGTGCGCTCGATATTATCGGCGCGACTTTCGTGCGTGATGTTGAAAATGGTGAAGTGATTGTGTGTGAATTGCAGCCGGACGGCTCTATCACCACCCAATCCATCAAACCGGAAAAGCCGCAGCCTGAACGTCTTTGCATGTTCGAATATGTTTACTTTGCCCGCCCTGATTCCGTTGTCGGTGGCCGTAATGTTTACAATGCACGCAAAAACATGGGCTTCAATCTGGCCAAAGAATCGCATGTTAATGCAGATGTGGTTGTGCCGGTTCCGGATGGCGGCACCCCTGCTGCTATCGGCTATGCACAGGCCAGCGGCATTCCCTTCGAGCTTGGCATTATCCGTAACCATTATGTCGGCCGTACCTTCATTGAGCCAACCCAGCAAATTCGTGCGCTAGGTGTGAAGCTCAAACATTCGGCTAATCGTGAGATTATTGAAGGCAAGCGCGTTATCCTCGTTGATGACTCGATTGTGCGCGGAACAACTTCCGTGAAAATTGTGCAGATGATCCGCGATGCAGGTGCAGCAGAGGTTCATATCCGCGTTGCCAGCCCGATGATTTTCTATCCGGACTTCTACGGTATCGACACACCGGATGCCGAAAAGCTGCTCGCTAACCAATATAACGATATGGATGCAATGTGCCGCTATATTGGTGCGGATTCGCTTGCATTCCTTTCGATCGACGGTCTTTACCGTGCTGTTGGCGGCGAACCGCGCAACAATGATCGTCCGCAATTTACTGACCACTATTTCACCGGAGACTATCCGACACGCCTGCTTGATCAGGACAATGAGAGCAACATCCATAATTTATCACTACTGGCCAGCAACGGTTAAAATGAACGGGTAAAACTAGCCAGTAATCTTCTAACATATGACAGGATTGGTATGAGCATCGACCTTAATGGCCGTCTGGCTCTGGTGACGGGCGCTTCGCGCGGCATCGGATATTTCCTCGCACTGGAACTTGCAAAAGCTGGTGCACATGTGATTGCAGTTGCCCGCACGGTGGGCGGGTTGGAAGAACTGGATGATGAAATCCGCAAGCACGGCGGCTCCGCGACGCTCGTACCACTTGATCTGACCGATTTCCCTGCCCTTGACCGCTTGGGCGGCTCTATTCACGAGCGCTGGGGCAAGCTGGATATTATGGTTGCCAATGCCGGTGTACTTGGCACCATTTCACCTATCGGTCATGTCGAAGCCAAAACCTTTGAAAAGGTTATGAATATCAACGTCACCAGTACTTGGCGCCTCATCCGCTCAGTAGATCCGCTTTTGCGCGCCTCTGATGCCGGACGTGCCATTGTGCTGTCGTCAGGTGTTGCGCACACTGCACGCGCATTCTGGGGGCCTTATGCAGCTTCCAAGGCGGCTGTCGAGGTGATGGCGCGTAGCTGGGCAGATGAAACCAAAAACAGTGCGCTGCGGGTCAACTCCGTTAACCCGGGCGCTACCCGCACTGCAATGCGCGCACAGGCCATGCCAGGTGAAGATCCTGACAGCCTGCCGCATCCCCATGATGTGGCCAAAAAGATTGTAGCGCTTGCCGATCCGGCTTTGACACTTACCGGCAAATTGTTTGATGTGCCGAAAGATCGTTTCCTTGATTACCATCTGCCTGACTAAAGCCCCGTGTGCCATACTTGGCAAGCGAAGGTCGCTCTAACAGACGAATCAAACTCAATAAAAAAGGCTCTGTTTTCACAGAGCCTTTTTTATAAATGCATTCTTTTAAATGATACTGTCCGGATCATCTGTTGCGGCAGTTACACCGCCGCTGCATTTTGCCGATGCTTCACAACGGTTCCATGCAATCCAGCTTATCGGAATAATGAAGGTATAAGCGATAGCTGTCACGGTCAGGGTGTACCATGTGTAGCTTGTCAGCAAACCAACATAGATCACCACGCACAAAATAAGCGGTGCCACCAAATCACGCCGAATATAGCTGCCAGCCGTTTTGCCATTATAAACCGGCAAGCGGCTGACCAGCAAAAAAGCCACCAGAACAGTGAAGCCGGCCGCGATAAAGGCAAGGGTCTTAGTTGGAACCAACCCCAAAAAGCCTAAATAGACCGGCAGCAACACCAACATAGCGCCCGCAGGTGCCGGAACACCGATAAAGTAATTATTCTGCCATTCAGGCCGGTTCGGGTCTTCTGTCATCACGTTGAAGCGCGCAAGACGAAGACAACAGGCGATCGCATATAAAAGCGCTGCCGTCCAACCGAAAGAACGCGCCTGATCCAGCATGAAAGAATAAAGCACCAAGGCCGGAGCCACGCCGAAATTGACGATATCGGCAAGAGAATCCATCTGTGCGCCGAATTTGGAAGAGCCCTTCATCATCCGCGCAACGCGGCCGTCAAGACCATCCAGGAAGGCTGCAATCAACACCATCATCACGGCAAGTTCGAAACGGTTTTCAAACGCCAAACGAATACCGGTCAGCCCAGCGCAAATTGCCAGAACCGTGATGATATTCGGAATAATGATGCGTAGCGGAATTTGAGAAAGTCGGGGTCCCCGACTTTCTATAATGACGGTATCGGTCTGAGTGCTATTTTGTCCGGCTGATTTACCAGCACCGCGATCTGCTTCCGGAAACTCTGTTTCCATTTGACTTAACCAATCCGTACTGTTGGTTCTGAATGGTCGGTGTCAAATTCAGCCAAGATTGTTTCACCGGCAACAGCGGTTTGACCAACTGCTACGCGCGCCACTGCACCTTCAGGCAAATAAACATCCAGACGGGAACCGAAGCGAATCAAACCAAAGCGCTCACCCACTGACAATGTGTCATCTTCGTTTGACCAGCAAACAATGCGGCGGGCGACAAGACCTGCAACCTGCACAACAGCCACTTTACCTTTCGGGCTATCGATCAGAACACTGTTTCGCTCGTTTTCCGCGCTGGACTTGTCCAGCTCCGCATTTAAAAATTTGCCCGGACGATGAATGATTTTTTCAATCTGACCGCGCACCGGCGCACGGTTGATATGCACAGAAAACACATTCATAAACACGGAAATGCGCATGCGCGGCTGATCACCCAGACCAAGTTCCGCAGGTGGCACATAAGGGCCGACAAAGGACACTTTACCATCGGCCGGACTAATAACCAGCCGGTCATCCATCGGCGTTACCCGTTCAGGGTCGCGATAGAAATAAATGCACCAGATGGTGAGAACCATACCCACCCAGAAAAGCGGATTCCACAGCCAGCCCAAGATCAGGGAGACAACGAAAAAACCAGCAATGAAGGGATATCCCTCACGGTGGATAGGGACAAATGTATTTCGAATTGAATCGGCAAGGCTCATCAGTTCATCCTCGAGTTTTGCAGATACTTACTGCATTCTGGCCAAAAACAAAACCATTTCGGCAGCTATTCACGTTTCGTGACATTCTTTCACATAAATGCAGCAATATTCGTGCATTTTGAACCATTTTTACTGAACATTATCCCCGTTCATGGTGCTTTTTTATAACTGCGCCCCTCACGCCCATGCAAATCAGAATAAAAAGAAAGGCGGCCATCATGAGAAATCCCACGAAAACCGCCTTTTATCAGATATTTAGCTCAATATTTTGAGAAAGAGATTCTGCTTACAAAATACCCAGATCATCACGTTCGCGAACCTGACGCAGACGTTCTTCTGCCTCGGTTGCTTCACGCTGGCGATCCCACATCGAAGCATAAAGCCCCTTTTGCGCGAGCAACTGACGATGCGTGCCTTTTTCAGCAATAGCGCCCTCTTTCAGCACGATAATCTCATCAGCATTGATCACAGTCGAGAGACGATGCGCGATCACTAAAGTGGTGCGGTCGCGGCTGACGAGATCAAGCGCCTGCTGAATTTCCTGCTCGGTGGCGGTATCAAGAGCTGATGTCGCTTCATCCAAAATCAGGATTGGCGGTGCTTTCAAAATGGTACGGGCAATCGCTACGCGTTGTTTTTCGCCACCCGACAATTTCAAACCGCGCTCACCCACCATCGACTGATAACCTTCAGGCAAATGTTTGATGAAGCCGGAGATTTGCGCTAGTTCCGCCGCGCGCTCCACTTCCTCTTCACTCGCAGACATGCGGCCATAGCGGATATTGTAGGCAATCGTATCGTTAAAAAGCACAGTATCCTGCGGCACCATACCAATCGAATGACGCAAGCTTTCCTGCTGCACATCCCGCACATCCTGCCCGTCAATGGTAATCGCACCCGACTGAATATCGTAAAAGCGGAACAGCAAGCGTGACAAAGTTGATTTACCAGCACCTGATGGCCCGACAATGGCGACAGTTTTACCGGCAGGCACTTCAAAGCTGATGCCCTTCAAAATCGGACGGGACGGATCATAGGCAAAATGCACATCATCAAAACGGATGGCGCCATCGCGCACTTCCAGTGCTTTTGCTTGCGGTTTGTCCTGCACTTCCTGATCGACATCCAGAAGGTCAAACATCTGCTCAATATCGGTCAGCCCCTGACGGATTTCACGATAGATAAAGCCGATGAAATTGAGCGGTATCGACAACTGCATCAAAAGCGCATTGATGAAGACAAAATCACCCAGCGACTGCGTTCCGGCCTTCACTTCCATTGCTGACATCACCATCACGATGGCCATACCAACACCGAAAATGACCGCTTGACCAAAGTTGAGCCAGCCAAGTGATGTCCATGTCTGGGTAGCTGCTTTTTCATAGCGCGCCATGGCACTATCAAAGCGCTTGGCTTCCATCGCTTCATTGCCGAAATATTTCACGGTCTCGAAGTTCAGCAGGGAATCAATCGCTTTAGTATTGGCTTCCGTGTCGGAATTATTCATCTCGCGACGGATATTGATGCGCCAGTCACTGGCTTTGATGGTAAACCATGTGTAAGCCCAAACGGTTACAGCAACCACGGCAAGGTAAGAAAAGCCGTAAGCATAAGCAAAAATGATCGCTGTCAGCGCAAATTCCAGCACCGTTGGCGCGGTGTTGAGAATGGTAAAGCGAACAATGGTTTCAATACCCTTGGTGCCGCGCTCAATCACGCGCGACAGCCCGCCGGTGCGGCGCTCTAAGTGAAAGCGCAAAGATAATTGGTGCATATGCACAAATGTTTTATAAGCCAGTTGACGCACGGCATATTGGCCAACACTGGCAAACAGCGCATCGCGCAACTGGTTCAAACCAGCCTGAATGATGCGTGCAGCGTTATAAGCCACCACCAACATCACCGCACCTACCAAAATCGCAGGAATAAAATCCGGTGCATTTAACTGACCGTTCAATGCATTGGTGACCCATTTGAAAAAATAAGGCACGGAGATCAGAACCAGCTTGGCAATCACCAGATAGAAACTCGCCCAGATCACCCGCATACGCAGATCAGGACGCTCTGCCGGCCACATATAAGGCCATAAGTTGCGCAATGTCCGGAAAGTCTGTCCGGATTCCGCAGAAACCGTTTTGCCATTATTCATAAGATTATCTTTCAGGGAATTTCATTGAAGTGATTAAATACGTGGCTTAATCGCAGGCAGGGAATTTCATGGAAGCGATTAAATACGAGGCTTAATCGCAGGTCGGCGGCTTTACGCATAAAAGTGACAATTGAGAAAAATGATCTTTGATATAATCAAGCCGTGCATGATTGACGCTGTAGCGCGAATTCTGCCGGTCAGCGCGGAAATCAATCAGCCCTGCCTGTACCAAAACTTTCAAATGCTGAGAGACGGTTGATTGGGCAAGGTCATGCCCGCCGACAATGTCTTTGCAGCAAGCCTCATGCAGACTCAACTGCCGCAAAATGGTTAAACGAACCGGATGCGCCAGCGCTGCATAAATGCGCGCCGCCTCTTCATCCTCAATTTTATAGTTAGCCAATGAACAGGCTTGGGTGCTTTGATCCTTCATCGTAAATCGTCGATATACGATGAAGGATCAAATTACAAGCTTTTTGCTATCAGCCTATTTAAGGCTTTGGATTAGTCTCACGCAATGCATTGGCTGCATCCGTGTCAGACAAAGGCTGATCGGGCATAGTGAAAACCTGCCCCGGCCAAATCAGGTCAGGGTTACGGATCTGATCGCGGTTTGCCAGATAGATTGTGGTGTAGCGTGTGCCTTTGCCATAAGTGCGCTTGGAAATTGTCCAGAGATTATCGCCCTTACGGATGATAACCGAACCGCTGACATGTTCCAAAGCCGGTGTTTGCGAAGTCACTTCACTTGCCTGCATTGGTGCATTGGCTGGTTCTTGAGCATTATCAGGCGTTTGATTTGCTGCCTTATGCGCTTTCAAGGAAGGTGCAACAGCAGAAATATTATCACCAGCCTCTCTGCGGAACGGCACGCGCGCACTGGCAATGACCTTCTGGCTTTTATTCAAAAGATCGGCGCGGATGATGTAATCACCCACAGCCAAGGGCTGTTGACTTTCCACCAGAAAACGCCCTTCCGGTGAGACAGCACTGCGGCCAAGCATTTTTTCATTGGCATAAACAATCACGCTGTGATCAGGCATGGCCTGACCGGCAATGTAAATAGTATTGACTTCAATTTCTACTGCCTCGACGGCAATCGGTGCGTCCTTAGCGGAAGCATCGCTCACAGCATCTGATGCATCTTTATCATTGAT
Organism: Paenochrobactrum gallinarii; assembly: GCF_014205685.1. GTDB lineage: Bacteria > Pseudomonadota > Alphaproteobacteria > Rhizobiales > Rhizobiaceae > Paenochrobactrum > Paenochrobactrum gallinarii. The sequence continues at coordinate 228,646 of NZ_JACIIU010000002.1, forward strand.
TTGCGCTGCCTGTTCGCCATCATTAGGTTGAGTTTTCACGTCATCCGTATGCGGCCTGGTGATCATGCGGCTCGCCTGCCCCGGCTCTTCCACCAGTGCCAGCACCTGACCATTAACAGCATCGGGAATAGAAACAATGGCGGTTTGCGCAGAAGTCGCCACTTTATTATCAGTGCTCGTGCTACGCAGAACCAAACTATGATCACCCGGCTTCAGCGCTTCATCAAAAGCAATGACGAAATCACCATTTTCGGTGGCTTTGACAGAACCTAAAACGCGCGAACCTGACAGAACATCAACCGCAGCGCCGGGCAAGGATTTTCCGGCAATCACCACACCGCCATCCGGCTCGACGCGCACCAGATCAAACACCGGCACCTCAACTCCAAGCGTTGTCGCATTGGTATTATCCGCAGATGCCGGTTCTTTGTTCTCTGTTGTGCTTTGTGGTTCCACAGCAGCAGGCTCAACAATTTTTAGCTCAGTTACTGGTTTTTGTGCAGGTTCTGTCACTTGTGGCGCAGTTGCTTCAGGTGCTGTTTTTGTCTCAACAGGTGCTTGTGTCACCGGCTGCGATACATCCGTGCCTTTAACAGGCGTATTTTTAACGGGAAAACCGCAAAATGCCAGCACTCCACCAAGAATGACAACAACAGCAAAACCTACCAAGGCATATCGGCTCTTTTGCATTTTTCTTTATCCTTCACACGGCCGCTTTTACAGTGGTTTACAGTCTTTTTCTCAACACTACAAGAAAGCTGCACATCGACAACATAAACTATCCGCTTTATGTTTGAGCCTTGCCATTTAAACAGTTATAAAAGCTTCCAATTTTCATACTCATAGAAGTTCAGGAATACTATGTCCGAGATTAAGTCTATCTGTGTTTATTGCGGTTCATCAACCGGTAACAATCCTGCCTATCGTGAGGCTGGCCTTGCCTTGGGTCGCTCGCTGGCCGAACATAAAATCCGCCTTGTTTATGGCGGTGGCACCAAAGGCATTATGGGCGCTGTTGCCGAAGGCGTGATGCAAAATGGCGGCAAAGTACTTGGAATTATTCCGGAATTTTTGATTGCCAAAGAAGCCAGCGATGCAGGCATCACACATTTAAACGAAGTGATTGTCACCAAAGACATGCATGAGCGCAAACATTTGATGTTCCAGCATTCTGATGCTTTCGTAACCTTGCCGGGCGGTATCGGCACAGTGGAAGAAATCGTGGAAATGATGACATGGGCGCAGCTTGGCCGTCATAAAAAGCCGATGGTTTTTGCTAATATCAACCAGTTCTGGCAGCCCATGCTGACCCTCATTGACCATATGCGCAATGAGGGCTTCATCCATACCAACCACCAGCTACAGCCTTTGGTGATTGATGAAGTTAAAGATATTGTTCCGGCAATTTTAGCACAAAACGGCCGTGATAAGTCCGGCGATGCCGATATCATCAGCCGTATGTAACAGACAGATCAAACAGGCTGAATTATTCAGCCTGTTTGTTTGCGCGATATTGCGTAAAGCTTGACCAGCTATAAATAACCAGCCCGATCCAGATCAGCACAAAAGCGCCGAGATCAATCTTGGCAAATGGTTCTTTGAAGACAAAAACCGCGATCAGGAACATCAAAGTCGGCGCGATATACTGCATCAGACCCAATGTCATATAGCGCAGTAATTTAGCGCCCTTGGCAAAGAGAATAAGCGGAATTGCCGTAAACGGGCCTGCCAGTACCAGCCAGCCAATATCTGTCCACGTGCCATGCACAAAATGATCCTGACTTTTGCCAACCAGCATCAGAAAATAGATAAATGCCGGCAGAAAGACGATCATAATTTCCAGCGTAAAGCCCGGCAATGCAGCAACTGGCATCGACTTGCGGAAGAAACCGTAAAGACTGAATGTCAGTGGCAAGGCCAGCGAAATCCACGGCAAGCCACCATGGCTGATGGCCAGCAAAACAACAGCAGCAGCGGCAAAACCAATGGAAACCCACTGCGTTTTGTTCAAACGCTCATTCAAAAACAGGCTTGCCAGCAACACATTCAGCAGCGGATTGATATAATAGCCCAGCGCTGACGCAACTGTTTGGCCATGTTCAATAGCCCAGACATAGATCAGCCAGTTTGAAGTGACTAAAAGACCGGTGACCAACCCCATTCCAACCAATTTAGGCTGGCGCAGAATAGCTACCATTTCTTTCAGCTGCCCTGATAAAGCAAGCAATATAACAGCCACCGGCAATGACCAGATGACACGGTTTACAACCACTTCAAGGCTTGGAATATAACTCACAGCCTTGAGATAAAGTGGTAATGCGCCCCATAAAGCATAAGCACTTAACGCATAGAAAAATCCACGCGCGCTATCACTGCTCGTTGATGATGATGGTGACTTTGTCATGAATGTCCAAACAATCCGAGCAGGTCAAAAGGCTATCTGCTCACAGCCACCGATTTAAAAACAACCGGTGGCTATCCATAATTTGCAAAAAGCTAATTGACCAGTCCGATACCGGCCAATGAGCGGTTTTTCATCAGTTTATAAATCACCGAATCCATCAATGCCTGAAAAGATGCATCAATAATATTGTCGGAAACCCCAACCGTACGCCAGCGGGCACCGCTTGCATCACCTGATTCAATTAAAACACGGGTGATAGCAGCCGTACCGCCATTGAGAATACGCACTTTAAAATCAACCAGCTCCAGATCAGAAATTTCATCCTGATAACAGCCTAAATCTTTGCGCAATGCGATATCAAGCGCGTTGACCGGCCCATGCCCTTCGGCCACCGACATTTTCTGCTCACCATCCACCTGAAGTTTAACAACAGCTTCTGAAACGGTGATCAGATTGCCGGTGGCATCAAAGCGACGCTCCACCATACAACGGAACGAATCGACTTTGAAAAACTCAGGGATCGGCATCAGGCTATTGCGTGCCAGCAGTTCAAAACTGGCATCTGCGCCTTCATAGGCATAGCCTTCCGCTTCACGCTCCTTCACCAGCGATATCAGCATATCAAGACGTGAATCATCACGAGAAACCTTGATGCCGTGACGTTGCAACTCAGCCAGAAAGTTGGATTTTCCGCCCTGATCGGACACCATCACCCGCCGATGATTGCCAACTGTTTCAGGTGGTACATGTTCGTAGGTCTTTGGCTCTTTCAACAGTGCGGACGCATGAATACCGGCTTTGGTGGCAAATGCAGAGCTGCCGATAAAAGGCGCTTGTTCTGCTGGTGCGCGATTTAAAATATCATCAAAAGCGCGGGAAAGTCGGGTCAGGTCTTTCAGTTTTTCATCATTGATGCCAAGCGAAAAACGATCAGCCCAATAAGGCTTAAGCATCAAAGTCGGGATCAATGTCACCAGATTAGCATTGCCGCAACGTTCACCAATACCATTCAATGTGCCCTGCACCTGACGCACACCGGCATCAATGGCAGCCAAGGAAACAGCAACCGCCTGCTCAGTGTCATTATGGGCGTGAATGCCGAGGTGATCACCCGGTACCACCTCCATAACGGCTTGAATAATATCATGAATTTCAGCAGGCTGCGTGCCGCCATTGGTGTCACACAACACAATCCAGCGCGCGCCCGCATCATAGGCCGCCTTAGCACAAGCCAGTGCATATTCAGGATTAGCCTTAAAGCCATCAAAGAAATGTTCGCAATCGACCAGCGCTTCACGCCCTGCATCACAGGCCGCCTGAACAGATGCCGTGATGGATTCCAGATTTTCATCCAAGGTGCAGCCAAGTGCCAAATGCACATGGTAATCCCATGCTTTGGCAACAAAGCACAGGCTATCGCTTTTTGCCTGCAACAAAACCGCAAGCCCCGGATCATTGGAAGCGGAAAGCCCTGACCGCTTGGTCATGCCGAAGGCTGCAAATTTTGCCTTTTTCGTCTGTTTGGCTTCAAAGAAGGCGGTGTCGGTAGGGTTAGCGCCCGGATAACCGCCCTCAATATAATCCATGCCGAAATCATCCAGCAAAACTGCAATGGCTTTTTTGTCTTCTACCGAAAAATCAACCCCCGGCGTCTGCTGGCCGTCACGCAAGGTCGTGTCGTAGATATAGATGCGTTCTTTGCGCACTGGCTCTCCCCCATTATTATTTCCGCCGGTCATCGCACCACTTCCCATGTGGTGACACGTTCACCGCTGACCGGATCTTTGCCATCTTTCAACTGGATTCCTTCAGCCAATAAGGCATCACGAATTCGATCTGCTTCCGGCCAGTTTTTAGCTGCAATCAAAGCCAGACGCTCATTGATTTTGGCTTCAATCGCATCAGCCTGATCGGCTTTGACCTCAGCAAAAAGTGTTGCATTTTCTGCCATGAACAGCGGATCAAAAAGGCCAAGCAAAGCCAATCCCTGTCCAAGCAGCGCAATGTTCTTATCCTTATAAGCTTTGCGCAGAACAGTGATACCTGCCCAGCTGTTAATGTCATCGCTAAGCGCTTCAACCAGTTCAGACACCTGATCAAGCTCTGCAGTCAGGCCAAAGCCTTCTTCACGCAGTAAACGATACCAGCGCAGCAATTCATCGCTTGATTCTTCCAGACGCTGTGACGTCCAGTTGATCGGCTCACGATAAAGCGTCTGCAGCATGGAGAAGCGCGCAGCCAAGCCCACCCATTGTTCACGTTCACGCGCTGTCGCATCTGTTTTTTCCAGATGTGAGAAAGCCGCCAGATCACTGTTCAAAACATCTCGGATAGTGATGAAATTGCCAAGCGATTTGGACATTTTCTGTCCTTCAACCTGCAAGAAACCATTATGCATCCAGATATTGGCCATGCGCTGCGTCTCAAATGCGCAGCATGTCTGGGCAATCTCGTTTTCATGATGCGGGAAGACCAGATCGATACCACCGGCATGAATATCAAAAATATTCTTTTCCGGATCATCGCACTGCAAACCACCGCCATAAGGCTCAAGCAATTTAGCCATCGCCATGGCAGAGCACTCGATATGCCAGCCCGGACGACCATTAACCGCGATACCAGCCGGTGACGGCCAGCCCGGTTCACCCTGCTTTGAAGGTTTCCAAAGCACAAAATCCATTTCGTCGCGTTTATAGGAAGCGACATCAACACGAGCGCCTGCCAGCATTTCGTCCAGTGAGCGACGAGCCAGTGCGCCATAACGGGCACCATAACCGGAACCTGCCTTCTCGTTCATTGCTGATGGTGAGAACAGCACATGATCATCGGCCACATAAGCCACCCCACGGGCCACCAAACGGTCGATCAGCGCGCGCATTTCATCCATATGATCGGTTGCACGCGGCTGGTGGGTGGGCGCCAGATTACCCAGCGCTGTTACATCCGCCTGAAACTGTGCATTGGTGCTTTCCGTTACTTTTCGTATGGCTTCGTTAAACGGCAAATCCGGATAATCACGCACCGCACGCGCATTAATCTTATCATCCACATCCGTGATGTTACGCGCATAAGTGACATGGTTTTCACCATAAACATGACGCAACAAGCGGAAAAGAATATCAAAAACGATAACCGGACGTGCATTGCCGATATGGGCAAAATCATAAACTGTCGGCCCGCAGACATACATACGCACATTTTCCGCATCAATCGGAACGAAGGTTTCCTTTGAGCGGGTCAGCGTATTGTACAGTCTTAATTCTATATTTTGGGCAGTCATTGATCAGTCCCCTAAAAGCATCACACAAGATGCAAGCAACACAAAAACGTACTTGTCACAGCCCGCTGGCCGGAACGTTGTCATCTTGGATGTAAAAAGGAGACGAAAACGGCCGAGCCAGCAGAATGCTAGCTAATAATAATCGCACAAATACAAGTGGTGGTGGCGTTTATCGTTTTCATAAAGTCACTTATCTCTGCCGCACCGGCTTTCGTCAAGTGATTTCTGATGCCTGGTTGTGATCTAAGATGCCGCAGCCATCTGTGATTGTGCGCAATTTCAAATTGTTACGAATTTCATAGAAACACCTTAAATCAGGCTCCAAGAAACCTTTTTTCAGACTAATTCTTTGGTGAAATTAGCAGCCAGCAAATCATCACCACCTCCTCCCAAAGGTATTTTGAAATGACCAGCACCCAACACCAGCGCTCAAATAAGCAAGCCGATCACTTGTTAGCGCATTACCGCAAAATCGGCTCACCGGCCATTCTGGCAGCCGTGCGCCATATGTCATCGCGCAATAAAGTCCCGCATATCGGATATAGTCATTATAGCCAGAAGGCTCTGACCTTTGTGCTCAGCCGTAACGGCTGAGCCAGTCTGAATTTATCAAAAAAAGCGGCTGAGCAGGCTCAGTGCAATCAGGCTCATAATAACGCCGATGATCACATCCAGCACACGCCAGGCAGCAGGTTTTGCAAAGATGGGTTGCAGTAATCTCGCGCCATAGCCCAGTGCAAAGAACCAGACAAAAGATGCAATTGCCGCACCAGCGCCATAGGCTATGCGGCTCTCGCCTTCAAAGCGGGAAGACAGACTGCCCAGCAGCACCACCGTGTCCAGATACACATGCGGGTTGAGAAATGTCAGGGCAAGCGCGGTCATAAGAGCGGTTTTAAGACTACCGCCTGTTTGCTTATTCGCATGCATGGCTTCAGGATGAAGAGCGCGTTTAAACGCACCATAAGCATACCAAAACAGAAAAGCCGCACCACCGATAGTAACTACCGTAATAAGCTGAGGTGACTGGCTGATGAGCGTGCCAAGACCTGCCACACCTGCGGTAATCAGCAGGGCATCAGATAATGCGCAAATCAGACAAATGATAAAGACATGCTGGCGCAACAGCCCTTGCCTTAAAACAAAGGCATTTTGAGCCCCGATGGCAATGATCAATGAAGCGCCGAGCAAAAAACCCGATAGTGCAGCAGAAAAAAGCATAATCACCCTGATTGATGAAATTAACCTGAGGCAAAGCTGCCACTGGTTTTAAAGGCACATTTTTCGGTCAGAACATCGACAACTGCCCGCCAGAATCATCGCCGTTATCGGTTTTCTTTTTCCGTTTAGGTTCTGATTTTTGCGGTGCCAGATCTTCCTCCACCCTCTCCTGAATGTCCGGCGTGATGTTGGCCACATGATTGACCTTATCCGACACCGGAATAGCCTCAAAAAAATCGTCCTCCACCGGCTGCATCAGGTCTTCTACTTCATGCGGCAAATAATGTTTGCAATCAAGCCAGCGGCTGAAATCTTCCGGCTTGATCACCACCGGCATACGATCATGAATGGGCGCAAGCGCTTTATTGGCTTTGGTGGTCAGCAGTCCGCCCGTATCGACCTGTGAACCGTCCGCACCGCTCCAAGTTTCCATCAAAGCGCCAAAAGCAACGACACCACCTTTGCGCGGCCTGATCCAATAGGCCTGGCGCTTATTTTTATCAACTTTGCGCCATTCATAAAAACCGGAAGCCGGCACAAGCCCGCGAAAGTGATTCATCGCAATGCGAAATGAATTTTTCTGCACGGCGGTTTCCGAACGCATATTAATCATCAAAGGCCAGCTATTGGGGTCTTTTACCCATGAAGGAATAAACCCCCAACGCACCAAAATGCTTTTACGGTCTGGCAGATTGCTGCCTTCCGGTTGCGTTTCTCCCGCCACCACCATCATGATTGGCTGCGTCGGGGCAATATTATAACGGGGCGGAAATTCCGCTTCGATAATGGCGGCAATAAATGCCTCCACCTCTTCCCGTGTTGCTATTAGTGAAAATCTTCCGCACATGACGGTGATGTTCCGTTTTTTGATATGCGGGTCAAGCGAATATATGATTTAACCGAAAATGACCGAGCAGAAAGAGTGATGTGACTTGTCGATGATCAGTGAAATCTTCTCCAAACCTTTATATGATGTCTCTCCGATTGAAGGTGTGTCTGTCATCTGCCGTCGTGAGGAACGTTTTCTGCTGGTTAAGCGCGGCAAAGAACCTAAAAAAGGCTGGCTTGCCTTTCCGGGCGGCAGTGTTGAACAAGGTGAAACACCTGAACAGGCTGCGCTGCGTGAATTGCAAGAAGAAACAGCGCTTCATGCCAAAAACCTCAGACATTTTATCACCGTGGATTTAGCTCTGGATGCGGGTGCTTATGATCGCAGCTATTATCTGGCTATTTTTTGTGCTCATGAAATTTCGGGCAATGAAATGGCAGGCGATGATGCGGTATCCCTGCATTGGCTGACAGTAGAAGAAATGGACAGTTTGCTGGTAACACCCAGCACATTGGACGTTGCCCGAAAAGTTTTGCGGGCAGAAAATTCAACCAATGCGGGATAATTTTAGCATTTCGCCTTGAACTTGCCGTGTTTAGACATCAAATAGTGATCAGAAAAGGACAGCTCATGTTCAATAAAATCAAGAAATGGGCCAATCCTCAATGGGGTTATAGAGCTAGTTCTGGCGTGGTTGTTGTCGCTATAGTCTGCCTGCTAAACGGCACGGTGATTTCGGCACAAGCCAATGATGCCCCTTATGAAGGAAAAATGCTGCGTATTGCCGAAGTGTTAGGCTCTTTGCATTTTTTGCGTAACTTATGTGGTGAAAAATCACAAATCTGGCGTGAACAGATGGATGAATTGATTGCCAAAGAAAACCCCGCCGAAGCTGAACGTCTTCGACTGATTTCAAATTTCAACCGTGGCTATCGTGGTTACAGCGATACCTACAGCAAATGCACGCCTTCTGCGCTGGCTGCTATCGACAGCTACTTGAAAGAAGGTGCAACACTCTCGAAAGAATTGGTATCCCGATACGGGAATTAACTATCAATTAATTCATACGTGAATTGTCGGTTTTTTTTGATTCATATCGCGGGCAATGTGTTAGAAGAGCTAAAAAATGATGGTCGCAACATGTGCATCGTACGTGTCATCAGCACCGTAATTTTTCAGGGAAATGGCGTAAGCCGAGGTGATATCTATGCAGCATACTACGACTGATCTTGATGAACTGATTGCAGAAGAAAAAAAGCTGGCTGCGATTGAATACCAAAACGAAGCCTGGGCTGATGGTATTTCGGAAGGCATAGAATCAGAAATTTTGGCGGAGGCTGCCTTTGCCACTGCATTGACAGAGTTGATCCGTGATGCTGGCGAAGATGCAGCGCTGAACCTGATTGAGAAGATGAAAGAACAGATTATTGCAGGCGGCTTTTTATCAACACGCCCGCTGCACTGATTTTTTTAAGAGTTCCAATAAAAAAGCCGGATCATTGATCCGGCTTTTTTAATATCTTGCATCAGCGCTTTGGCAGCGCTTCCAAAAACTCAACCGCCTCTCCCAGTGACGGATTGACGATTTCGCCTTCCCACATCACTTTGTGGCCACGCACAAATGTACCAACCGGCCAGCCGGTCACTTTCTTGCCGTCATAAGGTGTCCAGCCAGCTTTGGAACCAGCCTGTGCATGCGTAATGGTTTCAACGCGCTTCATGTCCACAATGGTCAGGTCAGCATCATAACCAACGGCAATACGCCCCTTGTTGGCCATACCGAAAATGCGGTTCGGGCCAGCGCTGGACAGATCAACGAAGCGTTCCAGTGACAATTTACCGGCATTCACATGATCAAGCATGATCGGAACCAAGGTCTGCACACCGGTCATGCCGGATGGGGACGCCGGATAAGGCTTGGCCTTTTCTTCTAATGTGTGCGGCGCATGGTCAGAACCCAGCACATCAACAATGCCCTGTTCAATACCATGCCAGACACCATCACGGTGGCGGCGGTCACGCACCGGCGGGTTCATCTGAATGAGATTGCCAAGCGTTGCATAATCATCAGACGACAAGGTCAGGTGATGTGGTGTTGCTTCGCAGGTTGCCACATCTTTGTGATCCTGCAAAAACAGAATTTCTTCCGCTGTCGAAATGTGAAGCACGTGGATGCGTGCGCCGGTTTCTTTGGCAATGCGCACCAGACGTTGCGTGCAGGTCAAAGCTGCAATCTCATCGCGCCAGACCGGATGGCTGGACGGATCGCCCGCAACGCGCAAATTTTCACGCTCTTTCAAGCGGTATTCATCTTCCGAATGGAATGCAGCGCGGCGGCGGGTATTTTTAAGGATGGAGCGCACGCCCTCATCGTCATCCACCAACAGATCACCGGTTGAAGAACCCATGAACACTTTGATACCGGCAGCACCCGGCAGACGCTCCAACTCAGCCACATCCTTGGCATTTTCGCGCGTGCCGCCAACCCAGAAAGCAAAATCGCAATGCATGCGATGATGGCCGCGGCGCACTTTATCCGCTAATGTTTCAGGCGTTGTGGTCAGCGGGTTGGTGTTTGGCATTTCAAAAACAGTGGTTACACCACCAAGGACTGCCGCTTTAGAACCGGTTTCCAAATCTTCTTTATGATCAAGACCCGGCTCGCGGAAATGCACCTGACTGTCGGTCACGCCTGGCAAAATATGCAGGCCGGTGCAATCAATTACCTCTCCGGCAGAATGATGCTGCAACGAGCCAATCGCCGCGATGCGTCCGTTGACAATACCAATATCACGCTGGCCGGTGCCATCGTGATTTACCAGCGTTGCATTTTTAAGGATGGTATCAAAGGTCTGTGCCATGTTTACACTCCGGTCTTGCGGCTGTCGTCAATGCGGCTTACGTAAGACTTATGGCAAAGGCAAGGAAGAAGACATGACTCTCTCCGGAAAATCCGCAAATTTAGAAAATCGCGCTTTGGTGCTGGTGACAGGTGAAGAAGCAGAAAAATTTCTCCAGGCTGTGATTACGACTGACCTGAGCTCTCTTGGTGCGGATGAGCTGAAACCCGGTGCATTGCTGACACCGCAGGGAAAAATCATGTTTGATTTTCTGGTGTCGCGGGTTGAAAACGGCTTGCGATTGGATATGCCGGAAGAAATTGCTGAAAGCCTGATGAAGCGTTTGATGCTTTATCGTTTGCGCTCAAAAGCGGAAATTACACAAAGTTCTGAATCACTTATTGCTGTTTCTTGGCAAGATACCTTCGCTTCTTCACAAAGTGATTCAAGCAAGCGTGATTGCCGTTTTCCTGAAAGCCTGAATGTGCGCCGTATCTATGGCCAGCAATGTGAAGAAAATAATATTGAAGGCTGGACAGCTTTACGCATTACCAATGGCATCGCCGAAGGCAGCAATGACTTTGCCTATAATGACCTCTTCCCGCATGATGCCAACTTCGATCAGTTCGGCGGCGTTTCCTTCACTAAAGGCTGCTTCATTGGGCAGGAAGTTGTCTCCCGTATGCAGCATCGCGGCACAGCACGCCGACGCGCAATGGTGGCAAGTTCCACCAGCAATTTGCCGGAAAAAGGCACGGCTTTAACTGTTAGTGCGCGTGAGATCGGTAATCTTGGAGAAACATGCGGCAATCAAGCCATCGCCTTTGTGCGTATTGACCGTGTGCAGGACGCATTGGACAGCCAAACCCCGATCATGGCAGGGGAAGTGGAGGTAAGTCTTACCATTCCGCCAACTGCAAAATACACAATGCCGATTAAAGATCAGGAATAATCCGACATGGCGGCAGCAGATCAAAGTGCCGGTCAGGTTCGTGCATGGCAGCGTATGTTGTCAGGGCGCAGACTTGACCTGCTCGACCCCTCACCTTTTGATGTCGAGATTGAAGACATTGCCCATGGCCTTGCGCGTGTGGCACGCTGGAACGGCCAGACCCTTGGTGAACATGCCTATTCTGTAGCGCAGCATTCGCTGTTGGTTGAGCAGATTTTCAATCATATCAAACCCGATGCCCATATTGACTGGCAATTGCTTGCTCTTTTGCATGATGCGCCTGAATATGTCATTGGCGATATGATCTCACCGTTTAAAGCGGTGATGGGCGGCGACTATCAGCAGATCGAGAACCGTCTGGAAACCGCCATTCATTTGCGCTTTTCACTGCCTGCCAAAATACCGGTTCCGCTAAAAAAGCTCATCAAACAGTCTGATCGCATTGCGGCTTTTTATGAAGCGGTGCAGCTTGCCGGTTTTACTGAACAAGAGGCCGTGCGTTATTTCGGCCGCCCGCGCGGGATCAATCCTGAAATGATCAGGCTTGAGCCACAACCGACTGGTCAGGTGCAGCAAGCATTTCTTGCCCGTTTTGCCGATCTTGAAAGCAAGCGGAAAATTTAAATGGCGGAAATCATTGTCACGCCGCAATCAAAGCTTGCTGAAGCAATTGCGCAATATGTTCCGCAAAAAATCATCACTTTGGTAAGCCCTGATGCGCAGGTGTCTTTGCCGGTCACATTAAGTGCCGACGATTATTTGCGTTTAAATTTCAATGATATTACCGAACCACGCGATGGATTTGTAGCGCCGGAAGCTGAACATATTCATGCAATTTTAAATTTTGCGGCCAGTTGGAATGGTGAAAAACCGCTGCTTATTCATTGTTTTGCCGGTATTTCACGCTCAACGGCAGCAGCTTACATTCTGATGTGTGCATTGAAACCAGCATTGAGTGAACATGAAATGGCATTGGTTTTGCGCCAATTAGCGCCTTCAGCCACGCCCAATATTCGGCTTGTTGCATTGGCCGATGAAATCTTAGGGCGCAAAGGTGCAATGCGTCAGGCCATTCAAAATATTGGCCGCGGTGCGGATGCCTTTGAAGGCTCTGTTTTTAAGCTGGCTCTGTGACGTTTAAAAGTCGGTTCAAAGCATTCAAAAAACCGGCGCGCGCTTCTGGCGGCACTTGCGCGCGTGGTTCCCATACATGTCGCATCAGAAAAAAGCCGGTTAATTTATAAGCGCTTTGTATGTCGTCCAGACAAGATGGTCTGATTTGATTACTCACGACAAATTCCGGCAGGCTTAGCAGTTTATCTGCCCATGGCGCGCCGCCTTCACGCGACACTGCCCTGCCCGATTTAGGCGAAACATAAATCAGATCATCAACCGCACCGGTCGCAGCACAATTGCGCAGATCCAGACCAAAGCCCAGTTCTTCCAACAGCATCAGCTCAAAGCGCAACAATAATTCGCCCGAGGCAAAGGCATCGTCAAAATGATTGATAATTAGCCCCAGTGTCTCATAAAGCCCTGTATGCGCATCACGCTCCGGCAATAATCTTAAATGGCAACCTGCAAGCTGAATGCCATAAAGCGCAATCGGGCTTTCAATCAGCCGTGCCGCAGCAAAGCCCAACGGCTCGATCTGGAACGCGCCCATATGTTCATCAAGGCGCGCCCACCAATGAATCGAAACGTGATTACCCGGTTGCAACAAAGGCTGCATCCGGCGTGAACGCCCGCCACGGACAAGCCCGAGATGGCGTCCGTGATGACGGGTCATGACCTCCAGAATAACACTGGTTTCGCCGTGTTTCCGTGTGCCAAGGACAATACCTTCATCACGCCATTCCATCTGAATTCAAACCTTATGATGTCAGGTTTATGAATTAGGGAAAGTCAGACCCATTTCGCGGTAGCGCTCCGGATCATTGCCCCAGTTTTCACGTACCTTCACAAACAAGAAGAGATGCACCGGCTGTTCCAGAATGTCTGCAATTTCTTTACGTGCCGACTGGCCGATAGCTTTAATTGTCTCGCCTTTAGCCCCAAGCACAATCTTCTTCTGGCTGTCGCGCTCAACATAGATCACCTGTTCAATACGAACAGAGCCGTCTTTGCGTTCTTCCCAGCGCTCGGTCTCGATGGTTGAAGAATATGGCAGCTCTTCATGCAAGCGCAGGTAAAGCTTTTCACGGGTAATTTCTGCTGCAAGCTGACGCATCGGCATGTCGGAAATCTGATCTTCCGGATAATACCAAGGGCCATTCGGCACAGCATCAGCCAGATATTTGGTCAGATCTTTACAGCCCGAACCATTCAGCGCCGAGATCATGAAAGTGCGATCAAAATTGGCTTTTTCATTGGCAGCGGCTGTCAGCTTCAACAATGCCGGCGGGTCAACGCGGTCCACTTTATTCAGCACCAGAATTTTCTTCTGGCGTACATTTTCAAAGCTTTCCAGCAGCGCAACAGCATTATCATTCATGCCGCCCTGTGCATCAATGATAACCAGAATAATATCGGCATCTTTAGCGCCGCCCCAAGCGGTGGTCACCATCGCGCGATCAAGACGACGCTTCGGGCGGAAAATACCCGGTGTATCGATCAGCACAACCTGACTGTCACCTTCAATGAAAATACCACGTACCAGCGCGCGTGTTGTCTGCACCTTGTGGGTGACGATTGAAACTTTCGTACCAACGAGCTGATTAACCAGTGTCGATTTACCGGCATTTGGCGCACCAATCAGTGCAACAAAGCCCGAACGCGTTGTCATATTTTCAAATGCCTGATTTTGACTTTCAGCATTTTCTGGCGCAGAATTTTCTTGTCCATCCGGCGCAGTCTTATTGTTATTTTCCATTTTCTGCCCTTCCGGCACGCTCAGACTTTAAAATCCGGCTTCTTATTCTTCCAATATAAAAGCAGCTGTGACGCGTCACACGCATCCCAACTGCTTCATTATAACCTGATTATCTGCATATTTCATCATTAATGCAGATTTCAATCCTGTTTCCATACGCCTTCGCGTAAAAGCACTTTTTCAGCGGCCACTTGCTGCGCCAATCGCTTGGAACGGCCATCACCACGTTCTGACGGGAAGCCTGCAATCGTGACTTCCACCGTAAATTGCGGATCATGATCAGGGCCGCTGCGGCCAATCACTTCATAAACCGGATGCAAATTGCCCTGCTGATGTGCCCATTCCTGCAATTCGGTTTTCGCATCACGACGCGCGGCACCGGTTTGCTGTGAACGGGTTTTCCAATAACGATCAATAAAGCCACGCGCTGCATCCAGACCGCCATCCAGATAGATGGTGGCAATCAGCGCTTCAATCACATCGGCGCGCACATTGGCAAGGCGCTTGTCCTTCACGGTTTTAATATCGGCACCGGTGCGGATAATATTACCGAGCGCCAATTCATCGGCAATGGCAGCACAGGTTTCGGCATTTACCAGCGCATTCAGACGTACCGACAATTCACCTTCAGCAGCATCCGGAAATGCCGTATAGAGCATTTCTGAAATGCAAAGCCCGAGCACGCGGTCGCCTAAGAATTCCAGCCGCTCATAACTTTCGCCCGCCTGCACCTGCACGCTGGAATGGGTTAAAGCCTTTTCCAATCGTTCAAGATTAGCGAATTTATGGCCTGTGCGCTCTTCAAGGAGCGCAAGGTTTTGTGCATCTAACGGCATGATATGCTCAACTATTATGGCGCTGTAACTTCTGTATCCGGCTTACCGTTGACCGAGGTCAGCAAACGGCTGCCACGCAATTCGGATGGCCACTTCCAGATTTCCAGCGGGCTTGCCTTACCGGCAATCGAGAAGAAGATGATATTGGCACGGCCAACAAGGTTTTCGTAAGGCACATAGCCTACACCAAAGCGGCTATCGAGAGAATTATCACGATTGTCGCCCATCATGAAATAATGCCCTTCCGGCACTTCAAACACGCGGGTATCATCACCCATGGTGCCCTGCGCCAGATCCAGCGTATCATAGCTTACACCATTTGGCAGGGTTTCGCGATAAACATCAACAGGACGGTTCTGCTCGGTCACATCCGGATTGCTGATCGTGCCGATTTTCTCGCGCTGCACCGGCTCATCATTGATATAAAGTGCACCGCCGCGCATCTGAACGCGGTCACCCGGTAAGCCAATCACACGTTTGATGTAATCAATATTGGTGTCGCTTGGGAGCTTGAAAACAACCACATCACCACGCTTTGGCTCCGAGCCCCAGATACGGCCGGAAAATAAATCCGGTGACAAAGGCAGAGAATATTTCGAAAATCCATAGGAGAATTTAGAAACAAAGAGATAATCGCCCTCAAGCAAGGTTGGGCGCATAGAGCCTGAAGGAATGCTAAACGGCTGGAACAAAACTGTCCGGATGACCAGCGCCAACAAAAGTGCCTGGACGATAACCATGATGGTTTCGCCGATACCACCGGATTTTTTAACTTTGTTCTTGCTCGACACGTTCTACGATCTCCGTATTGGATATGGCATTTTTAACATTATGCGTATCAAAACTGATGTAACGCACAATCCCAATCATTATGCTGCATAAAATAACCGATAAAGTGCCGGTCAAGCAGCTAAAACCCGAAGCAATTGGCTAACGGTCAAATCAACTTCGCCCGTCACCAACCCAGCCTTAAAAAAGAAATCACCGAAATGCAATTAAGCAGGCCGCTTTATTGCTTCAATAATCACAAAAGCCTGCGCGAGAGGAAAATCATCGGTAATTGTCAGATGTATGGCAAAGTCACAATCATCCGGCATTATTCTGTGGAGAGCGTCCAAAGCGCCACCGGTCAGCTTCATCGTCGGCTTGCCGGAAGGCAGGTTAACCACCCCCATATCACGCCAGAAAACTCCTTGTGCAAGCCCCGTTCCCAATGCTTTGGAACATGCTTCCTTGGCCGCAAAGCGCTTGGCATAAGAGGCAGCTTTTTGCTTGCGACCTTCTGATTTTTTCTGCTCAAGATCGGTAAAAACGCGCGTTTTAAAACGATCACCATGTCGATCAAGCGCTTTTTCAATTCTGCGAATGTCGATCAGATCACTGCCGATACCAATAATCATCTGTTTAAGATATCCTGCTCTCACGCCGCATCAATTGACGGCTCATGCGGTTTTCAGCCTGCTTTTTACGAAATCCCGTCACGCAAACCCGTGTCACACCATAAACAAGCACTGCAAATAAAGCGCCTAAAATAGTCGAGCCTAACAGCATCGGCTTGATCAGTGGTGTCCAGATTTCGGTAAACCGCATGGTTTCAAGCGCGCGCACAAGATTGAGCGAACCTGCCCCATCAGCATTACCGCCACTAATCACAAAACGGCCAAGCTCATAGGTGCCGCCCCAAATGAAGGGCAAGGTCAAAGGATTAGCAACAGCCGTTCCTAAAGCTGCCGCGCCAATATTGCCGGCAAGCAGATAGGCCAAGATGACCGCAATGATAAAATGAAAGCCGAAAAACGGCGTAAAGGCTGCGAATACGCCAATAGCCAACCCGGCCGCAATTGCATGCGGGGAAGCCGTAATCCGCATAATCCGCTTGCCATAATAGCGGAATGATCGGGAAAATGATCTGCGAGGCCACAATAGAAGACGGGTCTTCTCACTGAAACTCGGCTTGTGACGAGAGCGAAACAACATATTGCTGTCATACCCGGGCTTGCGCCCTGAAACAATTACTAAATGCTTAACAAATATAGCCCAGCACAGTCAAATATACAAATATTAACCGGAAAGTTCACTCCACGGTCATTTCTCGCATCATGTCAGCGTACCGGAAATTCCGACAAATATGAATGAGACGATCAATCCTTTTAATTTGACTAGCCATTGCTTGCTCAATAACTAAAGTAGACTAGGTTATTATATTACAAATATGCGCCTCCGGAGCACGACTATGACGATGAATACGGCTGATGAGACCAGCCTGGGCTCTAACAGGCCATCCGAAACAACTGCAATCAACATCATTCTGGCCGTTAGTTTCGGCCACTTTCTCAATGATATGATGCAATCGCTGCTACCGGCGATTTATCCGATTTTGAAGACTAATTATAGCCTGACATTCTGGCAGATTGGCTTGCTGACCTTTGTCTTTCAGCTGACTGCCTCCATTTTACAGCCTGTTGTCGGCATTTATACCGATAAACGACCAATGCCTTATTCGCTCACCCTTGCTATGGCTTGTACTTTTGTCGGCCTGATTGTGCTTGCCAATGCGCATAATTTTAACATGTTGCTGCTGGGCGCCGCCTTGGTTGGTCTTGGCTCCTCAATTTTCCACCCTGAATCATCGCGCGTTGCGCGCCTTGCCTCAGGTGGCCGACACGGATTTGCCCAATCGCTGTTTCAGGTCGGCGGCAATATCGGCTCGTCGCTTGGTCCCTTGCTTGCAGCCTTTATCGTACTGCCATTTGGTCAGGGAAGTGTGAGCTGGTTCTCGATTGCAGCGCTCATCGGCATGTATGTGCTGTGGCGTGTCGGTCAATGGTACACGGCCTATCGTCTGGCCAATGCAAAGCGACCGCAAGCTGATAAGGCACTGCCACTACCGGGCAAGAAGGTGGCTTTTGCTATTGGTGTTTTGGCTGTGCTGATTTTCACCAAATATATCTATCTGGCGAGCTTCACCAGCTATTACACTTTCTACACGATCAGCCATTTTGGTGTGAGTGTGCAGACATCGCAAATTCTGCTGTTCTTATTCTTGGGCTCAGTAGCAGCAGGCACCATTGTTGGTGGCCCGATTGGCGACAAGATCGGCACCCGCACTGTGATTTGGGTTTCAATTTTAGGTATTCTGCCTTTCACCCTTATCCTGCCTTATGCCAACCTGCCGCTGACAGCCGTGCTGACAATGGTAATCGGCTTTGTGCTGGCCTCAGCTTTTCCTGCGATTATCGTTTTTGCGCAGGAATTATTGCCGGGTCGTGTGGGTATGGTTTCAGGTCTTTTCTTCGGCTTTGCCTTTGGTATTGCCGGTATTGCGGCAGCGCTCTTAGGTATTGTAGCGGACGCAAAAAGCATTGAATATGTTTATCATGTCTGCTCGTTCCTGCCAGCCCTGGGACTTACAGCCATTTTCCTGCCGAAACTACATAAACACAAAGCCTGAAATAAGCGCTTAAAATGAAAGCATCGCACTCAGCCCCCACTGAGTGCGATGCCCATTGCCGCTCCCCCCGCATAAATGCACGGGCCGGCTACCCCACAAGTCCAGCTCAAACGGCGAAGCTAAAGCCGTGAACATTTCCCCTGCGGAATTCATCAAATATTGCAGCAACTGGCCGAATAAGCTGTCGTCTTTGACGCGACATTGCCACGATGCCATCTCTGACAGTCACGATACCATCAGCAATCAATGGCCGTAATAGAGCCATTTCATCTGAAAAATCAACACCTAAGGCCAGCTTGTTCAGATCTGCCTGAAAATTGCACATCAGTGCCAATATAACGTCAGCACGAGTGCGATCTCTATCGCGCATAATATGCCCACGCAGCGTCGCCAGTCGACCCTCTCTGACAGAGAGGCCATATTGTTTAATATCGGATATATTTTGCGCAAAACCGCCCCAGAATTGTGAAATAGATGAAGGTCCGAAGCCAATCAAAGTTGGGCAGTTGTCATCTGTGTAACCTTGGAAATTGCGGTTTAACCGCCCTTCCCGTGCTGAAACAGCCAAAGGATCATCGGATAAGGCAAAGTGATCTATGCCGATTTCCTCATAGCCGAAGTCTGTAAAACACTGGCGCACAACGGCTGCCTGTGCATAGCGCGCATCTGCATCCGGCAGCGCGGCATTATCAATCAAACGCTGATTGGCGCGGCGCTGCGGCAGATGTGCATAACCGTAAAAAGCAATACGATCAGGTGCAAATTCACGCACGCTCTGACATGTCTGACGCAATGTTTCTTCTGTCTGCAAAGGCAGACCGTAAATAAGATCGAAGTTAATCCGTTCAATGCCGGCACCACGCAGATTATCCACCGCCTGTTTTACTACAGATAATGGCTGCACACGCCCGATAGCTTTCTGAACTTCCGGATCAACATCCTGCACGCCCAGTGAAGCACGGTTTACGCCCTGCGCGGCCAGTACTTTGGTCAGTTCAGCCGTGACTGTGCGCGGATCAAGCTCGATGGCATGTTCCATATGCGGATCAAAATCAAAATGCTCACGCAATGCAGCAATAATTTTTTCAAACTGCTGCGCATGTAAAATAGAAGGTGTACCGCCGCCCCAATGCAAATGCTTGACTTGAGGACGTGATGACAAATGCCGGCCGACAAGGTGGATTTCGGCCAGTAAATCCTGCACAAAATTATCGATCACATCATCACGGCGCGCGACCTTCGCATGACAACCGCAATAATGGCAAAGCTGACGGCAATAAGGAATATGCAAATAAAGTGAAACAGCTTCTTGCGGCCCCAATTGGCGCAGCCAGCTGCTCATATGTGTTGGCGTGACCTGCTGCGTAAAATCTGCGGCTGTCGGATAAGATGTATATCTAGGAACAGCCAACGAAGCATAATGACGGACGATTTCTTCTTGCATCTTAGCGCACCGACTTCTTGACCTTTGCCAGTAAAGGCACCGGATGACCAAAGCTAAGCACGGAGAACCCAAGAAGATTTATGAAAATCATGGCAGCCCAGAATGTCATCACCAGCCTCGTACAGACTATAAAAATCCTTTCCGGCAGTAATGATGTATCAAAGCCGGATTCAATTTCCTGCTATCAGGGAAATTATGTGATGATAGTAGCCAGCGCGAACATAATCAGCATTGATCATAATCAATCATGCAGACGCAATAATATTAAATATAATTAATCTGTGGGGAAACAAATACTGCCGGAGCGATCAAGCGTTCGCGGTGCTCATCAGATGGGTAATATCCAACCCTGCTACAGCAGCCAATGAACGGTAAGAAGTAATCTCGACCGTGTTGGCATCAATGAGGCGGATGAGTCCCTGCGTCTTCAGCTTGGTAAAGCTGCGGCTGACTGTTTCAATCGTGAGCCCTAAATAATCAGCAATATCGGTACGGTTCATCGCCAGATGCACCGGATTGCTTGTCGTTTCTGCCTGCGGACGGTTGGCCAAAAGCAGCAAAAAGCTTGCCAGTTTTTCCACGGGCGCCAAGCGGCCAAGGATCATCTGATTATCATGCGCCTGACGCAGCGCAAATTTGGTCATTTCGTAAAGGCGCTCTTTCAGTTGCGGATAACGCTCCATCAGAGCATTCATTTCACGATCTGAAAATGAACATAAAACTGAAGGCACAACCGCCTCCACCGTTTGCGAATGCACTTCATCATCCGCAAGCCCCAGATAGCCACCAGGAAATAAAAAGCCTGAAATCTGACGACGACCATCGGGCAGCGATGTATAAAGACGCAACATGCCGGAGGTTAAACTATAGACGCGGGTTTTCTCCTGCCCCTCTTCCACCAGCATTTCATTGGCGCCAAGCTGCTTCGAGCTCATAATCGCTTCCAGTGCATCAAGCTCATCGCCATCCAAAGCTGCACAAACCGCAAGATGACGTACACAGCAATCTGCACAGATGCTGCATGTTTCACGTTTTGGTTTTTCGGCTGGATGACACGGTAGAGCTGAAGACACTATTTACTGACCCTTGTATGACTTTTAAAAAATGATGCTATTTTCATTGAATACAAGTACCATTACTCTGGCAATTTGTCAGATAGCACAAGGAATTGCGAGATAAATCTTTATCCCGCAACTCTTGTTTTCAATATTTTAGTAAAAAAATGCCGTAGTTAAATATTACGGCTACCCGGTTTTACAGCCGGAATGGCCTGTAATTCAGGCGGCAATGCATCTGCCGGATAAGCAGGCACTTCATATTCTGCCAATGCAATCAAGCGTGTACCAACATCGGCCTTACCGGCTGAGCGATCAACGATACAAGCAGCAGCCACCACTTCGATGCCAATATCTTCCATGCAAGCAATTGTTTCGCGGATAGAAAGACCGGTCGTCACAATATCTTCCACGATAACAACGCGCGAGCCTTTTGGCACATCAAAGCGACGCAGGCGGAAAACACCGTTTTCACGCTCGACCCAAACGGATGGCACACCCAAATGGCGCGATGTTTCATAAGAAGGGATCAATCCGCCGATTGCAGGGCCGACCACATAATCGATCGGGCCAAGGTCAGCTGCTTTAATCTTTTCAGCCAAGGCTTTGCAAAGTTTTTCTGTCTTGTCAGCATGCATAAAGACGCGTGCTTTTTGCAAGAAAACAGGGCTACGCAAACCTGAGGTGAGGATAAAATGGCCTTCAAGGATGCCGCCCGCCTCGCGAAAAACGGCCAAAACGTCATCGGTATTCATGTATTTTCCTATCCGTTCACGCGGCTGGCGCTGGAAACGCAAGCGCTATCTTTAAGTTGTGAAATAATCCGGTTGAGATGTTTCAAATCCCAGACTTCTACATCGATCAGCAGCTCAGTAAAGTCCGGTGCCTTACGGATCATCGACAAATTGTGGATATTGGTGTCATTAGCTGCGATAATCTGTGCGATTTCGGCGAGCGAACCCGGCGAGTTGATTGCCGAGATTGAAATACGTGCCGGAAATCTTTCATGCATTTCGCCGTCAATATCCCAGCGGATATCAATCCATCGTTCCGGCTGATCATCATAAGCAGTTAATGCCGGTGACTGGATCGGATAAATGGTAATCCCTGCCCCTGGTTGCAAAATACCAACAATACGATCACCTGGCACAGCGCCTTCAGGCGCAAAGCGTACTGGCAGATCAGAATTCGCGCCACGAATTGGCAAAGCATTTTTACCAGGCTTGGCAGTGTCCTTTTCTTCGTCCACATCCGTGCCGCCTTCCGGAACCTTAAAGATCATTCCGGCAGCATTTTGAATGTTAAACCAACCTTTTTCGCCTGTCTGAGGCGGCGTTTGGCTAGTGACGCGCGTATCCTGATAATCAGGATAAACCGCCTTCACCACATCTGAAGACGGCAATTCACCACGGCCGACCGAGGCCAGCACATCCTCAACATCCTTGCGTGCCAAACGCGGCAAACCAGGCTTTAAAATGTCTTTGCTAAACGGTTTTCCGGCACGCTCAAAAGCCCGCTCCAAAATACGCATCCCAAGGCCGGAATATTGTTTGCGCACAGCCGAACGGGTCGCGCGGCGAATAGCCGACCGTGCCTTACCGGTTGCAACCAGTGATTCCCATGCCGCTGGCGGAACCTGTGCCTTGGAGCGGATGATTTCCACTTCATCACCGTTTTTCAGCTTGGTCATCAGCGGCATAATGCGGCCATTGACCTTAGCGCCCACACAGCTGTCGCCCACATCGGTATGCACCGCATAAGCAAAATCAATTGGCGTTGCGCCACGCGGCAAAGCAATCAGCCTGCCCTTCGGGGTGAAGCAGAAAACCTGATCCTGAAACAGTTCCAGTTTGGTGTGCTCCAGAAACTCTTCCGGATTATCGCCTTCCGACAGGGCTTCAATGGTTTGACGCAGCCATGCATAGGCGTTGGTTTCCATCGAAATAGAATTGCCGCCACTGGTTGGTGTGCCGTTGCCACGATCTTTATAAATCGAATGCGCCGCCACACCATATTCCGCCACATCATCCATGGCGCGGGTGCGAATTTGCAACTCTACACGCTGGCGCGACGGCCCGACAATGGTGGTGTGAATGGAGCGGTAGTCGTTCTGTTTCGGCGTTGAGATGTAATCTTTAAAGCGACCGGGAACCATCGACCATGTGCTGTGGATGATACCCAATGCGCGATAACAATCTTCAACCGTGTCAACCACCACACGGAAGCCGAAAATATCGGAGAGCTGCTCAAAAGACAGCGCTTTGGTTTCCATCTTACGGAAAACTGACCAAGGCTTTTTCTGCCGGCTTTTAACGCTGGCTTTAATGCCGTTTGCTGCAAAAAGCTCAGACAAATCGCTTTCAATCTTCTTCAAGATACCGCGATTTTTTTCCAAAAGTTCAGCCAGACGATCGGTCACCGCCCGCCATGCTTCCGGATTAATATAACGGAAAGCCAGCTCTTCAAGCTCTTCACGCATATCCTGCATACCCATGCGACCGGCAAGCGGTGCATAAATATCCATGGTTTCTTCCGCAATACGAAGACGTTTATCTTCACGCATCACGCCAAGCGTACGCATATTGTGCAAGCGGTCAGCAAGCTTGACCAGAAGTACGCGCACATCATCCGAAATTGCCAGCAATAATTTACGCAGATTCTCGGCCTGTACGGCTTTTTTGGAAACCAGATCAAGCTTTTTAAGCTTGGTCAGCCCTTCAACCAGCTTACCGATTTCAGGCCCGAAAAGCTGATCAATCTCGGCGCGTGTTGCGTCCGTATCCTCGATTGTGTCATGCAGCAGTGCAATCGCAATGGTTGCTTCATCAAGACGCATATCGGTGAGGATTGCCGCCACTTCCAAAGGATGGGAAAAATAAGGATCACCGGAAGCACGCTTCTGGCTTCCGTGTTTTTGCATGGCATAAACATAGGCCTTGTTGAGGAGCGCCTCGTTTACATCTGGCTTGTATCGCTGCACGCGTTCCACAAGCTCATATTGGCGCATCATCGACAGGAACTCCTATACAAAAACAAACACATCAGTGCTTTTAAAGTAAACCATGCATTTTTGCTGACAAGTATAATTTTCAACGTCAGCGCGTAATTATTATATAAGTTTTTTTATGCCGCTTATGAGCAACAATAGCGGTTAAAAAATATGCGCCACAACTTTAAAGCTGCGACGCATATCAAAAATTCAGTAACCGGCAATAACCGGTCGGGCAAATGTTTAGAAGTCGTCGCTTTTTTCCGGAGCAACCAGACCTTCAATGCCGGCCAGCAACTCTTCTTCAGACATCTGATCGAAGACGATTGCTTCATCTTCACCGGCTTCGGCAATGCCTTCAGCGGCGGCGTCAACGCTACCGGTCAGCAATGCAGTTGGTGCAGCTTCCGGCTCATCAACTTCCACATGCTTCTGCAGCGAATGGATCAGATCTTCTTTCAGATCATCTGGTGAAAGTGTTTCATCGGCAATTTCACGCAATGCAACAACAGGGTTTTTGTCATTATCGCGATCGACGGTAATCTGTCCGCCTTGCGAAATCTGGCGTGCACGATGACTGGCAAGCAGAACCAACTCAAAGCGGTTGTCTACCTTGTCTACGCAATCCTCAACGGTGACGCGGGCCATCAGCGGGTCCCTTTCATAATACGATCTTTGACTAAATTTGTCTGCACATAACGCGAAAGACGAAAAAAAACAAGTAAAAGCCGCGCGAAACAACTCGCACGCCCTCATTTTTGTAAGCCGCACCGATGCGCATAACAGATTTTTATATTCTTATCTCAGAATACCAGCCAGAGACTTTATTAGCAAGCAGACAAGCATCCGTTTCATTCTGATAAAAAATAGTTCAATTATCAACATTTAAGCCATTACAAATAGGGCAAATCAACCTAAGGTTGCTTGTATTTCTGTACTTTCCCCTTAGAAAATAGATTTAAGACGTAAGTTGCACCAAAAAGTTCTTTTGACGTCGCCATTTATATGTTTCACGAAGGCCATCCAGTTAAACTGGTTTTTAGGCCCATGCCTGTAGAGTGGATTTTTACATATGTTCGATTCCCGTGAAAAGATCGCCCTTTTCATCGATGGCGCTAATCTTTATGCAGCCTCCAAAACACTTGGTTTCGACATTGACTACCGCAAATTACTAAAAGCATTTCAGAATCGCGGCTATTTGCTGCGTGCTTATTATTACACAGCATTGGTAGAAGATCAGGAATACTCGTCAATTAGACCTTTGATTGATTGGCTGGATTATAACGGCTACAAAGTCATCACCAAAGCCGCCAAAGAATTTACCGACGCAACCGGACGCCGCAAGGTCAAAGGCAATATGGATATCGAGCTGACCGTTGATGCGATGCAGCTGACAGATGCCATCGACCATTTCGTCATCTTCTCTGGCGACGGCGACTTCCGCTCATTGGTTGAAGCCTTGCAGCGCAAGGGCCGCAAAGTTTCTATCGTTTCGACGCTGACCACTCAGCCAGCAATGATTTCCGATGAATTGCGCCGTCAGGCAGACCATTTCATTGATCTCGTATCGCTGAAATCAGAAATCGGCCGTGAAATGTCCGAGCGCCCGCAGCAGCAGGCACCGCGCTTCGTCACTGATGATATGGAAGACGACGATTATTGATCGTCGTCGCCTCTTCTGAAGGGTAAAGATGATCCATCCTTCACATGATTGCGCGATTTGTCCGCGTTTGCATGACTTTTTACAAGAATGGCGCGCAAAAGAACCGGAATGGAACAATGCTCCGGTTCCGCCATTCATGCCTGTGGGTGGTGAGGATAGCGTCAGCCTGATGATTATCGGGCTTGCACCCGGTTTACGCGGCGCAAACCGCACCGGCCGCCCTTTCACCGGCGATTACGCAGGCGAGCTTCTCTACAGCACCTTAATTGATTTAGGCTTTGCCCGCGGCAAGTTTGAAGCACGTATTGATGACAGTCTCGAATTGCTCAATACGGTGATTATCAATGCTGTGCGCTGTGTGCCGCCGGAAAACAAACCAACAGCATCCGAAATCAACAATTGCCGCCAGTTTTTAAAGCCCGCCCTCTCCGGCTTCAATAATTTGCGCGCCATTGTCACTCTTGGCACAATCGCGCATCAATCCACGATCCGCGCCTTAGGCGAACCTGTTTCCAAGCATAAATTTGGCCATGGCAAGGAAACGGACATTAACGGGATCAGGATTTTTTCCAGCTATCACTGCTCACGCTACAACACCAATACCGGTGTTTTAACTGAAAAAATGTTCCGCGACGTTTTCACGAATGTGCGCAACTATCTGTACACTGGCAATTAACCTGCCAGCATCTGCATTTTTCAACAATCAATGATGATGAGTTTAGCCTTTATCGCGCAGCAAGCGTGACTTTTCACGATTCCAGTCGCGCATTTTCTCGGTCTGGCGCTTATCATGTAGCTTCTTACCGCGCGCGACCGCCAATTCCAGCTTAACACGACCACGATCATTGAAATAAAGCTTCAACGGCACGACGGTCATACCATCGCGCGAAACCGAGTTGAACAAACGCGCCATTTCACGACGGCTGACCAGCAATTTACGCAGTCGACGCGGATCATGATTGAAGCGATTGCCTTGCGTATATTCAGGAATATACGAATTGATCAGCCAAAACTCACCATTCTCAAAGCTTGCATAGCTTTCGGCAATATTTGACTGATTGGCGCGAAGTGACTTCACTTCCGTCCCCGACAGAACCAGACCTGCTTCCAGCGTGCTCACAATTTCAAAGTTAAAGCGCGCACGGCGGTTTTCCGCGATAATTTTGCGCACTGTCGGTGTTTTTGGCTTATTCATAATAAGGTTATATAATACCTGTCACACAGATTAAAAGCGTCTTTAAAAATAAAGACGCTTTTTCTATTTGTCACAAATTAATTAATCAGGCCAGCATGTTGCATGGCACGATCAATGATGAGGCGTGTGGACTCTTCCACCTGAACCATCGGCGAGCGCACAACCGGCTCCATCAGCCCCAAACGCGATAAAGCATATTTAGGACCAGCCGGATTCGGCTCGATAAACAATGCTTTATGCAATGGCATCAAGCGATCCTGATATTCCAGTGCTTTTGCATAGTCGCCACTCAGGCACGCGGCCTGAAACTCAGCGCAAAGGCGTGGCGCAATGTTTGAAGTCACTGAAATGCAGCCATGACCACCATGGGCGTTAAAGCCCAGTGCTGTTGCATCTTCACCCGACAACTGGACGAAGTCTTTACCGCAAACCGCACGTTGTTCAGACACGCGCTCAATACGACCGGTTGCGTCTTTAACGGCAACGATATTTTTGTGGTCAGCGACCAGACGACCCATGGTTTCCGGCAGCATATCAACGATCGAGCGACCAGGGATATTATAAATAACTACCGGCACAGTGATTTCACGCGCGATAGCCGCAAAATGCTCATAAAGGCCACGCTGATTAGGCTTGTTGTAATAAGGCGTCACAATGAGAACCGCATCCGCGCCTGCTTTTTCAGCGTGCTGCGCCAGCTCAATCGCTTCACGTGTATTGTTTGAACCGGCACCTGCAATGACCGGCACGCGCTTGTCCGCGACTTCAATACAGACTTCAATGACCCGCTTATGCTCGTCATGCGAGAGCGTAGGTGTTTCACCGGTTGTACCGACAGGCACCAATCCATTGGTGCCCTCTTGAATTTGCCAATTCACGAAGGAGCGGAAGGATTTCTCGTCAAATGCACCATCACGATCGAATGGCGTAACAAGTGCGGTGATTGAGCCCTTCAGCATCAATAAACTCCTGAGAGATGAAATGTTAATAAACGCCGGAAAACCCGACGAAAGCGGTCGCACCATAGTATTGCCATAAGAATGGAGCAAGCAATTTTACGACCCAATGGACGTTAGTTATCCGATCTCACTCATAATGGATTGTTAACGATGCCTTCACTGATAAAAATTATAATAGAAAAGTAAAAAAGTTCCTCTACCCTGACACGTCCCGCAGCTTTCAAATGAAATTCATTTTATGCGAGACAACCGATCAGAGCAAAAGCAATGTGGTTTGGTTCGATATGCGTAAAGTTGATCAAAGAGCACCGATTTGGCGTAATATCCTGCTTGCAGGGTGCAGCCTGATGCTTTGCCTGCCAACAGCCACAGCAATTGCGCAGCCCGTCCCGCCTCCCGATGTTCCGACCCCGTTTGCACGGCCTCAGCCAACACCGTTTGCACCGACCGCCACGCGCCAGTCACCGATGAATCTGGTAACCCCAAGCCCGCGTCCAAGCCAGCGACCGACATTGCAGGATCAGGTCATTACGTCCAGTGTTCCGCGGGCAGCCAATCCGGCCATTGTCAGCGGCACGTTGAAAGCTGCCCTTGACGCACTGGAAAACAAAAATGCCGCCCGTACAATTGCCATGAAAAATAACATGGCACGAGGCAGTATTGACCGGCAGATTCTCTCATGGGTGATCGCAACCTCCAACGCTGAAGGCATCACAAGCGCGGAGATTGCCGCTGCCGCTGCCGAATTGCAGGGCTGGCCTGGTATGGGCGCTATTCGCAACAATTCCGAACGTGCATTGGCGCGTGAAAAACTGCCAGCGGGTCAGGTGATTGGCGCATTTGGCAATAGCCGCCCGCAAACAACTGAAGGCATTATGACATTGGCGCGCGCTCATAAAGCGAGCGGCAATAATGCCAAGGCCAGACAATTGCTGGCACCCTGGTGGGCAACAGCACGCCTTTCACAGACCGAAGAGCAGTCTGTCTTGCGTGAGTTTTCCGATACTCTGACGCGTGACGACCATCTTAATCGCCTGATCCGCTCGCTTTACAACGGCCGCATGCAATCGGCTGCCAATCTGGCAGGACCTGCACAGGCGCAGTCACTTTATCAGGCTTATCTTGCTGTTTCAAAGAACAGCAATGATGCAGCGCAGAGAATCAATGCCGTTGACAAATCATGGCATTCGCATCCGTCTTTCCTGTTTGTGAAAGCCCGCTATTTACGTCGCGCTGAACGCTTCAGCGACGCGGCAAACATTATGATTAAAGCGCCAAAAGACGCTAAAGCACTGATTGATCCGGATGCCTGGTGGACAGAACGTCGCGTATTATCACGTGAATTGCTGGATATCGGCAAAGCAAAGCTGGCCTATCAGGTGGCCGCCGCCCATGCAGCAGAATCACCAACAATGGCCGCGGATGCTGAGTTCCATGCCGGTTGGTATGCACTTCGCTCATTAAACGACCCTAAGACTGCCGCAAAACACTTTGCCCGTATTGCGGAAATTTCATCCGGTGCGATTTCAGCATCGCGCGCTTATTATTGGTTAGGACGTGCAGCAGAAGCCGGCGCAGGCGGCAATGCCGGCAATTATTATCAGCGCGCTGCGCATTATGGCACCACATTCTACGGTCAGCTGGCCGCAGCTAAGCTTGGACAGTCCACCTTGCAACTGCCCTACCCTAAACCGAGCAACGCAGATCGTACCAATTTCGCCAATCGTCCTGCGGTGCAGGCAATCAAGCGGTTGGAAGCAGCTGGTTACAGCTCACGCGCCGATGCGCTTTATCGTAATCTGGCACAAGAGATTTCCAGTGTTGGTGAATTAGCCCTGCTGGCCGTTATGGCTGAGCAAAAGAACAATCACTTTCTGGCATTGCGTATCGGCAAAACCGCTGCAACCCGCGGCCTTGATGTCGGCGCATTATCACACCCGTTAGGCGCCATTCCAAGCCACGCTAATATTAACGGCTCCGGCAAAGCGCTCGCATATGCGATTGCACGTCAGGAAAGCGAGTTCAACGCCTCAGCCGTTTCAAGTGCCGGAGCGCTTGGCCTGTTACAATTGCTGCCAGGTACCGCCAAAGGTGTTGCCACACGCGCAGGCATTGCCTTTACCCATGCCAAACTCACCAATGATTCTGCCTATAATGCGACGCTTGGCGCCCATTATTTGAGCGAACAACTTGGCCGCTTTGACGGCTCTTATATTTTGACCTTTGCCGGTTACAATGCAGGGCCAACACGCGCCAATCAATGGATTGCCAAATATGGCGACCCACGTGGCCGCTCCATTGAAGACGTCGTCGACTGGATTGAACGCATTCCATACCCTGAAACCCGCAACTATGTGCAGCGGGTTATGGAAAACTACGAAGTTTACAAAGCGCGCCTAACCGGCACAGCAAATATCAAAGCCGACCTGATCAACGGTCGCAGATAATAACAAAAGAGCGGCTTCAGGTTTCCCCGAAGCCGCTCTTTTTAATCAATCGTTTTGGTAAAAAATCAATCACACATCTGCTTTTTTAGTCGCCGTTTTCGCTTTGCTTTTAGCTGTTTTGACCGGCGCTCTCTTAACTGCCGCCTTCACAGAGGCTGCCTTGGCTGTCGCTTTTTTTACACCTGTTTTTGCCGGTGATTTTTTAGCTGTTTTATTCGCGCGTTCTTTTTCACCGAGTTTAACAAGCGCCATCGCTTGCTCCACCCACTCCTCACGCTCAACACGACCACGAAAATTAAGCTTTTTACCAATCCAGACAGCGTTGTCGGTATTCCATGCAGCCAATTGGTCATAATGATACACACCAAGCGTATAAAGCTTGCGCTGTAATGTTGGGCCAATGCCTTTAATCTTCAACAAATCATCCGGCTTGCCATCGCGTGCTGCATCCAGCAATGGCGGCAGACCAGGCTCAACAACAGGTTCAGGTTCTTTCGCTATCACAGGCTCAGCAACCGGCAGCTCTTCAATCGCGACAGGCTCCGCAATAGCCTCAGCTGCCGCATCGCCCGACACTTCAGCTATAGTTGTGCTTGATTCTTCAATTGCAGTCTCTTCGGCCTTTACAGGCTCTGCCACTGCATCATCATTCTCAGCAGCAGCTTCCTGAGCAATAACATTTGCTTCAGGTATAGCCGGAACCGGTGTCTGAAGCTTATGCTCTAACTTTTCCGGAGCAGGTTTCACGGCCTCAACCTGTTGTTCGGGCTCAGGTAGCACAGGCTCATTTTTAGCTTTTCGCTTACGTGCGAAAGAACCAACCAAGCTACCAATCACGAACACCGCAGCAATCAACAAAGCGAGCTGCAAAATAAGGTGAGGCATTATTTCTTCCCCCGGATTAATATATTTAAGTCAGAGCGAGATAGTGCTTCATAATTTACGAGCCGCCGATGCTTCGCAAATAAAACTATTTTACTTTTTATTTCCAACTGCCATCCAGCCTACCAGAAAACCAACGCATAAAGCCAGCAACAACACAAACCAAAATGTCTGAACAAGATAGAGCATAAATGACCTTTCGTGTCTTATGACCAATGCTTAAATATCTCAAAAAATCCGACGAACGCTTTTAAAACATAAATTTAAGGCTGCGCAATGAAACGCTGCCCTACACTTGCGCCTTCTGGCAGTGAATTATTCAATGCATTCTGCAAGCGGTAATAATCAAGCCGGTCATTCGCATCGCCATCAATATTCAGACGCATATCAATCAGAGCGATTTTACCTGATTTGAGATAAGCAGATTGCAAAATAGCAAATTTAACCAGAGAAATATAGTTTGGCGCTTGTCCGCGAGCCAAAGCCATTTCATCCATCACAGAGACGCCACCAGCCCGTTTTTCCATTTCAAGCATCAGCTCGTCACGAAGCGGCGCTGTCGGAATATAGCCACTTAAAATAATACCATCGCCGTTTTTCTCGATCTGAAACGTGTAAGGCGCTGCAAGCGGTAATAAAGACGTCAGATCATCGACAACGCGAATCCCTTCAATCGCATTTGCGACCTTTATCGCCGCGATCTGTGATTCTTCGTCAGGCGCCACACCGCGCAAAGTGAGATCGCGTCCCTCAAGACTGAAACTTGTCCAGTCATAGGCCTGCAAATCATTCTGTGCCCGCAATGAGAGTTCGGCTTCCAATGGCTTAATGCCAAACCACAAAGCAACTGCGGTCAGGGTAACGGTGCAAACCCAGCCGGGCCAAAACCACTGTTTCAACTCAACCACCCCTTCTCTCGATGATTCTAAGACAATTCAAGCATTAAGGAGATCATTTAAGAGAATCCAGTTTATCACTTTGAAAAACTGTTTATAGACGCCCGAATCAACTGATTTTTGAAATCGGTTAAAGAAGGGCACAATGATCCAACACCCGTATGGGCATTAAAGATATTTAAATATAAGGAAAATGGAGGAGAGGATGGGATTCGAACCCACGAGACCCTCACGGGTCTACTCCCTTAGCAGGGGAGCGCCTTCGACCACTCGGCCACCTCTCCGGTACAGGCCAGATAGCTTTTTAATTCACTAAGTTCAAGCAATTTAACGCTTTATCTTCAAAAATTTTATCATCACACACATAAACTTGTCAGAAGTGGCAGGTGTTAACGATACATGACGCTCCCCGGCACCAATCGGTAGCCACACACTGCATATATAATAATGTATATAATACCAAAATCCGCTCATATAACTCATCGCCGATGTGCTGTGATTTGCATTCCCGCACACAAGTGATTTGCCTGATTCCGATGCAAATCAAATCACTTACTCAGTCTCAACTGACGCAAAACTGTTAAAAACTGTTTATTTTCATTACCAAACCCTTAATGAACACCTCCGGCAACATGAAATTCGTGTCTTTTCTGCAACAAGCCCCTTTCATAGAGACATCCGGAAGGCATCAGAGTGGTTTTCCCAGTTGCATCAAAATCTGGCCTGAGTATCTTCACATCAGAAGAAGGCGCGCTTCGGGGCGACTTTTTCAAAGCAAGGGGATGGGGACAGGTTGTCCTTCAGCCAAAAAGAAATGCCCAAACCCGTTTTTAAACTTTGACTGGAGGTCAGAAATGAACATCAAGAGCCTTCTCCTCGGCTCCGCTGCGGCACTCGTAGCAGCTACCGGCGCAAACGCAGCCGACGCAATCATCGCACCAGAACCAGAAGCAGTTGAATATGTTCGCGTTTGCGATGCATACGGCGCTGGCTTCTTCTACATTCCAGGCACCGAAACCTGCCTGCGCGTTTCCGGTATGGTTCGTTACCAGATCGATTGGACAAGCGAAGATGATGGCTGGAAAAAATACGGTCGTGCAGAACTGAACTTTGATGCACGTAACGAAACTGAACTCGGCACCCTGCGTTCATTTATCAAACTGCGCGCCACATCACATAGTGGTCATATTGGTGATACCGCAGTTAGTATCTCTGGTACAGACTTTAACAAGCTCAAAGGAAAAGCATACGGCAACAACGGTAATGTTGGCCTTCAGGAAGCATTTATTGGTCTTGGCGGCCTTGAAATGGGTCTTCGAGACACACTCTACGATGCAGGCCTGAGTGGTGAATTTGATAGCGGCGGTGGTTCCCGCGTTCACTTCATGAGCTATACCTTTGCTGGCGGAAATGGCTTCTCAGCAACCTTGGCACTTGAAGAAGCTGATTACGACTACGACTACAAACCAAACGTAGTTGGTAAGCTCGGCTTCACACAGGGCTGGGGCAGCGTAGACGCTTGGGTTGCATATGATGCAACTGCAAAAGAGTGGGCTGTTAAGGGTATTGCTAAGGCAAACGTAACCGATGCAGTTTGGCTCGAAGCTATTGCAACCTACGAATCCGGTCACAACTTCTACGGTGTAATCACCGCCAAAGATTTTGGCTTCGGTTCCGTATCAGCTAACCTCGGCGCAAAGTGGAGCCTTGGTGGTCTCGTTGGCTACAAATTCAACGACAAGCTGAAAGCTTCTATCGGCGCACAGTACTTTGACAAGATCGCTCACGTTAGCGGCCTCAAAGGTGTAAGCGCTGGTGCAACAGTTGATTACGAAGTTGTTAAAGGCTTCAACACCAAGCTGGCTGTTAACTACCTGTCAGCAAAATACCAAGGTCAAAAAGAAGACGGATGGGCTGGTTTCGTTCGCTTCCAGCGTAACTTCTAATCAGACCTTAATCTGATTAAAAAGAACGCCAGTGATTTTTCACTGGCGTTTTTTTGTGGCTAAATTTTAAAGCGAAACATTTTTCGACTAAAACTTATAATAAAGACGCTCACTATTGCCCGCCAAATAGCACCAGCAATCCTGAACAAAATAGCTGCCTTAATTTATAGAGCTTGTCTAACAACGCGCAACCTTATCCAAGCGCACTTAGTTTTTTACCGATGCAAATACGCACAAAGCCCGATAAGTCTATGATCACGCTTAATTCATTCGCTCGTAGTGATCCTATAATTTATATTTTATTGCGATCAAAATACCTGCTCATCATTGAATTTCTTTTCTGCATTGCTTTAATATGCATTGAGAATATGAGTTGTAGTTATAGATCACTACTAATTATTAATGAGCGTCGAAAGGCCGGATAAATTGTCATTTCAGGTGAATAGATATTTTTCGACTATTGGTGGCTTGACCGGCGCCCTCGCCCTGATCACCTATGCGGGTGCTGCACATAACGATACCGGCAATCTGAATATAGTAGCCCCTATTCTCTTAGGCCATGCCCCGGCATTTCTTGCATTGTCGATTTTAAGTGGCCAAAGCCGCACAGCAACGATTGGTGGCTCGGCGATTTTAATTGGCTTAATACTTTTTTGTGGCGATCTGCTGTCGCGTGATTTTCTAGGCGACCGCTTATTCCCATTTGCCGCCCCAACCGGTGGCACAGTGCTAATTCTTGGCTGGTTAATCACGTCGTTGACGTGCTGGTCGAAGTGTAAATAGCCTTCACACCTCCTCAGCCTTCTCACAAATACCAAGGCGACCTAAAGGCATTGGCAGAGACTTGAATAAGCCATGCTATCGAGAGAGATTACGAAAATTAGCGCAGAACTACTTTTGTGTCCGCACTTTCTTCTGGCTCCATAGTGCTTGGTAATGTGAATTTTATCAGCAAAGGCAGATGGTCCGAACCGACTTCATCTAATGTGTTTACCTGATCAACACCAACGTTACTGCTAACTAATATATGATCGATCTGAACACCCAACCATTTAACCCAACTGATTGGCAGTTGCTTTAACATCCATGTAGCACCAAGGCCACTAAACTCATATGTATCGTTGGCTTTAGCCACGCGTGCCAAAGCATGACTCCAGCTGGTCGCATTATAGTCACCCGCAATAATAAGCGGATGTTTCATCGCCCGCAAATGTGGCTCAATCTCACTTAACTGCGCAGGCTGCTGCATTGGCCAAGGCCAGGAAAGATGCAGCGATGCAATAGTTGCAACCTGCCCGCCAAAATCAATTTGTGCTGACGCCAATACACCATCACCAACACATAACCGCGCTGCATCTTGCACAAATGGCCTTCTGGACAGAATGCCAACACCCCAAGAACCCGGATAATCTTTGCAAAGCAAGTGATAAGGATAACGACCTTCCAAAATCCTGAGCCAAGGCTCCCAATATTTAGACGCCTCCTGATATGTAACCACATCAGGATTTTGTCGGCCAATCATCTGTAAAACCCGTTGCGGCTCCGGATGATCATAGAGCAGATTAAGCTGAACCAGACTATAAGTTGCACCTTCAACCTTAACCCGCTCCGACAGTTCAACACCTGAAATCTGATTACGAACGACATCAAGTGTTGTTGCAAAACTTAACATGCAAAATAAACAGATCATTATCGCCTCACGGCGAAGCCCTGACAGCAAAAGTGGTAGGGAAAACAGAAAAAGCGCAACAGATAAATGCGCACGCAAATGGGAAAATGCATCGAGAACCGGATGAACTTCACCAAAAAAACCAAGCACCAGCGGCACCGTTCCAAGAACGGCAATG
Organism: Paenochrobactrum gallinarii; assembly: GCF_014205685.1. Classification (GTDB taxonomy): domain Bacteria; phylum Pseudomonadota; class Alphaproteobacteria; order Rhizobiales; family Rhizobiaceae; genus Paenochrobactrum; species Paenochrobactrum gallinarii. The sequence goes on from NZ_JACIIU010000002.1 coordinate 264,654, forward strand.
ATAAAAACCGCAAAACTCAATGAAGAAATTTTCTTGGAAGTCCGCATGAAACTGATTTTCCTGATGATGAGAGTAAGCCAGCAGGTAAATCGGCTTCTCATAAGAGGGCGTGCCGTCCGGTATCAAAATGCTGATAAGCAGCGCGAAACCAGACAGCCCGGACGACATTGTTTTTGATTACTGAAACGCAGTTTCGTAGAAGCTGCGTAATTTACGAGAATGCAGACGCTCTTGTGGCATTGCTGCAATTTTTTCCATTGCTCTGATGCCGATATGTAAATGCTGCGCCACTTGACGCTGATAGAACTCGGTCGCCATTCCCGGTAGTTTCAGCTCACCATGCAATGGCTTATCTGAAACACAAAGCAAAGTGCCATAAGGCACACGGAAACGGAAACCATTAGCGGCAATAGTGGCAGATTCCATATCCAAAGCAATGGCACGCGATTGCGAAAGACGTTGCACAGGTCCTCGCTCATCACGTAGTTCCCAATTGCGGTTATCAATAGTGGCAACCGTACCGGTTCTCATGATCCGCTTCAGATCATAGCCTTCCAGACCAGTAATTTCCTCCACCGCATCCTCTAGCGGCACCTGAATTTCGGCCAAAGCCGGAATTGGCACCCAGACGGGCAAATCATCATCCAACACGTGATCTTCGCGCACATAAGCATGCGCAAGAACATAATCACCCAATTGCTGACTGTTGCGCAAGCCGGCACAATGGCCAAGCATCAGCCATGCATGCGGACGAAGAACAGCAATATGGTCGGTAATGGTTTTCGCATTTGATGGCCCAACCCCGATATTGACCATGGTGATACCGGAATGATCATCGCGTTGCAGATGGTAAGCCGGCATTTGCGGCAGCCGCGATGCAGCAGTGCCAAGGGATGGCGCCGTTTCACCAGCAAGTGTCACGAGATTGCCCGGCTCAACAAAGCGGGTGTAACCGCCGCCACCTTCCGCCATTAACTTGCGGGCATAATTACAAAACTCGTCAATATAGAACTGGTAATTAGTGAAAAGCACATAATTTTGAAAATGTGCAGGGCTGGTAGCCGTATAATGCGCCAGACGCTGCAAGGAATAATCAATGCGCTGCGCCGTAAAAGGCGCAAGCGGCATTGCCTCACCCGGTATCAGATCAATATCACCATTAGCGATTTTATCATCGGTGCTGCTGAGATCCGGCACATCAAACAAATCACGCAAAGGATGTGCAAAAGCATTGGCCACTGCACCATCGACATGAGTGCCTTCAAGAAAAGCAAAATGAAGCGGAATAGGTGTTGATGATTCCTGCACTGTAACGCTGACATTATGATTGCGCATTAACAGGCGGATTTGTTCAATCAGATAGTGCTCAAACAGATCAGGGCGTGTGATGGTTGCAGTATAATCACCAGGCGCAGACACGTGACCATAAGCCAAACGCGTATCAACATGCGCAAAACTGGTGGTTGAGAGTTTCAGCTCCGGATAGAAGGCACGATAACGGCGCGCTTCCATTTTCCCCAAGGCTACATTCTCAAAAGCATCACGCAAAAAGGCAGTATTACGTTCATAAAGTTTGCGCAGTGCCGCTACGGCGGCACGGGCATCGTCAAAATTCTCTGCTGCTGCCAGAGGCGGCGTCATGATTTCAGAAAGAAAAGGGAGATCGGTTTTGTTTGTCATAGCTCACTATATAGCGAGTCGAATGACAACTGGGAGTATATAGAAGTATATTTTTACGCTGCACGTTGCAGACTAACAAAAATAACCAATCCGGCAGCGCTGATTTTGGGCGGATAAGCGGAATTTAATAAAGCGAACGATGCTGGCGGGCCGATAAAGACCGTGCAAAAAATCAACATGCGAACCATCAGGGCAAAATAAGCGAAGACAGAGCTCATCATGGCAGCACCTTCGCAGTGTTCATGGCGAGATGCTGAATACCTTGATCAAATTTACCGACAGTGCTGAGCGAAACCAGCACAATCCCTGCAAATAACAATATGGCGATAACAGATTTGTTGAGCATGTTGATCCCCTTCTTTGACGATATGGAACCATCATAGAAAATCGGACTGAACCTTCCCTGAGGCAGCCATTCATGCAGCATTCATATTGATTAATAAGTCTAAAAACTTGCGAGCGCCCCTTGCAGGATAAAATACAAGGCATATGTTCAAGCTATATCACCGCCATAATCGGGAGTTCCTTATGACCACGCAAACCAAACCTATTGAGCTTTATTATTGGCCGACCCCCAATGGCTGGAAAATCAGCATTATGCTGGAAGAATTGGGCATTCCTTATGAAGTCAAATATATCAATATCGGCAAAGGTGATCAGTTCGAGCCATCTTTTTTGAAAATTGCGCCGAATAACCGTATGCCAGCGATTATTGATCCTGAAGGCCCTGATGGTCAGCCGATTTCTGTGTTTGAATCAGGTGCAATCCTGCAATATCTCGGCCGTAAGTTTAACCGCTTCTATCCGGAGAACGAACGCGCTCGTGTGGCCGTTGATGAGTGGTTGATGTGGCAGATGGGCGGACTTGGCCCTATGTCCGGTCAGGCAGGTCATTTCCGCGTTTATGCACCTGAAAAAGTACAATATGGCATTGATCGCTACACCAATGAAGTTAACCGCCTCTATGGCGTGTTAAACCGTCAACTGGAAGGTAAAGACTATATTGCAGGTGACTATTCCATCGCTGATATGGCTTGTGTCGGCTGGATTAGCGCGTACAAAAATTATGATCAGAAGCTGGAAGATTTCCCTAACCTGAAGCGTTGGTATGAGCTGATGCTTACCCGTCCGGCGGTTCAACGCGGCATGGAACTTGGTAAAACTGAGCGTGAAAAATCCAATCTTGCCACGGATAAACAGGCACAGAGCATTCTGTTCGGGCAAAAAGCCAAATAATTCGTCAGCGATTTCGTGATTTTTTAAAAGCGCCATATGAACATTCATGTGGCGCTTTTTATCAGCCCGAAGCGAAACCAGCTTTTTTCAACCACGCCTATCTTGAATAAGAGCTGTGGCTTTCCGGCCACGAAATTTTGCTCACTTTGTATTAAGCATGTCATTTAACCGCCAGTTTAAACCCTGTCCTTTATGATCCGCCTGTCAAACAACAATACCCCACGCTTTGTTGTAAAACAGGAATTGAGAACGATGGCACAGTTTGAAAAATCCGCTGAAGAAGATGACATTGTCACGGAAGAGCAAATTCTCTTCGAAATGGGTGTCATGTACGCCACTGGTCGCGATTGCGATATTAATGTTATTGAAGCGCACAAATGGTTGAATATTGCAGCCATTCGCGGCCACAAACAGGCTGCGGACATGCGCACACAACTGGCAGGCACCATGTCCAAAGCAGAACTGGCAACGGCACTGCGTGAAGCGCGCAAATGGATGACAATGCATTAAGAATGCTGCATATATTTTATAAAAGACGCTTAATACTTATAGTTGAGTGCAAGATGCATAATTCTGTTTAATAAAATTCATAGAAAAACAGCATATATTATTGAATTTCACACCTGACTATCTTGTCGTCCTTGAGGATAAGTACATATAATATCGGCAATTTAAAACAGGAGTTTTATTATGCTTATTCGTTCACTGGCAGGTCTGGCAGGCACAGCTCTGGTGGCAACCGTTGCCGCAATGGCCACAACGGCACCAGCAAATGCACTGACCATGCAAGAATGCAGCGCCAAATATCAGGCTGCTAAAGATGCAGGCACCCTCGGCGGACTTAACTGGAACCAGTATCGTAAAGCCGAGTGTGGCAGCGACACCGCCACAGAAGCTCCTGCCAAGTCAACAAGCTCTAAAAAAGAAACTCCAGCTAAAAAGCCTGCCAAAGCGGCAGCTGCTGCTGAGCCTAAAAGCCTCACCATGCAGCAATGTGGTGCCAAATATCAGGCTGCTAAAGATGCCGGTGTTGATAATGGCATGAAATGGAATGATTTCCGCAAAGCTGAATGTGGCCCGGGTGCTGATTTAACAGCTCTAAGCACCGATGGTGAGCGCGAGCCACCAGCACCAACAACCGCAGCACCACGCGGCGTTACTTTCCCTAGAAATGTTTCTGCCAAGTTTTCGCATGAAAGCGCGGGTAAAGCACGTATGCATACCTGCCTCGAACAATATCATGCATTGAAAGATAAGAACGCTTTGAATGGCCTGAAGTGGATTCAAAAAGGCGGCGGTTATTACAGTCTCTGCAACGCACGTCTCAAAGCCAGCTCATAAGCTATCGTAAATGACAACTAAGCCGCGGTCAGAGCGCCTGACCGCGGCTTATTTAATAGTTCAATGGCGCATAAGTCCGTCAACCACACTATAATAGCGTGAAGATAGTTCCTTCTGCCACATTATCTTTACGGCGGTCGAGACGGGCACCTTCTCCGGTCAATATTTACATATGACGCAGACGCGTACTTCACCGACATTATCTTTACGGCGGTCGAGGCAGTCACCTTCTCCGGTCAATATTTACATATGACGCAGACGCGTACTTCACCGACATTATCTTACGGCGGTCGAGACGGACACTATCTCCGGTCAATATCTACATATGACGCAGACGGGTCCTTCGCCGACATTATCTTACGGCGGTCGAGACGGACACTATCTCCGGTCAATATCTACATAATGGCGTAGACGGGTCCTTCGCCGACATTATCTTACGGCGGTCGGGACGGACACCATCTCCGGCCAATATTTACATATTGGCGTAGACGGGTCCTTCGCCGCCTTGTGGCGGTACCCAATTGATATTTTGGTTCGGGTCTTTGATGTCGCAGGTTTTACAATGAACGCAATTCTGCGCATTGATCACGTAAGTCTCCTGCCCGTCCTTCTCCACCCACTCATAAACACCAGCAGGGCAATAACGTGCCGACGGCCCGTCATAAACGCCGAGCTCCGATGTCACCTGCAAAGCCATATTCTGCACCAGTAGATGCACCGGCTCATTTTCTTCATGATTGGTATTCGAAAGAAACACTGATGACAAACGGTCAAATGTCAGCACACCATCAGGTTTCGGATAATCAATTTTCTTATGCTTGTCCGCAGGCTCCAAAGAAGCAGCATCGGTTTTACCGTGCTTCAACGTGCCAAATAAAGAAACACCAAACAATGTGTTCGTCCACATATCCAAGCCACCAAGACCGACACCAACAAGTGTTCCGAACTTCGACCAGAGCGGCTTAACATTGCGCACTTTTTTCAGATCTTTGCCAATATCACTACTGCGCCAGCTATTTTCATAATCGACTAGCTCATCATTGGTTCGGCCATTTTCAAGTGCCGCCACTACGCTTTCTGCTGCCTGTATGCCTGAAAGAACTGCATTATGGCTGCCTTTGATGCGTGGCACATTCACAAACCCTGCCGAGCAACCAAGCAATGCACCACCCGGGAAGCAAAGTTTTGGCACGGATTGCCAGCCACCCTCGGTTATTGCGCGGGCACCATAAGAAACACGCTTGGCACCTTCAAACACATCTTTGATGGCAGGATGCGTTTTAAAGCGTTGGAACTCTTCAAATGGCGAAAGATATGGATTTTTATAATTCAGGTGAACAACAAAACCCACTGCCACCATATTATCTTCCAGATGGTAAAGGAAAGAGCCGCCACCGGTTTTCATATCAAGCGGCCAACCGAATGAATGCTGTACCAAGCCCAATTTATGTTTGGATGGATCAACTTGCCACAGCTCTTTCAAACCAATGCCGTATTTGGCAGGCTCGCGATCAGCATCCAGTTTGAAATGCTCGATCAGCTGCTTTGCAAGTGAACCGCGCGCACCTTCACCAATGAGCACATATCTGCCCATCAAGGCCATGCCGCGGGTATAATTTGGCCCATATGTGCCATCTTTTTCAATGCCCATATCGCCGGTCGCAACACCATTGACCGCGCCATTTTCATCGTAAAGCACTTCCGTTGCTGCAAAGCCCGGATAGATTTCAACACCCAGCGCCTCGGCGCGTGATGCCAGCCAACGTGCGACATTGCCAAGTGAAACAATATAATTGCCGTGATTATTCATCAAAGGCGGCATCAGCATATTAGGCAAACGCACCGAACCTGCTGGCCCAAGCAAAAGAAAATGATCAGCTGTCACAGGTGTTTTAAACGGATGATCAGGATCATCGCGCCAATCAGGGATCAGCTTTTCGATACCGACAGGATCAACCACCGCGCCGGACAAAACATGTGCGCCAACTTCGGCACCTTTTTCCAGCACGACAACAGATAAATCAGGCGATAATTGTTTTAAACGAATAGCCGCAGCCAATCCGGCAGGCCCTGCCCCCACGATAACAACATCAAACTCCATGCTCTCGCGTTCAGGCAGTTCAGCAGCTTCGGTCATTTACGCCTCCGATTTATTTTCTTGTCGTCTGCGCCCTGCGCGGGCTGCCTCGTCAGGCTGTTTTTGTTTTTTTGTACTAACGGTATCGCAAAATTAGAATTAATCGCCTATGCGTCCTAACGTCCGTATTAAACAGTACAGACACATTTACCTCATGTCTCACTAAAGATATTACTTTTCTCTCAACAGACAGGTTGCACTTGCATTAACGCACAGAATTTGCCACCCCCTGTCTATAGACAGCTTTGGAGATCCAAACTGATGACTGCCGGACAAATCACATATGATATGGATGAGCTGCTGCATTTTTATGCAGAATCCGGCTTGGACATAGCTTTGTCTGAAGAGCCAGTGGATCAGTTTGCAGCATCCGAAAAGGCTGAAAGACTGCGCAAAGAACAGCTCAGTCAGATGGCGGCACAAAGACAGCCGCAAAATGCGCAGCGTCAAGCGCAATCAAATCAACGCCCAGCAAATGCTGCACCAGCAACCCGAGCAGCACCAACGCCGGTATTTGCGCCCAGCACAAGCCAAGCAGTGCCGGACGCGCAGCAAATTGCTCTGGCGCGCGAAAGTGCGGCCAGTGCCAATACATTGCAGGAGTTGCGCGAGCGCCTTGCAGCTTTTGATGGTTGCGGACTGAAGTTCACAGCCAAAAATCTGTGCTTTGAAGACGGCAACCCCGATGCTGCGATTATGTTTGTCGGTGATGTGCCGGGGCGCGATGAAGATATGGAAGGCCTGCCATTTGCAGGGCGTACCGGTCAGTTGTTTGACAATATGCTCAGTGCAATCGGCCTCACCCGAGAACAAACCTACCTCGCTAATATGATTTGCTGGAGGCCACCAGGCAATCGCATTCCTACACCATTGGAAATTGAACTCTGCCAGCCATTTATCGAACGGCAGATTGCACTGGCAAATCCAAAAATTATTGTCAGCTTTGGCGGCCCTGTCACCAAATTACTCACTAATGCTGCCGATACGATTTTGCGGGTAAGAGGGAACTGGCTGTCACATGCAACGGCGGCAGGCGTGCAAATACCTGTTATGCCAAGCCTGCATCCGGCCTATCTGTTACGCAGTCCTGCACAAAAGCGCTTTGCATGGCAGGACTTATTAAGCGTTAAAGCCAAATTACAAGAGTTGGGCGCGTAAGATCAAACAGTTACGCAAATCATGGAATGGTTTGCGGTGAGTTTGATTTTTGCGGTGGAAGCGCCAATTTACGCTCACGCAAGATCACGAAAATACCGGCCATCATTACAATAGCACTGCCGATCAGCATAGTGACGGTTGGTATATCGCCAAAAATCAAAAAACCGATGATGAGACTAAGCACCATCGATGTATATTCAAACGGTGCAATCGTCGACATCGGCGCATGACGATAAGATTCTGTCAGCAAGATTTGCGCAATTCCTCCGGCTAAACCTGCACAGATCAACATGATCAACTGATGTAAATTAGGCATCACCCAGCCAAATGGCAGTGTCAAAAGGCCAGCAACGGTTGAGGTCAGGGTGAAATAAATCACAATGGTCGAGGTGCGTTCTTTTTTAACAAGACGTCTGACAAGCACCATAGCAACAGCCGCTAATGCTGCGCCTGCTAGCGCCGCAAGTGCGCCAAACGCTTCCTCCTGCCCTATTTGGCCTGTCGTAAAAATGCTCATACGCGGCCAGATGATGATCAAAACGCCAATGAGGCCAACAAAAACCGCGCTCCAGCGATAAACGCCGACAAACTCTTTCAAAACCACAGCACTGAGCATCACGGCAATCAAAGGAGATGCATAGTTGATGGCAACAGATTCAGGCAGCGGCAGTTTTGTCAGCGCAAAAAAGCTGCAAAACATAGCTGACACACCAACCAAACCACGCCAAACATGGCTGGCTGGCTCTTTGGTTCTAAAGGCACCCTGAAGCTGTCCGCGCCACCACAAATAAAACAGAATAGAAAATATCGCGAAGAAGGAGCGAAAGAAAACCAACTGACCAACAGGAATATCGTCCGTTGCTTTCAGCAAAGTAGACATCGCAACAAAAACCGAAACCGATGCTATTTTAAACCCAATGCCCAACATCGGGCGGGAGTAATCTAGATCGGGGCTCACGGACGGTTGCGAAGGGGCGCTCAATACGCGAATCCTTTATAATCATACAGAAAACAAGTTCAGAACCTTTTCACTCATAGGCCTGATTCTAACCGAAAACCAGTTCGATATGCCTCTGATTGAGTATTTTTTGGTGCCTTCGCCGGAAGCGTTAAAAATATATTATCAAATCCGCTCTATGGTTGATGAAGGGTTTATTACAACGGTTGAGCATGGGCTGAAGCATATATGCATCGCGGGCTTCAAGAGAGAATCATTTCAGCACCGATTCTCAAAAAACGAATCGAATTTAAGAAATAATTAGCAAAAGGACTGGACAGCGCGAATCACTTTTGATTCATTAGGTTAGCGAGTGTGTTGCGTCGCGAATCACTTTCAGTGTTGTTGTTATTATGGGGAGCCTCGATGGCTAGGACGGACGCCTATGGCGAGCCGATGGGGAAGAATTCTTCCGCACGGCCGAAACTAAAAAAAGGTGGTCTTTCCGCTCATGTCAGCTTGCTGGCAGGTCCTGCCTATCGCAAATTTGCATCCTTTGAACCAACGCTGCGCCGCGTCGTTCCCGTCTTGATTATTTCTTTCCTGATTATTCTTGCAGTTGCCCGCTTGTTTTCCTTGCTGGCGTGGCGCGATGACATCGAGCGCAGCAGTCGCTCTGCCATCGCGCTGGCAAGCTTGCAGGTCAGTGCGCATATTGACCGCGCTAGCTTTCTCAGTCAGTCGCATGACGCCCCTGATTCAAATTCAATCAAGGCAATGCTCGATGAAGCGCGTTCCGCGCTACATATCAGCAATGCGATTGATTTGGTGGTGGCTGATGAAAATAATCAGGTACTGACCAGCTCAGGCATCCATAACAAAGGCTTAAAAAACATTGCGGAGCAAATATCCGAAGGGCAACCTTTGCTGCTTTTTGGCGACAAAGCCGGCGTCATGGAAGTCGGCATTGATGGTGAGGCCAGCTTTGCTTCCCTCACCCATCCAACCTTCATGCGTAACCTGTCCGTGCTGGCTTATGAGCCAAAGCAAACCATTTTTGCAGAGTGGCGTAAAACAGCTTCGCTGAACCTGACACTTTTTGCAGGCACGTCCGGTGTTATGCTTGCCATTCTTTATGCCTATTTCAGTCAGGCAGCGCGCGCACGTGAAGCTGATGATCTTTCTCAACAGATCCAGTGGCGCATTGATATGGCGCTTGCTCGCGGACGTTGTGGCTTGTGGGATTGGGATATGGTGCGCGGACGCATCTATTGGTCGCGCTCCATGTACGAGATGCTCGGCTATGAATCGCAAGACAGCATTTTGGCATTTGGTGCCGTAGCAGCAATTGTTAATCCCGATGACGGCGATCTTTATGATATTGCCAAACAAGCTGTAGCCGGTGAAATTTCGCAAGTCGACAAAGTCTTGCGTATGCGCCATGCCGATGGCTCTTGGGTGTGGATGCGTGTGCGTGCAGAAGTTGCAACCGAAGGCGATCCGCATCTGGTTGGTATCGCATTTGATGTCAGCGAACAGCATCGCTTTGCGCAAGCTACTGCAGAAGCAGATATGCGCATCCGTGAAGCGATTGAAAATATCTCCGAGGCCTTCGTTCTCTGGGACGCTAAAGACCGTCTGGTGATGTCCAATTCCAAATATAATGAATATGCCGGACTTGAGGCTTCAGCTTTGCGACCTGGCGTAATCCGCCAGCAAATCGAACCATTAATCCGCCCAGTCGCATTTGAACGCCGTATGGCCAACGAACATAATCGTGCTGGTGCCGAAACCTATGAGCGTCAATTGAGTGACGGCCGCTGGCTACAGGTTAACGAACGCCCGACACAAGATGGCGGACTGGTTTCAATCGCAACTGACATTACCCAGTTGAAGCTGCATCAGGAGCGCATGGTTGAAAGTGAAGGAAGGCTGATGGCGACAATTCACGATCTTTCAGTTGCCCGTAAAGGCGAAAAAGACCGTGTCCGCGAATTGTCTGAATTGGCACGCAAATATGCCGCTGAAAAGGAACGTGCAGAAGGCGCAAACCGCGCCAAGTCCGAGTTCCTTGCTAATATGTCTCACGAGCTGCGCACACCTTTGAATGCCATCATCGGTTTCTCAGAAATGATTCAGGCTGGCACATTCGGCCCGCTGGGTTCTGACCGCTATGAAGAATATATCAATGATATTCATTCAAGCGGTAACTACCTGCTAAACGTGATCAACGACATTCTGGATATGTCGAAAATTGAAGCTGGTCAGTTCTCGCTTGACCATGAAAAGATTGATCTCTGCCCGTTGATTAACGAAACCGTTCGTATGATTTCGCTACAGGCAGAAGAGAAGCATATTCAGGTTCACACCCAAATTGCTGATCGTCTTGCACTTCATGCTGATCGGCGCGCTGTTAAACAAATTCTGATTAACCTGTTGTCCAACGCGGTCAAATTTACCGGTTATGACGGCCATATCACTGTGCGCGCACATCAAACACAGGCGGCTCTTTTCATCACCATTCAAGATACCGGCTGCGGTATTCCGAAATCTGCATTGAAGAAAATCGGTCAGCCATTTGAACAGGTGGAAAACCAGTTCACAAAATCTCACACAGGTTCTGGCCTTGGTCTTGCGATTTCTCGTTCACTGGCCGAGCTCCATGGCGGCACGCTTCGTATCCGCTCCACTCAAGGCGTCGGCACCATTGTTTGCGTGCGTATCCCTGACCGTTCAGCTCAGAGCGAAATCACACAAGCTGCGTAAAAGCTGCACGGGCATCAGCTGAATATTCATTCAGCTGATATTCCAGCACCCTTAAATCCGGCAATTGCGAGACCTGACACAAAAGCTCGACCATGCCGGGCAGGAATTCTTCAGGGTTGAAATCGTCGCCTAAGCACAGGCGAATGGTCTGGCTTAAATTGGTGTAAAGCTGACAGATTTCCGTAAGCTTTTCGCGCATATCCGCAGAGGCAAACTCCAGCTTCATGTGGTGTAAAATGGCCTGTGTTGTCATGCCAGACGGCTTCACAGTCACCTGCCCCGTTAATACGGCATACTGGGCGATGAACTCTAAATCCATCATACCGCCGGTTTTTAATTTAAAATCCCAAATGTGACGTGCAGGTTTTTCCTCCTCCACTAGGCGGCGCATTTTCTGCACATCTTCAGCAATTTTAGCGCCATCACGCGGCATCGACAAAACATCTCTGATGATGTTTTCAACCCGTAAGGTCAGCTCTTCATCACCTGCAATAGGACGCGCGCGGGTGAGTGCCATATGCTCCCATGTCCACGCCTCCTGTCGCTGATATTTATCAAAAGAACTCACATGTGTTGCGACGGGCCCCTTATTGCCGGATGGGCGCAAACGCAAATCCACCTGATATAAAATGCCTTCCGCAGTCGGCGCAGATAAGGCCGCTACCAAGCGCTGTGTCATACGCATATAATATTGTGAAACATGCAATGGCTTTTCACCATCCGAATATTCAACCTCTTCGGGGTGATCGTAAAGCAAGATCAAATCGACATCCGAGCTACCGGTCAATTCACGACTGCCAAGTTTGCCCATAGCAAGTACAGTGGTTTTCCCACCCGCAATCTTGCCATGTCGTCTGCCGAACTCCTCCGCAACAGCCTCCATTGCGCGCGTAATCATCAGCTCTGCCAAATCAGAAAAGGCTTTACCGGCGCGCACGCCATCAATGGCACCTGTTAATAAGCGAATACCAATCAAAAAACGGTGCTCGGCGGCAAAAATGCGCAAACGATCCAAGATATCTTCATAGATACTGGCTGAACCCAAAAAGGCTTTGAGCCGCGTTTCCAGATAGTTCAGCGTCGGCATTTCAGCAAAAATTGCCGGATCTAAAAGCCCGTCAAAAACATGTGGCTTACGCGTGATAATATCAGCCATGCGCGGCGCAACACTCATCACCAAAACTAACAGGTTCAACAAACGCGGATTGGTTTGTAAAAGTGAAAAAAGCTGAATACCAGCAGGTAAGCCTTGCAGAAAACTATCAAAGCGCACCAATGTATCATCGGCTTGTTTGGTCTCAGCAAAAGCTTGCAACAGGGCCGGAGTGAGTTCTGTCAAACGCTCACGCGCTTCTGCCGATTGCGTGGCGCGGTAGCGCCCGAAATGCCAGCCCCTGATAATTCGGCAAATGTCTGATGGCCGTTGGAACCCCATCTTCGACAGGGTTTCAATCGTACCCGGATCATCATCCTCGCCAGTAAAAACTAAATTGCCCGCGTCATTGCCAAGCTCAGCAGCTTTTTCAAAAAGCACAGCATAATGTTTCTCAACTGTCTTCAGACAATGCAGCAGGTTTTTGGTAAAGGCCGAAACATCAGAATACCCCATCAGATGGGCAATGCGTGCCAACCCTTCATCATCTTCCGGCAATGTATGGCTTTGCTCATCATTCACCATCTGAATGCGATGCTCCACATCACGCAAGAAGCTATATTGCGCTGTCAGATCATCTCGTGCCTGCAAGGTAATCCAGCCGAATTCTGCTAAAGTTTGCAGCATCGCAATAGTTTGCGAGCCACGCAATTGCGGAAAGCGTCCGCCAGCAATCAGCTGTTGCGTTTGTACAAAGAACTCGATCTCTCGAATACCGCCACGACCCAATTTTACATTATGTCCGTGGATCGCAATATGGCCATGCCCTTTATGGGCATGGATTTGCCGCTTGATGGAATGAACATCTGCAATCGCCGCATAATCAAGATATTTGCGCCAGATATAAGGGGAAAGCTCTTGCAAGAAAGCGTTACCTGCTTTGATATCGCCCGCGACAGGACGCGCTTTGATCATCGCGGCACGTTCCCAGTTCTGCCCGCGCCCTTCATAATAATGAAGGGCAAAGCCAAACGGAATGGCCAGCGGCGTGGAACCCGGATCCGGGCGTAATCTTAAATCCGTGCGAAAAACATAACCATCAACTGTGCGCTCCTGCATGATGCGCAGCAAACGGCGCGCAAGGCGTGAAAATGTTTCGACACACTCGTACGGATCACCGATAAAAGGGCTTTGCTCATCAATCAGGACAATCAGATCAATATCGGATGAATAATTAAGCTCGCAAGCACCAAACTTACCCATCGCCAAAACGATCCAGCCACAGTCCTTCTCCGGATCTTCCGGATCGAAGAGTGTGATTTTGCCTTTGGCCGCGGCATCCCGCAACAAAAAACGCACTGCTGCACCAAGGCACATTTCTGCTAAATCAGTGATCCATCGGGTTGTTGTCGCAGTATTGAAAAGTCCGGCCAGATCGCAAAGTGCGATCAATACATGCGCTTTATTTTTCCCCCGTCTCAAGCCAGCCATCAGGCTGTTTTCAGTCGCCCCCTCACCGCGGCCGCATTGTTTAATATCAGCAAAGACATCGCTCAAAATCAGCTCCGGCGATGTCGTTGCCAACTGTGCTAAAATTTCAGGAAAACGCAGCAAATAGTCCCGAATATAAGGGGACAGATCAAGCACCGAGCCAATAAAACCTGTAGCGATTTCATCGGCCAGTAATGCTTTCAGCTCAACAAGGTTTTCTTCTTCCGCACGCTTTTGCAGCTCATTTAAATATTGCTGCGCTGCCTGCTCATCTACCGGTGTCAGAACTCGCTGTAACCGTTGAAAAAATAAATGCCCTGCCGTGTCTGACGCCATTCATCACCAAATTATGCTAAAGATTCAGCCTTCGGAGTGACGCGGAAACTCCAGAACCACACGCAATCCGCCCTCACTTTCAGATGCCACATTATCCTCAAGTGTCAGGCTGCCACCGTGCAATTTCATAACCGCTTTGGCAAGACTTAATCCAAGACCGGAACCTGGTTGTGTGCGGCTTTCTTCCAGGCGCACAAATCTCTCTGTCACCTTTTCACGCATATCAGCGGCAATGCCCGGGCCATTATCGGCGACAAAAATACGCAACAGCTTATCATCGACATCCATACCAACATGCACTTTGGCAGATCTATCATCGGAGGATGCATATTTAATCGCATTATCGACAAGATTGGAGATGGTCTGCGCTATAAGTTCACGGTTAAAGCGAATAGGTGCCTCGCTCAGATCACCAAGTGCCAGATGAACACCGGCATCCTCTGCCACAGGTTCATACATTTCCACCACATCGCGTAATATTGGAGCCACCGGCTGAACGGCAAGGTTTTCTGCCGAGAAGCCAGCTTCAAGGCGCGAGATCATCAAAATAGCATTGAAGGTCAAAATCAGCTGATCTGATTCAACAATAATGGATTCCAGCGCCTCACGATAATCCTGCGTTTTCTTCTTGCCAGAAAGTGCAGCCTCCGCACGGTTGCGCAATCTTGTCAGCGGTGTTTTCAAATCATGGGCAATATTGTCTGAGACATGTTTCAGCCCCTCATTCAGCTCCTGAATACGTGCCAGCATGATATTTAAATTGCCGGAAAGGCGATCAAATTCATCGCCGGAACCATTCACCGGCAAGCGGCCAGACAAATCACCATCCATAATGCGTTGGGACGCGGTTGAAACATCACCGATCCGCTTAAGTGCTTGTCGTCCGACAAAGAACCATATCAGAACAGCGCCGATCCCCATGATCGCCAATGCGAGCATAAGCGAGCGCTGGATGATGTCACGGATACGATCTGAATCGCTTAAGTCACGTCCGACCATCACACGCATGCCATTCGGCAATGCAATCACCACCGCAATGGCACGATGCTGACGCTCGGTCAGCTGATCACCATACCGATTGTAAAGGAATGAACGCTCAACAAAGCCGTCCGTATCCAACACCCCCGGTTCAATGCTTTCCACATTGCCGGCAAGAATGCGACCACTGACATCAGCCACAAGATAAAGATAAGCACCCGGTTGGCGCGAACGATAATCAATACTGCGAACAAGGGCTGGAATACCACCGCGATTATAGGTCTTGCCGATATTGATGACTTCTTCATTCAATGCCTGACGCGTCTGCCCCTCAAGCAGAGACGCTGAAAGCGTCGTCATATAAAGAATAATCACAACGGATCCGACAAAAAACAGCAGCAAATAAAGCGCAGAAAGACGCGCAGCCGTTGTTTTCATAATCGCGGAAAACCAACTCATTTTAAATCATCACTTCGCTTTTGTACGTGAGGCGTTTTCGGCCTTCAGCATATATCCGGCACCACGAATTGTATGAAGTAAAGGCTGATCAAAGCCTTTTTCAATCTTGCTGCGCAAGCGTGAAATATGGACATCAATCACATTGGTTTGCGGATCAAAGTGATAATCCCACACGTTTTCAAGCAGCATCGTACGGGTCACCACCTGTCCGGCATGACGCATCAAATATTCAAGCAAGCGGAACTCGCGTGGCTGTAAAGCAATATCAACGCCGCCACGGCAAGCACTATGCGAGAGACGATCCAGTTCCAGATCACCAACGCGATAAATTGTTTCTGCTTCACGCGGATTGGAGCGACGCTGCAACACTTCCACGCGGGCAAGAAGTTCAGAAAAAGCATATGGCTTAGTGACATAATCATCACCACCGGCACGTAGTCCGGTAACCCTATCATCTACCTGTCCAAGGGCAGAAAGAATAAGTACCGGCGTTTTGTTGCCTTGTGCCCGCAGGCCTGCAACAACCGATAATCCGTCACGACGCGGCAACATACGGTCGACGATCAAAATATCATAATTGCCGGTTTCAGCTAAAGCTGCACCGGTTTCACCGTCTCCGGCAATTTCAGTCACATGTCCGGCTTCAGAAAAAGCTTTCTGTAAATAACGCGCAGCTTCACTGTCATCTTCAATGACTAAAATTTTCATATCCAGACATCCCCATAAAATATTGGCGGACTACTTAAGCCCGCCAATTTGATTTTCAGTTCAATCAACCCTGATCAACAGGCAGCGCAACAAAACGGCTCTGATCGTTGTTCTGCAACTGAAGCAAAACAGCCTTTCTGCCGGATTTCACTGCTTCTGCAATGGCATTATTGATATCATTAACCGTTTTGACCGGCTTATTATTAACAGAAGCAATCACATCACCAGAGCGAATGCCGCGGTCAGCAGCAGCGCTGTCCGGATCGACATTAGTAATTACCACACCATCATTATTTTCAGACGGAACAACAGTCAGTCCGTAGCTATCAAGGGTTTCACCTTCGCTTGGCGTTTGTGTTGCTGCACCATCTGAGCTTTTCTGATCATCCGGCATACCACCGATGGTTACCTTAATGGTCTGCGCTTTCTGGTTGCGCCAGATGGTGAACTCAGCAACTTCCTTTGGTGCAATATTGCCAACTTTACGTGCTAGATCACGGCTATCTTCAACGGTTTCGCCATTGATTGCTGTGATCACATCACCAGCTTGAATACCGGCCTTAGCTGCGGGGCCATCAGGCTGCGGCACAGCAACAATGGCACCTTTAGCTTCGGAAAGACCAATAGAGTCAGCTATTTCTTTATTGACCGGCTGTATCTGCACTCCAATCCAGCCACGCTCTACTGAGCCGGACTTAATCAGCTGGTCAACAACCTGCTTGGCCGTTGACGCAGGGATCGCGAAAGCAATACCAACATTACCGCCGGATGGTGAGAAAATCGCAGTATTAATACCAATGACCTGACCATTTAAACCAAAGGTCGGACCACCGGAATTACCCTTGTTCACCGCTGCATCAATCTGAATGAAGTCATCATAAACGCTGGCACCAATATCGCGGCCACGCGCCGAAACGATACCGGCAGTTACAGTACCACCCAAACCAAATGGATTACCGACAGCGACAACCCAGTCGCCTACACGAACATTATTGTCATCACCCAAAGCGACATAGGTAAATTTAGTTTTTGGCTCATCAACTTTCAGCACTGCCAAATCTGTACGCGGATCCGTACCAATCAATTTGGCATCCAGCTCTTTACCATCATCCAAAACAACGGAGAAAGAGTCGCCGGATGTCACAACGTGGTTGTTGGTGACAACATAACCATCTTCAGAGATGAAGAAGCCTGAACCTTGTGAAACAGGTCGGGCATGACCCGGGCGACCTTCACCACGCTTACCTTTACGCTGGTCCGGACGCTGCTTTTCACCCTGCGGGCCAAAGCCGAAATCACGGAAGAAGCGCTTCAACGGATGGCCGTCTGGCAACTGGTCAAAGCCCTGACCAAAAAACTGAGGGCCGGAATTATCTACTGGCTGAACCTGACTTTTCACCCGTACACTAACAACAGCAGGGCGTACTTTTTCAACCAGATCAGCAAAGCCGGGCTGCGCAGCAGCGGTAACTGTCACTGGTTCAGCGTAGGCAGAAATGACCGGAGGAAGAGCAAAAATGCCGCCTGTCACAGTTGCAGTCAGTGCAATGGCGGCAACGCTTTTACGAAAGTAAGAATTTTTGACTATGGACATAATCTTCTCCTTGGGAGGGATCCCGATTTAATCTTATGTCAGTCAATATAGGTAGCAGAACCTTACCACTCAATTTCCAACAGATGAAATTTTGGTAAGGTTTGCAAAAATCTCACTTATTCTCTTTTAAGATCTGCTTAAGTCGTTTCTCTTCAGCTTCCGTCAATGGTTCATCATTAACGGATACAACTTTCTTACGTCTGGAAAGCACCAGCAAGCTGCTGCCACCAATCAGCAATAATACTACCGGAAAGCCCCACAGCAAAACCGTGCGTGTATTCAAGCGCGGTTTAAGCAAAACAAATTCGCCATAGCGATCAACGACATAATCCAATACGTCCTGATCACTATCACCGGCAGTCAGCCGGTCACGCACCAATATGCGCAAATCACGGGCAAGCTCTGCATTGGAATCATCAATAGATTCATTTTGACAGACCATGCAACGCAAACCCGCAGAGAGTGTGCGGGCACGTTTTTCCAATGCCTGATCAGACAAAACCTCATCCGGATTAACCGCAAAAGCTGGCGCCATCTGCAAAGACAAAAACAGACTGATAAAAAATGCTGTCGTTTTTTTATGTCTAAAGAAAACCATCAGGCACTCCGCACAGCTGTTTTGCCGCCTGCTTTATTTTTAGCCTTGCTTTTAGCAGGCGCACCAACACGCAGACGGCGATCAAGAAGGGAAATAAAGCCACCCAACATCATCACCAATGTTCCGTGCCAGATCAGCGTTACGAATGGTTTCCACCAGATACGAACGACGATCGAACCATCAGCCGCATCATCACCAAGAGAGACATAAACCTGATTAAACCCACGAGTACTGATGCCGGATTCTGTCGTTGGCATCTGACGTGCAGGATAAAAACGCTTAGCAGCAATAATGGTGCTTAAAGGCTTGCCGTCTTCGTTGAGCAGCGTGAAGCGTCCCTGATTTTCCGTATAGTTCGAACCGCTAACCGGCGTCACACCTTCAAAACGAAGCTGATAGCCGGAAACAGGTGTCACATCACCAGACGCCATTGTCAGCACGCGCTCAGTGCCGAAAGTGCTGACACCAATAATACCAAGCAAAGTTATCCCAAGCCCAATATGTGCCAATGCTGTACCATAAACCGAGCGTGGCAATCCAACCAAACGCGCGAAAGCAACTTTTGGTGCAACTTTGCCAATACCAGCTTTAAGGTAAAGATCAGTCAGGCTGCCAAAGATAACCCAGAATGCCAAACCTATACCGAAGGCTGCCATAACGGATTCACCACGGGTGAACCAAATCACGATTGCAACCACAACCAGAGTAATGGCAAAAGCCGCCATTAAACGCTGCGACACAGCATAAATATCACCGCGCTTCCATGCCAGTAACGGCCCAAAAGGCACTGCAATCAGCAGCGGGATCATCAGCGGGCCAAACGTCATATTAAAGAATGGAGCACCAACTGATATTTTGTCACCGGTCATCGCCTCCAAAAGAAGCGGATAGAGCGTTCCAATCAGAACAGTTGCAGCTGCTGTCGTTAGAAACAGGTTGTTAAAGACCAGTGAACCTTCACGGGAAATAGGCTGGAAAAGTCCTCCCGATGTCAGGCTTTGCACACGAAGTGCAAAAAGGAACAATGAACCACCGATAAAGAACGTCAAAATACCAAGAATAAACAAACCACGGCTTGGATCAGTTGCAAAGCTGTGAACTGAAGTCAGCACGCCTGAACGAACAAGGAAAGTACCGAGCAATGACAATGAGAATGTCAGCAATGCCAGCAAAACAGTCCAGATTTTTAAGGCAGAACGTTTTTCCATGACGAGTGCTGAGTGCAGTAATGCAGTGCCCACCAGCCAAGGCATGAAAGATGCATTTTCTACAGGATCCCAGAACCACCAGCCACCCCAGCCAAGCTCATAATAAGCCCAATAAGAGCCCATCGAAATTCCGCCGGTGAGGAAAATCCATGCAGTCAATGTCCAGGGACGAACCCAGCGCGCCCAAGCAGCATCAATGCGCCCTTCAATAAGAGCCGCTACCGCAAAAGAAAAACAGACCGAGAAACCAACATAACCCAAATAGAGCATTGGCGGGTGAACAGCCAAACCAAAATCCTGCAACAGCGGATTAAGGTCATTACCTTCCATCGGCACCGGAAAAACGCGGATAAACGGATTTGAAGAGAAAATAATGAACAACAGGAAGGCGCTAGCAATCCAACCCTGCACTGCCAGCACATTGGAGCGCAGTGTATCGGGAAGATTAGCACTGAAAGCTGCAACCAATGCGCTAAAAAATGTCAAAATCAACACCCAAAGCAGCATTGAGCCTTCATGGTTTCCCCATACGCCACTAATTTTATAAATCAGTGGCTTGGCTGAATGGGAGTTCTCAAAAACATTCAAGACAGAAAAGTCGGAGACTACATAAGCCTGTGTCAGCACAGCAAAAGACAGTGCCACCATACCAAAAGCAGCAATGGCAGTGGGAGCTGCCACCGCCATCATACGGGTATCATTTTTACGTGCGCCAATGATCGGCAGAAATGATTGAATGATAGAAAGAGCCAGTGCTAATACCAGCGCAAAATGTCCGATTTCGACGCTCATTTTTTATTCCTACTCAGTCTCTTTCCAGACGCCCTTAGCTTTCAGGCTATCAGCCAGATCTTTCGGCACGTAATTTTCATCGTGTTTCGCAAGCACACTATCAGCCTGAAAAACTCTGTTCTGGTCAAAGCGCCCCTCAATGACAACGCCCTGCCCTTCACGGAAAAGATCAGGCACAATGCCATCGAAAAACACCGGAACGGTTTTAATGGTGTCGGTCACCACAAAGCGCAACTGAGTGCCATTGCGCTGGACACTTTCTTCTTCCACAAGCCCGCCAAGACGAAAGCGCGAGCCGGAACTCATATCAGTTTCAGTCAGATCGGCCGGAGTACGGAAAAAACGTATATCCTGACTAAAGGCCACCAGCATCAGCGCCACAGCAACGCCCAGAACAGCCAAAGCCCCCAGCACCAGATACAAACGCTTTTTCTTACGCTGGCTCATTGTCTTTGCAATTGACTGAGCTTTTGCCGCAGATGGTTGACGCCCTGCAATATCACTCATGGCTCAACACCCTCAACTTCAAGATTTAATGTTTTAGCATGCTCGACCAGCAAACTGCGCTTATCATCAGGCATCAATTTCAGCGCCTGTTGCAAGGCAGCTTTTGCATCATCACCTTTTTGCATAATCATATAGGAACTGATCAGGCGTTTCCAGCCTTCCAGATCATCCGGCTGGGCTTCCAGTTTGGCTTGCAAGCCTGCAACCATGCCCTCGATCATTTCTTTACGCTGATCATTACTCATAGATGCCGCGGCTTCCACGTCAGCAGCACTTGGCCCTTTGGCAGGTGGTGTTGCAGTAGCAGGCGCTTGTGCCGATGCAGTTTCACCATCAATACGACGAATGGCATCTTCAATCTGTGCCCGCCACGGCGCATCAGCACTGGAACGCTCCAAAAATGCATTCAATAATTGTTTGGCTTCCTGATTTTTACCATCTTGCAGCAAAGTACGCGCAAGGAAAAATTGCGGGCGATAATCATCCGGATTTTGGGCGGCGGCTTTTTCAAACAAAGCATGGGCTTCAGCCGTGACTAATCCACCGGATTTCAACACCAGCGATTCAGCCAAACCTAAATTGCGGGCGAAATCCTCACCGTTCAAACGTATCGAATTTCGATATGCATTAATTGCATCATCCACGCGACCAAGGCGCAAATAAATAGGCGCCAGAACATTCCAGCCGCGTCCGTCTTGCGGATTTTGCGCCAGATGTGCTTCAGCCTGCGAAACGAGCTCTTCAACCGGTGCACGTTCCGGATTGCTGGCCACGCGCTGTGCCAAAGGTTGTGACGGCAGATCAGGTGAACCAACGGAGGAATAAATCCCCCATGACAATAAAGGGACCAGCAAAACCGAGATAAAAGCTATCAGTT
This sequence comes from Paenochrobactrum gallinarii, assembly GCF_014205685.1. GTDB lineage: Bacteria > Pseudomonadota > Alphaproteobacteria > Rhizobiales > Rhizobiaceae > Paenochrobactrum > Paenochrobactrum gallinarii. The sequence goes on from NZ_JACIIU010000002.1 coordinate 286,550, forward strand.
TATGCGCTTTGATATTGTCGCTGACTGTTTGTGCAAGAGATGTTTTTTTCTCAGCCTTCAAAAGGCGGCGGGCGATTTCAAGTCGCGCCTGCTCTGCACTTTGTATATCAATCATACCGCGGGAAACGTCTGCTTCAATTTCCGTCATCTGATCTCGATAGACTTCGAGATCATTCTGATCGGCAGTTTGAGACGCGTGAGTGCTACGCGAGAGTGGTATCAGAACTACCAGTGTCGCAATAACGGTTAAACATGCAGAAAAAAGCCAAAATTCCATAATGCAGACTTATGCTGAACAATAATAAAATCCAACCTTAACTGTGCGATTTTAACCGAATAGGTCAATTCGCCGCAAATTAAGATAAATGTACCGATATGATCAGGTTAGCGGTGTCCAGCTACCATTCGGATTGCGGCAAGCCGTGCCACGCACCGTTTGCGGCACGCCGTTCATATTGAAGCTATGTGTATATTGGCGACAGTTTTGCGAGCCAACCTGATAAGGCTGTGCAGCCACCACTTCACCGGATGCCGAAGCGCCGGTCGCTTTCCATGAAACAGCCTTGCCGGCAGCAGAATATTCAAGCGCGCGATATTCAGCTTCAAGCGCCTTGCGGCGATCTTCACCAGCCAATTGCAATGCATTTGAACCGAGCAGACCATTACCCAGTTCGCTCAGGACGCCGGTGTCGTTTTTTTGAAAGCCCGTGCTTGGCAAGCGCAAATCAGGTACTGCTTTACCAGCAGTTCCGCAGGCGCTCAGCGCAGCAGAAGCACCAACAAGCATGATAACGGAAAAGATCTTTCCCGAGTACGGCTTAAAGAACGACATCGTAGTTTTCATAACCACCGACTTTCACCTACCACTTACAACCCGTAAGCCCGCCACTAAGTTTTACAGAGCAAAGCACGACAATGGCTTTCTATATAGCAGAGATTGCGCCTTAATCTTGTTAAACAACAGGTAATATTCAATTTTTAACAAGAGGAAGCGTGATTTGCGCCCGAAGCCCTCCAAGCTGTGACGATTTCAACACAAATTGACCACCATATTCCTTCACCGTATCCTGCACGATCGCAAGTCCCAGGCCGGTTCCCGGCTTTGTTTCATCAATCCGGCGGCCGCGCTGCATAGCTTCAGCCATTTTCTCAGCTGCTAATCCGGGACCGTCATCTTCAATGATAATCATGAACTCCGCATCATTTACAGCCTTCTGCAAACTCATCAGAATTTGTGAGTGCCCCCATTTGCCCGCATTCTCCATCAGATTACCGATGACTTCTTCCAGATCTTCTTTTTCACCGGCAAAGACAGCACCAGAAAACTGATTAGAAAAACGAACGTCGAGCTGTGGATTAAGCTTTTTCGTTACGCGGTCAATCCGTTCTAAAACGGGTGTAACCGGCGTCCTGAACACCACGCTGTCGCGCTGGGCTGCAATACGAGCGCGTTGCAAATAATGTTGGATTTGCAATTGCATAGCTTCACATTGTTCGGTCACAATGCGCCCTTGTTCACCTCCAAGAGCTCTGCCTTCATTCATCAAAACGGTTAATGGGGTTTTGAGTGAATGAGCCAAATTGCCCACTTGGGTGCGTGAACGCTCCATAATACGCACGTTATTTTCAATGAGCGCGTTCATTTCCTGCGCGAGCGGCGCAATTTCAATCGGCAAATCAGAGGTCAAACGAGGTGCTCGGCCTTCGCGAATATCCGCCAGCGAGCGGCGCACTCGATCCAGAGGTCTTAACCCAAACAAAATCACCGCCGCATTAATCAAAATGCTGCCAATGCCAAAAATTCCTAAATAGCTATAAAGCCGGGCATTAAAATCGCGGTATTCCTGCTTAACTTCGCTCAAATTCCCCATCACCCGAAAGCGGGCAATACGGTTTTCACTATCCAGCACAACTTCTGTTTCCGCAACAAATAGCTCTTCGCCATTTGGGCCATGCGCGGGATAGGTACGTTTAAATGAGCTATCAAAAGGGAAAGTAACCAGGCTTTCCTGCCAGATTTTTCTGGTACCCAATGATAATGAGTGGAGGGTTCCATGCAGATTGGAAGAGACTGAGTCAACCTCCCAATACCAGCCAGATGTCGGACTGGAATAGCGTATCTCACCCAACTCCGGTCGCCCTTGCAGATCGCCATTTTCAGAAACGCTGACGGAACCGACCAGATTATAAAGATGCGCCCATAACAGGCGTTCAAAATTGCGCTCTGATGCCTGTTTGTAAATGGAACCGATTAATGTCGCGACAACTACCAGCGCTACAATCACCCAAAGCGTGGATAATGTTACCACGCGCAAAGCAAGCGAATGAAGGGCTGGTTTAAACCGTGCAATACTCAGCTATTCACACCTTCTGTACCAGCACCCGAATTCATACGATAACCCATGCCACGAACGGTTTCGATGAGATCAATCCCCATTTTCCGGCGCAAGCGCCCGACGAAAACTTCAATCGTATTCGAATCACGATCAAAATCCTGATCGTACAAATGCTCAACCAATTCAGTGCGCGAAATTACCTTATCCATATGGTGCATCAGATAAGATAACAGCCGAAACTCATGCGAAGTGAGCTTCAATGCAGTACCGTCAACGGTCACTTTTGACGTTTTCGTATCGAGCAGTAATGGCCCGCAGGCGAGTTCCGAAGAGGCATGACCGGCCGCACGACGAATAAGCGCCCGTAAACGTGCCAATACTTCTTCAACATGAAACGGTTTGGCGACATAATCATCGGCACCGGCATCAATACCAGCCACCTTGTCCGACCAGCGATCGCGTGCTGTCAGCATCAAAACCGGCATGGTGCGACCATCACGGCGCCAGCGCTCAACTACACTGATACCATCCATCTGCGGCAGACCAATATCAAGAATGACCGCATCGTAAGGCTCGGTATCACCAAGAAAATGACCTTCCTCACCGTCATATGCGCTATCAACCACATAACCGGCTTCTACCATTGCTTCTGACAACTGCCGGTTCAGGTCTTTATCATCTTCAACGATCAATATGCGCACTGCATCGCCTTTCGAAACTCATTCGCGTGTTTAAGTGCCTGCTTATTCCGCAGGCACTGCAACTTCCACGCGGCGCGGCCGCTCGCCGTTTCGACCAGGTACAAGAACAACGACGACACAGACATTTCTACCCCCCTGCACCGCAGGAGTAGCTTTTGTCAAAGTTCCGCCTTGAGCGGCAGCAACGCGCTGCCCTGCGGCAGCACAATCATCTGCAGCAGCGACCACAAGATTTGCCTTGTGCGGAACAACCATCGGAAGGCTGGCGGAGATTGCCGGAGAGCTAACGGCCGCAACTGCCATACCGAGAATAAGTGTATATGCGGAGAGCTTTTTCATCATGATGCTTTTATAGTATGCCTTAGCTGAACATTACATGAATGACCCAGACAGGCTGAATCCCATTTATTTGAACCTTAGCTATCATGTTTTGTAATTTTATGAAATGCGCGAAGTTGCCTTCATACGCCCGATAATCGCAAAAATTCCTGCACCAGCTGCTGCAAGTTGCATAAGTGCATCAACTAATGTGGCCTGCTCCACCACACCAATGGGTATTCCAAGCAAATTTCCAGCCGGATAAAGTAACGCCACCATTGAACCCCAGATGGTGCGTGACAAATACCAAGGTTTATTTTCAATCATATTCTGACCTCGTTCTCTTTGATTTATAGAGTTAAATGAAGTGTGGCGAAGTCACCGTGACCTGCCTGCGCACTGACCATAGCAACCTTAAATTCTATGTCGGCAGGAGCTGATCCAAAGAGTGCTTCACGTTGGGTTGCGGTTAAATTCCAAGCTGGTTCACTCAGCTCCCCGCCCCAAACCTTCAATCCGCCCCGCCATAGTTCTGCCTGATAGCGCTCACGTTCTTCACCGATCACAATGTCGTCAGCCAACCAGCTGTCAGCATCTATCCGCCCGCGGCGAATCCATGAGAAATACGTGTTATTGCCTTGCCTTTTTGCACGTAAATGAACCGGACTTAACGGCCGCAACGCACGCATTCCACCAATCGTGGCAATGGTCTCAAAATAGTCTGAGGTGAATGGTCTTCCCGCTGTTCCCAGCCGCCAGTTTAACTGTAAACCAATCTCTGAAGCATCTAGCCCGACAGGAACAACAGATGAATCAAGCAGGATGAACGCCGCTTCAGCCGATTTTTCCATCATGCTTTGTGCTTCTGTTCCAAGCTGACCACGTAAGAAATCAGACAAACGCCAGTGGCCATTTGCCACTTCTTCAGCATGCAAGAATTGTAGAACTTCCCATTCGCCATCGGGGGCTTGGATGATTGCAGTATTCGCACCATTATAGAGCTGTTGCATCGTGCATGAATGCAGCTCGCCCGCATAAAGCACCACATCGAGATTATATCCGCTAATAATACGCCCGCTGGCCTGTTCAGAAACGAATGGCTGTAAGAGTTCGCCCATTACCGCACGCGAAGTCACAAGTGTTCGCTCGGTAAAACCGTCTGTCTGCGGCGAAACATAAGCTGCGACACCACGCCAAGGCTTGGCATGGCATGCCACCCGCAATTGCTGATGCGCCTTTTCGGCACCCGGCCACAATGGCAAATCAATCAGATGTACCAGTGGTTTGACATCCAGAACCGGTGCCGGATCAGGCTTAAACGGAATTTCACCATGATCCGAAACATCAATGCGCGGTGCCAAAGCCACGGCCTGAACTTGCCGCACCTCGCCATCTTCCAATGAAGTAATCACATAGTCACGATTGCCGTTAACAATCGGAAGTTTGACACGATCTCCGACATGAAACTGCGCGCGCGCCCAAGGCACTGCAAATGAAACCGAACGCCTATGCGCCTGTCGTCGCAGCAGCCATTGCTCCACCAACCCATCCGCAGCCCCCCGCTCCAGTGAACCGGAAAGGCTTATTGACTCGTCCCCCTCACCCATATCCTGATAGGTTTTAGCCCCGCCGGCCTGATATTCACGCATCGGATCTTGATAAAACAATGTCGCATTGCGTGGCAGATCGTTTTTATCCTCCAGCGTGATGGTCAGTGCATCCGCTTCATCGGGCACCACTATGTCATCAATAATACGAATAGCCTCTTGCCGGTGATCCAGACTTTTAAAAATAAATTTTCCATCTTTTTCAAAAGCATGAACACCAAAAATTTCAAGCAAAGGCTCTAAAACAGAACGCGCGGTTGTCGGGTCGGAAATCACAAAACCATGAACACAGCCATCTGCCTGACTGCTATCCACCTCCGGCAAACCATAGTCTTGAATAATTTGTGCAATCAACTCATCCAAAGACACCTGACTTAAACGCCCATTAAGCCAATGCCCGCGCGACCAATTCGCCGCATCCCCCCAATAATAATTATAAAGCGGAAACTCCGGAAATGGTCGTGTGTCCCACGCCCAAAGATAAATCCGCTCATCATCCAGCATTTTACCACCATAAAGCGGTGAAACCGGATTATGCGCGCCCGCCTCTGGCCAATAAGTCAGGTGTGCGCGCAAAAACCTGTCCATAGCTAAATCAGACCGCACTGCACTGCACTGGAAAAATAAGGCACTGCATTTTCCGATGATTTTTTATCAGGAAAAACATTGGGCTGGTTAGGCCCCTTATCCACCGCCGGACAGCCAAGTTCGGTCAGCCAGAATGGCTTTGACATCGGCACCCAAGCCGTTGGACTTACTTTTTCAGCACCATTTACACGGTTGTAATGTGCATTTCCCCACCATGAGCGCAGGTCTTTATAACGGAAAACCCAAGGTTTTCCGGCCAAGCCATCAGTGATGGGGGTACGAACACGGTTTTTGCGATCCTGCCCGCTGGCATAATACCACTCATAACCCTCACCCGCAGCAATCTGGCTTTTTAACGCGTCCAGATCATAAGGCGCTGCAAAACCATCAGGATTATCAATATGCCAATCCTGATCGCGCCAGTCACTGAGCGGCATATAATTATCAATACCTATCGCATTGATTGCACTATGTGCCCAAAGCGGATCGAGATGGAAGAACACATCACCGGTACCATCTTGCGCCTGATAGCCGAAATATTCCGACCAATCCGCCGCATAAGTGATTTTGCAACCGCTTCCAAGTTTATTGCGCATGGCTTGCGCCAAATCACATAAAGCATCAACAAACGGAAACGCTTCCCGTGATGAGCGCACATGGGTCAGCCCGATCAGCTCGGAGCCGACCAGAAAAGCATCAATGCCTCCTGCGCTTACGGCCAGATCAGCACAATGATTAAGAAAGCGACGATAGCCCCATTCACCTTCAACAAATTGACTGATCTGAGTGGCTGCCGATGTTGTTTTATCAACGCTCTCCGCCTGACCAATGGCCGGATGACAGGTAATCCGCCCACGCCAAGGATAGGCAGGCTGCTGATTGCCGCCATAAGGTGACGGCAATTGATTATCTTCGGCAATATCCATCATGATGAACGGATAAAGTGTCACCGAAAGCCCACGCTTCTTCGCATCCCTGATCGCTTCAATCACCGTATCGTCCGATGGTGTGCCGCCATAGGCGGCTTCGTTATTATGCCGGCTAACAAGATGCGCGTCCTCGCGCTCAATATGGTTCACCTGCCAATTGCGGCTTGGTTTACGGGTATTGTGCTCCGTCACAGCCGGTTTAAGCCTGCAATGCCCTGCCCGCAAATCATCGCCAAACCATGGTACAATAATCGCGACATGTTTGAGGTTTGGACACAAGGCCTGCAACTCATCCATCGAAGCAGACCAATCCGTATCGGCTCGCAAATTATTGCGATTGATCAGTCGCTTTTGACCGGGTGACGCTTCATCCGTGACTAATAATGGCGACAGACCAAATTCAGTGGCCCCTGGTAACAATGTCACGGCCTGAACGGAGTTTGCCAATTTTCCGACTGCGCGGATCACCTCAAATTGTAGCTGCGGAATACGATGGCCATATTCATCAACCGGAAAACGCTCAATCACCACATAAGCCGTGCCACGATAGGCTGGTGTATTGCCTTCGCCCTGCTTTGCTTCAATCAACGGGTCAGGTTGCTGATCGGACGTACCTTTATAAAGGCGCATCTCAATATTGGTCAGGTCAATCTCTTTACCATCCGCCCAGACACGGCGAATGCCTGAAATCTCACCTTCCGCCACAGCAAAAGCGGCATTAACAAAATAACTATAGGTCGTGACCTTTGGCCCGCCCTTGCCGCCCTGACGTTCGGTGGTTTTATCTTCCTCAAAACGTGTCGCCCAAATAAGCGTTCCCGATACACGCGCTGTCCCGTAAATAAAGGGAAGTGCTGCACCTTCTTCGGCCGTCAAGGGCTTGGCATTTGCAAGGCGCGGCCCTTCAATTCGTCGTGTCGAATTAATGATGGCGCTATCCACCATATAGCCGCCCATAGCACCAAGAGCTGAGCCAATAGCCGTACCAACCGGCCCGAATACAGAGCCGATCACCCCGCCGACAGCCTGTAAGACTACCGTCGTCATAGATTTCTCCCTTGTTTCACTTGGCCGTCTGGCAACGGAAATTCAAACACGCCTGCAATGCGCCTGAACCATTGCGGCACCAGCGCCGAGGTCAAAACCCTGTGGCCGTGATAGGCATGAATGAAACGTCCCTCTTGCCCCATAATGGCAATATGCTTGGCTGCCATTGTCGGTTGCCAACGAAATATCAGCACCTGTGCAGGCATAATATCTTTGATGCTTACCGGCATGGGGCAGCGCATCATATGTTTTGCTGCTGCATCCAGCAGGGGCTCTTTGTCAGATAGCTCCGCCCAATCGGGGGCATAAGTAGCGGGCTTTTCCGGCTCATAGCCATAGATCTCTCTCCACACACCTCTGATCAACCCTAAGCAATCACAACCGACTTGTTTACGTGCCGCACCATGTCGGTAAGGCGTACCAAACCATTGATAGGCCTCTTTCAAAACCGCTTGGCGAAGGTTTGAACTCATGATCATGGCACCAGTGCCCCGCCGTCAAAATTCATATCTTTATTGATATAACTATAAGCCGCATCATTGCCGGGCAGATGCGGAAAGCCTCTGAAATTAACGCTATTGGTAAACTTGGCCTTACAGGTGGAAAAACTCTTGTCACATCCAGCCAAAATCTCGAACTCGTCGCCCGCTTCGACTGCAAAAACCGGTTCATCACGCAAGCGTATTAAATCAGAACGCTGCAATGTCACTTTGGATTTTGCGTTTATGTTACGCCCATGCGTCCAAGTGAAAGAACCATGTAAAAACCAGTCAGCAGCATAATTTTCAAGGCCGGACACCTCCATATCCGCCCCATCAACCGCAACGACAACACCATGTGCATGATAGCGCGGATCACGACTTAAAATGCCGCAGCGCTGATCACCCAATTCCGCATCACATTGGCGCAAAATCCGGCGCCCATGAATTTTATCATAAGCAGCCGCTGCCCCTTTTATTTCCGCGACAAACTTTACGCCACTGCGTGTAATCTTGCCGATTGTCCAGCTTTGCAAAAACAGCTGCTCGGCAGGTTCATTCCAATTGACCAGATAGGTTTCCACCACGGCATCATCATAAATGCCGTTTTCGATATCCTCTTCACGGATGCGATCACTAACCAGCGCTCCTTCAATCTCGCTGCCGCTGATTGACAATCCAAGCTTGGAATGCGCCTCGCTGGAGTTCATTCCGCTTTGTGGTTCACACTTGATGCTTTTCACCACAAGCGGCAAATCATGATCAGTAAAACCCAATATCTGCTGATTGCTGCACCGTATTATCCAGACAAAACAATGGTTTGTTACAACGCCTTGCAAATGTGATTCCAGTTGCGGGGAAATTGTTCTCATGCCTTCACCTCAATAATCGGAATGGAGGGAATTTCACCAGCCTGAAATGATGAAATACTTGCCTGCAAACGGTCAGTGTTAAAACGAACCGGCACATCAAATAAAAATCCGGCCGTAATCACGGCTCCTTCACCCACCACGATCAAGTCATTGAAAGTCACCTTACCGGTCAAAACGTCCACCTGAAAATCAGCATTGTTTTCAAGCTTTTCACCATTAACGGCCAGCTTCACACTTGATGCCACCGGTTTGGTAATCACCCGTGAATAGGTCTCGTAATTTTTGACCAGCTGAAAGCTTTTAGTAATGCCGTCACCAATACCAATCTGCTGATCAAAAGCTGTGGGTTCTTGCGACCCGTGATTGGAAAAATGATCAAACGGATCACGGAAACGGAATGAAAACAATGAACCGCGCCGCGCTTCAAAAAAACTTAAAACCTGACGCAAATCCGCCAGCGAACGAATACCGGTTCCGGCATCAAAATGACGACGTGATTGTGCCCAGCGGGCATTGCGTTTCTCATGCCCCGAATTGAGTTGCGCGATCTCGTTTTTCCATTCAGGCCCCGCCACCGAACCAAAAGAAACACCAAGCGGAAAAGCCACATCATGGAAGGAATTGATCTGGCTCATTTATAATCTCCTTGCGCCCCGGCTGACGGCACCAGCCAGCATCGAAGCCAGTTGCGCTTCAGACTTGTGGAAAGACGCGGCATCAGGCGATGACATATTAAAAACAATGCTGACAGGTTTGGAGCCGCCGCCGGTGGCAACGCCCAGCCGGCCATCGGAACCTCGCGCCAATGGCAAAATTGCTTCCGCTCCCGCTTCTCCGGTCAGCCCAATATTGCCATTGCCCATCCCGAAATAGGTCGGGCTGGAAACCACACCACCTTTGGCAAAAGGTTTCACGCCACCAATTCCGGCCATCACGCCGGAAAACAAAGACGATGCGACACCTTCGAGTGGTTTCATTCCGATAGACAAAGCCATTCCCGCCATGTCAGTGGCGAGCTTGCGCAAAACATCTTCCAGCCCTTTGCCATCAACAACCGCACCTTTCAGTGCCGATGAAAGACTATTGCCAAAAGTGGCCGAGCGCTTTTGCAAATCATCAAGCGCCCGATTAAACGCGGTTGTATCCGCGTCAATCGAGACGGTCATATTCTCATTCATGATGTTTCCTTAAAGCTTGAAAATCCGGCAATCAGTCAGGATAAGCCTGCATCAGATCATCAAGCACCTGCCTGTCCGGCACATTCACCACCGGCATATGTGCGCCGATCATAGCGTTCAGTTCACGCAAACTTAGTGCCCAAAAATCTTTTGGCGCGAGGCGCAATTGCCCAAGACCAATTTGCATCACCTCAGCCCATGGAAAAGCGCTTGCCGGATCAGATTTTGATTCAAGGCGTGTATTCAACATATTGTTTTTTTGTCAGAAACTGAATTTTCTGTAGTGCCGAATGTCACTGTTAAAAGCTCTGCAACAATGCGGGCAAAACCGGCAGCGCCACCATCGGCGCGCATTTCTGCGACATCTTCCAGTGTCACACTATGCCCGCCGCCCCTAAGTCCTGCACAAAGAATGCGGATCATATCTTGAGCTGATAATTGTGCTGCTGAAAACCGTGCCAAAAGCTTGGGCAAATCATCGGCTGCAAAAGCCGATTCCAGTTCAGCCAAAGCACCAAGGGTCAAACATAGTGTCCACGGGCGGCCATCAAGCACAGCGCCCACCTCACCGCGATGCTTATTGATCATCATGGCAATTCTCCAAAGCTGACAACACCTGCGGATTCCAGCGCCATTTCAAAGGTCACTTCACCATCATGATTGCCACCATATTCAAGCGCCACAATTTGAAACAGCCCGCTTAACACACCAAAATCCGGCAGGATAACTTCCCAATTGCGGATTTCGCCCTGAAAGAAAACCTGACGCAGCAAAGCGTCTGATGCTGCATCTTTGAAAATGCCTGAACCACTGATTGAAGCACGCTGCACACCACTGGCACCCAATAATTGCCGCCAACGCCCTGTTGCATCGGCATCGGTCACATCTACACTTTCAGTATTAAACGCGATACGTTTGGTACGTAATCCTGCGCAAGTTTCAAAGCCCCCGCTCTCAAGAGCAATTTTCAATAAAATGTCTTTGCCTCTTTGTGCTGACATTAAAATCTCCATGAAAGAAAACAAACACGCAAAAATCCGGCGAACCTCATGGTTTACCGGACTGCAAATGCGCTGATTTATGAAATGAGGATGGCTCAGGCTGCCTGTGGCTCTGTCACTGCGCGATAACGCATAATACCCTGATAGGCATTGCGACGGTCACTGTTTTGCGCCGTGATTTCCTGCAAACTCAGATTAACCAATGTGTACCGGCCAAGCCGGAGCGCCTCTTGATCCAATTTTTGTGCGATCAGTTCAATCACTTCCAACACAAATTTACGTCCGCTGCTTTGTGCCCAGATATGCAAAGAGATCAGATGTTCCTGCCCCGGCTCGCTGTCGGTTGACCAATCATAAACAACACTGCTGCCAAGGGTAATATAAGGAAAGCCGGTTGAAGGCGGCACATGATCGAGAATACGATTGGCGCCAAGTTTAGCGCTCACATCTGCATCATGGCACAGAAGATCATAAATTGCTTTTTGCAAACTAATAGATGCACTCAACCTTCACGCTCCTCTTGTTTTGCCGTTATCTGCTCTCGCCAGTTTCGCTCTGCCAGCGCCATAGATTTCAAACGCAATGCGGCCAAAAGCGCTTCAAAACGCAATTTCACCGCCAGCTTCATGACGTTTCCTCACGCACAAAACAGATCTGATAACGCCGTGTTTCATCCGCATCCTGAATGGCATCAATATGGAAAATACGCTTATCTTTGCGAAGGCGCATCCCTGCCTGGATCGCTTCACTAAAACGGATAGTAATGCGATGGGTCGTTTCCGGATGCCAACGCTGTGCCAAAAAACGTGATGATGAGGTGATGGCACGGATTTGCCCCCAGATGAGAGCAATCTCGTGCCAAGTTTCACTATAGCCGCCAATATCATCTGGTTGCGGTTGCAGTGCTTCCAGTTTTAATTCAGTGCGCAAGCGCCCCGCATTCATAAACAGCGTATTCATACGGATACCCGTTTCCAGATATCGACCAAACGCTCAAAGCTGCTTGGAAATGAAATTGGCTGAGACTGCTCGTCAAAGGCACCGCGAAATTCATATAAATGCGCGACCAGCACCAAAATAGCCTGCTTCAACACTTCAGGGACAGATGCTGCATCAACCCCAAAACCAGCAGTCAGATCAATTTCCAAACCACTCAATGAAGCCATATCAGCCCGGCTTTGCAAATAAAGCCGTTGCGGGCGGCCTGCCTGTTGCAGCTTCCAATCATCCGCTTCAAATACAACAGGTGTACCATCAGGCAAATAAGCCGTAATCGCATCAACAGATGTGACCGGATAACGATATAGCGCCAGGCGGTTGGAGCGTGGCCAGCGGTCGATATGCAAGCGCCAGCTTTGTGTTATAAGCGCCAGACCAGCACGCGCTTCCACTGTTTCGCGGGCAGTTTTAATCAAAGATTGCAACAGCGCATTTTCGCTGTCACTTGTGATGCGCAGATAGGCGCGTGCTTCATCGATCGACACCGGCTCAATGGCCGGAGGCGTTACAGGATGCATTGTCATAAGATTTTCCCTCTGTGAGAAACCTACATAAAAATCAATGTTTTATGGAAAATCGCTGAAATACAGATTCATCGATTCATTATAAATAATCTACCTGCCAATACCGGCAGGTATTTTTTACGACCTTGGCCAATACCGGCAGGTATTTTTTACGACCTTGGCCAAAACCGGCAGGTATTTTTGAAGTCCTTGGCCAATACCGACAGGTGTTTTTACAACCTTAGCCAATTCCGGCAGGTATTTTTGAACACCGGAATCCTAATCAAACGGAGAATTTAAGCAGTTTGATTGCATCAAAATCCTGCACACCACCGCCTACACGTTTGGTGGTGTAGAAAAGCACATATGGTTTGGCAGAATAAGGATCGCGCAGAACGCGGATACCGGCACGGTCAACCACCAGATAACCACGGGATAAATCACCAAAAGCAATTGGTGTTTTATCTTCATCAATGTCCGGCATGTCTTCTGCTTCAACCAGACCAAAGCCCATAAAACTGGCCTTATCGCCAATGGTTGCAGGCGGCTGCCAGAGATACTGACCGTCATTATCTTTGAGCTTACGAAGCGCACTTTGTGTCTTGCGGTTCATGACAAAATTGGCGTTTTGACGATAACCGGCTTTGAGCGAATAAATCAGCTCGATCAACACATCGGACGAGTCTGTTGCTGGCAATGCACCGGCTGTGCCGGTTGCAACTGTGCCAAGCTTGCCCCATGTCCAATTTGCCTCATCAACTGTGTCATAGTTCAAGAAACCTTTCGGCTTATTAACGCCATCACCATTGATGAAAGCTGCACTTTCCTGCTCGGCAAAAGCGGCTTCCACTTCGGCAGAAATCCACTGTTCAATATCTACTGCCGCATCATCCAGCAGCGAGGATGTTGCCGCAGGCATGGCGTAGATTTCCATGGTCGGAAACTGCATTTCAGCCAATTGTGCTGAATTGGTCTGTGGTCGCACTGCGGTTTCTGAAACCCAGCCGGTTGCCGGACCACTTACCGAAAACGGTTTTTTCAGCACCGCACCGGACACCTGCCGCACGGTTGCGAGTGAGCGGATCGGTGACAAAACACTCAAACGACGACCAATTTCGGTTTCCAATTCCGCTGGCACCAGATAGCCGCCATCCGGCCCCGAACCATAAGAATGAGCTTTCAGCTCAATGGCACGAAGGTTTTGCTCGTCACCTTTACGCACATAATTCTGGAATGCATTTTTATGCTCCCCATTGATAATCGGCAGTTGACCGCCAAGCGTCGGTCGCGCCTGTTTAAGTACCATGTGATCCATGGCCTGCTTCTGCTCATCCAATGCACGGTTAATGCGATCAACTTTTTCGGTCATCAGCACATCCGTGCCGACATGTTTTTCTACATTTTTCAGGCGTTCATCATTGGCTTCCTTAAAAGCAGAGAATGCACCCATAAATTCATCAAATGCTGCGCTGATATCGGCATTATGGCCAACAGATTTGGTTTCAAGCGCGGAAGTTTCAATATGATCCATGTTTTATCCCTTTAGCGAAAATAATGTGCGGCCTGACGCAAGCGCTCGGCCATAGATTGACTGTCGTTAGAAAAGGCATCCCGCGGCTCTTCCGGTCGAAATTTTTGCGCCAATGTCGCAAAACCTTTTGCAATCACTGTGCGCGCTTCTTGTCGGCTGAGCCCCGCATCCCGCGTGAGCCAGCGTTCAAATTCTCTGATGGTGGGAAATGTGCCGGATTTCACCTGACCTATGCGCGCGTCTGGCTGCATAGGAAAGGTCACGACAGAGATTTCCCACAAATCGGCTTCGGTAATATGGCGCACTCCGGTGCGCGCATCTTTGCGCGCCTTTACAGTACGAAAGCCCACCGACAAGCCGTCAACGGCTTTTGAGCGCATCAGCTCCAATGTTTCACGCGCCCGCGCCACACCTTTGGCAAGACGCCCTTCCACATAAAGCCCTTGCGCATCTTCACGAATGGTCGTCCAGATGCCAATTGGTTCACGCGCTTCATGCTGCCACAACATGCGGATGCCGGAAGCGTGCCGACGCTCCAGCGAGCGCGTAAATGCACCGGCATCCATCACGTCATTGCCCAGATCCACCACACCAAACAGACTGGCATAACCGGAAAAACTGCCATCCAGCTCCACATTATCGAGCGCCAAAGCCATGCGTTTCGTTTCCAGCAGTGCATTTTTATCACTCATGCTTATTTGCTCCGCCTGTGGGTAGGTTCAACTTCAGCCGTTCGACAAAACGACTGAAAACTCCAAGCGCCGACCAAGCGGCAAGGCTTGCAACAGCCGAGCCCATCAGCATCAGTTCTGCACGCCCCAGACTGTCCATGAGTTCAAATTTCTCAGCAATCCTGATGCCTGCCGCACTGCCAAAAACCATGCCGCAAATGAGGCCAACTGCAAAACGCATCGCCGCTTCGCGCCGCCCCTGCGGCAGCATATAGCCGAGTGAAACAGCAGATCCCGCCACAGCACCGGCAATGCGGGCAATCCAGACGAGTGCGGTTTCAGATGTCCATACCGGATTATCAAGCGTATTCATTGCTCTCTCCGTGTTCTTTTTTGATGCGCATTTTCTCCGAAAACCGCATTACATTTTTCGGGATGCGCTTGTTTCAATAGCCAACCGCCTCACGCTTTTCATCAGCGTCCAAGAAATCCGCATCGCTGATGCGACGCCACAGTGCTTCACGCTCCGCTGACAAACCATCAACACGGTCAAGGTCAGGCTCAAACCGTAAGTCGCCGTCATAAAGCGGCTTCAGCCAACCGCTCATGGCATTGGCAGTTCTGTTAATCAGCGGCAAAACAGTAAGGCGATAAAAAGCGCGATTGGCTTCGGCATAATTGGCGTAAGTATTATCGCCCGGAATGCCGAGCAGCATTGGCGGCACCCCAAAAGCCAGTGCAATCTCGCGGCTTGCAGCGTTTTTGGCTTCGATAAAATCCATGTCTTTGGGCGTCAGACCCATGGCCTTCCAATCAAGCCCGCCTTCTAAAAGCAATGGCCGCCCCGCCCCATTGGCGCCGGTATAGCCATCTTCCAGCTCGTCTTTCAGGCGCTGAAATTGTTCTTCGGTAAGATTGCCGCCATCTTTTGGTGCATAGACCAGCGCGCCGGAAGGGCGGGCTGAATTGTCCAGCAAAGCCTTGTTCCACGCGCCCGCCGCATTATGAATATCCAGTGCCATCAGCGCTGCTTCCAGCGGCGGAAAACCATAGTGATCGTCTAGCGGATGAAATAGTTTCAGGTGGAGGCCACTGTTTGACTGGTCACATCCCAACGGGATCATACGCTTTACATTACCTGCACGATAAAGCAGTGCCGATGGCCAGCCATTGCCGTCACATTCTACCGTCACCCGTTCAGGACGCAATAAATGCAGCTCATGTGTTCCATTGGGTGCTGTTATCCGCTCCAGATAAGCATTGCCGGATAGTAATAAATGCCCATAAAGGCGCTCAAAAAAGCTAGCGCCACCCTGCCCCTGCTGCGGATGTTTCATCAGCTCCAAAAGCGGATGGGTTTCATGTTCCGTCACATCTTCATAAAGCAGCCATGGCACCGAGGCCGCGGCTTCTGCAATCATCCGCACACAACGATGAACCACCGGATTACGCATGAAACCTTCACGCGCCAGCGAGCTATAATCGCGTCCCACCCACGAAGCTGATTGCGCCATATGCAAAGTGACAAAACCGGTTGAGTGTTTCATTTCCGCTGGGCGTTGAGGCGCAGCAGATGGAAGCGCAGCGCTTTTGCGCCACGGCCATGATAATGCCATTGAGAGGCCCTCATATTTAATTGAGAATTATGTATTCAACCGCCGGATGCGCGGTTTATATTCACTGCCCAGCATCAATTCGCTAAGCGCCCAAACCATAGCATCAAGCCGGTCTGGTGAGCGCCCCGATGACAAACCATCAGGCGCAAAATCACACATTTCATCTTCCAATGCCGGAAAACGCGCTGCATGACGAACACGTCCCTGCTCATAAAGCGCAGCAATCGGTTCAGCACGCAGATATTTGCCACGTTTTGCCCTGACCGAACGTACCGGAACCGTTTTATCTGCCGCGCCAATCACGGCATTGACCATCTCGCCGCCCTGATTAACCTCGGCAATAATCGCATCCGCCTCAAACTGATGATAAAGTGCCACCGCGCGGCGTGCCCATTGATGTGGCTTAACCTGACTCAGACTGGCATCAAGCAAAACATGCCCGACACCATTTTCATCAAGACCAGCCACCACAATGCCGCAAGCATCAGAATTTTTATTCGATGTTGCAGGCGGATCAAGCGCCACGACAATGCGTGTGAGTTCCGGCGTATCTGCGAAAATCAACTTTTCAATCATATCGCGCGACCATAATGCATCGGCGCGCTCTTCAATCATTTCACCGTCCAGTTCCTGACGGCCAAGTCGCGTATTGCCATAACGCTCTTCAATTGATGCCATAAAAGCACTGGCCAGATGCGCCGCATTTTCACTGGTTTTCATCCGTGTAACTGGGATGTTTTTATCATCCAGCAAATGCCGCAAAAGTGGCACAGCGCGTGGTGTTGTAGTGATGATCTGGCGCGGATTATCGCCAAGCCTTAGGCCAAATTGCAACATGTCCCATGTTTCCTGAGCATGTTTCCATTTTGCCAATTCATCACACCAGGCCGCATCAAATTGCGGCCCGCGCAAACTGTCCGGATCTTCTGATGAAAACAAAGAAGCGACCGCCCCGTTCTGCCAGACCAACCGGCGGCGCGTTGCTTCATAACGCGGACGCTCCAGCCGGGAGACGGATAAAATGCCCGAAGGCCCGTCAATCATCACTTCGCGAATATCACCAAGAGTTTCGCCGACCAGCGCAATATGGCCGCTGGCTCTTTTTGTAAATGGCGCTAGCCCAAGCGCCATACCCGACACCCACTCCGCACCTGCACGGGTTTTTCCCGAACCGCGCCCGCCCAAAATCAGCCAGCTACGCCAATTGCCAGACGGTGGTAATTGCGCATCACGCGCCTGAAACAACCACTCCCTGCTCAATGCTATTTTCTGCTGCACACTCAGTCCGGCGACGCAGGATTTCTGCCGCCCTTTCCCCTGCAAGTTCGTTTATTCTCCTGTCAATTTTTTCCAAAGCCGCGCCAATATCGATCAAATCGTCTTGCGGCGCATTGCCGGTTTCGGGTTCTGCCGCCCCCTCCCGCATGAGCTCCACTACCGTTTTCACGGTTCGTGCCAATGCGGTGAGTGCATCAGCCGAAGATTTATCCGGCAAACCACTATCATTAGCCAGTCGCGCAAGCTCTGTTTGCAGTTTCACCATAATACCCGCGGCCTCACCATAAAGGCCAAACGGATTTTCAATATGGGAACAATCCAGGCCCAGCTTTAAAAGCCGTTTGCGATAGATGTTTTCTGTTATGCCTAAAACTGCGGCTATCTCTGCCGCCGCAATATGATAACGCTGCTGCATACGCCAAGCCGCACGTAATTTTGCTGCAGATTTATTTTCAGAGCTTTCTTTCACTGAAAATGTCTCCGTCACAGCTATGTAAAAATAACCTTATCAGCTCAGCCGGTAAGGCTCATTCTATCATCATGATTTATGGATTAAGTTTCCGGTACCTCAACCCTTGATGCGCCCAAACATTGTGTTTTGACGCAATTACCGGACTATAACTAAAACCTACAGGAGAAGTGTGACACCGTCAAGGACTTTTTTCCTAATTTGGATTATTTTCTTAAAAAGGCGCTAAGCTTCTGGTTACCTTAATTGGGAATTTCTCTTTAAACACCGCCGAAACGGGCAAAACTTTGCTATAGTCAAGCTGTTATAAAGCGCAAGTTAGACGCAAACGACTGGATTCAAAAACAAAAGCGCCGTGATGCAGAATATAAACGAGCCGGAAAATCATCATTCAAAACCGCGCCGAAAGTTTCGGGTATCGCGGTTGATTGGATTCGATGCATGGCTCGATAGTAGTTTTTATAATTTACGATACTTTTTAAGTGAATCATGGGAAAATATTACTATTTTCTTTCGCCGCTTTCGTGTTCGTGGATTTCGCCGTTTTCTGATCGAAATATTCAGTGAATGTGCAACATGGGGTACAGTCGGGGCGGTTATAATGCTGGCACTTGCCCTGCCAGCCTTTGAAGAAACCAAGAAAGACTGGCGCGCGCAGGATAATTATGCCGTGACATTCCTTGATCGCAACGGCAATGAAATCGGCCAACGTGGCATTTTGCATCGTGAAGCCGTGCCAATTGATGAATTGCCCGATCACGTGATGAAAGCTGTTCTTGGCACCGAAGACCGACGTTTTTTTGAGCATTTCGGCATTGATCTGTGGGGCTTGTCACGCGCTCTTAGCCAAAACGTGCAGGCCAACGGTGTTGTGCAAGGCGGCTCAACCATTACTCAGCAATTAGCCAAAAACCTGTTTTTGACCAATGAGCGAACGATCGAGCGCAAAATCAACGAAGCATTTCTGGCTCTTTGGCTCGAAGCCAACTTAAGCAAAAAGGAAATTTTGCAGCTTTATCTTGATCGCGCCTATATGGGTGGCGGCACATTTGGCATTGCCGCTGCATCTGAATTTTACTTCGGCAAAAACATCAAAGATGTCAATCTTGCTGAGGCAGCCATGCTTGCCGGACTTTTTAAAGCACCTGCCAAATTCGCCCCTCATGTCAATTTACCTGCTGCGCGTGCACGCGCCAGTGTGGTTTTATCCAACATGATTGATAGCGGCATGATGAGCGAAGGCCAGATTATGGCTGCCAAACGCAATCCGGCCAGCGTTATTGACCGTGCCAAAAGCGAAAGCCCTGATTATTTTCTCGACTGGGCTTTTGATGAGGTCAAGCGCGTTACCCAAAACATGCCACAGCATTCATTGATTGTACGCACCACACTGGATCGGGGCATCCAAAATGCTGCTGAAGAAGCAATCGAGTTTCATTTGCGACAATTTGGGGCTGATTATAAAGTTACTGAAGCTGCAACCGTTGTGCTAGACAATGATGGCGGTGTGCGGGCGATTGTTGGTGGAAGGGACTATGGTGAAAGCCAGTTTAACCGCGCCACTTCTGCCTCGCGTCAAACCGGCTCATCCTTCAAGCCTTATGTCTTCGCGGCGGCAATGGAAAAAGGCATGACACCGGAAACCATTGTTTCCGATGCTCCGGTTGCCTGGGGTAACTGGGCACCGCGCAATTATGGCCGCAGTTTTTCTGGTCGTGTCAACCTCACCACCGCATTGGTCAAATCGCTCAACAGTGTGCCCGTACGCCTTGCCAAAGACCATCTGACCACGGCTCCGATTGTCGCTCTTGTCAAAGCCATCGGCGTGCAATCCCCTGTATCATCCCATAAAACCATGGTGCTCGGTACCTCCGGCATGACGGTAATGGAACAAGCGATGGGCTTTAATGTTTTCGCCAATGGCGGCATGGCTGGCACTCAACATGGTTTCACGCAAATCACCACCACGGACGGGCGCATTATCTGGGACATCAACCGTGACGGAGAAAAACCACATCGGGTGCTTTCTGAAAAAGCCGCCGTCGATATGAACTCAATGCTGGTGCAAGTGCCTGAATGGGGAACAGCGCGTCGTGCCAGCTTAGCCATGACCCGTGTTGCGGGCAAAACCGGCACCACCCAAAGCTATCGCGATGCGTGGTTTGTTGGTTATACCGGCAATTTCACAGCAGCAGTTTGGTTTGGGAATGATAATTTCAGCCCGATGAACAATCTGACAGGCGGCATTCTGCCTGCCATGACATGGCAGCGTATGATGAATTATGCGCACCAGAATATTGAGCTGAAACCAATTTTCGGCATTAAAAACCCGTTTCCGGCCAAGCCTAAAAATGCCCCTGATGCACAAATTTCCTCGCATGAAGACAGCCAGGTTCAGCGCCCTACATTGCTGACGCCACAAATGACCAGGTTCTTGCAAAAACTTCATGATGATTTTCTTAATGCGCCTGCTTTGCCTGATGGCAGCGCACCTAAAAAACTAAGCCTCTTATAAAGGGATCACCTGATGAGGCTGATGTTACACAATCTCTTATTTATTCTGCTCGCACTCATCGTCGCGCTGGGTGGTGGCATATGGTCAGCCCGCTGGGCGCTGGATCATTTTGGCGGTTTCAGTGAACTGGCAACCGGTGAATGGATATCTTACCCCCTCGCCGGCAGCCCGCAAGCCGACCCTTATGCAAAAGCGCGTTCAGCACGCCTGGGCAATTTATCCTTAGGCGCAGCCGAAGGTTTGATTTTTTATGCCCGCACCAGCAGTGACGGCAAGGCGCTGGAGCGCGGTTGCACATATCTCATGTCAGGCACCAGCCCCAATGCACGGTTTTGGACGCTTTTTGCTACCGATAATAACGGCAAACTTTTATCCAATAATAAAGACCTGCCAACATCGCTGCTTTCCAGCAATGTCGTGCAACAAAATGCTGGGCATTTTGACATTACCATCAGCCCGCAAGCCCATGGCAATAATTGGCTGAGTATCAATGGTCGCGGTCAGTTCACCCTTGTGATGACACTTTATGATACGCCCGTTGCCAGCTCTGCAAGCTTTAGCGAAATTCCCATGCCGCGCATTACCGCCCTTCGTGACGGAGGAAAATGCTGATGCTTCGCTTATTATATGCTTGTCTTTTGGGCTTAATTGGTGCCGCGATAATCCATATTCTGATTGTACTCTTAGTGCCGACCTATTCAGATCAAAATGCATGGTCGCAAATCAGCAAGCTTGGCGAACCGCATCAGTTTCATGATCTGGCCAACAGACAAAATCTGACAGCCTCATCTGATCCTTATTTTATTGAAGCGGTCTGCCGTTTTGAGCTCGATGAGCAGGCGGTGCATATACATGCTGAAGGCCTGCTGCCCTTCTGGTCGGTGTCAATTTATAATCGACAGGGTGACAATCTGTTGAATTTTAACGATACGATTGCTGCTGATGGTGATCTTGATCTTATCATTTCACCGCTGTCGCTTGGCCCTGCCCTCAAAGCAAGCTTGGCCGAGGCGCAATCCCATTCTGTTTTGGTAGAACAAGATATCAACGAAGGCATGATCACGTTACGCGCTTTGGTGCCCGATGCAAGCTGGCAGGAGCTTGGCAAGCAAATGCTGAGTGGTGCTAAATGCAGGCCTCTCATCTGATCAGCCATATATTTTTTAACACGGTTAATAAGTTGCTAAGGCTTGTTAGCTAGATTGAAGCGGACTGCATCTTTGTATGTGCGGTTTCAGTTCAGTGTAGCATCGGAGTAACAAGCGTGACCCGTGACCAGTTTCGCGCCTTAGAGGGGTTCTCAATCAATCGAAACCCTGCCGACAGCAAAGCAGATGATCTGCTGAGTGCTGCCATCTCCGGTTATGCTTCGATCACACGTCCCGGCCGTCAGGATTTATTACAGCTTGAAGATCTGGCAATGCCGCTGATTGATTATGCCAGCGCGAAAGGCAAACGGGATGCAGCAATGCGACTGGTGCAAATGTATGAAGCACCACACAGTCTCGTCTTCAAACTGGCACATGAACCAACCAATATTTCCGCACCGCTTTTGCTGCGCTCTGATGCTCTGTCGACCAGTGATTTATTGTATCTGATTGAAGCCAGAGGATTGGCGCATGCACGCATTATCGCCCGCCGCCGACCTCAAGATGCTCTGCTCACCGGCTTGTTGCAAAGCTTTGCCGATCCGGAGATTGACCGCATCCTTGCGCAAGAAATTGACTTAGATGCGCCGCACAGCCTTGATGCATCTAGCGTCAAAGTGCCGGAAAAAACCAATTCGCAAAAGCTGACGCAAATTCACCAGCAGCTCAACTTGATGATGCGTGATGCCAATACTGAGTTGGAAAAAGCACCAGTACGCCATCTGCCGCCCGTATCGTCTTATCAAGTGCCGGAAAACCATCTGATCGACAGTGCATTGCTGATTAATCCGGACTTTTTCCGTGTCGCCCTTGCTGACGCATTAGGTGTTAGTCTGGAACGGGCAAAACATATCATCGGTGAATGGCCAAGTTCACAATTACCGATTGCGCTTAAAGCGCTAAACTTAACAGCACAAGATTGCTATCTGATCTTAACTGCCGTTCTTGGCACCATTCATGGTGATCGTGATAGTTTGCGCGATTTTGTGCATATTTATCGCTCAATCGATCCTGAAACGGCACAACAGATTGTCCAGCGATGGCAGGCTGCCGATGTGGTGGTTGAACATGATACGCAGACAAAAACCGCGATTTAAGCAGTCACTTTTCAGGCATAAGGATCTGGCACAATAGAGATATAAGGTGCCAGATCAGCAATATCTTCGATCTCTAAAATCCATAAATCGCTGTCGAATTTCTTCTCAGCATTCAGCCGCTTCTCACAGGCTTCACTATCAGCATTTGATAATGACAATATAAAACTGCGCTCGTCCGGCTTGCGCTCATCATAAGCTGATTGCGGGGCTGGCGTATATAGCTCCCATGTTTCTTCATGAAAATTTTGTGACGCCAGCCGCTTTTTGATGAAAATTGCTCCTGCCTCGCCCGAGCCACGCTCAGCCAAATAAGCAAAGCCATTATCGCCACGAATACGACGTATCAGGGCTGCAACCCAAAACTCAGATGTAAGGCGCATGGACAGGCTCCGTTAGCTGATCAGACCAATTTCACGCATTTTGCCGATCAGCTGCATATCTACCTGTCCCGTTATTTGCATGTCGAAAAGCTTCTGGAACTCTCGGATTGCATCCTGCGTCGACTGTCCGGCAACACCGTCAACAATGATCAGATCGTTGCCAAAGGCTTTCAAGCCTGCCTGCACACGCACAATATCCTGCGAAGTCACAGGCTTCGCATTGGTCGTGAGTGAAGCAGTCACGGTTTCAGGGCGTGTACGCTCATTCGGCTTTACAGCGGCCTGTTCTGCGGCTTCCAGTTTTGGCGGTGCATTGGATGTCACAACTCTGTCAACAGCTACAGTATTCTGCGGCTTGGGGCGCGCCTCCGGCACGGCCACCTGAATGATATTTTCGATACTTGGCTGCGCGGCAGCCTTGTCCGTGTTTTGTTGAGGCGCGGTATTCACACCTGCCTTTTTCTGCAATAATTGCCATTGCTCTACCGCCTGCCTTGTTTTTGGCCCCGGAAGCCCGTCAACCGCACCGTCATAAAGGCCAAGCGATCGTAACTTTTGCTGAATTTTGGCAATTTCCAGATCAGCATTAGGTGCTAAAGCCGGCAATTCATCGGTTAACTCGACACTATCCAAAGATGCAACTTGGCTGGTTGCAGTTTGCTCAGAATCATTCTTTTGCGTCGGTACCGGATCAGGCTCAGATGCACCACTACTATCATTCGTATTTGCTTTTTGAGACAACAGGCTTGGCTTTGGTGTTGGAACAAAAACCAAATCCGGTCTCGTGCGGAAAAATAAATTGTCATGGGATTGCGGCTGATACCACAAAGCATTGGCGGAGACGAAACCCATCACCACCAAAAAAGCCGTGGCACCGCCGGTCAAAACAGGATTACGCACCATAAAGCGGCCGGCGAACACAGCTCCCGACGCAATACTGGTCAATAAAAATCCGACAAAACGCTCGCTTAGGTTACGCGATCTTTCGTTCCTGCGATTGTTTCTTTTCACCGGACTGGTCTTCCTGCCTGACATATTTCCTTCCAATCTGCAGACGGTTGATATTCAAAACCGTCACACCTTCCGCTTCATCCTTTTCAGCCTGCGCGATCAATTCCTGCTGCTGCCAGTTCACATCCTTCGTCGGCCCGTTGAGCGGCAAACGTATAGTGACAATTGTGCCTTTACCGAGACGGCTGGTGATTTCAAACTGTCCTTCATGTTTTTCAACTAAAGCTTTCACGAGTGAAAGACCAAGCCCTACCCCTTCCGAGCCAGCAAAAGCGCCTGCGCCCACTTGCGTGAAGGGTTGACCAAGACGCTCGATATCATCTTCCGCTATACCGACACCATTATCAGAAATAGTGAAAACCATCTGCTTGTTATGGCTGCTATCTTTAAAGCCATCCAGCGTCACACATCCGCCCATAGGGGTAAACTTCACCGCATTAGCCATCAGATTAATCAAAATCTGCTGCACAGCACGCTGATCGGCAATCATATTACCAATTGAGCTGTGGATACGGTCACATAAAATAACCTGTCTTTGCTCCGCTTGCGGTGCCAGAATATTCATTGACAGATGCACCGCCTCACGGATTGAGAAATCCTGCGGTTTGATCTGATAGGTTCCGGCCTCAATTTTCGAAGCATCCAGAATAGTATTAACGATATCCAGCGAATAAAGCCCGGAGCGTTGAATAAGCCCTGCATAATCACGCTGTTTTTCATTTTCAAATCGGCAGCCCATTTCATGCAGCAATAAATCCGAAAAGCCGATAATCGCGTTTAACGGGTTGCGCAGTTCATGGCTGAGTGAAGCCAGCGCGTGACTACTTGAAGCCGCCATATCTTGCAAGTCCTGCCGCAATTGTACCAATTCTTCCGCTTGGCTCACCTGCACGTCACTTGCAACCGCAGTCAAATAAATCCTGTTTTCCATATGACACGGCTGCATCAGCACACCATGAATACGGAAATAGTGATGCTCCACGCTTTGACGGTGGTCATCCCGCGTCACCACTGTCCGGATGCGAACATGACAGGCTGTATTGCTGATATCACGCTGATGCCGAATATCAGCCATCAACTGCAGATAATAAATACGATCGGACACATGAACGCGATCAAGCAATAAAGAGCCAATCAACACGTCGCGGCTTACGCCGAGCATCTGCGATGAATGGTCGGAAATATCCGTAATCATGCCATCGAGATCAAGATGAAACCCCAGACCACCAAATGCTTGTTCCGTCAGTGCAATTTGATCGAAAGCCGCTGCCTTGGCATTGGTTCCCCGCTTTGAAAAATCATCATGAAGCAGCCCGCAGCTTTTTATCGCTGCCTGCAAATTCTTCACTAAATTTTTAAAGATTGAACCCAACAGATCACACGCTCCAACTCTGGTCATCACCAGACTGCCTCAATGATTCCCATCATCAATAAGTCTGATTGATATGCAGCATGACGCGCAGCCTTTAATGAAAGGATAAAAAACGTGCCTGTCAGCGCCGCTAAATGGTCTTTTTTTCAAGGAACACTAAGGCTTTTATCGCTATGGTAAATGGAGCGTTTACCCCTCAGCCTCAAAAGCTTAGATAAAGATAATATTGTGCAATGACTGCCATGGTGACGATTCACGATAATTAAAGAAGATTGCTGCTATAGTTGCCAATCTGCACAAGAAAGGCACGATAACATAATGATACGGTTCATTCTTAAATCCGTGTTTTGGCTGTCACTGGCCTTTATCGTCATGCCCAAAATTATCAGTCCAGATACGGATCAGGCGCAGCGGGACAATGCTAAAATCACACTGCCTTCGCAAGATAAAATAGATGAAATCATCATTGCCAGCCAAACAGCGGCCGAAGTCGGCAGTTTCTGCTATAACAATCCCGTTTTATGCATAGAGGGCAAAAACATCTTGTCGGCTGCCGGTTCCGGCTTACTTGAAGGCAGCGGAAAATTGCTTGATTTTTTAAGCGACCAGTTTGGTGGTGAACAGGCAAAAGAAGCGCCTTCCCATATGGACGCAGATACAAGCTCTTCGCAAAACACTAGCAATCAAGTGCCACTACCAAATCATCGCCCTTAAAAAGCCTTTTAAAATAAAGTGCCTTATTGTGATGACGGACGTTCATGACTGCGCTATACAAGTCTGCATTCATTGCACGTTTTAGTGCAATGATTACATTTACGTGTAAAATTTACACCAAAAGGTAAGACGACCAAAATCATGACTGATAGTAAAATCGACAGCATTATTTCCGATTTCGAATTTTTGGATGATTGGGAAGACCGTTATCGTTATGTGATCGATTTGGGCAAAGATCTCGCCCCCTATCCGGATGATGCAAGAGGTGCTGAATATAAAGTGCAGGGCTGCGTCAGTCAGGTTTGGCTTAAGCGCTTACCTTACCAAGGCAATGATCCCGTACTGACATTCTTAGGTGATTCCGATGCGCATATCGTGCGCGGGCTTGTGGCACTGGTTCTGGCATTTTATGAAGGCAAACGCGCTTCCGAAATCATCAAAACGGATCCGGAAGAGCTCCTGAAAACATTGGGACTTGATGAGCACCTCACCCCGCAGCGCTCCAATGGTTTACGTGCAATGATCACGCGTATTCGTGCTGAAGCGCAAGAAGCATTGCTCTAATTTAATCTATAAAGCAGGGCGATAACCATGCGCCCCCCAATGCAAAATGCCTGCAGATGTCCGGCCTTGGGCGATCGGATGATAGTGCCTGTGCAACATCGACAATCCGGTTTTAATCATCATCTTGGCCGAGCGCGCCGGCCATGATCGCTCGGTTTCCACCTGTGTAACTGTTTTTAAAAAACAGCAAATATCCACCAATGCACCGCTGAGTTCCGGCCCCACAGCATCCAGCGCTTTTTCCACACGCAGCCGCGCTGAAAGCGCTCCGTCGCTCAGTTCTACTCCGCCATGCGTCGCGCCACGACTATGACTGATAACATGTGCCTCCCAATTTGATGTGATACGCGGCATCATGGAGCCACGGGTAAAGTCAGACCGTAAACGCTCGCCAGCGTTAAACTCTTCTTCAGTCAGAAAACTCTGCCCGCTGCTGTTTTTCATCCGATATAGCACCGCTAAAGGCGATTCAGCCAGATTGGCTTTGACCCTCTTCTGACAAACTTCATTTTCAAGATGAATATCAGCAAGACGACTGTTTTTCTGCAGTTTTATATAATCAACGCCTTGCAGGCTCAGGCTGATTTTCTCGTCTTTATGAGCCTGCAAGTAGCCCTCACGGGCAAGTCCCACAAGGCAATCCTGCGATACAGAAACCGACCCATGAGCTGAACTCAAAATAATCATGTCCTGTTTTGCGCCCTGCTCGGGTTTGGCAGGGCTTTTTTGCAAGAATTTCAGCACCCGCATAACATTCATGTCGTGCTTACTCACATCCTGAAAGATCATTATTTTGCCCTCCTTTGCATCGCAAAAGCAGTTGCAACAATACGTTCAAAACTCAGAACAATCTGATCAAACTCCTCGTCATCACGTAGATTTTCAATCTGATGACACGCATACATCACTGTTGATCTGTCGCGTCCGAAACCAAGTGCTACTGTTGTCATCGGCATACTGAACATTGTATGCGCAACATACATGCCGATTTGTCTGATCCGCGCAATTTCCTTGGTACCACGCACAGAATTGCGCAACTCACTGCCACAGACGCCAAAAGCATCACTGAGTAAATCAAGCACACCGTCACAAATTTCCAGCGCGTTCTTTTTAAACCGTGTTGATCGTTTTTTTAAATTGTCCAACCGCACTGGCCGTATTTGTCGTGCAGCGATCATTTCCAGGGCTTGATAAGCCTCTGCCTGAACACGAATAACGCCAGAAATTTGAAAAGACATACACCCCTCCGCTAAAACAGGAATATATTCTTATACACCAAATCACGTAAACGAGGATAACTTTCTTAAATGAATCACTAAATTCTGTAATTATCCAGAGCATAATACAATAAATGAAATATTTTAAGGATTATTATCCTACAATTGGATTTACAGGCGACAATGATCCTAAGGCGAAAGATTCTTTTCTCGCCACCAACAGTCATAAAACGGGATCAATGATTCATGCAGTGTACTATTTTCAAACAGAATATCGCGACATTTAAAGCAGAAAAACAACGTCTTGCCCAACATGCCGTTCAGCGCGCAGCGCTCCAGATACTGGCTAATATGGATATAGATAAGATTATGGTGGCGCCATTGGGCGAAAAAGAAAATGCCATGAGAAAACTTCGCCGCCTGATTGAGCGTGAACGGTTAAAAGGCACTGCCGGTCACTGGTCTTATGATTTAAACCGGCACATCGCCCTCAAGCAGGCACTCGACAGAATAAAGCATGGTCTACTGCCTCAAACCTTGCCAGCTACCATTCAGTAGCGCCATAGAAACTGTCAAAAACACAAAAAAAACCATACTTCGGCGCAAAGACCAAAGTATGGTTTTAAATTTATTCAATGACGACTTGTCGTATCAAATAAGCTGATTTTAATAGATCAAGCTTCTTTTGCTTTACGGCCAAGCCCCATTTTCTTAGCAAGATTGGAGCGCGCTTTTGCGTAGTTTGGAGCAACCATTGGGTAGTTTGGCTCCAGATCCCACTTTTCGCGATATTGTTCAGGTGTCAGGTTGAAGTGGGTCATCAGGTGACGCTTCAGCGACTTAAATTTTTTGCCGTCTTCCAGGCAGATGATGTAATCATCGGTCACTGATTTCTTCGGGTTCACTGCCGGTTTTGGTTTTTCTACCACTGGCGCTTCCTCAACGCGCACTTCTGTGCGGGAGAATGCTGCGTGAACATCGGTGATCAATGCCGGGAGATCACTCGGACGAATGGAATTATTGCCAACATAAGCTGCAACGATGTCGGCTGTTAAGCTCAACAGCAGATCACGGCTAGCATCATATTCGTCATTATGGTCCATTATGGTTCCTTTAGTTATATTTATGCAAGGCAATATCGACCGTTGATATGGCGTTTGCTGAAGAATTCAAGCTGATAACTTATTAGTTATAACTGCATCCCGCTTATTCAAGGGGATATGGCTAATTAATGACAAAAAGTCAAATATTTTTACTCAAAAAAAACATGAATCAGAGCATTAAAAGCATTACAGATACAAATGAGTTCACAAAAAAGTGGGATATACTAAGTCAACCTTATGATTATCTGGAATAATCCTTGCCTTTAAAGGAACTTAACAGTGCTAAGTGATAAAATTTATAAAATTTTACATAACATATATATAAATCATTCTATTATTAAGCGCAAATAATTGCGGCAACTTCATGTCAACATAAAGAATACTTATGTATTAAAGCTCTTAAAATTTCCGATATACAATATTATATTAAACTAAAGCATCAGTCCACTATCAATGATACATTGAAAAAATACAATAATGTAAATGTAACTCCATACAGGACAGCTCGTACATAAATTGCTATTATGATTTTTAAATCAGAACATGACTGTATCAAAGGAAAAGCTATGTCCGATGAAACAACCCGCAAACGCCCGCTGAAAGTTATAAAAACAGATACTGAATGGCGTGAACAATTAACCGACATTCAATACCAAATAACCCGCCAGCATGGCACCGAACGCGCTTTCTCCAGTCCGGACTTCAACAGCAGCCTCCAAGGACGCTATCTGTGTGTTTGCTGTGACCAGCCGCTTTATAGTTCAAAAGCCAAATATGATTCAGGTTCAGGCTGGCCGAGTTTCTTTGAACCAATCAATGAAGATGCCATAGCACTCTTTGAAGATCACTCTTACGGGATGCATCGCACAGAAATTCGTTGTGCCGATTGCGATGCGCATTTAGGTCATCGCTTTCCAGATGGCCCCCAACCGACAGGCTTGCGCCATTGTATTAATGGCAATGCAATGATCTTCGTTGAAGATTAATCAAAATAATTGACCACGTCCTACCGACAGACCAATTCAAAATACCGGAAATTTCATGTCATCTCCGATTTTCAAATCCGTTACAGCGCCGAATACTGCAAAGAAGCCGCAAATCTCAACTTATCATAACTTTACACGCATAGATGATTATGCTTGGCTTCGTGCAGATAATTGGCAGGAAATGTTCAAAGATCCCAGCCAGTTAGCTAGCGATATACGCGACCACCTCAATGAAGAAAACGCCTATCAAAAAGATCTGATGCAGGACACAGAAATCCTGCAAGCAACCTTATTTGCTGAAATGAAAGGCCGCATCAAAGAAGATGATGCCTCTATTCCGGTAAAAGACGGCGCTTATGCTTATGGAAGTCTTTATGAAAAAGGCGGAGAGCAACCGCATGTTTTCCGTACACCTCGCGATGGTGGTGACAAAGAAATTTTGTTGAATGGTGACAAAGAAGCGGAAGGAAAAGCCTACTTTCGGCTGGCTTCAACTGACGCCTCCCCCGATCATAAACTGATGCTTTGGGGCTATGATGACAAAGGCTCGGAGTTTTTTACACTCAAAGTCCGTGACCTGACCACCAAAACTGATCTGAGTGATATCATCGTCGATACGGATGGCAGCGGCGCGTGGGATGCGCAGGCAAATGGCTTTTTCTATGCGCATCTGGACGAAAACCATCGCCCATCCAAGCTTTTCTACCACAAACAAGGCACAGATCAGACACAAGACAACTTGATATACGAAGAAAAAGACGCAGGCTTTTTCATGAGCGTCAGTTCCAATGCGCTCAATGATTTTATCTCGATTGATATTAACGATCACGAGACCTCGGAATGCTGGCTGATCCCTGCCGATCAACCGGATGCCAAACCGCAACTCGTTTTAAAACGTGAAACCGGCATTCAATATGATCTGGCATCCGGTGGCGAAGTTTTCTACATTCTGACCAATATTGACGGTGCTAAAGATTTTAAAATCATGACAGCACCAACCAACGCACCACAACGCGAAAACTGGAAAGACTTAGTTGCCGAAAAACCCGGCACACTTATTCTGGCGCATGGGGTTTATAAAAATCATCTGGTCTGGCTGGAGCGCAATAACGGCCTGCCGCTCATTATGATCCATGACCGTAAAACCGGCGAACAACATGCAATCAGCTTTGATGAAGAAGCATATTCACTCGGCCTGCAAGGCAGTGCAGAATATGACACGGATACAATCCGCTTTTCATATTCATCCATGACCACGCCAAGCCAGCAGTTTGAATATAATATGGCGACGCGTGAACGTAAGCTCTTAAAAACGCAGGAAGTTCCATCCGGCCACGATCCGAAAAACTATATCACCAAGCGCTTGATGGTTCCGGCACGCGACGGTGAGCAAATACCTGTCTCTATTGTTTATCATCGCGAAACCGTGCTTGATGGCTCTGCTCCTTGCCTGCTTTATGGCTATGGTTCCTACGGCATTACCATTCCTGCAAGCTTCAACACCAATTGCCTTTCCTTGGTAAACCGAGGCTTCGTCTATGCGATTGCACATATTCGCGGCGGTAAGGACAAGGGTTTTGCTTGGTACGAAAACGGCAAGCGCGCCCAAAAAACCAATACATTCTATGATTTCATTGATGCTGCACGCTATTTGGCTGAGCAAAAATACACCAGTTCAGATAAAATCGTTGCGCATGGCGGTTCAGCCGGCGGTATGTTGATGGGCGCTGTGGCCAATATGGCACCTGATGCCTTTGGTGCAATTATTGCTGAAGTACCGTTTGTGGATGTGCTCAACACAATGCTGGATGATACATTGCCGCTCACCCCGCCCGAATGGCCGGAATGGGGCAACCCGCTGACAAGCAGCGAAGACTACCAGACCATTGCAGCCTATTCACCTTATGACAATGTGTCCGTGCAAGCCTATCCGCCTATTCTGGCAGTCGCTGGCCTCACCGACCCGCGCGTGACCTATTGGGAGCCAGCCAAATGGGTGGCACGACTGCGCGAATTGAAGACGGATAATAATCCGGTTCTCTTCCGAACCAATATGGATGCCGGTCATGCCGGTGCTTCAGGGCGTTTTTCACGTTTGGAAGAAGTCGCTTATTCTTATGCTTTTGCCCTTAAATCAACCGGCAAGCTAAGTGCGGAACCATTTGCTGCGCAATAGTGTTATAGAGATGATCAAAACCGGTCAGTTAAAACTGGCCGGTTCACACATTTGCAGGGATTAAATCAGATGCAATATAAATTCTGTTTTACCACACTATGTTCTGCTGCTTTACTGGCAGGTCTTACCTTTACCGGTGTTCAAAACAGTGCAGCAGCGGTGCGAAAAGATGTCAGCGAACATGCAGGCAAAAACTGCACAACACCACCAAAGGGCAGCGGTGTTGTTGTTGGCCTGTTTACCGGCACAGCAGAGCGCAAGTTTTTTCCATATGACAGCAATACATCGCTCAACCGCTATAAGTGCTTTACAAGCATGAGTGAATGCCAGGGCTGGCTCTATACAATGAATACACTTTATTCAGTGAATGGCCCAACCCCGGTTTCACGCTGCTTTATCCGGTAAAAATTTTACTTTGCCGGATAACCGTTGGCATGTGCCGGAATAGCCTTCAAATAGGCCGCAATCGCTTCACGGTCAGATGCTGGCAGAAGCTTCATATTCTCGACAACACTGGTCATTGAGCCTCCGAGCGAGTCAAAATCCGGGGTAAATCCGGTTTCAAGCGAATAAGCAATATCGCTGGCACCCCAGCTGCCAATGCCACCCTGCCCGCTGGTAATGTTTGGCACAATACCAGGCTTACCGTCAGAGCCGATTTCCGCTGACACGGCACCTGCCATCCATTGATCGGTTTTCAAGCCGCCAATAACACCGCGCGGTGTATGGCATTCAGCACAGTGCCCCAGGCTTTCAGTCAGATATTGACCGCGCTTCAACTGATCGGACGCATCATCTGCCAAGGCAATGACCGGCTCATCTGAAAGATAAAGCTGCTTCCACAACCCTAAACCGCGACGTACATTAAACGGAAAGCTGAGCTTATGATCTGCTGCCACATTATCGGTTTTAGGCAGCGTTTTCATGAAAGCAAAAAGGTCAGCCACATCTTGCGGCTGCATTTTGGCGTATGATGTATAAGGGAATGAAGGATATAAATGGGTGCCATCAGGTGCCACACCCTTCATCATTGCATCAAAAAACTGTTGCTGTGTCCAGTTACCAATGCCCTGTTCTGACGGAGAAATATTGGGCGAAACAAACGTACCAAATGGTGACACCAACTCATGACCGCCGGTCAAGACCCATTTATCATCACCTTTTGCACCGGGTGCAGCATGGCATGATGCGCAACCACCGGCATTAAAAACCAATTCACCATTGGCCAAGTCAGGTTTTTTCAAAGATGCGATCACTTTCGCATCAACGGTTTCAGGGGCAGTTAAAATCCAAAAAGCAGATGCACCGGCTATCGCGCCAAGCACCCCGATGTAAATAATTTTACGCATTCCAACTACCCCTAAAATTCAATCAGTTATTTCTTAATACGGTAAATTTCATGACAAGCGCTGCAATTGGCTGCAACCTGCTGGAATACCGGCTTCAACTGATCCAGATCCTGCGGGGTGGCTGTTGCAGCCTTGGCAGCATCTTCACGGAACTTATTCACATGGGCAGTAAAGTCTTCCATATTCTGCCAGATAGCAGGCGCTGCTTCTGTTTCGCCGCCTTTATCTGACCCTTCAGGGAACAGAGCAACCGGATCATACTTATCCGCTGATACCTGAATGGTTTTCAGAGCTTCGATCGCTTTTTCACTGTCAAAAGGTGCTTCGCCCTTCATCATCGCGCCCATAACGCCTACGGATTTACCGATATCCTTCATAATGGCCTTGCGATCTTCAATCACGTCGGCATGAGCAATACCGCTGAATAGCGCCAATGCGGTTGAGATCATTAGAAACTTGCGCATGAAGTACCTCCAAAAGATAATGTGCAATCAATGCAAAAAATTATCTGACCCAAATCAGACAACAGCCAAATCGGCAAGAGAAAGTCCAATTTGTCCTTATAGAAGACTTATGTCCGAAATTTGAATATGAATGATAAAAAATTGTGCATAATTAGTGAACAATATTGTCGCACAAAATAAAAGCCCCTCAAAAGGGGCTTCTACTATTTTGATCAGGCAATGCTTAAAAATTAAGCCTGTTCGTACATTTCCAATACGTAATCCCAGTTGATCAGGCTATCAACAAAGGCTTCCATATATTTAGGACGCGCATTGCGGTAGTCGATGTAATAAGAGTGTTCCCAAACATCCACACCGAGAATTGGCTTCGCACCATAAACCAGCGGGTTTTCGCCGTTTGCGGTCTTGGAGATTTCGAGCTTGCCGTCTTTGACCGACAACCATGCCCAGCCGGAACCGAACTGGCCAACGCCAGCTGCGATGAAATCTTCACGGAACTTGTCGTAACCGCCCAGATCAGAATCGATAGCTTTTTGCAAAGCAGCAGGGATTTTCTTGCCGCCGCCATCTTTCTTCATCCATTTCCAAAAATGGATGTGGTTGTAATGTTGACCGGCATTGTTAAAGAGACCCTGATTTTTTCCAAAGCTTTCTTTAATGATTTCTTCCAGGCTTTTACCTTCAAGGCCGGAGCCTTCGAGCAGCTTGTTACCATTGGTTACATAAGCCAGATGATGCTTGTCATGGTGAAACTCGAGGGTCTCACGGGACATGAACGGAGCAAGTGCTTCATAATCATACGGCAGTTCTGGTAATTCAAAAGCCATTTGGAACTCTCCTCTTTACTTCAATTGATATGGGAACATTGAATGAACCCGCAAACTAACATTCTTTACATAGTCCTCTGGCGGGAAACTCGCAATGGGGGAAGCATATAATTTTACAAGATTTTCATTGGAAAATTAAAATTATCCGAATATGAAGCCGTCACCCCTCTTCACTATCAGGCCTTGCTGAAGGCAGTTTTGATTCTAACAGCAGATAATGACAACCAGCCGACAGCCATTTTAGTTGCATAAAAAATGCCACTAATTCTCTGATTGCAGATAATTTTGAAAAAAATTGGGAACAAAATCGCTGTTTTTGCTTTTCTCTAAAGCTTTCCACCTCTAACTAACCTCAAAGTTGCAATTCATTAACCTTAATCGCCTTAGTCTGGCCTCCCCTTCACAGATCTGGTTTTCACATGTCTGCATATATTTCGCGTCGTTCTTTTCTGACTGCACTGGGCGCTACTGCCGCAACAAGTCTTGCCGGTTGTGCTCAGCTCAGTAAAAATATTCCTATCATTGACGTTGATAATTTTGGACGCCCTGTCGGCACCCCAAAAGCTAATGTCGATTCATACAATGGTAATTACACCAGCATGTACGCAGCCGTGCAGGACGAAGGCTATTCTTTACCTGCCATTCCTATCCAGAAAATGGATAAGAAATATCTGCGTCAGGTGGTCAATGATCCGACCGGCGAACGCCCGGGCACCATCGTTGTCGATACAGCCAACCGCTTCCTTTATCTGGTAATGGAAAACGGTCAGGCACTGCGTTACGGTGTTGGTATTGGTAAAGATGGCTTCGCATGGTCTGGCCGTGCTATCATCCAGTGGAAGCGTAAATGGCCTAAATGGACACCACCGGATGAAATGATTGCCCGTCAGCCACATCTGGAAAAATATAGCGCCCGCAATGGCGGCATGGGGCCCGGCCTCAATAACCCGCTCGGTGCCCGTGCGCTTTACATCTTTAAAGATGGTAAAGACACACTCTACCGTCTGCATGGTAATCCTGAATGGTGGTCAATCGGTAAGGCCGTTTCATCCGGCTGCGTGCGCCTGCTCAATCAGGACATTATCGATCTTTATGATCGCGTACCAAACAAAACCCCGATTTTGGTAATGTAATAAAAACGCCCGAAACTGACATAGGTTCGGGCGTTTTCTTTATGTTAAGTGCAATTCTCAGCGTTTGAAGTTACGCAAGATACCGCGCACCAGCGCATTGCCAAGCGATGTACCAACAGAGCGCACCACGGATTTCATCGCTGTTTCTGCAACTGTCTGACGTCCTGATGTTTTCTTGGTGCCGAGAGCCGTACCAACCAGATCACCCCAGATACCGCCGCTTTCAGGCTCTACCTTGGCTTTTTCCTGCGCCTCAGCAATCTCCACCACCTTCTTTTGCAAAATTTCAAAAGCGGATTCACGATCGATATCCTGATCATATTGACCGGCTACCGGACTAACCGCAATGATCTGCGCGCGCTCTTCAGGCGTCAACGGGCCGATACGTGATGCAGGCGGGCGCATCAAGGTTCGCTGCACCATGGAAGGGATGCCCTTTGCCTGCAAGGTGGAAACCAGCGCTTCACCGGTTGAAAGATTGGTGATGGCTTCAAATGTCTGAAAATCAGGGTTCGGACGGAAAGTATCAGCGGCGATTTTCACAGCCGCGGTTTCACGTGGCGTATAGGCACGCAAAGCATGTTGCACACGATTACCCAACTGCGCCAGCACCGATTCCGGCACATCAAGCGGGTTCTGCGAAACAAAATAAATGCCGACACCTTTGGAGCGGATGAGGCGAACCACTTGTTCAATGCGGGTCAGCAAAGCTTTGGGCGCTTCATCAAACAGCAAATGCGCTTCATCAAAAAAGAACACCAAACGCGGCTTTTCCGGATCGCCCACTTCCGGCAATTGCTCGAAAAGTTCTGACATCAGCCAAAGCAAAAATGTGGAATAAAGGCGCGGATTATTCATCAGCTTGTCGGCGGCCAAAACACTCACCATACCACGACCATCAGTGGTTGTGCGCATTATGTCGGCGATGCGAAGCGCCGGCTCACCAAAAAACCTGGTGCCGCCTTGTTGCTCCAGCACCAATAATGAACGCTGGATTGCACCCACTGATGCCTTGTTGACATTGCCATAACGCGCGCTCAGCTCTTCCGAACGCGTCACCATATGCGCGAGCAGTGCTTGCAGATCTTTCAAATCCAAAAGCAGCAAGCCTTCTTCATCGGACAGACGGAAAGCAATGTTTAAAACGCCTTCCTGCGCATTGGTGAGGTTCATCAGGCGGGAAAGCAGCAAAGGCCCCATTTCGGCGACAGTCGCGCGGATCGGATGTCCCAGCTCGCCAAAAATATCCCAGAAGATCACTGGTGAAGCACGCAATTCATAAGGATCGAGATGCACTTCTTGCGCTCGCTTCGTCAAACCTTCCTTAGCCTGACCAATAGCCGCAATACCGGAAAGATCGCCTTTAATATCCGCACAAAAAACCGGCACACCAGCCGCAGAAAAGCCCTCTGCCAGCACTTGCAGACCAACCGTTTTACCCGTACCCGTCGCACCGGTCACGATGCCATGACGATTACCATATTTCAGCGCCAGCGCTTCCGCTTGCTGATAACTATCATCCGGTTTACGGCTTGCGCCTAAAAAAATCGCATTCTCGGCAGTCATAGGCTGTCGGCTCCTTTAATTCTATGCGGTGCAGTTTATCGGCTTCGAGATTTTTCTTCAACGCTTTGCACAGCATTAAAGCAATTGCCTGTATCTTTATGGCTTAATTCGTTTTTGCATATGCATTAACCAGCACAGGTCTGCCCGCGCCCCAACCGGCTATCGAACCAACAATACCAAGCGTAACCAACAATGCCCCGCCCCAGATAAAGCTTCCGGTGAATGAATGGATCATCCCCATCAATAATGGCCCAAGCGCCGCCATTGTATAGCCCACACATTGAGCCATACCGGAAAGATGCGCTGCGATAAGGGCATCTTTCGAACGCAACACAATCACAATCATAGCGGCAGCAATCAATCCGCCCTGACCTAATCCTTGAAGGATTGCCCAACCCCATGCACCTGCTAAAGGCGCATAGAGCAACCCCAGAAAACCAATAACTGCGCAGAAATATAATGAAACATTGAGCACACTTTGGGTTTTGCAACGAATGGCAATCGAGGGAACCAGCAGGCAGGCCACAACTTGTGCAACAATAGAAACGGACACCAAAAGCCCTGCCGCTTCACCGCTTAAACCGCGCTCACGTAAAACCGGTGCCATCCAGCCAAAAACCGTATAGGCAAGTGCGGACTGGAAACCCATCATCAATGTGATCTGCCATGCCAAGCGATCGCGCCAAAGACCTGCAACTTTTATGCGCGCGCCGTGGCTATGATGATTTTTGCGCAAAGATTGCGGCAACCAGATGAGCAAAACCAGAACTGCCGGAAGCCCCCAAAAGGCCAAAGCCCATTGCCATGAACCATTGAGCAGATTTTTAACCGGCACAGTAACACCAGCGGCGGCTGCCGCACCACCGCATAAAGCCATGGTGTAAAGCCCTGTCATAATGGCTGCGCGATCCGGAAAATCGCGCTTAACCACACCGGGCAACAAGACATTACCAACTGCAATACAAGCGCCAGCCAAAGCACTGCCGATGAATAAAAACGGCAGAGTACCAACCCCGCGCATTAAAGTGGCAATGGAGAGAATAAACATCACCAGCAGCAGCGTTTTCTCAACGCCGATTTGTTGTGCAAAACGCGGTGCCAGCGGCGCAAAAACACCCAAGCACAAAACCGGCAAAGTAGTAAGCAATCCGGCTGTAAAAGTCGACATGCCGGTGCTGGCAACAATTTCAGGTAAAAGCGCTGAGAAGCTTGAAAAGACCGGACGCAAATTAAAAGCAATTAATACAAGGCTCAGCCCAAGCAAAATGCGAGCCGTTTTTTTAACTGCCACTTCTGTGACTGATTGCTGGTGATGCAACATGGCACACGCCTTTTTAAATAAAACTCTCGCAGAGAATCATAAATATCTCAAACAAGGCTAGCACCTTCACTGCATTTATACTGCAATTGAGCTTTTAGTCTTTCAAACGACACAGAAGGGCATTTAAACTGGCAATCATGCGCATGCGCTGAAATAATCAGCACACTTACGAAATGATTCATTCAGGACGCTTTATGATTAAATATTATACATTGGTTGGCGATCATCTGGAAAATTACGAACTGGATAATGGTGAGCGCCTTCCGGATAACATCATCTGGATTGATTTGATTTCTCCAGGCGTCAATGAAGATAAAATCGTCGAGCATCTGACCGGCATTTCCATCCCCACCCATGACGACATGGCCGAGATTGAGGAATCCAACCGTTTCTACACTGAAAGCGGAGCGCAATATCTGACAGCCCCTATCTTGCACACGGTCGATCAGGATCACCGTGAGCTGGCGCCGGTAACATTTATTATTCATCAGAAAATGCTGATTACTGTGCGCTATTCCGATCCTAAATCCATCAGCACCTATGTGTCGCGTGCAATGAAACCAGCCAACGGGCTTATTACCACCAAGGCCAACGGTCATGCGGTGATGCTCGGTATTCTGGAAGCGACAACCAACAGGATAGCCGATATTCTGGAAAGTGTCTCAGGCAAGATTGATGCGGCATCCCACTCGATCTATCGCCGCCCAAGCGATGTTCGTCCGATGTCAACAGCCGATTTCCGGCATATCCTGACACAAATCGGGGCGCAGGGATCGTTTTTATCACGCGTGCGTGAAAGCCTGGCAGGGCTTGGCCGCATGCTTGTCTATCTTACCGCTAATCTGTCCGATACAGGCGCCAAGAAAGACAGCCGCGCACAGGTCAAATCGCTGGAACGCGACGTACAATCGCTGACCAATTATGTAGACTTTCTGGCCAATAAGGTCACATTTCTGCTCGACACCATTGTCGGACTAATTTCGATTGAGCAAAATGCGATTATCAAAATTTTCTCGGTCGCAGCCGTCGGTTTCATGCCGCCAACATTGGTTGCGTCGATTTACGGGATGAATTTCAGCTTCATGCCGGAGCTGAACTCACCTTGGGGCTATCCGATGGCTTTGGGCTTTATGGTCGCTTCCGCGCTCGTCCCGCTTTACTTCTTCCGCCGTAAAGGCTGGCTATAAGCCATAAAATCAGAGCGGGCTTTATCAAACCCGCTCTGATTATTGATTAGATGATATTCGCAGCGCTGATCAGTTCCGTCGGGCGTACATAGCCCAAAGAAATACCATTCCAGTTTTTCAGTTCCTTATTTGCCATAGCTGCAAGCTTGGCAGACAATTCCTGATCTTTGGCAAAAAGACGCGACAACAGCGAAATGACCATCGCTTCTGATGCGCGGGTGCCGCCATCATCGCATTTCAGCGCAAAGCCAATGCCTAATTCCGGCACAGCACCACAGAATACGGCTTCTGCACCGGTTTTAACAAAAATACGACCCGGGGCGAGTTGCATCAACTCGGTGCAGGCACGGCGGCTGCCCGCCACATAATAAGGCTCGGCCATGCAGGCATTGATCAAGCGCTTTGCAGCATTTGCACGCAATGGCTCAAGGCCATTACCCGTTGCCATTTTAGCAAAACCATTGGCCAGATCAGACAAAGGAATGGCGTAAGTCGGGATCGAACAACCATCCGTGCCGCAATGATCAAGACTATGCCGGGCACCGGTGACGGACTGCATTACATCGCGAACTGTGTCCTGAATTTCTGAACCTTGTGCCACATAGCCTTTGGTCTGCATGCCGCAATGCATGCAAGTGGCCAAAAAGCCCGCATGTTTGCCAGAGCAGTTATTATGCAAAGCAGTTGGCTCTTTGCCGGATTTAGCCAGATCAATCAGCACCGGCTGCTGCGTTGGCCAGTGGCTGCCGCATTCAAGTGCTGACGCATCAAGACCGGCCTTTTTCAGCATCAATTCGGCTCGCGCCACATGTTCCGGCTCGCCGGAATGGGATGCGCAAGCCATTGCCAGATCAGCATCTTCAAAGCCGAATGCATCAGCAGCACCCGATTCCACCAGCGGCAAAGCCTGAATGGATTTGATCGCAGAGCGAGGGAATGTCAGGCGCTCGACATCTCCAATTGAAAACACCTGACGGCCATCGCCATCAAAGATCGACATTGCGCCACGATGGCGGCTTTCCACGACATTGCCACGTGTCACTTCAACCAAAACCGGATTGCTCACCATAGCCAGACATCACTCCTGTTACTGCATATGATCTTATGCAGCTCATACGCTTTAATAAAACAAAAAGCACGCCCTAGATTAAGGGAGCCGCAATGGTGCGCCATAATATGCCGTTAGATTTTTATTGATTGATCAGTCAATCAAAACTATATTAAGCCTGTCAGGATCAAAATAACGGAATATGTGATGCCTAAAATCGGAATGGAACAACAGCGCAAAAGCGATCTGATCAGTGCTGCTATCCGCACGATCGGCGAACACGGCTCGCTTGATGTTACCGTTGCGCAAATTGCCAAACAGGCAGGTGTTTCATCCGCACTCGCGCATCATTATTTCGGCAGCAAAGAACATCTGATCCTTGAAACCATGCGCCATTTGCTGCGCGAATTGCATGAATTGAGCGCACAGGGCTTGCGTCAGGCTGACGGCCCGCGCGCACGGCTATCAGCTATTATCGAGGTGAATTTTTCATCATCTCAGTTCAGTCCCAGCACGATTGCTGCATGGCTGACCTTCTACGTCCATGCACAGCGCTCCGATGACATGCGACGGCTTCTCAAGATTTATGCAAGCCGTCTGCATTCCAATCTGATGCATGATTTAACCGCTCTGACATCGCGTGACAAAGCGCGCCATATCGCCAAAGGTGCAGGCGCTTTGATCGACGGCCTTTATATCCGTCATGCCCTTGGTACAAATAAATCCGATGCAGAAAGAGCGACAACGGCAACCATGCTGGTTGAGGATTACATCAACAGCCAGCTTTTGCTCAAAACAACAGGTTGTTAGAGTTTATGTCCGCAAATTTAGAAGCAGATTTTGTCATTATCGGCTCTGGCTCCGCAGGTTCTGCGCTTAGCAATCGCCTGTCGGAAGATGGCAAACATAGCGTGATTATTATTGAAGCAGGCGGCGCTGATTTTGGCCCCCTCATTCAGATGCCGGCAGCCCTTTCTTTTCCGATGAATATGGCAACCTATGACTGGCGCTTTTCAACCGAGCCGGAACCACATTTAAATGGCCGTCAACTGGTGACACCGCGCGGAAAAGTGATCGGCGGCTCCTCTTCCATCAATGGCATGGTTTATGTACGCGGTCACGCACGCGACTTTGATCATTGGGCAGAAAATGGTGCAAATGGCTGGTCATATGCCGATGTGCTGCCCTATTTCCAAAAGATGGAACAAGTCGCCTTTGCTGATCAGGATGGCTGGCGCGGCAAGAAAGGCCCTTTGCATGTGCAACGCGGCAAAAGCCGCAATCCGCTTTATCAGGCTTTTATTGCAGCAGGCCGGCAGGCAGGCTTTGAACTAACCGATGATTATAATGGCGAGAAGCAGGAAGGCTTCGGCCAGATGGAACAAACCATCCATCAAGGACGTCGCTGGTCTGCTGCCAATGCTTATTTGAAACCAGCGTTGAAACGTAAAAACGTAACCCTCGTCAAAGGCTTGGCTCGTAAAGTTGTCATCGAGAATCAACGCGCCACCGGCGTGGAGATTGAAAACGGCAATGTCATTCGCACCATCCGCGCCAGACGCGAGGTCATCATTGCCGCCTCCTCGATCAACTCACCCAAACTTCTGATGCTTTCCGGCATTGGTCCGGCTGAGCATCTGGCGCAGTTCAACATTCCGGTTGTTGCCGACCGCCAGGGCGTTGGTCAAAATCTGCAAGACCATATGGAGCTTTATATCCAGCAATCTTGCGTGCAGCCGATAACGCTTCATTCCAAGCTTAATCTCATTTCAAAAGCCATGATCGGCGCGCAGTGGTTGTTTTTCAAATCCGGTGACGGTGCCAGCAATCATTTTGAAAGCGCTGCCTTTTTGCGCTCAAAAGCCGGTGTTGAATATCCTGATATTCAATATCATTTCCTGCCAGCCGCTATCCGCTATGATGGTAAAGCGGCTGCGGAAGGGCATGGCTTTCAGGCGCATGTCGGGCCGATGCGCTCCAAATCACGTGGGAGCGTTACGCTTCGCTCTGATGATCCGCGCGACAAGCCGAAAATTCTGTTTAATTATATGTCACACCCCGATGATTGGGCAGATTTCCGCCACTGCATCCGCCTCACCCGCGAGATTTTTGGCCAGCATGCTTTTGATCCCTATCGTGGCGAAGAAATTCAACCGGGCAAACATGTGCAAACAGATGACGAGCTGGATGACTTCATCCGCGACCATGCGGAAAGCGCCTTCCATCCATGCGGCACCTGTAAAATGGGTGCCGCTGATGATCCGATGGCAGTTGTTGACCCTGAATGCCGCGTCATCGGCGTTGAAAATTTACGTGTCGCGGATTCGTCAATCTTCCCGCGTATTACCAATGGCAATCTCAATTCCCCTTCCATCATGACCGGCGAAAAAGCCGCCGATCATATTTTAGGGCATGATATGCTGCCCCGCTCCAACAAACAGCCGTGGATCAATCCACGCTGGCAAGTTTCAGACCGTTAAGAATAAAGGAGTTTCTTTGATGAAAGCCCAACCTAAAGCCTCCCATTTCATTGGCGGTCAGTTCGTAGAAGACCATGATGGTCGCGAGCTTAATGTGCTTTATCCGGCAACCGGTGAAGTGATTGCGCAATTGCGCAGTGCCACCCCGGCCATTATTGAACAAGCGATGCAAAGCGCCGCCAAAGCCCAAGTTGAATGGGCTGCAAAAAAGCCGGTGGAACGTGGCCGCATTTTAATGCGCGCCGCCGAATTGTTACGCGCGAAAAACGAAGAGCTCTCGAGGCTTGAAACACTCAATACCGGTAAAGCCATTCAGGAAACACTGGTGGCAGATGCCGCATCAGCTGCCGATGCGCTTGAGTTTTTAAGCGGTGCGATTGGATCTTTTAACGGCGAATTTGTCGATCTCGGCGGCTCCTTCGCTTATACAAAGCGCGAAGCCTTGGGCGTATGTGTTGGTATTGGCGCGTGGAATTACCCGATCCAGATCGCAGCATGGAAATCCGCGCCCGCCCTTGCCATGGGCAATGCCTTTATCTTCAAGCCATCAGAAAACACGCCGCTGACTGCTTTGGCACTCGCTGAAATCTACCATGAAGCCGGCTTGCCTGCCGGTCTTTTCAATGTGGTACAAGGCTTTGGTGATGTGGGTGCTGCGTTGATCGACCATCCGGCAACCGCAAAAGTGTCACTCACCGGCTCGGTGCCAACAGGGCGCAAAATCATGGCACAGGCGGGTAGCCATCTCAAACATGCAACCATGGAACTGGGCGGTAAGTCTCCG
Organism: Paenochrobactrum gallinarii; assembly: GCF_014205685.1. GTDB lineage: Bacteria > Pseudomonadota > Alphaproteobacteria > Rhizobiales > Rhizobiaceae > Paenochrobactrum > Paenochrobactrum gallinarii. The sequence continues at coordinate 331,115 of NZ_JACIIU010000002.1, forward strand.
CTTATCGTCTTTGATGATGCTGATATTGAAAACGCCATCGGCGGCGCCATGCTCGGCAATTTCTACTCCACCGGACAGGTCTGCTCCAACGGCACCCGCGTTTTTGTTCATAAAACTATCCATGATCAATTTGTAAACCGCCTGATCGAACGCACTGCGAAAATCAAACTCGGTGATCCGTTGGATGAAACAACCCAGATGGGCCCGCTCATCAGCCGCGCCCAACTCGACCGCGTTTTATCTTTCATTGAAAAAGGCAAGGCGGAAGGCGCAAAACTCGTTCATGGCGGCGATGTGGCCAAAGTCGCCGGTTTTGAAAGCGGCTTTTATATTCAACCGACCATCTTCACTGATGTGCAAGACACTATGACCATCGCGCGTGAAGAAATCTTCGGCCCCGTCATGAGCATTTTGTCTTTTGAAGATGAGGATGAAGTGATTGCCCGCGCCAATGCAACCGAGTTTGGATTGGCTGCCGGTGTTTTCACCCAAAATCTGGCACGCGGACACCGTGTGATTGGCCAGTTGAAAGCAGGCACCTGCTGGATCAACGCCTATAATCTCACCCCTGTCGAAGTGCCGTTTGGTGGTTATAAAAGTTCCGGCATCGGCCGTGAAAACGGCGTGGCGGCACTGGAACATTACAGCCAGATCAAAACTGTCTATGTTGAAGCCGGAGATGTCGACAGCCCCTACTAATGCACAAGGGAATCGCCTGACGATTCCTTAAAGCCTGACGAGACATGGCCGTGAATATTGGTGTTTTTTCAAGTTAAGCCAGTTTCACGGCCTTTTTCTTGCGGCATTTCCGCCATTTAATCGATTCTATTCCAGCCAGACCGCATTTTATCGTGGAACGAGCGGCTCTGATCACATAAGCAAAAGACGCATTGTTACCTGGCATCCAAGGTAAGCAGCATCAGGCGCATCCGGAGCGAATATAGGAGGTCGTAATGGCTAAATGGGTATATAATTTCGGAGACGGAAAAGCAGAAGGAGCGGCAACAGACCGTGAGCTTCTAGGAGGTAAAGGAGCGAACCTGGCTGAAATGTGCAGCCTCGGCTTGCCGGTTCCTCCCGGTTTTACCATCACAACCGAAGTTTGCACCTATTATTATGCGCACGATCGCAGCTATCCGCCTGAGCTGGAGCAGCAAATTCAGGATTCTCTGGCGGAAGTCGCAAGAATTACCGGCCGCCGCTTTGGCGATCAGGACAAACCTTTGCTCGTTTCTGTACGCTCCGGTTCCCGTGCTTCCATGCCAGGTATGATGGACACTGTCCTCAATCTCGGTCTGAACGACCAGACCGTTGAAGCCATTGCCCGTGAAGCCAATGATGCACGCTTTGCCTATGACAGCTATCGCCGTTTCATCCAGATGTATTCGGATGTGGTTTTAGGCGTTGATCACGCATTTTTTGAAGAAATTCTCGAAGACAAAAAAGCAAGTCTCGGTACAGAGGTCGACACTGACCTTTCCGCTGACGACTGGAAAGATGTCATCGCCAAATATAAAGCCACCGTTGAGGAAGAGCTGGGCGAACCTTTCCCGCAAGATCCGAAACAACAGCTTTCCGGCGCTGTCGGCGCTGTTTTCTCCAGCTGGATGAATGCGCGCGCCATCACCTATCGCCGCCTGCATTCCATTCCGGAAAGCTGGGGCACCGCCGTCAACGTACAGGCAATGGTGTTCGGCAATATGGGTGACAGTTCCGCCACCGGCGTTGCCTTTACCCGTAACCCATCCACCGGCGAAAAGAAGCTCTACGGCGAGTTTCTCGTCAATGCACAGGGTGAAGATGTGGTTGCCGGTATCCGCACACCACAAAACATCACCGAAGAAGCCCGCATTGCCGCTGGCTCCGATAAGCCATCGCTTGAAAAAGTAATGCCCGAAGCGTTTGCCGACTTTATCGCAGTCGCCGATAAGCTTGAACAGCATTACCGCGATATGCAGGATCTGGAATTTACCATTGAGCGTGGCAAATTGTGGATGTTGCAAACCCGCTCCGGCAAGCGCACCGCCAAAGCCGCCCTTAAAATGGCAGTGGAAATGGCTGAAGAAGGCCTGATTACACAAAGTGAAGCTGTGATGCGCATTGATCCGGCATCACTCGATCAGCTTCTGCATCCAACCATTGATCCAAAAGCTGCGCGCCACGTCATCGGCGCCGGTTTGCCTGCTTCTCCAGGTGCTGCCACCGGTGAAATCGTCTTCTCATCTGAAGATGCAGAGCAGGCAAAAGCTGAAGGTCGCAAAGTTATTCTGGTACGTATTGAAACCAGCCCGGAAGATATTCATGGTATGCATGCCGCAGAAGGCATTTTAACCACCCGCGGCGGTATGACCAGCCATGCGGCTGTGGTTGCCCGCGGCATGGGTAAGCCTTGTGTTTCGGGTGCTGGTTCTTTGCGTGTTGATTATCGCAACGGCACCATGCTTGCCGCAGGCCAGACTTTCAAAAAAGGCGACATCATCACTATTGATGGTGCCAGCGGCCAGATTTTAAAAGGCTCGGTCGCGATGCTTCAGCCGGAGCTTTCCGGCGATTTCGGCCAGTTGATGGAATGGGCTGATAAAACCCGTCGCATGAAAGTACGTGCCAATGCCGAAACACCGGCAGATGCCCGTACCGCCCGCTCATTCGGCGCAGAAGGTATCGGCCTTTGCCGCACAGAACACATGTTTTTTGAAGGTGAGCGCATTCTTGCTATGCGCGAGATGATCCTTTCCAATGATGAAGCAGGCCGCCGCAAAGCTCTGGAAAAACTTCTGCCAATGCAGCGCGCCGACTTTGCCGAAATCTTTGAAATCATGAAGGGCTTGCCGGTCACCATTCGCCTGCTCGACCCGCCATTGCACGAATTCCTGCCACGCACCGACGCTGAAATTGCCGAAGTGGCAACCGCCATGGATGTCTCACCGGAATTACTGCGTGAACGCAGCGAAAGCCTGCACGAATTTAACCCGATGCTTGGTCACCGTGGTTGCCGTCTTGCCATTTCCTATCCGGAAATTGCTGAAATGCAGGCACGCGCTATTTTTGAAGCAGCCGTAGAAGCCGCCAAAAAAACCGGCGAAGCTGTGGTGCCGGAAGTGATGGTTCCGCTTGTCGGCCTCAAAGCCGAGTTGGATTTCGTCAAAGCCCGCATTGATGCGGTTGCTGCAGACGTCATGAAAGAAGCCGGCATCAAAATCGACTATATGGTTGGCACCATGATCGAACTGCCACGTGCAGCGCTACGTGCAGCAGACATTGCTCAATCGGCAGAGTTCTTCTCTTTCGGCACCAACGATCTGACACAGACTACATTTGGTATTTCACGCGATGATGCCGCACCGTTTATCACCGCCTATCAGCAAAAAGGCGTGATTGAGCAGGATCCGTTCGTATCGCTTGATGTGGATGGTGTTGGCGAACTCGTACAAATTGCTACTGAGCGTGGCCGCACAGCGCGTCCGAAAATCAAGCTCGGCATATGCGGCGAACACGGCGGCGATCCTGCATCTATCGCATTCTGCGAGAAGACCGGCCTTGATTACGTCTCCTGCTCACCTTTCCGCGTGCCGATTGCACGTCTGGCAGCGGCGCAGGCTTCAGTTAAATAATGAGATGCAAAACAGCCGGATCATAATCCGGCTGTTTTTCCTTCATCCTAAAAGTCAAAATGTACAAACCTGTCTTTGCCGGCTGATTATTTTTGCCCCATCTTGGTGCGGCCAGTCTGCTGAACGCACATGCGTAAGCTAACAAATTAACCAATAATATGTTTGAGGAAAAAACCGCTGTCACTTTCTTCATCACATCGCGTTGGCTGCAACATAATCAGCCTGCGATGGATATCATGCCGGCGCATCCTCATCTCTTCCAGATTGAAAATTACGGGGCCAGGCATGTGCCTGCCATTACCAGCGTTCCGACTATGTATGACAGCAAAACGGCTGGTTCTCTGGATGCGGATATGGGTGCTTGGGTCTCAGCCGGTTCGACCGAAAAAAGAATTTTGAACGTCCGTGACGGCGATGTGATTATCGTCCATGTCAACCAGCCAACCAGCCAAGCAGTCAAGGCGGTGAATGTGTCGCAAACGTTATTTTAAAGCTGAAAAAACGCGGAATGCGATTTGTTCGTTTGAAAGATGTTGAAACAAGCCATACTGTTTTGCCACTCGCAAAACAGTAAACTCAATCAAACAGTATCAAGACCACGGATTACAGCGGCAAAATTGCGGCCAAGACCTTCAAATACTTTGTTCTCGCCTGTCAGCGGCGCGAGCGCCATCGTGATGCCGTCATTCAGCAATGTCACGAATAAAACCTGATCTGATACACCATCAAAAATAGCGATAGCGGCAATGCGCTGCGCATTTGCATTATCAACCGCTGGCATATTGAATAATACTTTGCCACCGACGACCTCCGCGGCCTTGCACAAAGCCACGTCAAATCCATCGGTAAAAACATCTTGTGCGCCCAAAGCAAATTCTAACTCAACGGCTTCTAATGTCGCCGTTTCGGATGTGTCTAATTCACTGTCTGATGCGTCGCCAGAATGGCTACGATCCATATTATCGTCTCCGCAGAATCTAAGTGGGGCCTCCCGAACAGGCTGCTTACCCTATAAGTAGGGGGTAAGACACTTTATTTTCCATGAAACACAGCTTTTTACGTCATCACAATTTGCAACGATGATTAAGATGGCGAATAAATGCCTTCAAGGCTGGCATAACCATCTGTTTTCACGAGACCTTTACCAACCAAATCTTCCATATGCGCCATCACCGATAAAGCCGCGGCTCCGTGCAAGCGCGGATCAATATCGCGGTAAATTGCGCGCACGATTTCCATGATCGTCCTGTCACCCGTAATGACACGTTCAAGAATAGCCCTCTCACGCATTTTGCGATGCATCCGAAGGCCGCGCAAAAAAGCTGCCGGATTAGTCACAGCCCCGCCATGTCCGGGCAAATAGAGCTGATCATCCCGCTCAAGCAGCACATCAAGCGAAGCCATATAATCGCTCATCGAGCCATCGGGAGGCGCTACCACCGACGTTGCCCATGCCATCACATGATCTGCCGAAAATAGAACTCCGGTATTTTCCAGTGCAAACACCATGTGGTTTGCTGCATGCCCAGGTGTATGAATACCTGTCAGCGCCCAGCCATCGCCTTGCAATGTTTCACCGTCTTTTAGAAAAATATCCGGCACGAAATCCGTATCCGCGGCTGCATCAAGCATATTGACCTCGCCCTGATGATATTCGCGTGACGGACGGTGCACACCTTCGGCAACGGTTTGTGCACCCAATACCTGTTTTAAACGCGCAGCCAAAGGCGAATGATCACGATGCGTATGGCTTACAAGAATATGGCTGACGGGGCGCCCGTTGACCGCTTTCAAAATAGCTTCGAAATGCGCATCATCTTCCGGCCCCGGATCAATAATGGCCAGATGATCAGTACCGACAATATAAGTATTGGTACCGTGAAAGGTAAAAGCACTTGGATTATTGACCGTTAATCTGGAAATATTCGGTGACACTTCATGTGCCTCGCCATAGGCCGGCGTAAAATCAGTATCAAAAACCAAAGCCATTTTATTCACGTCTTTCCGCCAGAAATCCTAATAAGTTCCTCATATTTCAGAAGAGCTATATATCAACATTAAGCAAAACCCATCATAAAAGCGTCCCTTGGCCAAGAAATCTTATCCCCCGCTTCCAAAGCTGACTTACACTTGATGCAGTCCTCATTGCATAAAGGAGCATGATGCATGGAACAGACAAACCACTTAAAACTACCTTATATCCTGCCAAGTCAGGCACAAAAACATGTCACTCATAATGAAGCGTTGCGGATGCTGGATGCCATTGTGCAGCTTGCTGTTATCGCTCGTGATTACACCCACCCCGATCCTGAAGCTCAAGAAGGTGATCGTTATATTGTACCAGATAATGCAGGTGGCGACTGGATCGAGCACACGCATAAGCTTGCCGCATTTACCGATGGCAGCTGGTCTTATTTCACTCCGCTAGCGGGCTGGCTTTGTTATGTCAAAAATGAAAACAAGCTACTTATTTTTAACGGCACTGACTGGCAGGAAACAGGTGGGAGCGCTGATCTGAGCTCAATTGAGATGCTTGGCATCCATGCCAGCGCAGATGAAACCAACCGCCTCACCGTATCAGCAGCGGCAACGTTGCTCAATCATGCAGGTAATGGTCACCAGTTAAAACTCAACAAAAATGGCGAAGCCGACACCGCTTCTTTATTATTTCAATCAAACTGGACAGGCCATGCCGAGATGGGACTTGCCGGCAGCAAAGATTTCTCAGTTAAAGTCAGCGATGACAATGGCCAATGGCGTGAAGCCATGCGTGTTGACCGTAGCAGCGGCAATATAATGATTGGTGCAATGACACCAAGCACGCGCTTGCATGTGGACGGTGCAATCCGTACGGGCAGCATCACCATCAGAACCCTACCCTCCGCCTCAACGCAAGGTGCAGGTGCCATAATCTTTGTAAGTGATGCCAGCGGCGGCGCTCAACATGCCTATTCTGACGGGAAACAATGGTTATCACTTCGTTCAGGCGCGGTAATCGCTTAAACTGATCTGCCGAACGGTTTGTGTCGGCTTCCTTCAAAGCCGTAATCTCTCGCTTAACTCCTTATAAATTTACAATTTAGTCAGCATCTTTTTAAACTTAAAAATAATTTAAAAACTTATATAAAATTTGTATCGCTATTTTATGCAATAACAGGAATTGTTCTTCTGAACCGAGTCGTTCACATAAAATATGGGATATTCATTCATCATTTGTATAGAAATTACATTTTGGGTTAAGTAAGTATTTAATAACAAGCGGCCATGCATCAATTGAATAAGGCCTTTTCTTTAAGAGGAACATTTTGAGCACAAACTTAACGGCCTTATGTAAAAACATTGCGAAATTACCACGCCGCACAAAACAACTTATTCTGATTTCTACTGACTGTATCTTATTACTTTTCAGCGCTTATCTTGCATTTGCCATACGTTTTAGTTTCTTTTTTCAACCTAACCACTCACAACTTTTTCTGATTTTTCTTGTTCCGGCTATCGCCTTACCCGTTTTCATCAAGTACGGCCTTTATCGCGCCATCATACGTTACTTGCCGGAACGTGCAATTTGGTCGATATTTCAAGCCTCCAGTGCCGTTGCGCTTTTATGGGTAACAGTTATTTTCTTAACAGAATTAAATGGCGGACGTGGCGCACCGCGTTCCGTGCCATTACTCTATTGGCTCATCAGCACAGTCCTGATCACGTCCAGTCGTTTCAGCGCTAAATGGATTTTGCAGCGGACAACTGATAATCATAATGATTATGTCAAGGCATTGATTATTGGCAGCGGTGCAGCTGCGCGGCAATTAGCAACAGCACTACGTAGCCATGGACGAACCAGAGTTTATGGCTTTATCGACAGTAACCCTGCAACTGTTGGCATGGATATCATCGGCCTGCGTGTTTATGCCCCTGACCTTATTCCATCGCTGATTGATAATTACGGCATTGATCAGGTTATTATTTCAGATCCCAACCTAAGTGCGGAAGAACGTCGTCAATACGCCAATATACTGGGGCGTCAAACTGTTAAGACCCGAATTTTACCTCCCATTGCTGACCTGTCCGCCGGTAAATATCTGATCAGCGCATTGCGCAATGTTGAGATTGACGATCTTTTAGGGCGCTCGCCGGTGCCGCCGGATCAGGCACTGCTGTCGGAAGTTGTGCAAGGAAAAACAATCATGGTCACCGGAGCCGGCGGCTCCATTGGTCGCGAATTGTGCCAAGCCATTGTCAATCTTTCACCTAAACGCCTCGTTCTTTTCGAAGTCAGTGAATTTGCGCTTTACGAAGCGGAGCGTCACTTACAAGCGCTTAATCTCTGCGAAATCATTCCCGTTCTCGGAACAGTTCTTGATCGCGCAGAGGTGGAAAAAACCATTCGCGATCATGCTGTCAATATTGTTTATCATTGCGCAGCTTACAAACATGTTCCACTGGTCGAGAAAAACCCGATCATTGGTGTGCGTAATAATGTGATCGGCACTGTTAATATCGCTCAAGCCGCTGTTGCCGCCAAAGTTGACCGACTGGTACTGATTTCATCAGACAAGGCCGTTCGTCCGACCAACATAATGGGTGCAACAAAACGCTGGGCAGAGCTGATCATCTATCAATATGGTGAAATCGCGCGGATCTCCAACCCGAAAAGTTCCTTCTATTCGGTACGCTTTGGCAATGTGTTAGGCTCAAACGGATCTGTTGTCCCACTCTTCCGCGAGCAAATTTCAAGGGGTGGCCCCGTCACACTGACACATGAAAAAATGACCCGTTATTTCATGTCGATCAAGGAGGCGGCAGAACTTATTCTCCAGTCTGGCGGTGTGGCACAAACAGGCGACACGATCCTCCTCGAAATGGGCGATCCGATCCGTATTAGGGATCTGGCTGAGAATATGATTCTCCTGGCCGGTCTGACTTTAAAAGATACAAATAACCCGCAAGGCGACATCGCCATTGAGGTCACCGGCATTCGTCCGGGCGAAAAAATGTTTGAAGAACTTTTTTATGATCCTCAGCTGGTGCAAGTAACGCGCCATCCAAAAATCATGCGATCACCCCGCGGTCAAAAAGCAAATATCGATATTTATGAAGCACTTGACCGCCTGAATAGTGCTATCGCTTCCAATGACCATGAAACCTTGCGCGAAGTACTGTTCAGCATCATCCCTTATGATGACTGCGAGGACGGCGTAATTATTAACTAGACATTTTCCCAATAATACTGCCAATATACCTTAAAAACATAAGGGAACATAAAATGGGTTGGTATTATTTAATGGGCGTTGCTGCCATAGCATTCATTGTCTGGTGTTTTGCCAAGATGAATAAAGCAGGCTTTAAAGAAGAAACAAATACAGAAGAAGTATAGTTTTTGGTCAAACAAATTTAGTAATTAACTTGGGGCGCTTCAGAGGTTATCTAAGCGCCCTTACTCTTTTTTACAGCCGGACTATTGAGTTGGTGTGGTTCTGAATTTCAGCAATAATACGCTAGAGATTATTACCCCACTAAGGGTTATGCCGAGCAAAACCCATGCGTGCGGCCTTAGTAACCCTAAAAACACGAATACACCAAGAGCCACATTCAATAAGGCAACTGCGCCCACGATCGACCAAACCGAATGCCCTGCCCTTTTTGCCTTTTGATAAGCGTGGCGTGAGTGTGCAACGAAAATATTCTCGCCCTCACACAGGCGCATCAGAATTGTTGACGACGCATCCAGCACATAATAAAGCGGCAAAAGAAGCGCCAACCAAACAGATGCTTGTTGTGCAAATAACAACAATGCAAAGCAGCTTAACATACCGAGAGGCAGGCTACCGGAATCTCCTAGAAACACCTTTGCAGGATGCCGGTTAAAAAGCGCAAAACCCATTATTGCACCTGCAATTAATGCTGCCAGATAACCGGCACTCATGCCAGCCAAACCAAGGCCGGCAAAGACAGCAATCCATAAAACCGGAATTCCCAAACCACTCACAGTCATCAGATCAAGACCATCCATAAAATTGGTCACATTGATCCAAACGAGCATCACAAATACAAGCAGACCGAATTCAAGCCAAAATGGCAAAAAAGTGAAGAGCTGAAAATCATTACCAAGGGCTGCAATACCAAGCACAGCCCCAAGCAGTTGCACACTCAAGCGTAAACGCACGGAGATGTCATAACGATCATCCAACAGCCCCGTCAGCCATAAAAGCCAGCCGCTCACCTCCAGCAACACCACTGTCCTGCCACTTAAACCGGCAAAAGAATAAAAAACAGCAAGCAGAATTAATATGGTTGGCACCAGAGCCAGGCCACCGATCTGGCGTGCCGGAATGGTGTGATTGGAGCGGGCATTCTTTTGAGCCGCCAGAAAATGACTTGGCAAAAGATAATATAAGGCGCCCAACAAGCAGGCACAAAGCACGAATGCTGATATGAAGGCAATCATCATCTGCGACGAAACTGATTCCACATCCTGCTCCTGAAATACAATTGGCTACGACTGATTCAAACTCAGACTATTATTGCGCTATATTGGCAGCATTTATACCGCAGCAACATCGCTTAAATGACTGAAATACAGACATTTATCACAATCGTTACGAAAATTTGCCAGAACTCTCCACAGATTTGCTAATTTTTGAGTTTTCCGTGAAAAAACTTACAGGAAAACGACATATGCACATTGCACTTCGGTTTTTAAGCGGCTATAGGTTCGCCAACCGCATCGCAATGATTTGCGAATTGTTGGGGCGTAGCCAAGCGGTAAGGCACCGGTTTTTGGTACCGGCATTCCCTGGTTCGAATCCAGGCGCCCCAGCCATGACTTTCCTGATATAAAAATGATTAAAAACGCAGCTTATTTTTGAGCTATGCGATGATGGCTTCTTATTTTATTTCAACGACTGCTAATTCTCAGTACACAGAAAATCGGCAAATTAAAAAAACCGGCTTCTGATTATAGAAGCCGGTTTTTATATTTTAGTCTTTTGTCACTTCATGCAGGGCATTTTTTAAGCCCCCCATCAGCAACTGAATATCCAGCGCCGAAGCCACGAAGGTAAAGCCCCATTCCAGATATTTACGTGCCGCCGCAATATCAGTGGTTAAAATACCACCGGCCTTGCCAAGCTTATTGAGCTTTTCGATAGCTTCCTGAATAGCATTTTGCACATCCGGATGGCCGGGATTACCTAAATGACCAAGCGATGCCGCGAGATCCGACGGGCCGATAAAGACACCATCCACACCTTCAACCTGCGCAATCTCTTCCAGATTTTGCAAAGCGCTGCCGGTTTCAAGCTGCACCAGCACACAGATCTCGTCATTGGCTTTTTTCAGATAGCCGTTCATCTGGCCATAGGCCGATGCACGCGAGCTTCCCGACACACCACGGATACCTTCAGGCGGATAACGGCAAGCCGCAACAGCCTGACGTGCTTCTTCTGCATTTTGCACAAAAGGCACCAGCACTGTTTGTGCCCCCACATCCAGCACACGCTTAAGCAGCACCGGATCATTCCATGCCGGACGCACCACCGGATGCGCCTTGCCAGCGGAGCCAGCATGCAAGAGTGACACGAGATTGGAAATATCAACCGGTGAATGTTCCGCATCAAGGCAGACCCAATCAAAGCCGCTATTGCCGATAATTTCCACCGCTACAGGGCTGGCGCTCATGCTCCACACACCAATTTGCCTGGTGCGTGAAAGCATGGCTGCCTTAAACGGGTTTGTTTTCACATCCATGATCAAACCTATTAAACAAACTGTACAGCAACGCTGCCGAGTGGACCAAAATCTGCATGCAGTGTATCGCCCTTGTCAGCCCAGACCGGACGCGTAAACGAACCGGAAAGCAGCAAATGGCCAGGCTCCAATGTCACACCAAATGGCGCAAGCTTATTGGCAAGCCATGCAATCGCCATGGCCGGATGACCAAGCACGCCGGCAGCAAGACCTGTTTCTTCAATCTCGGAGTTGCGATAGAAAACGGCACCAGCCCAACGCAGATCAATCTCTTCAGGACGCACCGGACGACCTCCGAGTACCAGACCAGCGGCTGCGCCATTATCTGCAACAGTATCAAAGATTTTACGCGGGTTCTGCACACGCGCATCAATGATTTCGATGGACGGAATGACATATTCTGTCGCGCGCAGCACATCAACCAGACCGATATTCGGGCCTTTGAGCGGCTCTTTCAGCACAAAGGTCAGTTCCGGCTCAACGCGCGGGACACAGAAATCAGCATGACGGACTTTAGCACCATCATTAAGCAGCATATCATCAAAGATATGGCCGTAATCCGGCTCATCAATCTGAGAAGAAGCCTGCATCGCTTTTGATGTCAGGCCAATTTTGTGACCGACAATGCGTGCGCCGCCTGCCATACGCTTTTGCGCAACCGCATGGGAGATCGCATAAGCATCATCAATGGTGATATGTGGCCACTGGGTTGATAATTGTGTGCAAGGCTTTTTGCTGCGATGGGCTTCCAGCAAAGCTTCAATGGCAAGCGAGCGTTCCTGATCGTTCAACATAGTATTCTACTTCCTGATAATGCGATTAAAGCTTGATGCAGATGTTGCGAAGCTCTGTGTAAAATTCGAATGAGTGGTTGCCGCCTTCGCGACCGATACCGGACTTTTTCGAGCCGCCGAACGGGGTGCGCAGATCACGCAGGAACCAGCTGTTTACCCATGCAATGCCCACATCAATCTGCGAGGCAACGCGGTGCGCACGGCTTAGGTTTTCTGTCCAGACTGCGGTTGCCAAACCGTAAGGGCTGTTATTGGCAAGGCCGACAACTTCTTCTTCATCGTCAAACACGCTGATATGTGCACAAGGACCAAAGATTTCATTGGTGACGATTTCCGATGTCTGCGGCAGACCGGTCCAAAGAGTTGGCTCAACAAAATAACCGTTTTCAAAACCAGCCACATCCGGTGTGCCGCCGCCACAAAGGATGGTTGCACCTTCTGCCTTGGCTTTTTCATAAAAGCCCAGCACTTTCTGGCGGTGAATGTCGCTGACCAACGGCCCCATGGTCACTTCCGGATTAAACGGATCACCAAAGCGGTAGGACTTGGCCTGCGCAGTCAGTTTGGCGCAAAATTCTTCAAAAATGCCGCGCTGAACATAAAGACGCTCGGTTGCAAGGCAAACCTGACCGGTATTGGCAAAGCAAGAACGCCCTGTGCCTTCAATCGCCTTGGCAAGATCAGCATCATTGAAAATGATACCGGCATTTTTGCCACCCAGTTCAAGCGAAACAGGACGGACACCATTGGAGGCCGCACGCATGATTGCTTCACCGGTTGAGGTTTCGCCGGTAAAGGTGATGCCGTCAACATCGGGATGGGAGGTCAAAAACTCACCGGCGGAATCCGCACCAAAACCATGCACGACGTTATAAACACCAGCCGGAACACCGGCAGCATTCATGACCTCGCCCAAAAGCGCCGCTGTTGCAGGTGTTTCTTCTGATGGCTTAACCACAACCGTGTTACCGGCGGCCATGGCTGGCGCGACTTTCCATGTCATCAACAGTAGTGGCAGGTTCCACGGGCAGATGACCGCAATCACACCACGCGGAACGCGAATGGCATAGTTGATAGCGCCTGCACCATCCGGCGTTGCCGACTGGAATGCTTCGGTGCTTAAAGATGCGATCTGATCGGCAAACACGTTGAAGTTTGCGCCACCACGCGGAATGTCGATATGGCTGGCAATGGAGCGCGGCTTGCCGGTATCCATGATTTCGGCACGCAAAAACTCATCAAAACGCGCCTGAATACCATCAGCCACCTTGCGCAAAATAGTCAGACGTTCAGCAACACTCATACGACCCCAAGGGCCTTTGAGCGCCTGCTTGGCAGCACCAACTGCCAGATCGACATCCTCACGGCTTGCTTCATGCACATGGGCATGCACCTGACCGGTTGCCGGATAATAATTTTCAAACAGGCGGCCGCCACCTTTACGATATTCGCCGCCGATAAAGTTGAGAATTTCAGTACCGGCAGCGCCTGCGCCAGTTGATTTATTTGAAGTCATAATCCGGTTCACTCTTCATCATCATTCGTTAAAAACTGCCACATTCTTTCAAAGATGCGGCCTGCTTTGGTCGCACGCTGTGCAGCTTCTTCATTGCTTAAAACGGGTGCATGTTGCGCCATGCCGCTGGCCAGAACATCGAGTTCCACGCGGCAGCTATCCTCCAGATACCAAGCCAGCACCACCGCCTCTTCCAGTGACTGACCGGCAACAACGGCACCATTGCCGCGCATCAGCACGGCCTTGGCCTCGCCCATCAGACGGATGACTTTTTGTGCCCGCTCATCATCACGGATAAGCTGCGGATCATCCCAAAGCGGAACGCTCGGCGCGAAATAAGAACCAAAGCCATGACGCGGCTTAGGGCTCAAACCCATTGCAGCCAGCGACATCATTTTCGGGCTCATAAAGCGCACCACGCCATTTACTTCGGCACGGTTTTGGTAAATTTGCTGATGCAGGCGCACCTCACCCAATACATTTTCCGGCAAAGGTTCATGTACTTGCAGCACTGTGCACTCTTCGCCCACACCAACCAGACCAGGCGGTGAAGCCGGACAAACCAGAAAAGTGCCAGCATCAAGGCGCATGGAGCAATGCCCGTAGGCATGCACCAAGCCACTGCGCCCCAAGGCACGGGCGGCTTTTCTGACCGTCACAGAGGCTTCATTGATATTCACAGACATGCTTAGTCATCCCCTTCCGAAAAGGCTGCAATTTTAGGGCTTGCACCCCAAAGGCAGAAACCTTTCGGCTCAAAGGCAAACTGACGATCACGCCACAATGGCTCATCATGAATTTCGCACACGCCGGTGGAATATTCATAGGTCATACCATCGGGGCCACGGAAATAGAGAAACTGTGCTGAAGATGTCGGGTGACGCCCCGGACCAAAGGTAATCGGCACTTGTTTATCACGCAGCAAATTGCTTGAGCGCTGGATATCATGGGTAGATTCCACCTGATGATTGATGTGCTGAATGCCCGATTTATTGCCCGGAAAGAGTGCGATCGTGTGATGGATCGCACCGATACGCATCAATGGCGCATCACCGATACGATCTGAAACGCGTGCATTACAAACCGTTGTCCAGAATTTTTCATCCCGCTCCACATCGGTGGAATAGAAACCGACATGGCTGAAGCCGGTGATACCGGCATCACGGGCACCGTGATACTCAACCGCAGACATGCTGGGGCGGACGATAAACTCGATCACATTGCCGGTCGGATCATTAAATCGAATGAATTCCCGCACATGACGTATCTCGCATTCAGCTGGGCTGCCATATTGCACATTATGCCCGAGCGCATCCAAAGTAGCAGCTGCTGCTTGTAATTCGGCAGAGGTTTTCAGCTCGAAAGCTGTCACATGATCTTCCGGATTACCTTCGAAATAACACAGCGTATGGTCGCGATTATCTGATTTGAAATGAATCGCACCTTTGGTGCGCTCTGCCACTTCAAGTCCCAGAATTGTTGTCGCAAAAGCCTCAGCACTTTCGAGATCCTGAGTGCCAACCCGGCAATAAACGACGTCACTCAACTCAATCATGTGCGCCTCCTTTTATCAGGCATAAATTAAAATTCGGCTGTTCACGCGCCCCAGCCCACAACGCGGGCTTACACATTATCTCCGGCAAATTCCGGCACGCTGGTGTAAGAGCCCCATTCGCAATATGAGCGCGGCTGGTGGCGATACTGGCGTGGCGGATTGGCAAAATTTTCTTCGCCTGTCAGCATGCCGGTGGCATAGGTCACCATCAGCGGTTCATCATTCTGACCGGCGATCTTCATGGCTTCTGTGGTGACAAAAATCTGGTCGGATGCCGGATGGTGACCCGGACCATGAACAATCGGCAATTGCTGGCGCTGGAAAAAATAGAAATTCTGCATGATATTGTTGATGCCTTCGACATTGAAGGTGATGCCCATCAAGCCATCACGAGAAGACGGATAAAGCGCAATGGCGTGGTGCTTGTCATCAAGACGGATATAAGCGGTATCACCCACCCAATCCGAGACTTTGGCACCAATCACTTCTGTCCAGAAGTGTTCGTTGGCAGCAATATCTTTGCAACGCAGCGAAACGGTCTGGAACTCAGTCACACCCGCATCACGGCTTGGGAAATAACGCCAGCCGCTGGTCATCGGGCGCCAGACAAATTCAACGATGATGCCATTTGGCGCAGTGCAGCTCAAACAGGCTTTCACCAGACGTTCAGCGCATTCTGCCTCATTACCAAATGTGGAGGCAATATCATGCGCTGAGAGTTGTTTTTCCAAAGCGTCCAGATCTTCACGGTGTGCAACAGTGATGGCGATTGCCGGCTTTGTAACGCCTGCCACCATATTGACGCTGTAAGCACGCGCATCTGAACGATAATAATAAGAGCCGTCTTTTTTACCGGCATTTTCCAGACCGACAATTTCTGTCAGAAACTGATGGCTGCTGGCAGCATCCTGCGTACCAAAACGCACGTAACGCAATTCGCGCAGTGTATAAGTCATAAGCCTCACTCTTAAAATTATAGGTTAGAAAAAATCCTGATCCCCCTTGAAAGCCATCGCCTCCCAGGGGGATTTTGTGATTAAAGAGCGGCTGCTTCCGCTTCCAGTTCCTTCAGAAGCGGCGTTTTTTCGCGCCATTCCTTGTACCAGTCTTCAATCGGTGCGCCGAAGAAACTACGGTCAACGCTTTTCACCTGAACCTTGGTGCCTTTGAGCTTTTCCAAATAGTCATTGTCGATCTGGTCATATGAGGAAACGATCTTATCGAGATATTCCACCATAGTGCTGCGCAGGATTTCCTGATCTTCCGGCGAAATGGTCGCCCATTTACGCGCTGATCCAACAGCGACCATCGGGAACATCATGTGGTTACTATCGAGAATAGTGCCCGCATGTTCATAATAGCTGCTGTTCCAGGTGCCTTCGAAATCGATCTGCATGCCATCGACCTGACCATTGGCGAAAGCATCATAAAGTGCAGGCAATGGCATTGGGGTTGGTGCAGCGCCCAGCTTCTTCCAGAAGTCCAATTCCGGTGCGAGCGGAATGGTGCGGATTTTCTTACCCGACAAATCTGCACCGTCTTTGACATCGCCGCGCATAACGATCTGGCGCATACCAGCCATACCATAGCCGAAGCCAACGAGACCAAGAGGCTTAACCTCTTCGAGAAGCTTCAGAGCGGTCGGGCCTTTGAGCAAAGCTTGCGCACCGTCGATATCCTTGACCAGATAAGGAGCCAGGAAAATGCCGAAATTAGCATTACGATTGGCAAATTCGCCGAGTGTCATAAAAGAAAAATCAACCGCACCGGCCTGCATCTGTTGCAAAACCTGAGCTTCACTGCCGAGCTGTCCACTTGGAAAAACCAGTAAGTTAACGCGGCCATCGGTTTTTTCATTCAGTGTTTTGGCCATTTCAACTGCCTGCACGCTCCACTGGTGTGATGGCGGGGTGATCAGGCCAATGCGATAATCCGCAGCATTAGAAATTGTGCTAAAAACAACAGTTGTTGCTAAAGCTGCAAGTGTTAGTTTCAATAGTGACTTCATCGGTTTTCCTCCCAGATAATCTTCGTTGATGCGGTCTTATGCATCAGAACCTTTTTGTTTGCGCTGAAGTGATTGCTGCTTTTCAATCATCGCAACAACCTGCTCATCACGGCGCGCCGCCATAGCCGAAGATGTTTCTTCTCCGGCAGCCGCATCCATGCCGTTAATAAGCACTTGTTTCACTTCATCGCTGAGTTCAGGTGTACCTAAATCGCTCCACCATTTTTCAACTTCAGTGCCTAAATCATCGAGAAATTTGGCGAGCCCCTGATCAGCACCAGCCAGATGGAAAATCGCGGTGGGTCCCAAAATACTCCAACGCGCGCCCAAACCTTGCGTCACCGCTTTTTCAATATCGCCAACGCTGGCATAGCCTTCTGCGGCAAGATGCACAGCCTCACGCCAAAGCGCTGCTTGCAAGCGATTAACAAGATGGCCTGAAGCTTCTTTTTGTAAGCGCAGTACCGACTTGCCGAGGCTTTGATAAATCGCATCAGCCTTGTCCAGCGCTTGCGGTGCTGTTTGCTCACCGCCACAAATTTCCACCAGTGGCATCAGATAAGGCGGGTTGCAGGGATGCCCGATCAGCAAACGCTGCGGCATACGCATATTCGCCTGCATCTGGCTCGGGCTCAAACCTGAAGAACTGGATGCAATCAGCACATCATCAGCAATTTTTTCTTCAATCTGCGTTAAAATTTCCAATTTCAACGGCAATCGCTCAGGCAGAGCTTCCTGAATGAACTGCGTATTGAGAAGTGCTTCATTCAGATCATCGGTCCATGACGGAGCCTGCGGGTCGTCCACACAAACACCGATACGTTGCAAAACCGGCAATGCCTGCAGCCAGACATTCGCCAAACGCTCGCCCGATGCAGGATTAAGATCATAAACCTTAACCCGATGTCCGGCAGCGGCAAAAGTTGCAGCCCAACCAGCACCAATAGTGCCGCAACCTATTACGGTGACATTCATGGATTGAAGGGATTCTGTCTGCTGAAGATATGTCATGGAACTTACCTCACAGTAATTTCAGCAAGACAGGGAAGAACACAATTGCGAGGATCACAGCCATTGTTGTCAGCAAAAATGGCATAGTCATCAAGGCAATACGCTCTGCTTTCACACCTGTCATCAAGGCCGCAGTGAACAATCCGGTGCCGACCGGTGGTGTCAGCAGGCCAACAACCAGTGTCAGGCAGACGATCATCCCGAAGTGGAACGGATCAACGCCGTACACATTGGTGGCAACCGGCAACAAAACCGGCACAACCAAAATGATTGCAGGGATCGGATCGGTGAACATGCCAAGCACCAAAAGCAGTGCCACAACCAGCAGCAAAAACACGGTTGGTGATTCAGTCAGTGACTGCAAGAAAACAGCAACGGTTGCGGGCAGATTTTCAAAGGTGATTACCCATGAGAAGACCTGTGCTGCCGCAATCAGAAACAACACCACCGCCGCACCGCGTGCAGCACGCACAAATGCCGGAGCAAGGTGCGAAAACTCCAATTCGCCGTAAACAAAGCGGCCAATCAAAACGGAAGCGACAATAGCAAGTACGGCCGATTCAGTTGGTGTTGCGATACCGCCCAAAATGGTACCGATGATAGTTACCGGAATAATTACGGCCGGCAGTGCATCACACAGTGCTTTAAAGCGCTGCGACCAATTATAACTTTCACCTTGAGGGAAGTTATAAATGCGGCCGAGAATTGCAATAACTGCAAAGAATGACACGGCCATCATCAGGCCAGGTACAACACCCGCCACAAACAAATCACCGATCGAAATCTGAGCCACAACGCCGTAAATAATAAACAGCATGGATGGCGGAATAACGGGTGCCAGCAAGCCACCGGCTGCGGTAATCGCCGCAGAAATATCACGCGGATAACCGGCACGATCCATTTCCGGCACAGCCATGCGCGACATAACAGTAATCTGCGCGACTGTAGAACCAAGAATCGATGCCATCATCATATTGGCCAGCAAATTGACATAAGCCAAACCACCGCGCACAGAGCCGATGATTGACATGGCAAGCCCCATGAGACGGCGACCAATGCCGCCTTCATTCATCAACTCGCCAAGCAAAATGAAAAGTGGCAGCGCCAGCAAACCGTAGCTTTCCAAGCCGCCGAACAATTGCTGCGGCAGCGATGCCAGCAACACAGTGTTACCGCTGGAAAGAATATAAATAATCGCCACAGCCAGCAAAATAAATGCAATCGGCAAACCAGCAACAACAAGACCAACAAAACTCAATCCGGCGATCATTTCACCACCTCCGCTCCGGCTGCTTCAAAAAATGTGCGCACACTGTCGACAAGATTTTTGACACTGTGAAACGTCACGAAGACGCAGAAAACAGGGAGGATCAGCCAGAACCAAAACTTACGAACACCAAGCGTTGTGGTCGGTTCATCATAAATAAAATTGAAGGTTTTAGCGCCGATCTCGCTCAGTGAATCAGCCTGTAAAACGGCAATCGGATCAAACCATTGCCAAACAAAAACAGCCAGAACCAGAAATAGAACCAGCATCATCGCATCAATTACGGCAAGCATAAACATATGCGCACGAATCGGCAGAAAGTCGATGCAAACGGTAACAGCAATATGCTGACGATAATGAATTGCGAGCGATGCGCCTAAAAAGCCCATCCAAACCATCGCGTAAATTGCCAGTTCATCAACCCAGAACAGTGGCATTCCGAAGGTGCGCGTTGCAACATTGATAAGCAGTAAAATGACAATCGCCAGTGCCAAAAGCCCTGCGACGAGCGTTTCAGCGCGCGCGATCAAACCATCAACACATGATAAGAAACCGGTAAATCCATTCGCGCGCATACCCTGCTCCGTTGAAGCAGTTCTATCCTCATGCGCCTGACCCAAGCGGGTATTCATACACGTCTCCTCCCAAAGAGATACTCGCGTTAAGAAATATCGATTTTATAACCAAGTCAACAATAAAATCGATATTATCGAATTTATCAATAATATTTATAATATTGATTTTTTTAATATGGCTGGCTAATCTCCGGGTCAGGAGCCTGATTATGTTAGACAAACAACTTTCATCCCCTGAAAAGACAAACTCTGAAAAAGCCTATCGCCAATTGCGCGAAGACATAGTGTTTGGTGCTTTTTTGCCGAATGAAAAATTGAAGATCGAAACCTTGCGTGAGAAGTACGGCCTTGGTGCCGGCCCGCTGCGTGAAGCTTTGGCTCGCCTCTCCAGTGAACATCTGGTGGTTCTGGAAGGACAACGCGGTTTCACTGTTGCCCCCATGTCAGCAGAAGATGCTTATGACATTGGCGAAACCCGCACATTGCTTGAGATCGAAGCGCTTCGGCAATCATTTTTGCATGGCGATGAAGACTGGGAAACGCAATTGGTTGCGGCCTATCACCGTCTTGTGCGCGCTGAGCAAAAGGTCATTCAAGGCGAAACCGATTTTATTGAATGGGAAACACGCAATGCGATTTTCCATGAAACAATGGTTGCCGCCTGCCCGTCGCAATGGGTCATGCGTATGCGCCAGCAAATCTATGAGCAGCACCAGCGCTACCGACATCTTTCGCGCAAACAGTCTGTCGGCGTACGCGATATAGCCTCAGAACATAAGGCGCTTTTCGATGCAGCTTTTAATCGTGACATTCAGGGTGCGACCGAGATTATTCGCAACCATATCGCCCGCACAACACAAACTGTTCTGCAAACATTAAAAGCACGATAACAAAGAGCCTGAGTATCACAGGCCGGATAAGCGCCCCGTGATACTCATATCATCACTTCAAGACTTACGCTTCGTTTAATGTGTTTAAAGCAGCAGTCACCAAAAACGAACTGCCATAAGGAATGGCTGCATCGTTGAAATCATAAGCGGCATTATGCAATGAAGCTGTCTCACCATTCCCCATCAGCATATAAGCGCCCGGCACCTCTTGCAGCATGAAAGCAAAGTCTTCACTGGCAAGGATCGGCGTACAATCGCCATTAACCTGACTTTCCGGTACGATCGAGCGTGCAACATCAGCAATAAAGGCTGCATTGGCAGGTGTATTATCCAAGACCGGATAACCGGTTTTGATGTTAAGCTCAGCGGTTGCACCATGCAGCGCCGCACTATGCTCAACCACCTGTTTTAAGCGTTCTTTCATCATCGCACGGGCTTTTTCATTCAATGTACGGATCGTACCGGACATTGTCGCCACTGGCGGGATAGTGTTGTAGCTGTCGCCTGCTTCCAATCGGGTGACGGAAAGTGCGGCGGAATCAAATGGCGACAAATTACGCGCAACAATGGCCTGTGCCGCGCTCAAAATAGATGATGCCACCATCAGCGGATCAATGGCTGTTTGCGGTGCAGCCGCATGGCCGCCTTTACCGTGAATGGTAATGTCGAACTCATCAGAAGAGGCAAGCATTGGCCCCTTACGGCAGATGAAGTGACCAATTTCAACGCCCGGCTGATTATGCAAACCATAGATGGCATCGACCGGCCATTTTTTAAACAACCCCTCGTCAATCATTGCTTTTCCACCAGCACCGGTTTCTTCAGCGGGCTGGAAAATCAAGACCACAGAACCGGCAAAATCACGATTTTCACACAGATAACGCGCCGCACCAAGCAGCATGGCGGTGTGACCGTCATGACCACAAGCATGCATCAGGCCTTCATGCCTGGAAGCATAGGCAAGATTGGTTTGTTCAGCAATCGGCAGCGCGTCCATATCGGCGCGAAGGCCAACACGTTTAGTGCCATCATGCGTCCCTTTGATAACCGCAACAATACCCGACTGAGCGATATTTTCAGTGATTTCATCCACACCGAATTCGCGCAACTTCTCGGCCACAAACCCGCTGGTCTTTGGCAGATCGTAGAGAAGCTCCGGCATGGTATGCAGGCTGCGGCGCCATGCTGTTACTTCGTCGTGAATAGAATTAAAATACTCAAGAACGGTCATAAGAAAAGATACCTACAGATCAGAATAAGATGGATGGCAGCCAGAGTGACAGCGCTGGAAACAGCGTCAGCAAGGCCAAACGGAACAGGTCAGAAATCCAGAAAGGTGTCACACCGCGATAGATGGTTGAGATCGACAAATCCGGCTGGTTGGAGCGCAGCACGAAAATATTGATACCGATTGGCGGGGTGATGAAGCTGATTTCAGAAACAACCACTACAATGATGCCGAACCAAACCGGATGAAAACCGAGGCTCATAACCAATGGCGCAAAAATCGGCACGGTCAGCATCACCATAGCCATACTGTCCATGATGCAGCCCAGCACCAGATAGATGAGGATAATGCCGAATATAACCAGCATCGGCGACGTGTTAGCACCACCAAGCAAATCAAGAACACTGGTGGCAAAACCGGACAGTGTCACCAGATGCGAGAAATAGAGCGCGCCAATTAAGATGAAAAACAGCGAGGCACTCACCAGCACTGTTTCAATCAGCACCTTTTTAAGGTCTGTCAGGTTGAAATTCCCGCGACCGAAAGCAATCATCAGCGAGGCAATAGCACCAATACCGGCAGATTCAGTCGGGGTGAAAAAGCCTGCATAAATACCGCCGATCACCACAAGAAACAAAAGCACCGGCAGTAAAACACCTTTGGTGGACTGCAAGCGCTCGCGCCATGGAAAACGCTCCGCAGCAGGCCCCAAAGACGGCTTGTACCAAACCGCTGCCTGCACGGCGAGAAGGTAAAAACCAACACCGATAATGCCGGGGATAAAACCGGCCGCAAAAAGCTGACCAATACTGGTTTCAGTCAACAAGCCATAAAGAATAAGCAATACGGATGGCGGAATAAGCACGCCCAATGTGCCACCGGCAGCAATGGCACCCGCGGCCAATTCATCCGAATAATTGTGACGGCGCATGGCAGGCAGAGCAACTTTGGATATGGTTGCAACCGTTGCCAGCGACGAGCCGCAAATGGCACTGAAAACACCACAGCTCATTACTGTCGCCATGGCCAAACCGCCGCGACGGTGAGCGACAAATTTATTAGCGCAATCATAAAGCTCGCGCGAAATATTGGCGCGGTTAATGACGTTGCCCATCAGAAGGAACAAAGGAATGACCGATAGTTCAAAAGAAACAACGGTTTCCATCGTGGTTGAACCAAGAAGCCCAAGTGCCAGTTCCATGTCACGCACATGAGCGATACCAAGAATACCAACCAGCAACATGGCAAAACCGACAGGGATGCGTAAAAACACCAGCGCAACTACGATAAAACATGCAATCAGCGTGACTGTCATGGCTTATTCCTTTCCGCGAAAATCACTGATTGCCAGCCCGAAATGAATGAGAGCTGTCATAAAGCTCGTGACCGAGCAAAGACCTGCAACCGGCCAGATCGGAATTGAAATATCCGGCGAAACACGATCAAACTGATAGGCTTCCCACGCATATATGCCGATCCACCAGCACAACAACAGCATCGCGCCGCCGCAGATCACCTCAATAAGACCATCGCGGATGCGCCTCGCACGCGGCGAATAAAGCGGATCAAGAAGATCAACGACGATATGCCCGCGCGCACGGGCAATGAATGGCGCGGAGGTAAAAACCACCACTGCAACAAGGTAGGAGATAATATCGAAAGACCCGCGCAAAGGGGCCGTGAACACATTGCGTCCCACGACATCAATAAATGTTAGCAAACCCAAAATGAGCAAAAGCAAAGCCGGAATAAGCGCCAGCTTTTCAAAGAGTGTTTTCATAGACATGAGACAGCTCCGCGAGTGATATGCAGGAGCCGCGCTCCTGCATATCCCGCATTCATGATAGTATGGAGAAAAACAGCGGCTTCAGTAAAGCCGTATCAGTTCTTTTCTTTTTCCAAACGCTCAATTTCCGCAAAGAAAAAATCCATCACTTCCTGAGGATTTTCAATACCTGCGGCTTTAGCGCTTTCCAGCCAGACGGCTTGTTCCTGTTGCTTGACCTTGTCAATCAGCGCAAGCAATTCCGGTGCCGGCTCAACAAAATTCATTCCGTTTTCAGCGGCTTGTTTTTTACCGAGCGCACTGGAATGATCCCAATCCTGACCAGCCGCACGCGACAGTTCAACACCGGAAATTTTGATGATCGCCTCGCGATCCGCTTGCGAAAGCTGATCAAATTTCTTCTTGTTCATGGCAATATAAAAACTGCCATTATAAGCGCCGCCCTTGATTTCTGTCTGATATTTGAGAACTTCAAACAGTTTGAAGCCACCCAATGCTTCCGTATTGGAGAATGTTCCATCGACAACGCCGGTGGAAAGCAATTCATAAGATTTGGACTGCGGCGCAGAAATGGACACGGCACCAGCTGCATCCAATAAAGCCGTTTGCACCGGACCACCGGCACGCACTTTTTTGCCCTTCAGATCATCAGGGGTCAATACGGCCTTATCGCGCATATTGATCTGGCCCGGATCGAGCTGCATGAGCCCGAGGATTTCAACCCCATCCAGCGACTTCAATGTGCTGCGCATATATTTGTCAAATGTATTCCATGCCGCAACGGAACTGACTTCAGATGAAGAGCTGAGCAGTGGCAATTCAAACAATGTGAACACTGCAAAACGCTTTGGCTCATAGGTGAAATTACCCCAGGTAATATCCGCCATACCCTTGCGTGCCAGTTCAAAATGTTCCGCCGGAGCCCCAAGCGCCTTACTCAGGAAATTGAGTGTTACACGACCGTCGGTCGCTTCACTGACACGCTCTGCATAGGGCTGCAAAATGCCTGCATTGATGTGATGTGTCATCGGCAACCAGCTTGAAACCGTCAGTTCGGTTTTATCTGCCAGCGCAACAGTAGACGACAATGCAAGACCAATGGCCGCAAACAAAGTTTTAGACAGTAGTTTGTTCATATAACTTACCCTCCCAAGGTAACTTTACCATAGAGCATATTTAATAATATAAAAAATGCATTTTCTATTGTATTAAGTACATAAAATGATCTTTCTGGGAGGAAAAATGTTTAAATCCGTCAGCATCCGGCAGCTCGAATATATCCGCCATGTCGCCAATATCGGTTCCATCACGCAAACAGCGCAGCTGATCAACATTTCCCCCTCCTCCATCCGTGAAGCAATCACCGCTGCTGAAACCGAATTGGGGGTGCGGCTTTTCTTCCGGACACCGGCGAAAGGCGTATCACTGACCACCGAAGGCCAGCGCTTCCTGCTTTTGGCCGAGCCTCTCTTTGAAGCCAAAGCACAATTTGAGCATCAGGTTGCAGGTATCGCCAAGCAAAATGAGCAGGAGCTCACCATTGGTGTAATCGGCAATGTAGGCGCGATGGTAGTGCCGGAGCTGATTAAAAATTTGAGCGAAACGGTTCCCTTCTCCCGCTTTAATATTGTGGAGCTCGAATCGTCCAATCTGGTGGAATCGGTGCGCACCGGAAAACTCATTGCCGGTTTTGGCCTTAACGATTTCCTGCATCCGTCGCTCAAATTTGTCGAACTTTTCCCCACCCAAGTGCATATCGCGGTCAATGCAGCGCATTCGTTAGCGCAAAAAGCAGAGCTGGAATTGTCCGAAATGGCCAATGAGCCGTTTATTTTTCCAAATTTTGGTGGGGCAAGTTCTTATTATAGCGGCCTTTTTGATCACCATAATATCCGCCCCAATACACGCTATATGGTCAATTCCACCGAAATGGCGCGGCGTCTGATTGAAGAAGGCTTAGGCTATTCCACCTTCAATGCGCGCCCTTCCATCCACCGGCATAATCCTGAACCGATGATAAAACGCATTCCGTTGAAGACCGATTATTGGAGCCCGACATTCGGCATGTTCTATTTATTGAGTTCTACCTTTTCCAATGCTTTGAACAATATTGAAAAAGCGGCACGCGCCACATGGCGTCAATCGAAATAGAAAATTGAGGATAAATCATGCAGGTTCAATGAGCTTTTCGGCTGCCTGCAAATCAACCGACACCAATTGGCTGACACCCTGCTCAGCCATGGTTACACCATAAAGACGGTTCATCCGTGCCATGGTAATCGGATTATGTGTGATGACCACAAAACGCGTTTGCGTGGAAGCAGCCATCTCATCCATCAAATTGCAATAGCGCTCGACATTATGATCATCGAGCGGTGCATCTACCTCATCCAGCACGCAAATTGGTGCCGGATTGGTTAAAAATACCGCAAAAATCAGCGCCATCGCGGTCAATGCCTGCTCACCACCTGACAAAAGCGTCATGGTTTGCGGCTTTTTACCCGGAGGACGCGCCAGAATTTCTAAGCCTGCTTCCAACGGATCATCGGATTCAATCAGCTGCAACTCTGCCGTACCGCCGCCAAACAAATGCGTAAACAACCGCTGGAACTGCGCATTGACCACAGAGAATGCCGCCAGCAAGCGCTCGCGGCCTTCACGGTTTAAGTTCTGAATGCCAAGGCGCAATTTCTTAATCGCCTCGATAATATCTTCACGCTCACTGACAATATCATTGAGCCGCGTCGATAGTTCATTCTGCTCTTCATCGGCGCGCAGGTTCACTGCGCCCAGACGCTCACGCTCGATCTTCAGGCGTTCCAACTGGCGCTCAAGCTGCCCGGCTTCCGGTAATTTATCATCCGGCGCAAGCCCCGTCTGGCGGATAGCTTCGTGCGGCGGACATTGCAGCGCTTCGGCAATACGCTGTTCGGTTTCTTTGCGGCGCTCTTCGGCGGCCGTTAAACGCTCTTCTGCTCGGGCGCGTATTTCGCGCGCAGCAGACAATTCCTGAATGGCTAAAATCGCAGTTTTGTCGAGCACAGATTGCGCGGCTTCCGCCACTTCCAGATTGTCGGATGTCTCTTTGACTTGTGCCTCAGCAATGCTGATTTCGGAGAGAAGATTTTGTAAACTGCGATCCAACTCGTCCGGCGCTTCGGCGAGGATCTCAAGTTCTTCCTGCACTTCAAACTGGCGGTCTTGAAGCGAAACCACCTGTTCATTGGCGTTTTCAATACGCGATTTCCAATTTTTGCGTTCCAGCGCAATCATTGCCAAACGATTTTCACGCAAAACCGCCTCATGACGCAAACCATCATAAGCCGCACGCGCCTCAGCCAGAGCATTGCGGTCTTGCTGAGCGGCATGCGTAGCCGCATTAAGCCGCTCCTCAATTTCATCAATGGCAGGCAGTTTTTCAAGCCAGTCCAAACCATCAGTTAAATGAACTTGCGCTTCTTCAAGATTTTCCTGCAAGCGCTCTTTTGCATCTGCCAATGCAGCGGCACGGCTTGTCAATTGTGCCGTTGCCCGCTCCGCCGCACTTAAAGCTTCGCGCGCTTCCTGAATTTGTTTTTGCAAATTGCGCAAGCGATCACGACTAATGCGTTCGGCTTCTACCGCCTCGCGCAAAGCACCCTCATCAGCACTGACGCGCGCCGCCTGTGCTTCAACATCGCGCTTAACGCTGATGGCTTTCATCTGTAATTCAACCAGACGATTTTGCTGCGCCAGACGTTGCGCCGCCATAGTCGGAGCATCCGGCTGCACAACATATCCATCCCAGCGCCAAAGCTGGCCTTGCAAATTAACCAGCGACTGACCAACAGCCAGTTGCGCTTGCAACTCTGCTGCGCCCTGACTCTCAACAATCCCGATCTGGCTTAAGCGGCGTGCCAATTGCTCCGGCGCTTCCACATAATCTCTAAGCGGCCTCACCCCATCCGGCAATTTCGGATCAGTTGGCAGCTCTTGCACTAATGTCCAATAAGCCGGTGCCTCGTCGTCAAGAGCCGCAGTTAGTGCATCGCCAAGCGCTGCACCCAGTGCCACCTCATAGCCGGAGCGCACTTTCAAATGCTCCAATACGGCCGTAAATTCACCGGTTACACCTGCCGCCAAAATGCCTTGCAGCGTTTGCGCTTCGGTTTCAATCCGGTTTAAGTGCCCGCGAATTTTGTCCAGCTCCTCGCGGCTGGCAGCCCCCGCATCGCGCAGTGTTTCAACATGCGCCTCGGCTTCAAACACAGTTTCCTCGCAAAATCCGGTTTCTTCCTCAGCCGTTTTTAAAGCGGCCTGCTTTTCGGCCACAGATGGTAATTGCTGCAATTCGGCATCAACAGCCCCAATCTCGCTTTGCATATTTTCCAGCTGTTTGAAAAAGCGATCACGCCGCTCCTGCAAATCCTGCAAAGCACGCTGCATCTGCGTGCGCTCTGCCATCACATTAGCACGCTCTGTCGTGACGCTTGCTAAAAGCGTTTCACTCTCGCGCAGCTTTTCCTCAGCCACATCAAACAGCGATTGCAATTCTTCATCACGCTCGGCTGACCGCGCATGAGCTTCCTGCAACTGCTGCTCTTCTTGCTCAAGCTGCGTGATAATATCAGCGTTTTCGCGCAATAATTGTTCTTCGCGCTTTAAATCTGCCCCCAACTGTTCCAAGCGCTTCATCAAATCAGAGCGGCGTTGACGGATACGTTCCGCCTCCTGATCCAATTGCCCGCGCGCAAGGTTCAAACGCTGCATAGCTGCCGCAGCTTTTGCCGATTGCTCGCGCAATTCCGGCAATTTATAAGCGCCGATACCCTGTTCTTTAGCCGCATTCATCTGCGCTTGTGCTTTATCGCCCACCGCAATAGTGGCCTCAGCCAAAGTGGACTGCGCTTCCGCCTCTTGTGCCTTGGCCGCAGACCAGCGCAAATGCAAAAGCGTTGCTTCCAGCTTACGAATGTCAGCCGAAAGATTTTTAAAACGGTTTGCCTGTCGTGCCTGCCGTTTTAAGCTTTCGATTTGCGAACCCAGCTCGCCGACCACATCATCCAAACGCTCAAGATTGCTTTCTGCGGCACGAAGGCGCAATTCCGCCTCATGACGGCGACTATAAAGGCCTGAAATGCCGGCCGCTTCTTCCAGCAATGCGCGGCGTGCCTGCGGCTTTGCCTGGATTAACTCACCAATGCGCCCCTGCCCGACCATTGACGGCGAACGGGCACCAGTTGACTGATCGGCAAATAAAAGCTGCACATCTTTGGCGCGCGCATCTTTGCCATTGATACGATAAACGGAACCGGCCTCACGCTCAATGCGGCGCGAAACCTGCAATTCATCAGCATCATTATAATTAGGCGGTGCGGAGCGATCACTATTATCCAAAAACAATGTCACTTCGGCAGAGTTTCTGGCAGGCCGTGTTCCTGAGCCTGAAAAAATAACATCATCCATGCCTGAAGCACGCATGTTTTTATACGAGTTTTCTCCCATCACCCAGCGCAATGCTTCCACCAGATTGGACTTGCCGCACCCATTGGGACCAACGACACCGGTCAGACCGGTTTCGATGATAAATTCCATCGGTTCGACAAAAGATTTAAACCCAAGCAGGCGGAGTTTGGAAAAGCGCATCGGGTCACTCTTTTCCAAATCGTGTTATTAAAGCACAAAAAGCGGACACCGGATGGTGCCCGCAATTTTGCAAGCCAAATAGATCGGTCAAATAAGGCTTAGAGAAGCTTATCAATGATGGCTGACATGTCATCGACGGAAAGCGATCCGGCATATTTCTGGCCATTGATAAAGAATGTTGGTGTGGCATTAACGCCGTAAGATGAACCACGTTCACGCACACCGTTAATATCATCCAGCAATTCCTGATTGGTCAGGCAAGCCTGAAAGCTTTCCTGTGTAAAGCCGGCGAGCTTGGCAATCTGCAACAGTGCAGCTTCGCCATCCTGTGCCATTGCCCACTGCTGGAGCTGCTGGAAGAACACATTAACCATCGGGAAATAGCGATCTTCCGGTGCGCAACGTGCCAGCATGAAAGCAGCTGTTGCGCGCGGATCAAAAGGAAATTCGCGGAAGATCAAACGTACTTTGCCGGTATCAATGTATTTTTCTTTGATTTTCGGGAAAGTATTTAAGGTGAAATCTGCACAATGCGGGCATGTCAAAGATGCATATTCAACGACGGTGACAGGAGCATCTTCCTTGCCGTAAACCATCTCTTTCAACTTGCCAGGTTCAGCAACTTTGGCTGCATCCACAGAGCCATCAGCCGAGCGTGACTGCGCAAAAGCAACATTGCCGGAAAAAGCCAGACCCGTTGCAGCAGCACCTGCAAGAGACATAACATGTCTGCGATTAAGCGTAAGGCTCATGCGAATCATCCAATTCTGTTCGATACATTGTCATAGAATACTAGTTTAAAACGGAACCGCCGCCAGAACCAGACCCGTTTTGTCAGCTGTTTCTAACGCTGTCTTATAGCAAGATTGTGGCAGTGATGACGAACTGGGCAATTATAATCATCTTTCTGAAAAACAAGCCATTTTTACAGAAAATATCAGCGTTTATTCTTCAGTTTGCTTGCAGCAATACTGCGCCCCAAGCGCTCCAATGCACCACGCAGGCCATCATCCTCAATCACACTGGTCTGACCTTCGATTTTGCGCGCCTGACTGGGCGGAATATCAACAGGTTTGCGCAAACGACGCTGCTGCTTTCCGGTCAACGGTTTTTGTTCAATCTTGATCCGGCCGATAGCTGCAAAGCCTAAAAAACCATTGACGCGATTGATGATCTCGCCTGTTTCATGCTGCATACGCATGGCAGCAAAACCCTCACAGGCCACTACCAATGTTGCGGGCTGAAACGGATCATTCTCATGCAAACGTCTTGGCCACATGATTTTAAGCGGGCGTGAAGACTGGCCGACATTCGCACCGACGATATCTTCCCATGACTGGATCAAAGACAGATTAATACCGGCACGCTTGCGCAAGACAGGATCCAACAAGTCAGATGTTGTATCCGCTAAAGGTCTAAATCCCCGTCCTTCTTTTTTACCCGTCATAGCTGCCAAACCCGTTTTAAGAATTTCAGCATTATGCTGCGTTTAAATGCGGCTTATAAATGATACGCTTAACTCTGGCAGCATTCAACACACCCAAAAACAACATGATCGAAGCGATGGATGCCTCATGAGCCAAAGGCGCATGCAACATACCATAAGCGATCATAACAAGCGCGAAATAACTCAAAACCCGCTTCGTTCCACAATCAGGTGCAGTTTTCCAAAGCTGAAAAAAGATAGACAAGAACGACGCCAACAACAAAAAAAGACCAATAATACCACTATTTAACAGCTCATCCACAACGACATTATGCAAATGAATAAAGCCATCAAGCAACGCCCGCTCTTCCCCCAGATGTGATTGAACAATCTCCACTTTATGGAGCGATCCCACTCCGGTCAGCGGATATTCTTTGATTGTCTCATATGCGCCACGCCACATCGCCATACGGATATCGGCCGATACTTTATCGCTCCAAACAGTAGCATCACCCGTCTCATAATAATTAATCATGCTTGTGAAACGCGTTTCAATAATCTTTCCTGCGGGGCCGACCACAAGCATAGCCGCCATGAATGCTGCCAAAACAGTATAAATCCCGATTTGTTTTTGCCAGCTCAATTTGCGCACATAAGCGATAATTTCTACCGCTAAAATTAATGGCAACACCGCTAAGACAGCGCGGGTTTCAGAAACCATAACTCCCAATAAACCTAACGCCAGCCATTGCGGACCGTTGGGTAAAAAACGAGGTGCATTGTGAATCGGCAATGTCGCGGATATAGCACCGATCGCGGCGACGAAAGCAAATACGGCTTGATTTCCGCCCACCCCGACACGGGCACCGCTGTAGAGTGAAACGATCAATGCAAAAGCTGCTGCCATAAAAATACCAACGCGTGATCCAAGCACATAAAAACGTAACGGATCGCGAATAAGCAGCATACCTGCACCGGCAAATGAGAATAGCGCGAGCAACAATGTATAACCGATATGACGATTACTGAGTACCAACTGGTCACGCCAAATCATCAAACCAAATGTCCAAAGAAAATAAAAAATTATGAAGAATAAAAAAAGACCAACAAAAGGCTTCGTCGATTTATGACGAAATGCGGTCAGATAAATCCCGATACAGCTGAATAGAAAAACAACAATAGGGCCTGATCCAACACGAATAGGCATGGTGAGACCACCAAGAGCTAAAACCCATTGATCGAATTTGCGGCGCTTAATAAAATTTCTATGCAAAAATGTCATTTATCACCACTATATAATGTCGAACGCCGCAAAGCATAAATCATACGCCTGATATAGTCTGTCACTCTGAATCTTAATGCACCAAGACGTTTCCAGGCCGGAAAACGAACACGCTTATAACTAGCGCCGCCTTCTAAAATGGTAGAGCCCAGCTCATTGGCCAATTCGATGATGGCATCTTTAACCAGATAAACACGGTAGTTGCCCGCCCAGCCGCGCTCCAAAGCTACATCATAAGGCAATTGCATCGTGGAAATATTAGCAAGTAATGCACCGGCGCCTTCACGTGTCACCATATAACCACCGGCACAACCCAGCGGCCCGTGCATACAGCGCCCTACATCAGCACCACCAATAGTGACATATTTACTCTGGAAAAACTTCACCCTGTTATTGATCAGTTTGATGACATCCCACCCTTGAACGTCTGCCAATTCTTCAAGGACTATGCTGAAATCATCTGCGAAAACAACATCATCCTCAATAATGACTGCACAATCATCATCACTATCGGCAATAATCTGCAATGCTTTCAAATGGCTAAAATAGCACCCGACTTCGCCTGGCAAGGGTGTTTTGCCATGAAACCGGCGAAAGGATGCCTCATCAAAATTATTAAGCTGATCTGCCGTCAAATTACGTCCGTCAACCGCTTCCACACGGCGCAGAAACAACCCCAATTTATCCGCACGCTTTTTCAGCGCTTCCCAGCGCTCACGTGATCGCTCCAGATTGATGACATAGACCGGTATCGGCATAGATTATAGAACCATTCTTCACTGCACTTAATCTTCATGGGTGCGCAAGCCACACAGGAATGTCAATCTTAAACATATAAATTCATGTGCATTGCGGAGAATCGCGGCATTTCGCATGATGCAGATCCGCTTTGCTTATCGTGTAGTTGCCCCCGAAAGATCGGTCATTTTTACTGGTTAATTTGCTCCGCGATAAACTCACGGGGTGAACGATATCCTAAAGCTTTATGTGGGTG
>NZ_JACIIU010000003.1 GCF_014205685.1 Paenochrobactrum gallinarii
TTTAGCCATGAATTGGTTTACGATACATTTTGATCATCGTTTGAAAGATCACTTGTAAAAGAAGCGGCAACTTACACAAAATAATAAACAGTCTCTTACACATGGGAAGGCTGTTTGATGATCCAATTGGCCATGAGAAACAAATTCGCTGTAACAATCTAGTAGGCCTCTCTTTTAGTGTCGCACCTCATACAGCTACATCCGCCTACGTTTGGGTTCTTGATGTTAATGCGGTCTCGGTTGTCCTCAATAGCGGCCCTTACGAGAACCACCATTGACTGCCAGATACAAAGGTTCGTCACCATCAATAAAAAATGGCAAGATGCCGCAAAGCATCTTGCCACTAGCAGAATAAATAACTTCAAACCGCCAGCCTGAATTAAATCGCACGTTGCTCCGCTGCCTTAGCTGAAATCGCAAAAGCACGATCCAGCGCAGTACCCAAATCATCAAACTCACTGCGACGCGGTGAAGTGTGCTTTACCAACGGTTTTACAGTTACGACACTTGGCTTTGAAGGTACCTGCATTGGCTCTAGGGATGCAGGCGCAGTTTTAGAAATCGACCATTGTAGAGTGGGCAGTATTTCTTGCGTAAACCAGTCCGGTAATGCGGTCGCCGCTGGCCAATGTTCTTTAATGCTGAGTTTCTCGAGCATAATACGAACCTTTTCCCAATCCGAGTATCGAGGGAACGAAGTGGCTTGTTCGATCCGAACCAAAACGGCAGGATTAGGTGCGACTGGCAGCGCAAGATTGCAAAGTTCGGCGCAGGCAAAACGGGCAAGCATTTTGATTTCATCAAAAACCTGTTCTTTTAGAATACGCTTGCCTTGCGCTTTCTGTTGTAACTCCGCTGCAACGATCTGAATGATTTCAGTCACGTGTTTTTCGAAAGACTTAAGCCCATCGCGAATTTTAATCGCCATCAGCTGGCTCAGTCCTTCAATCCCACCCACTTCAAAAGGATCAATGGTCGTTTTAAAAGGCTCAGGTTTTCCGACCTGCGTTATCTTCCTGATATCTTTAATCTGAAGCCTGCCAGTTTCCGAAGCATGCAATAAAATCTCAGTAACTTGGCTGTCATCCGCTTTGGTTAGTTCGAATAGAGCTGTCGAAGCAGCGCCAAGTTCGACGAGTTTATCTCGGTGACTACCAAGCTTCCTATGAACCGCAACATAGTTGCGTGCGGTACGATCCGTGAAGCCACAGCAGGCCTTAACCCATTTACCAAATGTCCGATCCGGAATGAGTTCATGCGCTTTGGCGAGATGCGCACCTAAATCAAAAGCTTGCTCAGTAGAGCGTCGGCCAAGCCCGACAATATGTTCATGGCACTTTTTTAAGCTTTCGATTTGCTCTTTATCCAGTCCTGCTGCTTCATATTCAAACCCACGATCTTGAGTGTTTGATTTTGTATTTCTTGTCTTAATAATTACCATTTTAAAATCCTAAATTAAAATCTTACAAAATATCGGGCCAAACTCGCCCAATGTCATTATAGCATATTTATCAATGAATTCATATAGTTATTATTTTCATGATTTTTGAAATCCAAAAATTTCGCTCAAAAACGAGCGATTTTGCGCTGCTATTGCCGATCATATGGCAGACATCCAACCTGATCAGTAACGATTGCCAAAATGACTTAATCCAGCCCACATTTCAGTTACGTCGCGACTTCAATCACCCGTGCTCTGCATTGTTTTATAACCTTCGATCAAACGCCGTTTGTCGAAGCCAATAGGAACACCTGAAGAAAAGAGGATTTCTTTATTTTCTATTCTTTCAGGTTGCCGGGACAGTGAGTTGCCTTACCCGCAACCTGATTGGAGTTGCCCGCAGAGCACTACAAATTGGCGGCAATGCATTTCAATTCAGAAAAATTTGCAATAATCCGATTCAAAATACTGGATTACCGTTTCTGAACTCTTGAATTCTGATTCAAAAACAAACGGCGTTTGCGAAAGCGAAATAATGATTGCGCCGACAGTTTTTTGAGCTCACGCTATTGGTATAAATCCGTGAGACTTAAATTATGACAATCAGAAAGCAAGAGGCGGAGCGCTTACGCAAACAACGTGAACGTCAGCAAAGGGTGCGTGAGCGCCATAAACGAGACCGAAAACCATCGCGGGATGATATAGCCCGCGTCTTGCTGCATATGTTCATCATGAGATCTTATAAGACCAATCAAATGCACTTGCTCGAGGGCTATTGCGACATGATCGTTCGCAGACTGAAATCTCAGGGTTTTGATAAAGCTGCAAGCTATGGTGTCTTAGATGACCTTATTGAAAAATACACGAAATCAGATTGGCAGTTTTTTAGAAAGCTTCATTTGAAGGAAGACGATACCCCAATCAAATGAGCTTGCCTTCGTTACGATATCTATGAATTAATTGAGGGTTTCACATCTGATAATGATGGCAGCCATTCTTAAATGATTTGGCAAACATCGTTTGTGCTCAATTTTGTCTTCCCCCCGTTACTTCATAGCACGGCGTTTGCAGATGAATCGCAATTATAGAGTTTTCCAGGAATAATTATTTGGAAACGCTGGCGGCAGATTTTTACTATTTTTATCTGCAGGTTAAGACGAAAAACGCTGTTTAATGTCGCTTAATTTCATGGATCCCGAGCTTCATAAAAACGTGCAGCCAACAACTATATTCAAATGTGCCCACAGGTATTTTCATATGAGGGCCTTCCCGGGTTTTGCCGGTCCTGTCATAGTTTATCCATGTTCAATCACAGAACATAAAAAACGGCTCCGCTAGGTGCGCCAACACCATAACGGAGCCTGACCTGAAACCTTCTCGAAAAGGAAGACGGGCTATGGCCAGCTATACCGATACCCATTTTAAAATGAAAGCACCTGTAATCTGCTCAGCAGTTTTTACAGGACTGAAACGGAAATAATTTCCGCTCCAAATGCGTTCGTGACGTCATAAACCGAACGAACCCCCTCATGTAAATTATAAAACTGGCAGTCGCTTCCGGTGTTTGCAGACATCGTCGGTTGACGCTGCTCGTCATTCAACAACCGCTCAAGTAGCCGCAGCTACAAAAGAGCTTGCAATCTGGTGTGCACATGCTGCCGGAACAGGAGAACCTATGTTATATCAAGCCCCAATCGGCGATATCACCTTTTACACCACACCACTGCCAAGACGGTATTGGTCACGTGGCGTATTTATCACTACACGATATTCAAATTTATACGTTGCTATACAAACCGCCAGCAACCCTGCCCAAGCCAGAGCTGTTGCCAGACAAACTTTGTTAGAGCTGACACCGCTATATGAAGGGGTAAGCATTATTGCTTTTCTTGAAAAAGCACTTTCTACGCATAATCCCTCCTCATCAAAAGAGGATGAAAAGAACAAAATGCCAATCACTATGGATGAACTCGAAGATATATTGGATGCTAGAGGCCTTGTAGTCAACTATGACATTAATAATGAAGTAGAATTAACCAAAATGATATTAGCAGATGAAAATTATGCTTTTGATATCTGCCATTACGATACCGAAAGCAAAAAACTGCTCTGGCTGCATATGGCATACGGATTGGCAGATCAGCCAAAACGCCTGGAGGAATGGAAGCAGCGATCTCTGGATGGTAATTTACACTTGTTACCATTATTTAAGCAGTATTACGGCAAAGACATTAAAAGCATCGAATTCGCATGCATCGATCCATTGTTGAAGCATAGTCAAAAAGAAACAGGCATTTGGTCGTTAAAGGATGCTGATAAATTTACAGGGACACCAGGGACAGCAGAAAAGATCGCATCGTGGCAGAAGCATGCGTTAAATGATCTCAATATGGTGCTCAGCAGACCCAATGCGCCTGATGAAGAAAAACGACTTCAGCAATTAATTGCTGATATCAAGCGCATCGTTCATTCTTCGAATAAGAATGTGAAACTACCGAGCTTGAGCATTTTAACACCCGAATAGCCAAACGGTCATTGTTTATCCAACAAGGCAGCAATCAGGATTGCTGCCACCGGCTAAGGTTTAAGCCACCTTTATCCAAGACAAGCGAAACCGCTTGATGGTTTGAGGTGATCCTCAAGCCTTAGTCCACTCAGTCAGTAATATTACCCAATAAAAATCCCACCCGTTTTTGTGCCCGCAAAAACGAATGACCTACTGTATTCAAAAATAGGATCGAATAATGATTATTCAAAATGGACACATGAACGAAGCATCCATTCGCCAAAATATCACGCTTATGAAAGCTTTAATCCACGATATGGAAAGTTTCTTAGAGGGCACTGGACCGACCCAAGAAACTCTTGAGCAAGCACCTGTCATTGGCAACTGGGAACCTGCAAAACGTGACATACCGTGCCTCTATGGCACTATCATAAATCATCCGCTCTTAGGTGAAGTCGTGCCTGCGGGCCTGACGTCACAACTATGGCTGCTCAATCTTGATCAAGGGTGGGCACGCACGCTTAGCCGTTATTACAAGCTCGGAAAGCAATCTGAAACTTAATCAACCTTTAAAAGAAAGCGACACTCTCGTGCAGAACAAGATTTAGCGGAAATAATTTCCGCTAAATAATAATTTATTATTATTTTTTAAAAGTGAAAGTGAAGTGGTCCTGTTTTTCTGAACAGTTTTTCTATCCAGCTAAGATACACCCTGGTTAGGTTTCATGCTGCTTGGTTGATGTGTATTGTGCTAAAATATGCACTATTCGTCGTGGGAGCCAATATTGCGCTCAAGAATATCAAAAGCTACTGCTCAAATATCGATTTATGCCGTCCATGAGCGGGAAAGGTAATTGTTTTGATAACTCCGCAATAGAAAGCTGCTTTAAATCATTAAAGGCTGAATTGATTTGGCGCAGGCACTGGCAAACAAGGCGAATCATTGAGACTGCACTCTTCGAATATATAAATGGCTTTTATAATCCACGCCGAAGACATTCAACATTTGGCTGGAAATCGCCGGTGGCATTTGAGAAAAAACCGCATAACATGAGAGATAGGCCGGAATACAACCGGTGCAAGACCAACGGATACTTGGATTGAAAGTAAAGAATGGGATGACTTCTTGCCACACCCTGCGCCGTGCAGAGCCAATGGAAGCATATTTCCCGTGCCATTTTCCCTCGAATACATCTAGTTCAATGGCGGCCTTTTCTGCTATGACGGCTTCGTAAATCCGGCGCACATCGCTTGCAACAATTTTGCAGTCTTTCCAGACGCAAAAATTCAAAGAATGACGCACCAGATAAACAATACAGATCTGCACCATTATTTCTTTCTAAACCTCCAGTTTCGAACTTTTGGCCTAAAATTTTACTGTGAATGGATATAGGTTATGTAAAAACCACGAACCATTCGGTGCTCCTGCATCCGTTCTCCCAGCGAGAAACCGTTCATCTTCCGGGGGGTCGGCTGAAAAATATCCAGCCCACGATCCAGAACCATCTTCCATCCGGTGTCTGTCGTGATGTCGCGGGCATGGAGCGTTCCGCTCCCATCAAACGCCCAGGTGAAATCAACGCCCGTGCCTGTGCAGGCTTCAGCAATCCCGTCCAGGCACTCTCGCTGCTCCTGGATGTTCCCATCGTCCGGAGCCGTGACAAGATGCACAGCGATCTGATCTTCAGGCTGTTTGCGCCTGATCAGCATCTCGATCAGTTCCATCACGTTGCGCGCCTGATGGAACTTTCGGATATAGGGGTCTGTGATGATGATCCGCGTCGCGCCATCCGTCCAAGGACCAAAGATCTTGTCGAAACTGATGCCCTTGCGGTTTTCTGTGAAAACGACATGTCCGGGAGTTGGGGGTGAGTGCGGGGCAGCGGCAACGGCAGGTGCTGCGGAAGCAGCCACCGTTGAGACCGGCTCTGCCGGTACCAACCCAATCTCTTGTTGATTCGTACCTTCACTTCCATCGTCGGTTGATCGACGGTGGTAGAACTGGGGGAACTCCTCTTCCTCCAGCGTGGCGACGGCGCGCTTTGCGCCATCCGATGCGATGTAATGGAAATCTGCTGCCTCAAAGGTGCTGTCGATCCGCAGGAGCTGATCCTTCACCCGCTTTCGGCATTCAATCGCAAAGCGCAGCAGTTCTTCAACTTCGGCTTCTGTCTCGCCTCCATTCGGGAAGATCAGCTTCAGCAGACCTGACATGGTCTTGTTGATCGCCGCACGGTCCCGGGTATGGGTCTGAACCGGAATGGTGAAATAGCGATCTGGCCGGTGCGAGAAGTCCTCCGCACGCAGATGGCGCAGGATTTCGGCGAGATAGTCAACAATGAACCCATAGCCAGATGTGAACATCTCTCCCCGGATGATGTCGACCTCCCATCCGGGCAGATAGGCATGCAATCGATCAATAAAGGCGCTGTCGTGGAACTGCGGCGGCAGAGCTTCGAACAGGTCCGTATTTTTGAGCATCC
This sequence comes from Paenochrobactrum gallinarii, assembly GCF_014205685.1. Taxonomy (GTDB): domain Bacteria; phylum Pseudomonadota; class Alphaproteobacteria; order Rhizobiales; family Rhizobiaceae; genus Paenochrobactrum; species Paenochrobactrum gallinarii. The sequence continues at coordinate 6,431 of NZ_JACIIU010000003.1, forward strand.
AAGGCACGTTATGGTCCGTGTTGCCGACGAAGGCGAAGCTGGCCTCGGCGCCCATCGGATTTACACCACGAGAGAACTGCTTGTTTGCCATGTAGTTCTTCATGATATCGACAAGCGCCTTGTTGGCCGTCTTCTCGCGGCCGGCAAATTCGTCAAAGGCCACGACATCCCAAAAGCCGACCAATCCGATCCGGCCATTGGAATTGTTCACGAAAAGCTTGGGAACCGTGATTTCACCGCCCGAGATCAGCTGACCATGTGGTGAAAACTCGGAATAGATATGAGATTTTCCCGTCCCCTTGGGACCAAGCTCGATGAGGTTGTAGTTACGCTCAACAAATGGCACCAGGCGCAACAGTTGCAAAAGCTTTGACCTGCGCCCGAACAGTGACGGATCAAAGCCGATGCTCTGCATCAGCAGATCGATCCATTCCTCGGTGGTGAACTTGTCCCGCGTCTCGCGATAGCCGTCATAGTCCACACGGGCGATCTGGATCGGCTTCAACGTGTCGATGATCCAGGGGGAGATCCGGCTGTCTTCCGAAAATTCGTACTGCACATCGGCGATGCACCAAATACCCGTAACCAGCAGTTTCGGGTGCGCCTTTACCGTGGCGCTGTCGATGGCAACCCGCTTGATACCGAGGTTTTCAAAGACCGCCTCATAGGCATCGGTCTTTTCATTCAGCGCCACGCTAACCTGATCGATGACCTTGTAGCGGCCACGCTCCTTGATCGTTGATTGTACCAACCCCGCTTCGGAACGATGGACGTAGTGCTTGCGCAGGATGTCCTTGACCGTTTCAATGCCTGTCGCAATCGAGGCTTCGTCATCGGTCGCGCAATACTGGCCGAGAAGGTATTCGAGCACATAAGTGGGGACAATGGCGTTCCCCTTCACGGCCTTCACCAGGTCCTTACGGACCACGAAACCGGCAAAATGCTCATTGATCTTGTCATCAAGGGTCGACATCGGCACCTCAGAAATCGAAATCTGTACTGATCCCGCGTTTCAGCAGCAGCGGCTGCGAAGCGTGATCTTCGAAATGGCTGGTCTTGCCGATGCGCGTTCGCAGCTTCAGGAAGACTGTCTGATTGTTATAGGCGTCTGCCGCCTTGGACAGCAGGAAGCTCCGCGACAGCTCACGCTCGCGCGGGTTCTCGGACGCGAAATCGAATTCCAGCTTGGCTTCGTCCGAGATGAGCGTTTCATCGCCGGCAAAGATTGCGGCATAGACCTGCCGGGGCTGCTGTTTCTCGGTAACCGGCTCCGCCTGATAGAATGTGATCTGGATTTGGCCGGTGGTGATCTGGGCGCGGGCCGGAGGAATGATCTGCACCGACACCTGCCCGATATCCTCCTTGCGCTGCTTGCCCACACGCAGAACCGGCAGGACGATCTCCTGCAGGCTCGCCCCGCCATGGACAGAACGACTGCCTGATCCTTTCACGCGCAGACGGTTGATCGAGTTCGGGATCAGGATGTCCTGATCACCATCCAGACCAAGCTGTGCCGCTGTGAACTTCTTCATACCACCGCTGCTGCTAAGACCTCGCCCGATCACATAGCGACGGTTGCGTGTGACGATATCGCCTTCCGGCTCACTCAGCGCAAAACCGCTTTCTTCCAATGCCTTGTGCTGCCACAGGAACCCATGATCGGCTGTGATCAGAATGTTCGAGAAATTGGCCGAGGTCAGCTTGCGTACCAGCTTCACCAGATCCTCGATGGCCGTCTCGGCCGCCGCAGGAACATTTTCTTCGGTGGCGAGCTTGTCGCCAATCGCGTCAATCTGATTGTGGTAAAGGTAGAGGATGTCGTGATCCCGAAAGAGGTCTTTGCCCTCTGATGAGCCGAGATTCATGAAATCTTTCGCCACCAGAACCTTGGCCCGATCTCCAGCCCGGCCCGCCACCAGCGCCTTTTCACGAGCGGCGGCACCCATGGTACTTTCGCCGTCCAGAAGCACCAGATCATTGTCATCGCGGATCGTCAGTTGCCGGTGCGGCAAGAGCGCCGCCATTCCGAGCTGGGTATAGCTGGGCAAGGCCCCGATCATCGGCTTCAAATCGGCATCAAACCGGTTGAGCTTGCGGATCTCGCGCAGCGCCTCTTCGGCCACCTCATAGCGCAGCGCGTCCGAGATGATGACCACGACCTTCTGGTCCTTGCGCCTGAACTCTGCGGCCTGTTCGCGGTAGAAATCCATCTGACGCGGAAAGCCCGGAATCGCCCAGTCCGTCAGGCGGGCAACCTGATCCTGCCAGGCGTCGTTCAGCTTCAGCACGAAATTCGTGGTGTAGCGGTTCTCGACCGCCTCATAGAGCGCGGAGAGCAGCCCCGACTGCCCGCTTTTCTGCATGTGATAGATGAACTTGCGGTAGAGCTGGTCCAGCCGGAACCAGCTTGCGGAATAGCGCTTCACGCCATCGGACAGGCTCGTCATGGTCAGGTCGGCTTCGGCCAGGGCCTGCTGGAACTCCGTCGCATAGCCGATGGCCTGATAAACATCGGCGTAACGGCCATACCAATGGCTCTGGCGGCGGTCGCGCACCCATTTCAGCACATCTGTCGCCGGCAGGCTTTGTTCGGCCAGCCCTTCAACGATGGCGACAACGATCCGCCGGTCCACTTCCTCGAAATGGTCATGCGGGATCAGGACGCGGAAATCGCGCGAGGCGAGATCATCCCTGATCTTCAACACATCCTGATAGTCGCCCGACAGTTTCTCGAACGCCTCACCCCACCGGCGCGAGGCGCTCCAGCGGCGGAACATCAGCGCGGCATTGGTATTCAGGGGCGCAGTCTCGCCCATAGCCCGCGCCCATGCGCTGGAAAACAGCGTGATGGCGAAATCCTGAAAATCCGGGGTATCCGTCGAATAGCCGTAGCGCGCCGAAACCTCTTTCCAGAAAAACTCCGCCAGCCCAACCCGGTCGATGAGCCGCAGTGAATCATCCTGTCCATCAGCCAGTTCAGCCAGCAACGCCTCGATCACCGTATCGAGATCGCCATCCGCACCGGAGCAGACCGCCAGCATCTTGCGGCGGACATCGTTGGCGCTTTGAGATGGCCGCTCGCGCTCGATGGCGCGCAGCGCTTCCAGCCGCTTGCCAGAACGGTAGAATTCGAGGTGATCACGCACGGCGTCATCGTACTTCACTGGAATACCCAGATCAGCCACCCAGATCGCCGCCTGATCGGCGCTGAACACGGCGCTGGCCAGTTGCACATCCAGCAACCAGTTTTCCTCCCTCGGCAGTTCAGGGCCATCCTTGTAGAGCAGGAAGCGCGCCTTCGGCTCCTGCCGCAACATGCGGTATTTCAGGCCAAACTCGTTGTTGACGATCTCGACCTTGGTCACGCCCGGCAGATCCACCGCGTCGAACGCCGCGCGCAGATCGCGGGCGGCGTCATACCAGAAGACGATGCGGCGGCCCTGATCCTCATAGAGGCGCATCAGGCCGGCGGTGATGCGGTCAGTCATCCGCAGCCTCCAGCCCCTTGATCGGCTTCAACGCGCCGGCGAACAGCGGATAGTTGCGCTTCACCCCGTCATCCAGATCGATGGCAATTTTCTGCTGCGCCATCGGATAGACGACATCGCGTTCCCATTCGGTCAGTTCGGCGATCTGTTTGATTACCGTGGCTGTTTCCTTCTGCGCTTTTGTTTGCTGGGCGGGCGTAGCTGTAGGATCCATGGCCAGCTTTTCCAGTCGGGCGTGCTCGACCTCCAGCTTGTGGATGAACTCACGCAGATACTGGTTCAGTACGACCGAGACGGTGTCGGGCCGGTAGCGGTGCATATAGATCAGTGCGTTGAAGCTGCCCTTGGGGCTGGAGAACATCCAGTAGATTGGGCGCTTCTTGTAGCGGCGAACGTGGTAGTCGAAGAAGTCCTTCGTGAACCATTTGCGCAGATCCTTGCCGAGCGCCTTTTCGATAAAGGCGAGGTTTTCGCGGAACTTCGCTTCGCCAAAGGTGACACGCAGGAAGTCCCGGGCGCGGGTGACGATGTCATCGGCGAACCAGTCGGCATCCAGCACCGGGATGACATTGTCACGGTCAGGCGCGAAGGTCGGTTCCGGCACGCAGGCCAGATACTCCTCCACCCCCTCTCCCTGATTGGCGAGGATCAGGCCCGGCGCGCCGAGGCTGTAGCGCCCGAACATGCAGCCCACGGCATAGTGGAGGAATTCGGCCACCGTATCCTCACGCAGCCGCACCTCGCGATCCTCCTCCGAGGACTTCATGCCATAGCGATAGGCCGGGTTGCACGTGAGGGTGATCTCCTCGATCGGCACCTCGGGGGTGAGTTCATCAGCCAAACCATAGGCGTCGATGAAGACGCGGTTGTTCTCTTCCTCCAGCCGCTGCATCTCGTCCGTCGTACCCTGCCAATGGGCGCGGAGGGCGACGTAAGTGGCAGCGAGCGTTTCTCCCCGGTGGTCGGGGTGGAGCAGCGGCAGCGTTGTGAAATCCCAGGAGGTTTCGAAGGTGTCCCAATCTATTTTAGACAAAGTACACAAGCGTGTCACGTTGTCAGACGTCGGACCACTAACCCGAATTACAGGGATCGAAGAAATATTCCCAACTGTATAGTTTAGAGTTGGAGAAAGAAGACCAATAACCCCAAATACAGCCTTCGAATTTAGTAGGCCGCAAATTTCATCGAGCGGCACACTTGAAAATAAGCACAAGCCTCCAGTATCAAATGCAAATCCAGAACCAAATCGCCTAAAACTCGGATAGCCAGAAGAAACTTTTGACCATGTCACCCCTGGCAGGAAATAGTACTTCTCCCCTCTCACAAATGAGCCGGCATAATTCTTTACATCCCTTCCGTTATCCTGCCAATTAATTACATATTCGTTATTTCCATACCACTTTCTGTACTCGCCGCCCTTATTGTATGGAAACCACTTCTGCCTTCCACTCAATAAACTTCTGTCTTTTGTATTTTGCCTGCTAAAATCTTCCGCGGAAATCTCAGTCCAAAGCTTGAGAAACCGACCCACATCACCCGTCGTTGTTCCTTCCACAACATTTGATATCTCGCCGAGCTTTGGATTGTCCGCAAACATCCGAACCTGCTGATGCGATGCCCAATAAGAAATCGGGCTGCCCGGAATTTTCTCGAAATCTTCCGCTGAAGCGCGGTAAAGCCAGCCACAGCCTCGCTGCTTTTTATTGCGCACATTGTGTGGAGGAAATTGTCCCGGAACGCCGCTTTCATCTAGGTCAGCATACTCAACATAGAAAAAACTGCCTTGCCCCATTTCGGAGCGTCCCTGCTTCCACACCGTAGCAGACGTCCCGAAGGCGATTCCCATAACCATATTCCCCATGTGACACATGGTGGTGATCGCGCTTACATCATTCAGTTTTGTTCTGAGTTTTTCATACGACGACAAGAACATCCATGATTGCATCGTAACCATCGCGGAATAACCTGATGGAAAAATTATCCCGAACCCACGCTCGATGAACATCGCAAACAGGTCTGATTTACTGTCGGGATATTTTGTTTTAGCAAAATCCCCCAGCGCTCCGTTCATACCTTTGCCGCCCATATACGGCGGGTTAGCCACCACCACATGATATTTCGGCGACAGCGCCTCGGCCATGCGCAGCACGGCCACGACACGCTCCTGCACCTCTTTCAGAAGCAGGTCGGTACCAAAATCCCGTGCCTCGACCACCCGCAACGTCTCGGCCGGACCACACAGTGTCGGCACGATCAGCGAGCCAAAGTTCTTCGCCTGCTCGAACTGCCCAAGCGTCTCGCGCAGTTCATCCGTGAACAGATCCTTGCCCACCACGGCGGCCACATCCTGCATCTCGGCGGGGGTGAAGCGCACATCCTGCAGCACGGCGATGTCGGGCTTCGCCTCCATCCGCAGGAAACGCCGGCGCCCCAGCTTCGCCGCCGCCTTCATCGACAGCGCGAATGCCGCCAAGGCACCGGCACGGTCATCAATCTCGATGCCGGTCAGGTTGTGCTGCAGGATCAGGCCGGGGATGTCGGCCGCGTCATGGCCTTCCTCGGCATAGATTTCATAGAGCAGGTCGAACGCATAGGTCAGCATATGGCCCGAGCCGCAAGCCGGATCACAGATGCGGATATCCTCGGGCCGGGTGATGCGCAGGAAATCCGTCTCCGGCTCTTCCGGCGCAATGTAATAGTCCATCTTCGCCGCCAGCTTCGATTGCGGGCGATTGAGCAGCCACAATCGCCCCAGCGAGTTTTCCACCAGATAGCGGACGATCCAGTGAGGGGTGAACAGCTGCGTCGCGGCAGGAATGTTCTCCGCCGTGATCTTCTGGTTCTTCTTCAGGCCCGCAAAAACCTGATCCTTCTTTTCGCTGATATAGAACTGGTAAAGCCAGCCGATGATCTCGACATCCTTGCAGGCATCTTCCGTCATCACCTCGCGCAGGCGGGCAAGGATGCTGTCCGGCGACAGAAGATCGTCGGGCATCAGCAGTTCGGTATAATCTGCGGCCCGGTCGAGCATGTCGGCGCGCTCGAACATATAAGGCATCGCGCCGTGCCATTCGTTGCAGGCATGGATTAGCAGCAGCCGATAGGCTTCGGCCTGCCCGTCATGGGTGGGGCGGGTGCCGTTCAGATATTCGGCAATCTCGGGCCGGGCACGATCCGGCAGGTTACCGGCCATCGCCTCGGCCAGAATCTCGGGCCGGGTAGCGCCATCGGCGGGCGACACCACGCGCGGGTTGGTCAGACCCGTCACGTCCATGAAGCGCAGCGCGGTAAAGCGGTTGAACCAGGTATAGGCTGCTTGCTCGATCACCTGCGCGCGGTTGCTGTTGGCTGCGGCTTCCAGCTTGACAATTGCCTTGGGGTGTTCGCGGCGGGCCGCCGCGCCCTCGGCCAGCACCATGTCCAGCCGGGCCGTGACCTGATCGATCAGCAGGTTGCGCGCGCTTTGCGCAAATTTCTTGAGCGCGTTGGTATCCATCAGACAATCACTTTCTTGCCCGCGCCGATCTCGGCCAGCAGGGTCTTTTTCATCTCGTCGAGGTAGCGGGTCACATCGTCCGCATCTTCGAGATAGGCTTTCCCGATAGAGACGGTGATCGACTGGGCGTTGACATATTGGGGCTTTGCCGGTGCCGGCGGCACATATGGCTTTGCCGGGGCTTCGGCCACGCCACCGGAAGGTGCGGGCTGAGGCGCGGGAACCGGTGCTGGTGCAGGCGTCAGTTCGGCGATCCGGGTCAGCGTATCGGCCAGAAGGTTGGAACGCACCTCAGTCGCCCGATGGCGCAAGGCCGGGATCAGGGTTTGCGAGGCCACGCTGGCTTTCTGCGCGGCAAGCTCATTGCGAATACGCGTCTGCTGCTCTGGCGGTAGCGCACGGAATTCCGAGGTCTGGGTGGTTTTCTCGGCCACCTCTTCAATCGCCGCTATGACGGCGTTGCGCTCGGCCAGAACCGTTTGTTCGATACGCTCCTTCAGCGCGTAGAAATCCGCCTTCAGTTCCTGGATCGCGGTGCCCTTGAAGCACTGCGGATCGGCCAGCGCCCGACGCAGCGCATCGGCGGCAGAATCTTCGGCAAAGGTGACGTTCTGATCCTGAGCGGTCAGGAAAGCGCGCACCTCGTCATAGATGACCTTCTGCGGTCCGGAGATGAAGCTGCGGACCTTGTCGAGGATATCTTCCTTGGCATCCAGCAGCTGATCTTCCTGCCCAACCGGGCCGATAATGAACCAGGTCGCCGACTGGTCGCGCATGCTATCGAGCAGAGTTCGCAGAGGATCGAGGGCGGCGGCAAAGGGATAGGCTGCAATGGCACGGCTCTCCTGCTCGACATCGCCAAGCAGCATGCGCAACTGCGCCTGCCACTCCGCCCCGAGACTGCGCGCGTCATTCCCCGAGGCGGGAAGATCGAACAGCTCCTGAAACAGTTCGCGCGATTTGCGGATCTGGGCGGCAGTGAACTCGATTTGCGGGGAAAGCAGAATGTTGCCAAGGGCATGGCTGTTGCGCAGCCCCTGTATCAGCGCATCACCCTCCAGGAGAGCGCTGTCGGCCCGAGCTTCGAGCTTGCCGCGCGCAACAAGGCTCGCGGTCAGGCAGAGAACCGCGATGGCGGGCCAGCCATAAGGTTTTGCTCCGAACTTCTCGACCAATGCCTTGACCGAGACCCGCGTCCCAAGGCGCATCTGAGCCTGAGCGTGATTCAGCACGTCCTGCTCGGCTTCGGTCAGACCGCTGCCTTCGGCGCCGAATAGTCCGCCATCGATACGGCCGGCACGCCCAAGATCTGCTTCGGTGTAGGTGGCGCCGCGCAGCACAGGCAGGCTGGTATAGACCTTGTCGACCAGCACCTGGAAGCCTTTGACCAGCCGTTCCTGCGGGTCTTCCCCTCCGATTTCCAGCTCGGCTCCACGCACGAAAAGGCGAGCATCTGCGATCAGAGTGCGGAGACGCTGCACCAGTTCCTTTTCGCGCCGCGTATTCTGATCACGCTTTTCCGCAATGATACGATCTCGGCCGGGCTGAGCGTCACCGCTGGTGACCTGACGGGCAAATTTTACGGTCTGGAGCCAGAGGATGAGATCGCGCGTAAAGCGCACATCACGCCCGAGCAGAACAATCATCTCATCGCTTGCCATGCTGTTCGAACGAACCACATCCGGTGCGTCGGAATCGTCGCTGAACGGCGAGATGATATTGACGGAAAGCTCATGCTCCCGGTTCAGGCTGTGCCCGTCGAGCCTGCGGGTAAAAGCATAGTCCACACCGGTGCCGGCATGCTTGATCTTGCCGTGACGTAGGATCGCGCCGAACGCCAGTTCATCGAGCTGCCGTTCTATCTCGGCGGGATCGACGGCAATTGCCTTAATCTCGGCCTCGACGTCCTTTTCCTCATTGGTGAGGAATTCATAGACTTCACCATTGCGCTGGATCAGCGTCTGGCGTTCCAGAAGCGACAAAGCCTCTTCGATATTACGGCGCTGCTCGGTCTGGTCCGCCTCGAACCGGGACAGCAGGAGTATCGATATGTTGCGGGCAGTCGGTTTGAATTCCTTGACGTATTTGACAAGGAACAGGACTTTCAGAACCCGAACCGCGAAGTCATCGCCAAGGTTCTTCTCGGCCAGCTGGATCGACTGCTGAACCGAGGATTTGAGGGCAGTGCGAATCCCCTCAAACATCAGGTCGAAGGTCGCCAGCCCCCCGACTGGCGTATCCGCCAGCTTTTTAGCCACCTCCTGAAACACCCCTAGCATAGAGCGTTCGCCGACCGAGCTATGCTTGCCCTCAAACGCGTTATGCTGAGAGAGGCCCATGATCGCACGCTGGAACAGATCGTACTGGTAGTTCGGGAACGGATAGCTCGCGACGAACTGCTCCTTTCCGGAGAAGTTCCTGAACTTGAAGGAATTATCTCCAAAATCGAACAGGGTGCGCAGGTTGTTCTCCTCAGCATCGTAAAGATTGCCAAGGGTGATCTGACCAGCCTCGGTCTTAGCCAGAAGGCGGCGCTGGATGACTTCGGCCACATCCTGGGAATTCAGAGGCATCCGGTTGGCGAAGCGTGCCTGAATTTTCGAAAAGTCATTTTCTTGCTGCGCGGTCAGATCCCCGATAACCGAACCCATGTCCTGCTGGGCAGTGACAACAATCCAGGCCTGCCCCTTGCACTTAGTGTTCAGGCTTTCGGCAATGGTTTGCAGGTTCGTCATGAGCTTGACGTTGTCAGCGATATACTGCCCCACCTCATCGACGAAGAAATTCAGCCGGAACTTCGGTCCCTGCGCATCGATCCATGACTTCACCATATTGGCAAAATCTTCGATCGAGACCTTCGTATCCTTGCGATACTGACCAAGAATATCCTTGACCTCATCGCCCGTGACCTCGGCAAAGGCGGCGGCAATGTGCTTGCCTTCCATCAGAGCCTGTTCGCGCCCGCGCTCCCAGGGCTTGCCGGAAGACTGCTCGAAAGCCGCCTTGAAAGCATCAAGCTTCCCCCGGCTATCCAGATCACGCTCGAACTGCGCGATATGCGGGAGTTTGCCGTAATAGCCGCACATCTCGTCAAAGACCTTCTGGAAGACGGCGAGAAGCGCATCGACATCCGCCTTCGAGATCACATCCGCCTTCTGGTCGATGTTGAACAAGACCGACCGGGATGGAATCGACACTGCCTTGCGCAAAGCCCCCGCCAGCATCGGGTTGCCCGCAAGCTTCCGCTCAAAGATTTCGACGGCACGCTGCCCTTCGACCTCGTCATTCTCCAGCAGAAGGGCGAGCATCTTCAGCAGGTGAGACTTACCTGACCCGAAGAAGCCAGAAATCCACACGCCGTTCGCGGTATCATAATTGTTGTAGGCGTCGAGGAATTGCTCCAGCCGGGTGCCGATCTCATTGGTGATGACATATTCATCGAGCTCGGTCAGGAGGCTGGCCTTGTCGTCAGCCTTGATCACCCCATCGATCGAACGGTCGACCGGCTTGGCAAAGATATCACGTAGAATAACAGCCATCGGTCAGACCTCGTAATTCATGATATTGAACGCGCGGTAGTATTTGTCGTCATGGAGTAAGCCGAACAATTCCAGCGATGCTCCTGTCGCCAGCGCGTGCGTGTATTTTCCCGGAAAGAACATGACCGTCGGGCGATCTTTCGCGGTGCTTTGCAGGTTGTTGAGTACGTTGTGCGACCGCAGGTAGGGGTAAACCTCGCCTACGCCTGACAGGAAGATCACGTCGTGCGGGACTTCTTCGATACGCCGCGCAATCTCTGGAATGAGGTGCGCCTGCGGGTCCAGTACGCCCTGCAACAGCTCTTTGAGCTCCGCCTTTTCCGTTTCGGCTTCAACCTCAAGAATCTGCTCGAATATTCCCCGATCTTCGAGGATCCTGAGTGAAAGGTCATAGAGATCGATATCGAGTACGCGCACGCCAGCGTGGCCCAGCCGGGCGATCAGATCCGCGCGATCCTCGCCCAGGCTCAGTCCGTCTTCGGCATCAAAAGCGCAGATGAAAAAAGGAACCTCGTTTCCCAGCCCTTGCATTTGCAAAAAACGATCACTGGAAACTACCCTGAATAGGTGCTCGGCGCGGGCGCGCCTATCAGTTTTCGTGCCCACAATTACCCCCCATTTCCGGGAAAGACCCGCAAGTCCGCCGGATTACTCTCCTCAATCAGCCGCTTCATGCGCCCCGACAACCAAACCGGCTGAATTCTACCTTCGACACTTAACAAACCAGCTTCACGCAATATCCGAAACAGAACCTGACGTAATTTTGCACAGGTTGAGGAAGACAGTTGCGCAAGACTTAAATCTTGCTCAGCCTTCTCTGCCAGGAAGAGATCGAACACTTCCTGTCCCATGTCAAGTCGCCAGGACAAAAAACGCTCGTTAAGCACCTCGACAGCAAATTCATGTACAAAACGATAGCTCCGGCAAACAGATAACCATATCATAGCCTGCTGCTCAGCACGATCCGCCTCTGTCAACAGATAATGGCGCTCATCATCGGAGAGATGACCTATCCGGTCAAATACTTCACGCAGCGCACGCGTTTGCGAAGCCAACTTCGGCAAGGTCGATACCCCCTGACCAAGTAAGCGCTCACGCACATCTGCCCACTGCTCGCCGGGTTGATAAGTCCCTGCGATGATAAGGCTCTCGTTCAGCATTAAGCCGCCCACACTAAAGGACATGCGATAGGGTCGTGACTGTGATGCGGTCATAATTCTTTAGCCATTAGTTACTGAATAAGCCCTATAATCTAAACACAAACCTTGAAATTACAAATCCACGTAAAACTCTTTATCTAGGACGATTTCATAGCATAGCTCTCCCACGCTGCCATCATTCCGCGCCTTTTATCCAATAGATCAGTACGATGATAAGCAGCTTCAGTTGCATTGCCTATTGTATGCGCAAGGGCTCGTTCTGCTACATCGCGTGGATAGCCATTTTCAGAAGCCCAGTCACGGAAGGTGGATCGAAAGCCGTGTGCGGTTGCTATACGATTGGGTGTATCGCTCTCTACCTGCTGATCTCCAATCAGTACAGTAATTAAAGTGACGCGGAAATCATTTCCTCTTATAATATGAGATTTAGCAAGCAAAATCATTCAAAAATCAGCTGTTGCTTTCATCACCGAAATGATACACAAATGTGTGACATATTTTGTGTTGGAATTTTTCCACCTATTGAAATCATTGAGAAAAATGCTTTCGCTGGGAATCCAGGTTCCCCAGCCAAATTTCTTTTTTCAAAATATAATATATAAAAATCGTATCCACTACGTCATCGTTCCATCTCATAAAATTCAATCTTATCAAACCAGCTCAAAGCCGGTATAATTCCTCCAGATATAAGCATAGTTCACGCAACTGCGCTTTGATAAATACATAGAATATTTGCTTATTTTCTTGTAAAAGACGTTCAGACAATTGCTTCGACAAGGGCACCCATGATGAAACGGTTTGCATTCGCGATAACAGGTCTGACTACCATCATCATCCTATCGGGTTGCAGCACCGTAACGCTTCTCTGGAAACCCGGAGTGTCGATAAGTCAAAAACAATATGACTATGATGAGTGCACGATCGAGGCAATGCGCGAAGTACCTGTTGATCAGGTTACAAATTACACTCCGGGTTATTACAACCCTGGCACAACGCAATGCCGCCAAATCGGCGATAAGGTTGCATGCTATCAGGTTGGGGAAGTCAGCATCCCCGGTAACATCAGCACATACGACAAAAACCAGGCTTTGCGCAGCAGAGTACGTGACCGCTGCCTGGCCGCCAAAGGCTATCAGCAAAAAGAAGTGCCAGTTTGCACCAGCGCTCAACAAAAGGCCGAAGCGGCCAAAGCAACATCAATTGATCAGGTCAAATGCGGCGTCAGGGAACTGAACTAAAGGGCGGGATAAGACTGCTTAAGACATACAGTCGGGCTGGATGTGCGAATCAAATTTCCATAAAAACTAATAAAAAAATGATAAGCGGCCAGCCCAAGCTTCATTGCAATCTGCACAAGCAAAGCCCGATGCATTATTAGAAAATAAAATTATCTGCACATACTGCAGAGCCTGCACATATTGTAGAAAATGATTTTCCTTATGGCAGCAGCGGCATTTACACTTAATCTTCACCAAATTATCACCCTATTCAGATGTCTATAGCTTTCCAAGCAGGGGCAAATAATCTAGCCTGCTGTTAAACTTATCAGGTATGGGCATGACAACGCATTCATTAAAATTTGGTACAAGCGGATTACGAGGTCTGGCAAGCGAACTTTGCGGCAAACCAGCCTATGATTATACGCTCGCATTTCTAAAAGCCATGAATGATCGCCAGCCGATTAAGGCCAAAGCAAAGGTCTTTGTAGGGCAAGATTTGCGCCCATCCAGCCCGCAGATTGCGCAATATTGTCTGGCCGCCATTCAGGATATGGGGTTTACGCCCGTTGACTGCGGCTTGCTGCCCACACCAGCACTAAGCTTTTATGCTATGCGCCAACATGCGCCCTGCATCATGATTACCGGCAGCCATATACCAGATGACCGCAATGGTTTGAAATTTTACCGACCTGACGGTGAAATCGACAAGCATGATGAGCAGGCAATCGCGCAGCATTACAAACAAGTTGAAGCAAGCACCCACGCACATCAATTGAGCGATGCGGTAAAAGATACACAGGCACTTGCAGCCTATCGCGACCGGTATCTGAATATTTTTCAGAAGAACACTTTTAAAGATCTTTCGGTCGGCGTTTATCAGCACACTTCTGTTGCCCGTGATCTTATCATCGATATTTTGCATGGCTTAGGCGCTAAAGTCACAGCCCTTGGCCGCGCTGATAAATTTGTGCCGGTTGATACGGAAGCATTACGTCCCGAAGATATCAGCCTTCTCAAACAATGGGCAAAAGCCAATTCATTTGATCTGATTGTCTCAACAGATGGTGATGCCGACCGCCCGCTAATTGCTGATGAAAATGGTGATTTTATCCGCGGCGACTTGCTGGGCGCCATCACGGCCTCATGGCTTAATAGTGATCAGATTGTCGTGCCGGTGACAGCCAATTCTGCACTGGATAACCGGTTCAACACAAGCCGCACCAGGGTCGGCTCGCCCTATGTCATTCAAGGTATGGAACAAGCCATTCAGCATGGCGCGAAATCCGTGCTTGGCTTTGAAGCAAATGGCGGCGTGTTGCTCGGCAGCGATGTGCATTTTGAGAAAGCCATGCTGACGGCTCTGCCAACGCGTGATGCCTTACTGCCAATGCTCGCCTGCATGAGCCAGATAACAGCTTTACATCAGCCATTATCGGCTATTGCAGCACAGTTTGAGTTCCGTCACGCTTTGAGTGATCGCTTGCAAGATGTGCCGCATGAAAAAAGTGGCGCTTTTATTCAGCGCCTGTCCACACAAGATGCGAGTTTGATGAAAGCTCTCAAACCATTTGGCACCATCCAGCAAATGGACGAAACAGACGGTATCCGTCTTATCTTTACTGATGGCAGCACATTACATTACCGTGCTTCCGGCAATGCGCCAGAGCTTCGATGCTATGCGGAAGCCAGTGACGCACACCATGCACAACACATTCTGCAACAAGGTTTAAATCTTGCAGACCATGAAACAAAAGGCGTTTGATAAAATGAGTTTCGTTCCTGTTATCATCAGTGGTGGTGTTGGCTCGCGTTTATGGCCGCTATCGCGCGATGCGCATCCAAAGCCTTTTATTGATCTGCCGCAAGGTGGCACGCTGATCGGGCGCACCTATGAGCGCGCATCAGCTCTGCAAGGTGTCAAGGAAATCATCACGGTGACAAATCGTGATTTTCTGTTCCTCACCCTTGATGCTTATGGCAATTCCAAAGCAAAATCCGAAGGCGATATTTTCCTGCTGGAGCCGCAGGGACGTGACACTGCCGCTGCAGTAGCGCTTGCTACTCTTCACGCAAAATCTGCTTTTGGCGACGATACAACCCTGCTTATCCTGCCATCCGACCACCTGATCCAAGATCAGGAGGCATTCAGCAAAGGTGTGGAACAGGCTAAAAAGCTTGCTGCTACAGGACGCATCATAACATTCGGCATTGTGCCGGAAAGCCCTGAAACCGGTTTTGGCTATTTAGAAACCGATCAGGAAAATGTGCTGCGCTTTGTGGAAAAGCCGGATGAAGCAACTGCACGTTCTTATGTGGAAAGCGGTCGCTATTTCTGGAACTCCGGCATGTTCTGTTTCCAAGCGGATGCAATGATTGCCGCCATGCGCGAACATTGCCCTGATGTTTTAAAAGGTGCTGAGGCAGCGCTTGCAAAGGCGCGTAGCGGCCACCAAGGCGGCGCAGAAACTTTTGAAATTGACAAAGAGCTTTTCGCCGCGACACCTGCCATTTCCATTGACTATGCAGTGATGGAAAAACAGCAAAATATCGCCTGCGTACCGCTTGATTGCGGCTGGTCAGACATTGGCTCATGGTCAGCCATGGCCGAGCTTGTTGAGCCGGATCAGGATGGCAACCGCGTCAATGGTGAAGCCGTGCTTGAAAATACCCATGGCAGCTTTGTCTATTCAGAAGACCGTCTGGTCAGCCTGATTGGCGTTGATGATTTGCTGGTGGTTGATACAGCCGATGCCCTGCTTGTCACCCATAAAGATAATGCCCAGCAAGTGCGTAATGTCTATAACCGTCTGAAGAAGCAAGGCCATGAAGCGGCACAATTGCACCGCACTGCACATCGCCCTTGGGGCAGCTACACAATTTTGGAAGAAGGCGACAATTTCAAAATCAAGCGCATTGTGGTTAAGCCCGGCCGCCGCCTGAGCTTGCAATCGCATCATCATCGCTCTGAACATTGGATCGTCGTTTCCGGCACTGCTAAAGTGACCAATGGTGACGATGAGATTTTGCTGACCACCAACCAGTCCACTTATATTCCATGCGGCCATAAACACCGTTTGGAAAATCCGGGCATTCTGCCGCTTGTGCTTATTGAAGTACAAAGCGGTGAATATCTGGGCGAAGATGATATCGTCCGCTTTGACGATATGTATGGACGCAGTTGAACTATGCGATAATTTTTTAACTTGATGCACTGCTTTCATCGTGAAAGGCAGTGCATCAAGAAATCATTACATCACGGACGCAAATTTTGGAGATAATGCGTGAATATTGCATTTGTAGGCACCGGCTTTGTGGCTGATTATTATATGACAAGTCTGGCCAATTATCCTCAGCTGGTGCTTGTAGGTGCTTATGATCATAATGCAAAGCGCCTCAACGAGTTTTGCCATTATTACAAAGTCAAAGCGTTTTCTTCATTCAAAGAGATTCTCGCGGATTTAAGCATTGATATTGTCGTCAACCTGACCACACCGGAAAACCATTTTCATATTTCATCAGCCGCACTCAATGCTGGCAAGCACGTCTATAGTGAAAAGCCACTGGCAATGGAATTTAATGATGCTGCCAAACTTGTGGAGTTAGCAAAGACAAAAAATCTGATCCTTGCAGCTGCTCCCGCCAATGCATTGAGTGATGCGCATAAGCTCGTTCAGCAGAACCTGCAAAAAATCGGCCAGCCGCGCCTTGTCTATGCCGAGATGGAAGACGGCCCTGTATTTCGCGATAAATGGGCGACATGGAAATCACGTTCCGGTGCGCCTTGGCCCGGCTTGCATGAATTTGAAATTGGCTGCACATTGGAACATGCTGGCTATGCACTTTCCTGGCTTGTTTCGCTTTTTGGCCCTGTCAAAACAGTCAATGCCTTTGCCGCTATCAGCTTTCCCGATAAAGGTGAAGGTACAGAACATATTCAAATGGCGCCGGATTTTACCGTAGGCTGCCTGCAATTTCATTCCGGCACCATCGCGCGTGTTACCTGCGGCCTTGCTATGCCACGTGATCGCTCTTTAACCATTGTAGGGGATCATGGTTCGATAACAGTTGATGACTTATGGGATGAGCGCTCCCATATACGTCTTGAAAAACTGGGCGAAAAGCGTTCCTTCATGCAGCGCGTGCTCAATCAAATTGAGCCTCGCTTTGGGAAGTTTATCAATTTTCGTCCTGCTCCGGGTAAGCGTTTGAGCTATCCAAAACAAACAAAGGACGTAAAATTACCTGCTTTCCCGTCGCAAATCGACTTTGCCCGCGGCATCGCTGATATGGAGCGTGCTATATCTATTGGCACTAAACCATTCTTTTCAGCCGATGTGGCCCTGCACATCACCGAAGTGGCACTGGCACTTAACAATGCCAATAATCACAGCCAGCCTTATCAGGTGCAAAGCCGTTTTTAACCAGCTTTCACGGCTGGTTTCGACAGAACAGATTGGATGATTGCAGCTACTGCCTGTGTGTCTTCCAGCGGCATCACCTGTGACTGGTTTTGCTGTGAACGCACAGCTTGCATCACTGCCTCAGCCTGAAACTGCAAGCCGTGCCCTGCAAAATCATAAAACTCCACCCGTCGACCGGGGAGATTCAGGCGGTTTAAAATTTTACGGAAAAAATGCGATTTATTCAGCCAGCAATTCAACCAATATTTTTGCCCCTTCGCGGAGTAAATCACCAATCTCTTCGCTTTTAAAAACGGCGCATCAATTTCGATAGCACCCTTGTTGCCCATAATTAAAAAGCGATTTTTACCGTCACGATCAAAGCCACAGCCAAGCTTCGCCTCAGCTCTTGGATAGATAAGTGTAAACTGACTGCGCATATCGCAGCCCGTTTGCGCCGCAAACCATTGCCCGCGCGTTTGTTCAGGCAGACCTAACAAATAAAGCGTCAGCGACAATGGATAAACGCCTAAGTCAAAGCCTGCGCCTCCACCCAAATCCGGATTGAAAAAACGACTATCGTGATCAAATGGCTTCAAGTAAGAAAGATCGGCTTCAACAAGCTGCACCTCACCAATAGTACCAGCATGAATATGCTGTTTTAACGCAGTGATTGCGGGCAAAAAGCGACTCCACATGCCTTCCATTGCAAAGCTGGATGTTTGTGCATTCGCGGCAATAATTTGATCAATATCACTTACACGCAAGCCCATCGGCTTTTCTGTCAGCACCGGCTTTCCGGCTGCAATGGCCTGCAATGTATAAGATATATGGGTATTATTAGGCGTTGCTATGTAAACGGCGTCGATGTCCGCGTCCTGCAACAGGAGGCTAAAATCATCATAAGTTGTACTGATTGAATAAAGCGCTCCAAATCGCTTCGCCTTTTCCATGTCCCGTGAGCAAACGGCCTTTATCTGCATGGTTTGCGTCGATGCAATATCGGCACAAAAGTTTTGTGCAATGGCTCCGGTTCCCACCACACCCCATGCAAATTTCTTCATATTTAATGCCCCGCCAAGAGAAAACGCCACAAGCTGTACAGGTTTTCGGCCAGCTTAGCTTTCAAACATGATTTTATACACAGTTCAGCATGAAGCCAAATGAATTTGCCAAGCCTTTACTTCCGGCGTTTCAAGCTGTTTGCACAGGCCTCAACGCTTAATATCAAAGAAAACAAAAATCATACCCTTGGTAATTGAGCAAAGCACTGCTACATTAAGGGCAACACATGTATAGAAAGCGCCCTGCTTGCGTCCTTCACCGGTTCGCGCGGCGCCAAAAGGACTAAGACCTTGAAAAAGCCCAGCCAGCACGGTGTAAAACCGGCAAAGAGTGGGGCGTCAGGCAATAATATGAGTGAAAACTACACTCGTATTGTCGCTACAAACGGCAAACGGTCTGAGAACCGCGCAGCCTCAACCGGATCAACTCCGCCGCAGGAGAAAAACGATTCGGGGCGCTCCGAAAGGGAGAAGAATACTCCCTTACCGCTGCGGACAAATGCTGATCAGCCTGCAATGGCAGAGCAGAGAAAACGTGCGCGCCGTCGTAAACGCGGCAAAAGCGCCACTCAGAAAAATAATACGTTTTCTGAAAACCTGACCAATCAGCCTTCGCTTGCCGAGCAAAAAGCGGCGGATGCCAACAAAGCCAAATTATCCAAGCGCAAAAGACGTTCACGGCGCAAAAAAACAACAGCACCAAGCGCAACTCTGCAAGCAGCGCCAGCAACAAGCAGCAATCAGCAGCCAAACAATAGTGCTGCCGCTGAGCAACGCAATGCTGCTAGCAGGCCGAGCACAGGGCAAGGTTCAAACGGCTATCGCAGTTTAACGCGCGCGCAAGCGGCTGCATCAAACGCAAAAGCAAATAACGCAAAGCTTGCCAATGATAAAATGTCATTGGCACAACAAGCACTGCGCAATCCGGCATATCGGGCGCATAGCCATGAAACACCGCTTTATGCAGCGCTTGATCTTGGCACAAATAACTGCCGCTTGCTGGTTGCCTCGCCAACCCGCCCCGGACAGTTTCGGGTGGTCGACGCATTCTCGCGCATTGTGCGCTTAGGCGAAGGCTTGAGCACAACCGGCCGCTTGAATGAACAGGCAATGGATCGCGCAGTAGAAGCGTTAAAGGTATGTAGCGATAAGCTGATCGCTCGCAATGTGAAACGCTCTCGCCTCATTGCGACGGAAGCCTGCCGCTCGGCTGAGAATGGCGAACTGTTCTTGGAACGTGTACGTACTGAAGTGGGGCTTGAACTGGAGATCGTTGATCGCCAGACCGAAGCCCGCCTCGCAGTTTCGGGTTGCGGCACCTTGGTGGCGCGCGAAACCGATGCGATTGTGCTGTTTGACATTGGTGGCGGCTCTTCCGAGATCGCACTGATTGATGTCTCTAAGCGCCGTTCCCCGCGTTTGGCAGAGCATATTATTGCTTGGACGTCCCTGCCGGTGGGGGTTGTTACTCTGGCAGAACGCTTTGGTGGCCGTGATGTGACACCGGAAAGTTTTTCGGCTATGGTCGGACATGTCAGCGAATTGCTAAGCAATTTTCAGGAACGTCACCAATTGGGGCGGCTGGCGCAAAGCACACGTTTTCACCTGCTTGGCACGTCCGGCACGGTGACCACGCTTGCAGGCATTCATTTGGGCCTTGAGCGCTATGATCGGCGCCGCGTTGATGGTATGTGGATGGGTGCAGACGAAGTAACCCACATGACAGACACTCTTCTATCATGGGGCTTTGACAAACGGGTTGCTAATCCTTGCATTGGCGCTGATCGCGCCGATCTGGTATTGGCAGGATGCGCAATTTTGGATGCGATACGCAATGTATGGCCAAGCGAAAAACTGCTGGTCGCGGATCGCGGATTGCGCGAAGGTATTTTGACGGAACTGATGTCACGCGATGGAGCCTGGCGTCACTTTAAGCCTAACGGGCATAAGAACAGGCAATATTCATGAGTACTAAAGGAAGCGGTAAACCAGGGGGTGCGAATACCGGAGGGCGCGGCGGTGCAGGCACACGCGTCATGCATACACGCGTCAAGAAAAAAGCCGGCACGATTAAAGAATCGTCACGCCGCTGGCTTGAGCGTCACCTCAACGATCCTTACGTGCATAAATCCAAAGCTGACGGCTATCGCTCACGCGCGGCCTATAAGCTGATTGAGATTGATGAGCGTTACAACATTTTGAAAAAAGGCCAGAAGATCATCGATCTGGGCGCGGCACCCGGCGGCTGGTCACAAATCGCGGCCAAAATTGTTGGCTCCACAGACGAAAATCCGCAAGTGGTCGGCATCGACTTTTTGGAAGTTGATCCGCTTTCAGGTGTAATTTTGTTGCAGATGGATTTTCTGGAAGATGAAGCGCCTGCAAAACTGATGGAAGCATTGGGCGATAAGCCTGATCTGGTCATTTCTGACATGGCAGCACCAACCACAGGCCACCGCCGCACCGACCATTTGCGCACCGCGCATCTGTGTGAAGTGGCGGCAGATTTTGCGATTTCTGTCTTGAAACCGGGCGGGCACTTCCTGACCAAGACATTCCAGGGCGGTACCGAAAACGAATTGCTGGCCTTGCTGAAGCAGAAATTCCGCTCTGTTCATCACGTCAAGCCACCGGCATCGCGTGCTGAATCTGTCGAGCTTTATCTGCTCGCGCGTGATTTTAAAGGCTAATTCAAAATCAAACGACCTTTAAAAAAGCCTGACTGTAACCATTCAGTCAGGCTTTTTTGCATCATCATTTTTGACGGGGCTTTCTGCCCGAAAGCTGATGTCCCGCATCAGGATCAAGCCTGATGAAGCTGAAAAATGCCAATCCTGAAATGATTGCGATAATAAAGAAGCCGATATGGAAATCGCTTAACTGCAATTCATGCCCTTGGAGCAGCGTACTCACTTCCAAGATCGCACCTGCAATTGCTACACCAATCGCCAATGACACCTGTTGCGCCACTGCGGTAATTGGTGTCGCCTGACTGGTTTTGTCATTGGGAATTTCCGCATAACCCAGCGTATTGACACCTGTAAATAACAATGAGCGACCAACACCGCCAATCAGCAGTGCCATGAAAATAATCCAGTAAGGTGTTTCAGGCGTGAAAAAACCATTAAGTGCAATTGATCCGGCAGAAATCAATGCACAAAACGCCAGTGAATTGCGGAAACCAAAGCGCGCGAACATCGAACGCGCACCAAACTTCATCGTCACTGCGCCGATAGCTGAGGTGAAAGTCAGCATCCCTGACTGAAATGGTGTAAGCCCAAATCCGACCTGAAACATCAGTGGCAATAAAAACGGTACAGCACCAACGCCAAGGCGGAATATGCTGCCGCCCACAACAGAGGTTCTGAAAACTTTATTATTAAACAAGGAGAGATCCAGCAAAGGATTTAGCCTGTGTCTGGCATGTCTTATATAAAGAACACTCGATACGATACCGAGAAACAATGTTCCAAGCCCCACAAAGGGCGGCAAAGCCGGAAGACTAACTACCGACAATCCGAACACCACCCCTGCCATACCAAGTCCTGATAGCGCGAAGCCTGTCCAATCCAGTTTACGATTGATCAGATCATCCGTATCCGGCAAGTATTTTCCTGCAAACCAGATCCCCAGAATACCAATTGGCACATTAATGATGAAAATCCAATGCCAGGTAAAATAGGTGGTAATAAAACCACCAATAGGCGGACCTGCCAGCGGCCCGATCATAGCAGGGATTGAAAGCCACGCCATCGCAGACACAAGCTCATTGCGCGGGGTCAAACGAATAATCAATAAACGCCCGACAGGTGTCATCATCGCGCCGCCCATGCCTTGCAACGAGCGCGCCAATACAAAGGTTGTCAGCGAGTTGGATATGGCGCAAGCTAATGAGCCGACCACAAAAACTGCAATAGCAGCACGGAACACACGCTTTGCGCCAAAGCGGTCCGCCATCCACCCGCTCACCGGAATGAAAACAGCCAATGACACCAGATAACCGGTGAGTGCCAGTTTCAGTGCAATCGGGCTGGTTCCAAGATCGTCTGCAATTGCTGGCAGCGAGGTGGAGATTACATTCGAATCCATATTCTCCATGAAAAGAGCAACAGCAAGAACAAGAGGCACTGACCGGTTCACGGCAATAAATCCATGTTTCCTCAAAGTTTGAGGCATTCAAATTTAATTATCAGTTACAGGAAATTTCCGTATTTACGGCTCTCTGTCTTGATGGCTTGGCTTAGTTTAATCAAGAAAACACCAAATGACAGCTTAAAGTTGATAAAAAATTGGTGACAAAAAAGCGCTCCCACGTTTGAAAACATTGCACTTTCCGACGCCACAAAACTCACCAAGTGTTACAGTCATTCACAAATGTCATTTCAAGGGTTGCGCCACAAGTTACACGCTGTTACATTATGTGAAGACAATATTTTTATGACTTTCCTGAATAAAACCGGGGATATTTTCAGGGCGAGAGAAAGGAATATAGCATGAGCGATCTCACAAGAACCGCAGTTCTCTATTCTATGATGATTATCAGCCTGAATACTGCATTGGCTATTGCAGTCATGGGTTTTGATCTCCTGAACTAACAATAGATGCGGCACAAAATTTAATTGACGTTTTGCAATTAACTGATGATGAGCGCCTTAGCTGATGCACCGGAGCCACAGTCATTCGAAACATCTGGTAAATTGGTTTGCGTTAAGAAGATTTTAATCTCCTGCACCCGAAACTGAAACAAAGGTGGCAAGTTTCAACGAGATAAGCTTCCTTTAAGAATCGGCTGATAGTTTTGGTCCGCACCTTAGTCTTGAAACTAAGGCTGAACAGTTTTCTTGCCCTCCAGGCACATTTGAGAAAGAGCGCTTCATTGGCAATAGTGAAGCGCTCTTTCTTGTTTCTCAGCCTGCTACAACCGGTTTCACGCTATAGGCTTTGTTTGCAGCGCCTTAGCCTGCCCTTTGCTGATTGCAGTCAGCTCTGGACAAACGGATTTTCAAAACCTACATTTATTGCGGTCACACAATCCCGTGTGGTCATGTTCTCGGGGCGGGGTGAAATTCCCCACCGGCGGTATGAAGTTTGATAGTTCAAACTTTGAGCCCGCGAGCGCTTAAATCTGCAATTCAGGTTTAAGGTCAGCAGATCCGGTGCGATGCCGGAGCCGACGGTATAGTCCGGATGGAAGAGAGCGAAAGAAGACTTGGAATCTGAACGTCCCGACGGGTGACGCGCGGGTTATTAAGTATTTTTTTGTACGCCCTGTTTCTAGTTTCGTGAGGAACCTATGACACAGAGCTATCCGAACACAAAAGCTTTCAAAGTTGCATTCATTCAGGCACGCTGGCATGCCGATATTGTCGATGAAGCACGTAAAAGCTTTATCGAAGAAATTGCCAAGCTTTCCGGCAATAAAGTTGATGTCGAAATTTTCGATGTACCGGGCGCTTATGAAATTCCGCTGATGGCCAAAACACTGGCTGAAACCGGACGCTATGCAGTAATTGCCGGTTGCGCTTTCGTGATCGACGGCGGTATTTACCGCCATGATTTTGTTGCGACCGCTGTGATCAACGGCATGATGCAGGTGCAGTTGGAAACCAATGTGCCGGTATTGAGCGTTTCGCTCACCCCGCATCATTATCACAACAGCGAAGAGCACCACCAGTTCTTCCACGCTCATTTCAAAATAAAAGGCGTAGAAGCAGCCCATGCTGCCATGCAGATTGTAACCGAGCGTGAACGCATCAAAGCACTGACTGCATAATCACGTTTCTGAGCAATAAAAAATGGCGGGGTATTGATGCTCCGCCATTATTATAGGTGCAGCACGCGCTCCGCATGGGTGTAAATATCAAACTCCTGCCCCCGCACCAAAGCTACCAAAGTAAGCCCTGCTTTATCCGCTGTTTCGATGGCCAGCTGTGTGGGTGCAGAAATTGCGGCCAGTAAAGGCACACCGATGATAGCCGCCTTTTGCACCATCTCCACCGATAGCCGGCTGGTCACCGCCACTATGCCTTGGCCTGCGCCATAGGAGCAGCGCAATAAAGCGCCAGCCAGTTTGTCCAAAGCATTGTGACGCCCGACATCCTCGCGCACGCAGACAACACCCTGTTCGGGCAAATAAAATCCCGCACCATGCACCGCGCGCGTAGCGTCATTCAACTTTTGCTGACGTGCTAATAAAGCCATCGCGTCGATAATGTCTTTAGGCATAAACTGCGCATTAGCATCTTGCAGCTGCGGCACCGGACGCAACGCCTGTTCGATTGATTCAATCCCGCACAAACCGCAGCCAACCGGCCCCATCATATGGCGGCGGCGCGCATGAAACTGCGCCCTTGACTGTTCTTTCAATGTCACCTGCGCATCAAAACCACCATCAACCGCCACAATATTGATCGTTTCAATATCGCTGATCGTTTGAATGATACCTTCGGTCAATGCAAAGCCAATGGCAAAATCTTCCAAATCATCAGGCGTTGCCATCATAACTGCATGGGTTGTACCACCAAAGCTTACCGCGATCGCCACTTCTTCCGGCACCAGACGGTCCGAACTTAAAAAAATGCCATTACGATAAATTTGCTGCTGAACAAGCCGTGAAGATTTTTGATTAGTCATGGCTTCTCCCATTATTTTATCCCATATTAGACCTATATGGTTTACTTCAGGATTCTGAAGCCACCAGTTTTTATGTCCCACCGGACAATGATCAATAACCGCAGGGTAGCACAATGGACATTCGCCAAATCGACGAAATTTATTCAGTCACCGGCCAGATTTCACCTGATGATATACGTGATCTTGCCGCTCAGGGCTTTCAGATGGTGATCTGCCATCGCCCTGATGGTGAAGGTGGCGCAGATCAGCCAAATTTCGCGGAAATTGCCAAAGTAGCTGAAAAAGTCGGCATCGCAGCTGTGCATGTGCCTTTTTCCGGCGGTATGCTGACTCAGGAAGATGTTGACGCTATGGCAGAGGCACTTGCCAAAGCCGAAGGGCCTGTGCTTGGTTTTTGCCGCTCCGGTGCCCGTTCCGCCCAGATTTACAGCATCACCCGCGGCTTGCAGAACAATTAAGAAGAATCATTAAGTTTAAGAATGTCTATCAAACATCTCAACGAAACCATCATCAATCAGATCGCTGCAGGTGAAGTGATCGAGCGTCCGGCCAGCGTTATTAAAGAGCTGGTGGAAAATGCGATTGATGCGGGCGCTGACCGGATTGAAGTTGTCACCGCAGGTGGCGGCAAAACGCTGTTGCGCGTCACTGACAACGGTTCCGGCATTCCGCAAGATGAGTTGAGTCTGGCGATTTCGCGTCACTGCACATCAAAATTGCAGGATGATGTGCATGACATCCGCGCACTGGGCTTTCGTGGTGAGGCTTTGCCTTCCATCGGCTCGGTGGCGCGGCTGAGTTTGAAATCACGCGTCAAAACCGCCGATAGCGGCTTTGAAGTGAGTGTTGAAGGTGGCAATCTTAGCCCTACCCGCCCTGCGGCTTTAAATATCGGCACCATTGCCGAAGTGCGTGATCTTTTCTTTGCAACGCCCGCGCGATTGAAATTCATGAAAACGGATCGCGCCGAGGCAACCGCTATTACGGAAGTTATCAAGCGCATTGCTATTGCCTTTCCGCATATTCGCTTTTCTCTGGCCGGAACAGATCGCACGAGCCTGGAACTGCCAGCCACCGGCACTGGCAGCCAAGCTATGCTGGAGCGCATCTCGCAAATCTTAGGCAAGGAATTTGCCGAAAATGCTCTGGCTATTGATGCTGAACGTGATGGTGTGCGCCTTTCCGGCTTTATCGGCATTCCATCATTCAACCGCGGCAATGCCCAGCACCAATTTGCCTATGTGAATGGCCGCCCTGTGCGCGACAAGCAAATTTTTGGGGCGCTGCGT
This sequence comes from Paenochrobactrum gallinarii, assembly GCF_014205685.1. Classification (GTDB taxonomy): domain Bacteria; phylum Pseudomonadota; class Alphaproteobacteria; order Rhizobiales; family Rhizobiaceae; genus Paenochrobactrum; species Paenochrobactrum gallinarii. The sequence goes on from NZ_JACIIU010000003.1 coordinate 32,720, forward strand.
GGTGCCTTTATGGATGTGATTGCCCGTGACCGCCATCCGGTTGCCGTGCTGTTTTTAAATCTTGATCCGGCATTGGTGGATGTCAACGTGCATCCGGCCAAAGCCGATGTGCGCTTTCGTGATCCGGGTCTCGTGCGCGGGCTTATTGTCGGCTCCATCAAGCAAGTACTGGCCGAATCTGGTATCCGCGCCTCCACCAATGCAGCCACAAGCATGATGGAAGCCTTCAGAGCGCAAGGCTTGCAGCCTTCTTCTCACATGCCGCCACAGCAAGCTTCAGCCTATCGCCCGCAATTTGCAACTCGTGACTGGCAAGCGCATCAACCGCGTCAGGAGTGGTCGCCGGCAACAGCGCATCCGTCACACCGCCCGCTTAATCTTGATGAGAGCCAATCCGCTTTTGGCTCGATGCCAACCGGCATGAATGAGGCAGGACAATCGGTTTTTGCTGATATAAGCATCCCGACCGCCGATGCACGCGCCGGAATGACTGAGCCTGAAACAGAAATTATGGCCATGCCGCTGGGTGCTGCCCGTGCGCAGGTGCATGCCAATTATATTGTCGCCCAGACGGAAGACAGTCTGGTGATTGTCGATCAGCACGCAGCCCATGAGCGCCTTGTTTATGAGGCCTTGAAAACAGCCCTTCACTCCAAGCCAATGGCTGCACAAATGCTGCTTATTCCGGAAATTGTTGATCTGCCGGAAGAAGATGCCGACCGTTTAACCGCCCATAGTGAAACATTGGCGCGCTTTGGTTTAGGTGTTGAGTCCTTTGGCCCTGGTGCCGTGGCCGTGCGTGAAACCCCTGCAATGCTGGGGGAAATGAATGTTCCGCAGCTTATTCGTGATCTCTCCGATGAAATTGCCGAGCACGATACCGCCAACGGCTTGCAGGAAATGCTTGATCATGTGGCCGCAACTATGGCCTGTCATGGTTCTGTGCGCTCCGGCCGCCGCTTGAAACAACAGGAAATGGATGCTTTGTTGCGCCAGATGGAAGCAACTCCTGGCTCCGGCACCTGCAATCATGGCCGGCCAACCTATATTGAACTGAAACTCAGCGACATCGAACGCTTGTTCGGCCGTCGTTAAACAAGAGCATGCCTGCCAAAAGTGACGAGCGATTTTGGAATAAAGACATGCGTAAACTAAAATGTTAGAGCGATCCTAATAGATACAAAAAAGTGCGACACGCTCTAAACAAGCATGAATTGGATAAGAAAATGAACAATTTTGGCGGCTCCTATAATACCGAAGCCCGTATCCGCTATCTTGATGGTGATTTTGATATTGTGACCATGGGCGAATATGTACTTTGCGCGGTCAGCGGCATTAAAATTCCGCTGGACGAGCTGAAATATTGGAGCGTTGAGCGTCAGGAAGCCTATGCGACCGGTGAGATTTCTTTCCAGCGCGAATTGGACATGCACCCGGAATTACGCAAACGCGATAAATAATTTTAAATTATTGTCGGGCTTCAAAGCGCTGCAAAACTGTCTCAAAAATGGTTTTTGCAGCGTTTTTGTCTGTAAAGCTCAATTCCACATCCAATACAGACAGGCTTTCAATAAAGCTACGATCCATCTCCGGTTGCGAGGCTAGCCTGACATAGTCTTTTGCCGTTGTAATCAGACGCAGTTTTTTAAGCGCAGCTTCATCCCGTAATTGCGCAATATCTTGCGCGGTAAACGGATGATGATCGGCAAATTCGCGTGTTACGCCAATCGACGCGCCACTTGTCCGTAAACTGAAGAAGAACTTCTCCGGATTGCCGATACCGGCAAATGCAAGCCACTGACCTTCAGCTAAATCGCTTTTGGAGGAAGCTTGTAAAACAGCATCAAAGGTCGGCTTTCCGGCCGCTTGTGCCTGGGCAACCAAATCATCCGCAGCACTTTGAGTGCCAATGCGCAAAATGCCATCAGTTTTTGCCATCTGCACATCAAGTGGCGCGCGTAATGGCCCTGCCGGAATAATCTTGCCATTGCCAATACCGCGTGAGGCATCCACCACCAAGAGTGCATAATCGGCATAAAGCCGTGCGCTTTGAAAGCCATCATCCATAATAATGAAATCGCAGCCGCGTATTTTTAAAAACTCCGCAGCATGGGAGCGGTCAGAACAAACAGCCACACTGGCATGACGTGCCAGTAATAACGGTTCGTCGCCAACAAGCTTGGCGCTATCGGTTTCCGGATCAACCAGATGCACGCCATTATAATTACCGCCAAAGCCGCGGGAGACAATACCGGGAATAAAACCTTCATCACGGGCAAGTTCGGCAAAATAAATAGCGGTTGGCGTTTTACCGGCGCCGCCCACAGTGTAATTGCCAATGCACAAAACCGGCACATCAATGCGTGCGCCCGTGCGCTTTGTCAGATTACGAGCGGCAACCATGCCATAAATACAGGCCAATGGGGACAGCAAGCCGGAACGCCAGCTTGGAGCCTGCCACCAAAAGTCAGGTGCCTGCCCCGCCATTAATCGCCTCGTCTCAAACGCTTTGGATTTTTTGTTTCATCATGGGCTGCACTTGTCAGCTGCGCTTGCACCAGCAATGGCTGGATAAAAGGCTCCAGTGACAGGACAGTACGCTCCAGCGAGCCGCGCATATCAAGCACGGTGCGCAAGCCTGCGGCGATCATAACTTTAAGATGTTTCGGATTATTGAAGAGGAAATTGACCGCACCGGCGAGCATTTCACGGTCTTTAACCAGACGCGCGCCACCATTTTTAATCAGACGCTGATAAGAATCACGGAAGCTTTGAACATTGCTGCCGGACAATACTGCCGTATTAAGCATTGCAGGCTCCAGCGGATTATGTCCGCCCTCACCCACCAGCGATTTACCCACAAAAGCAATATCGGTCAGGCGCAGATAAAGCCCCATATCGCCGATTGTATCGCCCATGAAAATTGCCGTATCAGGTTCAATAATATCGCCACGGCTTTGACGGGCTACTTTTAAACCATGGGTCATAAACATGGTTTCCAGCTCATCGCCACGCACCGGATGGCGAGGCACAACGATGGTCAGCAAATCCGGATGGCGCACGGTCAGCATCTTATGCACCTGCGCACAGATTTCTTCTTCGCCTTCATGGGTGGAAACCGCAGCCCAACGCTTACGGGGGCCGATTTCATTCAGAATACGTGCCAGTTCCTGTTTGTCGATCGGCGGCGGCGCGCTGTCGACTTTCAAGTTACCGGAAACAGTAACCGGACGCGCCCCAAGGGCACGAAACCGCTCGGCATCAAGCTCCGACTGCGCCACCACATGCGAAAAATTAGAAAACAAAGCTTCAGCAATGGCAGAGCGTTTTTTCCATGCAGCAAAAGAGCGGTCAGACAGGCGGCCATTGACCAGCACTTGCGGAATTTGACGTGCGCCCAGCATCTGAATAGTGGTCGGCCAGATTTCAGATTCGCAAGTTACCGCCAGATCAGGCTTCCAATGATTTAAAAACCGCTCGACAGCAGGTTTTAAGTCCAATGGCACAAACTGATGAATAATATGGCTACCCATATGATCAGCAACAAGCTTTGCCGATGTCATGGTGCCGGTGGTGAGCAAAACTGTAATATCACGGCAGGCCAAACGCTCAACCAGTGGCATAATCGCCGTGGTTTCACCGACACTTGCTGCGTGCACCCAGATCAGCGGCCCGTCAGGACGTGCAATATTGGTTTTGCCATAGCGCTCATTGCGGCGCTGGCGGTCTTCTTTGCCTTTGAGCGTACGATAGCGCACATAGGTACCAACAAACGGGTAGAGACAAGTTCCAATGACCCGATAAGCGGTCAGCACATTGCGCGCCCAGCGTTCGCTCATGATGCTTTCTCCAATGCGGCGGCAGCCTGAGCTGTAGCCTCGTTTAGTTTATTAGTCAGTTCCTGTCGCTTGGCTTCCAAAGCGTCCGCATCTGCATCCGCTGGTACCCAGACCGGTTCAGCTGCAACCACCATGGCGCGTCCGAAAGGTAATGGAATAGTGGTCTTGTCCCAAGATTTTTCAAGAACAATTTTACGTGTCGAGGCATAAGCTGTCGCAATTATGGGGCGTCCGGATAATTTTGCGAGCAAAATAATTCCCTCTCCCGCCTCACGCGCAGTTCCATGTGCAATATCTGCAATCATGGCTGCGGATTTGCCATTTTTCAATGCATTTTTTAAAGTCAGCAATGCGCGTGCACCGCCTTTTTCCACACGGGTGGTTTCTGCCCTTCCGCCGGAACCGCGAACAATTTCCAAACCTAATCGCTCAACTACTTTGGCATTCAGTTCCGCATCGTTGGAGCGTGAAAACATCGCAACTGTTGGAGCAGATTTTGGACGCACAAATGGCCCCATCAAATGTTGGCCATGCCAGAATGTGACAATAAAGGGTGCAATTTCGCCCGCTTTTTTGATGGTTTCCTTTGCCTCTTTCGGCATCGGATTGGTAAGATTAACCAGTCGCAGATAATTGGTAATCAGCCTCACCAGCAATGATTTGACAAGTGCAGAGCGCGCCAGGGGCCCACGAATTTTGCGCCAAAAACGCTTCAAAAAACCGGAGCGTTTACTATCCGATGTTTCATCACCGGATGTCTCGGGCGTTTCAGCGTGATCTGCGTCTTGATTATTCACGAATTGCTTACTCTTAGCTGGTCTTACAAACAGTATCAGCGCAAGGTGGGGTCTGTTGGGATTTAGCAGACCAGCTTGCGCTGATAATTTTTAAAATAATTAGCTCTGCGAGCTGATCGAAGCTGCAGCAGTGGCCGGATCAAGCAAGCGGTGCATATGTACTATGAAATAACGCATATGTGCATTATCAACGGTCTGCTGTGCCTTTGAGCGCCATGCGTGCAAAGCGGTTTCATAGTTCGGATAAATACCGACCATGTCAATCTCATCCAGATTGCGGAACTCCATCGAATTGAGATTTTTCAGCTCACCGCCGAAAACCAGATGAAGCAATTGTTTCTTATCGCCGTCGTTGCTCATAATCATCCATTCCTGAACAGTTCAATTTAACCGCCTGCTTAGCGCAATGCTTAAGCGGCTACAACACTCAACATCTCTTCCAGCAATTTACCGCTGGAAGCAACTAATGCGCCCTGCCCCGATGATGCTCCGCCATAATGAAGCGGCGCACCCGCCACATCCACCAGACGGCCTCCGGCACGGCTTAAAATAAGATCAGCTGCCGCCAAATCCCAATCATTGGAATTTGGCCGCACAAATGTTCCCGCAATGTCGCCGCGCGCCACCATACCTATACGATAAGCCAATGATGAAACATAAGGGTGCATCTGCACACGATCACGTAAATTTGCAGGCAAAGTGTCAAAGGCTGAGCGTGACAAAGCAATACTTAACGGCTCGTCTTCATCCTGACCGGCGACCCGGATCGGCTCATTATTTTGCATGGCGATACCATCGCAATGGGCTTCCAGCACTTCACCGCGCACGGAACATTCCAAAACACCGGCAAGCGGGCGGCCATTTTCAATAATCGCGACGCTGACACACCACTGATCATCACCGCGAATAAATGAACGTGTGCCATCAATCGGATCAACAACGAAAAAACGCTGACGCGGTACAACATCCCGCTCATCGGCTGTTTCTTCTGATATCCAGCCATAATCAGGACGGGCACTAAGCAATGTTTTGCGCAAATAATTATCAACGGCAAAATCTGCTTCTGTGACAGGGGAGTTTCCCTCTTTGTACCAGACATCCGGGTCTTTTTTGAAATAGTGCAAGGCAATGCGGCCAGCTTCTGCCGTTGCCTGTTTCAGCAGTGCCAGTTCTTCTTGCGGAAGTGGTAAGCTTTGCATCATTTCACAGGTTTCCGGTTCATTAGCTTGCGGGTCATTAACTACCAGCCCATTAACTACCAGCAAGCGTCATTCCTTCAATTGCCAAGGTTGGAGATGTCATACCAAAGTTACGATCAATATCCGAGGCCGGTGTCATATTTAAGAACATGTCCTGCAAACGCCCCGCGATCGTCACTTCCGAAACCGGATAGGCTAATTCGCCATTTTCAATCCAGAAGCCGGATGCGCCGCGGCTATACTCGCCGGTCACCATGTTGACGCCTTGTCCAAAGACTTCCGTTACATAGAAGCCGGTGCCCATCTGCTTGATCAGCTCTTCCGGTGTAAATTCACCCGGTTCAATAGCAAAATTAGTAGAGGCCGGAGAAACAACAGAGCCCGAACGCACACCACGGCCATTGCCTTGCAGGCCAAGTTCGCGTGCGGTTGAGCCTGACAATGTCCAATGCTGCAAAACACCGTCTTCCACCATCATCAATGGCTGGCCTTCAATGCCTTCACCATCAAAAGGACGCGAAGACGAACCGCGCACACGCAACGGATTATCGGTAACATTCAGGCCGGATTTTAAAATCTGCTGTCCCATTTTATCGCGCAGAAAGCTTGTTTTACGCGCAACAGAAGCACCATTGATAGCGCCTGCCAGATGGGAAGCCATTCCGCGCGCAATACGCGGATCAAGAATGACATTAACTGGCCCTGTTGCCACTTGCCGCGCATTGAGACGGCGCACAGCACGTTCGCCAGCACTTCGGCCAATGACCTCCGGCACTTCCAGATCAGCAAAATGCAAGCGCGAACTAAAATCATAGTCGCGCTCCATGCGGGTGCCCTCACCCGCAATCGCACTGACTGAACGGCCAAAGCGCGAAGCCTGATAGGCACCTGAAAAACCATTGGATGTGACAAGCACCAGACCACCAAGACCAAAGGAAGCACCGGCTCCGCCGGAATTAGTGATGCCTGCCACGTCCAGCGCTGCGGCCTCCATTGCCAAGGCATCTTCGGTCAGACGCTGTGAGTTCAGCTCAGTCGCATCAAACAGATCAAGGTCACGCGGAGCTTTTACATGCAATGACGGATCGGCCAAAGCTTCATACGGGTCTTCGGGTGAAACCTTTGCCATTGCAACGGCACGCTCGGCCAGTTGTTTTGGATCAGCCCCACTATTGGCGGCAACACTTGCCACGCGCTTGCCGACGAAAACGCGCAAAGAAAACTCATCGCTCTCAGATGATTCGGTGCCTTCAACCTTGCCAAGGCGCACGCTCACACTAGTGGAGCGCGCCCGCACCACAACCGCATCCGACGCATCAGCACCAGCCTGTTTGGCAGCTTCTACGAGGCGAGCAGCCTGTTCGATCAATTTAGAGGCGGCATCACTCATCTTTTTCACGCTTACCCGGAATATTATTTGCATCAAACGAGTTGATGATTAATCAATATTTGCTAGACCTGAAACTGAATCCGGCCACATCTTTCTTGTATAGGGTGCAATTCTTGCCCCTTCAAGGCAAGCTCGCCTAATTGCTAACAAACAGATCACATTCAAGGCCGAAACATGCTGGAAGACGGCGGACATCTTTACATACAGGCATTGCTGATTCTTGGCGGCGCCATTCTCGCAGCCCCCTTGTTCAAAAAACTCGGACTGGGTACCGTGCTTGGCTATCTGGCAGCCGGTATTACCATCGGCCCTGTAGCGCGCCTTATCAGTGATGGCGAAGAACTTTTGCACTTTGCCGAACTCGGCGTTGTTTTCCTGCTTTTTGTTATCGGGCTGGAGCTCAAACCATCCCGTCTGTGGGCATTGCGTCATGCGATTTTCGGGCTGGGCAGTGCGCAAGTGCTCATCTCCGGCGCAGCGCTTGCATATGCCGGTTTTCATCTGGCCGGCTTAAGCGTTAATGCCGCCATTATTATCGGCTATGGCTTGGCTTTATCCTCTACCGCTTTTGCTATGCAGGTTTTGCAGGATCGCGGCGGCACCAACCAGCAATATGGCCAGCGCAGCTTTTCCATTCTGTTGTTTCAGGATCTGGCCATCGTGCCGATTCTCGCAATCATTCCGGCTCTTTCACCGCTTGAAGAACAGACAAGCGCCAGTTTTCATATTGCCACCGCCATTGCCGCAATTACTGCCTTGGTTGTTGCCGGTCGCTATCTGATTAACCCGATGTTCCGCATCATCGGCAATACCGGCGCGCGTGAAGTGATGGTGGCAGCAGCGCTGTTCATCGTGCTCGGTTCAGCAATGCTTTTGCAATATGCCGGCCTTTCCATGGCGATGGGCGCGTTTATTGCAGGTGTATTGCTGGCAGAATCATCCTACCGCCACGAGCTGGAAGCCGATATTGAACCCTTTCGCGGTATCTTTTTAGGTCTCTTTTTCGTCGCTGTCGGCCTGTCTCTCAACTTGTCCGTGATTATGGCTCATTGGCAGGCAGTACTCATTGCCGTTCCAATTTTGATGACAATCAAAGTTGTCATCACCTATGTGCTCTGCCGGATTTTCCGCTCCAATCATAATGATGCTGTGCGTGTGGCATTTTTGCTGCCACAGGGCGGTGAATTTGCCTTCGTGCTGTTCTCTGCTGCATCAGCTGCCGCGATCATCACCAGTGCTTTGGCATCCGAACTCGTGGCAGCCGTCACTGTATCAATGGCTCTCACGCCATTATCGGTGGCCATCGGCAACAAATTACTTGTCAAAGACAAAGAACAAGCAGCACCAGAAGAAGATTTCAACGGCGCAGGTGCCGATATTCTGATGATCGGCTTTTCCCGTTTCGGCCAGATCACGGCGCAAATTCTTCTGGCCGGTGGTGTGAGTGTAACGGTGATTGATACGTCTGCCGATCGTATTCGTGCAGCTGGTCGTTTCGGTTTCCGCATTTATTATGGCAACGGCACTCGCAAAGACGTGCTGGAAGCGGCAGGTATCCGGCAGGCAAAAATCGTCGCCGTTTGCACACAAAACAAAGAAACCACCAGCCGTATTGTCGAACTGGTACAGGCAAGCTATCCGGATGCAAAATTGTTCGTTCGCTCCTATGACCGCGAACATAGTCTGGAACTTCGCGCCCATGGCGTCGAATAAGAGCTGCGTGAAACGCTCGAATCCGGCCTGATGTTTGGGCGCAAAGCGCTGGAAGCATTGGGAACCAGCGAAAACACTGCTTATTCGATTGCCGAAGATGTGCGCCAGCGCGATGAAGACCGCCTGCATGTGCAAATGGCAGAAGGCATACTGGCTGGCCGTCACCTGCTCTTTAACAAGCCTGTGACACCGGAACCGCTGTTAAAACCGGCTCGTCAGGGTAAGGCGCTTGATAAAGCCACCAAAGACCAGATTGATGCCGGTGAAGAAATGGATAATTAAACGCCCGCTGCCGAATGATGCTTAATCGCATCATCAATCGCATATTTGAGATGATCGCGCACTTTCTCACTTTGACTGAGAATTTGCCCGATCTTCAAGAAATCAATCAGACTGATTTGCGACACATCCGGACTTAAAAATATATCCGGTTTGCAGGTCAAAAATTTATTGGCAACAATAGAGCGCATAGTCAGCATATTGGCTGCCATCATTGCTTCAATTGTACTTGGCATCCGGTCACTGTCGGCAGGCGGCAGCCCCAATACATCCACCGCAATCACAATATCAGCCTTATCGGTCAGAAGATCATAAGGCACGGGATTGAACAAACCGCCATCCAGATAAATACGCCCTTCGCGACGAACCGGCGAAAAAAGCGGCGGGATGGCACAAGAGGCCGCGATTGCCGAGCGCAGCTCCCCTTCACGGAAAACTACTTCTTTAGCAGCATAATAATCAGAAGCGGTAATTTGTAACGAAATATCCAGATCAGCGAAAGCCTGCGGCACCTGATCCGGCAAAAAAGCTGCAATAATTTTCTCGATATTAAACTGGCTGACTTTGAAACCGTTTTGCAAAAAATCAGACAGGCTTTGTGGTTTTGTCTGCCAGATCCGTTTGGCAATTTCCGCATTATGAGTGAAAATCTCAGTCATATAGGCACGAATTTCCGTGCCTTTCATGCCGCAGGCAACACCTGCCCCCATGATTGAGCCAATGGACGAACCTGCTATCGCCACCGGCTTGATGCCGAGTTCGTCCAAGACCTCGATAATATGAATATGGGCAATACCGCGGGCGCCACCACCGCCAAATGCAACGGCAAAAGTCGGTGATGACATGCTCATAATTATCCCGCTTGCTTCATTATTGCTGGGCAGGCCCGACAATCAAAATTGCCGGATCTGTATTGAAAAGCTTGGCAGCAACCGCTTTGACCTGCTCGGCAGTGACTGCATTGATCAGGCCGATACGCTCGTCGAAAAAGTTGATCGAGCGTTTGGCATCCTGCAAGCCCACCAAAGTATTGGCGACAGCTGATGATGAATTGAGATTATTCACCGCATAAGAGCCAATGACATAGTTTTTCGCTGTTTGCAGTTCGGCTTCTGTCGGGCCTTCGGCGGCCATTTTCGCCACTTGCTCACGAATGATTTTCAGCGACTCTTGTGCTTTTTCAGGACGTGTTGCAGTCGCAATCATCAAAGCATTGGCATGATCACGTATGTTCAGGCCGGAAGACACCGAATAAGCAAGGCCGCGCTTTTCACGTACTTCCTCATAAAGACGGGAAGAAAAACCACCGCCCATAATCTGGTTCATCAGATAGGCTGCGAAGAAATCCGGATCATCCAGATCAACGCCCGGATAGGCAAAGGTGAGCGACGTCTGTGGCAGATCATAAGAGACTGAAGTAGTCACGCCAAAGGCAAGCTTGGCATCCGGCACCGGCACCAATTCGGAACTGGCCGGTAAATCACCAAAAATTTTATCAAGAACCGGCGCCAGATCTTCAGCCTTGATATCACCCACCACGCTGATATTCAGATTATCACGGGCAAAGTTTTTACGGTGAAAAGCTTTCAGATCATCCGGCTTGATGGAATTCAGCGAAGCCACGGTGCCCTCACCAGGACGCGCATAAGGATGCTTACCGTAAAGTGCCTCGGCAAATTTACGCGAAGCAATTTCATCCGGATCGCGCTGTGATGCTTCAATACCAGCGATCAGTTGGTAGCGGATACGATCCAGCGCATCCTGATCAAAGCGAGGCTCATTGACCGCCAGTTTCAGCAAATCAAAAGCTGCATCTTTGTTTTCGCTCAGCATTTTCATGCCGCCGATAATTCTGTCCTGCGAGGCGAAGAAGCTCATTTCAGCGCCGATATTATCAAGATTTTCCTGAAAACGGTCAGCATTTTGTTCGCCCGCACCTTCATCGAAAAGGCCGGTCATATAGTTGGCAAGACCTTCCTTGCCATCAGGATCCTGAGCTGAGCCGCCTTTAAACGAAAAGCGAATGGAAATAAGCGGCACGGATGCATCGGAAACAAGCCATGCTTTGACGCCTTTTTCCGATGTAACCGTTTGAATATCAATCGCATAGGCCGGCAGGCTCAAAAACAAAACACCAGTGGCCACAAGTGCCAAAGTTTTAAGCGATGAAAGGCGTTTTTGAAGGTTTTTCAACATTATTGTACGCCTCCTGATGCGTCTTCACCCTTTTCCGGCGCTGCATTTTCCGCTTCCGCCTGCGACACAGCCACAGCGGATTTCGGCTCCATATCGGGAGGTAATAAATAGCTGGTCACCGTTTTTTGCGATGACAAATAACGATTGGCCACGTCTTTGACCTGCTCAGCCGTTACTTTTTTGATCTTGTCCGGCCAGCCCTGAATATCTTCAATACTTTGACCAACCGATAGGCCGGCGCCATAAATGCGTGCCATTCCGGCCTGACTGTCACGGGCAAAAATCACCGATTTAAGAAAACGGTTGCGCGCCTGATCCAGCTCGGTTTCGGTCACACCATCTTTGATAATTGCGGCAAGCTGTTCTTTTACCTGGAGCTCCAATGCGCCCAATGTCGTGTCGCCGCGCGGCGCACCAAACAGCGAGAACGTGCCGTCATCCAGCGCATCGCCACGATAACTTGCATCCACACCACTCGCAATCGACTGCTTGACCATGAAATTCTGATAAAGTCTTGAACGGGTTGAACCACTCAAAATTTCGCTAAGCAAACTAAGTGCTGCGGCGTCGCCTTCTTTAGCCCCTTCAAACTGTGCCTCATTGGCATAAGACGGCACCAGCCATGTGGTGGTGAAGGACGGAATAGTGACACGCTCATCATGCAGCGTCACAATACGATCCGCCTGTTTGGCCGGTTCCTGCACGCGCTCACGCTTGCCAGGTTCGGCACTGCGCTGCACTTTCGCCCAGCTGTTTTCCGACAGCTCCAGCACTTTTTCCGGCGTCACGTCACCGGTAATGATCAGCGTGGCATTGTTGGGCGTGTAATATTTCTTATAGAAATCAATCGCATCACCAAGGCTAAGCTTTTCCATTTCCTGACGCCAGCCGATGATCGGGCGGCGATAAGGATGATTATAGAAAATCGTTGCATTGGTGTTTTCAGAAAGCATCGCCGCCGGATTAGAATCAATCCGCATACGGCGTTCTTCGATAATCACCTCACGCTCGGTGGTGACTGCTTCTTCATTCAAAATCAGATTTTGCATCCGGTCGGCTTCAAATTCCATGATTTTAGGAAGAGCCTGCGGCGAAACCTGCTGATAATAAGCGGTATAATCATAAGAGGTGAAAGCATTTTCCTGACCGCCATTTTCGGTCACATAATTGGAAAACTCACCGGCCTGAAATGTTTTTGTGCCCTTAAACATCAAATGTTCAAGAAAATGCGCAATGCCGGATGTGCCTTCCTGCTCATCGGCAGAACCAACATGATACCAGATCATTTGCGTTACCACCGGCGCACGGTGATCGGGAATGACCACCACTTTCAAACCATTTTGTAAAGTAAAACTGGCAACGCCGTCGGATGTTTTAATCTCGGGCTTGTCCTGAGTGGCAGTTTCTTGCGTTTGTGCAGGTGCCACCGGTGCTTCTGCCAGTGAAGCAGATGTAAAAACAGGAACAATTAAAAATGTAGAAACAGTAGTGGATATGAGTAAGCGACTAAGTGATCGAAGTAACACTGAGCGTCATCTCCTGATTAATACAAGCCTTCAAGCCGGACAGAAGATATTGGATAAATGACACAATTCTTCTGCCCATGCTTTATCATCAGGACATTTTTCCGCTGTCCGGATCAGCTTTCAAATTCATTCATTGTGTTTGCCAGCTTAAACACAATCATGCTCTGTGCAAGATGCTTTCACACTTGAGCAAGCCGGATCAGGCGAATAGTGGTTAAACCATAATCGCGCTCATCTTCGATAACAAAACGTTCATCAAGATCAAGCAAAGCATCTGCTTCTTCTTCAAGAATGATAATTGCGTCAGAATTAAGCCAGTTGCCTTCCAATGCCGAAAGCAAAGCCTTTTCACCAAGACCCTGCCCGTATGGCGGATCAGCAAAAATCACATCAAATGGCTCCAGCGTTCCCGCAGGCCCCAACTGACATGCATTACGGCGGAAAACTTTCGTCTGCCCCTGAAGGCCGAAATTTTCAATATTCTGACGAAGCAAACCACGACCTTCGGCGGATTCCTCAATGAAAACGCTGTATCGGCCACCGCGTGACAAAGCCTCAATACCCAATGCACCCGTTCCGGCAAAAAGATCAAGAATACGACCATTCTCGATCTTGTCGGAATATTTATGCATCAGAATATTGAACAGGCTTTCACGGGTGCGATCCGTCGTCGGACGGATCGCATTTGTTTGTGGCGTGGCTAATGGCCGCCCGCGGAGCTTACCGCCGACGATCCGCACCACGTCCTCCTGGCTTTCCACCGGATGGCCCATCGCGATTTGGCCTGTCGCCTCTCGGGCGATCACTTTGCGATTTGTCGCCTCTCGGGCGATCACTTTGCGGCCTGTCACCCTGAGGGCGGTCACTGCGTGGTTTATCACCCCATGGCTTATCGCCACGTGGTCTGTCACTACGCGGCTTATCGCCAAACGGGCGGGCATCACGGGATTTTTCACCACGGGAGTAACCGCCGGTAAAGTCTTCGGTGCGACGTGCTTCGCGTGCGCTTTCACGCTCACGTTCGCGGCGACCCGGACGCTTTTCATCATCAAAGCGCGGACGGCGATCACCCTCGGCACGCGGACGGCGTTCGCCCTCCGGTCGTGGTGCGCGGTCAAAACGCTCTGAGCGCTCGCCACGGCCTTCGCCATACGGACGTTTCTGGAATGAACCTTCATCGTCTGAACGACGCGGACGCGGGGTAAAATCACCATCACGCGGCTTACGTTCAAAGCCACCTTGGCGCTCGAAGCCACCCTGACGGTCACGATCATTGGAGCGGAACGGACGGTCACCCTGCGGACGATCCGGGCGCTCACCGCGTGGTGCACCGCCACGGCCTTCGCCGAATGGTTTACGTTCACGCTTTTGAAATTCATTACGCTCTTCGCGTGCTGCTTCTGCCTTGGCAGATTGCGGACGTGCACCCGGTGCCATCCACACATTCACACCGCGCGGACGACGGCTTTCTTCCACACGCTCAGCGCGCTTTGGCTTGCCTTGCGAAGGGCTGGACGAAATCCACTCACGCGGACGACGGACACGTTCTTCCTGCTCATCATCTCCACGTGGCGCTCTTATACCTGCTCCACGCACATCAGAATTCGAGAATTCGTTGATGATCGGTGCATCAAAATCAGCGCCCGATTCCTGCACCAGACGTTCACCGAGCTGGTCACGAAGTGTACGGCCACGAATTTCGCGCACAGCACCAACTTCCAGATCGCTCAACTGGAAAGGACCAAAGGAAACGCGGATCAAGCGGCCAACCGTCAGGCCGAGTGCGCCGAGAATGTTTTTAACTTCACGGTTTTTGCCTTCACGCAGACCAATATTCAGCCAGACATTGCTGCCCTGCTGACGTTCCAGCTGCGCATCAACGCTACCGTAGAAAATACCGTCAACGGCAATACCGTTTTTAAGCTCGTCCAGCTGTTCCTGTTTCACGCTGCCATGTGCACGCACACGGTAACGACGCAACCAACCGGTTGTCGGCAATTCCAAAATGCGCGACAGACCGCCATCATTGGTCAGCAGCAGCAAGCCTTCGGTGTTGATATCCAAACGGCCAACCGAAAGTACGCGCGGCATATCTTCCGGCAGCGATTCAAATACAGTCGGGCGACCTTCAGGGTCGCGGTTGGTGGTCACAAGACCGGCAGGCTTATGGTAGAGCCACAAACGTGTGCGCTCGGTCTGTGGCAGCAATTTGCCGTCCACTTTGATAATATCAGAGCGCTTTACATTCACCGCCGGGCTTGTCAGCATTTTACCATTAACGCTGATGCGGCCAGCGGCAATCATGGTTTCTGCTTCACGGCGTGAAGCAATACCAGCCCGCGCTAAGCGCTTGGCAATACGTTCAGCTTCTTCAACCGGTGCATCTCTGTCACCTGCATCACGTCCGCGCGGTGCATCACCTTTGTCGAAACGCGGCTTATCACCGAATTTCTTTTCAAAACGTGGCTTGCCGTCGCGATCACCGCGTTCCCGATCACCGCGTTCCCGATCACCGCGTTCATTGCCACCACGTTCACGGTTACCATCACGCGCGCCAAATTCGCGCGGGCGGCGTTCGCCATCACGCTCGCGGGGCTTAAAGCCTTCACCGCGGCCTGCTCTGTTATCTTTATCGCGGTTTTCTCCGCGTTTATCGAAGGGGCGCTTTTCGCCGTCTTCGTTATGATCTCTGCTCATTTAATAATGGCCTTTCAGCAACGGTCGCAGCCGCGCTTTGCATTGATTTCTGGACAATCATCAACGACGTTCATCAACACTAGATAATTCCGTTGGTAAATCGGTTCCGATTTTTAAGTTTATGCAGTAACAAATCATATGGAAGCATGCGAGCAAAATTTCTGCTAAAGGCGATCAACAATGATGAAAAAACACCTTAACCACCAAGATCAGCCTAAAAACGGATTTATGGCACAGGCTTTTGAGCAAGCGCTGGAAGCGCAAGCCTTAGGCGAAGTGCCGATTGGCGCGGTAATTGTGCGCGAAGGCGAAATTATCTCTCGTACCGGCAACCGCACCCGTCTGCTCAATGATCCCACCGCACACGCTGAAATACTTGCCATCCGGCAGGCTTGTGACCTGCTGAAATCGGAAAGACTGCCGGGATGCGATCTCTATGTAACGCTTGAGCCCTGCGCTATGTGTGCCGCTGCTATTTCTTTTGCGCGCATCAGACGGCTTTATTATGGCGCGGCAGACGAAAAAGGCGGCGGCGTTGAATTTGGTGGTCGTTTTTATACCCAGCCAACCTGCCACCATGCGCCCGACACTTATTCAGGCTTTGGTGAAACGGAGGCTCAAAATCTGTTGCGGGATTTTTTTAAACAAAAACGCTAAAGCCTTTTGATACCGCTTGAGACCGGCTTCACGAATTTCACGCATTCTTTAAAAATGAAAAAGCCGGACTCAATCCGGCTTTATTCTTTAAACTAAAATCAATCACGCCTTTTGCAAGCGCAACTGCCTTAGTTCCAAGGCATGTAATCGCTAAAGCTTTTGCTCTTGCTAGCAGCTTTTTTACGTGCGCGTTCTTTCTTGGCCTCATCCTCGCCCTGCTCGCCAATTGGCGCAGTGGTTGCAGGCTGGCGATAAGTCAAAGGCGGCTCGCTCAAATAGCGGCGCTGATCAGCAGAACCAACAGTTTGCGTCTTTAACTCACGCTTGGCTTGCTGCACCTGCTCACGTGCCTGCGCTGCTGTCGGCGCTTCATAATTTTCATAAAGATTGGCGCTTGATGCACCCGGAACCGCTGGCGAAATGCTTGGGCGGAAGCCTACTTTATCGCGATTTTCTGTGGCTTCGGCACGCATACGCTGGCGGCGCTGCTCTGGTGATTCCGGCCATGCCGCATTTCCGGACCCCGTAACCTTATCCTGCGGCGCAGGTAAATGGGCAGTCTGTCCGGCAGCCGGACGCACCAATTCAGGACGCGGCTTATATTCGATCGGCGCTTTTTTATTGGCAGAACCAAGCGGAATAATGTTCGAAACATCATCAAACAATTGCTCGCCCGCACTTTTGTCGGTGCCATAGGTTGGCGAAGAAACGCACCCCGACAGGGAGAGACCGGCGACAGCCGTTGCAAGCACCAGAATTCGTCTATCAATCGTCATAAGCGCCACTTCTTTGTCCGCATCTCAAGCGGTATTGTCGCATAAAACCGGCAACTCTAAGGCGAAGCCGGTCGTTCTTAAAAAAATGCTTCTATAGGACAGAAGCAAAAGCGGCAATCATCGAATTAACACTTTATTCATGATTGCCGCCCAATTGCAGTTCGTCTTTATATTCAGCCCAGCTTACCCAACGCTTTTAGTTCCTGCAAGGCTTCTGCATCACGCGCTGAAACGTCCGGGAACTCAGAGTCACTTCCCACATCATCAGTGTATCGCCATGAGCGGGCGCATTTAGTGCCGGTCGCCTTTTCGGGCACAACTGCAACACCCTTCACATCACTCAGTTCAAAAGCTTCACCTTCCACTGGCTGATCGCTGATGGTCAGCCCACTGGTGATGCAGATTTCAGACATATCCAAACCTGCCAGCGCCGACATCAAGGATGTATCCGTGATATGAACGCGAGGCGCTGCTTCCAATGAAGAACCGATACGTTTATCAGCGCGCTCCAGCTCCAAAGCACCAGTGACAACACGGCGCACATCGCGCACCTTATCCCACTTGGCGGCCAGCACCGGATTGCTCCATTCTGCCGGAATGGTGCGGAACTGTTCCAGATGCACGGAAACTGCATCTTTATAACGGTCAAGCCATGCTTCTTCGGTGGTGAATGGCAGCATAGGTGCCAGCCATGTCACGATATTATCGAAGAGATGACGCACGGTTTGAAGCGCTGCCTTACGACGAAGGCTCGATGGCGCGTCGCAATAAAGTGCATCTTTACGGATATCGAAATAAAAGGCCGATAATTCGATATTGGTAAAGTCGATCAGAGCACGGGTGATGCGCTTAAATTCAAAGCCATCATAGCCACTGCGAACCAGCTCATCCAACTCGCTCAAGCGATGCAGCATCAGCTTTTCAAGTTCCGGCAGATCGGCATAAGCAACTTCTTCGCCTTCATCATGCGCAAGCGTGCCAAGCATCCAGCGGATGGTGTTACGCAGCTTGCGATAAGCGTCGATATTTGTCTGGATGATGCTTTTACCCAGACGCTGATCTTCCCAATAATCTGATGTCATCACCCACAGACGCAGAATATCCGCACCTGATTCTTTAATGATATCCTGCGGCAGCACGGTATTGCCGAGCGATTTCGACATTTTCTTGCCGTGCTCGTCCATAGTGAAACCATGGGTCAGCACTGCATTATATGGCGCGCGACCACGGGTTCCGCAGCTTTCCAGAAGTGAGGAATGGAACCAGCCACGATGCTGATCCGAGCCTTCCAGATAAAGATCAGCCGGCCATTTCATGTCCGGACGATCTTCCAGCGTGAACACATGGGTACAGCCACTATCGAACCAAACATCAAGAATGTCGGTCACCTGTTCCCAAGCTTCACTGGCACGTTCGCCTAAGAAACGCTCACGCGCACCTGCTGCAAACCATGCATCAGCACCTTCAACTTCAAAGGCTGCCAGAATGCGTTCATTGACAGCTTCATCAACCAGAACGGTGCCGTCTTCGCTGGCGAAAACGCAGATCGGCACACCCCATGCGCGCTGACGTGAAAGAACCCAGTCAGGACGGTTTTCAATCATCGAACGCAGACGGTTCTGACCGGCATTTGGCACAAAACGTGTATCATCAATAGCATTCAGCGCGCGTGAACGCAGCGTGGTGCCATCGCCCAATTCTTTGTCCATATAGACAAACCACTGCGGCGTATTGCGGAAGATAATCGGCTTTTTCGAGCGCCATGAATGCGGATAAGAGTGCTTCATACGACCGCGGGCAAAGAGAAGATCGCGCGCGATCAGTTCTTTGATAACAGCTTCGTTAGCGTCACCCTTTTTACCGTTATCGTCGATAACGCGTGCAGCGCCGCCTTCACGGTCGGGGCCAAAGCCCGGTGCATCCGATGTGTAGAAACCTGCATCATCAACAGGGAAAGGAATGGCCGGATTGATACCGCGTGCTTCGAGTTCGCGTGCCGCATCCATCCATGCTTCAAAGTCCTCACGACCATGGCTTGGTGCGGTGTGAACAAAGCCCGTACCCGCATCATCGGTGACGTGATCACCGGCAACAAGCGGCACAATAAATTCATAACCACCGCCGAAGCCTTTGAGCGGGTGGGATGCGGTCATGCCGTTGAGCTGATCAATCGATACATCGCGCAGACGATTGAAAGTCAGCTTGGCTTTTTTGAAGCAATCTTCAGCCAAAGCATCAGCAAAAATCAGCTTTTCACCGGCTTGAGGCCCAAAATCATTTTCAGCACCGGTCACTTCATAAAGACCGTAGGCAACGCGCGGAGAATAGGCAATCGCGCGGTTACCCGGAATTGTCCAAGGTGTGGTTGTCCAGATAACGACATGAGCGTCATTGAGTTCCGCCACATTGGCGACAGGGAACTTCACCCAGATCATATCCGATTCAACATCGTGATATTCAACTTCGGCTTCAGCCAAAGCAGTGCGCTCGACAACCGACCACATCACCGGCTTGGAGCCGCGATACAACTGACCTGTACGGGCGAATTTCAGCAATTCACCGGCAATGCGCGCTTCCGCATGGAAGTTCATTGTGGTGTATGGATTTTCAAAATCACCGGTGATTGCCAGACGTTTGAATTCTTCCGTCTGCGCCTTGATCCAGCCATCAGCAAATTCACGGCATTCCTTGCGGAATTCGTTGATCGGCACTTCGTCTTTATTCTGGCCTTTGGCGCGGTATTTTTCTTCGATCTTCCACTCGATCGGCAGACCGTGACAATCCCAGCCCGGAACATAGTTCGAATTATAGCCACGCATCTGGAACGAGCGGGTGATCACATCTTTCAGCGTCTTATTCAGCGCATGACCGATATGGATATTGCCGTTTGCATATGGAGGGCCATCATGCAGCACCCAAAGCGGGCGGTCTTTGGCATCTTCACGCAGTTTTTTATAAAGGTTCATTTCTTCCCAGCGCGCGACCAGCAGAGGCTCGCGCTGCGGCAGACTTGCGCGCATCGGAAAGTCAGTTTGTGGCAGATTGAGAGTTTTCGAATAATCGATTTTTGCCGTCGTGTCGGTCATATTATATACTTCTAGCCTGTTGCGCCCGTTCAATAGGTTGCGGGCAAAAGGAAAATCAAAAAACAGGGGGCCGCATCACACAGCCGTTCATACCCGGACCTTCCTGCATTTGCGCTCTTAAGCGCCGAGGAAAGCCGGGCCAATAATTCGTATATTGGTTATAATAAGTGTCCGATAACGCGTCATCATGGCAATGCTTTTAGCAATGCCACGCCAAGGAATAAAGACCTGAGGACAAGAATCTTTAACGGACATGTTGATTTTTTGTCTTTTCCGCTCAATCCAACGTAAAATCAAAGCGATAAGTTGCGGTCAGACCAAAGCTGAACTGATCACGCTGACCACGCTCCTGCACCAGACTGGATTTTTTCGCTGCCCCCTGCAAATGCTCATACTCACCATAAAGACTGGTGGTAATTTTGTCAGTTGCCTTCCAGGTAACCGCAGCCCCCGCCCCTAAAGACTTCAAACCTCCGCCCGGATGATATTCCGACAGACCACTTAATTGCGCTTCTTGCGCATTTACGCCGTAATAGGATTTGAAATAATCCTTGCTGGCGAATTGAATGCGCGGCCCGCCTGAAACACGGATCACCGGCGTGACATCATAAAAGGCATCGGCGGCAACTTCACCCACAATACCTTTATGCGCGCGGATACCTTGGCGCAATTCACCGCGCACCCGCATCCAGTCAACCGGATAAAACTCGGCAAAGCCACCGACTTCACCACCCATTTTAACCGGATCAAGACCTTTAAGATCATCTGAGGTGCCGGAATCACGCTTAAACAGCAGTTTTCCGACAAGGCCAGCCGAAAAACTATAAGTATCAATGAGCGCGAATTCGAAATTATCATTTTGGGAATCAAAGCGCGGCACATCGCCGGCGCGTGTCAGTGACACCAGTGGCTCACCAAACAATATCCGGCTGCTTGCACCATCATAACGCGGGGCGAATTCACCTAAACCACCAATGGTTAAAGACCAGTCGCCTGCCCAAAAAGGCTTTTTAGCTGGGGCATATATATCATCGGCAGCCTGTACGGGCAGAGCCGTCAATAAAGCCAAGACAGCAACAGTGGTGAAATATGATTTACGCAATACGCTTCCCCTCGCCCGCAGTTTCCCAACAAATGCGGGCACATAAGTAAAACTCTTCATAGCATCTTGCAGTAAATCAGTAAACTTAGGTTTAAACTGTCATTTTTACGGGTGCGCAGCAGTTAAACAATCAACACTACCATCAAATGACAGCTTTTGATCAAGCGGCGACAATGGCTTAACTGCAGCAAGCAGCGCGCGTGCTTCTGCTTCATCCTGACGCATTTGTTCCATCAGCGGATCCAGCCCGTCAAATTTTATCTCGCCACGCAAAAAACCAAAGAAGGAAACAGTAGCAAGCTCACCGTAAAGATCGCCGGAAAAATCAAACAAGAAGGTTTCGAGCAGCGGCACGCCGTTATCTGTCACTGTCGGACGGCGGCCATAACTGGCCACACCATTATAAAGTGTGCCGTCTGCACGACGGAAACGCACAGCATAAATACCATGTTTCAGATGGGTTTGTTCCGGCAAATGCATATTGGCAGTTGGAAAGCCAAGCTCGCGGCCAAGTTTGCGGCCATGTACCACTTCTGCGCGCACCTGATAACGATGGCCAAGAAGACCGGCCGCCTGCACCACATCGCCATCACAGAGAAAATCACGGATGCGGCTTGAAGAGATTTGTGCGGCGCCTTCATCGCAAAAAGCATCCACCAATGTCACGCTGAAACCTGCCTGCTTGCCCGCACCAACCAGAAATTCCGGCGTGCCGCGGCGCGCTTTACCAAAGTGAAAGTCATAACCGATGACCACACCGCTGGCAGCAAAGTTTTTAACCAGAATAGTCTCGACGAATTCTTCGGCACTGAGCGCTGAAAATTCAGCCGTAAAAGGCTGTTCAATCACCGCATCAAAACCTAAAATCTCAAGCAGATAAGATTTTTCGCGTGATGGCGTCAGCCGGTCAACCGGCTCATCCGGTTTGAAGAAAGAACGCGGATGCGGCTCGAATGTCAGGGCGACGCATGGCCGCCCCTGACTTGCGGCCAGTTCCAGCGCCTGTTGCAGCACAGCCTGATGTCCGCGATGCACACCATCAAAATTACCAATAGCCACGACAGCATGGCGCAAATGCGCTGGCAGATTATCCGTGGTATTAAGACGCTGAAATGGCTGTTTGGACATGAAATTGCTCTGTGCGTTTTATTTCAGTGCGATTAAACGAGATGTTTGATCGTCGCAACCGGCTGATGGCCGTGCTTGTTCAAAAACGCTTTCAGCTTTTCAACATCCACGGTTTCTGCATCAATATAATCGGCCGCGTGCACGCCGCCGGAAATATAAAGAACATCAACACCAAATTGTGCCGCACCCTTTACATCAGTCAGGATACCATCGCCAATAGCCAGTATGCGCGATTTTTCGACGCTACGGCCAAGAAGCTTTTCCGCAGCTTTTAATGCAGCTTCATAAATCGGATGATGCGGCTTACCTGCCACCTGTGTACGGCCGCCCATCAAACCGTAATCACGCGCCAGAACACCGGCGCACCAGATCATGCGTGTGCCGCGTTCCACCATCAAATCAGGATTGGCACAAATAAAAGGCAGATTACGGGCACGGAAACGCTCCAGCATTTCGGTGTAATCCTCAGGTGTTTCCACCTCGTCATTAAAGAGCCCAGTGCAAACAACACCGGCAGCTTCAAATTCTTCTACCACTTCCACATCAAGACCGTCGAAAATCGCATATTCATGATCGGCGCCGATATAGAAAACTTTGCGCGGGCCTTCGGCAATCAGATCGCGGGTTACATCGCCGGAGGTCACAACCACGTCATAAGCATCATCCGGCACGCCCAAGGTGCCGAGCTGCGCCACGACGCCCGGGAAAGGACGCGGAGAATTGGTGACCAAAATAACCTTCACACCTTTGGCGCGTGCACGCTGCAAAGCCTCACAGGCGAGCGGAAAAGCTTCCTCACCATTATGCACCACGCCCCACACATCGCAGAACAGCACATCATAATCATTGGTGAGATCATCCAGACGCTCAGGAAATTTCATGCCAATCCTCATTATATAAACCGCACGGATTATTCCAAACCCGCAATTGAAGCGTTACTATCTATTGAAACCAACCGGCAGACTAAAGAAGCTTTACCGGAGTGCAATGATAATAAATGTGTTTCACGTCTGCTCCTCTAACGCATGCGCAGTCCCATGTCACGCCTGCATGCAAAGTCAGTGCCAATCACTGCGTATGAAAACTTCAGAAAACTGCGATTCTTATAAAAGCCTGAGACAAACACACAAATATTTTCATAAAGCTGACATGTTTGGTTGGTTAACTAAATTCAGGGTTAAAGCTCGTAAACTTCGGCTAAAAGCTTGACACTATTGCCTTTATGCCGGTGAAAATCAGCCTTTAAAGAACATGCCTGAAAAATTTGCATTTCTTTCTTAATCTTAAGCGCTTCCCGACCTTGACATTAAAACAGGGCATTTCTATCTAAATAGCAGGTTAGCACTCGGGGTGACTGAGTGCTAATAACCGTGGATCATAAGGTCCATGGAGGGGTTCAACTTTATTTTTTTAAGGGTTTAGATCATGGCTGAGACCAATTTCCGCCCACTTCACGATCGCGTCGTTGTCCGTCGTGTGGAGTCGGAAGCAAAAACCGCTGGCGGCATCATCATTCCTGATTCCGCAAAAGAAAAGCCATCAGAAGGCGTTGTTGTTTCTGTAGGTTCTGGCACACGTGACGAAGCCGGTAAGCTGATTGCACTGGACGTTAAAGCTGGTGACAAAGTTCTGTTCGGCAAGTGGTCCGGCACAGAAGTCAAGATTGGCGGCGAAGACCTGCTGATCATGAAAGAATCCGACATTCTGGGTATCCTCGGCTAATTCATTCAAGCGGTGCATTATTGATGCACCCTGATGAAAGCCGGTTGTTTCACCGGCGGCAGAGATATTCGTTTTAACCACCAATCTGACCGGGACAATTCCCAGGAGATATAAAATGGCTGCTAAAGAAGTAAAATTCGGTCGTTCAGCGCGCGAAAAAATGCTGCGCGGCGTCGACATCCTTGCAGATGCTGTAAAAGTAACACTCGGCCCTAAAGGTCGTAACGTTGTTATCGACAAATCCTTTGGTGCTCCACGCATCACCAAAGACGGTGTTTCGGTTGCTAAAGAAGTAGAACTTGAAGACAAGTTCGAAAACATGGGCGCACAGATGCTGCGCGAAGTAGCAAGCAAAACCAACGACACAGCTGGTGACGGTACAACAACCGCTACCGTTCTGGGTCAGGCTATCGTTCAGGAAGGCGCAAAAGCTGTTGCTGCCGGCATGAACCCGATGGATCTGAAGCGCGGTATTGATCTGGCAGTAACTGAAGTTGTTGCAAACCTTCTCGGCAAAGCTCAGAAAATCAACACTTCTGAAGAAGTTGCTCAGGTTGGCACAATCTCCGCAAATGGCGAAGCAGAAATCGGTCAGATGATTGCTGAAGCCATGCAGAAAGTCGGCAACGAAGGCGTTATTACTGTTGAAGAAGCTAAAACTGCTGAAACAGAGCTCGAAGTTGTTGAAGGTATGCAGTTCGACCGCGGTTACCTGTCCCCTTACTTCGTAACCAACCCGGAAAAAATGATTGCAGATCTGGAAGATGCTTACATCCTTCTGCATGAAAAGAAGCTTTCCAACCTGCAGGCTCTTCTGCCGGTTCTCGAAGCTGTTGTTCAGACCTCCAAGCCACTCGTCATCATCGCTGAAGACGTAGAAGGCGAAGCACTGGCAACTCTGGTTGTTAACAAGCTGCGCGGCGGCCTGAAAATTGCTGCTGTTAAGGCTCCGGGCTTTGGCGATCGTCGTAAGGCAATGCTCGAAGATATCGCTATCCTTACCGGCGGTCAGGTTATCTCCGAAGATCTCGGCATCAAGCTGGAATCCGTAACCCTCGACATGCTCGGCCGTGCGAAGAAAGTTGCAATCAGCAAAGAAACCACCACTGTCGTTGACGGTGCAGGTGCAAAAGCTGAAATCGAAGCCCGCGTTGGCCAGATCAAGCAGCAGATCGAAGAAACCACTTCTGACTACGACCGTGAAAAGCTGCAGGAACGTCTTGCTAAGCTTGCTGGCGGTGTTGCAGTTATCCGCGTTGGCGGTGCAACTGAAGTTGAAGTTAAAGAACGCAAAGACCGCGTTGACGATGCTCTGAACGCAACCCGTGCGGCTGTTGAAGAAGGTATCGTACCAGGTGGTGGTACTGCATTGCTTCGCGCTTCTGCAAACATCACTGCAAAAGGCATCAATGCTGACCAGGAAGCTGGTATCAACATCGTTCGTCGCGCTCTGCAGGCTCCTGCTCGTCAGATCACCACAAACGCCGGTGAAGAAGCATCTGTTATCGTTGGTAAGATCCTCGAAAACACTTCTGAAACCTTTGGTTACAACACTGCAACCAACGAATACGGCGATCTGATTAAAGCTGGTGTTGTTGATCCGGTTAAGGTTGTTCGTACTGCTCTGCAGAACGCAGCTTCTATCGCTGGCCTGATGATCACCACTGAAGCCATGATTGCTGAACTGCCGAAGAAAGACAGCGGCATGCCAGCAATGCCAGGCGGCGGCATGGGTGGCATGGGCGGCATGGGCGGCATGGACTTCTAAGAAGTCCATCCAGGCATTTCATAGCACAGGCGCTTGCGCCGGTGCGGCAATGATAATGCGTCTAATAAATGAAAAGCCTCTGATTATTCAGGGGCTTTTTTTATGTCACTGATTCTAAAATGGACGCTTAAATTTGCTGATAAATCACTAAGCAGAGTTGATCTACGTTGGCACAATGCGCGCAGTTAGATTTAATTTTATGGTCGCGTTACCATGAAGGGTGGTTTCTTCAAGGAAACTTAGAGACTTTGCCTCAATCCCAAAGAGTTGTGATTGCGCATAGTTTTAAAACATGCTCTGTATTATGGGTGAGATATATATGAATTTCTCACCCCCCCACTTTTATGGGAAGTTCATTCTCACATTGAAAAGACAGGCCTAAAGTGCCTGTCTTTTCTCAATGAATACGACCTATAAAATTTTATTCAGCCGCCTCTGCCAATTCAGGATTTTGCGCAGCATCATATTGCAGACGTGCATTTTTAACCCGCTGCTCATTGGCAATCGCCCAAGCACTCAATCCCCGCACCGGCACAAGCAAATCACGACCCAGATCTGTGAGCTGATATTCCACCTTTGCAGGAACGCCCTGATAAACGGTGCGCAGCACAAAGCCGTCACGTTCCAGCGAACGAAGTGTTGTAGTGAGCATTTTTTGCGAAATACCGTTCACTGTACGCTTCAGCTCATTAAAACGCATCGGCCCATTGCCAAGATAGCTCACAACAAGCACAGTCCACTTGTCACCAACTCGCGATAAAATCTCGGTTACGGCCTGACAGGCAGGTGTAACTCTAAATAATTCAGGTTTCAAAAAAGTGCCTCCTTGCCGACATCTGTTAGTTACTTATATAGGGTAAGTAACCATTGGTTACCAGAGTATATTCAAATTCACTTAAACGAATAAGCTCACATCAATGGAAAAGAATTCAGGCATTTGTGGTGGGTGGCACTCCAATGCATCACCGCAAATGCAAGACACCAACAATGAGGTAATTTAAATGAGCAAGCTTAAAGTCGCCGTTATCATTGGCAGCACCCGCACCGAACGTTTTGCACCAACACCAGCAAAGTGGTTTGCAGAAATTGCAGCGCAGCGCTCTGATCTCGAAGTCGAAGTCATCGACGTTGCAGATTACCCAATGGGCTTTTACGGCGATCCGGCAACCACTGAGGCGGAGAATCAAGCAGCAGAAAACTGGAAAACCAAACTGCGCTCATTTGATGCTTATGTACTGACCGTTGCCGAATACAACCACGCCCCTACCGGCGTACTTAAAAACGCCATCGACCATGGTGACTGGATCCAGAAGCCAATGGGCTTTGTCGGTTACGGCGGCGTTGGTGGTGCGCGCGCGGTTGAACATCTGCGTCAGATCGCGGTAGAAATGACCTCTATGTCAGTTAAAACCGGCGTCCATATCCTGTTCCCGGAATATCTGGCCGTGGTCAAAGGCGAAAAAACATTGAATGAATTTGCACATCTTAACGATGCTGCAAATACCATGCTGGATCAGCTGCAATGGTGGGGTTCAGCGCTTAAAGACGCCCGTTCTAAATAATATTTGATATCAACAAGCCGGATAATGCACGTCAATTTGCAGTGATCCGGCTTGCTCTTTGCATTTTCTGCCCTATCTTCTTAAATCAAGAGACTGAAGGAGAAACTGCATGCGCAAAGAACATCCGATCAGCACAGCCCCGCAAGACGGTACCAAAGTTTTGGTGCAGTGGATTGACGAAGACGATCAGACCAATGAGTCGGTCGCGCAATTCCGCGCTTTAGATCGACTACGATCAAGTGGCGGAGACTGGGATGAAAATGACACCGGATGGTGGATTTTCACCGATAGCAAAACCCAGAAAAGAATCGAACCGGTTTTATGGATTACCGAGGATGAGGACGATCAAGAAGCCTGATCCCAAGCGGCTTTAACTTGGTTCTTCCGCTCCCATCCATTTCAGCTTATTTGCCGTGCGATGAAACCGGCGCATGGAAGCCATACCCACATCTAAATCAGATGAGAAAACGGAGTCCCTGAATGACTGCTACCCGTGTTGAAACCGATAGTTTTGGTCCGATTGAAGTTGCTCAGGATCGCTATTGGGGTGCACAAACCGAACGCTCTTTGCATAATTTCAAGATCGGCGGCGAACGCCTGCCGCTCCCTCTCATCCATGCGCTTGGCATTGTCAAACAAGCGGCGGCCGAAACCAACATGGAGCTCGGCAAACTGGATCCGGTACTGGGTCGTGTCATCACCATTGCCGCAGCCGAAGTCGTCAACGGTAATTTTGACGATCATTTTCCGCTTGTTGTCTGGCAGACCGGCTCCGGCACCCAATCCAATATGAACGCCAATGAAGTGATCTCCAACCGTGCCATCGAATTGATGGGCGGCGAAATGGGCAGCAAAAAACCTGTCCACCCGAATGATCACGTCAATATGAGCCAGTCGTCGAATGATACATTCCCGACGGCAATTCACATTGCAACCGCGCTGGAAACAGTCAATAAGCTGTTGCCGTCGCTTGAATATCTGACCAGACATCTCAAAGACAAAGAAAATGCCTTTGCGAAGATTATCAAGATTGGCCGCACCCATACACAGGATGCAACGCCAGTTACGCTGGGACAGGAATTTTCCGGTTATCGTGCAGCGCTTGAATATGCCGCGCACCGCATTAAACAGAGCCTTGAAGATGTAATGCTTTTGGCGCAGGGCGGCACTGCGGTCGGCACCGGCCTCAATGCACCGGAAGGCTTCGACACCGGCTTTGCCGATGCCGTATCAACCATTACCGGTTTAAGCTTCAAAACCGCACCAAACAAGTTTGAAGCGCTCGCCAGTCATGGCGCACTTGTACAATTCCACGGTGCCCTCAACGCGCTTGCCGCTGATCTCTTTAAAATTGCCAATGATATCCGCTTTCTGGGCTCAGGCCCGCGCTCAGGCCTTGGCGAATTGAAGCTGCCGGAAAATGAGCCGGGCTCATCAATCATGCCGGGGAAGGTCAACCCGACACAAGCCGAAGCACTGACCATGGTTGCCACCCAAGTCTTTGGTAATAATACCACTGTGAGCGTCGCTGCCAGTCAGGGGCATTTTGAGCTGAATGTGTTCAAGCCGGTTATCATCTTCAATGTGCTGCAATCGATCCGCCTGCTCACTGATGCAATGCGTTCTTTTGCCGACCATTGTGTTGCCGGCATTGAAGCCGATGAAACCCGCATTCAGGCATTGCTTGAGCAATCTTTGATGCTTGTGACAGCACTTGCTCCGGCCATCGGCTATGATAATGCTGCAAAAATCGCCAAAACTGCCCATGTTAACGGCACGACTTTGCGCGAAGAAGCGTTGAAAAGCGGTCTTGTTTCAGAAACCGATTATGATCGTCTTGTGCGCCCTGAAGATATGCTGGCGCCAACACCGAAAAAATGAGATATTTTGCAATGTCAGCGCGGTTTTACAGTTAAAATCGCGCTGCGTCGTTCACTAAATGGATACAATTAGTCGACCAAGCACTGACTTTTATGGACAGCATACAAGGTGTATTTAATCTGTAATTACAAACGGAGATACCTATGTCATTCCAAAGTGAAACTGCAAATTCCGGCCTTAACAGCATTGCTGTTCTTATCGGCCGTGTTTTTATTTCCATCCTGTTTATTCTTGCCGGTTGGGCTAAGCTGACCGCAATCGGCGGCACCGCCGGTTATTTTGGTTCACTCGGTCTGCCAATGCCAACTGTCACCGCAGTTCTGGTTGGTCTGATTGAGTTTCTCGGTGGCCTTGCAATTCTCATCGGCTTCCAGACCCGTATCGCTGCTGTGATTGTTGCCCTCTTCACCATCGGTGCCATTCTGGTGGCTCATATGGATTTCTCTGATGGCCTCAATGTTATGATGGCACAGAAAAATCTGGCCATTGCCGGTGGTCTTCTGGCTCTGGCAGCATATGGTGCCGGCAGCTATTCGGTTGACGCAAAACTACGTTAATCAAATCCCCCGCCTGATATTTTTAAAAAGCCGTGCCTTACCCGCACGGCTTTTTAGCATTTACTTATATAAAAAATCGAATTATTCCTATGCATGTTTAATAATATCCGGCAGCAAAACCAGTCAAAGATAATATTCAAACCGGCTTTTGGCCACGCATAGCCTGCTTATTTTTTTGCTGTCTTTAATGCCCATGCCGCCCCTCAAGGCACAATTTTATTTTATTGATCAGAGATTATTATGGCTCTTTCACCCGCACCAAATGGCCAGCTCAATGCGGCTACCCCACCTCATGAAAATTACACTTCAGCACTTTCCAGCCTCGCGGCACTGTTCTTCTTATTTGGTTTCATCACCTGTCTGAATGATATTCTCATTCCACATTTAAAGGGTGTCTTTCAGCTGAATTACACCCAGACAATGCTGATCCAGTTTTGTTATTTCGGCGCTTATTTTATTGTCTCGGTTCCTGCCAGCGCCCTCATCAGCCGTATTTCTTACAAGTGGGGCATTGTTGTCGGCTTACTTATGGCGGCACTTGGCTGTGTCTTATTCATTCCGGCCGCCTCTTATAAAACGTACGAACTCTTTTTAGGCGCACTCTTTGTTTTGGCTTCCGGCGTTACCATTTTGCAGGTCGCAGCCAATCCTTACATCACCATTCTCGGCTCACAAGAAACCTCAGCCAGCCGCCTGAGCCTTACACAAGCCTTCAACTCGCTTGGCACCACTCTCGCACCGTTTTTTGGCTCTTACCTGATCCTTTCTGCTGCCGTATCCGATGCAGAGTCCGGAGCCGATAGTGTGCGCGTTCCCTATCTGTTGCTGAGCCTTGCTTTATTGCTGCTCGCCATCATTTTCGCAGCTCTGAAACTGCCGGATGTGCGGCGCAAAATCGAAGTGCAAGAGGTAGCAGAAGGCTCCGCATGGCACTATCGCCATTTGCTGCTAGGCACAGTTGGCATTTTTCTTTATGTCGGCGCAGAGGTCAGTATCGGCAGCTTTTTGGTCAATTTTTTACACCTGCCTGAAATTGCTGGCCTACCGGAAAACCAAGCCGCACATTATGTTTCTTTCTATTGGGGCGGAGCGATGCTTGGCCGCTTTATCGGCTCAGCTGTGATGCGCTATGCCGATAGCCGCAAAGTGCTTGCCTTCAATGCTTCGATGGCAATTTTGCTCTTGATTGTTACTGTACTCACCAATGGTTCACTGGCCATGTGGGCGGTTTTGTCGATTGGCTTATTCAACTCGATCATGTTCCCCACCATCTTCAGCCTTGCGGTTAATGGCTTAGGCAAACATACCAGCCAAGCATCCGGTATTATATGTCTGGCAATTGTTGGCGGTGCGATTGTTCCGCTCCTGCAAGGCATGATAGCTGACTATATCGGCGTGCACCTGGCTTATATCATGCCCGTTATTTGTTATATTTATATCGGCTACTATGCTTTGATCGGCAGCAAGCCTGTTTGAAACAAAAAAGCCGGTCATCACTGACCGGCTTTTGATGCCTGTAGTCTATCAGTCAATATTGCTTATTCCTTGACGAATACGCGCAATCACATCCTGCACACGCGGATGATCAAGATTACGCCGTGCGGCCACCAGACAGGCTTGTGAACGCAGGATCACGCCATCTTCAAGCACTTTGAGCTTGTTCGCGCGCAAAGTGGAACCGGTCGAGGTAATATCGACAATCATGTCCGCTGAACCCGCCGCAGGCGCACCTTCTGTTGCCCCCAGACTTTCCACAATGCGGTAAACCTGAATGCCGTGTTTTTGTGAGAAAAACTGCTGGGTCAGGCGCCAATATTTAGTGGCAATACGCAAACGGCGACCATGACGCTGGCGGAAATCTGCTGCCACATCATCCAGATCAGCCATAGTCGTCACATCGCGCCACACTTCCGGCAGCGCCACCACCACATCGGCATGGCCAAAACCAAGCGGCACTTCAATGCTCACGCGCTCATCGGCATGGGCTAAAGTTTCGCGGATCAGGTCTTCTCCCGTTACGCCTAAATCAACCGAACCATAGCCCAGCTCGCGTGCAATTTCAGAAGCCGACAAAAACAAAATGTCGAGATCATCCACGCCTTCAACGCGGGCGCGATAATTACGATCATCGTCCGGCAAAATCACCTTGAATCCGGCAGCACCGAGAATTTCCAATGATTTTTCTTTTAGCCGCCCCTTGGACGGCAGTGCTAAAACGACACTCATAACGGCTCTCCGGCAAGTTTGCGCAACCGGTCAAGCCAGATAGAAAACCCGACGCCGGGAATAGGTTCGCTGGCACCCAGCATGGTCAGCAGACGGTCATAGCGACCGCCACCGACAATCACCTGTTCCTCGCCATCTGCCGTCTGGCGGATTTCATAAACAAGGCCGGTGTAATAATCGAGCGGACGACCAAAAGAGGCATCATAAATAAGCTTGTCCGTATCAATGCCGCTGGCAGCAATGGCACGCGCACGCGCTTCAAATTTCTGGATTGCTGATGCCAGATCCAGATCATGATCGGCTGCAAAAGCTCGCAATGTAACCGTTGCCACATTGAGAGACGCCCGAATATCGAGAAAACCTTGCAAGGCAGATAGAGCAGCAGCCGGAAATTTAATGGCGGCCAGATCTTCTTTTTCAATCAGACGGCGGGCAATTTCTGCTGGTGTACGGCCAGCGGAAGGCGAAATACCTGCCTCCTGCATTTCCAGCTCCAGCACTTGCGCCAGTCCTGCTTCATCGCCTTCTGCGATCAGTGCCATTATATTATCAGGCAGCTGATCCTGTGGTTGCGGAGCAGACAAATCCGCCAGTGTTGTGCCTAAACTTTTCTCGTCACCAAAAGCACGCAGCAGTTTTTTGCGCCAGCCTTGCGGCAGGCCAAGTGCCTTAACAAGGGCGGCAAAAACCGCCTGATCACCCAGCACAATGTCAAAATGAACATCAGGGGCAGCAGCCTTCACACAAGCCAGCGCATCCGCGATAGAACGGGCATCCGAAGAAGCCTCGTCCGTCTCGCCTAAATCTTCGATGCCGGCTTGCAAAAACTCGCTCGCACCATCACGGCGCTGGCGGAACACTTCACCCAAATAAGCGTAACGCTTCGGTGTGGCGGCATTCAAGGCAATATGATTACGGCAGACGGGTATTGTAAACTCCGGACGCAAGCACAGACTGTCGCCATTCTCATTTTCAGTGAGAAAAATACGTCTGCGCAAATCTTCGCCCGCCATATCCAGAAAAGGATCAGCAGGCTGAATCAGCGGAATAGATACCAGATCCGCTTCCATGCTGGTCAGCGCGGAAGAAAGATCGCGAATAAGAGAAGAATTACCCGTCATGCGATTAACTCAAACCTTTCGCGCGGTCATCTGCCTGAGCCGCCAAGATTTTTTGAACCTCGGTGACTAAATCCTGCTCTTTGACAGTGACCTGAGCCGGACGACTGGCGCGCCACTCTTCATTGCTTTCAATTTCACCGGAAAGACGCTTGCCTTCGATCAAATCTTTAATCTGCACTTCGCCTTGCGCGCGCTCATCACCACCTTGAATGATGGCCAGCGGCGAATTGCGACGATCAGCATATTTCAACTGATTGCCGAATTTCTTCCAATTGCCCTGATACATCTCGGCGCGGATACCTGCATCACGAAGGCTCTGGGTAAATTTCTGATAATGGCCCAAGCTTTCCGCATCACCATCCATGACGGTGACGAGAACCGGTGCAATGGTTTCTTCCTGCCCGATTTTACCGAGATTTTTCAAGGCAGTCATCAAGCGTGACACACCAATGGAAAAACCGGTTGCCGGAACCGGCTGGCCGCGGAAGCGCGACACCAGACCGTCATAGCGGCCACCGCCACCGACAGAACCGAATACAACTTTTTCACCTTTTTCATTGGTGACATCAAATTGCAATTCGGCTTCATAAACAGGGCCGGTATAATATTCGAGACCGCGCACAACTGACGGATCGATTTTCACGCGACCCTGATAGTTGCCGGCATCAAATAGTGCCTGCATCTGCGCAAGTTCTTCCACGCCTTCAACACCGCGTGCATTGCCTTCAACCACTTTGCGCAAATTGGCAATGGTCTGCTGGCCATCTTCGCTGCCTGCCGCAGTAAATTCCAGCACTTTGGCAATCGCTGCCGCATCCAGTCCGGCGCCTTTGGTAAAATCGCCCGATTCATCGCGGCGGCCTTCGCCGAGCAGCAGCTTCACGCCTTCTTCGCCGAACTTGTCGAGCTTATCGACCGCGCGCAAAACATTAAGGCGGCGATTGGCATTTTCATCACCTGCCAAGCCGATCGATTCCAGCAC
Source organism: Paenochrobactrum gallinarii (assembly GCF_014205685.1). GTDB lineage: Bacteria > Pseudomonadota > Alphaproteobacteria > Rhizobiales > Rhizobiaceae > Paenochrobactrum > Paenochrobactrum gallinarii. Next base: position 66,924 of record NZ_JACIIU010000003.1, read on the forward strand.
GCCGTCCAGTACCTTGCGGTTGTTAACGCGAATAACATAATCACCACGGGCGATGCCTAAGCGCTCCAGCGTATCCGCAGCCATCATGCACATTTCCGCATCAGCTGCGACACCCGGTGCGCCCACTGTATCAGCATCAAATTGCATGAACTGACGGAAACGGCCAGGGCCCGGCTTTTCGTTGCGGAATACCCAACCATTGCGATAGGTGCGGAACGGCAACTGAATTTCATTGAAGTTTTCAGCAACGTGACGGGCAAGCGGCGCGGTCAGATCATAACGCAGCGACAGCCATTGCTCATCATCATCCTGCAGTGAAAACACGCCTTCATTCGGACGATCCTGATCCGGCAGGAACTTGCCCAGCGCATCGGTATATTCCACCAGCGGTGTTTCAATCGGCTCAAAACCATATAATTCATAGACAGAGCGGATCGTCGCCAGCATTTTTTCTGCGGCGCGCAAATCCTCCGGCACCCGGTCAACAAATCCACGTGGCAAACGCGCTTTCATTTTAGCGGTTTTATCCGTCATATCTCATGCCCAATCACTGGTTATCACTTAATTATTGCGGCGCAGTGCCGCCTTTCCCTGTCCGTTTCCTAACCGATCAAATCCGGTGCGGCAAGGCATATATAGTCAAATGACGCTACCAAACTGCCAGCAATCAAGCTACAGGACGCTTGAACGCCGCCCGCATAGCGTCAATCTTGTCGCGGCAATGGCAGCCCTCAATATGATCATTGATCAAACCCATTGCCTGCATAAAGGCATAAACGGTTGTCGGCCCCACAAATGACCAGCCACGCTTCTTCAAATCCTTGGAGATTTTTGTCGATGTTGCCGAGGTCGGATTAGCAATTAAAGTCGGATAATCCACTATCTCAGGGCGCTCTGATTTATCCGGCTCAAAGCTCCAGAAATAAGCCGCCAGCGAGCCTTTTTCTGCAACCAGCTCAATTGCACGTTTGGCATTATTGATAGTGGAGCGAATTTTGCTCTGATGGCGCACAATGCCTGCATCACCCAGCAGACGTGCCACATCATCCTCGCCATAAAGCGCAACTTTGTGAAAATCAAAACCATCAAAAGCAGCACGGAAATTTTCACGTTTACGCAAAATCGTCAGCCATGACAGACCAGACTGGAAACCCTCCAAGCAAATCTTTTCAAACAGGCGCTGATCACTATCAACGGGATGCCCCCATTCATGATCGTGATAATGGAGATAATCAGGCAAGGTTCCCGGCCAAAAACAGCGGATTTTCCGGTCTTCACCTTTAATAAGTCCGGCTGCCAAGCCGTTCTCAATCGCCTGCTCGCTATCACTCACTGACTTTGCCTTCAAAAATCATCATTTTAAAATCTTTTTAACCACAAATCATAAGATCAGACTAACTACAATTCGTAAACTCGCTGATTATTTAAAATTTAACACCAGATAGCACCAAGCTGTTTACTATTCCGTTGGGTTTATCAGCGATGATCGTGTGATTACACCAGTGCTTTCAGGATTTACCTTCATGCAGCCAAGACATCTTTTATTAATTGCTTCGGTCTTTGCAGTCAGTGTTTCTGCGGTTTCGGCGACAGCTGTTCTGGCCAATGCACCAACGCAAACGGCACAGGCAGTGAAAATCACTCCCCATGCCGCTCAACACTGATAGTTTAACTTTTAACGCCTGAATTAAGCCGCCAAAGCACTCAATTCCACCGGCTTTGGCCCGCCATATGCCCAGTCAAGCAGCTCGACAGTGTGCACAATCGGCAAACCAGTGCCGCCCGCAATCTGCGTCATGCAACCAATATTACCCGTGGCAATCAAAGCCGCACCGGTTGCTTCAATATTTCCCACTTTTCGCGTCCGCAATTTCGCAGCGATTTCCGGCTGCATAATGTTGTAGGTTCCGGCGGAACCACAGCACAAATGCCCTTCCAAAGGCTCACGCACTTCAAAACCTGCCAGCACCAGCAAATCTTTTGGCTGACGGGTGATTTTTTGCCCGTGCTGCATTGAACAGGCCGAATGATAAGCAACACTTAAAGCTTTCGGGCTTTCAGGCTTTGGCAATTCAAGCGTCACCAAATATTCAGTCACATCTTTGGCCAAAGCTGAAACTCGTGCAGCTTTTTCTGCATATTGCTCATCCAGACGCAGCATATAACCATAATCTTTAATGGTCGTGCCGCAACCTGAAGCGGTGATAATAATGGCATCCAAGCCACCTGCTTCAATCTCGCGCGTCCAGACATCGACATTATGGCGCGCCTGTTGCAACGCTTCTTCTTCGCGCCCCATATGATGCACCAGCGAGCCGCAGCAGCCCTCGCCCTTCGGCATCACCACTTCAATATTAAAGCGTGCGAGAAGACGCAAAGTCGCTTCATTAATGCCGGGTTTTAACACCGGCTGCGCACAACCATTTAAAATCGCTACACGACCACGGCTCTGTTGTGGCTTTACAGGCTCAAGTGTTGATTTTGGTGCAATTTCAGAGGGTGCCAAGCGCAGCATTGCGGCATAGGGTTTCAGCGCATCAAATTTATCAAATACAGGCGCCAGCGGGCGACCAAGCTTTGCCATCCGCAGCGCCAAACGGAAACGCGCCGGATAGGGCAGGATTTTCGCCAAAATGCCGCGTGTGATGCGGTTCATCAACGGACGCTGATAGGTCTTTTCAATATGGGCGCGCGCATGATCAACCAGATGCATATAATTAACACCGGACGGACATGTGCTCATGCAGGAAAGGCAAGACAAACAGCGATCGACATGACGTACGATTTCCTCATCCGCGTCACGGCCGTTTTCAAGCATATCTTTGATGAGATAGATACGGCCACGCGGGCTGTCCAGCTCATTGCCGAGTGTCACATAGGTCGGGCAAGTGGCAGTGCAAAACCCGCAATGCACGCATTCACGCAGAATTTTTTCTGCTTCATTGACTGCCGGATCCAGCAATTGTTCAGGGCTGAAATTCGTCTGCATGTTTTAAGCTCCGGCCTGATTTTCAAACGGATAGATACGACCCGGATTGAGAATACGCTCGGGGTCAAATTGCCCCCGCAACCGCTCACTCAGCAGTGCCAAGGCTTTTGGCTGCGGCTCAAACACATCTAAATTCGCGCGCATTTGCTCAGTTCCACGTACCAAAGTGGCATGACCGCCACCATATTTGGCAATGAGTTTACGCAATAACAGCGCTTCCGGGTCAGCTTCCATACGCAGCCAGGCCAAGCCGCCCTGCCAGTCATAAAAAGCGTCAACACCAGTGTGAAGGCGTAGTTCTGCCACCATCTGATGTGCCATCATCGGCGTCATGGATACACGCCAAACCGCGCGACTGCCTTGATCGACGAAAGGCAAAACATCCCTGATTTCACGCCAAAGCGTGACGGATTGCGCCTCATCCAGCACTTCTATTTCGCCGCCGAGCAGCTCTTGCAGCTGCTTGCAACGATGTTTGACCGATGGTGCAAAGCCCTCAAGCCGCAAAACAGTGGCGGATTCCGCCCCCAAAGCACCGCCTAAAAACCGCCAGACAACACTGACCGGCAAATGCGCAGCAGAGGCAACCTCTTCACGCGAGCCCATCGCCATCGCCATAATGCGGGCAGCCTGCTCATCATCAAGCCCGCGCACCGCCAATGTGGCAAAGGTTTCCGGCACCGGCAGCACTTTAAAAGTCACTTCCGTCAATACGCCCAAAGTGCCCCATGAATTGGCCATGCCTTTGGAAAGATCATAACCGGTCACGTTTTTAACCACACGGCCACCGGATTTAAACAATTCACCACGCCCCGATACCACCCGCACACCCAAAACATGGTCACGGGCAGAGCCTGATTTAATACGGCGCGGGCCGGTCAAATTGGTGGCAAGCATGCCGCCTATGGTGCCTTGCCCCGAGGGTTGCCCCAGCAAAGGGCCATAATCCATCGGCTCGAACTGGAAGGACTGATTGTTTTGCGCAAGCAATGCTTCAATCTCTGCCAGCGGTGTTCCAGCCTTGGCGCTGATCACCAGCTCATCCGGCTCATATAAAGTGATGCCGCTTAAAGCCGACATATCAAGCACATGCTCGGTTGCAATCACACGGCCTTGCGTACGTTTGGAACCCTGACCAATGATTTCAAGCGCTTCGCCCGAACCTACGGCCTGTTTAACCAGTTCAACAACGGCTGTTTCGTCTTTGGGATGAAAAATCGTCATAATGTTCTCGGCTTAAAAACGCGGCAAATCAGGAAATGCCAGTGCACCACGATGCACATGCATGCGGCCAAGCTCGGCACAACGGCGCAGTTGCGGAAACACCTTGCCCGGATTGAGCAAATGTTTCTCGTCAAATGCGCATTTCACCCGCATCTGGTGATCAAGATCAACCTCGTTGAACATTTCCGGCATCAGGTCACGCTTTTCAACGCCTACGCCATGCTCACCGGTCAACACACCGCCAACCTTGACGCAAAGGCGCAAAATATCAGCTCCGAATTCTTCGGCTGCCTGCAATTCCCCCGGAATATTCGCATCATAGAGGATCAGCGGATGCAGATTGCCGTCACCGGCATGAAACACATTGGCGACACGAAGCCCGTGACGCACTGACATTTCACGCATACCTGCCAGTACTTCCGGCAAGGCTTTGCGCGGGATTGTACCATCCATACAGAGATAATCCGGCGAAATGCGCCCGACCGCCGGAAAAGCCGCCTTGCGCCCTGCCCAGAAAGCATTGCGCTCTTCTTCGGAGCGCGACAACTGACATGTGGTTGAGCCATTGCGCTGCGCAATCGCCTCCACCATTTCAATCAGATAATCCACTTCAACCGGCGGGCCATCGAGCTCCACAATCAGCAAAGCTTCCACATCCAGCGGATAGCCGACTTTAACAAAATCTTCTGCCGCTTTGATGGCAGGACGATCCATCATTTCCATACCGCCCGGAATAATACCGGCGCCGATAATTTCTGCGACACAGACACCTGCCTGCTCGCTGGATGGAAATCCGATCAGCACAGCGCGTGCTACTTCCGGTTTTTGCAAAATCCGCACGGTAACTTCCGTCACCACGCCCAGCAAACCTTCCGAGCCGGTCATCAGCCCCAGCATGTCATAGGCTTCACTGTCGAGATGTTTGCCACCGATGCGCAGCACTTCGCCGCTGATCAGCACCACTTCAAGGCCGAGCACATTATTAGCGGTCAGGCCATATTTAAGGCAATGCACACCACCGGAGTTTTCGGCAACATTACCACCGATAGAGCAGGCAATCTGGGAGGATGGATCAGGCGCATAATAAAAGCCCTCATGCTCCACCGCTTTGGTAATACCTAAATTGGTGACACCCGGCTGCACAACGGCGACACGGTTAGGATAATCGACCTGCAAAATGCGATTAAAGCGCGACATCACCAAAAGCACCGCATCGCCTAAAGGCAAGGAGCCGCCGGAAAGCGAAGTGCCAGCGCCGCGCGGTACAACACGGATCGAATTTTCATAGCAATAGCGCAAAACCTGCGACACCTGCTCAACCGTTTCCGGCAAAACCACCACTAAAGGCAGTTGCCGGTAGGCGGTCAGCGCGTCGCTTTCAAAAACGCGCATCGCATTGGTGCTGTCGACAACACCTTCACCCAAACCATTATTGGGCACAATCGCACGCAAAGCTGCAATAATTTCATCGCGACGCGCCATGACTTTTTCGTCAAGCGCAGGCATTACCAATCCACTCATGAAAGCCTCCTCACGCCAAAGTGCATTTGGCACGCTCGCCGTCAAGTGGTAAATTAATTTTACCAGCGGACAAACTGCCTCACTCCCCTTTATTATAAAGCAGTTTAGCCTGTTGTGAGGTGCATGAAAACCAGATCACTTGCACTCATAGGAGGATTAAGTTTACATCTGCCTTTTAAGTGCATCGGGCATCAACTGCTTTTCAGCTGGCAAACCGGCTTAACTTTAAAATCCTGACGGAGCGAAATGAGCAATCTGGCTGATATGGAAATTTTTGCGCGCGTTGTTTCAAGCGGCAGCATGTCTGCGGCAGCGCGTGAGCTGAGCCTTTCGCCCGCCGTTGTTTCCAAGCGCCTCAGCCGATTGGAAGAACGCTTAGGCACAAGACTTTTGCAGCGCACCACCCGCCAGATTGCACTGACCGAAGCAGGCCAAGGCTATTATGAGCGGATCTTAGGTATTTTGGCCGGCATTGAAGAAGCCGAAGATTTTGTAGCCCGGCGCTCGCAAGATGCGCGCGGCACATTAAAAATCTCAGTTCCCACCTCTTTTGGCCGTATGCATATCGCCCCGCATCTTGAGCCCTTCATGCGGGAAAATTCCGACCTCACCATCAATATGATGCTGTCGGATGAACTGGTTGATATTGTCGGCGATGGCTATGATCTGGCCATCCGCATCGGCGAATTATCCGATTCGACCCTTGTGGCACGCAGACTTGCTCCGGTCACACGCATTTTAGTGGCCTCGCCGCATTATATTGCCACACGCGGCATGCCGCAGACATTTGATGATTTAGACCAGCATTCTTGTCTGGCACCGCATAATAATGAAGCGTGGCGCTTAGAAGGCCCCGACGGCCCTGTCGTATTGCGGCCTTCCGGTCCGTTGCAAACCAATTCCAGTGAAGTGGTGCGCGAAGCGGTACTGGCTGGCATTGGCATCGCCCAACGCTCCACATGGGATATTGGCCCTGAGCTTGCAGCCGGTAAACTGGTGCAGGTACTGCCTGCCTACACAGCCTCGCGCAATGTGGCGATCCATGCAGTTTATCCCTCACGCCAGTTTCTGCCAGCCAAAGTGCGTTTGTTCATTGATTATCTGGCTGAACTTTATGGCACTGTCCCCTATTGGGACAGCGGCATTTACCCTGAACACCATAAGAAATAATTGTCCCTACCTGACTATGAAGTAAAGCTTGATCCATGACAGAGACCAACAGCGCCACGATTTTTACCACTATCAAATCGAGCAAAACCTCGGATGAAGTGGTGCGCCAGATTGAGGCTCTGATTTTGGAAGGCGTGCTGCGCGGTGGTGATCGCCTGCCTTCAGAACGCGAACTCGCCTTACAATTTGATGTCTCGCGCCCGATTTTGCGTGATGCCCTAAAGCGGCTGGAGCTTTCCGGTCTGGTTGTCACGCGTCATGGTGACGGCACATCTATTGCCAATGTCATCGGGCAGGTTTTCAGCGAACCGGTCGTAAAACTTTTTCCAGCACATCATAAAGCAGCAGCTGATTATCTTGAATATCGCCGCGAGATCGAAAGCATTGCCGCGCAATATGCGGCAGAGCGCGCCACCAGCGCCGACAAAGCCTTGCTCACCGATTTGATGGAGGGCATGGAAAAAGCGCATCAGGCTAAAGACTATGCATTAGAAGCAAAGCTGGATGTCGAGTTTCACAATGCTATCGGCGAATGCGCCCATAATATTGTGCTCTTGCACACACTGCGCTCTTGCTATCAGCTTTTGAATGATGGTGTTTTTTATAATCGCAGCATTGTCTATGACAGTGCGGAATCATCCACCCGCCTGCTTGATCAGCACAAAGCGATTTATCTCGCCATCATGGCTGCAGACAAAGAAGCCGCCGCCAAAGCCGCTGCTTCTCATATTCGTTTTCTGGAAGTGCAGATGGATAAAAAGCAGCGCGCCATGATGCGCGAAAGAACTGCTCAATTGCGCGCCCTGCAAAGAGGTGTCGCAACAGAAAGCCCTGTTGACGATTAAGCAAACAGGGCTTTAAAAATTAGGATTAATGACGGTGTGAAACCGAAACGCCGTAACCGTCGCTGGAAACCTGATCACCGGCATCTACGGAAAAAATACCTGCTGCCATGAAAACTATACCGGAAAGCATCAATACGGTTACTAAAGTCGCGTGTTTAACGGTCATCTTTTAAAACTCTCGGGCATCAAGTCATGTGGGGAATTGGGTTTTATCAAACAGGATCACGACTACCGGACTAAACGCGGCTTTGCCATCCTGTTTGAAAAGATCATGTGCCAGTTACATCTCAAAAAGATTACCGGCAACTAAACCAACAGCACTTATGCAGTTCTTTCAGGCGCCTGACAGAAATAACAGGGGGGCTGTGGCAAGCTTGCAACGAAAACTGCTCCCTTGTAGTTAATTTACCGTATCGATTTTCATCATCCGCATGGCTCTCATGCAGTTGGCGCGCATTTTTTTAAAACCGGCACTGGCGTATTGAGCTATTGATTCCTTTTACCATCCTCACCAGCCGCTCTTGACCTGCCCTGATGCTTTCTGCCATCGATAATTTCATGAGAGCAAATTACAAAATGCAACGACTATATCTGGATGCTGATTTGGCCGCAGATGCGGTGATTGAAGCACCAACTGAGGCTGCCCATTATCTGACCCATGTGCTGCGTATGAAAGCAGAGGCACAGGTGCTGGTTTTCAATGGCCGTGATGGTGAGTGGAAGGCGACCCTCAAACCTGAGGGCAAAAAGCGCCTGAACCTGCAAATCACCGAGCAAACACGCGTGCAGCCGGAAGCATCAAAACTCATTTATTGCTTTGCTCCGCTCAAGCAAGGGCGCCTTGATTACATGGTGCAAAAGGCCGTGGAGATGGGTGCAGGTGTTTTGCAACCTGTCATTACCCAGCACACGCAGGTGCCAAAACTTGGGCTAGACCGTATCAAGTCCAATGCTACAGAGGCTGCCGAACAATGCGGCAATTTAAGTCTGCCGGAGTGCCGTGAAGCTTTGCGCTTTGACGCGTTTTTAGAACAATGGGACACATCCGTTCCGCTGATCTTTTGTGATGAAGGGCACGAATCAAATAACCCCTTAGAACAGTTGCAAGCACTGCCACGCGGTGTTTATGGAATTATTATTGGCCCCGAGGGTGGTTTTTCGGAAAGCGAACGCCAATATCTGCATAACCAACCCTTTGTGACCTCAATCCCGCTAGGACCCAGAATTTTGCGAGCAGATACAGCAGCAGTTGCGGCTCTTACTCTTGTTCAGGCCGTGCTGGGTGATTGGTAAGCTATGCTGATTTTGCAAGGTCACATTTTTCCGCAACACAGAGTTTAATCGAAATAGGCTTGCTTGATTTGACAATTGCGTCCTATCACTCAACTAATTGCATCTATTAATTTAAGGATCGGACAGCATGGCGCGCGATACAACTGACGAGACAGCTATCTCGGGCGTTGAAGACTTAGCCCTTTATCTGGCTGACGGCTGCAAGCCGAAAGACAAATGGCGCATTGGTACCGAGCACGAAAAATTTCCATTCTATGCTCAGGAAAACAGCCCTGTTCCTTATGAGGGCGATAAAGGTATCAAGGCGATTCTGGACGGCATGCAGGCCAAGCTTGGATGGGAGCCGATCATCGACGAAGGCAATATTATCGGCCTCGTCGAGCCAACCGGTCAGGGTGCCATTTCGCTGGAACCAGGCGGTCAGTTTGAATTGTCAGGTGCACCGGTATCGAGCATTCACCAGACCTGCCGCGAAGTAAATGCGCATCTGGCGCAGGTGCGTGAAATTGCTGAACCGCTCGGCATCCGCTTTCTAGGGCTCGGCGGCAGCCCGAAATGGACACTGGCAGAAACCCCTGTCATGCCAAAATCACGCTATAAAATCATGACCAATTATATGCCTAAAGTGGGGACACAAGGCTTGGACATGATGTATCGCACGTCCACAATTCAGGTAAATCTGGATTTTTCGTCCGAAACGGATATGCGCCGCAAAATGCAGGTTTCGATGAAATTGCAATCGGTCGCAACCGCCCTTTTTGCAGCCTCTCCGTTTACCGAAGGCAAGCCGAACGGCCTGCAATCATGGCGCTCGGATATCTGGCGCGATACCGATAATCAGCGTTCCGGCGTTCTGCCATTCGTCTTCTCAGAAAATTTCGGCTTTGCCGATTATGTCGAATGGGCGCTTGATGTGCCAATGTATTTCATCCTGCGTGACGGCCATTATCATGACTGCACCCATGTGACCTTCCGCCAGTTCATGAATGGCGCATTGAAGGGTGAAGTTGCTGATCCGGTGCCAAATCAGGGCGACTGGGCAAACCATATCTCCACGCTTTTCCCTGAAGTGCGCTTGAAGCGCTTCCTCGAAATGCGCGGTGCCGATGGCGGCCCTTGGCGTCGCATTTGTGCACTTCCTGCCTATTGGGTTGGCCTTCTTTATGATGAAGAAGCGCTGGATGCAGCTGAGCAGCTCACCAAAGACTGGACATATGAAGAAGTGCTCGCACTTCGCAACATCGTTCCGGCACAGGGTTTGCACAGCCCGTTCCGCGGCCACAAGCTGCATGAAATTGCCCGTGAGACACTGGCCATTTCCAAGCTCGGCCTGAAAAACCGCAACAAGCTCAACAATGACGGCTTCGACGAAACCTGTTTCATCGCGCCATTGGAAGAGGTTATCGCCCGCGGCAGCACCGAAGCTGAAAAAATGCTGGAAGCATATAACTCGGTCTGGGGCGGTTCCATCGACCCGATTTTCCTCGAATATGCTTATTAAGATACTGATTTAATTTATCAGTTCTGTTTTGACGAAGGCCAGACAACCGCTCACCGGTGATCTGGCCTTTTTCTGTGCTACAATTATGCTCATTGATTTATCACAAAAATAGATAGATTATCACCGTTCAATAATAATAAAAACGGATATATAGGCAATGAATACTCCGCTCGATCTGGATCAGCTGCAAACCTTCATTGCAATTGCTGACAGCGGCAGTTTTACGCGTGCCGCAGAAATGATTTTTAAAACCCAGTCTGCGGTTTCCATGCAAATGCGCCGCTTGGAAGAGCGCATCGACAAACCGCTTTTCGAACGCGATGGCCGCAATAACCGGCTGACCGAAGACGGTCAGAAGCTGTTGATCTATGCGCGTCGCATGCTCCGCCTCAGTCAGGAAGCCATTGCCTCTTTCGACGATCAGCAGCTGGAAGGTCATATCCGCATCGGTATGCCGGACGATTATGCTGACAGATTTCTGCCCGAAATTATGGCTCGCTTTTCACGTTCCAATCCACGTATTGAACTATCGGTGGTTTGCGAACCATCAATGAACCTCAACGAACTGATCAAAAAATGTGAACTGGATCTTGCACTTGTGACCCAATGCGATCAGGTGCATCCGTCAGAAATTCTGCGCACCGAACCTCTGTTATGGGTTTCTTCAGCCAGCCATAATATTCATGAGGCGGAAACATTGCCGCTTGCTGTCGGGCGTTCCACCTGTGCGTGGCGTCGCTCGGCCATTCATACTCTGGTGGAAGCCCAGCGCGATTACCGCATCTTGTTTACCAGCTGGTCGGCCAGTGTGCTGAGTGCTGCGGTATTGGCAGGGCTTGCTGTTGCCGTGCTTCCCGAATGTGCGCTGCGCCCTGGTATGCGTGTGCTGACCGAGGCTGAAGGCTTTATGCCCTTGCCAAAATTCGGCATCGGCATTTTGCGCGGTGCCAGCAAACAAGCCGCCATTATGGATGCGCTGGTGCAGCATATTGTGGCAAGCCTTGAGACAATCTCTGCACCGCCGATTGCATCACTCAACCCTGAATATCATCTGGCCGCACACCAAAAACAAAAGAAAAGCAACGCACATTATCTGGCGATTGACTGGTGATATATGTGCCTCACTGCTTGACCCCGGAGCGTAAAAACTGGCCAATAGGCATATGAATAATCTGTTCGATTCGCCGCCTCCAGCCGCAGCAACTGCCAAAAACAACAGTTCAAACGTGGCTGAATATTCTGTCTCTGAAATTTCGGGTGCACTCAAGCGCTCGATTGAGGAGCAATTCGGCCATGTGCGCGTGCGCGGTGAAATCTCCGGTTATCGCGGCCCCCATTCATCAGGGCATGCGTATTTTGCGCTAAAAGACGACAAAGCCCGCATGGAAGCGGTGGTTTGGCGCGGCTCGATGAGCAAATTGCGCTTCCGCCCGGAAGAAGGCATGGAAGTGATTGCCACCGGTAAACTTACCACCTATCCGGGCTCTTCCAAATATCAGATCGTCATTGAACAAATGGAGCCAGCTGGTGCCGGCGCCTTGATGGCGCTGCTGGAAGAGCGCAAACGCAAGCTTGGCGCTGAAGGTCTGTTTAATCCGGCCAACAAACAACTCCTGCCATTTATGCCGAAAGTGATCGGCGTTATCACCTCGCCGACCGGCGCTGTCATCCGCGATATCATCCATCGCATCACCGATCGCTTTCCGTTGCATGTGCTGGTCTGGCCGGTACGGGTGCAGGGCGAAACCAGTGGTGCTGAGGTGGCTGCGGCCATTGATGGCTTTAATAGCCTTCAGCCTGATAGCGGCATTCCCCAGCCTGACCTCCTCATCGTGGCGCGTGGTGGCGGCAGTCTGGAAGATCTGTGGGGCTTTAATGATGAAGTGGTGGTTCGCTCCGTTGCGGCATCCCACATTCCGGTTATTTCCGCCGTGGGTCACGAAACCGACTGGACATTGATTGATCTGGCCGCCGATGTGCGTGCACCTACCCCGACGGGGGCGGCTGAAATGGCGGTTCCGGTGCGCGCTGACTTGCAGGCAAGCCTTGCGTCCCATGCTGCACGTCTTTCTGCTGCCATGTCCCGTTATTTAGATCAGCGTCGCCAGATGCAACGGGCACTTGGCCGTGCCATGCCGGGTGCCGATCAGTTGCTGGCACTGCCGCGCCGGCATTTTGATGAAATAAGCAGCCGCCTTGAGCGCAGCCTGCAAACACTGACCCAACATAAGAAAATGCAATTTGAAGGCGTGGCGCGTCAGTTTTCGCCGCATTTGCTGCGTCGTAAAATTGCCGAACACAAACGCGCAACCACACAGTTGAACGAGCGACTGCCGCGCGCTCTGGCAAGTTTTTTGCGTGAACGGCGCACCGCTTACACCTATCGCGCCAACCGTTTAAATGCTGAACCTATCATGCGCGAAGTGGCACAACATAAAGCGTCCCTCAACCAGTTTGACCGCCGCCGCGATCAGGCCATTGGTTTGCGCTTTGAACGCCTCAAGCGACGCAGCCACGAGCTGGAGCGCCTGATGCGGACATTATCGCATGAAAGTGTGCTGGAGCGGGGTTTTGCCATTGTCTTTGATGATCAGGGCAAACCGATCAAACAGGCCGCCCATATTGATAATGGCGCGGTGCTGAATTTGCGCTTTGCTGATGGCGAAGTGGCAGCAACCGCTCATAAAGATGGCGCGCCTGTCACGCCAAAACCAGTGATTCCATCGCCTGCGCCAAAACCGAAGCGCCCTGCCGCCCCCCCGAAGGACAACAGCAATCAGGGCTCATTGTTTTAAAATCGGTCTTTAAATTTATCATTCATATTTGCTTAACCATAATAGCACTGAAACTGTGCCATTACGGCAACGCTATTCGTGACATATAAGTCACAGGCAGCACTTGCTCGTCTTTTCTGCCATCAGCCGTCCTTATCTTAAGGCTCACTTAAGCTTGTTCCGGCTTGTTAGCCCAGATCTCAAGCATAAGTTTGCCTTTGTATTTAAAGTGAAAGCCCTATGAAAGATAAAACCAACAACATGACACAGCTTTTGTCCCGCAGAAACTTTCTGATCGGTGCCAGTGCCATTACGCTTTCAGGCTGCGTTTCTACCAATCCTAATATGCGCCCCGCAGCAGATGTAACACCGGCCAAAACAGCAGCTAAAGCCGCTGTACCGCCGATGTATGAAGCATTGCCATATGAAGATTTTCCGATCCCTGCCGTTGATGTTTCCAAAGTGCCGCAAAAATACTGGCGCACGGAAGTTGATTATTTCACCGATGAAAAGCCCGGCACGGTAATTGTCGACACGCCTAATAAATATCTTTATCATGTGCTGAAAAATGGCCGTGCCATGCGCTATGGTATTGGTGTTGGTCGTGACGGCTATGCATGGTCCGGCCATGCCATCATCGCCTACAAACGCAAATGGCCACGCTGGACACCGCCGGATGAAATGGTTGCCCGCCAGCCAGCACTTGAACCATACAGCATTAAAAATGGCGGTATGGGCCCGGGACTTAAAAATCCGCTTGGCTCCCGCGCGCTCTATATCCATAAAGATGGCCGCGATACTATTTATCGTATCCACGGCTCCCCTGAAGCATGGACCATCGGTAAGGCCGTTTCCTCCGGCTGTATCCGTATGCTCAATCAGGATGTCATCCATCTTTATGACAATGTGCGCGATGGCAGTAAGATTGTGGTTATCCCAGATCCAAAGGGCAGCCTTTCGATTTCAGCATAAAACAAATAAAGCGGGCTTTTCAGCCCGCTTTTTTATTTATTGATCTCTGCACTTTTAAGCCGGAACAACCGCCGCCATGTGCTCGCAGGCGGATTGACCAGCGCACTTAACGCACGCGCATAATCAAGCACCAGCCCCGGTGTCCATGCCATTGTTTCAGCCCGCTGACGCATTAAACCTGCTGCCCATAACTCCGGATAGGATATAGCACCAAGTACTGACAAAAGCGGCCAGCGACGCTCACGAAAACCACCTTCAAAAGCTGCATCCAGCGCGTGTGCCACAGATGAAGAGCAATTACGATTGGTCAGATTATAGGTTGTATCCTGACTATAACGCTTCCAATAGCTGCGCAGTTTTTGCACATCAGCACCGACAAGGCGCACTTTGACGGTGGATTCACACCAGCCATCCGCCTCTTCACGATAAGAAGATAAAAAGCGTCCCGGCACATCATTATCAACGGTTGCTCGTAAAATCCGGCCAAACTCATCCGGTGAGCGGTCGATCTCCACCGCCGGATAATGGCTGATATAAATGTCGGGCTGCATTTCCAAAGCCGCATGACCGGTTGAGATCACCCCTTGCGCATCCACCGCAGCGATATAGCGGTTGATCGCGCGCTGACGCAACGGCGTGGTGGCATTGCCGGTTGGCGTCCAGACATGCACAATCACCTCACCACGCTCGGTTTGCGCCGTTTCCTCTTCAAACGCCCCATTAAACAAGCATTGCTCGCCTTTGAACATCGAGGTAATCGATGCCCCCGGTTTCAACCGGCGAATACGCACAGCAATGCTGATAACGCCCACACTCGCCATCATCATCACCGCACCAACATTGCAACCAACAGTGCCTTCATACCAGGTTGGCCATGGCTGCAGCACAAAGATCGCCAGCACAATTTCAACCAGACCGGCAATGATCCCCGTTCTCCAGCGCGCATAACGCACCACAATGGCACTGCCAATGCGCACACCACCATCGATAAGAAAGCTGATACCGAAGATCATCGCCAGAATGAAATTGGTGGCGTAAGACGACATCAAAATCAGAATGGCAATGATAAATAACAAAATACCCTGAAAGAGCCGCATCTGCTTGGCGGTGCCGTAACTGCCAAAAGCCGCAATGACACTCACCACCGCCTCTGGCAGCAAGAAATAACCAAAGGCATAAGACGGTATCAATGTATGTCCATCAATCGCATCAATAAAAATGGCAAGACCGGCGATAAACCAGATCAGGCCAATCGCAAAAAGCTTTTTCCAATGATGCTGGATGATGTCCCGCCCCAGTAAAAGCAGCATAATTCTTATCACGATGTAGCCTCATCCATAGTCTTTTCAAAGCGACCAATGAAAAAAATAAACCCGAGAAATACCGCACAGGCCATGCCGACAAAAATCGGCAGACCATGAGCAGTCATATCCATTGAAAGACCAGCAAGGGTTGGCCCGAACAGTGCGCCGGCACCCCAAAACAGACCCATTGCCGCATAAATACCGACCAGATCGGTACCGCGGAATTTGCTGCCGATAATGGCGAGCATAGTGGTGTAAATTCCAACAAATACCCCGCCCCAGATAAACAGTGCCGGATAAGCAATCCAACCGGATTGCAAAATGAATGGCCAGAAGAACGCACCGGCAATCGACAGAACACTTAAAATCACCATCAGTCGGAAGCGATCCATTTTATCGCAAATCCAGCCGATCGGCAGTTGCAACAATATGGCTCCCACCATCAAAATGGTAATCAGATGCGTGCCGCCCTGCTCGCTCCAACCAAGACGCACCGCATAAAGAGACAAGAAAGACAAACCAGCCGTTTCAATGCCGGCGTTCAGGCCTGTCGTGCCCATTGCAATAGGTGCGGCACGCATATAGCGAAGCAAATTCAGATTATGTGTTTGCTGCATCGCCGGTGCCTGAACACCACGATAACAGATAAAAATCAGTGCCAGCAGCGCAATCACGCTACCGATAAAAAACGGCAGCACACCCTCATAACCGGTAAAAGAAAGGATCAGCGGCCCGCCGGCAAAACCAAGCGATAAAAAAGCTGTATAAGCGGCCATGATGCGTCCGCGCGTTGCATCTGTGCTCAATTCGCTGGCCCATGTCTCGGTCAGCACAAATAGAATTTCGGCGGCAATACCAAGACCAAAACGCAACGGAAACCACAGCCAAAAGCTTGGCATAGCCGGAAAAAGCGCCAATAAGACAGCAGTCATAATCAGTGCAAGGATAATGAGCCTGCGCGTGCCATAACGGCTTGCCCAGCGCGGCAACATGGGCGCCACACACAACACCCCAAGCGCGTGCATGGCGGCATTGATGCCGATGATCGTTTCGGTCACGCCCTGCTCTGTCAGCGCTAATGCAACAAGTGGCGCTGTCAGACTATAAGTTAAGCCAAAAACCGATGCAGTGCCGATAACAACTGCCAGTGACAGCAGCAGACGGGCACGGGATACTTCAAACGCAGGCCTTAACGACCCGTCATGGTTGGTATCACTCAATGAACCTCACTCGGCGGTTATTGAAATGACACCGCCCCCCTCTAACTATATTAAAAACAGCCGTTCTTTATTCTCTATAGAACTATATAGAAGGCTAATCACCATTAAAAATATAACAAATGGCATAAATTATAGTTAAACAGCAGAGATTCATTCAAAAAAAATGCCGGAAGATTTTCATCTTCCGGCACTGTTTTTACGAAACCGTAAAAATTACTTAGCAGCAGCCTGTTCAAGCAATGGCAGCATGCGTTCTTTTGCCTTTGGTGGCATTTTTGCATTTGGAGCAGTATCAATGTTGCTCAGGTCATCGCCAACAACGACGAGTGCAACCATGCCCATTGCAAAGTGTGGCAGGCACTTAACGCCGTAAACACCTTCTTTGTCGAAAGTAACTTTTACTTCCTTGTTGATCTTGCCTTTAAAGGTGGTGCCACCTTCTGGCATCATATCCTTCATGCTTTCCGCATTGTGTGAAGGATCGGTCGGTACGAAAGTTACGGTGTCGCCGACAGCAATTTTGGTGAGCGCTGGTTCAAAAACCATATCGCCGCCTTCACCCTTATTGAGCATTTTAACTTCAAAATCTGCAGCCAGTGCAGGTGCGGATGCTGCTGCGAAAGCAATCGCAGCTGTAGCGAACAATGTAGAAATTTTCAATTTTCTGCTCCAAATTCGGAACTAGTAAGAAACTTACTTAGCTTCATTTGACAAAAATGGTTTCAACCGCACAATCCGGGGGAGGTTCGATATGCGGCCCATCTCTTGGTCAAGTAGGTAAATGGTTTAAGAAAGTCAATAAATTCTGCAAAAACTTTACCAATATACATAAAAATATAAGTAAATTTGATCTTTAAAAGTCCTGTTTTTGCGCAAAAAGGACTATATTCTCATAACAAAAAAGTGAACCATTGTAACAATGTTTCAGAGGTGTTTCTTAGCGCGACGCTCCCAGACAGAAGTTAATTGTAATGAACCCAATACAATGACGGAGCCGATGATTATTTTGAGTTCCGGTATATCGTCAAAAAATACATAGCCGGTTATCGCCATCACCACGATGGAAAGATAGCTGACCGGTGCAAGCACACTGGCGTCGGCCAGACGATAGGCACGCAAAAAGCAATATTGCCCCGCTTGTGCCAGCAAACCAATGCCGATCAATGGTATCCAATCAACTGTTTTAACCGGCTGCCAAGTGATAACGGCCGGTATAGCGGTCAGCACCACCAGCCCCACCGTATAAAACACCATCATCACTGTAGTGCTTTCATCGCGCAATTGGCGCGTCTGAATAGTCGCCAGTGATCCGAAAACCACATTGACAGCAATCGCCACCAGGCCGACGCTCCAGACAAAGCCACCGCTTGGATTAAGCATAATCAACACGCCGCCAAAGGCGATGCCAGCACCAATCCACTGAATACGGCTGACCTTTTCTGACAACATTACCACCGCCATCAGCATGGTGACCAGCGGCCTTGAAAAGCTCAGGGCATTGACGACCACCAGCGGCATCAAGGCATAGGCAAAAAACTGACTTGTCAGTGCTACAGCATTGCAGACAATGCGGGTTAAGTTGCGCCACGGGTGGCGAATATGCAGCATCTGGTGCCGCTCACGCCAAATGAGCGGCAAAATAAAAATCAACCCGATCAACGCACGGATAAAAACAAGCTGAAACGCCGGGTAAGAGACCCCTTGCGCCTTCACCAATGCCGACATGGCACCGGCAACCAGCATCATATCGGCAAGAGACCAAATAATGGCCTCTCCGGTCGAGCCCTTGCCGGATGACGCGTTTTTCACGCTTGTTTTATCCGATGCTGTATCAGGCCGGTTGAACAAGATTAGCCACCAGTCGGAAAACGCCCGGCACCAATTTGTCGAGCTGATGATGCAAAACAAGACTTGTATGCGTATGGCGACCCTGACCGATTTCTGCACTCAGCAATGCGCCAAACAATGGCTGTTCATTGGCATCATGCATCGATAAGAGCGGCACATAGGCATCATCCCAACCAGAGATGAAATAGAGCCCGCGTTCTTTATCCCAACCGTCAAAATCACTCATGTCAATATGGTTCGGCCCTTTAAGCAGTTTATGCTCAGGTTGCAGGATCGTTACATCAGAGGCCGGATCGGTTACGCGCCAGCGTAAAGAAGGCGTGCCGATATTCAGGCGCAACGGTGGCGTTGTCTCCGGCACCCAGCCATCGGACGGGCGATGATAAAGGCTCACCAAATGCCCGCCTTTATGCACAAAATCATGCAATTTAGCAGTGGCCGCGGCCAGATCTTTACGCAGACCAAAAGCAAAAATACCAACGACAATGGTAGTAAATTGCGACAAATCACCAGCAAAATGCTTCTCGGTCAGCATAGTGACGTCAAGCCCCATGCGTGAGAGCCACAGACCCACGCGATCCGCTCCACCGCCGGCATAACCGATTTTAGCGCCCTTTGGCAGTGTCAGATCGAGCGCCAGCACCTGCAACAATTCCGGCTCGCGATAACTCAGCGCACCAATATGAGGATAGCTGATATGATCCACTTTAAACGCTTCGCGTCCATCAATCTGCGGCGTGAAACGCAGCAAACCCTGTTCAGGCTTTTCAGGACGCGTTAAAGTCACTTGCGCTCCGTCCTGGCTGACGCTCCAATTTTCAGGCGCAATAAAACGAACAGGAGCTTGCGCACCATTGATGCTCATATATGTCGTCAGATTTTCGGTGCTTTTATCTTGCAGCGGCAAAATAAAAGCAGGCGGATCAAGGGTCAGCGAACTTGCCGGAAGCACGGCAAATGGTTCTTCGAGATCAAATTGTGCGCTGGCCTGATAGCCGGAAAAATCCGCAGTCAAAACGATATGTGCCTGA
The DNA here is from genome assembly GCF_014205685.1 of Paenochrobactrum gallinarii. Classification (GTDB taxonomy): domain Bacteria; phylum Pseudomonadota; class Alphaproteobacteria; order Rhizobiales; family Rhizobiaceae; genus Paenochrobactrum; species Paenochrobactrum gallinarii. The sequence continues at coordinate 86,616 of NZ_JACIIU010000003.1, forward strand.
CCATTTCCTTGCAGAGATGTCCAGTCCGGCTCAAAAACAGGTGAATATTCGGCCTCTGTCTCGGCAATAATATCAAAATTAAAATGCCTGCCATTTTGTTCGGTGGCAATCACCCCAACACAGACGGGGAAAATCGCCTCGACCCGCACTTTATAGCGGCGATACTCATCACTGAGGCTAACCTTCAACCCGGTAGCTTGCCCAGGCATTAAGGTACGCGAGGTTAAAGCGGCATTTTCAAACAGATTTGCTGCCTCAAAAAGCGCATGATGAATTTGCGTCAGCTTTTTGCTCAGACGATGTTCGTGCAGTTTCAGGAAATCTGCTGAAGCATGTTCACGCGCAATTTCAATGGCTTTTGCCGCTTCAACCAGACAAGCCATAATCGCACCGCGATCAGGAAAGGCTGAAATCCCATGATCCAGCGCATCCTGCGCATCACGCAAGCTACTGACAGCCTTGGCAGAAAGCCCCGAAAATGCCGCCAACTGTTCCAAATTAGCCGGCAAACCATCCAGCACGGATGTTTCACTGCGCGTTTTAACGCTGTTAAGCAACAGATGCAGCGGCCATTCTGTTTTCGGATTTTCCGGCCAATAGCCCATGCCCTGACTGGCGTGATAATAACGTGACCATTCGCCGATACGGTCATAATCAGCACCTGTTGCCACATCACGGCCTTCCGCACGCACGGTTACAGTGGCAGATGGCGGCGGCACTTCATCATCATAATAACCATTGCTGCCACCAGTCCATGCAGGCAGATAATATTTACCCACCTGCCAAACGCTCAGGCCTTCATCAAAATGCTCCGGATAGGCTTTCGGGTCGGCTGCTAAATGAATCGCTTTTTCAGCTGCGCGTGTCATCGCACGGTGATGGCCGTGCTGTCCCGGCACATCCAGAAAAGTCGGAATAACAATATCAGGACGATCAGTGCGGTAGGCGCGAACCAAGCGCTCTATAGTGCGATCTTCGCCCCAATGTAAGAAAGTGCCATCGCCATCTTTGGAAAAACCGAAATCATGCACCGGATCCTGCGGGCCATGACCAAGCCATGTCACATCGCTGTCTATGGCACGGGCGGCTTCTTCCAATTCGCGGCTGCGCACAGCGCCCAAGGCACCGCTGCGTTCAGGCCCCAGCACATTTTGCCCGCCTTCGCCGCGGGTGGAACAGCCGATAATCACCCGCATGCCTAAAGCAAAACGGAAATAAGCCAGCATACCGCTCTGCTCATCATCAGGATGCGCGCCGGTGTTCATCATAGTGACAGTTGATTGCAAACGGCTAAGGCTGCGATGCAGGCGCACCAATGCCGGTGCTGCCATCTGCTTTTCAATTTTTTGACGTGCCGTAAGCATGTTTATTCTCCAGATATTGAATTTTTAAAGATCAGATGCCGTATCAAGCTTCGGCGTCATAACCTCAAATAGCGGCAGGGCAGCAGCGCCCAAAGCCGCGGTAAACTGGCCGGTTGCCCCGAGAATCACCCGCGGCATCACCCGTTCCTGACGGCTTGCCACCGAAATCGGCAGCGTTCCCATCATGGTCACCAGTTCCTGCAAAATAGAATCCGGCAGCATGCCGCTTAAAATCACGGTCTGCGGATCCAGAATATTTTCTATCATCGCGATCATCGGCGCCAGATGCGCTGCCGCCTCATGAAGCCAGTTCATCAGAACCGGATTTTTCTCCTCATAGAGTGTTACCAGATCATCAAATTCTGTATTTTCAATGCCGGCCTGATTAAGCGCTTCACGCAATGAATAATGCGAAGCGTAGCGCTCAAGACAGCCCTGCTGGCCGCATGCACACGGGCGCCCTAATGGCGAAACCACCACATGGCCGATTTCGCCCGCATTGCCGAATGCACCGCGAAACGGCATGCCATCAACAATCATACCAAGCCCGATACCAGCGCCGAAATAGATCATCGCGAAACTGGAAATACCGTGTCCGGCACCAAAAAGTCGCTCGCCCACGGCGGCCGCAGAAGCATCATTTTCAATGATAACTGTCTCGCCGCATGCTTCACTTAAAAAAGCCGCCGCATCAATATCCGCCCAGCCCGGCAATGTTGTCGGGCCGACCGAGGTCATGCCTTCCACATCAAAAGGCCCTGGCATCACAGCACCAACACCCAGCAAAGGCGCGGTAAAACTCTGTTTTATTTCAGCAATTTCATTTGCAAACTGTTTGGAAAGTTTTGCAGGGCTGGTGTCTTTCACTGTCGTAATACGACGCAGACGCGGCTGACCGGCAAGATCAAGCACCGTTGTCACCAAATGATCAGAGGCCATTTCAATGCCGATCGTCATCGCGCCATCGGGATTAACCGCAAATTGCTTGGGCGGCTGGCCGCGGCCGGCGCGCAGACGTCCCGTTTGCATCAGCAGATTTTCACTGACCAGCTCATCAACAATATTGGCAATCGCTTGTGCAGTCAGATGCGTCAGACGCGCAATATGCATACGCCCGAGTGAACCGTGCTGGCGCACGACATCCAGCACCACACGACGATTATGATCGCGAATCCTCTCCGGATTTTTGCCCAAAGTGACCTGATGGGTCGTCTGTTGATCATTATCGAGCTGGAAAACCATTCTACTCACCCTGCTATCCCCTGAAAAAGTGATAGCTCAAATACCTCAAACACAGCAATAGATTAATTCAAGTAAATTATCTTATTGACAAAACCATGTTTTATAGGGAACCGTAAGGACTAACACTTTGGTGTTTTCTGTAGCACATTAAATTCCACAAACGAATAAATGTTCTGCGGAAGAAATAAGTGGCGGAATGGTATATTGTTGATGTTGCGACAGTTGAAGTCCGTTCATTTGTAACACTGGAATGAAGGTTCCGGGCAATTGGTTCAGCAGCCTCTTCGCAATCGATTAAGCGAGGCGGCGCTTAGGGAGGTTCTAATATGCGTAAACTTATGCTTGCGAGCTTGGTTGCTGGTTTCAGCACAATGGCTTTTAATGCAGCTCAGGCTGTTGAAATTGAATATTGGCAGTATATTTTCGAAACCCGCGTTAAAGCTATGGACAAGCTGATCGCCAATTTCGAAAAAGCCAACCCAGACATCAAGGTCAAACAGACCACATTCCCTTACGATGATTATCAGACCCGCGTTATCGCTGCCAAAATGGCCGGTAAGACCCCTGATGTGATGCAGCTCTTCTACGGCTGGCTCGACAAATTCGTAGCTGGCGACATTCTGCAGCCGCTGTCTAAGGAAGCATTCCCGCACGATAAAATCGAAAGCGACTTCTTCTCCATCGTCAGCGCCATGAAGCGCGGTGAAGAATATTACGGTCTGCCGACTGCTGTGCGTTCACTGGCTGTTTTCTACAACAAGAAATTGTTTGAAGAAGCTGGTCTTGATCCAAACAACCCGCCACAGACACTGGAAGCTTTTGTTGAAGCTGCCAAGAAAACCACCAAGCGCGATGGTGCTGGCAACCTCACAACTGTTGGTGTGACCATGGATATGGCTGGTCAGGATCACCATTGGTGGCGTGAAGTGCTCGTTCGTCAGTATGGCGGCGTGCCTTACACCGACAATGACCGCAAAGTAGCCTATGACACCGAAGCCGGTGACAAAGCTCTGAAGTTCTACACAGATCTTCAGCTTGAACATAAAGTCAGTGAACAGAAGTTCATGGACGAAGGTCAGGCTGCATTCCGCGCCGGTATGGCTGCAATGACCATTGACGGCACCTTCCGTCTGGGTTCATTCCGCACCATCGAAGGTTTTGAATGGGGCGTAACCGAGCTTCCTGCTAATGCTGAAGGCGTTCGTTCCAACTATGCGAGCTATTTTGCCAATGGTATCGGCTCCACTGTAGAAGGTGAAAAACTCGTTGCGGCACAGAAGTTCCTCGACTATATTTCTTCACCTGAAGCTATGGAAATCTGGCTGGAAGAAGTAGGCGAACTGCCTGCACGTCGTTCCGCTGCCCAGACCGAAAAGAACCTGGCAGATCCGATCTATGGTCCATTCCTTAAAGGTTTGGAATATGCTCACACAACCATGTTTGTTGATGAAGCAGCCCAGCGTCAGACTGCAATCGACATGGTCAACCGCGTAGCACTTGAAAAGCAGCCTACCAAAGATTCACTCGCTCAGGCGGCAAAAGCTGAGCAGACTGTAATCGACGACGCACAATAAGACTGCAAAAATAAAAAGCGTGGCCCCAACGCTTAATTGAGCATCGGGCCACGCCGCATTTTATTCCATACTTTGCGTCTGCTTTTTAAGTAAATATTACGCTTATCTCGAACCATACCAAAAGGTATTGTGAGCCATGACTGTGACAACAGCCCGATCGGATGACACTTTTTGGAACCGCTTCCCAATGCGCGTAAGACGGTTGATTTGGATCTGGAGCTTCCTTGCTCTGCCTATCCTGTTTTATTCGGTTATCCGGTTTTATCCGACAATTGAAGCATTTTGGCTTTCATTGACGAACTGGAATTTGATGAAGCCGCCAAAATTCATCGGTTTCGACAACTACACCAAACTTTTTGCTGATCCGCAATTCTGGAAAGTGTTTAAAAACACCTTCAGCTATTTGCTGATTGGTACACCAATCAGCCTCATTCTGGCGTTTACGATTGCGTTCTATCTGGATCGCGTCCGCTTTATGCATGGCCTGATCCGCGGTCTCTATTTTCTGCCATACCTCACCACCGCTGCCGCAATGGCATGGGTTTGGCGCTGGTTCTACCAGCCTGCCCCCATCGGCGTTATCAATAATGCGCTGGCTCTGGTTGGTATTCCGCAGCAAGGTTTCATCCGCTCGGTTGAGCAGGCATTGCCATCCATCATGGTGACATCTATCTGGGCAGGCCTCGGCTTCCAGATTATCATCTTCATGGCCGGTCTGCGCGCTATTCCGAATACTTTCTACGAAGCAGCCCGCATTGACGGTCTGGGTGAATGGGCAATTTTGCGCAAAATCACCATTCCGCTTTTGAAGCCGACAACTGTGTTTCTGGTTGTTTTCTCCTCGATCGGTTTCTTGCGTATTTTCGATCAGGTCTACAACATGACCACCAATGATCCGGGCGGGCCGCTTGGCTCGACCAAACCATTGGTGCTGATGATCTATCAGACGGCGTTTTCATCTTATGCGATGGGCTATGCCGCAGCACAAACTGTTGTCCTGTTCACCATCCTGCTTTTCGTATCGCTCTTACAGCTCTGGATTTTGAGGGAAAAGAAATGAGTACCACTGTTCAATCCCCCTCAATCAATTACAAAAACGTCAGACCAGGCCGTGTGCTGACATGGACATTGTTGTTCATCGGCGGCATCATTATGGTCATTCCGCTGGCATTCATGTTTTCAACATCGCTGAAAACAGCCGGTCAGGTTTATGATCTGCGTTTGATCCCGAGTGCACCATCGTTCCAGAACTATGTCACCATTCTGGCTGACGGACGCTTTCTGCGCTGGTTCTTCAACTCAATGTTTGTGGCGGTTGTCGTCACACTCTCCAACGTGTTTTTTGACAGTCTCGTCGGCTACACATTGGCGAAGTTCAAGTTCCGCGGCCGTAATTTCATCTTTATCGCCATTCTGTCGACACTGATGATCCCGACAGAAATGCTGGTTATTCCTTGGTATGTCATGTCGTCGAAGCTCGGCTGGCTCGATAGCTATTGGGGCATTATATTCCCGGGCCTGATGACCGCTTTCGGAACCTTCCTGATGAAGCAGTTCTTTGAAGGTGTGCCGGATGATTTCCTCGAAGCAGCCCGCGTTGATGGTCTCAACGAGTTCCAGATCTGGTGGAAAGTGGCCATGCCGCTTGTGACCCCTGCGCTCTCGGCACTCGCCATCTTTACCTTCCTTGGTAACTGGACAGCCTTCTTCTGGCCGCTGATCGTCACCACCAGCAAAGAGCTTTACACCTTGCCGGTTGGTCTATCGAGTTTTGCGGTTGAACAATCCATCCAATGGGAAATGATCATGACAGGTGCAGCGATTGCAACTCTGCCGACCCTGTTGGTCTTCCTTGTGCTGCAACGCTACATCGTACGCGGTGTGATGCTTGCCGGACTGAAAGGATAAATCATGTCAGACCTAGATCCACGCTTGAACGACAAAAGCGTCTTTCCTGATCCGACCTATAAAGAAACGGTTTTGAAGCCTCTCTTTGACGGTGCCAAAACCCATCATGTCGACGGCTTCCGCCGGATTGATCGCGCCCATCTGGTTATGCTGGTGGAAACCGGCATTCTTGACAGCGCCCAGGCATCGGCTATTGCCGGTGCTTTGGAAGCTATCGACCGCGATGTTGATCCGACACAGCTTGTTTACACCGGTGAAGTCGAAGATTTCTTCTTCCTCATCGAGAAAGAGCTTAAAAGCCGTCTTGGCGCTGATATTGCCGGTCGTCTTCACACCGCACGTTCACGCAACGACATCGACCACACTCTGTTCAAACTTGGCCTGAAAGAGCGCATTGATGCCCTGATCGCCAAAGCACAGAACCTGCTGGAAGCGATGATCCGTGCAGCAGAACGTGAGAAAGCAACCCTGATTGTGGCTTATACCCACGGTCAGCCGGCACAGCCTTCTACTTTCGGTCATTATCTTTCTGCCGCCATTGAAGTGCTCATCCGTGATATCGAGCGCTTTGCAGAGGCACGCAAAATCGTCAATCTGTCGCCAATGGGCGCAGCTGCGATCACCACATCCGGCTTTCCGATCAACCGTGAACGTGTTGCGGAACTGCTCGGCTTTGCGGCGCCTTTGCGTAATTCCTACAGCTGTATTGCTGCTTCCGACTATATCACCTCGACCTATTCATCGATCGAGCTGATGTTCATCCATCTTGGCCGCCTCATTCAGGACTTCCAGTTCTGGACAAGTTTTGAAGTTGGCCAAATGTATGTGCCGAATGCCTTTGTGCAGATTTCTTCAATCATGCCACAAAAGCGCAATCCGGTGCCGATTGAACATATGCGCCATTTGTCCAGCCAGACAATGGGTCGTGCGCGCACGGTTCTGGATGTTATTCACAACACACCATTTACCGATATGAATGACAGTGAAGGCGAAACGCAAGCAATGGGTTATGAAGCCTTTGCATCAGCCAGCCGCGTGCTGGATTTGCTGGCAGCTTTCATCGAAGCAGTGCGCATTGATCCGGCTCGTGTTCAGGATAATATCCGCCGCTCTTGCATCACTATTACAGAGCTTGCGGATTCACTGGTTCGCATCGAAGACCTCTCCTTCCGTCAGGCACACGAAATTGCCGCGACAGTTGCCAAGGCTGTTGTCGCTAAGGGCGGCGGCTTAGCCAAAGACGGTTATGAGCCGTTCCTGGAAGCCTTCAAACATGCAACCGGCAAAGAGCCATCTTTTGACCGTACGAAGTTTGAAGAACTGGTTTCGCCTGAATATTTTGTGCGCATCCGCGACCGCACCGGCGGCCCGGCTGACAAGCCAATGATGGATGCACTTGCCCATTATAAGGCGACTGCCCAAGCCTTTGCGGCACAAACTGCCAAACAATCTGCCGACGAGGCCAATGCCGCGCGCGCGCTCAATGAAAAATTCCAAACATTGGTGGAGACACGCTGATGGCCACAATCGAACTTGAAAAACTGGTAAAGCGCTACGGCAATGTTGAAGCTGTTCGCGGCATTGATCTGAAAATTGCCGATGGTGAATTTGTGGTTTTTGTCGGCCCTTCGGGCTGCGGTAAATCCACCACCTTGCGTATGATTGCCGGTCTGGAAGACATCTCCGGCGGCACGCTGAAAATCGGTGACGAAGTTGTCAACGAGCGTGACCCTAAACAGCGCAATATTGCGATGGTTTTCCAGAACTATGCGATCTACCCTCATATGACTGTGCGCCAGAATATCGGCTTTGGTCTTTATACCTCCAAACTCTCGAAGGAAGAAAAGAACAAGCGCATTGAAGAAGCCGGCAAGATTTTGGGTCTGGAACCTTATCTCGACCGTCGTCCGGCTGCTCTTTCGGGTGGTCAGCGTCAGCGCGTTGCTATCGGTCGTGCGATGGTGCGTAATCCGTCTGCTTTCTTGTTTGACGAACCATTGTCCAATCTGGATGCGCAATTGCGCTCGCAGATGCGCATTGAAATCAAACGTCTGCATCAACGCCTGAAAACCACCACCGTTTACGTCACCCACGATCAGGTCGAAGCCATGACCATGGCTGACCGTATTGTGGTGATGAAAGACGGTCATATTTTGCAGACAGGCACCCCGACCGAGCTTTATGAAAATCCGGTTGATGTGTTTACCGCCCGCTTTATCGGCAGCCCTTCGATGAACCTTATCAAAGGCCGTCGTTCCGGCGATGCAGTTGAATTCACTGAAAGCGGTGACATTCTCATCGGTGTGCGTCCGCATGATCTGATTGCGCTAGCTGATGGTGAAACAGTTCCGGCTAACGGCATCAGCCTCACCGGCACCGTGCTGGCCGTTGAGCCTTTGGGTCCTGAAACACTCATCCATTTGAGCGTTCATGGCACAGAAGTCATTGCCACAGCACCGGCGAAATTCATTCCGGCAGCAGACAGCACTGTAACAGTGCATGCAACAAGCGGCAGTCTCTATCTGTTTGATGCAAAAACCGAGAAAAGCTTAGGCCGACTATGAGTTCTGCATCATCACCACGTCCGGCTGTCTTAAGCATCGGGCGCATATATTGTGATTTGATTTTCACCGGTCTGGAAGCTCTTCCGGAACTCGGCAAGGAAACATTTGCACAAGATATGAATATTGCAGCAGGGGGCGGCGCGTTCATCACCGCCGCTCACCTTGCCCACAAGGGACGTGCTTGCGCTTTGCTTGCACGCCTCGGGCTTGATCCGCTATCCGTTGGCATTCTGCCGGAACTGATGGCCACTGGTGCAGATCTGCGTTTTCTGGAACGCTGCGAAACAGCAGGGCCGCAAGTAACCGTCGCCAGTGTTGTGGATAATGACCGTGCCTTTCTCTCACGCCGCGCCGGTACTGCGCTGCCTGCAACGCTGGAAGACGCATTGAACTGGAGCGAAGCTGGTCATCTGCATATTGCAGAATATGCCACTTTGCATGAAATCCCTGATCTGATCACGCGTGCCAAGGCCAAAGGCCTGACCGTTTCGCTTGATCCGAGCTGGGATGAAACGCTGATTTATGATCCGGCATTGCTAGAGGCTTGTAAGGGCACAGATATATTCTTGCCCAACCAGGAAGAAGCATTGGCGATCACCGGCCATAAAGATCCGGTTGCGGCATTAAACGCATTGGCCGAGCATTTCCCATGTGTGGTGCTCAAAGGCGGTGCGGATGGTGCATGGCTGAAGGCTGGCGATCTGCAATTGCATCAATCAGCAGAGGCCGTCACCGTTGTGGATACAACGGGTGCCGGTGATGCGTTTAATGCTGGCTTTATTGATAGCTGGATGCAGGGTGTGGGCTTTGAAGCGGCACTTGGTGAAGGCATTATCTGCGGTAGTCTGGCTGTACAGGCTGCCGGCGGAGCCGCTATTTTAGCGGCGAAGCCATAAGGTGCTAATGCGGAGCCGCTATTTTAGCGGCAATGCCATAACTAAACATAGCGGAGCTGCGATTTTGGCAGCAAAGCCGTAATGTGAAAGTGTGGCGCCGCGATTTTAGCGGCAAGCCACAATCAAATATCTTCAGCCGCCTCGCGAATAGTCTGGATCAGAATTTGCAGGGCGGCTGATTGCACCATATCGGTGCGCATGGTCAGTCCGACCGGCCCCTTGGTTTCATCCGTATCAATATCAAGCGGCACCAGCTTGCCTTCGGCGACATCCGCCGCAGCAACCCCTTCTGAAATAATCCACACTGCATCGCTTTCCCGCACAAATGCACGTCCGAAAGCGTCCGACACTGTTTCAATCTGGATTGGAAGTGCACCGATGCCATTAGCAATCAGCAAGCGATCCACAAATGGGCGGATGATAGATTTACGCGTCGGCATCAGCACCGGAAATTGGGCGATATGATCAAAAATAGGCGTATTTTCATGCGCCAGCGGATGACCGGCACGCACTAAAAACAAAACTTTTTCCGAATATAAATGTTCGAAAAAGAACCCCGTCATCTTCTCCGGCGCGGCCAGTCGCCCAACCACCAGATCCAGATCACCAACGCGCAACTGTTCAAGCAGAACCGAGTTTTCACCCGTTACAATTTTAATCCGGCTGCCGGTTTTTTCTGTCAAAAACAAGCTCATCGCACGCGGCATGATGCGGGTGGAAACCGTTGGCAAAGCGCCTATGCGGATCGGTGGCCCCGAACCGTCAACCTCTTGCGAGACAGAATCAAATCCTTGCCGCAGCGCCGTTAAAGCGGTTCCGGCATGGCGCAAAAACACATCACCAAAGCGCGTAATTTTAATGCCGCGCCCGTCGCGTTCCAGCAAAGGAACACCTAAAATCTCCTCCAGCTCGCGCATGGTTTTGGTAACAGCAGGCTGGCTGACATGCAGGATTTGCGATGCTTTCATCACACTTTTCTGACGTGCGACTTCCACAAATGTATGCAAATGACGGAACTTGATGCGGTTGCTGAGCATATTCACATAACCTCCCAGTTATGAATATGCGCGTTAATATCATTTTACTTAACCAGATGAAAGCGCCAGATTAAAAATCGTGAGGAGACAGTCAGTGCAATTTATTCGTCTAAACAATCAGACCACCCATTATGCTTTTGACAAATCCGGTCTAGCAACCAATTCGGCAGCCGGTTCAGCGCCGGTAATTGTTTTCATCAATTCGCTCGGCACCGATATGCGGATTTGGGATGATGTGAAGACGCAGCTTGCAGGTGAATTTTCGCTGCTGACTTATGACAAGCGCGGTCACGGCCTCTCCGACACCGGCACTACACCTTACACGATTGATGAACTCGCTGATGATCTTATTGCATTGCTTGAAGCGCTGAAGCTTGAGCGCGTCATCTTATGCGGCCTTTCAATGGGCGGCTTGATTGCGCAAGCACTCTTCGCCAAAAAACCAGAACTTGTTGCAGGGCTTATCCTCTCCAACACCGCCCATAAAATCGGCACGGCTGAGATGTGGCGCACACGCATTGATGCCATTTACCAAAACGGCTTGAGCAGCATCTTGGCGCCTACGATGGAGCGTTGGTTTACGCCTGCATACCGCATGCCGGACAATGCGGCTTTTGCTGCCTATTGCAACATGTTTACCCGCCAGCCGGTTGATGGCTACACCGCCACTTGTGAGGCGCTGGCACAGGCTGATTATACGGCGCAAGCGCCACAGATTTGCGTGCCCACCCTATGCCTTGCCGGTGATCAGGATGGCGCAACCCCGCCTGCCCTTGTGCAGGAAATGGCCGGTCTCATTCCGGCAGCTGAATTTATCATGCTTGAAAAATGCGGCCACATTCCTTGTGTGGAACAGCCGCAAATTTTCAGCCAAACAATAGCAAAATTCATAAAAAATATCTGAAACGGAGAATAACCCATGGCCGAGAATTCCGCGTCACCGTCGCGTTATGAGCTTGGGATGCAAGTGCGCAGATCAGTACTTGGTGATGATCACGTTGATCGTGCATCAGCATTGATTACCGATATTGACCGTAAATTTCAGCAACTGATTACGGAATCGGCATGGGGTACCGTCTGGGCAAGTGAAGGCCTGACCAAACGTGAGCGCTCGATTGTCACCATTGCTTTGCTGGCGGCACTCGGTCAGGATGAAGAACTGGCCATGCATATTCGTGCGACCGTCAATACGGGTGCCACACAACAAGATATTTGCGAAGCACTGATGCATGTCGCCATTTATGCAGGCGTTCCGGCATCCAATCATGCTTTTAAAATCGCCAAGAAAACCTATGAGGGTATGGACGCAGCCGGAGGGGAGAAATGATGAAAAACAGCAAGCCTGAAAACGGCCCTTTTTACGGGCGCGATCATGCGATCCATGCGCCGGCCTTTACGCCTCAATATAAGACATCCGTCTTACGCTCACCGACCCGTGCGCTCCTGTCGCTGGAAGGCACTAAAAGCGAAATTACCGGCCCTGTCTTCGGCCATAACATGCTCAATGAATTGGATAATGACCTTATCCTCAATTATGCCAAACCTGGCGAAATGGCGATTGGCTCGCGCATTTTAGTGCATGGCCGTGTGCTGGATGAAAACAACCGCCCTGTTGCCGGTGCTCTGGTCGAGTTTTGGCAAGCCAATGCGGGCGGCCGCTACCGCCATAAAAAAGACAGCTATCTGGCTGCCATCGACCCGAATTTTGGTGGCGTTGGCCGCACCATCACCGATGAAAACGGTTATTACTGGTTCAAAACCATTCAACCCGGTGCCTATCCGTGGCCAAATGGCGTGAATGACTGGCGACCAGCCCATATTCACTTTTCCGTTTTCGGCTCCGGCTTCTCACAGCGTCTGATTACGCAGATGTATTTTGAAGGTGACCCGATGATCTGGCGTTGCCCGATCGTAACCACGATACCGGATAAAGCAGCGATTGAACGGCTGATTGCCGCCGTTGATATGAATGCGACCATGCCAATGGATATGCGCGCCTTTAAATTTGATATTACCTTGCGTGGTCGCCGTTCGACCATGTTTGAAAACCGCATGGAAGGAAACTAACATGGTTCAGCCACTCGGTTATTTAAAAGAAACAGCCTCGCAAACGGCAGGCCCTTATGTCCATATCGGCCTGACACCAAATTTTGTCGGCATTCACGGTATTTTCAAAGACGATCTCGGCTCCGGCTCATTGGTAAATGACAAGACCCGTGGTGAGCGCATCACCATTACAGGCCGTGTTTTTGACGGTATGGGCGCACCGCTCAAGGATGCTTTGGTGGAAATCTGGCAGGCTGATGCGCAAGGTTTTTACAACAGCCCGATGGAAACCGCTGGCAAAGCGGATGAAAATTTCAAAGGCTGGGGACGCTGCCCTGCCCATATGGATACGGGTGAATTTAAGTTTGAAACTATCAAGCCCGGCCAGGTTGCCTTTAAAGACGGGCGCATGATGGCACCGCATGTCACTTTATGGATTGTGGCGCGTGGTATTAATATGGGGCTGCACACCCGCATGTATTTCTCTGATGAAGAGGAAGCCAATGCACAAGATCCGCTGCTGGCACGTATTGAACACAGAGCACGCGTTGACACACTGATTGGCAAACGTGACGGTAACAATTATCACTTCGACATTTACATTCAGGGCGAAAAAGAAACCGTCTTTTTGGATATTTAACGCATGAGTATTTGTGTTTTTGATCATCCGTTTCTCTCAGGTCTTTTCAAAGATGAAGCCGTAGACAAATTGTTTTCGGCCAGCTTCGATGTGGAGGAGATGATCCGGTTTGAAACGGCGCTGGCAAAAGCACAAGCGGAATTGGGCCTGATCCCTGAAGCAGCGGCTTTGGCAATTGCTGAAGCCGGCTCAAGCTTTCAGGCTGATATGGCCAAGCTTAATCAGGCAACGGCACGCGACGGTGTGGTGATACCGGAGCTGGTCAAACAATTACGCGCCCATGTCGGTGAAACCTATAGCCAATATGTGCATTTTGGTGCCACCAGTCAGGATGTGATTGACACAAGCCTGATGCTGCGGCTGAAGGTTTTCAGGCAATTGATCCAAGAAAAACTGGCGCAATTGCTGCAAAGGTTAGAAGCACTCGATCAAACCCATGGCAAACGTGGATTGACCGCTTATACGCGGATGCAGGCAGCTCTGCCCGTGACAGTCCATGACCGCATAATAAGCTGGATTGAACCTTTAAAACGCGCTCCAATCCGGCTTGAGCAATTACATTTTCCGCTGCAACTGGGCGGCGCGGTTGGCACATTGCGTGATTTTGGCGATCAAGCCACAGCCTTACGCGCAAAGCTTAGTCTTATGCTCGCCCTTGATGATCTGCCGCAATGGCAAAGCGTGCGTGATATCATCACCGATATTGCCCATGTCTTTGTGACGCTCAGCGGTAGTTTAGGCAAAATGGGACAGGATATTGCGCTGATGGCGCAAGGGGCAAATGAGATTGCTTTATCGGGTGGCGGCGCATCATCAGCCATGCCGCACAAGCAAAATCCGGTTAATGCAGAGATTTTAGTATCGCTGGCGCGATTTAATGCGGTGCAAATATCCGCGATGCAGCATTCCATGATCCATGAACAGGAGCGTTCAGGCGCAGCATGGAGCCTTGAATGGATGGTACTGCCGCAAATCTGTGCCAGCCTTGCAGCCGCCTTAAATATAAGCATTCGTCTGACAGATCAGATTCAATCACTTGGAAAGGATCATTAATCGCGCCATAGATAACCTAAGGGTTATCGTTACTCGCGATTAATTCATTTTACATTACCAGTTTCACGGTCAAACTAAGCTGGAGAATACATATATCTCGTTGTTACATCCGTCCACTAAGTCAACATGCAACGGATTGCTACAACGGTTTTCTCGGGAGGAAAACATGAAAAAACTGACGCTTACCGCTCTGGCCGCCTTTGCGCTCACCGCAAGTGCTGCTTATGCTGATGTGATTAAAGTGGGTATTATCGGCCCGATGTCGGGGCCTTTCGCCTTGCAGGGCAAGAATTTTAAAGCCGGTATTGATGCTTATATTGCCGAACATGGCAATAAAATCGGCGATGATACCATCGAAGTGATTTATCGTGACGTTCCGCAAGCTGATCCGGCACAGTCAAAATCTTTGGCACAGGAGCTGATCATCAAAGAAAAGGTTCAGTATCTGGGCGGTTTCTTTTTTACCCCTGATGCGATGGCCGTCACGCCTATTTTGCAACAGGCAAATGTGCCGATGGTGGTTATGAATGCTGCCACATCAACAATCGTCACCAAAAGCCCTTATGTGGTGCGTACATCTTTCACCACATGGCAGACATCCCTGCCGATCGCGCAGGTAGCGCTGGATAAAGGTGCGAAGAAAGTCATCACTGTGGTTAGTGATTATGGCCCGGGTATTGACGCTGAAAACGCATTTAAAGCTGGCTTTACCAAGATTGGCGGTGATGTGGTTGAAACCATCCGTATGCCGCTCAACACCAATGATTTCAGCCCGATCATGCAGCGCGTGAAAGATTCGGGCGCGGAAGGTGTTTTTGCATTTCTGCCAGCTGGCCCGACCACACTCGGCTTCATGAAATCATATGTCGATAATGGTCTGAAATCCGCAGGCGTACAGCTTTTTGCACCCGGTGATCTGACACAGGAATCCGATCTTCCGGCGCTGGGTGAAGCAGCGCTTGGCGTGCTGACAACCTTCCATTATGCGCTGTCGCATGATTCCGCCGAAAACAAGAAATTTGTTGAAGATGCCAGGAAAGCCATCGGTAATCCTGAAGAGCTTTCCTTCCCGTCTGTCGGTGCTTATGATGGCATGCATGTCATTTACAAAATGATTGAAGCCACCGGCGGCAAACAGGATGCAGCAAAGGCCGTTGATGCGGTTAAAGGCATGGAATGGATGAGCCCGCGCGGCCCTGTTTCCATTGATGCTGAAACCCGTCATATCACGCAGAATATTTATCTGCGCGAAGTCGCGAAAGCCGATGACGGCACCTATTACAACAAAGAAATCCAAGCCTTTGAAAAACAGGGCGATCCGGGTCTGGACGCACAATAATCCTGACCATAAATGAACACGCATACGGCCTCTCATATCAGGCCGTATGCTTCCATTGCCCCCGTTTAAAGGTGTTACTCAGGCCTTTCACGCTTCAGACACATATCTATTGTGAGATGATCTGATGAACTCTTCAGGAAAATACTGATGCAAACTGTGCTCAGCATAGCTGTCGATGCCCTTGCTTATGGCATGGTGCTTTTTGTCATCTCCATCGGACTGTCCGTGACAATGGGTCTGATGCGGGTTGTCAATCTTGCCCATGGTGCCTTTGCGATGATCGGCGGCTATTTCGCTTCTTATGCCACCCAAGCACTCGGCCTTCATTATAGCGTTGCAATTTTACTGGCCGTGATCGGCACTGTTATTATTGCTGTGCCTATGGAGAAACTGCTCTATCGGCGCATTTATGGCGCACCGGAACTGACACAAGTGCTGATGACTATCGGCATCACATTTTGCATCATCGGGCTTACCAACTATATTTTCGGGCCAACGCTCAAAACCGTGCCGATTGCCGAAACTTTGCGCGGGTCGGTTGATCTTGGCTTCCGCTCTGTTGCCAAGCACCGCTTATTTGCAATTGTCTGCGGGTTAGTTGTGGCAGGCGGCCTCTGGTATCTGATTGAACGCACCAGCTTCGGCGTCAAATTACGTGCAGCTGTCGATAATGCCAATATGGCTGCAGCCTTAGGTGTGCGCACAGAAATCATCTATGCGGTGAGCTTTGCGCTGGCCATTGCACTGGCTGCTTTTGGCGGTGTGGTGGGTGCAGAAATGTTGCCATTAGAACCTTATTATGCGCTGCGTTATATGGTGACCTTTCTGGTGGTGGTTTCTGTGGGCGGCCCCGGTTCTATTCCGGGTGCATTATTTGCCTGTCTGCTGCTTGGCGGCATCGACACCACAGCCCGCTATCTCGCACCAGAATATGGCGAATTCTTCTTCTATCTGGCGGTTATCATCATCGTCACATTATTCCCGCGCGGTCTGGCAGGGAGACTGAAAAACAAATGAGCACTTTGTCTTCGATCCCGACACGACATCAATCACGCTTTTCCGGCCTGACCGGCCTTGGCATCATCATTTTATGCAGCATTGTCGCTTACTTTATGTTTCCCGACAATCTGGCGCTTCTCACCCGTATTGTTGCGATTGCGCTGCTTGTACTGTCGCTTGATCTGGTCACCGGCTATTGCGGCATTGCCACCCTTGGTCATGCAGCCCTTTTTGGTGCCGGTGCATATGGTGCGGGCATTGCCTCTGCCCATTTTGGTATTCATGACCCGATCCTGATGACGCTGATCGGCGCAACCGGCGGCGCCATTGCCGGTCTCTTTTCCGGCTTCATTATTCTTCGTGCCCATGGGCTGGCGCAATTGGTTCTCTCCATTGCAGTGGTGCATCTCTTTCACGAAGCGGCCAACAAGCTCTCTAGCTGGACAGGCGGCAGTGATGGCTTGGGCGGCATCATGCCGTCACCATTACTTGGCATGTTTGAGTTCGATCTTTGGGGGCGCACGGTTTATGTTTATGCCATCGTGTTGCTGGTTGTGGTTTTTGCCCTGCTCAAACTCATCACCCGCTCACCATTCGGCATGTTGTGCCGTGGTGTCAAAGAAGACGAAATCCGCATTTCTTCCATGGGTGCATCCGTACAAAAAGCCCAGTTGCAAATGTATGTAATTTCCGGATTTGTGGCTGGTATCGGCGGCTCGTTAAACGCGATTTCAACACAAGTGGTCGGCCTCGACAGCCTCTCCTTCACCATGTCGGCAGAAAGTCTCGTAATGCTGGTTCTGGGCGGCGCCGGCTCGCTTTACGGCGCCCTCATTGGCACAGTTTCCTTCATGTGGTTTGAAGATGTGGTTTCAGCGGCTAATCCGTTCCATTGGCTCACCATGGTTGGCGCTTTGCTCATTGCCGTTGTTCTTTTTGCACCACGCGGCCTTTACGGCACCGCCGTGCAGTTTATTTCCAGCAGGAAAGGTCGAAGCTGATGAGCACGATCTTTGAAGTCAGTAATTTACGCAAAAACTTTGGCGGACTGGCCGTCACCAATGATGTGTCCATGTCCATTGCCAAGGGCGAACGCGTAGCACTCATCGGCCCTAATGGCGCCGGTAAAACCACCTTCGTCAATCTTGTTACCGGCAATCTTGCCCCCTCTTCCGGTTCGGTCTCGCTAAACGATAAAGACATCACCCATTTAAGTGCGATGGATCGGGTTAAGCGTGGTTTGGTGCGCTCATTTCAGGTGACACGCCTTTTTTATGAAATGACACCGGAAGAACATGTGGCCTTGGCGATTTTGCAACGTGAGGGCAAAACCTCGCGCATTTTCGGCAATTACCGCCATATGCCTGCCGTTATGGAGGAAGCCTATGAGATCCTGCATATTCTGGGTCTCACCGAACTGGCACAACTGAAGGTCAGCGAAATTGCCTATGGCCAGCAACGCCTGCTTGAAATTGCATTAGCCTTGGCGCTGCGACCAAAAGTTCTGCTGCTTGATGAGCCTGCTGCCGGTGTGCCGCAAAGTGAAACCGCCCGTATCGAGCAGGCACTTGACGAATTACCGGCCGATCTTGCCGTGATCATGATTGAGCATGATATGGAACTGGTTTTCCGCTTTGCTAAACGGGTGATTGTTTTGGCCGCAGGGGCCGTTATTTTTGACGGTCTGCCGGAAGATGTGGTGCAGGATGCGCAAGTGCGTGCCGCTTATCTGGGGAGTTATGC
This sequence comes from Paenochrobactrum gallinarii, assembly GCF_014205685.1. GTDB lineage: Bacteria > Pseudomonadota > Alphaproteobacteria > Rhizobiales > Rhizobiaceae > Paenochrobactrum > Paenochrobactrum gallinarii. The sequence goes on from NZ_JACIIU010000003.1 coordinate 105,021, forward strand.
GCAATGAGTGCTGCATCACTGGAAATCCGTAACTTAAGCAGCGGTTATGGCCCGACCCGCGTGATTGAAGATATTTCTCTGAACGTCGCTCCGGGTGAAAGACTGGCGATTTTAGGTCGCAACGGCGTCGGCAAAACCAGCCTTTTTGCTTCTATTGCAGGGCAAACGAAGCGCTATGGCGGGGAAATCATTTTGGGTGGCAAAAACATCACCAGTCTTGCCCCTGCCGCACGCGCACTGGCAGGGCTTGGCTATGTGCCGCAAACACGCGATGTTTTCCCAACCCTCACCGTTGAAGAAAACCTGTTTGTCGGCCTGAAAAAGCGACCGCAAAGCGCGCTTGAAGAAGCCTATGAAATGTTTCCGCGGTTGAAAGAACGACGCAAGAATTTAGGCTCGCAATTATCAGGCGGCGAGCAGCAAATGCTCTCCACCGCCCGTTCGATTTTAGGCCAGCCAACCCTGCTTTTGCTTGATGAACCATTGGAAGGTTTAGCGCCTGTTATCTGCGAGGAGCTGATGGCGGCTTTTTCCCTGCTCGCGCAATCGGGCAAAATGACCCTGCTACTGGTGGAGCAACGCATCCAAAGCGCACTCGATTTTGCTGATCGGGTCGTTATTCTGGAGCGCGGGCAAATTGCATGGACAGGCAGCTCGGCAGAACTATCCGCCGACAAAGAAACTGTCGAGCATTTACTTGGTGTCGGCGGGTTGCATTAATACCCGCCCCACAACTCCAATGATGCAAAAACCGTAAAGCCTATAATAAAGTTGTAAATCCCCCAAAAACCCTGCTATTTAAAGAATACTCATGCAGGAATAATTTTCCACTGTACGCACAGTATTTAGCAAGGTAATCCTGCTATACATGTCCAAAAAGACATTTCATTCAGGATGAAAGACAGGGTTTTAGCATGTCCGATCAAGCGCTCGCGCGCCGCAATGTTATGGTGCTCACCGCCGCTCAGGCTTTAGGTGCTGCTGCCCCGCCAATTATTATTTCATTGGGTGGCATTGTCGGACAAATGCTCACCCCCGACCCGACCCTTGTGACACTGCCAGTCAGCCTGTTCAATTTAGGCCTTGCCGCCGGCACCATTCCTGCCGCCATTGCCATGCGCTATTATGGCCGCCGTACCGGTTATTTGTTTGGTGCTACCATCGGCTTGATTTCTGGTCTGATTGCCACTTTCGGCATTGTCAGCCAAAGTTTCCTGATTTTCTGTCTTGGCACTTTTGTGGCCGGTTTTTATGGCTCTTATGTGCAGAGCTATCGCTTTGCCGCAGCCGATGCCGCAACCGGCGAGTTTAAAGCCAAAGCCATCTCTTATGTGATGATCGGCGGCCTGGCAGCAGCGGTCATTGGCCCTCAACTTGTGATATGGACGCGTGATGCTTTCATCACCGCACCATTTGCCGGCAGCTTTTTAAGTCAGGCCGCTTTGGCAGCGCTTGCCATCCCTGTTCTAATGATGCTGAAAGTGCCGCGCGAACGTAAACCATCCAAAACCGATGTCAGAGAAGGCCGCCCGTTAAGCGAAATCATCAAAAGCCCGCGCTTCATTCTGGCGGTGGCCGCCGGTATGGTTTCCTATGCTTTGATGAGCTTTGTCATGACCGCCTCGCCTATTGCGATGGTAGGCTGCGGCTTCACCGTTGGGGAAGCTGCCATGGGCATCCAGTGGCACGTGCTTGCCATGTTTGGCCCAAGCTTTTTCACCGGCAGTCTGATTGCGCGCTTCGGCAAAGAAACCGTCACGGCCGTCGGCCTGCTGCTGATTGCCGCCTCCAGCGCCGTTGCGCTTGCTGGTCTGGAACTTGGCAATTTCTGGTCGTCCCTCGTGCTGCTTGGCATCGGCTGGAACTTAAGCTTCATCGGTGCCACCGCTCTTGTCACCGAATGCCATACGCCTGAAGAACGTGGCCGTGTGCAGGGTGCGAACGACTTCCTGATTTTCGGCACAGTTGCCGTTGCTTCCTTCTCCTCCGGCACATTGCTTTCCGCATCCGGCTGGGAAGCGATCAACTGGATGGTGTTCCCGATTGTTACCGCCATCATCATTCCATTGATGATTCAGGCTCGTAACAAAAAGAAAGCGCGTCAAGCCATCGCCTGACACGCATGAATGAATAAAAAAGCGCAAGGTTTTGATGAAAACCTTGCGCTTTTTTCGTTTTATAGGTGAATATTATTCGCGCTCTAATGCAACGGCAATGCCCTGGCCAACACCAACACACATGGTGGACAGTGCATATTTACCGCCTGTCAAACCAAGTTCCAATGCCGCTGTGCCAGTGATACGCGCACCCGACATACCAAGCGGATGACCAAGGGCAATCGCACCGCCATTCGGGTTTACTTGATCTGCATCATCCGCCAATCCCAGCTCACGCAAAACCGCCAGACCTTGCGATGCGAAGGCTTCGTTAAGCTCCACTACATCAAACTGATGCGGTTTAAGGCCAAGACGCGCACATAGTTTTTGCGTGGCAGGCACAGGCCCAACACCCATAATGCGAGGGCTGACACCGGCAGAAGCGCCACCCATAATGCGGGCGATCGGTGTCAGTCCATATTTATTAACGGCTTCTTCCGACGCAATAATCAGCGCAGCCGCACCATCATTGACACCGGACGCATTACCAGCTGTTACGCTGCCACCTTCGCGGAAAGGTGTGCGTAGTTTGGCCAGTGCTTCCATTGTCGTCTCGCGCGGATGCTCATCTGCGTCCACCACAACCGGATCGCCTTTACGCTGGGGAATGGAAACAGGTGTGATTTCCCGTGCCAAACGGCCATTGTCCTGCGCTGCTTTGGCTTTTTGCTGGCTGCGCAGTGCAAAAGCATCCTGATCCGCACGCGACACATTGTAATCGGCGGCAACATTCTCACCGGTTTCCGGCATGGAATCGACACCATATTGCTTTTTCATCAACGGATTGATGAAGCGCCAGCCGATGGTTGTGTCATAAATTTCAGCTTTACGCGAAAAAGCACTATCGGCCTTCGGCATCACGAAAGGCGCGCGGCTCATGCTTTCCACGCCACCGGCAATCATCAATTCTGCTTCACCGGCACGAATGGCACGGGCAGCATAAATAACGGCATCCATACCGGAGCCGCAAAGACGGTTGATGGTGGTGCCGGAAACATTCACCGGCAAGCCTGCGAGCAACAAAGACATGCGTGCGACGTTACGATTATCTTCACCCGCCTGATTGGCAGAGCCATAAATCACATCGTCGATGGCTTCCCAATCAACATCAGGATTACGTGCCATCAAAGCCCGCAAAGGCACCGCGCCCAGATCATCCGCACGCACAGAAGACAAAGCACCGCCATAACGACCGATTGGTGTGCGGATATAATCGCAAATATAAGCTTCACTCATGATAGCTTTTACGCCTCCCCTTGGTGCGCACGTTTGGTACGGGCATGGATATCACGCAATACGCGCAGTTCATTTTCCGTCGGCACCGGTGTTTCCACCACATGATCGGCAAAACGAATATCCCAGCCGCAATTTTCAACGATCTGCTCACGGCTGACACCCTGATGGATAGATGTCACTGTCAGCTCTTTTGTTGTCTCATCCGGTTCCAGAATACACAAGTCTGTAATCACACGGGTCGGGCCTTTTGTTGTCAGCCCCAAGCGTTCGCGGTGATTGCCGCCTTCGCCATGTCCCATAGAGGTGATGAAAGGCAGTTTCTCAACAAAACCACGTTTGCTGAGCGCCATAGTGATGAAAATCTGACCGCAATTGGAAGCAATTTCCGGTGCACCGCCACCACCTGGCAAACGCACTTTTGGCTGATCATAATCACCAACCACGGTGGTATTCAGATTGGCAAAGCGATCGATCTGCGCACCGCCCAAAAAGCCGGTCGTGACATGACCGCCCTGCAACCAGTAGCGGAACATTTCCGGCACCGAGACAGTAAACAAAGCAGTGTCGCATAATTCGCCATCACCAATGGAAAGCGGCAATACATCCGGCTTGGTGCCGACAGTGCCGCTTTCATAAATCAGGGTAATGTCAGGTGCATGGGTCAAGCGCGCCACATTGCAGGCGGCAGACGGCGCACCGATGCCGACAAAGCACACATCTTCATTGGTCAACGACCGCGCAGCAGCAATCGTCATCATCTCATTCGGAGTAAAATCAGACATCACGCTCTCCCGCTTAATTCTTGGCCGGTTTGGCATATTGGGCAAAATCTTCCGGTGTTTTTTCCAGAATATTTTCCTTCACCCATTGCTGGAAACTGTCGCGATCACGCGCGATTTCATCCCATGCCAGATAAAAAGCATTGTTGCGCTTGTAATAACCTTGCGCATAAGACGGGAAAGCACCGCCCGGCACAGCAACAACAGCTGTAACCGCCCACGAAGGCAGCACCAGCGAATTGGGCGAAGCCGGCTGCAATTCATCAACGATTTCTTCAACCGTCACAACCGAGCGCTTGGCCGCCAGAACGGCTTCCTTTTGCACGCCGACAATACCTTCGATCAGCACATTACCTTTGCGGTCAGCACGCTGCGCATGGATAAGCGTCACATCAGGACGAATAGAAGGAACGGCTGCCAGCACCTCACCGGTAAACGGGCATGTTACCGATTTAATTTGCGCGTTTACCTTTGGCAGATCTGCGCCGATATAACCGCGCAACATGGCAAAAGGTAAGTTAGCAGCACCGGCCTCATAGGCATTAGCCATTGCCGCATGGGAATGCTCCTCCACTTCCAGCTTATGCGGCCAATGTTTTTCTACCGCATCGCGGAAACGGTGCAGCGATCCCACACCCGGATTGCCGCCCCATGAGAATTTCATCTTTTTGACAGCACCGACACCAATCAGCTGATCGTACAAAATATCCGGTGTCATACGGATAATGGTCAGATCTTTGCGCCCCTGACGGATAACCTCATGACCAGCCGCATAAGGGATGAGATGGGTGAACCCCTCCATCGCAACTGTATCGCCGTCTTTGACATTTTCTGCAATCGCTTGGGCGAGCGTCATTATACGCGCCATAACTGCTTAACTCCCGATTTTTCAAAACCGCCCGCAATGCTGCGCCTGATCAAAGGTCAGCACTGCCTCTTAAAATCAAGATTAGGCATTATCGCTCTTATCGGTCAAATAATTTGTGCGATATTTGACATTTGTTCAATAATCGCACAAATTGATTGCAATGAAACCGCACTGTTACAGACTATAAGACCACCCCAAAGCGATCAGAAAAGGCAAATAAACCAAATGCAAAAAACAGATTTTATCGGTGGTCTAGCCAAGGGTTTACAGGTGATTGAGGCTTTTGCAGCCGATAAACCAAGAATGTCGATTACTGACATTGCCAATGTAACCGGCCTTGATCGCGCCACTGCAAGACGATGCCTGCTCACCCTCGCGCATCTGGGCTACGCAGAATATGACGGCAAGTTTTTCATGCTTCAGCCCAAAATTCTCCGCCTTGGCCATGCCTATTTATCGGCAACGCCATTGCCGACGATTCTCCAACCCGTGCTGGATCAGCTCTCTGAAGAGGTAGGCGAAAGCGCTTCTGCATCGGTGCTGGACGGCAATGAAATTGTTTATATCGCACGCGCCGCACAAATGCGGGTGATCTCCATTAGTCTCACCTCCGGCAGCCGCCTGCCTGCCTATTGCGCCTCAATGGGGCGCGTTTTGCTCAGCGCCTTGCCACCACAAGAAGCGCTCCACATTCTCAACACCACCGACAGAATTACCAAAACCGAATTTACCCGCACATCCATTGCCGATCTGACCGCCGAACTTGATCAGGTGCGAAGCCATGGCTATGCGATTAACGATCAGGAGCTGGAACTGGGTTTGCGCTCCATTGCCGTTCCGGTTTTCAACCATCGCAATCAAGTGGTCGCCGCCATCAATATCGGCGCGCCTGTCGCGCATGTTTCGGTAGAAAAATTACGCAAGCGCTTTTTACCCGCCATGCTCAAAGCCCAGGCAACCTTGCGCGCTTTACTTGGCTAAAGCTCCGCAACCTGCTCACTTAAGCGCTGATGTTCACTCAAACGATATTGGCGCGGGGTTTGCCCTGTTTCACGCAGAAAAAATCTGGAAAAATAAGCCGGATCGCTAAAACCGAGATTATAGCTGATTGTCTGCACCGAATGCGGCATAGCCACCAATTCGCGCTTGGCCGCTTCAATCAGCTGAGCGCTGAGCAGTTCCTGCACAGTTTGTCCCGTTATTTCACGCGTTACACGGTTGAGATGAATAGGTGTTAAGTGCAGAGCCTCAGCATAAAAACCAACCGGCAAATGCTCGCGAAAATGGCGGCGGATCAATTCCAGCAGCCGCTCTATGCGCCGCTCATTTTGCGTGGCACCAAAGCCAGCTCTCTCGGAATGCGCCTTAACCGCATGGCGCCCGACCATCAGCAAAGCACTGGTCAGATGGGTTTCCAACATATGATTGCGCAAATGATTGCGGGCGGAAAACTCCTCATAAATCAGCCTGACCGTTGCGGCCAGATAGTTCTGAACAGGCTCTGGTGCATTGTGCATCAGCACCAATTGCGGCTTGTTCAGCCAATCTGCCGATGAGCGCCCATCTTGCAAAGCCGGCATTTCCGGCTGCAAAATCGTAGTGATATGACCAATAATATCACGCGAAAAAGCAAAGCCATGGCTAAAATCCGGTGGCATTAAAATGGCGCAAGGGCCGGTAAATTGCAGTATTTCATGTTCCAGAAACACACTGCCCTGCCCGCTTTCAATGTAAAGAAACTGATAGAAATTATCATGCCGGTGCAATTTGATTTCAAATTGATGCAGACTGCTACGGGAGAAAATCGTTTCGCAATGCAGCCAAAAATCCGGCTTTTCGTCGGATTTCTCACCATAAAGCTCATATGTGGGCACAGATTTAAGCATATTCCAAGCTAGCACAATGTTTCAAAAGTACAACTCTATGTGTGAAAAGTGCATTGTAAGAAATTACGACCCACTCAGAATAAGCGCTTCAGTATGCGTCGGAGGATTGAATGCGCACACAAGTGGTTATTATCGGGTCGGGACCATCAGGGCTGTTGCTTGGCCAATTACTGACCAAAGCCGGTATTGATAATATTATTCTCGACCGTGTCAGCCCGGATTATATTCTTGGTCGTGTGCGCGCAGGTGTGCTGGAAGAAGGCATGGTCAGCCTGATGGATCAGGCCGGTGCATCAAAAAGATTGCATCAGGAAGGCCTGCCACATGAAGGCATTTCATTAGCCTTTGACGGGCAAGACCATCGCATCGACCTGACAAAACTGACGGGAAAACGCGTTATTGTCTATGGCCAGACAGAAGTGACCCAAGACCTGATGGATGAGCGCACAAAAAGTGGCGCACAAGGCTTTTATGAAGCGCAAAACGTAACACCGCATGACTTCGACAGCGATCAGCCTTATGTCACTTTTGAAAAAGACGGCGTCACCCATCGCATTGATTGCGATTACATTGCAGGATGTGACGGCTATCACGGTGTCTGCCGCAAATCTGTGCCTGAAAAATCCATCCAGAATTTTGAGAAAATTTATCCCTTTGGCTGGCTTGGAATTCTGATTGATCAGCCGCCCGTGGATCACGAGCTGATCTATGCCAACCATCCGCGCGGTTTTGCGCTTTGCTCTATGCGCTCAGAAACCCGCAGCCGCTATTATATCCAATGCGCGCTGGATGAAAAAATCGAAGATTGGAGTGATGAGCGGTTCTTTGACGAGTTACGTCGCCGCCTGCCTGCAGTTCATGCCGATAATTTAACAACCGGCGCTTCCTTTGAAAAATCCATTGCGCCTTTGCGGTCGTTCGTGGCCGAACCGATGCGCTTTGGCCGGATGTTTCTGGTGGGCGATGCAGCCCATATTGTGCCGCCAACCGGCGCCAAAGGACTCAATCTCGCCGCCAGCGATGTGCATTATCTGTTTGAAGGCTTGCGTGAATTTTACGCAGAAAAATCCAAAGCCGGTGTGGATGCCTATTCTGCCCGCGCTTTGGCGCGCGTGTGGAAGGCTGAGCGCTTCTCGTGGTCAATGACCACCATGCTGCATCGTTTTCCTGAAATGGGTGCATTTGACCAAAAAATTCAAGAAGCTGACCTTGAATATCTTGTTCATTCAACTGCCGCTTCTACTGCACTGGCAGAGAATTATGTAGGGCTTACCTATTAATTACTAAATATATATTTCAATAATCAAAATGGCCGCATTATAATTCATGAATATAAATCATGATAAGTGCGGCCATTTTGACCATCCATTGAAATAAAAAATATAAACACTACATATAGCAGGCAATATGGAGTGTTTTTATGTCAACAAATACCAATGAAAGACCTGAAAACAGGCATGAACGCGCTGATAGAATTGCGCGTGAACTGATTGATGCTGAACGTAACAAAGTTCAAAAGAAAACCGAACGGCTTCGTGCTCTACGGTTAGAAATGGAAAAGTGGGACAACTGATCTGATATCAGCAGTCTTAGCTTTTAAATAAAGCCTTCGACATGCCGCGGCGCTATACCAGCGAAGCGGCATTTTTTATGCGCAAAGATGAGGCACATTTAAAAGCATTTTAGTTTTTATTTTAAGGGGAAGTGTTTCGAAATGGTACGGTCGAGTGGATTTGAACCACTGACCTCAGGAGCCACAATCCTGCGCTCTAACCAACTGAGCTACGACCGCGTACCTTTTCTTCATCAACAGGAGCATGTGCTGCACTGCTGATAGGGGTCACATACGGAGAATCGTTCCATATTGCAAGCCATTATCGTGCTCTTTCCTATGAAATATTGTAAGAATTTCAAAGAAGCGCCAAAAATTCACAGCAAAATCCATATTCACCGCTAAAATCACCCGCAAATCCTCTGCCAGCAATGCGCGTTAACTAAGCTTTGAAAAACTCCGCCTCAAAAGAGCTGTAATTATAGACCAGCAACAGCATTAGCTTTATTAAGAGAATATTAAGGTTTTGATCTGAGCAACGGCGAGAATTGAGCATGCAGGGACGTTATCCCTTTATTGATATTGTAGCATTGGCAAAAATCCGCAGTGGTTTTGCCAGAGCAAATGCTCAAGCTCTTTTTAGTACCGATCTCAATGCACTCATCTGGATCAATGCCGCAGGAGCCGTACTTTTTGGTGTTGCCGATATTTACAGTGCTGACGAAGCCAAGGATATCCTCAATGCAACAAGCCAGCGGCAAATTGCAAGTCAGCTCAGCTCTATGCTGCCCGATGAAAACCGTGTGATTTCCCTGCGGCTGGGAAGCCAGTTACAACAATTTCAAATTTCACAACTCATCCTGCCGGATGGGGCGAAAGCCGTTTTGCTGGAATCAAGCCAGCAATTTGAGCACGCCCCCACCCTCACCGATCATCCGGTTCTGCGCGGGCTTGATAGCGCCAACAGCCATGCGGCTTTGCTGGATGCAAATGGTAACATCATTGCCAGCACCAAAAGCTTTAGCAAAGCAGGCATTGCAGCAAGCACGCTGACCGATCTGACCGTTGAAGTAGCCGATGCCGCCGATCATATACTGAAGCGTCGCATCCGCGCCGACGACCGCTCAATCCCCGGTGCCATTATCCGCCTTGAGCATGAGCCAGCCTTGCATCTGCTTTATATTGTTGCTGATGAAGCTGAGTTTAGCGACAAGCCTGTACTGCCGGAAGCCATTCCCGTGCCGGCGCAACAGCAGCAGTCGCAGCGTTTCAACTTTAATCCGGAAGCGCCGATTACACGCTTTGTCTGGAAAGTGGACGCAGATCACGTCTTCACCGAATTATCCGACAATTTTGCCCAAGCTCTTGGCCCCAAGGCTGCTGACATTATCGGCCGTCGTTTTAATGATGTCGCCAATGTTTTCGGCCTTGATCCGCATAATGAAATTGCACAATTGCTGCAAAGTCGCGCCACATGGTCCGGTCGCCGCATCATGTGGCCAGCGGAAGGCACATCTTTGCATGTGCCGGTAGAACTTGCGGCTCTGCCTGTCTTTACGCGTGAGCGTGAATTTGCCGGCTTTAATGGTTTTGGCGTTGTGCATATTGCCGATGCTTTGCCGGACCCTGAAAAAATCGGCCTCTGCCTTTCGGGTGACTTGCCACCGCTCGCAGTTGAAAAGCCCGCTGAACCAGCAAAGATTGAAGCGCCCTCACCGGCCGCAGTGGCGGCTGAGGTGCAATCTATTTTGCCAAAGCGCAGCGAGGAACTGATTGCCGAACTTGCCAGACAGCAAGTGCAGCAAACTGCAAAACAAACCAAAGAATCAAAACCGGCAGAAACCGCCACACGCTCCGAAAGCGGATTAAGCGACACCGAACGCAATGCTTTCCGTGAAATTGCAGATCGTCTGCGCCGTCAGGGTCTGGCGAGCCAGCGCGATGATTCGCCTTTTGCCAAAACGTCTGCACCAGCAGAAGAAGCAACAAGCGAAGCTGACGCGCCCGAACAGCACACATTGCCTTTCCGCAATGATGCGGCCTCACGCATTGAGCGCCCGCTGTTAAACCTGCCTGAGTTCAACAAAAAGCCATCAATTGCAGAAGCTGATGCAAAGCCTGCCGTCAAAGCAGCCACTCAGCCACAACCGGCACCAGTGTTGCAAGATGTCCAAAAAGAAGACAAGCCAGCACCCGTTGCGGCGAAGCCTGTTGATGAATCGCATATGCTTGCCCATGTGCCGTTTCCGCTAATTCTGCACACCAATGGCAATGTGATTTATGCCAATCCGGCCTTTTTGACACTGACCGGCTATAATGACTTCGATGAAATCAATCAGAGCGGCGGTATTGATGCGCTTTTCAACACCGAGCATGATGATGGCAACCATGATGATTCTATGGTGCTGCGCCATCAGGATGGCAGTGAGCATCCCGTTGATGTTCAGTTGCAATCTGTGCCATGGCATGGCCAAAAAGCCTTGATGCTCAGCATTATGCCAAAACAGCTTGCCGTTGCCTCAGCTGTGGCTGAGACAACACAGCCAGCGGCAGAACACGAAAACCAAACAATAGCAGAATCAACACAGTTTAAAGACAGTGAAGCCTCGCGTCGCCGTCTGCAAACGCAAGTGGAAGAACTGACCTCCATCTTGGACACAGCTACCGATGGCGTTGTTCTGATCGACAATGACGGCCTCATCCGCTCTCTCAACCATTCAGCGGCTGCGCTTTTCGGCTATGAAGAAACAGACCTTCGTGGCAAGAATTTTTCGGTTCTTTTTGCCATCGAAAGCCAGCGCTCAGCCATGGATTATCTCAACAGCCTTTCCGACAACGGCGTAATGAGTGTGCTCAATGACGGGCGTGAAGTGATTGGCCGCGAAGCTCAGGGCGGCTTTATTCCAATGTTCATGACATTGGGTAAATTACCCGGCTCCAACAGTTTCTGTGCCGTTTTGCGTGATATCACCCAATGGAAACGCGCCGAAGAAGAATTGACCTCTGCAAGGCGCGAGGCCGAACATGCTTCCGGCCAAAAAACCGAGTTTCTGGCACGGATCAGCCATGAAATTCGCACACCTCTCAATGCAATTATCGGTTTTTCCGAACTGATGGCAGACGAAAAATTCGGCCCTATCGGCAATCAGCGTTATCGCGATTATCTGCGCGACATCAACCGTTCCGGCAATCATGTGCTGACACTTGTCAACGATCTGCTTGATATTTCCAAGATCGAAGCCGGCGCGCAGGAAATGGACTTTGAAGCCGTATCACTCAATGATGCGATTTCAGAAGCTGTTGCCCTGATGCAGCCGCAGGCCAATCGCGAGCGGGTGATTATCCGCTCTAGCTTTGCTTCCAGCCTGCCGGAAATTGTAGCTGATACGCGCTCGATCAAACAGATCGCATTGAACCTGCTTTCCAATGCAGTGCGCTTTACGCAAGCCGGCGGACAAGTGATTGTCTCCACCAGCTATGAAATGAACGGCGATGTGATTATGCGCGTGCGCGACACTGGCGTGGGTATGGACAAAAGCGAAATTGAACAAGCTCTTAAACCCTTCCGTCAGGTCAACAACCGAATTCGCCGCCATGCTGACACATCAAAAGACTGGCGCGATGAGGGCACGGGGCTTGGTCTGCCGCTCACCAAGGCGATGGTGGAAGCCAATCGTGCACAATTGACAATTAGTTCCAATCCGGGTCAGGGCACAGTGGTGGAAATCACCTTCCCGCCAACCCGCGTCCTTGCTGATTGATCGTATTGAATGCAGTCAAACCGGCTGCAATGAGTTTGCCTCCGGACCGCCTTTGAGAAATCAGCTTCTCAAAGGCGTTTTTTTGTCCATCACCCCTATATTTATCTGATTTTGAGACTAAAGTTTAAAACATTGATTATAAGAGGGCTCAATTCCCGCTTTTATCCGGCACCAACACGACTTTCAGGACATTCATGCCCAAAACGCTGCGCCTCATTCTGGCAATCATCGTTATGATCAGTGCAGCTGCAATCGCAGCTTTGACCGCACTGCCCTATATCGTATCAAGCGATGCTATCCGTATTCGTGTGGCGCAGGAATTGAGCAGCTGGACGGGTTACACTGTGGAATTACGCCAGGCGCCGCAGCTGAAGTTTTTCCCGACCTTACGGGCTTCTCTCAATGATGTGGTTTTGAGCGATTACAACGATGCCAGCACAAAAAAAGTCATGAGCGTCGAGCGTATTGATGTCGAATTATCGCCTTTTGATGCATTGCTCGGCCATATTTCTTTTTATGAAACGCAATTGGTGCGTCCTGTTTTTGATCTGGGCGAACCGGTGATTGACCCGCAGCAATTGCTGGAAGGACTGGCCAAATCAGACGGGCGTCTGGGCGTTGCCATTCGCGCCGCCAAAGACCTGATGACTGAGCAAAAAAGCGATGTGGAAACCCGCCAGCAGACGTCCCAGCCTTTTGGCCGGATTATCGTGCGCGACGGCACACTCACTTTCCGCAAATATGGCTCGGATGTCGATGAGGTGGTCAATGGCATCAATGCCACACTTAACTGGCCGCGCACCACACAATCGGCGTCGCTGAAAGGCAATGCACGCTGGAAAGATGAAGTCACTGAATTTGACCTCTCCGCGCCCAATCCTTTGCAGCTTTTTGCCGGCGCAACCGCTGCCGTCACCGCCTCAATCACTTCCAAACCACTTGAGCTGAGCTTTAACGGCAAGGCCAACATCTCCAGCGATTATATGTTTGAAGGCGCCTTAAACGCCAAAACGCCCGATTTAAGCCGCACCATGTATTGGCTTGGCGCGCCTGCTGCACCGGGCTCTGCCCATGTCGGCGCGTTGACAGTTGCCAGCAACTTAAGCGCCACACGCTCGCTCATCCGCCTCAATGATCTGGTGCTGGATAATGAAAATAATCCTGCCAAGGGCGTAATTGAATTTGTGCCGCAAGCCCCGCGCCCTTCCATCAGTGGCACACTGGCTTTTCAGCATCTCAATTTTCGCGGGCTTATCAGCGCCTTTATTCCCCTGCCCGACAAGCGTGGCAATAATGCTTTTTATGATTTTGAGCGCGGCGAGAGCGACAAGCGCGATCTGATCAACACTGATTTTATGCAATTGGCCGAAGTGGATCTGCGCCTTTCCGCCCAAACTGCCAGCGCAGGCCCCCTCAGCATGAATAATGTGGCCGCCGCAGTGCAGGTGCGCAACGGACGGGCGCTGTTTGATATTGGCGACGCCAAAGCCTTTAAAGGCAATGTCTCTGCCAGTGTGCAAATTCAGCGTGACCTGCAAGGCACCAATGCTGAATTACGCTTTAACGGCAACGAGATCGACAGTACCGATTTTACCAAAGTGTTTGGTCTGAGCAGCGGCTTTATTTCTGCGCGTGGCAATATTGCTCTCATTATGAAAGCGCCGCTGACAAAATGGTCAAAACTGCCAACCAATGCAGAAGGCGAAATCAGTCTCAATTTTGGCAATGGTAAATTGCAGGGTTTTGATATTGATAGTTTTATCAAAAATGCCAGTTCAGAGCGTTTTTTCGCGCTGGAACGCAAAGAAAATATTTCGCTGAATTTCAAACGACTGGATTTGCAAGCAGGACTTGCCGATGGTGTTGCTACTTTCAACACCGCCAAGCTTGAAACCGAAAGCGGAACGCTCTCGCTTGCAGGTATTGTGCCATTTCTTGATCGTTCACTCGCCCTTTCCGGCACACTCACTTTACCGGTCAAGGAAGCAGACAATACCGACACGCCTGAAACAGAAGAGGCGCCGGAAAAACCGGCGCCTGCCATTCAGTTCTTTGTCGGCGGCTCATGGGATCGCCCTTTTATCTCGCCAATGAACAGACCTTAAGAAAGTAGTCTCAGCCAGCCTGATACATAGCCTTCTCATCACGCTGGCGCTGCACTTCCTGGCGTTTGTTAACCAGTGAAACAATGATCACGCCTGTGGTCACCAGTGCAATCAAAATTGTGCTGATTGCATTGATCTCCGGGGTGACACCAAAGCGCACCTGCGAATAAATCTTCATCGGCAAAGTGGTTGCACCCGGCCCCGAAGTGAAGCTGGAAATAACCAGATCATCCAGTGACAAGGTAAATGCCAGAACCCAACCGGACAAAACCGCAGGCAAAATAAGCGGTAAGGTGATTTTCATAAATGTCACCACCGGTGTGGCACCCAAATCTTGCGCAGCCTCTTCCAGTGAGCGGTCAAAGCTGATGAGGCGTGACTGCACAACCACCGCCACAAAACACATGGAAAATGTGATATGCGCCAACAGCAATGTCCAAAAACCACGATCAAGATTGATCGACACAAAAAGCAGCAACAGCGACAGGCCGGTGATAACTTCCGGCATCACCAGCGGTGCATAAACCATGCCAGAAAACAGCATCCGCCCGCGAAACCGCGTATAACGGGTGAGCGCCAATGCCGCTAATGTGCCAAGCACCGTTGCAATTGTTGCCGATAAAAGTCCGACACGGATAGTGACCCATGCAGCATCGATCAACGCATGGTTATTAAAAAGTGTGACATACCACTTGGTGGAAAAGCCCGACCAGACTGTAACCAACCGGGACTCGTTAAACGAATAAACCACCAGAAGCACGATCGGGAAATAAAGAAATGCAAAGCCGAAAACGACCGAAGCAATATTAAAACGTGACCATTTCGTATTCATAATGTCAGCCCTTTTCCTGCATTCGCGCTTGCATCTTCTGGAAGATCACAATCGGTACAATCAGTATGAGCAGCAAAACAACAGCCACTGCCGATGCAACCGGCCAGTCACGATTGGAGAAAAACTCACTCCAGATGGTTTTACCGATCATCAGCGTTTGTGATCCGCCCAAAAGATCAGGAATAACAAACTCGCCCATTGCCGGAATGAAAACCAGAAAACAACCAGCCGCCACGCCGGACAACGACAGCGGAAAAGTAATTTTCCAAAAGGCTGCCAATGGCGGACAGCCCAAATCCTGCGCCGCTTCAATCAGCGAGTGATCCATTTTTTCCAAGGCTGCATAAAGCGGCAATACCATGAATGGCAGGTAAGAATAGACAATACCGATATAAATCGCTGTATCCGTGTTTAAAATGATCAAAGGCGTATCAATGATATTAGCCCAGATCAAAAACTGGTTGAGCAAGCCTTCCGGCTTCAAAATCGCAATCCACGCATAAACGCGAATCAAAAAAGAAGTCCAGAACGGCAGAATCACCATCATCAGCAACATCGGGCGATGTTTCAACGGCGAACGTGCAATGCCATATGCCATCGGATAACCGATCAGCAATGTCAGCGCGGTGGAAATCAGTGCGATTTTCAGACTGGAGAGATAGGCTTTGTAATAAAGTGCATCTTCCAGCAGCCAAAAATAATTATCAAAAGAGAGCTGTTTTACCTTAGCCCAGATTTCAGCGAAACTATCAGTGAAATTAAAAGCAGGCGAATAGGCCGGAATGGCCATTGCCACCTGCGAGAGCGACATTTTAAAAACGATGAAAAACGGAATCAAAAACAGTACCAGCAGCCATAAATATGGCACTGCGATAACCAGTCGGCTGGTGAGACCTGTGATCAGTTTTTGCATGGGGTCAGCCTCCTCAGGCGGTCAGCACCAAACCGGCATCGGTGTCAAAGGACACCCAGACGCGATCATCAAAGGCAAACGGATCATCGGTTTTACGCACGGCATTCATGCTGGATGCCTTGATGGTAAAACCGTTATCAAGCCGCACATGGAAAACTGTCATATCGCCAAAATAAGCAATATCCCACAATTCACCTTCAACCGCATTGATGGAGCCATCCAGCGGCTTTTCACGCTCGATGCGCGTTTTTTCAGGGCGTACCGCATACCAGACCTTTTGCCCCGCGCTCAAGTTTTCGCGCGTTTCAGTTGAGATTGTCAGCCCCAGTTTTTCAGCATGGATTTCCGCCATGCCATTGGCAGACTTGACCACTTCACCTTCAATCAGGTTCACATTACCGATAAAGTCGGCAATGAATTTCGACTTCGGTGCCTCATAAACCTCTGCCGGTGTTGCCACCTGCATGATCTGGCCGGCATCCATAATCGCAATACGGTCAGCCATCGTCATGGCTTCTTCCTGATCATGAGTGACGATGATAAAGGTGAGCCCGAGCTTATATTGCAAATCCATCAGTTCAAACTGGGTCTGCTCGCGCAGTTTTTTATCCAATGCGCCCAATGGTTCATCCAAGAGCAGCACTTTCGGGCGCTTGGCCACAGCACGCGCCAAAGCCACACGCTGACGCTGGCCACCCGACAGCTGATGCGGTTTGCGCTTGGCAAACTTTTCCAGCTTCACCAGTTTTAGCATTTCGGCCACGCGATCATCAATTTCGGATTTCGCCATCCCGTCTTGTTTCAGGCCAAAAGCAATATTGGCCTCAACGCTCATATGCGGAAACAAAGCATAGGACTGAAACATCATATTGACGGGACGCTTATAAGGAGGAATACCGGTCAGATCCTGACCATCCAGCTTAATACGGCCGGAAGTCGGCTCTTCAAAACCAGCCAGCATCCGCAGCAAAGTTGATTTACCCGAACCGGAAGCGCCCAGAAGAGCAAAAAACTCACGGTGAAAAATATTCAGCGACAGATCATCCACCACCGTGGTATCTGCGAATTTCTTCGTCACATTTTCAAACGAAATAAACGGCTTTGCTGCAGGATCACTCCAAGGCGCAAATTTACGGCGAAAACTGCCAAAAGATTCCATATTCTTCACCATATATCCGGTTCAACGGTCTTTTAAATTTGATACTGCCACCGGCCTGTCCAATGGCTGCAATCATCCGTTAAAGTGCTGATATTTAAAATAAATGTGACAGTTTCTAACTGGACACAGGATTTAAAAAACCGCCCCGTTTTTAACGGGGCGATTTCTGTTTGAATTTGTTACTGGCCGGTGACGATTTTTGTCCAGGCGCGTGTCACAAAACGCTGCGTTTTTGCGTCATATGGCGTTGGCACAAACAGCTTTTTCATCACATCTTCATTTGGGTAAACTTCCGGATCCTCCAAAAGTTCCTTATCCAGAAATTCCTGTGATGCCTTGTTACCATTGGCATAGAAAACATAATCCGATGCTTTGGCGATAACTTCCGGACGCATCATGTAATCCATGAACGCAAAAGCTTCATCGACATGCTTGGCATCGGCCGGAATTGCCATCTGGTCAAACCAGATCAAGGCACCTTCTTTAGGGATCGAATAGCCGATTTCAACGCCCTGACCTGCTTCTTCTGCACGGTCACGCGCCTGGAACACGTCACCGGAATAGCCGACAGCCATGCAGATATCGCCATTGGCGAGCGCATTGATATATTCAGACGAATGGAATTTGCGGATATTCGGGCGGATGCTCAAATAGAGATCCTGCGCCTTTTCCAGATCTGCCTGATTAGGTGAATTTGGATCAAGACCCAGATAGTTCAGCGCCGGACGCAGCATTTCACTGGCGGAATCCAGCAAATAAATACCGCAATCTTTGAACTTCGCCGATTTTTCCGGATCAAACAGCACGTCCCACGAGTCGATCGTATCGGTGCCTAAAATCTCTTTGACTTTGGCCTTATTATAGCCAATGCCGGTGGTGCCCCACATATAGTTGACCGAATATTCATTGCCCGGATCGTAAACCGATGCGCGCTCCGAAATATCGTCCCACATATTCTTCAGGTTAGGCAGTTTTTCCTTGTCCAGTTTCAGGAAAACACCGGCTGGAATCTGCCGCCCCAAAAACTCACCTGACGGCACAACCAGATCATAACCGCTACCACCGGCCAGCAGTTTGGTTTCCAGAATTTCATTGGAATCGTAAACGTCGTAAACGACTTTGATACCCGTTTCCTTGGTGAAATCTCTCAGGATTGAATCGTCAATATAATCCGACCAATTGTAGATATTGACGACTTTTTCCTGCGCCATTGCCGGCAGAGCAGCTGCCATTACAAGCCCGGATAACGCACCAACTGTCAGAAGAAAAGGCTTCAGTCTCATAAGGCACTCCAGTCTGCATATTGTTAAATTATGCAGGTTAAAGACAACGAGATTATTTCTCTCGCCTACCTTTTTAGATAACTTAACTTTCGTCAACAGGAAGCTTTCGCACAAAGGGCAAAATCCATCCTTTCCGCGTAAGAAATTGGGGACAGTAAAGCAAAATAATCCGCAGAACGATATTTTTGCTCCACGAATACCCAAAACAGCCTTGCCCGCCCCCTTATTGGAAGTCGAAAGCCGATAATCCCGACACAGATTCATCCAATGCCAGAGGCCTTGTCAAAGGTGGTTCAGCACGCGCAACGCAGCCCTGCCGCTCGCATAAACGACAAGCTTTTCCAACCTGTAAAACTGTGTCCGACGGCACCGCACGGCGATAAATCACCCCCTCGCCCTCAGGCATTGAAATACCAAGCAAAACTGCGGTGCGGCGCGGCCTTTCATCAAAGCCCGCCTGCATGCCTTCAACCGTGCGGCAGATGGTAAGATAGCGGCTTTGATCAGGCATTTCTGCCATCTCTGTCAGCACCTGACCAGAATTGGCAAAACTGGCATAAAGTGACAGCTTCGGGCACTGTCCGCCAAAACCGGAATGGGGAAAACCTTGCGCACCGATCCGCCTGAAAATATTGCCCGCATGGTCAATTTCCATCAGGAAAAACGGCAGGGCCGATGCGCCTGTTTTTTGCAAATTAACCAGCCGGTTAGCAGCTTGCTGAAACGACACTTTAAAACGCGCAGCCAGTACATCAATATCATAGTGAACACGCTGGGCAGTCTCACGGAAATTGCGATAAGGCATCATCAGCGCGCGCGCCGCATAGCGGGCAAGTTCCTGCATCATAATGCGCCGCGCTTCACGCGAGGATAGTTTTAAAGCTTCCGCTTCCGCAGTGATTGCCACCTGCATGCGCAACATCACCGCCTCGCAGGCAATCTCCTGCAACTGGTCCGTTAGCGGCAGACGCTCAGAAATAAACAAACGCTGCGAATGGCGATCATAATGGCGACGCCAATCCGGCATGGTTGCAACCGGTAACGTGCGCACCGTAATACCGTGCTCCGTCCGCAGCCAGTTTTTTAAACTAGTTTGCAGATCGTCACCCGCATTCAATAATTTTAAAAAGGCATCCGCCTCTTCTTCCAGCGAAGCATAATAATAAGGGTGACGCGCCAGCACATCCTGCACTTCATCAAATGGCAGGCGTGTTGCGGTCAGGGATGTGGGGCGGCCATCTTTTGCCAGCATATCCGACAAGTCCGATAAGCGCTGGCGCTGTTCTTTATAAGCGCGGTAAAGTTTGATCACCCCAAGCGCTGCATTGGGGGCAGCCTCGCCAATTTCAATCAGCTCCTGATCACCGGGCAATTCACCGCTCAGCAAAGGATCAGAGAACACTTCTTTCAAGGCAGAAACCGTACTGCCGCTTTCACCCTGCAACTGGTTGATATCAAGCTGATAGACAGATGTTAATTTGAGTAAAAGCTGCACGGTCAAAGGCCGCTGATTACGCTCAATCAGATTGAGATATGACGGCGAAATGCCAAGCGCTTCCGCCATTGCGGTTTGCGTCAGTTCACGCTCGTTGCGGATGCGGCGGATACGTGGTCCGGCAAAAATCTTACGCTCGCTCATCAACTCCCCCTTTGAGTTACGCACGAGATTGACATGTTTTTACAAGATTGTGAAACGAAAAACTTATGACAGTTTTTACAAATTTACAGCGCTACCTAGTCAAAACCTTGACAGAGTTACTTCAATTATCTGGCTGAAATCATCATTTTTCTGGCTGCTCAGAGCGGCAATCTGTAAAAAAAGTAACAGACAGCCAAACAATTTTGTTTTGGCCTTACAAAAGTTCATTCATGTGAGGAGACCAGAAATGACTGATTTTTACAACCTGATCCCATCCGCTCCAAAGGGTCGTTTTGACGGCATCAAACGCGCGCATAGCGCCGAAGACGTCAAGCGCCTGCGCGGTTCTGTAGAAATCAAATATTCGCTGGCAGAAAACGGTGCCAACCGTCTTTGGAAACTCATCCACGAAGAAAACTTTGTTAACGCACTGGGCGCACTTTCCGGCAATCAGGCCATGCAGATGGTTCGTGCAGGCTTGCAGGCCATTTACCTCTCCGGCTGGCAGGTTGCCGCCGATGCCAATACGGCTTCTGCCATGTATCCGGATCAGTCACTTTATCCGGCCAATGCGGCACCGGAACTGGCCAAGCGCATCAACAAAACCTTGCAGCGCGCCGACCAGATTGAAACTGCAGAAGGCAAAGGCCTTTCTGTTGACACATGGTTTGCACCGATTGTTGCCGATGCAGAAGCCGGTTTTGGCGGCCCGCTCAATGCGTTTGAAATCATGAAAGCCTTTATTGAGGCAGGCGCTGCCGGTGTGCACTTTGAAGACCAGCTGGCATCGGAGAAAAAATGCGGCCATTTGGGCGGCAAGGTTCTTATTCCAACGGCTGCCCATATCCGCAACCTCAATGCAGCACGCCTTGCAGCCGACGTAATGGGCACACCAACACTGGTGATTGCACGAACAGATGCGGAAGCTGCCAAGCTTTTGACCTCGGATATTGACGAGCGCGACCAGCCATTTGTTGATTATGACAAGGGCCGCACCGTGGAAGGTTTCTATCATGTAAAAAATGGTCTGGAGCCATGCATTGCCCGTGCTGTCGCTTATGCCCCGCATTGCGATCTGATCTGGTGCGAAACATCAAAACCTGATCTGGAGCAGGCACGTAAATTTGCCGAAGGTGTTCATAAAGCGCATCCGGGCAAGCTTCTGGCATATAACTGCTCGCCATCCTTCAACTGGAAAGCCAATCTGGACGATGCCACAATCGCCAAATTCCAGCGTGAACTGGGTGCAATGGGTTATAAGTTCCAGTTCATCACGCTCGCCGGTTTCCACCAGCTCAATTACGGCATGTTTGAGCTCGCCAAAGGCTACAAAGAGCGCCAGATGGCCGCTTACTCCGAATTGCAGGAAGCTGAATTTGCAGCCGAAGCACGCGGTTACACAGCAACCAAACACCAGCGCGAAGTCGGCACCGGTTATTTCGATGCCGTATCCATGGCAATCACCGGCGGACAGTCATCAACAACCGCCATGGGCGAATCCACCGAGCAGGCACAGTTCCTGCCCGCAGCTGAATAAGTTTTAAAAGGGGAATAAAAATGTCAACCGCTTCACCTGCACGCGTTAAAGAAAGAGCCGAGGAGCAATCCTCTTCCATGAATAACGACCAGCAGACTGCTATCCGTATGCTGGCCAATGATTTGCATCGCCTCAACTATGCAGTGATGAAAGCGGTTGATGCCGGTGTTTCGGTGGAGCTGATCCGTTCAGCCCGCCATCACGGCGGAGACGGTAACTGGGGCGATCTCCTCATCCCTGTTATCGTTTCCAAATCTGCCTGATCAAAGCCTTAAAACGTCTTGAATACGCGTTGATACAGTTTTGAATGTTCCTGTCATACAATCATTGCTCCGGCAGCTGCGGTTGCCGGAGTTTTTCTTTTAAGGCTCATTTAAATCGTCAAAAAATATTCATAGTTTTATTGCCACATCCCTATTTGTAAAACTTTAACGATAGGGCTATCATGCGGTTCTATAGTTCATATTTTGGTGATTAATGTCTGCTGATACACCTGAGAAAAAAATTACTAAGCCCACAACCAGACGCCGTACTCCGCCCCATGTCAAATCATTGCGCGGCGTTAAAAACTGGAAACAAGTTTCCGAATGGCTGGAATGGCGCGATATTGAAGATATTGAATGTATCACTCCGGATCAGGCCGGTGTTGCACGCGGCAAAATGATGCCGTCGAAAAAATTTACCTCTAACACATCACTGGCGCTGCCTTCTGCTGTTTTCATGACCACTATTTCAGGTGATTACCCTGAAGACGGTCACGGCTTTGCCTATCCGGAAAATGACGGCGATCTGAAACTGGTGCCTGATTTGTCGACCCTTTGCATCGTGCCGTGGGAAACTGATCCGACTGCGCAAGTCATCTGCGATCTGGTCAACCAAAACGGCAAAAATGTTGAATATACACCGCGCAATGTGTTGCGCAGTGTCGTTGCCGCTTATCACAAGCGCGGGTTAAAACCTGTTGTTGCACCGGAAATCGAGTTTTATCTGGTTAAGAAAAACCCTGACCCTGACTATCCGCTCACCCCGCCGGTCGGGCGTTCCGGCCGTGCAATTGGTGGAGGTCAAGGCTATTCGATTGCCGGCGTCAACGAGTTTGACGAGCTGATCGACGATATTTATCATTTCTCCGAAGCGCAGGGCTTGGAAATTGACACGCTGATCCACGAAGAAGGTGCGGCGCAGCTGGAGATCAACCTGCGCCATGGCGATCCGGTTGAGCTTGCCGATCAGGTTTTCATGTTCAAGCGCACCATTCGTGAGGCAGCGCTTAAGCACGATATGTATGCCACTTTTATGGCTAAGCCTATTCAGGGCCAGCCCGGCTCTGCCATGCATATCCATCAGTCGATTGTCGATAAGAAAACCGGCCGCAATATTTTCAGTAATGAAGATGGCAGCGAGAGCGATCACTTCCTGCATTTCATTGGTGGCATGCAAAAACATGTCCCCAATGCACTGGTGATGTTTGCGCCTTATGTGAACTCCTATCGCCGTCTGACACCGGATGCGTCCGCACCGGTTAACGTCAAATGGGGTTATGATAACCGCACCACCGCTTTCCGTGTGCCGCGTTCGGAGCCGGGCAGCCGCCGTGTGGAAAATCGTATTCCATCCTCTGATGCCAATCCTTATCTGGCCTTGGCAGCATCACTGGCCTGCGGTTTGATCGGTATTATCAACCAGATCAAGCCGGATGAACCTGTGGCAACCTCCGTCAACCGCAATGAAATTGAACTGCCACGCGGTTTGATTGAAGCGGTGGAGCTGTTTGAAAACGACAAAGAACTGCAAAAATTCTTAGGTGAATCTTTCGTCACCACCTATGCCGCCATCAAACGTGCAGAATTTGAAACTTTCATGGAAGTTATCAGTCCATGGGAGCGCGAATATCTGCTCCTCAACGTTTAAAAGCCCGCCCTCACCCCATATATAAAAAAATAATAAAGTCAGAGAGGTTTTCATGGATAAACATCCGGTTTTGATACTCCTCTCTGGCTTTAATGCATGCCTTCCAAAAGAAGATACCAGTTTTGGGATAAGGCAATGCATAAAATCATTGATAGAGTGAGCGCGATACGCTCTCACTGCTCTGCTTCACACGTCAGATTTATATTTGATACGATAACACTCTAACGGGACAGCCCGTATGTTGCAGCAAAATCAAAGCCCTATCTCCCATTACCTTTCCCCGATCTCTCCGGGATTTTCCTGGTATGAAGCGAGTGTAGCCGAAAGGCCGGCCTACCCTGCCCTTGATGGTTCAAGGCAGGCCGATGTTGTCATTATTGGTGGTGGCTATACGGGGCTTTCTGCAGCCTTCCATCTGGCACAAAATGGTGTCGATGTGGTGCTGATTGATGCAGCGCGCTTTGGCGATGGCGCATCGGGGCGCAATGGCGGCCAGTTTGGCACCGGCCAGCGCTCGTGGGCTGAAGATCTGGAAAATGAATATGGCTTCACCCGCGCCAAAGCCCTGTTTGAACTGGCCGAGGACAGCAAGCCGCTGATTAAAAGCATCTGCAACCAGCACAATATCGATATTGAATATGCAACAGGCCAGATGTCTGTTGCCCATAAAAAGCGCTATTTGAAGCAATATGAGCGCCATGTGGAGCTGATGCAAACACGCTATAATTATCCGCATGTGCGGATGATGGATGCACAGGAAGCCGCCGAAAAGCTGGGTTCAACACGTTATTACGGCGGTACTTATGATAGTGGAACCGGCCATATTCACCCGCTTAAATTACTGGTAGGCATGGCAAAACTGGCGGCTCAAGCTGGCGCTTCACTATTTGAAAACACCAAAGCCACGAAACTTGAATGCCAGAACGGACGCGTGACCGTCACGACGGACAAAGGCACCATCACCGCCAAACATTGTTTGCTTGCTGTTAACGCGCATGGCGGCCTGCTGGAGCCGGTAAGTGCTGCGCATGTGATGCCGATCCGCTCTTTCATGGGCGCAACCGTGCCGCTGGACAAGAAATACGGCGTTTTGCATGGCGGTGAAGCGGTGGATGACTCACGCTTTGTCGTGCGTTATTTCCGCCTCACCCAAGATGGCCGCCTGCTATTTGGCGGACGTGAAGCCTATACAGCCGATAATCCGCGCGAAATCAGCACCCATATCCGCCGCCAGATTGCAGAAATTTATCCGCAACTGGCCGATGTTGAAATCACCCATTCATGGGGCGGTTCGGTTGGCATCACCATGCCGCGCCAGCCTTTTGTGCGCGAAGTGATGCCTAATGTCATTTCTGCCGGTGGTTATTCCGGCCATGGCGTGATGCTTGCCAATCTGATGGGGCAGCTTTACGCTGAGAAACTGGCGGGTAAAGGTGAAAGACTGCAATTATTGCAAGACCTCAACATTCCGGCTTTCCCTGGTGGTCGCCGCTTCCGCTCACCACTTTTGTTTGTAGCGCTGTCTTGGTTTGCATTGATGGATCGTATTTAAGAGTAATGAAATGTCAGCATTAAAGTTCAATCAGGCTAAATCCGCTTTGATCATTATTGATGTGCAGCAGGCTTTTAGTGAAATGGCGGCATCTGGTGCTCAGCGCAACAATCTTTCTGCCGAAGATAATATTGCCCGGTTACTCAGCGCTTTCAGAGCAAGCAGTGCAGCGATTTTTCATATCCGCCATCGTAATGATACTGAAAGCTCACGCTTCAATCCTAAAAACAGCGGTTTTCAACCAATGCAATCTGCGCTGGAGCAAGCCGGTGAAACCGTGATTGTCAAACAGGTCAACAGCTCTTTTATCGGCACTGATCTGGAAGAGCGTTTGCGTGCCGCAAATATTGAAAGTGTGATTATCTGTGGCGCGACTACCAATCACTGCGTGGAAACCACCACACGCATGGCCGGCAATTTAGGCTTCGACACATATCTCGCCCATGATGCGACCTGGACATTTGACCGCACAGGGCCGGACGGTGCAGTGCATAAAGCTGATACTATTCAAGCCATATCACTTGCCAATCTCCATGATGAATTTTGTACAATTACCGATACGGCCAGCCTGACCAGCTATATGGCACCATGACCAATAACCCGTCAGGCCAAAATGCAGGCTCGGATATCATCCCCGAAACCGACCAATATTGGCGGCAAAATCTGCTGGTGAGCTTTTTCGGCTCCTTCACCACAATCATCGCCATGACATTGCTTCTGCCTTTTTTGCCGCTCTATGTGGAACAACTGGGCATCGAAGACCACGCACAAATCGTGCAATGGTCGGGCATTGCCTATGGCGCAACTTTCTTTGCCGCAGCGCTTGTTGCACCGCTTTGGGGCCGCATGGCTGATCGTTATGGCCGCAAACTTATGCTGGTGCGCGCCTCACTTGGCATGGCCATTGCAATGTCGCTGATTGGTATGGCTACCAATGTCTGGCAGTTGGTGGCGCTTCGTTTATTTGCAGGGCTTGCCGGTGGTTATGCCTCCGGCTCCACCATTCTGGTTGCCACCCAAACCCCAAAAGAACGCACCGCTTGGGCGCTTGGTGTTTTATCCTCCGGCATTATGGCAGGCAATCTGGTCGGGCCATTGATCGGTGGTGCTTTGCCGCCAGTCATCGGCATCCGCGCCACGTTTTGGCTGGCTGGCGGCGTGATTTTTATCACCTTTCTGGCGACCAGTTTTTTCATCCGCGAAGATAAAAAACCGAAAGAAAAACACACCAACAAACAAACCCTAAAGCCCAAAGGTGTATGGGCGCAAATACCCGATAAACGTCCGATCATCGCCATGTTGATTACCGGCACTTTGCTGATGGTTGCCAATATGTCGGTGGAGCCAATCATCACGGTTTATGTGGCGCAATTGCTGGACGACCAGCGCTCGCTGACTATGGTTTCCGGTGTGGTGATGGCGGCCGCAGCCTTGGGAAGTATTTTGTCAGCGTCAAAGCTTGGCAAAATTGCCGACCAGATCGGCCACAATAAAGTGATTATCGCCGCACTTGCCATTTCAGCGCTGCTGCTTATTCCGCAGGCTTTTGTAACTGAAAGCTGGCAATTGATAATTTTACGCTTTTTGATGGGGCTGGCGCTCGGCGGCTTGTTGCCCTGCATCACCAGCGTCATTCGTCACAATGTGCCCCACACCGTTTCCGGCAGTGTTTTGGGGCTGTCCACCTCAGCGCAATATGCCGGACAGGTGATCGGCCCCTTAACCGGTGGCTTTATTGGCGGACATTTTGGTATGCGGGCGGTGTTTTTAGGCACCTGCCTGATGATGGCGGCAGGTGCATTTTATAATTGGCATATTTTTGCTCGCGGAAAACAAAAACAGGCTTAAATACTATAACCGCCATCCACATCAATGGCGGCACCGGTGATAAAGCCAGCCTCATCAGAAGCCAGCCACAAAGCGGCATTAGCCACATCTGCCGGTGTCGACAAACGGCCCATCGGAATTGTATCCACCAATTGTTCGCGTGCTTGTGGCGTGTCGTTTTTCAGGAAAAGCGGCAATGTACCGCTATCGCTTTCCACCGGACAAATGCAATTTACGCGAATATTTTTTTCAGCCAGTTCCAGCGCCATTGCCTTGGTTGCGCTGATGACCCAACCTTTGGAAGCACTATACCACGCCAAACCTTTGCGCGGATGACGCCCCGAGGCGGAAGCGGTATTGATGATAACGCCACCGCCTTGTTGTTCCATCAAAGGTGCCAAAGCAAGGGTCGAATAATAAATCGCCTTCATATTTACCGCACTGATGAGATCGAAATTATCTTCGCTCACTTCGGTCAGCGGCTGATTGCGATGGGTGAAACCAGCATTATTGACCATGATATCAATACGGCCAAAGCGATCATAGGCTGTCTGCATGATATCGGCGACACTGTCTTTGCGCGAGACATCCCCACGCACCGCAATTGCCTCGCCCCCAAGTCCATCCAGCTGATCTTCAATATGTTTGGCGTTTAAATCCACCAAGACGATCCGAGCGCCCTCCTCAGAAAAACGTTTGGCCATTGCGGCACCAAAGCCCGAGCCTGCTCCGGTAATGATTGCGACTTTTCCGGCTAACCGTTGCATAAACCAATCTCCTTGATGCCTGATATAAAAATTCTGACTGATTATGCAGCCAAATCACTTAACAACATCTATATTCCTCTCTATGGCTTAAAGATGAACCATAGCTACGAGCAAGAACTAAATGCCTGTCATTTTAACCGAGGTGTTGCTGGCACTTTTTACAAGACTGACATCAAGGCGCATTATAAATTCATGCAACCTGAAAATTGGACAGTTGAATTTAAATCGATTTAATATTATGCATGCAAGCGTTAAATCGTGATAACACTGTCAGAACGAATGATAGAAGAGAGCGACCATGACTAGCCAGATAATTCCGGTAGATCCGTTTGACTGTGTCGTCTTTGGCGGTTCCGGCGATCTGGCGGAACGCAAATTGCTTCCCGCCTTGTATCAGCGCGAGCGCGCCGGACAAATAAGCAACCCGACCCGTATCATCGGTGCTTCACGCTCGGAAATGAGCCATGAAGACTATCGCGCTTTTGCCCGCAAAGCCATTGAAGAACATGTGAAGGCTGAAGAAGTTGACGCGCAAGTGCTCGACACTTTCATTGCACGCCTGAGCTATATCACCGTCGATGCCAAGTCCGACAATGGCTGGCAGGAGCTGAAAGCCTTTATCGATGAGGCACCTGCCACTTTGCGCGCCTTTTATCTGGCGGTCAGCCCAAGTCTTTTTGGTGACATTGCCAACCGTATCCAGTCAACCGGCCTGATTACGGACGAAACCCGCATCATCGTTGAAAAGCCGATTGGCCGCGATCTGGCCTCTGCCAAAGTGCTGAATGACACCATCGGCAGCGTTTTCCGTGAAGATCAGATTTTCCGTATCGACCATTATTTGGGCAAAGAAACGGTTCAGAACCTGATGGCATTGCGTTTTGCCAATGCGCTTTATGAGCCATTGTGGAATTCTGCACATATTGATCACGTCCAGATTACCGTTGCTGAAACTGTCGGGCTGGAAGGCCGTGCCGGTTATTATGACACGGCTGGCGCATTGCGCGACATGGTGCAAAACCACATGTTGCAGCTTTTGTGCCTTGTCGCGATGGAGCCGCCATCATCAATGGATGCGACCGCCGTTCATGATGAAAAAGTCAAGGTTCTGCGCTCTCTCGCGCCAATAACGGAAGCCAATTGTGAAGAAGTGACTGTGCGCGGCCAATATCGCGCCGGTGCCTCTGCGGGTGGCCCTGTCAAAGGCTATCTTGATGATTTAGGCGCGGAAAGCAGCAATGCGGAAACTTTTGTCGCCATTAAAGCCGAGATTGAGAACTGGCGCTGGGCGGGTGTGCCTTTCTATATGCGCACCGGCAAACGACTGGCAGCACGCGTTTCTGAAATTGTTGTGACCTTCAAACAGATCCCGCATTCGATCTTTGGTGATGAAGCCGGACGCGTCATGGCTAACCAGCTGGTTATCCGCTTGCAGCCGGATGAAGGGGTCAAACAATGGCTAATGATCAAGGATCCGGGCCCTGGCGGCATGCGTTTGCGCCATGTGCCATTGGATATGAGTTTTGCAGCATCATTCAATGAACGTAACCCCGATGCATATGAACGTCTGCTAACTGACGTCGTACGTGGTAATCAAACTTTGTTTATGCGCCGTGATGAGGTAGAAGCGGCATGGCAGTGGGTTGATCCTATCCTGCAAGGATGGAACAATAGCGGCCAGCAGGTACAAGGTTATACCGCAGGAACGTGGGGCCCGAGTGCTTCGATCGCCTTGATCGAACGTGACGGCCGCACATGGCACGACAGTTTGTAACGTTAATGTAAAGGGAAAGAAATGAGCATCGAACGGCACGATTTCAGCAATAGTTCTGATCTGGCGGAGGCGCTGGCAACTGCTATAGCTGAAAAGCTTGACGAGGCTATTCAGGCTCGCGGCCATTCTGTGCTTGCTGTTTCAGGCGGCACAACGCCAAAGCGTCTGTTTGAAGTTCTTTCCCGCAAAAACATTGATTGGAATCTGGTCACCATCACGCTGGTTGATGAGCGTTTTATCAGCCCCGACCACGAGCGCTCAAATGAGAAACTCGTGCGGGACAATCTGCTCAACAATCAGGCAGGTGTTGCCAAGTTCATCGGCCTCTACAACCCTGCGGCCACCGCTGAAACGGCAGGTATTGCTGCGGCAAACCGTATCAGTGCTTTGCCGCGTCCGTTTGACGTGGTGGTTTTGGGTATGGGGCTTGATGCGCACACGGCTTCATTCTTTCCCGGTGGTGACCGGTTGGATCAGGCACTTGATCCGAATGAAAAAGCCCTGGTGGTTCCGATGCAGGCAGAAGGTGCAGGAGAGCGCCGCCTGACATTGACACTGCCATTGCTGGTCGAAGCCAGAATGTTGGTGATGCACATTGAAGGCAACGACAAACTAACCGTACTGGACGAAGCGCTGGCCTGCGAAGATTCAATGAAAAAGCCGGTTCGCGCCGTTTTCCAACACGCCAAAACACCGGTTCAGCTGTACTGGGCGCCGTAAAGCGCCCTTGCGTCAATAACAGTAATGGCCGGCATTATTAACTGTCCCCGTTAGCCAGCACGGGCGACGGACGAGGAGTTATTGATGAGCGCCCATAAAACACTGTCAGCTATCACCAATCGTATTATCGAGCGCTCGAAGCCGACCCGCGAAACCTATCTTGGTCACATGCGGGCGGCAGCGTCCGGATCGCCCAAGCGCGGCGCATTAGGCTGCGCCAATCTTGCCCATGGCTTTGCCGCCTGCGGGCCTGCCGATAAAGCAGCACTGGCCGCTGATATTGTGCCTAATGTGGGCATCATCACCGCCTATAATGATATGCTTTCAGCCCATCAGCCATTTGAAACCTATCCGGCACTGATCAAGCAAGCAGCCCATGAAGCGGGCGGTGTGGCGCAAGTGGCGGGCGGCGTGCCTGCCATGTGTGACGGCGTAACACAAGGTTTTGCAGGCATGGAATTGTCGCTTTTTTCACGCGATGTCATCGCCATGGCAACCGCTGTCGGCCTTTCGCACGACATGTTTGATGCCGCCATTTATTTAGGCGTTTGCGACAAGATTGTGCCGGGTCTTGTGATCGGCGCTTTGTCCTTTGGCCATTTGCCTGCGGTTTTTGTGCCAGCAGGGCCAATGACTTCCGGCCTTTCCAATGATGAAAAAGCCAAAACCCGTCAGCTTTATGCCGAAGGCAAAGTGGGGCGCGCGGAACTGTTGGAATCCGAATCAAAATCTTATCATGGTCCGGGCACCTGCACTTTCTACGGCACCGCCAATTCCAATCAGATGCTGATGGAAATCATGGGATTACATATTCCCGGTGCGAGCTTTATCAATCCGGGCACCCCATTGCGCGATGCCTTGACCAAAGAAGCCACCAAACGTGCGCTTGCCATCACCGCTTGCGGCAATCACTACACGCCGGTTGGCGAAATGCTCGATGAGCGCGCTTTCGTTAACGGCGTTGTTGGTTTGAACGCAACAGGCGGCTCCACCAACCACACTATCCATTTAATTGCTATGGCAGCGGCGGCTGGCATTAAACTGACATGGCAGGATATTTCTGACATTTCTGACCTCGTGCCACTATTGGCACGGGTTTATCCGAATGGTCTTGCCGATGTGAACCATTTTCACGCTGCCGGCGGCATGGGTTTTATGATCCGCGAATTGCTGGATGCGGGACTCTTGCATGAAGATGTGCGCACCGTCTGGGGCGAAGGTTTGCGCGATTATACTATCGAGCCAAAGCTTGGGAAAAATGGTCAGGTGGTGCGCGATGCAGCGCCTATAATCAGTGGTGATGCTAAAATTCTGGCCAAGGCCGATCAGGGTTTCCAGCCTAATGGCGGCATTAAAGTGCTGAGCGGCAATATCGGCAATGCGATTATCAAAATCTCTGCCGTCAAAGCCGACCGCCACATTATCGAAGCCCCTGCCAAGGTTTTCCACGATCAGGAAGATATGCAGGCCGCCTTCAAGGCTGGCACATTAACCGGCGATTTTATCGCAGTGGTGCGTTATCAGGGGCCAAAAGCTAACGGTATGCCGGAATTGCACCGCCTGATGACGGTGCTGGGCATTTTGCAAGATCGCGGACAGCGTGTGGCACTGGTCACGGATGGCCGTTTATCGGGCGCATCCGGCAAAGTGCCTTCTGCCATTCATGTGACACCGGAAGCACTTGATGGCGGCCTCATCGGCAGAATTGAAGATGGCGACATTATCCGCCTTGATGCACAGGCAGGCACGCTGGATGTGCTGGTTGCTGCCGATGTGCTTCAGCAGCGCAGCAGCAACGCGCCGGATTTATCTGCAAATCAATTTGGCATGGGGCGTGAATTGTTCACCGCCTTCCGCAATATTGCCGGACGTGCGGATTTGGGTGCCAGCGTCTTTTAACTAATAAAAAAGGGCGGCTTATGAAAACTATAAGCCGCCCTTTTGTTGCCTTATAATCTTAGAACTTTGGTGCAGGCACTTTGGCTGCACGGCAGGCGGCAACAAGTGTGTTTGCCATCAGCATAGCAATTGTCATTGGACCAACACCACCCGGCACCGGTGTAATGGCGCCAGCGACTTTCTCGGCGCTGTCAAAATCAACATCACCAACAAGGCGGGTTTTACCCTCGCCCTTTTCAGGCGCAGGAATGCGGTTGATGCCCACATCAATAACAGTCGCGCCCGGTTTGACCCAGTCACCTTTAACCATCTGCGGACGGCCAACGGCAGCCACAAGAATATCGGCGCTGCGTGCCAGATCTTCCAGATTTTTGGTACGGCTATGCGCAACGGTAACTGTCGCATTAGCGCTCAAAAGCAGATTGAACATCGGCTTGCCAACAATGTTGGAACGACCGATAACCACGGCGGTCAGGCCGGAAAGATCGTGCCCGTGCTGACGCTCGATCATGATCATCGCACCTGCCGGTGTGCATGGCACAAAGGCAGAAGCGGCATCACCGGCACCCAGCTTTCCGACATTGATGTAATGGAAACCATCCACATCCTTATCCGGATTGATCGCCTGAATGACCAGACTTTCATCAATATGTTTCGGCAGTGGCAATTGCACTAAAATGCCGTGAATGGCCGGATCATTGTTCAGCTCATCAATCAGAGCCAGCAATTCCTGCTCGGTAGCTGTTTCTGCCAAAGTGTGCTGCACTGAATGAAAACCACATTCCTTGGCTTTGCGTCCCTTGGAAGCGACATAGACCTGAGAGGCCGGATCTTCACCAACGATGACAACA
The DNA here is from genome assembly GCF_014205685.1 of Paenochrobactrum gallinarii. Lineage (GTDB taxonomy): Bacteria > Pseudomonadota > Alphaproteobacteria > Rhizobiales > Rhizobiaceae > Paenochrobactrum > Paenochrobactrum gallinarii. The sequence continues at coordinate 138,028 of NZ_JACIIU010000003.1, forward strand.
GCAATACCCGGCGTCACTTTCGTGGCGGCAACCAGCTTTTCCGTTTCACTTTTGACGGTTGAAATAACATCCTCAGCAAGCAACTTGCCATCGATCAGTTTTGCCATATCCGAAACTCCGTTCGCGGCTTGGTCTTGTGATCTTAGATTTAAGAATAGAAAAAGACCTGAACGCATAAGGCGACAGGACATGACGATTCCACTCTCGATTGATTAAGCCTTTGCCATACGCCGGAAGCCTCGAAATAACAACTCCAATTGTTAAGAACACGATCACAGAAGCACTCTTGACCCGCCCCCGCCATAGCGGCAAAGTGCAGCCGGTTCTTTAATAGCGGAAATAAACATTATGAATCTCAAGGTTGTACTGGTCGGTTGCGGAAATATGGGTTTTGCCATGCTGAAAGGCTGGGTCAACCAAGGCGCATTACAACCTGAAGATATTTATGTTGTCGAGCCAACAGAAATATTACGCCAGAAAGCCCAGAGCCTTGGTGTTCATGCGCTGCAGAGCGCTGACAATCTGCCGCAAGGCTTTGACCCTGCCTTCATCATTTTGGCGGTTAAACCGCAGGTGATGGCGGATGTTCTGCCCGCCTATCAGCAATTTAGCCCGAAAGCTGCTTTTTTGAGCGTTGCCGCAGGTATTCCGGTGGCACAATTTGAGACAATTTTAGGCACTGAGACTGCCGTCATCCGTTGTATGCCAAACACCCCTGCCGCAATTGGTCAGGGTATGCTGGTGACCTATGCCAATAAAAATGTGAGCGCTGCACAGGCGGAATTTGTCAAAACCCTGCTTAGCACCAGCGGTGCTGTCGCAAGCGTTGATGATGAAGCGCAAATGGATGCTGTCACCGCTGTTTCGGGCTCGGGGCCAGCCTACGTGTTTTATTTCATTGAAGCCTTAACCGAAGCAGGTGTTAAATCTGGTTTGCCGCGTGAAACGGCAAGCCTGCTGGCAATGCAGACCATTGCCGGAGCCGGAGCCTTAGCAGCACAATCAAACGAAGATCCGGCGGAACTCCGCCGTCAGGTGACAAGCCCCAACGGCACCACCGCTGCTGCCCTTGATGTTTTAATGGCTGGCGATATGCAAGACATCATCAATAAAGCAGTGGATGCTGCCCGTCTGCGCTCAGAAGAACTCGGACGCGGCTGATGAGAGTGTGTAACATTTTTTCATACTGCCCGCGCTCACTGTAATATATTTTTCACGCATGTCTTTATCCCAAAACCGGTTCCCACTTTTGGGAGACATGCTTTAGCGCTTCAAGCGTGGTGAAGCCGCAATCAATGCTTTAGTAATTGCGGTTTGCGGATCGTCAAGAATATCGTCTGCCCGCCCGTATTCAACAATTTTGCCCTCATCCATCACTGCAATCTTATGCGCTATTCTTTTTGCCACCGCCAAATCATGGGTAATGAAGAGATATGAAGTTTGGTCTCGCGCCTGAATGTCTTGCAGCAAATCTAAAATATGAGCGCGCACCGAAACATCAAGTGAAGCCACGGCTTCATCCAGCACGATCAGCTCAGGCTTGGTTGCCAAGGCGCGGGCGATAGCAATGCGCTGTCGCTGCCCGCCGGACACCTCATCCACACGCCTTGTAATAAGTGCGGGATCGAGCGCCACGCGATATAAAAGCTGCGTTATCATAATCGCACGCTGATGCACTTCACGCATGCCGTGGATGCGTAACGGCTCATCCAATAAAGTGCAGATTGTCGAATTTGGGTTGAAAGCGGCCAACGGGTCTTGAAAAACCATCTGCATTTTAGCGCGCATTTGGCGCAAGTGCTTGCCTTGCAATGCCAGCCAGTCAGCCCCGTTAAAACTGATTTGCCCTCTCTGCGGTTTTATCAAACGCAGTAAAATACGCGCAAGCGTTGATTTTCCACTGCCCGACCGGCCAACCAGCGCTAAAGTTTCACCGCGACTGATTGAAAGGCTGACATCATTGAGGATAAGCTTATTGGTACCAGGAAAGCCGAATTTCAGCCCCTCGGCCTGCAAGATCACTTGATCTGTCATGCCGCACTCCCGTCATCTAATGTCAGGCAATGGGCGATCAGCATTTTGGTGTAATCATGGGACGGATTGCTCAACACCTGCTCACGCGCGCCGATTTCCACCAATTGCGCCTGCTTAAATACCGCCAAACGATCCGCAAATTGCGAAGCAAGCGCAATATCATGGGTGATGAACAGCAGTGTCATATCCGTTTGCCCCACCAGCTCTTCCAAAAGGCTGACAATTTCACCCTGCACGATTGTATCAAGCGCACTGGTTGGTTCATCCGCGATCAATAGTTTCGGCGCTGCCGCAATAGAAGCAGCAATTGCCACGCGCTGTTTCTGCCCGCCCGACAATTGATGCGGATAGCGCTGCAAAGCAGCCTTTGGCTCTGCGATCTGCACACGGTTCAGTAAGTCGGCCGCTTCTCCAAGCGCCTGGGTTTTAGATAAGCCTTGATAGGTAGTGATAATTTCTGCCAATTGGTTGCCGATTGTCATCACCGGATCAAAACTTGCAGACGGATTTTGAAAGATAAAACCGATATCGCGCCCTGTTTTAGGTTTTCCCTCAAATTCCTGCCAATTAATCTGGCCGGTTTGCTTACTATTGAACGGCAATAATCCTGCCAGTGCATAGGCAAAAGTGCTTTTACCCGAACCGCTTTCACCGATAATCGCCAGTTTTTCGCCTGTCTGAATATCAAGGCTGATATTTTGCAGCGCATGCACATCGCCATATTGCACCGACAGATTGTTGATTGCAGCCAGTTTACTCATCGCGCTTAAAACCTTCGCCGATCAGATAAACGCCGATGACGGTCAAAACCAGCGCAATGCCCGGCACAACCGACAAGAAAGGCGCTGAGCGCAAAACCGTGCGGCCTTCTGAAATCATCGCGCCCCATGTCACGCGGTTAGGATCGCCCAAGCCTAAAAAGGAAAGTGCTGCTTCGGTTAAAATAGCACCTGCAACAATGACGGGTGCAAGGGCAAAAACCGGTGCCAACGCATGAGGCAAAATCTGTTTACAGGCAATTTCTACCGGATGCATACCAATAACTTTGGCACTTGCGACAAAGTCACGTTCCCGAAGCGATAAAACCTGCCCGCGCACCAGACGTGCGGCTTGCGTCCAGCTGGATAAAGTGATCGCCACCACAATCATGCCAATTGAAGGGCCAAACAAGCTGACCAATGCCAGCGCCAGCAAAAATCCCGGTACGGTTTGAAATGCTTCTGTAATCCGCATCAGGGCTTCGTCGAGCATACCACCGGCAAAGCCGGCAGCAACGCCAACCAGACTGCCTATCAGAATGGCTGAGAAACTCGCAGCTAGACCAATCACCAATGATGTGCGTGCGCCATAAAATAACTGCGCGAGCACATCACGGCCAAGCCGGTCTGTGCCAAGTGGAAAGCTGTTATTTTCAAATGGCAGCAATAAAGGGCTCGCCACGATACTCAGCGGATCACTGGGATAAAAAACCGGAGCCAGCAAGGCAGCAAGCAGCAAAAACACCAGCAGCCCGATCCCTAACCAAAACTCGACCGAGAGATTAACTCCTTTACTCATGCCGCATCTCCGGCCTTAGCAATGCGCGGATCAAGCCATGAATAGAACAAGTCAGTGATAAAATTGACGATAATCACCATCAATGCGCTGATGAGAATAATACCCATCAACAAAGCTGTATCGCGTGCATTCACCGCTTCTTGCGCCAAGCGCCCAAGCCCCGGAATGGCAAATACACTTTCAATTACCACCGAGCCGCCAAGCATGGTGGCAGCTTGCAACCCCAACATTGTCACCAATGGCAACAAAGCATTGCGCACAACATGGCGCCATAAAATGCGCCGTTCCGAAAGCCCGCGTGCGCGCAAAGCCCCGACAAAATCCATCTGCCAGACCTGCCCCATCGCGCTTCGCATCACCCGCAAATAAAGTGCCAGATAAATCATCGACAAAGACAAAACCGGCAAGGTCAGATGACGCACAATATCAAGCGCACGCGCCAGTCCATATTTACCTGATGCAATGGTTTCCACCCCGCCGGAAGGAAACCAGCGCAAAGAAATAGAGAAAAAGATAATCAGCACCAGTGCCAGCCAAAAGCCCGGCACGGCATAAAGCGCCAGTGACGCAGCCGACAAAAACCGGTCACGAAAACTGCCAGGTTTTGCACCGGCATAAATGCCAAGCAGGGAACCGATAAAAAAAGACAAAGCGGTGGATGCGCCCATCAGCAGCAAAGTGTTGGGCAAGCGCTCTGAAATAATATCAAGAATGGGGCGTGAAAAAGCGACGGACCAGCCAAGATTGCCCTGCGCCAGACTGATGAGATAAACCTGCAAGCGGCGGCTTAAAGATTGATCCAGGCCCCATTGCGCGCGCAGCTCATCCATCATCGCCGCATCACCGCCAAGCGAAACCGCATAGGCGTCCACCGCATCACCGGGGGCGGCTTCCATCAATAAAAAAGCACCAATAACAACAACCAGCAGCACAATCATGCTGCTGGCCATTCGTCTCATCAGTCGTGCAACCAAAGGTAAGCGTATCCGGGGCTGATTAAATGTCACGCTTGTTCAATTCTCTAATCCTGCTGCACCCAGACATTTGACCAGTTTGACGTAGCCCAACGCGGATTATCAGCAATATTGCGCACGCGGTCACGTGCAACGGTAATAAAGCCCCATTCTGCCACATTGATCAATGGCAGATCGTCCTCAACCAAGGCCTGAAACTGGTGATAAAGCGCAGTACGCGCTGTTTCATCAATGGTTTTTGCAGCACTTGCGATAATTTTATCCATTTCCGCATTGGCATAACCGCCCTGATTGGAGAAAGGCACACCAGCAGGCAGACCGCTTTCCACCAGAATTGTGGTCGAAATGGCCGGATCGCCACGATAAACCGGCGGCGCAACGGCCAGATCAAAATCATGATCCGTATAGACCGCCTTTTGATGCGCGGCAGAATCATTATTGACCAGCCGTGCATCAATGCCGATGGCCGCCAGCGCCTGACGCAGATAATCGCCAAACTGGCGGGTTTCATTGAAATAAGGTGCCGGCAGTAGTTTCAGCGAGAAGCGCACACCGTCACTGCCGCGCTTATAGCCGGCATCATCAAGAAGCTGATTGGCTTTTGCCACGTCAAACGGATAGGCCGCCACTTTGTCGGTGTAAAACTGCTTATCATAGCGCGGCACAGGGCCGGTTGAACTATGCGCATAGCCCAAAAAGATCGTGTTCACGACAAAATCACGGTCAATCGCATGGGCAATGGCGCGGCGCACCTGCACATCAGCCAGCTCTTTGCGGCGATGATTGATTTCAACTACCAGCTGATAGGTCAGCGCTTCATAGCCTTTGGAAAGGACGCTCAGACCCGGCACTTTAGCAATGCGCGCCAGATCGGCCAAAGGCACGGCAGAAAATGCCGCCAGATCAATTTCTTCTGCTTCCAACGCACCAGCCGCAGCAGAGCGATCCGCCAGCACACGGTAGATGATTTCATCCAGATATGGCTCGCCCTCGCCCCAGTAATTTTCATTACGCGTCAGGCGATAATATTCACCGGCTTTATGCTCGGCATATTTAAACGGACCGGTGCCGACCAGCTGTTCATTAGCCGGATTACTCGCAATATCTGTGCCACTATAAACATGAGCAGGCAGCACACTGCTTAAGGCAGGCAAAGCATTGCGGATCAGCTGAAAGGGCGTTGGCGCAGAAAACTTGAAAATCGCGGTGTGATCATCCGGCGTTTCAACAGCTTCCAGATTTTTAAACACCACCCGGCCAAGATTTTGCAGTTTCTTCCAGACTTCCATAGCCGAGAAAGCCACATCGGCAGAGCTAAATGACTTACCGTCATGCCAGCTGACATTTTCACGCAAATGGAATGTCGCGCTCAAACCATCATCCGAGCCTTCCCATGAAAGTGCCAGACGTGGTGCCAAGCCGTTTTCACCATCAAAAGAGGCCTCAGCCAATGGCTCGATCACTTTGCTCGCGACAAAAAACACACCATTGGAAGCAACAATTGCCGGATTAAGATTACGCGGCTCAGAATCAGCCGCCACCACCAACCGGCCGCCCCGCGTCACGGGTTCGCTTTGGGCAAAGGCTTTGCTGCTCAAAGAAGTAGAAGCCAAAAGCGCCGATGCGCCAATGAGAAAGGTTCGCCGTGACAATGATAAATTGCGCATAATCTTTTTAAATCCCCGCATTGTGCTGACGGATATGTTATCCGGCCACATTATTGCCGTAAAACACCACCGTCCTTATCAATTCTGCCATAGCAAAATACTGCTTTTTTCCGGTCTTTAGATGGTCCGGTTTCCACACAATATTCCAGCCGGAAAACATGCTTTAACATCTTGTTTACTATTTGTAATTGGCACTGAAAAGCAAAAATATTTCAACCCAAATCAACATGATAAAAGCATTTCTCCCCCAATAGAGAACTTCTTTTTTGTTGCGTCATTTCTAATATAAGCGTTTAATTTGCCTGTCGGCACCAAGCCGTATCTTACCCACGAAAGGCAATGCCGAGACAGAATTTCCAAACCAACACCAGAAGAGAGGACACGAAATGACGTATTTAATGACAAATTTGCTGCCCCCGCTTCATGAAGGTCACGCCCCGATTTATCTTCATCAGGCTTTTCATCATGCAATTGAAGCTTATGAGGACTGGGAAAGCGGGCAAGCTGAGCCAAGTGTGACGGTTAACGGAAAACCAACCCGCATCAGCATCATTTTCAGACGTCTTTGGAACTGCAACGACATCATCCCCAATCACACATTAGATGCCATGCGCGATGTGGTTCCCTATTCTTATATTGGTCCTGAAGAATGGGACACAGTGGAGCGGTTTTCACATGGCGCACGGATTATGCGCTTAGTGTTGCAGGAAAGAAGAACCCCTTCCCTGCCTTTGATCATTTATCTCTAAATCCCGCAGAATGGATAGGAAAGCGGTTCATCAGCAACCGCTTTCTTGTTTTTTGCGTCTCACTTGGCTATCTAGTTTTTATAACCATTCAAGCCAAGGTAAAACACCATGCAGATCAAAGCCTTTATTATCCATCTGCATCGTGCCGCCGACCGCCGCGCACAGGTTGATCAGTTGCGCGAGCAACTTCCTGTCGAGACCGAAATTCTAGACGCGATCGACAATAAAAATCTGTCTGAGCAAGATATTTTAAGCACCTATCAGCGTCATCTGCACAAACCACGCTATCCCTTTCCGCTAAGTCGCAACGAGATTGCTTGTTTCCTGTCACATCGCAAAGCATGGCAGGCGATTGTCGACCAGCAATTGGATGCAGGCTTTATTCTGGAAGATGATGTGGCACTGACCGCCGATTTTGCTGCCTGTTTTGCAACTGCCCAAACAATGCTGCAACAAAAGCCTGATTGTTTCATCCGCTTTCCCTTCCGCGATCGCGAAGAAGGCGAGCTTATCTTGACGCAAAACAATATCAAAGTGCTGCGCCCGCGCCATATCGGCCTTGGCATGGTTGCACAAATTGTCAGTCGAGAAGCCGCCCTTAAACTGCTACAAGTAACGCAGCAGTTTGACCGGCCTGTCGATACATTTGCCCAGATGAACTGGATTACCAATGTCGATATGCTAACCCTGCAACCCGGTGGTGTTGCGGAAATCTCGCGTGATCTGGGCGGCAGTACCATTAAGAATAAAAAAGGCTTATTCGATAAATTATCGCGTGAAATCTTACGTCCGCTCTATCGCAGCCGTTTGCGCAAAAAAATCGACAGCCTGCCTATAAAGTCCGGATAAAGGTGATTTCGTGTCTGTACCAATTTTACTTTACCATCAGATCGGCCAGCTCCCGCGACGCAAAATGTCGGGACGCAGCCTGATAGTTGACCCGAAATCCTTTTATGCCCAGATGAAAGCCTTGAAAAAGCTAGGCTATCAGGGCATCTCAATGCGCGAGGGCATGCCTTATATTCGTGGTGAAAAAACCGGCAAAGTGGTGATCATCACCTTTGACGACGGCTTCGTGAATGTGCTGGAAAATGCGGCGCCCGCTTTAGCCGAATTTGGCTTTACCTCCACCAATTACTGCGTCTCGAACCAGACCGGTGGCAGCAATGAATGGGATCAGAAATCAGGCGCACCTTTCGTGCCTTGCATGACCAAAGAGCAGATCCGCGAATGGGCAGATCTTGGCCATGAAGTGGGTGCGCACACTTTAGATCACGCGCATCTGTCGCAATGTTCTCAAGATGAGGCGCGCCGCCAGATCACTGATTGCAAATCCGCGCTGGAAGATATAGTGGGCGTATCTGTGCCAAGCTTTGCCTATCCTTACGGCGACAATAATGCGACTCACCGCAAGATCGTGCAAGAAGCTGGCTATGAAAGTGCAACCACAACAGTGCGCCGCCGTGCCAATGCACAAGATGATCCATTTGGAATTCCGCGTATTTACGTGCGTCGCAATGATATTCTGCCGCTATTTCTCTTCAAAACATTGTTACAAAGACGCAAGTAATTTCAATTTTATTAGCAAAAGCTGATAAATCAGGCCGGATAAATTTAAAGCGCTGCATTTTTGATCGAAATCAATGCGTTTTAGCCTTTACCCGTGGCAAATTGACCAAGATGTCACAATGGACGTTGCGCTTCAAACGCGCTAATTAAAAGCGAAGAATTAAGGAGCGCATGATGGATTATCGCCGTTTTTTCCAGGAAGCGATTGATCAGTTGCATGCTGAGAAGCGTTATCGTGTTTTTGCTGATATGGAACGTATCGTTGGCAAATTCCCGCGTGCGCTTTGGCGAAATGAAGCAAGTACACGTGAAATCACAGTTTGGTGTTCAAATGACTATCTCGGCATGGGTCACCATGCGGATGTCATCAAAGCCATGTGCGACACCGCCAATAAGATGGGTACCGGCGCCGGTGGCACGCGTAATATTTCCGGCAATAACAACCCGTTGGTTGAGCTGGAGCGCGAACTGGCAGACCTGCATGGCAAAGAGGCCGGACTTGTTTTCACATCCGGTTTTGTGTCCAACGAAGCTTCAATTTCCACCATTGCGCGCTTGCTGCCAAACTGTCTGATTCTCTCGGATGAGCTGAACCATGCCTCGATGATCGAAGGTGTGCGCAAGTCCGGTTGCGACAAGAAAATCTTCCGTCACAATGACGTTGAGCATCTGGAACAATTGCTGAAGGCTGCCGATCCGCATCGCGCCAAGCTGATTGTTTTTGAATCCGTCTATTCGATGGATGGTGACATTGCCCCGATTGAGCAGATTGCTGATCTGGCGGACAAATATAACGCCTTGACCTATATTGATGAAGTCCATGCCGTCGGCATGTATGGCGCGCGTGGCGGCGGCATCACCGACCGCGATAACCTCGCACATCGCATCGATATTATCGAAGGCACATTGGCAAAAGCTTTTGGCGCACTTGGTGGTTATATCACCGGCTCGCAGGCGATTATTGATGCTGTGCGTTCTTATGCGCCGGGCTTCATTTTCACCACATCGCTGCCGCCATCAGTTGCAGCCGCTGCAACCGCATCGATCCGTCATCTGAAGGCTTCACAGGTCGAGCGTGATATGCAGCAGCGTCAGGCACAGCGTGCCAAGGATGTGCTGTCGGCAGCGGGCTTTCCTGTGATGCCGTCGGAAACCCATATTGTGCCGATTTTGGTGGGCAATCCGGAGCTTTGCAAACAGGCAACCGACCGCCTGCTGGATGTTCATAATATTTACATTCAGCCGATCAACTACCCGACCGTGCCACGCGGCACAGAGCGTCTGCGCATCACACCGACACCATTTCATGATGATGCACTGATTGACACGCTGAAAGACGCGCTGATCGAAGTCTGGAACCATTTAGGCATTCCGTATGCAGACAATAGCGCCCCTGTTGTAGCCAAATCTGACCGCGTTGTACCATTGATGGTTTCAAAAGCTGGCGGCTGATTAATAAGCGCACAGAATTTTATAAGCCCCGCTTAGCTTGCTGAGCGGGGCTTTTTTGTATCAGCCATCAGGCAAAATAAAAAAGGGCGGTCAATTAAGACCGCCCCTTTTCTATTAAACTTAAAAGCTTCGGATCAAAGGCTAACGGTGCGAACCCAGCCATGCGTATCTTCAACTTCACCACGCTGAATGCCGACGAGTTTCGCACGCAATTTTGCAGTTACTTCGCCGTCGCCGCTATTACCAATAGCAAACTCACCACCGCGATAACGAACAGTGCCGATACCAGCAACAACAGCCGCTGTGCCGCAAGCAAATGTTTCACGCAGCTTGCCGCTTTGAGCGTCGTTTTTCCACTCTTCAAACGAATATGGGCGCTCTTCCACTTTCATACCGGCTTCTTTAGCCAGTGTGAGGATGGAATTCCGGGTAATGCCCGGCAGGATAGTGCCACCAAGCGGCGGGGTCACCAGCGTGTTATCATCCATCACGAAGCAGACATTCATGCCGCCGAGTTCTTCAATCCAGCGATGCTCAACCGCGTCAAGGAACACCACCTGATCGCAGCCATTTTTGGTGGCTTCAGCCTGAGCAACCAAGCTTGACGCATAGTTGCCGCCACATTTGGCAGCGCCGGTGCCGCCAGGTGCGGCACGAGTATAATGTTCGGATGTCCAAACGGTCACAGCCTGATAGCCGCCTTTGAAATAAGCACCAACCGGCGAAGCAATGACGCAGAAAATATACTCGAGCGATGGACGCACGCCGAGGAAGTTTTCGCTCGCGAACATGAACGGACGCAGATAGAGGCTGCCGTCACCTTCCGGCACCCAGTCAGCATCAACGCGCACCAGCTCTTCAACGGCCTGAATGAACAGATCTTCCGGAATGGCAGGCATTGCCATACGCTCAGCAGAAAGTGCCATGCGGCTGGCATTCTGATCAGGGCGGAAAAGCACAATACCATCTTTGGTGCGGTATGCTTTCATGCCCTCAAAAATTTCCTGCGCATAGTGCAAAACCGATGCAGCCGGATCAATTGCAAAAGGTGCGCGTGCTTTCACTTCGCCTTTATGCCAGCCTTTTTCTTCGGTCCAGGTCATCACCACCATATGATCGGTGAACACTTTACCAAAACCTGGATTTTGCATCGCCACAGCGCGTTCTTCCGCGGTTTTAGGGGACGGATGCGGGGTATGTGTAAACAAAGATGTCGTTGTCATCAAAAATACTCTTTATAGCACAGCAAGACGAATTATTTTTGAAACTAATCCTCTGTGACCAATGTCGCAAGCCGTTACTGACGTATAATTCTTTTATTATTGAAGATATGAAAAAGCCCTGAAAAATTCAGGGCTTTTTCATTTCAACTCCGCCTTTTAAGTACAGCAGTCGCTGCCACTTTCGAAGCAAAATCAATAATGCAGGCGTTTTTGCTTACTTCTTCGCGAGCAGATCGCGAATCTCAGTCAGCAGAACTTCTTCACGCGGAGTAACCGGTTCCGGCGCAGGTGCTGCTTCCTCTTTTCTTTTCATCTTATTCATGCCCTTAACAACAAGGAACAGAACCCAGGCGATAATGAGGAAGTTGATCAGCAGAGTGATGAAGTTACCATAAGCAATGGTTGCACCAGCTTCACGGGCTGCTGCCAATGTGGATTGCGGATTGCCCGCCAGCTGAACATACATGTTGGTGAAATCAATACCACCGGTAATCAGACCGATAATCGGCATGATGATATCATTCACGATCGAATTTACCAAGCCACCAAATGCGCCACCGATGATGACACCAATCGCCAGATCAACCATGTTACCCTTTAGGGCAAATTCTCTAAACTCTTTTAGCATCAATCTTTCTCCGTTAAGACAGCATCGTTTTGTTACAATACTTAACTTGACAATTTTTTATATCAGTAAATATTTTAAACCACTAAAAAACGATATTTTAAACTGCTTATTACCATAAAGGTTAACGCTTTTAAGGGTATGTTGTCGTTACGCTTTCACATCAGCGCAGAATAGCTTATCACTCAAAGCTGAGTGATAAGCATGAGGAGAGCGTAGTATGCAGGGCTGGGCAGTAATCGGGCTGGCATTTTTATATTTATTGCTGCTCTTTGCCATTGCCAGTATCGGCGACAAACGCGCGGCCAATAAAAGCAATGCACCCCGCCCTTATATTTTTTCACTCAGCCTTGCCGTCTATTGTACCTCGTGGACATTCTTCGGTTCTGTCGGCATGGCAGCCACCAGCGGTTGGGAATTCTTAGGGATTTATATCGGCCCTGTGCTGGTTTTCGTCTTCGGCAACCGCTTTTTACGTCACATGGTGCGGCTGGCCAAATCCGAACATGTCACGTCCATTGCTGATTTTTTAGCGGCACGATATGGTAAAAGTTTCAGCGTCGCCTCCCTTGCCACCCTAATTGCCGCTGTTGGCTCCATTCCTTATATATCACTGCAATTGAAAGCCGTTTCCGGCAGCGTCGACATGATCGTCATCAATTATAATCCTGACTTTGACCCGTCAGTGTTTATTTTTGGCGATATATCCTTGGCGGTCGCGGCAGTCCTTGCACTTTTTGCGATTCTTTTTGGCACCAGGCATACGGATGCAACCGAGCATCAGGATGGCTTGATTTTAGCTGTTGCAGTTGAAAGCTTAATTAAACTCAGCGCCTTTTTGCTTGTCGGCATCGCCTGCACCTTCTTTTTGTTTGGTTCGCCTTCAGAGCTTCTTGATACACTTTATAATTCTCCCGAAGCACTCAGCGCTTTGGAGCATAAGACCTCAGCCGCAACCTGGATTGTCCATACTGTTTTAAGTGCCTGCGCCGTTATTATGCTGCCGCGCCAGTTTCACGTCACCGTTGTGGAAAGCCGCAGTGATAAAGAGTTGCACACAGCGCGCTGGATGTTTCCGCTCTATCTGATTTTGATCAATATATTTGTACTGCCTATCGCTTTGATCGGGGTGATGAAGCTTGGAACAAGCGTTAACGGCGACCTTTATGTGCTGGCTTTGCCGCTGTTAGCACATGCGGATACAATGGCAATTATCGCCTTTATCGGTGGTTTGTCGGCAGCAACAGCAATGGTGATTGTTGCTTGCGTTGCACTTTCCATCATGATTTCCAATCATCTGGTGCTGCCATTACTCATTAAATATTTCATGCAGCAAGAGCGCAAAAAAAAGCGCGATTTAACGCAAATTATTCTGATCACCCGCCGCCTGACAATCATCATTATTCTGGCACTGTCCTTTGCCTATTATCGCGCTACATCCAATAATGTGCATCTGGCCTCCATCGGCTTTATTTCCTTTGCCGCAATTGCCCAATTTGCACCGGTTTTGATCGGGGGCTTGTGGTGGCGAAATGCCAATGGGCGCGGCGCTTTATTGGGGCTGAGCGCCGGCTTTATTGTCTGGGTCTACACATTGCTGATCCCGACACTTGCCCCGGACAATGCCGCCCTTCTTATCGACGGTCCTTTTGGCATAAGCTGGCTGCGCCCCAATGCGCTGCTTGGCAGTGACGCCCTGCCACTCACTCACGGGGTGATCTGGAGCCTGGCGATCAATACGCTCTTCTTTATCGCAGGCTCATTATCGCGTGCCGCTTCGCCGGTCGAACGTATTCAGGCTAGTATTTTTCTGCCCCGCCATGTCATGACCATGCCGACATTGCGCCGTTTCCGCACCGAAGTAACCGTTGCAGAACTGCAAAGCACTATTTCCAGTTATTTGGGTGCAGACCGCGTCGCACGTGCATTGATGCATTATGAAGACAAGCATCAGGAACATTTATCTCCTAATAAAACCATCGATATCACGCTATTACGCTATGCAGAGCAAATGCTTGGAACGGCGGTCGGATCCTCTTCTGCGCGCCTGATTTTGTCTTTGCTGCTTCACCGCAAAGATGGTTCGGCTCGCGGTGCCAGACAATTGCTCGACAACGCATCCGAAGCCCTGCAACAAAACCGCGACCTGTTACAAATCGCCATCGACCAGATGCCGCAAGGCGTTACGGTTCTTGATAAGGACCTGCGCATCACCTGCTGGAACCGTCAGTTCCGTTTACTGCTCAGTCTGCCGGAAGAGGTTATTCAGGTCGGATTCCCGATTTCCACCATTCTGGAATATCTGGATCAGCGCGGAGACATTCCAGTGAGCGAGCGTGCAGCTATTATCCGCTCATTCGGCCGTGCCAATCAGGTCTGGCGCTTCCAGATTTATTCTACAGGCAGAACTCTGGAGATCCGTTCCAATCCGATGCCAGATGGTGGTTTGGTTGCATCCTATACCGATGTGACTGCAAGCGTTGAAGCCGAAGCCACCCGCCAGCGTGCCAATGAACTTCTGGAACAGCGGGTTGCTGACCGGACAGCCGAGCTTACCGCCGTCAATCAGGAACTGGCTCAAGCGCGCGGTCTGGCTGAAAAAGCCAATCTCGGCAAAACACGATTTTTGGCTGCTGTCGGCCATGATATTCTGCAGCCGCTTAATGCGGCACGCCTTTACAGCACCCTGCTCAGTGAAAAACTCGCTAACTCGGAATATACCGAATTTGCAGAAAATATTAATTCGTCGCTTGAATCCGTCGAGGCGATCTTAGGGCTGGTTCTCGATATTTCGCGCCTTGATACAGGTGCGTTAAAACCTGAACCTTCCGTCTTCCGGCTGGATGCGCTGATGACGCAAGTGGCTAAAGATTTTGCGCCTTTAGCTAAAAATCGCGGACTGGAGCTGCGGGTCATTCCCAGCAGTTTAACAGTCAAAACCGACCGTAATATGTTGCGCCGCTTGTTGCAAAACCTGATTTCCAACTCGATCAAATATAGCCATACCGGCAAGATCGTGTTTGGGGTGCGGCGCCGCGGCGATCATATCGATCTGCAAGTGCTTGATAGTGGTATCGGCATTGCTCCCGACAAGCTGGCTACTGTTTTTCAGGAGTTTACCCGCCTTGATGAAGGTGCACGCGTGGCAGAAGGTTTGGGGCTTGGCCTCTCCATTGTTGATCGTATCGGCCAAGTGCTTGGCCTGCCAATCAGCATCACCTCTATTGTCGGGCGCGGTACAGTTTTCACCATCACCCTCACACCTTCCAATGAGACAATTGAACCCGACCAAAAAACACCGCAGCTTCAGTCTGGCGGGATTACCTCATTGCAAAGTTTACGTGTTCTGTGCCTTGATAATGATGCCAAAATCTTAGGCGGCATGCAGGCTTTGCTTGGTAATTGGGGCTGCCATGTCGAAAGTATCCGCAATCACAGCGATCTGATTTTCTACTGTCACCATTCCAAACAACCGCCACATATCATCATTGCAGATTACCATCTGGAAGAAGGCAATGGCTTGGAAATCATCGACTATGCCAGAAATTATTTTGCAAAAAATATGAACTGCCCGTTCATTGCGGCCATACTTTTGACTGCTGACCGCTCACCGGAAGTGCGCGCAGAAGCGGACGAGCGACAAGTGATTATCCTGAACAAGCCTCTGAAACCGGCCGCATTACGCAGCCTGCTTTCCAAATTCACCCCAACATGCAGATAGCTTCGCTTTAAGAGCGCAAGCTTTCCGCACCAATTTTTGACAAAACAATCACCGCTTGTGTGCGGCTGTCAACATTAAGCTTTTGCAGCACAGCCGAGACATGCGCCTTCACTGTTGCTTCCGAGACAGACAATTCAAAAGCGATCTGCTTGTTCAGCAGCCCTTCGCCCAACATGGTCAGCACCCGCATTTGCTGTGGTGTTAATGTGCGGATCCGTTGCAACAAATCACGGGTTTCGGCATCTGGTTCAGCCGTAATTTCCACACCTGCCGGCACCCAGATGTCCCCATCCAATACGGCTCGCACCGCATCACCGATCCCGTCCATGCTGGTGGATTTGGGAATAAAACCGGACGCGCCCAGCTCAAGCGCCCTTGAGATTGTTGCATTGTCATCCGTGCCGGACACGATAATGATAGGAAGTGCAGGTTGCAGGGCTTTTAATGCAATCAGACCAGACAATCCGGTACCGCCCGGCATGGTCAGATCAAGCAATAATAAATCAAGATCATCCTGATCTTTGATAAGCTGAACAACCGATTCAAAATCTCCCACTTCAGTGATGCTCACCTCAGCAGAAACTGCTTCTAAAACTTGCCTTAATGCGCCACGAAACAGCGGATGGTCATCGGCAATAATAAATTTTAAGTGCATTGCGCAGTCATTTACTCTTGGGTTTCGACGAAGTTCGCACGCGTCTTTCAAGATTTCACCTGAGTTTCCGATGCGACATCATCATTCCATGATTAGCTGTTTTGTGACCAGGAATCACGGCCATAAACTTGCTGGCACATATTGAAATCATCGCGTCTGGCATATCAAAGCTTGCAGGCAATGAGTATTGAACAGCAACAACTGCCAAAACATCTTCATCATCACCATAGTGCAAAGCTGATTTCAGACAATTTTGCCTGATGTAAGAACCCCTTCCCCACTTAACATGCGCTTATTAAAGTATTTTTCAGCAGTTTTTTCAAGTCATTCATTACACGCAACATGATCAAAAGCCATATATTGTGATATCAATCGTGCCTATGCCGCGATCCGGCCTTATTATTCATTCAGCATTACAATGGTTTTTCATCAACCTATTCGAGATTTTTTAAACCAAAAGAAGGCAATCTATGGCGCAGCATCAGCTTTATCCGGAAATTCAGCCCTATAGTCAGGAAATGTTGCAAGTCTCGGGCTTACACCGCATCTATCTGGAACAATGCGGCAATCCGGATGGCAAGCCTGTCATTTTATTACATGGCGGCCCGGGCGGCGGCTGCACGCCGAATATGCGTCGTTTTCACGATCCGGAAAAATACCGCATCATTCTGTTTGACCAGCGCGGTTGCGGGCGTTCTACTCCCCATGCAGAGCTGCGCGAAAATACCACATGGGATCTGGTCGGAGATATGGAAAAAATCCGCGAGCATCTCAATATTGAAAAATGGCAGGTCTTTGGCGGCTCATGGGGCTCCACCCTGTCGCTGGCTTATGCGCAAACCCATCCTGACCGCGTCAGCGAACTGGTGTTGCGGGGCATTTTCATGGCCAGAAAATTTGAAATCGACTGGCTTTATTCCAATGGTGCCAGCATTGTCTTCCCTGATCACTTTGAAGATTATCAGGAACATATCCCTGAAAATGAGCGCCACGACATGGTGAGCGCCTATTATAAGCGCCTCACCGACCGCAATCCGAAAGTGCAGATTGAAGCGGCACGCCGCTGGGCACGCTGGGAAGCCTCGGTTATTTCACTTCTGCCCGACCCGTCAAGAGTGGAAGAATTTGGCGAAGATAGCTACGCTATCGCCTTTGCCCGTATTGAGTGCCATTATTTCCAAAATAAAGCCTTTTTCAAAACGGATGATCATTTATTACGCCATATTGACCTTATCCGCCATATTCCGGGGGCTATCATTCATGGTCGCTATGATATGTGCACTCCCTTTATCAATGCGTGGCAATTGAAAAAAATGTGGCCGGAAGCCGATCTCCACATCGTTGAAGACAGTGGCCACGCCTCCACTGAAAAAGGCATTATCCATCAGCTGGTTGCGGCCACCCGTAAATTTGCCTGAAACTGACAAATGGCGCAGCATGGACTCAAATCCGGCAGCGCCATTTATTGGCCACAGCAAATTTGACTATAGATTATTGCAGCTGCAGCCATGAGCCTCATGCACATGAGCTATGCTGCCAAGGGTTTAACTTTGCCTTTTTATATTTTTCGTTCTAAAGCAGTTCGCTACTAACAATCTGACGTGATTAAAAACAGTTCAATTTCAAGGGCAAATGCTTTAGAGAACAAGAATGAGCTCAAAAATCATTTATAAAATTGTCCCACAGCAAATGTGGCAGGAGGCGCAAAAAACCGGTATTTTCACCGGCGCTCCGATTGATATTGAAGATGGTTACATTCACTTTTCAACGGCAGATCAGGTGAAGGCGACAGCCGCAAAGCATTTTGCCGGTCAAAATGATTTACTACTTGTGGCCGTTGATGCGGCCTTGCTTGGGCATGAGCTCAAATATGAAGTTTCGCGCGGCGGCGCTTTATTCCCGCATCTTTATGCTAATCTTGATTTGCAATATGTTCAGTCTGTCGTTGCTTTGCCTTTGGGCGAAGACGGTGTTCATCTTTTTCCGGAGCTGTAATCATGCCTCGTTTATTCGAAAGTTTTGGCCGCCGCGCCCTGTTTGCGCTTGATGCCGAACAAGCGCATGCTTTATCCATCACAGGCTTGAAAACCGGCCTAGTCAGCGGCAGCTTTCCGGAAGATCCGGCATTGCGCCAGAAAATCGCCGGTGTTTGTTTTCCAAACCCGCTCGGCATGGCCGCAGGCTATGACAAAAACGCTGAAGTACCAGACAATCTCTTAAAGCTCGGCTTCGGCTTTACAGAAGTTGGCACTCTTACCCCACGTCCGCAAAGCGGCAATCCGAAGCCACGCATTTTCCGTCTTGTCGAAGATGAAGGCGTTATCAACCGTCTGGGCTTCAACAATGAAGGCCATGAAGCAGCCTATAAGCGACTGGCTGAACGCGGCAGCACCGGCATTATCGGTGTTAATATCGGCGCAAACAAAGATGCCGAAGACCGCATTGCTGATTATGTGGCAGGCATCAAACGCTTTCATGCGGTTGCGCGTTATTTCACCGTCAATATTTCATCGCCGAACACTCCCGGTTTACGCAACTTGCAAAGCCGTGAAAGCTTGCGCGAATTATTGCAGCGCGTGCTGGAAGCCCGCGATGACGAATGCCAGAAATGCACGTTGAAACGTCCGGTTTTCCTGAAAATCGCGCCTGATTTAAGTGAAACAGAGCTGGATGATATCGCGCAGGAAGCCTTGGCTCAAAAACTCGACGGTTTGATTATCTCCAATACAACCCTGTCGCGCACTGGTTTGAAATCAAAAGACAACACCGCGGAAACCGGTGGTCTTTCCGGTGCCCCTGTTTTTGAACGTTCCACCATTGTGCTGGCCAAAATGCGCCAGCGTGTCGGCAAAGAAATGCCGCTTATTGGTGTCGGCGGGGTGGACAATACCACCAAAACTTTGACAAAGATTAAAGCCGGTGCCGATCTGGTACAGCTTTACACGGGCATGGTTTACAAAGGCCCTGGTCTGCCGGCAGAAATCATCAAAGGCTTGAGCCAGGTGGTTGAAGCTGAAGGCGTTGCCAATATTTCCGCTTTCCGCGACCGTGAAACCGATGAATGGGCAGCGAAAGAAATCCCTGCATAAAACCTATAGGCCTCTGCCAAATTGTGCGCGGTAACGTGCCGGCAATAAAGCCAGCAGGGTTAGTCCCCGGATCGACAAAAACAGATTTAATGCCAGCCAAAGCCCGTGATTTCCCATCGCGGGCTTTGCTACATAAAGCACTGCGAAAAAGAAAATCAGCGAGAAAAACATCATGTTGCGCATATCACGCGACCATGTGGCGCCGATATAAACCCCGTCCATATGAAAGGCTAAAACCCCTGTCAGGCCGGTTAACACCGCCCAAGGCAGGTATTGCACGGCTACCAGATAAACATCTTCGGACTTTGACAAGAGATGAATGATTGTATTGCCAAATAGCAATAAAAGTGACGAAACGATCAGTGTCATCACCATGCCCCAGAGGAATGTCAGCTTGGCACCGCGCTTGAAAGCAGGTGAATAATGCGCCCCAACCGCACGGCCTGTTATTTGTTCGGCAGCCATTGCCATGCCATCCAAAAAGAAGCCGATCACCAAAAAGAAATTCAATAAGACCGAATTGGCGGCCAGTGTCACCGAACCCATTTCTGTGCTGGCGCGGGTAAAAAAGGCAAAGGCTGTGAGCAAAAGAAAAGAACGTATGAGAATATCACGGTTGACAGACACCATATGCAACAAAGCCTGCGTGTCAAAAACTCGCTTTGAATCCGGCTGCGCCACCTTTCGAAAGCGCAAATAGATAAAACTGACACCTATTAGTGCCGTTACCGTTTCACCGATAAATGTGCCCCATGCCACACCGGCAATACCCCATTCCAGCACCAGCCCCAAATAAAATGACAGGCTGATATTAATACCGTTGAGCAAAGCCTGCAGGCCAAGGCCGAGCATTCCCTCGCCTCGACCAAGCAGCAAACCCAAAACAGAGTAATTCAACAGGGCAAAGGGTGCCGATAAAATCCGGATCGACACATAGGTTGTCATCGCAGCAATTGTTGCTGGTGTGGCCTGCATAAAATTATCTGTCACTGACAAAACCAGCGGCAAGCATAAAATCATCAAAATGCCTGCCACAAGGGCGATAATCACCGCGCGCCAGAAAATAGCCTGCTCTTCCAACGGATCTTCACGCCCCATCGCCTGCGCCACCAGCCCTGTGGTACCGGTGCGCAAAAAGCTAAAAATCGTCAGTAAAAAGTCAAAAACCAGCGCGCCGATCGCCAGTCCGCCAATCAGCTCCGCATCTCCGAATTGCCCGACAACGCCCATATCGACAAGGCCAAGCAAAGGCGTTGTGATCGCCGCCAAAGTCATTGGCACGGCAATCATCACAATCATACGATGGGTGACATGAAACGGACGAATAGCGGGCACGCCCGTATTAAGTAGCTGGTTCATCAATAATAAAGCTCCGCGTTGGCCAGCCACCCCTCTTGTGACTTGCTCAACAATCCGCTCCTATCGTGATTTTTAACCGCGTGCAATTGCCCTGAACGTCACGCCTGTTGCGCAACACCCAACATCATCGCCCAATAAATATAATGGGGTTTATTTTCCGGCGTTGCCCATGCCAGACCATAGCGGTCAAACACCGGATCAAGCATGTTTTTGCGATGTCCGGCAGAATTCATCCATGCTTTAAAAACTGCATCCGTATCAGATTGACCGGAGGCAACATTTTCCGCCGCGGGCCCGCGAATGCCCGCTTGCTGCAACCGCGCGACAAAACCATTGCCCCAACCGATATTGTGACCGATTTTCCCGTGGCTTGCCATTCTTTTAGCCTGATAGAGCGCTGCCTGCTCCAGCTTTGGATCGGTTGCCATCAAGGACAAACCATGTTGGCGGCGGATCGCATTGAAAAGCCCGGTCGGGTCGCTGGCTGCCTGCGCGGATGTTATCTTTAACACGGCAGGTGCAGATAAAATCACTGCACCTCCGGCTAAAATCTGTAAAACAGCACGGCGCGTCACCAGTCCGGTTTTCATAGCAATCACTCTGTCGTCAAATTTTTCAAATCTGCTGTTTTCTATGCAAACAATCTGCACTTATTGTGGCAGATTGCGGCTTCAGCGACGATAATTGAGCAAACGCAAAATGATAAAGACCGGAATAACCACGGCAGCGCCGAGCAGGAAATAATCGGCAAAATTGCCCAAAGCGGCAAAGCCCATATTCCAAAGACGCACGAAGAAATCACGCACCGCCCATAAAAGATCATAGGGTGACCAATGGAATGCGTTCATCACAAAGCCGACAACAAGTGACACGATCACCAGTTTCACCAGCACACGGGCGGGTGTATCACCGAGAAAACGATTAACTTTATCGGACATGGTTTGATGCTCCTGCGGCTGCGTTCTTGGTTCTCAAGTAAACGCTCTTCGCCCGAGTTGCAAGTTATGCGCCCCGAACAAGCTGTTATCAGCGTGATTTAAATCATTTTGTCGCCACTGGCAGATTTATAGAAAATCTCTGCCGCAAAGCGCTGAAAATTACAAAACCCATGCCTGTCCGATTTTTATCCGCTCTTTATCATCTGTCATCAGCCATCGATGATAAAGGGGATAGCCATGCCGAGCGATATTCTGCTGACCACAGATATATTGGTGATCATCACCATCTGCCTTTCTGTGATCTATCTCACATGCCGTCATTTCTTCCTTTAAAATCTGCCACGACCATGAGCAATCAGGGCTTCAAGCATAATTTACAGGCTTAAAGGTTGAAAAAAATCTGATAGCACCTATACCAGATTTATGAGAAAAATCGGTTTACCTCTGATCTTTTTAATGGGCATCTCCGGTTCTGCGGCCTATGCCGCAACCGACAGTGAAGTTGTGGCCGAAATGGCCAGCCAATGTTGGAAACTGCCTGAAGGAATTGATTATCAGAAAGCTGTGGCCGTTTTTGAGGTCAAATATGACCGTGAAGGCAAGCTCACCGATATTGCTACAGTGGAATATCGCCCTGTGCGCAAGGCAGGCCAGCTTTTTGCCATCAGCGCAATGGAAGCCATTCAGGAATGCGCCAATGAAACGCGTGTGCGCTCCCGAACGGTGCGCGTGGTGATGAATTATAGCGCGGCCAAATCCAATGACCCGCTCAATATGAAACGCCGCTGATATTCAAAAATAAAAAAGCCGGAGCACTTCACACCGCTCCGGCTTTATTTTTACGTCCGTTTAACGGAAATGTTTTGACAGTTTCAAACGCTGCGCCTGATAATGCGAGCCACGCTCCGAGCCATAAAGAGCGCTTGGACGATGCAACATTTTTTCATAAATCAAACGGCCGATAATCTGGCCATGTTCCAAAATGAACGGCACTTCATGGCTGCGCACTTCCAAAACCGCACGGCTTCCGGTGCCGCCAGCAGCTGTATGGCCAAAGCCCGGATCAAAGAAACCGGCATAATGAACACGGAATTCACCAACAAGCGGATCAAACGGGGTCATTTCAGCAGCATAATCCGGCGGCACATGCACAGCTTCGCGTGAAACCAGAATGTAAAACTCATCCGGATCAAGCACCAGCTCACGCGCGCCGCGATCATAGATCGGCTCCCAGTAATCATAAAGATCATGGGCATTGCGCTGATCGACATCAACAACCGATGTGTGATGCTTACCGCGATAACCGATCAGGCCATTTTCATCGCCGGACAGATCAATCGAAAGGGCAATACCGCCACCGGAAATATTAGGTGTTTCGGAAGCAACCAGCGTTTCGCGCTCATGCAAGACAGCCAGTTCAGCTTCATCCAATTGCGAGCGTCCCTGACGGAAACGGATTTGTGACAGTCTGGAACCGGTACGCGCCACAATCGGGAAAGTGCGCGGGCTGACTTCGAGATAAAGCGGACCTTGATAACCGGCAGGCACTTTATCAAATTCCTGCGCGCCATCGACAATCACGCGGGTGAAAATATCAAGACGGCCGGTCGAGCTTTTCGGATTGGCAGCGGCTGACAATTCTTGCGGCAGATGCACGCTTTCCAGCAGCGGCACAATATAAACGCAGCCGGTTTCCAAAACGGCACCTGATGTCAGGTCAATCTCATGCAGCTTCAGGCGTTCCAGCTTGTCGATAACCGGTGTATCACGACCCGGCATGAAGGAAGCGCGCACACGATAAGCTTTGGTGCCAAGGCGCAGATCAAGGCTGGCTGGCTGGATCTGGTCGTCATCCAACGGGCGGGCAGATTTTAACGCACCCACCTCAAAGAGCGCCGCGATATCTGCATCCGCCAATATTCCGAGCTGCTCATTTGCCATTACCAAAATCCCTGACACCTAGACGAAGAACAATAAATAGTCCCAACTCGATACGACATCTCAAGCATTAGAACAACAGGGCTGCACCCGTTCAGTTGCTCATATGGTAAATTACGCTTTCTTTTCCTCAGAAAAGGAGATAGTAGAAATCCTGACCTTGCTTGTTGACTCAATTCGTCATGCAGGTCTAAATATATTTCTACCGTGGTGATTTGGCCGGCCGGCTTGCAGCCACGTAAAATAAATCGCTAAATAGGGCCGCGGTTGACCTCCTTCCGGGTACTTGTTGCGATTTTTTTACTTGCACCGGCACCAGAGAAGAGAGTTGAATATGCCGATTAAAATCCCTGACACACTTCCAGCTTTTGCGACCCTTGTCAGTGAAGGCGTGCGCGTGATGAGCGAGACCCAAGCGACTCGCCAGGACATTCGCCCTTTGCAGATCGGCCTGCTCAACCTCATGCCGAACAAAATCCGCACCGAAGTGCAAATCGCACGTCTCATCGGCGCCACCCCTTTGCAGGTGGAGCTGACCCTTGTGCGCATCGGCGGACATCGTGCCAAAAACACTTCCGAAGAACATCTCTTGTCCTTCTACAATACATGGGACGAGATCAAACACCGCAAATTTGACGGCTTCATCATCACCGGCGCACCTGTGGAAACGCTTGATTATCAGGATGTGACCTATTGGGACGAAATGGAGCAGATTTTTGAATGGACAAAAACCAATGTCCACTCAACCTTCAATATTTGCTGGGGCGCAATGGCTGCTGTCTGGCACTTCCACCGTGTGCCAAAATATGAATTGGCGAAAAAAGCCTTCGGCGTTTACCGTCATCGCAATCTGCAACCGGCCTCCGTTTATCTCAACGGTTTTTCCGATGATTTCCAAATCCCGGTCTCGCGCTGGACAGAAATTCGCGGAGAAGATGTGCGCCAAGTGCCGGAGCTGGAAATCCTGATGGAATCCGATGAAACCGGTGTTTGTTTGCTGCGTGAAGAAGACGGCAACCGCCTCTATATTTTCAACCATGTTGAATATGATTCAACATCGCTGGCAGAGGAATATTTCCGCGATATCGAAGCTGGCAACCAGATCGACCTGCCGCAAAACTACTTCCCGCAGAATGACCCTAAGCTGACGCCGCAAAACCGCTGGCGCAGCCATGCCCATCTCTTATTCGGCAACTGGATCAACGAAATTTACCAGACCACCACTTATGATCTGGAGATGATCGGCCAGAAAAAGACCGAAGAACCAGAATAAAGTAATCGCATTTTTAAACGCATATCAGGCTCGCCCGCTCCTCGCATCATCAAGACGAGCCTGTTAAATTTTACAGGTTGGAAAATGACTGATAAACCAAAACGCAATTTTCGCCCCGCCACACAGCTTGTGCATGCAGGCACGGAACGCTCGCCATTTGGCGAAACCTCGGAAGCGCTCTTCCTGACCCAAGGCTTTGTTTATGAAAATGCCGAAGCCGCAGTGGCACGCTTTAATGGTGAAGATCCGGGCTTTATTTATTCCCGTTATGCCAACCCGACCACCAATATGTTTGAAAAGCGCATGTGCGCACTGGAAGGTGCGGAAGAAGCACGCGCCACGGCTTCCGGCATGGCCGCAGTTGCTGCCGCCATTTTGTGTCAGGTGAAGGCCGGTGACCACGTCATTTCGGCACGCGCTGTTTTCGGCTCCTGTAATTATATCGTTGAAACATTGCTGCCGCGCTATGGCGTGGAAATTTCCATCATCGACGGCTCAAAGCTGGAAAACTGGCAGGCAGCAACACGCCCGAACACCAAAGTGATGTTTTTGGAAAGCCCTTCCAACCCGACATTGGAAGTGATCGACATTGCCAAAGTTGCCGAGATCGCCAATTCAGTTGGTGCAAAACTGATCGTCGATAATGTGTTTGCAACCCCGCTTTTCCAAAAGCCTTTGCAGCTTGGTGCGCATATTGTTGTTTATTCCGCCACCAAACATATTGATGGTCAGGGACGCTGTCTGGGCGGTCTTGTTTTGTCGGATCGTGAATGGATCGAAAACGAGTTTCAGGAATATTTCCGCCATACCGGTCCGGGCCTCAGCCCGTTTAACTCATGGATCATGCTGAAAAGCCTTGAAACCATGCCGGTGCGCATTAAACAGCAGGCACATTCGGCACGCGCTCTGGCCGATTTCCTGGCGGAGCAAAATGCGGTGAGCAAAGTGATTTATCCGGGACGCGCCGATCACCCGCAGGCCGATATTATTGCACGCCAGATGAGCGGCGGTTCCACCATGATCGCACTGGAATTGAAAGGCGGCAGAAAGGCTGCTTTTGAATTTGAAAATGCGCTGGAAGTCATCCGTATTTCCAACAATCTGGGCGATGCTAAAAGCCTGATTACCCATCCGGCGACCACCACGCATAAGAACCTCACCGATGAAGCGCGCCTTGAGCAAAACATCAGTGAAGGCTTGCTGCGTCTCTCCGTCGGCCTCGAAGATACCGACGATCTGCTTGAAGATGTCGCTGAGGCATTAAAGGCCATTAAATAGGCTGCTTTCAGCATAAATTTATGCCATGACTATGCAACCGGCACATTGATGTGAACCATCAACTGTGCCGGTCAATTGTCAAAATCATAAGAGTTGAAGCAATGTACCGTGCCACCACCCATGATATTGAAATAACGGTCGAACCTTTTTATCTGGAAGAGCAATCCGAACCGGATGAAAGCCGCTATTTTTGGGGATATCGGGTGACCATTGCCAATCTCTCCAAAGCAAGTGTTTGCCTGCGCTCCCGCTATTGGAAAATTACCGATGGTGCGGGCAAAACAGAAGAAGTACATGGTCCGGGCGTGGTCGGCGAACAGCCTGTGATTGAACCGGGTGACAGCTACCAATATTCATCCGGCTGCCCGCTGAAAACCGATTCCGGCATGATGGTCGGCAGCTATCAGATGCAAAGCGCCAATGGCGAAGCGTTTGAAGTCAGCATTCCGGCTTTTTCGCTGGATATGCCCGACAGCCGCCGGACACTCAACTAATCCCAATAAAAAAGCGGGTTTTCAGCTGAAAACCCGCTTTTCTTTAAATTGATCAAGACCAAATCTTATTTGGCAAAATCTGCCGGATCGAACACATAATTGGTCGAGCAGAATTCGCAATTGACGACGATCTGACCGTCTTCAGTGCTTTCCAGAATTTCCTCCGCGGAAAAACCGGACAATACACCTTCGATCTTCTCGCGCGAGCAGGAGCATTTTGCCACCACCGGTGCCGGTTCATAAACGCGCACACCGCGCTCATGGAACAAGCGATAGAGCAAACGCTCAACAGCCACCTGCGGGTCGGTCAGCTCGGAGCTTTCGATTGTGCCAACAAGCGCACGCGCTTCCTGCCATTCATCTTCCGCATCCACCTGGCCTGCGACCTCACCTTCGGGCGCATCACCACCTGGCAAATCTCGATGTTTGGCGTGAATTTCTGATTGTGGCAGAAACTGGATCATCAGACCACCGGCGCGCCATTGCTTTTGCAAGGTGCCGTCGCTGTTACGCTCCATCAACTGCGCCACACTAATGCGCACATCGGTCGGGATCTGTTCCGACTGCATGAAGTAATTGCGGGCAATTTCTTCCAGTGATGAGCCGTCAAGCGCCACCAGCCCCTGATAGCGCTGCATATGGGCACCCTGATCAATGGTCAGTCCCAATGTGCCGCGGCCAAGCAGGTCTTCCGGCTGGGTTTTACCCTCAGCAATCGCTGCATTCAGGCGCTCTTCGTCAAATCGTGCATAAGCGCGCACGGCATCCGGTGTCTGGAAATCCACCACCAGCATATCTACAGGCCCGTCAGACTGCGTTTGCAGAATGAATTTGCCCTGAAATTTAAGCGTTGTGCCAAGCAGAACCGTTAAAATAACGGTTTCTGCCAAAAGACGTGCAACCACTTCCGGATAGTCGTGGCGCGACAGGATCTGGTCGAGTGCGCCACCCATCTGAATGGCGCGGCCGCGGATATCCAGCCCTTCCACCTGAAAAGGCACCACGGCATCATCACCGGCATAGGTCATATCCGGTTCAAATGTTACATTAGCCATGTTTCTTTTACTCTCCCTTCAGGCACCAAGCCAAAATGGCCTTTTGTGCGTGAAGTCGATTTTCCGCTTCGTCAAAAACAACAGATTGCGGCCCGTCGATCACTTCATCTGTGACTTCATCACCGCGATGCGCCGGCAGGCAGTGCATGAACAGAGCCTTTGGGTCAGCCTTTTCCATCAGATAGGAATTCACCTGATAAGGCATAAAGACATTATTGCCGCGCGCATTATCTTCCTGCCCCATGGAAACCCATGTGTCGGTAACGATGCAATCTGCGCCTGCTGCTGCTTTGTAAGCGTCGGTTGTAGACATGATCTTCGCACCATTTTGCCAAGCCCAGTCCAGATATTGTTGCTTTGGTTCGCTGCCTTCAGGGGTGGCGATATTTACGTTAAAGTTAAAACGTGCCGCCCCTTCAACGAGTGAATGAAGGACGTTGTTGCCATCGCCCATCCATGCAAAGGTTTTGCCTTCAACGGGGCCGCGATGTTCTTCATAAGTTAGGATGTCGGCCATGATCTGACAAGGGTGCGTATCATCTGTCAGCGCATTAATAACCGGAACAGTAGCATGTTCAGCCAGTTCCAGCATCCGGTCATGCGAGGTGGTGCGGATCATGATCGCATCAACAAAACGCGAAAGAACCTTGGCGGTATCAGCAATCGTCTCGCTGCGGCCAAGCTGCATTTCCGAGCCGGTCAGCATCAAGGTTTCGCCGCCTAGCTGGCGCATACCCACATCAAAAGACACGCGCGTTCTGGTCGATGGTTTTTCAAAAATCATCGCCAGCACTTTGCCGGATAAGCTCTTATTGATTTCGCCAGCCTTGGTGCGGGCTTTCAACTGCTTCGCATCATCCATGATCATGCGCAATTCCGCAGAGCTGATATCTGCCAAATCTGTAAAATGTTTTACGCCGTTTTTGCTGATCATGATTTTATGCCGTCTTTACTGGGTTTGCGACAGATAATCTTTCCACTGCCGTTTCTAAACGCTTCAATGCTTCACGTGCTTCTTCTTCTGTTGTCACCAATGGCGGCAGCAGACGCAGCACATTATCACCGGCAGTCACTGCCAGCATATGTTCATCACGCACGGCCTGAAGCAGCATTGTATTTGGCACAACGCATTTAAGGCCGATCAAAAGACCGCGACCGCGCACTTCCGAAACAATATTCGGGAAGCGGTCGATCAAAGAGGCAAAGCCCTGTTTCAAAATAAGAGCGATTTTCTGCACATGCGGCAGAAATTCGTCATCCAACATCACATCAAGCACCGCATTGCCCACAGCCATCGCCAGGGGATTACCGCCATAGGTGGTGCCATGGGTGCCCGCTGTCATGCCCTTGGAGGCCTCAGCCGTTGCAAGACATGCGCCAAGCGGGAAGCCGCCGCCAATACCTTTGGCAATAGCCATAATGTCAGGGGTGATGCCTGCCCATTCATGCGCGAACATGCGACCTGTACGGCCAACACCGCTCTGCACTTCATCCATAATCAACAAAATGCCGTTATCATCGCAAAGCTGACGGATAGCGCGCAACATTTCATCAGTGAACGGACGCAAGCCGCCCTCGCCCTGCACAGGCTCCAGCAGAATACCGGCAGTTTCATTGGTGACGGCAGCCTTCAATGCTTCCTCATCGCCAAAAGGCACCTGATCGAAACCATCAACTTTAGGGCCAAAACCTTCCAGATATTTTTCCTGACCGGTAGCGGCAATCGTTGCCAATGTACGGCCATGGAAAGCACCATCAAAAGTAATAATGCGATAGCGTTCCGGCTGACCATTGACAAAGTGATAGCGGCGCGCAGTTTTAATCGCGCATTCCAGAGCTTCCGCACCGCTATTGGTGAAGAAGACACGATCAGCAAATGTATTTTCGGTCAGACGCTTTGCCAGTTTTTCCTGACCCGGCACTTCATAAATATTCGATACATGCCATAATTTATCAGCCTGATCTTTCAGTGCTGTTACCAGATGCGGATGGTTATGGCCGAGTGCGTTCACAGCAATGCCGGCAGCAAAATCGAGGTAGCGCTCACCCTTATCGGTAATCAGCCAAATGCCCTCTCCTCGCTCAAAACGCAGAGCCGCACGATTATAGGTTTCGTAAAGCGGGTGTACGGTTGCGTCGGTCATTTGAGTAGGGCCTCCATAAGCCTCAAACGGTTGTAACATACGATCCGGTTCCGGAACCCATTATGGCGCTCCGGGATCATGGTTTAAATCAACGTCTTTCACGCTGATGAAACTAAAAAGCCGCCCTCAGGCGGCATTTGCATAATTGACTTAAAAATCGGATTCGACAAGCTATCAATTACACAAGTCTTCCATAGCTTACATATACGGTCTTGACCACCGGACACCAGCCATAGAATAAGGTAACGAATATTGGTTGCCGGATATAAAAAGTCAATCAATCTTGCTGAAAAACCAGCGATTTTACCCTCAAAGAATGGGCTTTTTTGCACCATTCTGCTTAAGTTGTAGTTATATTCCTGTCATAAAGATAGCAATTTGCATCTAAATAGCTATATAGACAGGCAGTTGCGGTAGTCAGACCGGCAGCGCCTGACAATCTACAAACACGATTTGAGCAGGGCGAAGTGGTCTGGCCTCGGTGCAATAAACAATTTAAATGCCATTACAAAAATAGGACTTGACAACCTATCTGGGGAAAACCCCGAAAAGCAAATCAGCCGAGCTGCGAGAGCCTTGTCAGGGTCAAGCTCGATATTGTAGCTTTATGGTCAAGTAATACTAGATTTCGTAAGGCGGACCTAGTCACCCGGAAACGCATGGTGGGCTGTCAGGAAATTTCCTGTTGCCCCTGACGGATTCCGGCTAACAAATAACGATTGGAGCCTATGGCGATGAGCTGGACAGACGAGCGCGTCGAAGTTCTGAAAAAACTGTGGAGTGAAGGCCTCAGCGCAAGCCAGATCGCTGCACAGCTTGGCGGTGTGAGCCGCAATGCGGTCATCGGCAAAGTGCATCGGCTGAAACTGTCAGGTCGCGGAAAAACCACCACAGCTGCCCCGCGCAGCAAAAAAGTGGCTCCGGCACCGAGCGTTACAGCCTCCGCGCCACCAAGACCGGCAACCCCGCCGGTAACACCGGCAGCAACAGCAGCTCACATTCATGTGCAGGCGCCTGTGCGCCCGACCGTCACCAAGACAGTTGGCGCTGCGGCACTGCAAATGGAATATGTAGCCGATACAGCCATTGCCGAACCGGTTATGAAGCCTGCGTCAGATGTGGTTATTCCGATCTCACGCAAGCTGACTTTGTTGCAGCTCACCGAGCGCACCTGCAAATGGCCGCTTGGCGATCCATTGTCGGAAGAGTTTCACTTCTGCGGTCATGAATCCGGTGAAAGCAGCCCTTATTGCGCTTATCACGCCAAGCTTGCTTATCAGCCATCTTCAGAGCGCCGTCGCGCCCGATAAGCTGGCTTAAAAATGCAAATTGAAAAACCACATCATGCGCGTCGCTGATGTGGTTTTTTATTGCTTGCTGCCGGACAAAACCTTTTCGTAAATCGCGCAAGTCTGGTCAGCGATATGATCCCAGCTGAAATCGTGCTGTAATTTGGTACGCTCTGCACCATCACCTGTCGCCGTTTTGGCGGCAATGAGCTGCCTTTCCAGCGCGCGGGTCAGTGCCGCAATATCCCCAAGTGGAAAATAACACTCATCTTCAAGCCCTATTTCCTTATTGGCCACAATATCGCTGGCCAAAACCGGCATGTCGTAATGCAATGCTTCCAGCAATGCGATCGGCATACCTTCATGGCTGGACGGCAAAATAAACATGCCTGCATTGGAAAAAATAGCGGCGAGTTCTTCGCCCGCTAAAGCGCCAGTCATAATCACACCGGCCACTTCACCGGCACGCGCGGCCACTTGCATGTAATAATCAGAATATTCATTACCGCCGCCAACAAGCACCAATGGAATGTCCGGCCGGTTTAAATCCGCATAGGCATTAATTAAATCAAGCTGACGCTTTTCCGGCACAATCCGCGCGACATTGATCAGATAATTGTCAGGGGTGAGCTGAAATTTCTTCAGATAATCGGCATTTGCGCGTCCTTCAAAAACGGAAACGCCATTCGGGATAAACTCCACCTCAACACCATAGCGCTTTTGCATAGCGCCAGCGATATTGCGTGATACGGCAATGCGGGCATTGCTATATTTCATGCCCACATATTCCCCAAGCTTCAAAACTTTGCGCGCGACTGCGCCCCATTTTTGCCGATCATAGTCAAAACCGTGATGCGTAACCACCACTTTCAAGCCCAAAACACGAGCCAGCGGTGCTGTTAATGCGGGGCCAATAGCATGAATATGCAAAATATCCGCTTTATGTCTCGCGGCATAAAACACCCCCGCAATACTATTAACTAAAGCTTCCAGATATGGCGAGCACGGCGCATAAAGCGGCACCACAAAAACATTGCGCCAGCGATAGAGGTTTTTTTGCTTCAGATAATTCCGCCGTCCGATAACCGTGACATCATAGCCTTTGTCAGCGCATAGCTGGCTTAAAGCTTCGACATGCTTTTCCACGCCGCCCTGCACATCAGGGATGCCTCGCAAACCAACCATAAAAATACGTTTACGCGCCACGTCTGCCCTCATCAGCGGCTTTCAAGTGATGCATAAAGATCAAGCATCGCATTTTTATATTGTATGCTTGAAAAAGCCTCACGCACCCACTGCGCTCCCTCAACTGCCATTGCGCCACGTTTTTGCGCGGTAAACCCTGCCATCATCGCGATTTTTTCGGCCAGATCCTGCACATTGCCAGGCTCTGCCAACAAGCCGGTGACGCCTTCGCGCACGAGTTCCGGTATGCCGCCAATCCTGCTGCCGATGACCGGCACCCCCAAAATATAAGCTTCCAAAATACTCAGCAGTGCATTTTCATACCATTGCGATGGCAAGATAAGCGCCGTTGCCCCGTTGATTGTGCGATGTAAATGATCCGCTTGCAAATGTCCTGCAAATTCGACATCCGCCTGAAGCTTTGCAACTAATTGTTTAAGCTGTTGCTCCAAGGGGCCGGAACCGGCAATCAGTAGTCTTTGTTTGGTCTCAGCCACCGCTTCAATGAGTGTTACCAATCCTTTTTCTTCCGACAATCTTCCGGCATAAAGAAAATAATCGCTGTTTCTTACAGGAGCGCGCGCCAGATCAAGATCAACGAAATTCGGTATATAAATCAGCTTGTCTTCCGGCCAGCCCCATTCAATCAGTTTTTCGCGGTAAAACCGGCTTGGCACAATAATGCGATCCAGATTATCGCGGTAAAGCCCAAGACTTCGATGCACCAATGTTTCAAGAAACACCAAACCGCTAAGCGCCACGGAATCTTTAATGCAGCGCTGTCGCACCACATTATAAATCCGCCCGCCCTTGCAGCGCTCGCAGACCTGATCATGGCTCAGCATCTTATAGGCAGGACAGGCCAGTTTAAGATCATGCGCTGTCATCACGGTCGGGATACCGGCTTTTTTCAGCACCGGAAAAATGGCCGGAGAGAGATGATGGTAAACATTATGCGCATGGGCAATATCAGGGCGCACATCTTCGATAAGGCGCTCAATATTGCGCTGTGCTTCGCGTGAATAAATAACTTTCGCGGCCTGCGATAGTTTTTGGCTCAACGAGAGACGGCGGCCATATTCAATTTCGCCCACGAAATAGGACGCATAATCAGAGGGCAAATTTTCCGGATGCTGCATGGCAAAAGGTATGGAACGCCAATCAGCATTATTGAAAAGCTGCATATGCTCAAAGAATAAAGTTTCCGCGCCACCACGGCGATAAAAATAATTATTAATCGCAAGAAGTGTCTGCGCTGGCTTCTTCATTCTCTGTTTTGTCCCTGCAATAAAGCCATCGCATCTCTGACCGGCAGAATGCGGCAGGATTTTTCGGCAGCATATGCCACCAGCTTTTCAAACAAATCCCGTGTGCAGCCATATGGGCTTGGATTATCATCCACATCATGCGTGAAGAAAATCAGCCAACCCGGATTTCTCGCAACATCTTCAATATAGGAAGAAAGCGTGCTGAATTTTGCATCCGCACCGCCGATTTCCACACCATATAAAAAATCACGATTGACCCGTCCGCGATTAATCTGATTGCCGCCACCGCGACAAGAGCTAAACCGGTCAGCCAATAATGTTCGTGCCCGCCATTGTGGGGCATTATACGGATAGGCAAAATTGCGAAGTCTACCTTCCTGCGGCGCCAAACCATCCAGATAGGCTTTATTGCGCGCCAGATCACGCTCCAGGATTTCGCGCGATAGCTTGCTCATTTTGCGGTGTGAAAAACTATGGCACGCCACTTCATGTCCGGCACGCGCCAGATATTGCACATCGGCGGGCGAAAACATCCGCATCTCGCCTTGCATCTTATCTTGCAAGCCACCAGCAATATAAAAAGTACCGCGCGCATTATAGCGCTCTAAAAGTGTAGCACCGCTGCGCACTGCCGAATGCGGCACATCGTCAAAAGTAAAGGACACAACCGGTTGTTCCAAGCGAACATCCAGTTTGCGGCGTGGAAAATAACGCATCATCCGGTCTGCAACCCGATCAGACCAGTCATTAAAGTTGAGAAGCTGTCTTGTCACGCGTCGTCCTGCCTGACCATTATTCCATTCCATTTTGCAAACGCTATAGTGAAAGGCGTGAAGGAACCAATTGACGATAGATTGAAAACTATCATAAGCCACAAGATCAGAACAAAGAGTAAAGCTTCGCCGCAACGAGGCAAGCAGAATAAAAAAAAATACAGCCACTGCCATTAAGGAAATTCAGCTTGGGGCAAGATCAATCAGCCAAGGTTAAGAAGCAATCGCGACCATTGGGTCAGATGTTGCTTTCCTATGCTGCGTCAAGCGGCAGCCTGCTGGCCGCCAATGTGGCGCAGTTGATGACCTTTGCGATTCTTGCCCGCTCGCTGGGGTCTGAGCATTTTGGTTTGCTTGTCACCATTCTCGCCATCACAGCCATTGCCACCCATATTTGCGGCCTTGGCTCAACCGAATCTCTTGTGCGCCGTGTTGCCCAAAACAAGCAGGTTTACACTGTCCTTTTCGGCCATTGCCTCAGCCTTATTGCTTTAACAGGTGCTGCACTTGTGCTGCTTGGCATGAGTATTCTGCCGCTCTGGATTGAGCTCACAACCCAAGGCAATTTTAGCGAATTTTCCATTCTGTTGCTGCTGATCACCAATATTGTATTGGTGAGGCTCATTTTGCTGGTTGAGCAGATTTATATAGCGCATGGTCAATATCAAGCGGCCAATCTGTCAGTGGTCGGCTTTGCTTTTGCGCGGATGTTTACGGCAGCTGTTGCCTGTCTGGTTTTCACCACCGAAGATATCTTCACATGGGCGGTCTGGCAATTTGCCTGCCATGTCATCGTGATGGTGTTTTACTATCGCTACATCTGGCGATTGGGTAAGCCGGTTTATCGCATCATCCGCCACGAAATCCGCCTTGGTCTGCTTTTTGCCAGCCAGTTCGTGTTTAAAACCGCGCGCCAGAATGTCGACTTGCTGATGCTCAGTACACTGATGCCTGCCGGTTTTGTCGGCTCTTATGCGATTGTGCGTCGTATCATCGACAGTAGCACTATGGGCATTGAAGCGATGAACCGCCTAGCCTATCCCCGCCTTGCGGTAGCAAGCTCCAAGGGCATTAAAAATGCTTTTGCCATGACCAAAAAGCTGCAACTTGCAGCACTAGGCATCGGCTTTTTCACCTCTTTGAGCATTTTCATTTTTGCACCGGTGCTGCCCTATTTGTTTGGCTCGGATTACGACACATTGGTGCAATATTCGCGTATTCTATGCTGGACGAATGTGTTCTTCGCGCTTTGGGCGGTGCCGATTGAAACATTGGGCGCGGCAGGCAAGCATGGCTATCGCTCCGCCATTCTTAATGGTGCCAATATTTTTGGCGGCGCCTTGCTGGCTTTAGCAACATGGGCTTATCCGCCACAAGGCACATTTGCCGCCTTTTATGTGATTGATCTGGCCTTAGCCATTGCATCATGGATTTGTCTGCTTAAAACTGTCCGTCAGTCTTAAGATCATGGTTCTTTCAAAACAGTGCTTTCAATAAAGCTTTGTGGTGCAGTGCGCTTTTTGAAAAAGCCGAAAGGCAATGCTGCGGCATGAAAAACCCATGCCACCACCGAATAAAGCCCCATATCCAAGCTTTTTTGTTTGAGTGCCATCAGCAAGACAGGCGCAAATACCACAAGAGCTGCCACCCACAAAAAATGAACATTAATGCAGGCAGCCGCCAAAGCCACGATAATGGCAAGCCACCAGCCATAAACCAGCACCCATAGTTTCAGTTCCGGCAATGTTTTGAAAAGCTGGCCAACATAATTGCCGTATAAAGCCGCACGCAAAATTTCGCCGCTGCCTTGCAAATAACCTGACTTCCAGCGTCGTCTCAGCAAAGAATAAGCATTTGTGCTGTGGCCTGAATGGCCGACAAAGGGCATATCCAGCCGGTGCAATTGCCAACCATTTTGCGCAAGCCGCAAGCCTAAATCCAGCTCTTCATAAGCATGCAAATTACGATCAGCAAGCCAGCCGGCAGATTGCAGGCTTTCGCGCCGGTAAAGTCCGCCGCCATTCATGCGATCAATTGCACCTGCCGGATTTTCAATTCTTTGGCGTTTTGCGCGGCGCTGATATTCTAAACTGCTGACGTTTTTTTCCATGACATGGCCGGTCACACCCGCCAATTGCGGGTGACTTTTTAAAAGGTTTAGCCCCTCCTTTAAAAAATCAGGCGCCAGTTCCATGTCGCCATCTAGCAGACAGATAAAATCACCATTTGCATATTGATAGCCAAGCTGGGCACCTGCCCCGCAACCGGCTTTGGCAGGTGGCCTGATTTGCACAATCATCACCGGAAACTGCCTGGCGATTGCAATGGTCTGATCACTTGAGCCACTATCGGCCACGATAATTTCGCTGACCAGCCCAGCCCCATGTGCCAGCACCGCCTCAATGCAGCCTGCAATATTCTGCTCTTCATTTAAGGTTTTGATGATGACTGAAATAGTCACTTGAGCGCCTTTATTAAAATATGACTGTTGATCTGACCATATGTCATGAATTGTGCTACAGCCAAACGCAATTAACTGAAGCTTTGATTGGTATTCAGCCATGACTGGGATGAGCCCTTATAAAATAAAAATCATTTCTGACCCTGAGGCGCTCTCTCCTTTGTGGCCGCAAGGGCTTTTGAACGAAACCAATAAAGCGCAAAGTTACATTTTTCAAAGCAAGGCTTTTTTGCAAGCCTGGGCAAAAAGCTATGGTGCGCGCACTGATTGCCAAATGCTGCTGGTGGAAATTTATAAGGGCAATAATGAGCCGCTGCTATTCCTGCCACTTGCCCTTAGCCGCGAGCGCGGCATCAGCACGCTAACCTTCACCGACCATGATGTCTGCGATTATAATGCGCCGATTTTATTTGATGATTTTTCGACATGGCCAAAGGCGCAGGTACTTAGTTTAATCAAAGAGATTTGCAGCAAACTTCCGCCTGTCGATATAATTGATTTTAAAAAAATGCCGCAATGGGTGGGAAGTCAGCTTAATCCGTTATTTTTGATTGCCACACACCCGCATCCCGAATCCGGACATTTCTCCACCCTTAACCAACCTTGGCCACAACTCGAAAAAAGCCTGCACCGGATTAAAAACACCAAACAGCGTTATCGCAACTTACTGCGTATGGGCGGGTTTGAATTCAAAATTGCGGAGAATAACGAAGAACGCCGCGCATTCATCGCAGCCTTGATTGCGCAAAAGCAGCGCCGTTTTGTCGAAACCAATGTTCCGGGTTTTCAGGAACACCCTGAAAAGCAGCAGTTTTTTGAACAAGCCACGGATTATTTCGGTCAAGCACAGAGCCTGCATCTGGCTGCCTTGTTAATGGATGGCGAAATCATCGCAACCCTTTGGGGTTTGCTGGATGGCAAAACATATTTTGGCATGATGATTTCAAATGAAGCCGGACACTGGTCAAAATATTCACCTGGCATGGTGCTGCATTATCTGGTCATGCAGGATTTACACAAACACGGCTTTGACATTCTTGACCTTGGCGTTGGCAACGAAGCATGGAAGGTCAATATGTGCGACGGCGTGCGGTTTTTGCACAATTATAAAGCCGCCCTCACCCTCAAAGGTCGCCTCGCTTTAAGCGCACAATCATTGCTGACAGGCTTGCGCTCAACACGCGTCTGGCAAGCAATCCGCCCACTCAAATGGAAGCTTTTACGCCTCGTCAAACCATCCAAGTAAAACTAACCGGTCAGACTTTTAAACGCGCCCCTGCCCCCTCTAAAAAACCGTGTCGCATTTAATCGATGCAATCAGGATTTAGCGCAATAAAGCGGAATACGCACAATGAAGGTAGTGCCTTTACCTAGCTCCGAACGCACATTCATCTTGCCGCGATGACGGGTCAAAATGTGTTTGACGATGGCCAGTCCCAGACCTGTGCCTTTTTTAGCATCACCCGTTTCTGCATTGATACGATAAAAACGTTCGGTCAAACGCGGCAGATGTTCAGCCGCAATACCGGCACCAAAATCCTGCACCGAAATAATTGCTTCTTCCGGCGAAGGAACCCCATGTTTTTTAAGGCTGACGACAAGTTTCTTGCCGCTTTCACCATATTTACAGCCATTTTCAATCAGGTTTTGGAAGAGCTGGATCAGTTCATCACGCGAGCCTGCCACATAGACCGGCTCATCATGAAAATCATGCTCGATCACCACGCCCTGTGCTTCGGCCATCGGCACCAGACTGTCGGTGACATGATGCAACACAGCACCTAAATTAATTTTATCTTCGGTGCCGATATTCGGCCGCGTTTCAAGCCGTGACAGCGACAAGAGATCATCAATCAGACGAGACATGCGGTCTGCCTGTTTTTGCATGATCTCCAAAAACCGGTCACGCGCTTTGACATCTTCACGCGCAGGCCCTTGCAAGGTTTCAATAAACCCGCGCAATGAGGCAAGCGGCGTGCGCAATTCATGGCTGGCATTGGCAACAAAATCCGAGCGCATGCGGTCAATGCGGCGCGCTTCGGTCTGATCCCGAAAAATCAACATAAACAGATCATCGCGCCCCGCCTCAAGCGGCATAAGGACGGCTTTATACCAGCTTTCAATCGGCAATCGTTCGAAATAATCAATGCTGCGCGGCTGACCATCATCCACCACCGCATGCAGCATATGCAGCATTTCTGGTGCACGAAAACGCAAAAACACAATCGTTTCCATTTCCATCGAAGGAAACGCAGCCTTCGCTGCCGGATTGGTATAAATCACCGAACCGGAACGATCAAAAATCACCAGCGGATCACTGAGTAATCCTGCAATCTTTTCAGCTCCGATATCCGCCAAAGCGCCTTTGCTTTTCGATGTTTTTTTGCGCGTAACCTCAGGTGGCGCTGGTGGCGAGACCACTAATGTCAAAGCCAGAATAATACTGAGCAGCAGCAGATAAAGCACCAACGGCGGCCAGACCAGCCAAAATATAAAGGCCAGCACTAAAACTGCGAAGATCAGATAAAGGCGGCCTTGCTGCCAAAGCTCCATCAAAACGGCTCCAATCCCCTGCTCATCATGATTGTTCATTCATTTTCCTCGCGAAAAGCACAGAGCCTTTAAACACTTCAAACCACAGGAGATAATCAATTGCACTATATAAAACCATAAAGTCAAAACAAGGTCGTTCAGATGATTGCGCGACACCATCGACAACATTCATCTGCCTGACAAATCGCCACTTTAAACATAGTTAAAGACTATGACACTTTGATTACCTGAACACTTTTCAAACACAATAAAGCTTAATAAGATCAATCAACAAGCGCAATCGAGAGGATATCGCATTGGCCAGTGATCAAGCCGCCCAGCAAGCACTTCTTTCCAGACATCCAAAGCTTGAACCAATCAAGCTTAGAATTGATGGTGCAGAGCGCCAATTTGATATTGATGACCCGCAATTGCCAATATGGATTGAAGAAAACGCCCTTGCCTCCGGTAGCTATCCATATCCTGATCAAATGCCTTCCAAAGAATATAAGGAAACCTTGGAACGCTTGCAGATCGAACTCGTCAAAATGCAATACTGGCTGCAAGATACCGGCGGACGCGTCATCTGCTTATTTGAAGGCCGCGACGCGGCAGGCAAAGGCGGCACAATTTTTACGCTGCGTGAATTTATGAATCCGCGTACCGCGCGTAATGTGGCGCTGACCAAACCCACCGAAACTGAAAGAGGCCAATGGTATTTTCAGCGCTATGTGGCGCATTTTCCAACCGCTGCCGAATTCGTCACCTTTGATCGTTCATGGTATAACCGTGCAGGTGTTGAAGTGGTGATGAATTTCTGCACACCACAACAGCTTGAAACTTTTCTGATTGAAACACCTGATCTGGAAAAAATGATCGTCGCGGACGGTATTTATTTCTTCAAATTCTGGCTGGATATCGGGCAGGAAATGCAGTTGAAGCGCTTCCATGAGCGCCGCCACAGCCCGTTGAAAGATTGGAAATTTTCACCCATTGATGTGGCAGGTATCACCCGCTGGCAGGATTATTCCGATGCCTGCCATGTGATGATCGAACGCACCAGCACCAAACATGCACCATGGACAATTGTGCGCTCCAATGACAAACGGCGGGCGCGGCTGGCCGCAATCCGCCGCGTGTTACTGTCATTGCCTTATGAAGGGCGCGACCTCGAGGCAATTGGTGCAGAAGACACCAATATCATTGGTGCGGGTACTGCATTTTTAGCATCCTCCAAATAGGTATTGTCCTGATGGAGGCCATGGCGGCCAAGCGCTTGTGTTGCCGTAGCACTCCGGAAATGAGGGGTCTTTTCCCAGAGAAAAGGCTCCTTCATCAATTGCAGCAGCGCCCGCCATGTAGAAAAAGAAATCATTATCCAGTAAGGTACAATACCGAGCAGATAAGGATAACCATCCATCTCGCTCTTTTCCGCAGCCTTCGCAGCCAGTAAATAATAGCTGACATAAGCCATCACGATATTCATCATATCAATGGTGAGCAACATCATATGGCGCACTTCAAACGGTGTGAAAAAAGCAGAGACGACCAAAAAGATCATAGTCAGCAACATCAGCGGGTGGAACAGCGCCGAGATAATCAGCCCCAGCATATAAACCTGACTGATGATAAACCGCTTGAAGCCAAGTTGCCGGCTTGTTTCGACGGGGTTACGCAAATGCACAAGACTTGTCTGCATCCAGCCTTTCATCCAGCGGGTGCGCTGCTTGTACCAATCCGGAAAATTCTCCGGCGCATCTTCAATCGTACCATGCGAAATAGTTTTGATACTATAACCAAAGCGCGCCAGACGAACGCCAAGGTCGGCATCTTCCGTCACGTTATAAGCATCCCACCCGCCCACTTTTTCAAGAGCCGAGCGGCGCATATGGTTAGATGTACCACCAAGCGGCATCACCAGATCATGGCGTGCCATCCACGGTAAAAGCCCGCGAAACAAGCCGGTATATTCAAACGAGAACAACCGGGTCAGGAAACTATTGCGGAAATTACCGATAATAAGTGGCGCCTGCACACAGGCAAGCTGTTCACCGCCTTTTTGAAAAGCCACCCAGGCATCCAGCAATTGCAGCGGATGCGGACGATCTTCCGCATCAAAAACCGCCACAAACTCGCCACGCGCAAATTGCAACGCATAATTCAAAGCCTTCGGTTTAGTGCGCGGCCCGACATTTGGCACCCGCACCACCTCCATAAACGGCGGGAGCTTAAAATAGCCAAGTACCTGCAGAGTTTCACGGTCATCAGCCTCGCAAATGATTTTGATATCCAGCCGTCCGCGTGGCCAGTGCAAATTGCTCAATGCTTCAAGCAATTGCGGAATCACATCCGACTCTTTGTAAAGCGGCACTAAAACGGTGTAATTCGGCAGGTCAGATGGCAAAGGCAATGTTTGCTTCAATTTTGGCAAACGCTGCGCAGACATTGCAGCCAATAACCGGATGCCAACACATGTAAAAAAGAAGCAGCTCAAGAAGATGTGAAAGGCAAATAATGTCGGCCAAAGAAAGTTAAAAAAAAGAAAAGCAAGCAGACTAATAGAAAAAGCAATAACAAAGGCCTGCCGCGTGTCCAGCACGCGACGACTAGAAAATTTAGCCGGAGTCACCGTGACAGCTTTACGTGCCAGTTCATGTTTTTTGCTACGCCGGTCCAAAAGCTGGATAACTGATGGCGAACAAATAACAATCTCAAAATTCAAGGATAGATTGGTGCTTAAGAAAATTTTGAGTGCGATAATATGTTCCATCGAAGGAGACAGATAAAGCAGAACATTGTTTTGCGCGTCCAGCACCAAAGCGTGCTGCATACCACTCAATTCGGCCGGAACCCTGCTTTTATCATCAATCACACGGCATGATGTGACGCGATCACGAAAAGGCAAATTCAGATAATCTGCCACGACGCCATATAAAACAACTTCACTTGCCACTCCCGAGCAGAGAACTTCATTTAAAAAAAGAGCAGGATCACTGCCTGCCCTTATATAAGCTTTTTTAATATCATTACGCGCAATACCATATTGCTCAAGACGAGCGCTTAAATTGCAACATAGATTAAAGCTATCCTGACAAGTTTTACCTACTATCAATTAAGTGCCCCCCCAGACATAAATTTGAAAGCAAACTATCGTTATTTATTTATACTATAAAAGGCAAGATTGATACTAAACAACCCCCATTCACTCCATTTAATACTAAGGTACATATAAAAATATACAATTAACAACACCTCATCTAAAAAAAATGAAACGAATTTAAATAATTGTAAGTTTGAAATTAGTAATTATAATGAATGCACAGAATTATTGAGACTTGCATGTCACATCTTAAATATTATTTTGATACTATTTAAAGAAAAATTGAATAATAACTTTTATCAAAAACTGAATTAAGGTGTGTTCATGCGTAGTTTTGTGATTCTCTTTGCAATATTTTTCATTTATCAAACTGAAGCTTATTCAGCACCAGCACAACCGCAATTCATAAATAACCCGATCAAACAAAAACCAACTGATCTGACCGGCCTGACACGCCTGCGGTTTTTAACAACAACAGATTTTTCGCCTTTTAATTACATCAATACTCAAGGCCAGTTAACCGGCTATAACATTGAACTGGCGCGCGCACTATGCCGCGAATTGAAACTGGATAATATCTGCCAGATTGAAGCTCTGCCATGGGATGAATTACAAAAAGCCCTTGATAAAGGTGAAGGGGAAGCAATTATTGCCGGCCTCACTCCATCCAAAAACAATCGCCAGACTTATAGTTTCTCGCGTCCCTATTTGAAATTTCCGGCGCGTTTTATCGCTCTCAATGCGGTAAGAAGTGACACAAAAATCACAAAAAAAGCGTTCGAAAAACCAGTTGGCATTCTTACGAACAGCAAACATGCCAAAGTTTTCGCGCAATATTTCCCTGATATTAAAACTGAAGGTTTTGATGATCGCGAGGCAATGCTGAAAGCGCTGCAAGCACAAGATATCGCCGCCATTTTTGATGATGGCCTTGCCTTATCTTTCATGCTTGAGAATAACGACAGCAATCTGTGCTGCCACTTTATCGCTGAGCCTTATTATGCGCCGCAATTGGCTGAAAACCAGATGACAATTGC
Organism: Paenochrobactrum gallinarii; assembly: GCF_014205685.1. Lineage (GTDB taxonomy): Bacteria > Pseudomonadota > Alphaproteobacteria > Rhizobiales > Rhizobiaceae > Paenochrobactrum > Paenochrobactrum gallinarii. Next base: position 181,467 of record NZ_JACIIU010000003.1, read on the forward strand.
CGTCAGCACCCATAATCAGCGACTCACCCGCGCCTTTAATTATGCTTTAGCGGCATTAGAGAAAAATGGCACATTGAATGAAATCTATATGCGCCATTTTCCGGTCAGTTTTTACTAGCAAATATTAATCAATCTTGCGGAAACGTACCCTTGCACTGCGTTCAATCGCAGCAACGGTTAATTCATCTAAATCCCAGCGGTCGCGCAACATTTGCAGTAAAACCAGCTCTTCCTGTTCGACATGCAAATCTGCGGCCGCAACCTCAACAGCCAAAGCATATGCTGTATCATATAATCTTGGCGGCAAAGCCTCATGCGCAAGATCAAGAATTTTCTCCAGACCATCTTCATCAGCCAGGAGATTATAGCAATCTTCGGCCAAAGTGACGACGCGCTCTTTATCAAATCCGGTAAAGACCGGCAGGCGTGTCACGACATTACCGATGGACTCCAATTCAGCATCGGTCATATGCGTATCGGCTGCTGATGTCAGCACCATAATATAAACAAGGGCATCCTGAGGCGAAATTTGCGGCATTCACAGCTCCTGCAATATAAAATGAATCAGCATAAAGACCGATTGATATTCAAAGGTTAGGCAGTACCACAGGTCTGCGCAAGCGGCATTCCGTTGAAATTTAACAAAGCCCGCCAATATAACTATCATCTCATTGCTGCAAAGAAAGCACAACAATGCTGCTATTACCGCTTAAATTACGCTAATATGATTGACGTAAACCCGCCACAGCAATAGAGCATAAGAGAACGGCTCTGGTGGAGCCGTATTTTAATTTTTGGCTGTGGCATTTTTCGCTACCCTTTAACTTTAGGATAATCCTCATGACTACGCACCGCCTTCCCGAAATTATGCTGACCCCGGAATTGACCGCGGCGGCTGCGGAAGCCAAAGCGTGGCCATTTGAGGAGGCACGAAAAATACTCAAACGGTACGAGAAAACGGGACTGCCCGAAACGGTTCTGTTTGAAACCGGTTACGGTCCTTCCGGCCTGCCGCATATCGGCACATTTGGCGAAGTGGCGCGCACAACAATGGTGCGTAATGCCTTTCGCGTGCTGACCGAAGATAAGGTCAAAACCAAGCTTTTATGCTTCTCCGATGATATGGACGGTATGCGTAAGATTCCGGACAATGTGCCTGACCGCGCATTTTTGGAGCCGCATCTGCACAAGCCTTTGTCTGCCGTGCCAAACCCGTTTGGCAGCGAATACAAGACTTTTGCCGACCATAATAATGCGATGCTGTGCCGCTTCCTCGACACTTTCGGTTTCGATTACGAATTCGCAAGTGCCACCGAATATTATAAGAACGGCCGCTTCGACGAAGTTCTGTTGCGTGCGGCTGAGCGCTTTGATGACATCATGAATGTGATGCTGCCGACCCTTGGTGAAGAACGTCAGGCAACCTACAGCCCGTTCCTGCCAATCTCGCCAATCTCCGGCCGCGTCCTTTATGTGCCGATGAAGCATGTCGATGCGAAAAACGGCACCATCACCTTTGATGATGAAAATGGTGAAGAAACAACATTGCCGGTCACCGGCGGCCATGTGAAGCTTCAATGGAAGCCGGACTTCGGCATGCGCTGGGCTGCACTCGGCGTTGATTTTGAAATGTTTGGTAAAGACCACCAGACCAATGCTGTTGTTTACGACCGTATTTGTGAAATTCTTGGCGGCCGTGCGCCGGAACATTTCGTCTATGAACTGTTTCTGGATGAATTGGGACAGAAGATTTCCAAGTCGAAGGGTAATGGTATTTCCATTGACGAATGGTTGACCTATGCACCAACCGAAAGCCTTGGCCTTTACATGTTCCAGAAGCCAAAGACTGCAAAGCGTCTTTACTTTGATGTGATCCCGAAAGCGGTTGATGAATATTTCACCTATCTTTCCGCCTATGAGCGTCAATCCTGGAAGGAGCGTCTGAACAATCCGGTCTGGCATCAGCACAGCGGCAACCCGCCAAAAGTCAATATGCCGGTGCCGTTTGCATTGCTGCTTAATCTGGTCAGCGCTTCAAACGCTGAAAACAGTGATGTGCTCTGGGGCTTTATTTCGCGTTATGCCGAAGGTGTTACGCCTGAGAGCAATCCAGAACTGGATGCATTGGTCGGCTATGCACTGCGTTACTTCAACGACTTCGTCAAACCAACGAAGAAGTTCCGTGCGCCGGATGATGTTGAACGTGATGCTTTGGCAAAAGTTGAAGCCAAGCTTGGCCAGATTGATGCACAAGCCGACGGCGGTGCCATTCAGAATGCTATTCTGGATGTTGCCCGTGCAATTGAACGCTATCAGGACCATACTAAAAAGAGCCCTGAAGGGGGCCCGGGCGTTTCGGTGTCCTTCTTCCAGATGCTTTATGAAGTGCTGATCGGTCAAGAACGGGGCCCGCGCTTTGGTTCCTTCATCGCACTCTACGGCATTGAAGAAACCCGCGCGCTGATCAACAAAGCGCTGGCTGGCGAACTCGTTTAACAGCCTCGTTTATAAAATTAAAAAGCCGCTGACATGATCAGCGGCTTTTTTATAACTTAATTTTGTGGTGCAGGCGGAAAGTACCCTGCCGGTCGTTCATTATTCTTATCCGGGATAGCAGGTGGTATCTGCATGCCTGGCTGCGGCAAAGGCAAAAGCTCCGGCATCATCGAAACCGGCTTGTTACCCCAAATACCCCGTTTGGCATTTTCTGCTTCTTTGCCGGATTCCGCATAGGCACCCGTTTCAACAGCCTTAACCCAGCCGTTGCGCACCAGCCAAAGTGCAGCATTTTCCGATCCAAGCTCGCAATTCGTTGTCACCTGAATGCCCAGACTATCGTCCAGCGGCAAGCGGCAATTTAAGGTCTTGCTGCCAAGCCATGAACGAAAAGCCGTGCGGGCATGAATGCCACAATTCCACGACATCAGATTGTCGCCGCGGCATTGCTCGTTCACTTCCGTCACGACAATATCATCCAAGGTGATAACACGGCCACTGCCCTCCACGCGACCAGCCGCGACAACAATCGCCCCATGCAGCATTTGCATCGGCTGATCTTCAGGCACCAGATGAGCTGCCCCTTCTGCTTCAGCTAAAGCGCCTTCATCCTCAACGGGTGTGGTTTGCGGCAAGGCCGGCTCTTGTGTCTGCTCAGGCGCTTTATCCTGTTCCGGCGCTGTATCAGCCCCTTTATTCTCAGTAGCAGACTGATCTTGCCCGCTGTTCTGCTCAGGCTCGGTATAATCAAAATCTTCAATAATGATCGATTGACCACCTGCCGCATCAGTAATCACCGGCTCCAGTGCGCCATAAAAAGGCGCAATAAACACAGCTACCAGTGCCGTACCGGTTAGTGCTGCCAAACAGGCGGGAAGAGCTTGCTTATAAGCAGCCATTACTGGCTTGCCCATACAACGCGGGCGATCCACTCAATCTGATGGGATTCAAATGTGCGGTTCGGATGTTCAGGATTGACTGATAATAATTCAATATTGCGAGGGGTCTGACGCTGCAAAATCTTTGCCATCACCTCACCTTCTTTGGTTTTTACCACCACACGATCACCGCGGCGCACAGACGCATTGGGCGAAACAATCAATGTATCTCCGTCACGATAAAGCGGCAGCATGGAATCTCCTGAGACTTCCAATGCATATACTGCATCTTCAGGCGCTGCCGGAAACTCGACCACATCCCAGCCCTGCCCTGCCGGAAAACCAGCATCGTCAAAAAAACCACCAGCCCCTGCTTCCGCCATACCAAGCAGCGGGATAGAGCGCGGCTGCTCTAAAAAGTCACTGGGATGCAACGAGCTCTTGCCGCTCATTAATTTACTGAACTCTTCAAAGCTGGCGCCTGTCGCGTCCATAACTTTTGCCAGAGATTCCGTCGATGGCCAGCGTGCCCGACCGTCAGCTGCATGGCGTTTTGATTTATTAAATGCAGTCGGATCAAGTCCGGCACGGCGCGCCAGACCGGACGGGCTCAGTGAATAACGTTCAGCCAGCGCATCAATAGCGGCCCAAACACTGTCATGCGAAAACATGTCGGCAACCTTAAAAGGATTAATTACCCATAGATAAGTTCTATAAGGATAAACTACCTAATTCAACGCAACATTACAAGCTGCTCATATTGACAGGCCGCTAAAAACCATCAGTTTTAAGGATATTTTCCCATATGATTATATAAAAAGGCCATCCGAACCATACCAGATAGCCATGTCTGTTTTAATAAATGCCATTTGCGCGCTGTAACTCACGCACATAAGCAACAATATTCACCAGTTCTTTTTCAGAAACGTCCGGCTGGGCCGGCATATCGCCAAACTTCCAGTGATGCGCCCGCACGCCCTGGGTTGCGGCAATATAAAAAGCATAATCTGAGTGATGAGATGGTTCATAAACTTTATGCACCAGCGGCGGCCCGACCTCAGTACCAGCCGCATTGTTACCGTGACAGGCTGCACATGTGCCGTTAAATGCCTCTTCACCTAAGCGCGCCTGCATTGTCAATTTATCCGGCACGGTCACGGCCACGAGAGGGCGCCCCGTTGCGGCTCCCTGCTTGGCACTTTGGCTAAGCTGCCCATCATTGCCCATAAACTTCCAGCTTAAAACTGAGGCTGCTCCCAATACAACAACTGCCAAAAGTACCACATTAAACTTACGCATATTCCCCCTCATGATTTGATAAAATCAACCTGATGCACCCTTGCAAAGGTCAGTCAATGTACCTCTGTGGCATGTTAATTCTTCAACCTGATAGGCCACGTTTAACGGTCGATTCAAGTCATTAAAACAATAAATTACCAAAGATTTAACCAGTTATTTACTATAGTTGTAAGAAAATGCGACCGTCACATCCAGCATTACTGTGCTTCGGCATCTGTGGTTCGGCACTCTTGTTATTTGAAAAGCGGCATATGTCATGACCAATACACGTTCACCTTTGCAAGATCTGAATATGCGTCGTGCCCATCATGCACCGATGGATGAGCTGCATAAAACGCTGGAAACGCTCGAACAAAGACTGAAAGAAATGACAGAAGCGCAGCCTGTTCCTGCCGCATCGAAGTCTGATTTCTTTGAGCCTGAATTACCATCACGTGCCGGGACGCGCATGAACCTTGCCGAGATAACTGCATCGCTTGACAGCCGGCTGGCTGCCGGTGCTGAGAAAAAAACACCCGCCAAGCGGCCTGTTGCATTGTCAAAAGCCGATCTGACCTTTGATGAAGAACTGGCACGTATTGAAAGCAGCGTTGAAGTTTTGACCGCACAAAATGCAGAAAACAACGGCGACGACGCTTCCTTGCGCCATGCGCGTGAAACCGCGGAACATCTGCAGGATGAGCTGGAAGCCTTGAAGCGCATGATGCAAACCATGGCGCGCGAGGAATCTATTCGTAAACTGAGCCATCGCTGGGATCAGTTCGACGAAAAATTTGAAGCCTTTGAGCAAAGCCAAAATCAAAAAGCGGAAGCCGAATTTCCTGAACTGAACTCCATCAGCGACCGTTTGGATGATGTGCGCCGCGCCATTGATGCGATGCCGCAAATGCAGACTGTTTCCATTCAGCCTCTGGAAGATCGCATTAGCGGTCTGGCTCTATCCATCGAGCAAATGATCGGCCAGAAGAATGAATATGCCATTCCGTCCGCTCTGGATGAGCGTCTGGACGAAATCAGCCGCGCTATCCTTGCCGGCAATATGAAACGACCGGATATTGAAGAAATCCGTCGTGCAGAAGCGCTGTCGCAAGAACTGCTGACACGCATGGCAGACCTTTCACAGCGCATTGATTGTTTAAGCGAAAACAGCTCGCTGCCTTTGCAGCAGATCGAAACACTGGCCAAGCAAATCCGTCTGATCGCCACCTATATTGATCGCGCACTGGAAAGTGGTCCGGCGCTTGAACTGGAAAAAGTCAATACACGCCTTGATGATATTACCCAGCAACTAAACTCGGTTGAGGCCCGTTTCAGCATGCCGCAAGAAGCGGTTTTTGCCGCCCTCGACCAGCGTTTTGATGCACTGGTTTTGCGCCTTGACGAACAGTTTTCAAAACCTGCCGACAATCAGGATATGATGCAAAACCTGGAAGCGCAAATTGCATCAATCGCAAAACAACTGGCAGAACCGCAAGACCATCATCCGCTCATCAAGAGCCTGTCACCGCGCCTTGAACAGATCGAAACGGCGGTGCACCAGACGCGTGAAGATACGCTGGATATCGCCCGCAAGGCAGCAGAAGAGGCAATGGAAAAATTTGCCGCACAAGCCCACCAATATGACAACGGACTGGTCAAAGAACTTGCCGAAGATATGCGCGCGCTCGAACAGCTTGCACGCAGCAATGACGAACGCAATGAAAAAAGCTTCGACACGGTTCATGCAACATTGCAAAAAGTCGTCGAGCGCCTCAGCGCGTTAGAAGTACAGCATAAAGCTGCAGCGCCAGCTTTCACTGCCCCTAAAGCATCAACCGCTCCCGTCGTTCCCGCGATGGCACAGGCAGCGGAAAACGTCAAAGCTGCCTTTGATGCACCAAAGGCAACGGCTGAAACGACCAAGCCACTTTTTAGCGCGACAAAAGAAGCAAGCACGACAGTCTCCTCCGACCTTTCCGACGTCAGCGCCAGCCACGAGCAGCCGATCATTGAAAGATCTGGCGAGCTGCCGGATCTGAACGCCATTATGAAGCGGGTGCGCGGCGAACCGGGTCTGGCCACAAGCCTGCGTCAGGAAAAAGACCTTAAAACGGATGTTATTTCGGCTGCCCGTTCTGCCGCGCAAATGGCAGCACAACAGGCCGGACGTATCAGCACAGAAGAAAAAATCAGTAGCACGGAAAGCAAAACACCGAAAAAATCATCTTTCACGCAGCTCATCGCCCGCCAGCGCAAACCTATTTTTTTAGGCCTCGGCGCCATCATGATGGCATTGGCGGCACTGCAAGCCGGTGAAATTTACTTCAACAAGTCATTGGTTGCTGAACAGCCGCAAATTGCTAATTCCGCAACTACTGTTGAAGAATTAATTGAGCGCGATACAGTTGTAAGCCAAACAAAAACAGAAACAACACCTGTTATTGCAGCCACCACTCCGGCTTTAGAAGAAAAGGCGGAGGCTCCCCAAATCGCCTCTTTCACCCCTGTCAATGCTGAACCAGCGGTAGAGACTGTTACCGATATCGAGCCTGCTGCCGATCAGATTGCTATGTCAGCTTTGCCGGAAATAACCCCAGAAGCTGGCCCGGCCGCACTGCGTCAAGCTGCTGCGGATGGCGATGCAATGGCATTATTTGAAATCGGCAATCGCTATACCGATGGCATCGGTATGCAGGCAGATTTGAGCAAAGCCGCAACATTTTATGCAGCGTCTGCGACACGCGGCTTTGCACCGGCTCAATATCGTTATGGCAATCTCAACGAAAAAGGCCTTGGCCTGCCACGCAATATCGAACAAGCCCGGCACTGGTATTTAAAAGCTGCTGAAAAAGGCAATGCCAGCGCCATGCATAATCTGGCCGTGCTTTATGCCACCGGTGGCGATAATGCGCCGGACAATAAAGAAGCCATCAAATGGTTTGAAAAAGCTGCCGAACTGGACGTTAAGGACAGCCAGTACAATCTGGGCATTCTTTATGCACAGGGCATGGGCACCAAGCTTGATCTGGGAGAAAGCTACAAATGGTTTGCACTTGCTGCGCAATCGGGCGACAAAGATGCCGCAGACAAACGCGATCAGGTTGCTAAGGCTTTGAACGGCGAACACTTGAAACAGGCCGAAGGTAAAGTTGCACTCTGGAAGCCTAAACCACTTGATCAGGCAGCCAATTCCGTCACCATTCCTGACAGCTGGATGGATGAGAATCCGGTAAAAACTGCCTCAGTGGATATGAAAAAAGCCGTACGCAATATTCAACTGATTTTGCAGAATAACGGCTACGATATTGGCACTGCCGATGGCCTGATGGGCGATAAAACCCGCAATGCTATCAAGAAGTTCCAGCATGCCAATGGTGAAGAACCAACCGGCGAAGTCAATCCGCAGCTGGTTCAACTGTTACTGGCGCATAATAAATAACATAAAACTGTCATATTGAGGCAGATTATCTATAAAACCATGACATGATTACAACAGTTATCATGTCTGGTAACCTTATATTCAATAGGTGTTTGACATTACTCCTATGAGGGCGCAAGACATCTGATGAAAGATCAAAGTGTTGCGGCCAAGCGCGCGCCGTAAGCAAAAGCTGTCATTGCGCTAAAAACCGGAAGCGGAATTGGGTATTTATCTTCCCATTGCGGAACTGTCGGTCAACATGTTCGTATTGTTGGGCATGGGGGCTGCGGTCGGTTTTTTATCAGGTCTTTTTGGTGTCGGCGGTGGCTTTCTTATCACCCCTTTGCTGATCTTCTATAATATCCCGCCAGCCATAGCCGTTGCCACCGGTGCAAATCAGGTGATTGCTTCTTCTGTTTCCGGTGCTCTGGTGCATTTCAAACGGCGCACATTGGATATCAAGCTAGGCACATTACTGGTCATCGGCGGCCTGATCGGCGCGCTGATCGGTATTTATGTTTTCTCATGGCTGCGCGATCTTGGTCAGCTCGACCTGATCGTTTCCATTCTTTATGTATTTTTCCTTGGCACTGTCGGCGGGCTGATGCTGGTGGAAAGCTGGAAAACCCTGCGGCGCAACAAATCAGGCGCTGCACCGGTGCGCAAATCCGGCCATCACAACTGGATCCACCGCCTGCCGTTTAAAATGCGCTTCCGTGCATCGATGATCTATGTCAGCATCATTCCGGTGCTGGGCATCGGCTTTTTCATCGGCCTTTTATCATCGGTAATGGGCGTTGGCGGCGGCTTTATCATGGTGCCCGCCCTCATTTATATTTTGCGCGTCCCCACCAATGTGGTGGTCGGGACATCGCTGTTTCAGATCACTTTTGTCACCGCCTTCACCACCGTTTTACAGGCCACGACCAACCAGTCCGTTGACATTGTACTGGCATTTTTGCTGATGGTTGGCGGCGTGATTGGTGCGCAATACGGTGCCAGAGCGGGGCAAAAATTACGCGGTGAACAATTGCGCCTGCTGCTTGCCCTGATGGTGCTGGCGGTGGCATTGCGGCTTGGTTATGACCTTTTCATCAAGCCCGACAATATCTTCACCATTTCCATTGCGGATTTATAATCATGCAGTGGCGCTTGTCTCATCTCACCCCATATACAGCACTTTGTTTAAGCCTGCTGGCAGGAAACGCTCAAGCAATTGAGCCCGAAACCGCGCTGGGTCTGCCGCATTTGCAAACACCTGCTGCCGAAACAGTTGAAATCGGCCTCTCCACCGAAACAATCGCGCTGGCATCCAATTTCAGCGGCACGGATCTGACGATTTTCGGGGCGCTGGATAATGCCGACCCTCTAATTCAACGACAGGGTCGTTATGATATTATCGTGGTGCTACAGGGACCTTCACGCGATCTGGTCGTGCGCAAAAAAGAACGCCATTTAGGCGTTTGGGTTAATGCGGCATCAGAAACTTTTATGGGCGTCCCGCTTTCTTATTCGCTCGCCTCGACACGCAATTTGCAGGACATTACCGACCCGAAAACCTATCGGCAGCTATCAGTCGGTACTGCCAATTTTTATATGGCACCGGAAGATCCTAACAGTCTCTCCGGCAATATCCCTGTTTTCAGTGACGAATTACGCTCCATTAAAACCCGTCAGGGGCTTTATAGCCAGCGTGTCGGTGGCGTGGAATTTATCTCCCGCACCTTGTTTCGGGCAACGCTGGCACTGCCCGCCAATGTGCCGGTTGGCCGTCACAAAGCCCGCGCCCTGCTGTTTCGTAACGGCGTATTTTTACGTGAAGCCAATGCAGGTTTGGAAATTGTCAAAGCCGGTTTTGAGCAAAGCATTTATGAAGCCGCGCACAAGCACAGCCTCTGGTATGGTTTATTTGCTGTTTTCTTAGCAATGTTTACCGGTTGGTTCGGACGTATCCTGTTCAAGAAAGACTGACTTAAAAAGTAAGCCTATTCTTCAATAGCCTCATTGCGCCTCCAGCGCTGCATATGTGGCCAGAACCCGCGCATCAGTGCAAGACCGACACCTGCAACAAAGCCCAAGATCAAACCAGCAATAACGATCATTTTACGCTTTGGTGCTGATGCTGTTAATGGTGGCCGTGCCTCTGTAATCACCCGCACATTGGTGCTGTTGAGGCTTTCCTGCTCATTGGTCTCACGAGAACGCAACAAGAAGTTTTCGTAAATCGTGCGATGTGCTTCTGCCTCGCGTTCCAATTCACGCAGTTTCACACGCTCTGCATTACTGTCGGCATGCTCGAGTTTCATTTCTGCCAAACGTGTGGAGAGCTCTTTTTCCTGCTGCTCGGAGCGTTTTTGCTCCACCTGCAACGAAGCGCGCACACGGCCAATCTCGGCATTAATTTCACGGCGTGCGCCTGCGACCTGCGATTGCGCCTGAATCAATTGCGGATGCTTCGGCCCCAACGTCATCGCCAAACCATCAGCGGTTGAACGCGCTGTTGCATATTGTCCGCGTAGCAAGGTTAAAGTACCCGATTGCAAGTCTTCCGGCAGCGAGCCCGACAAAACACTATCAGGCGTTGCTTCATTGAGCACTTTCGCACGCGCATTCAAACGCACGGTTTCAGCGCGTTGCGTAGATAACTGCTCGCTCAAACGTGCCAAATCATCATCACTGATCGAACGGCCCTGCAAATCGATCAGATCATGCTCAGCACGAAATTGATCAACAGCGTTTTCAGCATTTTGCACTGCCAGCTTCAAATCGGCCAATCGCTTGGAAAGCTCTTCCGATGTACGACGCGCTGCATTTTGTTGCAACGAGGTCAACTCATCCTGAAATACTCGGCTGACTGTATTGGCAAGCGTTGCAGACTTAACCGGATTTTGCGTTTTCACACCAATGGTGAAGACAAATGTCTTTGCATCCCGCTGCAAAATCAGACTTTTGGCTAAATTCTGCAAAACCTGCGTTTCAAGAATTGCCGGATCAACCGGTTTTTCCGATACAAATTTCGCCTTCAGATCACTGATCATATTGGCCAAAGGCCCGACAGGTGCTGCATTGCCGTTAAATTCAGGATCAGCCATCAGGTCTGTATCCTTAATCACTTTGAGCAAAACACTGCTGGAACCAATCATCCGCATCTGGCTTTCAGCAATGGCAAGTGTAGCATCCGTTGGCAATTGGCCGGGGGTGAGCTCACGCTCCACCACTTTGATGTCGCGCGGATCAACCAGCAAGTCCGTGTAAGCGGTATAAATATTTGGCAATGACAACGCATAAAGAATAGCAGCAACCGCGCCGATCGCAGTACTACCAATCAATATTGTCTTGGAGTTTTCAAGAATATTAAAGACTTGACGCGGGTCAATCAGAGGTTTCCAGCCTTTGCCGCCATCCGCCCGCACATCCGCCTCAGCCTCTGCCATCATGGCAAGGCTGTCTTCAAGCTGGTATTGCTGAAAATTATCAAAGCCGCGATCAATATCCTGCTTGATTTCGGCAAGTTTACGCTGAATTTCAGCCATTTCCAGACTATCTAAAGACGGCGTAGCAGCATCCGGCTTCGCAGCCCCGTTTTTTTCTGGTACGTCTGTAAAACTTGCTTTTTCGCGTTTTTTTCCGGCAACAGGCGGCACCCATGGCGGCACCACAAACTCATGCGGTTCACGCACATTAAATGCGTCATCAGCTGGCGGATTTAGCGGATCAGGACTCGTACTCACGTCCACATGCAGTGAACGACGAGCATAAGACAAGAGCGGCTTTGCAGCTCTGTCATCCTGTCTTCCTTTCTCGTCCGTCATACTACCACCATGTGTTTTACCCATAGGTCGGCCAAACTCTGGCCAGATTATCGCAAAGCATAAATTTTTATGGAAAATAAATAGTTAACATCGTACTGATTTCAAAAGAATATTGCTCTAATTACAGCACACCAACCAGATTTTAAACTTTGAACCTTAGATTTTATCTTCATCACACAAACACAATGGCGGACTGACTTTGAAATTTGGCGTCTCCCTGCAAAAACTGAAACAGTCAATTTCTCCGGCAGTCATGCGGGATTATTTTGCCCTGATCAGCGGCTCACTCGGGCGCCTTGTCGTATCGCTGATTTATTTCATTGCGCTCGCCAATTCATTGTCGCTTGCCGATTTTGGGTTGTTTGCAACCGCCTCTGCTGCCGGTGTGGTTTTATCACGCCTTGTCGCGCTCGGCTTCAACTCGCCGCTTTACCGTATCGCCACCGTGAAGCCGCATCTGCTTGGCGCTTATACCGCCGGATATCTGCTTTCAATCCTTGCATCTATTCCGCTTTTTGCTCTGGCAACCATTGGCGCTTATCTGATCTTTTTCAAAGACAATGTCAGTTTCTGGCCATTCGCCATTATTGTCATTGCTGAAGCCCTTGTCTGGCGCTCGGCTGAAATCATCATCATCGTCAATAATGGATTGGGACGTTTCGGCAGGGGCTCATTTTTGACCATTGCCGGAACAGCTGCACGCTCGGCTGCAGCCTTTCTCTTTGCCTTTACCAGCGCAAAGGACATCTCCCACTGGGCATGGTGGTATTTAGGCGCCAATGTCTTTTCGCTTCTGTTAGCCCTGCAATTTTACCCGAAAGTCCGGTTACGTTTACGCCCGAAACTCTATGTTCGGCGCATTGCAGATTCACTCTCCGTCACTGCGGCCGAGTTTTTGTTTTACTTGCAAAATGAGTTCGACAAATTATTGGTTTTAAGCTTTGGCGGCCCGACCATTGCCGGTATTTATGCCATTATCATGCGGCTTGTCGATTTAACCGCTGTCCCCATCCGCTCGTTCAATATGATGCTCGTGCAAAAACTGATGCGCAAGCCCGACCTTTTGACGTCTGCCAAAATCAAACTGAGTATGGAGGGTGGAATTTTTGCCATCTCCACCATCGCCTTAGGTGGGTTAGCAGCGGTTTTATATATTTTCCCGAATGCACTGGGCAGCAATGTGGCACCGGTTGCGGGTTTGGTGCCACTGGTTTTGCTGGTGCCGGGTTTGCGCAATCTCATTGAATATCAGAATGAATTGCTTTATGCGCGCGGCCAATCGGGCTTGCGCGCCATTAATTTAAGCGTAACGGCACTGATCAAAGCACTGCTTATCTGGCTGTTACTGCGCAGCAACCATGACGGCAATGACTGGATTATCTGGCTGAATGCGTGCTTTGTCGTGCTTTATCTTTTCTCAGCCTGCTTTACCTATTGGCACCTCAGAAAACCTGCCAACCGCATTTAAAGTCCAACAATCCGCTTTACCGTGCTACTGTCCATATTCATGAAAGATTGCAGGCCAATTGCCACCTGATCGGGTCGCATATCGCGCATAAAGGCATCAAATTTTGCCTGATCCGGTGCAGGGCCAAACCAGTAAACGTGACAAATGCTCCAATCGACATGAAAATGTCCACGGCCTTTCTCTATTTCATCAACATACTGGCCGTATAAAATACATTCGGAATAATCCCGCGCCTGCCCCAGCACTTTAACCCATGAACGGCCATTTTGCTCTTCAATGTGCCGACACATGGCAAGCACGGCATCGCGCCGCCATGAAACAACATTGGCGATGTAATCATGTTGACCATGTTCTTTAATACCCATGATCCGTGCCGCATTATCAGACCAGTTGCGATGCGGTGGTGTTGGCGGATTAAGCATAGCCTGATCGTAGCGTAGCAAACGAATATCATCGCCTTGCCAAAGCTGATCCGCTGAGAATTCACGTAAGAATGCGACATCAGAATCGCAGAATAAAAAGCCGTCAACATCTACATGTTCGGCAATGGCGATGCGACGCAATTGCTGCACATGCCAACCATAAAGCGGCTTGGTAAAAGGGGAAACCCAAATCTGTCTTTTGCCCCATGTTTTAGGGTCTGGCATTGACCACAACCAGCGCGGCAACAAATCACGTTCATCAACAATGATACGATTAGGACTGGCTAACTGCTTGAATAAAGCCACATCCCGATGGGCAACCAGAATATAATGCGTTTCAAAACCAGTGACATAACGATCAAGCGTCTCACACAGCAAACGGCAGCGATCAAAATCCTTGTCGTAACTGGCCGTTACCAGCGCCATCCGTTTAGCCATTATTATTTCCTTTTAGCCTCAAGCGATATTTGAGCAAATGCCACAAAAACAACGGATTGCCAACAAGATAGCGGCGCCACAAACGCTGCGGCTCTTGTATCAAACGGTAAAGCCATTCCATCCTGAGCTGACGCATCCATGAGGGGGCACGTTTAGCTGTTCCGGCCTGAAAATCAAACAAAGCACCGACAGCAAAAGCAGCCACACAGTGGGCATCCGTTATAGCTTGAGCAATGAATAATTCCTGCCGTGGCACCCCCATTGCAACCAGCAAAATATGGGGTCGGAATTGCGCTAGTTTTTCCAAAATCGCCTGTTCGTTTGTTCCATCAAAGAAACCATCCGAAATCACTTGAATATCATGCTGCGGCGTTTGTTTTTTAAAGTTTTCACAAGCACGGGCAACTTCTTCAGACTTTGCACCCAAAAGCCCGACACGCAGCGGCTCTTCAATAAAGCGCAATAAAGCGGGAACAAAATCGGTGCCATTCAAATTATCCGGAAATGAGCGGCCATGCAAAACACGGCTGGCAATATCAACGCCAATACCATCCGGCAAAATCAAAAAATCATTCAATATCTGGCGATAGTCGCTATCCGCTTGCGAAACATTGGCACAATGGGCATTCAACCATGCAATTTTAGTGAAATGATTAGTGTGAATGCGGGCTGCAACAAGCTCCAAAGCGGCCTGCCACTGCAATGCCACTACAGGAATACCCAATATATCGCGTTGCGGCACGTCATTCATAACGCCCACGCCCTTCTCTCCGCTCACAATACTGCCAAGCCTTGTTTGATTGCCCGATCCATACCATCCAATTGCTGTTGATAAAATGCTTTACCATCAAGCCGGCCGCGCTCCCCCTGCCTTGCGCGCTCTACCTTTTCGGTTAAAGCAGCAGCAAATGCGACCGGTTCGTCTGCAAGAATGCAATTCTCAGGAATTTTAGAAATACCACGTACCGAATGATATGTTGCCACACAAGGCATACCAAGTTCAAATGTTTCAATAGTTTTAAGCTGCACACCCGTACCTGCCACACTGACAAGCGGCACAACCGCGGCACTTTCAACAAATGCAACGGCATCCGGCACACGTCCTAAAAACTCGACATCCGGCCAGGCATCAATTAAATCCGAGGGCGTGCTACCGGCAACTGCAATTTTCATATCCTCAGGGAGCAATGGTTTTACTTCGTTCAAAAACCACTCAAGCCCGATACGGTTTGGCTGCCATGTCCATGTGCCGATCAATGCCAGATCATACTGTAATTTACGCGAAACAGGTTCGGGTGGCAGGGCAGTTGTCACCAGCGGCAAAGTGGCAAACTTTGAAGGTGGAAGCCCCAGCATCCCCCCATCTTCATCTGCTAGAGTGAACACAAACTCAGCCTGATCACATAAACGCTTTTCCAGTTTTGCCAATAATCGGGCTTCGCGTTTGAACAAAATCTTCTGAACGATATCATTAACCGCATCCGCATTTTCTGCTGCCGAGCGGTGTTCAACATTATGCGCGACAAAAATCGACGGTTTGTCTTTAAAATGTGCTTCAAAAGCACCAGCCAACGCCACGCCATTAAGCACATAAGCATCAAACTCTCCGGCTGATTCAATCGCCTTTTGGAAAGCCTGATCTGAAACCACACGTAATTTGACCGATGAAACCGTCAAGCCGGTGCGAACGGCTTTCAAAATCCATTTTATCTTTTGTTTGAAACCGGCATCTTGGGTGCGAACATCCACTTCGCCCAACAGGATTGTCTCATCCGGCATTGAAGGCACTCGCCCCGGCCAGTTAAAGCCTAAAACTTTAACATCGGCACCGGAGCGCAAAAAGCCATTGATAATGGCGGCATTCGCCACTTCATAACCGGTCGTGCTACCATAGTTTGGCACCAGAGAGGTGATGAATAACAATCGCAATGGCTGCACTCTTTTCCCGCCTAAATCAAAATATGTCACGTTAATCATAGCGTCTTTTTCATAAAGACTTACTTAAAGACAGGCTTGATTTATATAATGATTTAAAAAGATTGCAGAAATAAACAAGATCGCAATAGTTTTCAGGCTATCAAACAGCTAAAGACATCATACCGGAGCCATTCCGGTCTTTTGCCACCGGCATGGAAGGGTTCGAGTCAAATGTTGCCAGCAATACCGGAACATATCAGCATCTATGCAACCACTCCCGGTTTTGACTACGCACTTGTGGATACGGTTATCACACTGCCGACATTTCGTCGTCCGGATCATGTTCTAAAAACTTTACACTCATTGAGCACGCAAATTACGAAACGTAATTTTGCTATCATATTGGTTGAAAATGAAGCCGAAGCGCAGGAAGGCGCGATTGCAGCTGCCCCGCTATTTTTAAACAATGAATGCAAAGGCATGATCATTGTGGAAAGTGCGCGCGGTAATTGTAATGCTTATAATGCGGCATGGCTGATGGCTTTGCATCATTTTCCCAATTTTCAGCAACTCATTGTTATTGATGATGATGAAGTGGCAAGCCCCGACTGGCTCGAAACCATGTGTCAGGCCAAAGAACACTATCAGACTGATTTTGTCGGCGGGCCGCAAGTTCCTGTTTTTGAACAAGAAAGCCTGAACTACTGGGCAAAACATCCGGTTTTTTCACCGCCCTATTATGCCAGCGGCAAAGTTCCGGTGCTTTATTCCTCCGGCAATTTGCTGGTTTCGCGCAAGGTGCTGGATAAAATGCCGTTTCCGTTTCTTGATTTAACGTTTAATTTTACCGGTGGCGGCGATTCCGACTTTATCAGCCGCAGCCTTGTCGCAGGTTTTACTACCGCATGGTCGGCAGAAGCACAGGTCTTTGAAACAATCCCTTCCCGCCGTCTGGAAGGTGACTGGATCAGAGATCGCGGTTTACGCAATGGCATGCTTTCCACGCGAATTGAAAAACGCAAACGCAGACAAGAGCCTCTGTCAAATGTCAAAATCTTCCTGAAAAGCATTGCTATTCTGGGCGTTTCACCATTTAAAGCCTTGATCAAAACCATGCAGTCTAAATCAGTCACAGTCGGGCTTTATTATATTCACGTCGGCCTTGGCCGGGTTGCTGCTCATTTCGGATATAATCATGAACAATATCGCAATCCGGAAAAAAACTGAGCTGCGGTTGCAATCCGCCTCCCGATATTCCCCTCGCAATATCGCTGCTGCGGTCAGCACAGTTATATTCTCAATACTGCTGATTTCCTTCCGCCCGTTTCAGGGCCGTTTTGAAGCGCAGGCAGGCGGCGACATTGTTAATCAGCTAGGCTTCAGCGCCTTAGGTGTGATAGCCGTTATCTGCTTGTTTACATTAGCGAAGCCACATTATTTACGCGCATTATTAAGTCCGGGATGGCTATTGATGTGCGGCTTTTTGCTGATGTCGGCATTTATTGCACCCGATCCAATGGCCACAATCCGCACAGTTATTTTCACACTGATCGGCATGGTCTGCATGTTTTCTATTGCCGGATTATTGCAAGATGCCGATGGCTTTTCCAAAACCATTACAATCGTTGCAGGATTAGTGCTTGCACTATCCTTTGTCGGGGTCGTTATTGTTCCTGACTTGGCAACGCACGGTTATGATACCGTTGAGCCTGCAAATTCTTATCTGTGGCGCGGCGTCTTTGTGCACAAGAATATCGCCGGGCCTGTTATGGCGGCCTTTGCTTTTGCCGGCATTTATCTGATGCGTCGCGGCATGGTTATGCGTGGTTTCATCCTCATGATTGCAGCCACCATTTTCGTTTCGCAAACCGGCTCCAAAACCACGGTAGCCCTTATTCCGCTTGCCGTAATCGTGATTATTTTTCCAGCCCTTCTTGGCTGGCGCTGGCTCACCTTCCTTACAACTCTCACTACTCATATTGTTTTAGGCCTGTTCACTATCGGCACAATTTTATTCAAGCCGCTGCGTGATTTCATGGAATCCACACCAATTGATGCGACATTTACAGGCCGCACATCTATCTGGGCTTTTGCGATAGAAAAACTGTCGCTGCGCCCTTGGACAGGCTTTGGCTTTGAAAGCTTCTGGAGTTCACCAATCAGT
Source organism: Paenochrobactrum gallinarii (assembly GCF_014205685.1). GTDB lineage: Bacteria > Pseudomonadota > Alphaproteobacteria > Rhizobiales > Rhizobiaceae > Paenochrobactrum > Paenochrobactrum gallinarii. Next base: position 199,761 of record NZ_JACIIU010000003.1, read on the forward strand.
GTTGATGCAGCCAACCCCTATTACCTTGGATGGGATGTGCGCCCGATTGTTCATGGCCATAATGGTTATCTCGATATTGCCATGACGATGGGTATTCCGGCATTGATTTGTGCTGTCATGGTTTTAATCATTTTGCCACTGTTTGATTATTTGCATTGTAAACAAACACGCGAGAATATTCTGCTCGCGGATTTCTTTCTGATGGTCGTGTTTTTCTGTACGCTCAGCGCCCATCTGGAAAGCTTCTTTTTCAGACACATTGATCCGGCATGGCTTATCCTGATGCTGGCAACTTTTGGCTTGCGGCTGTGTGCACGGGTTAAGATCGCAAAGCGCGATCCTTAATCCTCTTTGATCACCGCCTGTCCGCGGGTCAGATCACGCACCATTTCCAGCAATCTACCGGTTTGGCTTTCCGGCAGCGCATAATGCATCTCCACGCCATCACTTAAAAAGCTTTCATCGCGCAATTGCGCGTGTTGAACACTGCCAAGCCGTGCTTTCAACAAGGCATGATCGGAAAAGCCGCAGCGAATAGTCACCAAACGTTGCGGGATCACTTCCTGCTTATCAGCAGCCCTTAAACATAAAGCAGCCGTGCCGCCATAAGCACGGATCAATCCGCCGCTGCCAAGCAAAATACCGCCAAACCAGCGGGTCACCACCACCACGACATTATCAAGCTCAAGCCCGTCTATAGCCTGTAAAATCGGTTTACCCGCAGTGCCGCTTGGCTCACCATCATCATTGAAACGATAATTCTGCCCCATCCGCCATGCCCAGCAATTATGGTTGGCGCCGGCATGGGAATGCTCTTGCAAGAAAGCTTTTGCCTCTTCTTCATTGGCAACGGGAGCAGCCACCGCCAGAAAGCGGCTCTTCTTAATATCCTGTTCAAATGTCTCTAAGCGCGTGATGGTGAACATATGCTTTGTATTTTTTGTAAAAAACCCGATAATCAATTGAATGAGCGGGCAAGTTTTAACAAAGTCTGATTGCCCGCAGTGAATTTACTCTGTAAATCGATTAAAACTTTCGTCAGCCCCTGCCTAGCATATTGTCCATAATCCGCCGGACCGCAATGCCACGCAGCAATTTATCACAAAAGAGGTATATCCATGTTTGATCTGATCGTCAGAAATGCCAATCTTCCCGATGGTCGTGAAAAGCAGGATATATTGGTTAAAGACGGCAAGATTGCCGATATATTACCATCCCATGAAGCCGCGGACGCCAAGGCAGCGCAAGAAATTGATGCTCAAGACCAGCTGGTGACCCCGCCATTTGTTGATCCGCATTTCCATATGGATGCCACTTTATCGCTCGGCCTGCCGCGCATGAATACCTCCGGCACCTTGCTGGAAGGCATTGCGCTATGGGGCGAATTGAAGCCGATGCTGACCCGCGAAGCCATGGTGGAACGTGCATTGCGCTATTGCGATCTGGCCGTCAGCCAAGGGCTTCTTGCCATCCGCAGCCATGTGGATGTGAGTGATCCGCGTTTATTAACCGCCGAAGCAATGATCGAAGTGCGCGAAAAAGTAGCGCCTTATATCGATCTGCAACTGGTCGCCTTCCCGCAGGATGGTTACTATCGCTCACCAGGTGCGGTTGATCTTGTTAATCGTTCGCTTGATATGGGTCTTGATGTTGTGGGCGGCATCCCGCATTTTGAACGCACCATGGCAGATGGCGCTGCATCGCTCGAAGCCCTTTGCCGCATTGCAGCGGAACGTGGCCTGCCGGTTGATATCCATTGTGATGAGAGTGATGATCCGATGTCGCGCCATGTGGAAACACTGGCTGCTGAAACCATGCGTTTTGGCTTGCAGGGACGCGTTTCCGGCTCGCATCTGACCTCAATGCATTCGATGGATAATTATTATGTATCGAAGCTCATTCCGCTGATGGCGGAAGCGCAGATGAATGCCATTCCGAACCCGCTGATCAACATCACACTGCAAGGCCGTGCCGACACCTATCCGAAGCGTCGCGGCATGACCCGTGTGCCTGAACTGATGGCCGCTGGCATCAATGTTTCTTTCGGCCATGATTGCGTGATGGATCCTTGGTATTCGATGGGTTCAGGCGATATGCTGGAAGTTGGCCATATGGCGCTGCATGTGGCGCAGATGACCTCCATCGAAGGCAAGAAACAAATCTTTGATGCTATCACTGTTAATTCGGCCAAGACTTTGGGCCTGAAAGATTACGGCCTTGCTAAAGGTTGCAATGCAGATTTCGTTGTCTTGCAAGCACGCGATACATTGGAAGCCCTGCGCCTTAAAGCCAACCGCCTGACCGTTGTTCGTCGCGGCAAAATTCTGGCAGAAACCGCTCCGCGTATTACCAATCTGAAGCTTGATGGCCGCCCTGCAACCGTCAATGCTGCTTCTTACGCACCGCGCAAGTCTTGACCAAACGATAAAAAGCTTGAAAGTCGCGCGATTTCAGGGATGATAGAGTGGTGGATTGCTGCAAAAGACGGCAACCATCACCTTGACACATTCTGGCTTCGTCCTGCACATCTGCACCAATTTTTATTCTGATCTCGAAGCGCGTTTTTGTGTCAAGCACAAACCAGAGGGGGTTTTTATGTCCAGTTTCCCGAAATTCAACCGTCGCAGTCTTTTGACATTAACAGCGGCTTTAGCTGCCAGCGTTTGTGTCTCACCTTTTGCAATGGCGCAAGAAAAGCTCAAAGTGGCCGGTCTCCACGCTTCACCCGTTGAAAATGCATGGAACTCACGCGTGCATGAAGCATTGCTTCAGGCCGATAAAGACGGCAAAATCGAATATATCTTTTCTGAGGGTATTTCGGCGAGTGATTACCCGCGCGCCATGCGCGAATATGCCGAACAAGGCATCAAGCTGATTGTCGGTGAATCCTATGCTGTTGAGCGTGAAGCACGCGAAGTGGCCGCTGATTACCCGCAGACAAACTTTGTCATGGGCTCTTCCGGCCAGCCGCAGGGCGAAAATTTCGGCGTTGTCGGCACATGGAATTTTGAAGGCGCTTATCTGGCCGGTATGCTGGCTGGTGAAATGAGCAAGTCGGGCATTTTCGGCTCCGTTGGCGCGGTGCCAATTCCTGAAATTAACATGCTCATCAATGCGTTTCAGGATGGCGTAAAAGAAACCCGCCCTGATGCAAAATTCCTCGTCACCTTCATGGGCACCTTCTTTGATCCGCCAAAGGCACGGGAAGCAGGTCTGGCACAGATTGATGGCGGCGCAGACATTCTGTTTGGCGAGCGCATCGGCACAGCAGATGCCGCCAAAGAGCGTGACATCAAAGCCATTGGTTCGCTCACAAGCTATACCGAGCGCTATCCTGACACTGTCTTTGCCAATTCCGTCTGGAATTATGGCCCGATCCTCGCAGCAGCCGTTGCTGACGTGCAGGCAGGCAAGCAGACCGGCAAGGACTACACGCCTTATTCGATGATGAAAGAAGGCGGCAATGATATTGAATATGTCAAAGGCGTAGCCCCTGTTTCGGCTGAAGAAAAGATGGAAGCGCGCCGCGCCGAAATCAAAGCCGGTACGTTTGAGCTCAAGCTCAATGCGGACGAGCCTAAGTAAGCAATAGCGCTTAGACTTCCATTAAAACTCTGCACGGCAACATCCGTGCAGAGCAGATTTTTCAGCACAATCCGGCCTTAACCCGCCGGTCTTGCAAAGCACGAGGCTGCACGCATGAACACACCTGTCCTGCAACTCGAAAACATCACCAAACGCTTCGGCACGCTGACCGCCAATGATAATGTGTCGCTGCACTTGGGCAAAGGTGAGGTTCTGGCATTTTTGGGTGAAAATGGTGCCGGTAAAACCACATTGATGAATATTCTCTTCGGCCATTATGTGCCGGATGAGGGACGTGTTTTCATCAAAGGTGAGGCGCTGCCGTTAGGGCGCACGCGTGCTGCCATCAATGCCGGTGTCGGCATGGTGCATCAGCATTTTACCCTCGCGCCCAATCTCACCGTTTTAGAAAACATCATGACCGGCACGCAAAGCCTGTTCCGGTTGCGCTCCGACACCACAACCGCGCGCGCCAAGATCAATTCGATCGCCACCCGTTTCGGCCTGATTGTTGATCCCGATGCACGCCTTGGCGATTTGTCAGTGGGTGAACAACAGCGCGTTGAGATTTTAAAAGCGCTTTATAATGATGCTGATATTCTCATTCTGGATGAGCCAACCGCGGTTTTAACCACTCAGGAAGCTGAAACGCTTTTTGCGACATTAAAAGAAATGGCGCGCCAAGGCCTGTCGCTGATTTTCATCTCGCATAAATTGCATGAGGTGATGTCAGCCGCTGATCGCATCGTTGTTCTGCGCGGCGGCAAGCTGGTGGCAGAGCGCAATGTGCAAGACACATCAAAGGCGGAACTGGCCGAACTGATGGTCGGGCGGCGTGTGGCACGCCCGGTGCGCGATGCTGCAACACCGAAGGAAGTGGTGCTTTCGGCCAAAGATTTGAGCGTTGTGGAAAATAAAATCACCCGCCTCGATCAGATCAATTTTGAGCTTCGTGCCGGTGAAACTCTAGGCATTATCGGCGTTTCTGGCAATGGACAAGCCACCCTTGGCCGCCTCGTCTCCGGCCTTGTCAAACCATCAGGCGGCGTCTTTTCAATGTTCGGCAATATCGTTGAAATCTACGATCCGCGCCGTTTTGTCTCCCTTGGCCTTGGCCGTATCCCTGAAGACCGCAATAGTGAAGGTGCGGTTGGCGATCTGACGATTTGGGAAAATGCCGTACTTGAGCGCCTGCATGAGCCGGAATTTTCCAAAGCCGGCCTCGTCAAAGCGCAAGAAGCACGCCGTTTCGCGCAAACCATTATTGATGGTTTTGATGTGCGCGGCGGCACACCCGACACCCGCATCCGCCTGCTTTCAGGCGGCAATATGCAAAAGCTGATTTTAGGCCGCAATCTGGAGCGCACACCGCGCATTCTGATCGCTGCACAGCCAACGCGCGGCCTTGATGAAGGCGCAGTTGCCGCCGTTCATGCCCGCATTCTGGATGCGCGCCGCGCTGGCGCCGGTGTGTTGCTGATTTCCGAAGATCTGGACGAAACCCTAAGCCTTGCCGACCGCGTACAGGCCATTGTCAAAGGCCGCCTCTCGCCTGCCCTTGATACCAATGAAGCAGACGCACAAAAACTGGGGCTGATGATGGCCGGAGAGTGGAGCGCGGCAGCTGAGGGCGGCACGAACTTAAAAACACATGAAGGGCTCAACTGATGCGCATCGAACGTCGTGAACAAAGGCCGATGCTGCTGGTTGCCACTGCACCGCTTCTGGCCGTTATTTCAGCTTTTATTCTGGCAGGCCTGCTGATTGCGGCCGCCGGTGCGCCGGTGCTGGAATCCTTCCGCCAGATCGCCATTGGCGCTTTCGGCAGTAAATTGTCGATCTCCGAAACACTGACCCGCACCACACCGCTGATTTTAACCGGCCTTGCGGCGGCTGTCGCTTTCCGCTCCAAATTGTGGAATATCGGCGCTGAAGGCCAGTTTTATATGGGTGCTCTGCTGGCGGTTGCTGTCGGCTCGCAATTGAGCCTGCCATCAGCAATTTTCATTCCGCTTTTGCTGATTGCCGGAGCCGTTGCCGGTATGGTCTGGCTGCTGGTGCCGTTAGGTTTGCGCCTGCGTTTCGGCGTTGATGAAGTGGTCACCACACTTCTTTTAAACTTCGTCGCCGTGCTGATTGTCTCGATGATGATTGAAGGACCGATGAAAGATCCGATGGCCTTTGGCTGGCCGCAATCAGAACCGGTGCCAAGCAATGCCATGCTGCCCCGCATCATGACTGGTATGCGCCTGCATGTCGGGCTTTTGATTGCCATCGCCTTGACTGTCATCATCGCTTATGTACAAAAGCGCACTGTCTTCGGACTTGAATCAAAAGCAGCTGGTCTTAATCCGGCAGCGGCCGTTTTTGCCGGTGTGCCTTTAGCTAAAACACTGATTAAAGTTGCCTGCATCTCCGGTGGTCTGGCAGGTCTTGCCGGTGCCATTCAGGTGATGGGCGTCAAAGGCTATGTTACCACCGATTTGTCACCCGGCTTTGGCTATTCCGGTATTATCGTCGCGATGCTTGCCAATCTTAATCCGATTGGCGCAATCTTTGCCGCCCTTTTTGCCGCCGCGATGTTTGTCGGTGCTGACGGCATGAGCCGCGCCATCGGCATTCCAAGCTTCATTGCCGATGTGACGGTTGCACTTTCACTGCTGACCATGCTGGTCGCCCTTTTCTTCACTCAGTACAGGATCACACGATGACGGAAATTTTCGACATCCTCGTTTCCGCCGGTCTATGGGCTTCTGTCCTGCGTATCGCCACACCCTTGATTTTCGGCACATTGGGCGCGCTTTTCTGCGAACGCTCCGGCGTGCTCAATCTCGGAATTGAAGGTATTATGACCTTTGGCGCGATGATTGGCTGGCTCGCCGTTTTCAATGGGGCCGACCTTTGGACAGGCGTGCTGGTAGCAGCCCTTTGCGGTGCCCTATTCGGCCTGCTTCACGCAGCACTCACTGTGCCTCTTGGTCTTTCCCAACATGTGGTTGGCCTTGGCATTACGCTTTTTGCCTCAAGCTTAAGCTATTTTCTGTTCCGCTTGCTGGTGCCGGTGTCTTCAAGCCCGCCATCGGTCACGCCGTTTCAGCCGCTGCAATTGCCTATCCTGAAAGACATTCCGTTTTTGGGTGAAGTTTTTGCCGTGCAAACAGCCCTCACCTATATTGCCATTCCACTGGCGCTGTTGCTGGCTTATGTGCTGTTCCATACGCCCTTAGGCCTTGCCATCCGCATGACCGGTGAAAACCCGCATGCAGCCGAGGCACAAGGTATCAACCCGATCCGTGTGCGTATTTTCTCGATCATGTTCGGCAGTGCGCTGATGGCTGTGGGCGGTGCATTTCTGACACTTTCCGCGTTCAACAGCTTTTTCCCGACCATGATGCAGGGACGAGGCTGGGTGTGCATCGCATTGGTGGTCTTTGCCTCATGGAAGCCCGTACGCGCGCTTGTCGGCGCTTTGCTGTTTGCGCTCTTTGATGCGTTTCAGCTGCGTTTGCAGACCGTCTATGGCAAGATGATCCCTTATCAGTTGTTTCTGATGATCCCTTACATCATGTCGATTGTAGCGCTTGTTGTGATGGCACGTCGTGCCCGTGTGCCGCAAGCCTTGATGCAGCCTTATCGCCGCGGCGAAAGATAAGTACAATCGATAAAAATTGAACAAACAAAAACGGCGCCCTTTTGAGGCGCCGTTTTTATAGTTATTCTTTTGATCAGTTACCGCCTGAGCGGCTCTTTTCAAAGCGCTTACGCTCGTTTGAATCGAGGTAGAGCTTACGCAGACGAATTGATTTTGGAGTAACTTCCACCAATTCATCATCCTGAATCCACGACAGAGCGCGTTCCAAAGTCATGCGGATCGGCGGTGTCAGCTTCACAGCTTCATCCTTACCGGATGCACGAACGTTGGTGAGCTTCTTGCCCTTCAATACGTTCACTTCCAGATCGTTGTCGCGGGAGTGAATACCGATCAGCATACCGGCATAAACTTTTGCACCTGCATCAATGATCATCGGGCCACGATCTTCAAGGTTGAAGAGTGCGTAAGCAACAGCTTCACCCTGATCGTTGGAGATCAGAACACCATTGCTGCGGCCTTCGATTTCGCCCTTATACGGCTGGTAATCATGGAACAGACGGTTCATGATTGCTGTACCGCGTGTATCGGTCAGAAGTTCTGACTGATAACCGATCAGGCCGCGGGTCGGCGCATGGAACACCAGACGAACGCGATCACCACCGGATGGACGCAGTTCAACCATTTCAGCTTTGCGTTCAGACATTTTCTGAACCACAACGCCTGAATGTTCTTCATCAACGTCGATCACAACTTCTTCAATAGGCTCAAGCTTTTCACCGTTTTCGCCTTCGCGCATCACAACGCGCGGACGGGAAACACCAAGCTCAAAACCTTCACGGCGCATGTTTTCGATGAGAACTGCGAGCTGCAATTCACCACGGCCGGACACAAAGAAGGAATCCTTTTCGCTGGATTCTTCGATGCTCAAAGCAACACTGCCTTCAGCTTCTTTCATCAAGCGGTCGCGGATCATACGGCTGGTAACTTTGTCACCTTCCGTACCAGCCAGCGGGCTGTCATTGACGATGAAGGACATGGTCACGGTTGGCGGATCAATCGGCTGAGCCTGCAAGGCTTCCGAAATGGACGGATCGCAGAATGTGTCTGCAACAGTACCTTTTGAAAGACCGGCAATCGCGACGATATCGCCTGCAAATGCTTCTTCAACCGGCTGACGTTCAATACCACGGAATGCCAGCACGCGGGAGGCGCGGCCGTTTTCCAGAACTGTACCGTCCTGCGCCAGAACTTTTACGCTCTGGTTTGGCTTGATCGAACCGGAAGCAATACGACCGGTGATGATACGACCCAAAAACGGATCAGCTTCCAGAATGGTACCGATCATGCGGAACGGACCTTCCTGAACCTTAGGCGCAGGAACGTGCTGCAGCACGAGGTCAAACAATGGTGCCAGACCCTGATCTTTAGGGCCTTCCGGATTTGCAGCCATCCAGCCGTTACGGCCTGAACCATAAAGGATCGGGAAGTCGAGCTGTTCGTCGGTTGCATCCAATGCTGCAAACAGATCGAAAACTTCGTCGACGACTTCTTCATGACGGCCATCAGGACGGTCAATTTTGTTGATCGCGACGATTGGCTTCAAACCAACTTTAAGCGCCTTACCAACGACGAATTTCGTCTGTGGCATCGGGCCTTCAGCGGAGTCGACAAGAACGATAACACCATCAACCATATTCAGGATACGCTCAACCTCACCACCGAAGTCGGCGTGGCCCGGTGTATCGACGATATTGATGCGTGTGTCTTTCCAAATAACCGAAGTTGCTTTGGCAAGAATGGTGATGCCGCGTTCGCGTTCGATATCGCCGGAGTCCATCATACGTTCAGCAACGCGTTGATTGTCGCGGAATGAGCCGCCTTGCTTCAGCAGCTCGTCCACCAACGTGGTTTTGCCATGATCGACGTGTGCGATAATAGCGATATTGCGCAATTCCATAGGAGATCACTTCTATTATGGGGTTTAGGGCGGCACTAAAGAGCACGGCCATGTAATGACGCGCTCTTTACATGTTTTTTTGCATTTTTAAAAGGGGCAGCGCAGATTAAAGCAATTTGCAGCAGCAGATACACAGGCAAGCTGCTTTAATCTTTTGTTTTTATGCATGTCTTTATACAATTTAAAGGTGACATGCATTTTACAATATTCTGCCCCAGTTGAGACTATAACAGGGTTCCTGACAGGATCGCGAGCGCGACACTGAAATAGATAACAAGCCCTGTTACGTCCACGAGAGTCGCCACAAAGGGCGCAGACGCACTGGCCGGATCAAAGCCCAGCCTTTGCATGATAAAGGGTAGCATCGAGCCGACAACAGAGCCGAATGTGACGATACAAACAAGCGCCAGTCCGACAGTCGCAGCAATCAGATACCAGTAAGTACCGTAATCATAGAAGCCGAGCATTTGCCAGCTGACGATACGGGTGACACCGATAAGACCTAAGAAACTGCCAAGAGCGATACCGGCAGGCAGTTCGCGCAAGGCCACACGCCACCAGTCACGAAGTTTCACATCCTGCAATGCAAGCGCACGAATGATCAGTGAGGTTGCCTGCGAACCTGAGTTACCGCCCGAGCTCATAATCAGCGGGATGAAGAGCGTCAGAACAATCGCTTTTTCCAGCTCAACTTCATAATGCTGCATCGCACTGGCGGTGAGCATTTCACTTAAGAACAGGACACCCAGCCAGCCAGCGCGCTTTTTCAGCATCTGGCCAAAGCCGATCTGCATGTAAGGCTTATCCAGCGCTTCCATACCACCGAACTTATAGGTGTCTTCACTCATTTCGTGGGTCATCGCGTCAAGCACGTCATCCACGGTCACAATGCCAATAACATGGCGCTGCTCGTCAACCACTGGCACAGCCAGCAAGTCGTGCTTACGGAAAAGCTGTGCCAGATCTTCACGGTCAGTCAGCGGCGAAATCGCCACCGGATCCTGATCGCGGCTGACAGTGATGATCAGTTCATCCGGCTGACACATAATCAGGCGGCGCAGTGTCACCACGCGCTGCAAGACTTTTGTGTTCGGATCAACCACATAGATAGCGTAAACTGTCTCGCGGGAGCGCTCAACCTGACGAATATAAGTCAGTGTCTGCGCAACCGTCCAATTGGCAGGCACTGCGATGAACTCAATCGTCATCAGACTACCGGCCGTGTTAGGCGCATAGCCCATCAATTTCTTCAGCGCGACCTTGGTTTCAAGAGCGAGCAGAGGAAATAAATGGTTACGTTCCGGTTCATCCAAGGCCTGAAAAACGTCTGTCGCGCGGTCAGCGGACATCGCATCAAGCAAGAGAGAAGCCACTGCCGGCGGCAGCATGGCAATAATTGGTGCCGCTTCGTTTAATTCCGGCTGATCAAGCAGGCGCACGGCATGATCCTGCGAGAGTTGCGATACAACTTGCACAGCATCATCTAATCCAAGTTCATTGACCACTTCCACTGCATCAGCAGTGCGCATGGTTTCGATTTTTTGAACAATTACAGCGGCCGGCAAATCAGCCAAGTTCAATACTTCCGGTGTAAAATCGGTCATAGGTTTGCCTTTCTGTCGATCCGCCGCCAATGGCAGATCGTGCAAACCGACCAAAAACGATCAGATCACGATGCCGTTGACGGCTGGCACAATCGACTGTGACTGTCGCTGGGCATAAGAGCATAGACTCCGGTTGGTTGATGCAGGCAATGCGAAATAAAATTACCTACGCCGCGCTGTGTGGGCTTTGTCGCATTTAATGTCAAGACATCAATGTTTCAAGCCGCAACATCTAAGCTTTAGTGAGGCTTTTTTGCACTTATGACAGTTTAGCGCAAAATAACGGGCGGTAAGGGCGGTAATCTGCGCCATAAAATATAGCTGCCCATTGCCAGCACACCGAATGACGGGATCAGCAATGCCATTGCAAAAAGCGGATCGCTTAAAGTGGCAGCAACTGAACCGCCAACCAGACCACCACTCATCTGAAAAAAGCCCATCAAGGCCGATGCAGAACCGGCCATTTGCGGAAAAGGCGCCATTCCGGCGGAGGTCATTTGCGGCATAACAAAGGCAATCCCGAAAGCATAGCAAGCCATCGGCAGCATCACCCGCAGATAGGTCGGCTCAAACAGGCTGAGCATGGTGATAATCATCGCACTTGCAGCCAGAATAATCACATAGCCGGCCGTCGCCAGTTCACGCGCACCAAAGCGCCCCATCAGCACCCGAAACAGTAACCCGCCGCTCAGATAAAAACTGGTCTGCAATAAAAGACCAAGGCCGAACTCTGTCGGGCTCAAGCCGATTTTCTGCATCAGCACAAAAGGCAAAATGGTTGCGGCTGTATAAAGCGCACCGGTGGCTCCAGCCACCGCCAAAGTCGGATACATGAAATGGCGGCTGCGCAACAAGCGTCCGTAAGCAGATAAAAGCGGCTTGATATGAAGACGTGTGCGATCCGGCGTTCCGGTTTCGCGAATGACAAAAACAGCTGTCAGCACCACGGCAAGTCCGAGCAGAACCATAATGACAAAAATAGCGTGCCAGCCGAAATAATGCATGGTCAGGCCACCAAGGGTTGGCGACACGGCAGGCCCCACTGCAATGACAATACCGATGAGATTCATCACCCGCGCCGATGCTTCATTGGTGAAAAGATCACGCACCATGGCACGCGAAACAGTAACCCCAACAGCTGCGCCAACGCCTTGGAAAAAGCGCGCGACCAGCAGTGTTTCAATATTACTGGATAATAAAGCGGCAACACTGGCAATCAGATAAACCAGCATATAGCCGATGGTGACGGGTCTGCGGCCCCAACCATCTGCCATTGGCCCGCACACCAATTGTGCCAGACAAAAACCGCCAAAGAAGGTGGATAATGTCAGTTTGACCATCGCTTCAGTGGTGCCGAAAGCCTGCACAATCTCCGGCATTGCGGGCGTATAAAGCCCCATTGAAACCGCACCGATAGCAGCGATAAAACCACCAACCACGCCGACCAGACGCTCACTCATGACAGGTGCAGCATTTTCGGTTTCATCCGGAATAATTTTATGTTCCGCAGCGTCTTGCTTTTCGACTGCCTGCCTAGTGTCCGCCAAAGCCTTATCCATCTTCATGCCCTGTCTGCTGCCTGCTGTTTCAGCCACGCAACCGTTGGGTTAGGTTTTCACGGATGATCTGCAATTGACCAATGAGTTTGTCCCACTCACGCTGACCAATCATCGATGTCACCAATTCACGGGCGCTGTGCGAAATATCATCGACCACATCAAGCACATGCCCTGCGGCATCGGTGAGCGCTACAAGTTTGGCGCGCCGGTCAACGGGATCAGCCTCACGGATCACCAATCCGGCCTTCTCCAAACGATCAAGATAGCTTGAAACTGTCATTGCTTCGATGCCCATATGCTCGGCCAAAACAGTTTGGCGCACAGGTGCATGGCGGGCAGTGTGCATCAGTGTGCGCGCTTCCGCTGCCGTCAAATCCAACCCAGCATCGGCAATACGTCTGTCGATTTCAGCGCGGTAAAGACGGGCAATATCATTGATCAAAAAGCCGAAGGCATTCGGATTATAGCGTTGGGTCGGCATTCATAGAGCCTCCATATAGTAAGGCTCACTTATTATTTTCTTACATTTCCGTCAAGCGTCACCTTGTGAGGCTGCCGATAAAGGCTTAAGTCAGATGAAAACAATCAGCATCGGAGCGAGCCGTTCATGTCAGACTCTAAAGCCACCACTTCTTCGTCAAACAATCCGGGCAATAAGACCGCACAAAACGCCCTCACCCATTGGGATGGCGCGTTGGGTCTGCCGGATTTCAATGCATTTACCGATGATGATTTCGGTCAGGCTTTTGAAGCTGCCTTTGCCCAGGATTTACATGAAGTTGAAGCCCTTGTTGCGAATGAGGCAGAGCCGACAATCGATAATGTCCTGAAAGCCTTGCAGCTTTCCGGCAAAGCATTGGAACGCGTTTCTTCTATCTTCTGGATGCGCGCCGGTGCGCATAGCAATGATACTATTCAGGCGCTGGAACGTGATGTCGCGCCAAAAATGTCGCGTCACTATTCCCGCATCATGATGGATCCGCTATTATTTGCCAAAGTGGATGCACTTTATGAAAAGCGTGACACACTCAATCTCGATGCTGAAACTTTACGCGTTTTGGAAAAAATCTGGAAAGGTTTTGTGCGTTCCGGTGCCAAACTCGACAAGTCCGGCAAAGCGGAACTGGCAGGCATCAATGAAGAACTGGCAAGCCTTGGTGCTTCCTTCAGCCAGCATGTTTTGAAAGATGAATCGCAATGGGCGCTTTATCTCGACAGCGAAAATGATCTCGCCGGTCTGCCGGATTTCTTGCGCAATGCCATGCGCAATGCCGCGGAAGAACGTGGCCGCGCAGACGCGTGGGCAGTGACACTGTCGCGTTCCATCATCGAGCCATTTCTGACCTTCTCGCAAAACCGTAATTTGCGTGAACAGGCTTTTACCGCCTGGGCGCATCGCGGCCAGAATAACGACGCCAATGACAATCAGGCAATCGTTGCTCAAATGCTGAAATTGCGTGAGCGCAAAGCCAAACTGCTCGGCTATGATAATTTTGCTGCCTTCAAGCTTGATGACACAATGGCAAAATCACCAGATGCGGTGATGAATTTGCTGGAGCCGGTCTGGGAAAAAGCTCGCGCCAAAGCAGCGGAAGAAGAAGCTGAACTGACCGATCTCATTATCAAACAAGGCGGTAATCATAAAGTTGCACCTTGGGATTGGCGTTTTTACGCAGAACAAGTGCGTGCTGAAAAATTCGCCTTCGATGAAGCAGAGCTTAAACCTTATCTGCAACTGGACAAGATCATCCAAGCTTCATTTGATGTAGCCACACGTCTTTTCGGCATTCGTTTCGAAGAGAAAAAGGGCATTAAAACATGGCATCCTGATGTGCGTGTCTTTGAAGTCTTCAATGCCGATGGCAGCCGCCGCGGCCTGTTTTTAGCTGATTATTTTGCCCGTACATCAAAGCGTTCCGGCGCATGGATGAGCGCTCTGCAATCTGCGCACAAGCTTGATGGCGGCCAGCAGCCAATCATCTATAATGTGATGAACTTTGCCAAACCGGCTGAAAGTGAACCGGCCTTGCTGTCACTTGATGATGCGCGCACGCTTTTCCACGAATTCGGCCATGCTCTGCACGGGCTTTTAACCGATGTGACTTGGCCAGCCGTTGCCGGAACCTCGGTGTCGCGCGATTTTGTCGAATTACCATCACAGCTTTACGAACATTGGCTGACTGTGCCGGAAATTTTAGAAAAATATGCCGTGCATTATCGCACCGGTGAAGCGCTGCCAAAGGCGCTTCTCGACAAGGTGCTGGCAGCGCAAACCTTCAATGCGGGTTTCCAAACGGTAGAATTTACCGCTTCTGCACTGGTTGATATGGCCTTCCATACCAGCCCGACGAAAATTGACGACCCGATTGAATTTGAGAAACAAACACTGGCAAAGCTTTCCATGCCGGATGCCATCATCATGCGTCACCGCACCCCGCATTTCACCCATGTGTTTTCAGGCGATGGTTATTCGGCAGGCTATTATTCCTATATGTGGTCGGAAGTGCTTGATGCCGACGCTTTTGCAGCTTTTGAAGAAAGCGGCGATCCGTTTAATCCGGAGCTGGCAGCCAATTTGAAGAAATATATTTACGCCGCTGGCGGCAGTGCTGATCCGGAAGAATTGTATAAAAAATTCCGCGGTAAAATGCCAAGCCCTGAGGCGATGATCGCCAATCGCGGTTTGAATAAATAACAATAAAAAGGCCGGTCAGTGACCGGCCTTTTTTTTAACAATCAATATTCGCCAAGTTTGATGTCTGGCGTATATTCAACGCCTTCCACTTCCTTGGTTACCGGCTGGCCGCAATGCAGAACGCCGGTTGCAGCATTGAATGTGTAGGCTGGCGAACCGGCAAGTTCCCAGCCCTTGTTCAAGGCTGCTGTCACGCGATGACAAAATGCTGAATCATCCGGACCCGTGATAAAACGATAAAGCTTCATAATATTTCTCCTTCACAAACCGCCATAAAGCGCAAATCTTATGCCGAGCTTAAGCAGTTACACCAGTTTTAAATAAAGATATCAAATCTTTGCCAAAACACGTTCCGCCATATGCAAATGCAAACGCTCGATCATCTGACCATTTAAAGACACCACGCCTTTACTCATATTTTCTGGCTGCGTGAAGAGCTCCACCACTGCTTTTGCGTGCGCAACCTCATCTTCACTTGGAGAAAAACCACGATTGGCACCGGCAATTTGATTTGGATGAATTAAGGTTTTACCGTCAAAGCCCATCGAGGCGCCCTGCACGCATTCTGCTTCAAAGCCTTGAACATTTTTAAAATCATTATAGACGCCGTCCATCACTTCCAAACCACCGGCTTTGGCTGCCAGAATAATCTGCATCAGCCAAGGCACCAGATAAGGACGGCCAGGCAATGTGCGGATACCGCTTTCACGGGCAATATCATTGGGGCCCACCACAAAAGCACTCAAACGTGCCGATGAACGGCTGCCCAATTGTGCAATTTCATCCGCATTGAGAATACCGCGCGGGGTTTCAATCATCGCCCAGATGCGGCAGTTTTCCGGCGCGTCCGCCCTGTCAAGTTTACGCGCCACATCAATCACATCTTGCGGGCGCTCAAGCTTTGGCACCAGCACGGCATCAATGCCTGCCTCTGCCGCCATTTTCACATCATCATCGCCAAAGGCACTGTCCAATGTATTGATGCGCACAATCCGCTCAAAAGGCACATGCTGGTGAGCGCTCAAATGCGCAGCCAGCGCTTCACGCGATGCAGCTTTCACTTCATCAGCGACAGAATCCTCCAGATCATAGATGATTGCATCGGCACCAAGCTCAAGCGACTTTTCCAGCGCGCGCGCATTGGCAGCCGGAACAAACAAAACCGAACGACGCGGCCGTGTCACGTTTTTCATGGACATCTTTGCGCCCCCCTCTTCAATCCCAGTAAAATGCGATTTTTAACTGCGTCAGATTGCACATCATCAGCACGCATAAGTTGACTCTGTGAATAGCTGGTGTAAACCCTCTTTCAACAATGAAATTACCAACCGACAGGTTATGGCCATGGATAAATTTACCAAGCTCACCGGCGTCGCAGCTCCACTGCCGATCATCAACATCGACACGGACATGATTATTCCGAAGGATTACCTGAAGACAATCAAGCGCACAGGTCTGAGCAAAGGTCTTTTTGCTGAAATGCGCTTCAATGAAGACGGCAGTGAAAATCCTGATTTCGTTCTCAATAAAGCCGGTTACCGCAATGCCCAGATTTTGGTTGCAGGCGATAATTTCGGCTGCGGCTCCTCGCGTGAACATGCGCCTTGGGCTCTGCTTGATTTCGGCATCAAATGCGTCATTTCCACCTCTTTTGCAGATATTTTCTACAATAACTGCTTCAAAAACGGTATTTTGCCAATCAAAGTGACACCAGAACAGCTCGAAATGCTGATGGATGACGCTGAGCGCGGCTCCAATGCTACGCTGACCATCGATCTGGAAGAGAAGACCATTTCAGGCCCTGACGGCGGCACAATTCACTTCGAACTGGATGATTTTAAACGTCATTGCCTGCTCAATGGTCTGGACGATATCGGCCTGACCATGGAAAAAGCAACAAGCATTGATACGTTTGAAGTCAAGAATGCAGAGCTGCGTCCGTGGGCCTAAAAAAATGCTGCGGGGCTGGCTGACGCTATGCCCCGATCTGATCAAACTGGAATATGGGCGTCGCGACTGGCGCCCAATTTAACCGAAATCGAATCACTGACACATCAGGCTTATGCACATCTGCCGCAGGAGTTCCGCGAGCTGTGCCCCGACATGACCCTTCATGTCGCTGATTTTCCCGACGATTCCATCATTGAAGATTTAGGTCTCGATACGCCTTTTGACCTGCTCGGCCTTTTTGAAGGTGCAGGTTTGGGCGAACGCTTTAGCTTGCAAACAGACAATCAGCGCCCCAATCGTATGACCCTGTTTCGCCGTGCCATTCTTGATTATTGGTGTGAGCACGAAGAAACATTGCATGAGATTATCACCCATGTGCTTATTCATGAAATTGGCCACCATTTTGGCCTTGATGATGATGCCATGCTGTCGCTGGAAGACGCACATTAATAAGCGTTTCATACAATTAAAAAATGCCGCCTGATAATCATCAGGCGGCATTTTAATAAGGGTAGCAATAAGCTTAAAATTTAAGCCTGCTGCGCCTTTGGCGTGATCAGATCACGGGCGATCAGCAGTTCTGCAATCTGCACAGTGTTGAGCGCTGCACCTTTACGTAAGTTATCCGCAACAACCCACAAGGACAGGCCGTTTTCAATCGTGATATCTTCACGGATACGGCTGACAAAAGTGGCATCTTCACCGGCTGCTTCATAAGGGGTGATGTAACCGCCCGCTTCACGCTTGTCGATCACCTGAACACCTGGCGCATTGCGCAGGATTTCAGTGGCCTGTTCAGCGGAAAGTTCGTTTTCAAATTCAATGTTTACGGCTTCCGAGTGACCGATGAAAACCGGAACGCGCACAGCAGTTGCAGTGAGCTTGATCTTCGGATCAATCATCTTCTTGGTTTCAGCCGTGACCTTCCACTCTTCCTTCGTGTAGCCGTCTTCCATAAATTCGTCGATATGCGGAATAACGTTGAAGGCAATACGCTTGGTGAAGGTTTTGTTGGTGACAGGATCGGCCACAAAAACAGCGCGGGACTGGGTGAACAGCTCATCCATGCCCTCTTTACCAGCACCCGATACGGACTGATAAGTGGCAACAACAACGCGCTTGATTTTAGCTGCGTCATGAAGCGGCTTCAAAACCAGTACGAGCTGAGCTGTCGAGCAGTTCGGATTGGCAATGATATTGCGCTTTCTGAAGTCGTCAACCGCATCAGGGTTCACTTCCGGCACGATAAGCGGCACATTGCTGTCATAACGGAATGCAGAGGAATTATCGATGACAACGCAGCCCTGCGCGCCGATCTTTGGTGACCATTCCTTGGAAACATTGCCGCCAGCTGACATCAGGCAGATATCGGTGTCGGAG
Organism: Paenochrobactrum gallinarii; assembly: GCF_014205685.1. Classification (GTDB taxonomy): domain Bacteria; phylum Pseudomonadota; class Alphaproteobacteria; order Rhizobiales; family Rhizobiaceae; genus Paenochrobactrum; species Paenochrobactrum gallinarii. The sequence continues at coordinate 218,083 of NZ_JACIIU010000003.1, forward strand.
AAATCATAATCATCCAGCGCTTTGGCCTTGAGGGTGCGATCGCCATAAGCAACTTCTGTACCCACACTGCGACGCGATGCAAGTGCAACCACTTCATCTGCCGGAAAGCCGCGTTCTTCAAGAATGTTGAGCATTTCGCGCCCGACATTGCCTGTAGCGCCAACAACTGCAACTTTAAATCCCATTATTATCTCCTGTCCCTCTCCGCTTCCAGAACCAGATTTTCCACACTTCACGCGGAAACCTCTGCCCCCGGACCAGACCCGGGAGAGGGCGAGCAGGCCAAGGGAAATCAGACCGTTTTAATGGTCGTTTTCAACACGGTAGCCATAGGTTTTATAGAGGTAGAAGACATGCAAACATCTCCGGTGAAATCACCGGCAGCTTTCATCGAAACTGATAATGTTGCATCAACCCGTATCACGCGAGTTCTCCTTGTCCACATGCGCTTTTAAGCTGTTTCACGCAAGAGTCAATTGGCAGGCTTTCAGCAGATCAAAAAATTCTGAAACAACGGTATAAAAAAACGCCGCCAAGTAAACCGGCGGCGTTTTCGATAAGCAAAAAAGCTCATTATTACGTGCATCTTATCTGAAAACCGCTTCACACTTTTCAGGATGCACGTTCAAATTAAGCTGACAGCGCTTTGAACTTAGCCAAAATTGCATCGCCCATTTCAGCAGTGCCAACTTTTTTGTTGCCTTCTGACCAGATGTCACCGGTGCGGATGCCATCATCCAGAACGCCGGAAATAGCAGCTTCCAGACGATCAGCTTCAGCAATCAGGCCGAAAGAGTAACGCAGGCACATAGCCAGCGACGCAATCATCGCAATCGGGTTAGCAATGCCCTGGCCTGCAATATCCGGTGCCGAACCATGTACCGGCTCATAAAGCGCCTTACGGCTGCCGGTCTTCGGATCGGTTGCACCAAGCGACGCAGACGGCAGCATGCCGAGCGAGCCGGTCAGCATGGCAGCTACGTCTGACAGCATATCACCAAACAGGTTGTCGGTGAGGATGACGTCAAACTGCTTCGGCCAGCGAACGAGCTGCATACCACCAGCATCAGCCAGCATATGCTCAAGCTGAATGTCTGCGTGTTTTTCTTTGTGACGTGCAGTCACAACCTGATTCCAAAGAACGCCGGACTTCATCACATTGCGTTTTTCCATCGAAGTGACTTTACCGCGACGGGTGCGCGCCAGTTCGAAAGCAATATCAGCAATACGTTCGATTTCGTAGGTATCATAAACCTGCGTATCGATACCGCGCTTCTGACCATTGCCGAGATCGATGATTTCTTTCGGCTCACCGAAATAAACACCACCGGTCAGCTCACGCATGATCAGAATATCGAGACCTTCGATCACTTCAGGCTTCAGGGATGAGGAATGGGCAAGTGCCGGATAGCAAATGGCAGGTCGCAGATTTGCGTAGAGCTCCATTTCCTTACGCAAGCGCAGAAGACCAGCTTCCGGACGCACTTCATAAGGAACCGCATCCCATTTCGGGCCGCCAACGGCACCAAAAAGCACAGCATCAGCTGCCAGCGCTTTTTCCATATCTGCATCAGAAAGAGCCTGACCATGGGCATCATAAGCGCTACCGCCAACGAGACCTTCTTCGGTTTCAAAGCCAAGTTTCAAATCAGAATTCAGAAAATCAATAATCTTACGGACTTCCGCCATTGCCTCAGGGCCAATGCCGTCACCGGGCAGGAGAAGAAGTTTTCTAGATGCCATAATGCCAAGCCTTCATTTGCAGCAGATATTAACTCTCAAGCGTTATAAAGAGCGTTGAGCAAACAGGCAACACAATCTATAGCCTGAAAGCAGCACTATTTGCCACTCATTCAATAATGCGAGCCTCAGAAGGCAGCATAATCGGCACGCCATCGCGCACCGGATAAGCTAATTTGGCTTTTTGTGAGATCAACTCATTGTTCTCACGGTCAAAACGCAAAGCAGTTTTGGTTAAAGGACACACCAACAGCTCCAGCAAGCTGATGTCTACTTCTCCCTGACTTTGCGTCTTGTCCATCAATACACCCTATTATTTAGGAATAGCTAATTTAATCTTGTCTATTGCAGGCGCTTATCAAAATCATCCTGCTCACGCGCCAAGATCATTTCCGTAATTGCAATCAATGTTGCAGCACGCGTTTTCAAATCAGGCGCTTCCAGCAAAGCTTGTTTTTCCGCCGCCCCAAAGGGAGACATGATCGACAAGGCATTGACCAGCATAGCATTATCAGCCCGCGCAATACCCTCCCAATCTGCTTCCAGATTGTTCGCTTCGAGATAGGCGCGGAATGCCGCCAGCAATGCTTCACGATCCACATCATCAACATCAGCCGGATCGCTCAGATCGTTGAGGAAAGGCACGATCTTGCATGTGCGATAAGGCTTTTTGACGTTCAGCTCTTCCACCATCCGAAAGCGGCAAATGCCGTGCAATGTAATCAGCACACGGCCATCGCCTGTTTCAGAATAGCTGGTGATGCGCCCCAAACAGCCGACAGAACTTAAATTCGGCCGGTAGTTTTCGTCGAGCTCCTGCCCCGGTTCGGCAGGCTTTTCCGCCAGATCCGGCTGAATGAGGCCAATGATGCGGTTTGACGCCATCGCTTCATCGACCATCGCCAGATAACGCGGCTCAAATATATTGAGCGGCACCTGTCCGCCCGGCAATAATAATGCACCCTGAAGCGGAAACACCGGCACAGATTCCGGCAAGTCATCACCACTGCGGTAATGGATATTTCCCGCCTGCATCGTACAAAACTCCTGCTTACTTAAACAATAAAGATGACAATTTGCGGCGAGCGGCCAAAGTGGCTTTATCCATCACGCCCCAAAGCTCAAAGAACTGCACCAATTGTTTGCGTGCGCCGTCATCTTCCCATTCACGGTCGGCTTTCATGATTGCCAGCAATTCATCAGCTGCCGCATCACGCAAACCTTGCGCATCATAAATTTTTGCCAGATCAAAACGCGCCTGATGATCATTCGGATCAACCGCTAAGCGCGCTTTTAACTGTTCCGGGTCGCCCAGTGTTGCCACCTGCTCGGCCAGCTCAATGCGCTTCAATACCATTTCAACCGCCGGATCATTCTGCTGATCTTCCGGAATAGCGGCTAAAATCTCACGTGCTTTATCAAGCTCGCCCGCCTCCACCATGCAAGTGGCAAGACCGGCAAGCGCTGCAAGATTATCCGGCATTTGTTGTAAAATCGCCGAGTAAACCTGCGCACTCTGGGCAAAATCACCTTCACCGCGCAAAGTTTCAGCCATCGCCAAAGCCTCAGCCAAAGCGGTTTCCTGCGGGCTTGGGCCACTGATTTTCGCGATAAACTCATCGATTTTTGATTCGGGCTGCGCACCCATAAAACCATCAACCGGCTGACCATCGACAAATGCAATCACCGCCGGAATAGACTGAATGCCTAACTGACCGGCAATGTTCGGATGATCATCAATATTCATTTTAACCAGTTTGACCGCACCAGCCGCTTTTTTAACGGCACCCTCGATCACTGGCGTCAATTGTTTACAAGGCCCGCACCATGGCGCCCAGAAATCCACCAGCACCGGCTGCTTGCGCGATTCGGCAATCACATCAGCCTGAAAAGTCGCAGTCGTTGTGTCTTTAATCAGCCCACCGGCAGCCGGAGCATGATCAGTACCAAAACTCACACTCGCGTTCATTTGATTGCCGCTGACGGCGTATGGATTGTCCTGATTGCTCATCCCGCATCCCTTTTGGCATTATCCTCGGCAGTTAATTAAAAAGCCGGTCTTTATATATTAATATCAGATGGGGTTTTTATACGCATTTTCAAGAGAATGCGCCTCCTCCACCCCGTTCAAATCATTAATCCACGCAAATTACGCGGTTCAGGTTTTGCGCCCCTCACCCACATCATAAACGGTCAGATCGCGGCCATGAATACCAAGTCGCGGCCACGATTCCCGCCATGTTGCAATATGCGTCGTCTCAAAATGGCGATCCAGTGCCGCCTGATCTCGCCAAAGCTCTTTCACATGAATAAGCCCCGGCTCCAACACATCTTCGGCATAAGAATAGCCAAGACATCCGTCCTCCGCACGACTGGCCTCAATCATGGAAGCCATGACTTCCCGTGCGGCTGTTAAATTTTCCGCAGGCAGGCGGACAGTGCCAACGATCAGTAACATTGCACCCCCTTATGCTTCTTGTGCAGTAGTTGAGCTCATATCGGCCTCATCAGCCGACAGCTTCACAATCAGTGGCTCATGGCCGGTTGCACGCAAAAACACCATTAAATCTTCGCGGCTAATAGATGTGGTTGCTTCATTGGTCAGCGGATGTGCATTGATAATGTCATTATGCATCAGTGCCTCATCCAGCACCACCTGCACCTGAATGCCACGGTCATTGACCGCACCAAGCACAGTAACAGAGCCCGGAATAACGCCTAAAAGTTCCATCAAGAGTTCGGCCTTGCAAAAAGACACCCGACCGCTCGCTCCAATCAGATGATGCACCTGCTTCAAATCTACAACCGCATTATCACCAACAGTCAGCAGAAAGATTTTACCCTTCTTGTCTTTAACAAAGAGGTTTTTGGTATGCGCGCCGTTTGATTCCAACCGATAGGCTTGCGATTCTGCCACCGTAAATAAAGGCGGATGAGTAATGGTTGTGTGTTTGACACCCAATTCATCCAGATATTCAAAAAGTCCGGCAGGATCCAACGGCTTTTGCATTGTCTTCAACTCATATTCGCTTCAACGATTCCATTTTCAATTCAATCTTATAGCAGTCACTCACATGAACAAGCCAAGGGAGACAGATAGAATCATATTTCTGCCTGCCATTTTTGCCCTTCTCAAAGCACTGAACGCCAAAAAACACTGTTTCAACCTGCACTTATCAACAGGATGCCCCTGCCAAAGCCCGAAAAAGAGCGGCGTAACGCAAAAAACTGCAATAAAATGCAAAGCCACTCATTTTTGCTGTTGCATTCGGTCAAAGGTTACGGCATACACCGCCCATGCCTGATGTTTAAGAACTGGCGCGAGCGGGTGTAGCTCAGGGGTAGAGCACAACCTTGCCAAGGTTGGGGTCGAGGGTTCGAATCCCTTCGCCCGCTCCAGTTCTTAAAGGCATCCCTTCCCTTAAAATTAAAAACATACATCTCCTGATAATCAGGAGTGAGAGATCACGCGCCTTTACGGCGTTTTTGGCATTTTCTTTTAAGGCTTTGTTTTCCCTAAACAATTCAATGTCAAAAAAATGAAAAAAATCGCATTTTTTCTATTTTACCCTCTTGCAATTGGCAAAGCTTTGCGGCATATAGCGGTTGTTCGATGTTAAGAACTGGCGCGAGCGGGTGTAGCTCAGGGGTAGAGCACAACCTTGCCAAGGTTGGGGTCGAGGGTTCGAATCCCTTCGCCCGCTCCAGTTCTTAAACGTCCTTTTCCTTTAAAAATTTGTCAGTCAAATGCAGCAAAGCCCTGCATGATGATTGTTGCCCTATCGCAACCTCACAAGCTATCGGCTGAGACGATCAATGACTGCACCAGCCTAAATTGATTTTTATTATTTTTTCTGCGCCAGAATAAAAATGCGCGGAAATGCCAGCAGCACCTTGCCGTCAGATGCCACGCTATAATGACGCTTAAGTTCTTCTGCATATTGCGCCAGATAATCTTCACGCTCTTCATCACTGAGCGGATCAATAAAAGGACGCAAGCCCGTGCCTTTTACCCATTCCACCACAGCCTCAATGCCATCGAGCGGATGATTATAGATGGTGTGCCAAATATCCACATGCACCGCATCACCACAAAGCGCTTCATAATATGACGCGACCGGCGGCAATACTGAACGCGCTTTATGGCCAATGCGCGCTTGCCAGCGCGGATCTTGTGCAACCTTGATCATTGACTGATGGGTTGGCTCACGCAAATTATCCGGCATTTGTATTGCCAGCAATGCGCCGCTTTTTAATGAGCGAAACAACCGCTGCATTTGCGCAATATGATCCGGCAACCATTGAAACACCGCATTGGAAAACAATAAATCAGTTTCCTTCGGCGGCTGATAGGTTGCAACATCACCCAATTCAAACTGTAATTCCGGCAGACGCCGGCGTGCTTTTTCAATCATATCCGGCGAAGTATCAAAGCCCATAATTGAAGCCTCTGGCCAGCGTTTGAACAGCGCTTCCGTTGAGTTGCCAGGCCCGCAACCAATATCGACAATATGGTTCAGATCATTCGTCTTAATTTGATTAATAAGGTCAAGTGCCGGCCGACTGCGCTCATTTTCAAACTTCAGATATTGTCCGGCTGACCAGTCTTTCATCACACTCACCTTTTGCATCATCATAGTGTGTCACAAAGAAAAAGGCCGGTGATCAACACCGGCCTTTTTAAGTATTAACGTGTCAGCGGCTTGTAGGTCACCCGCTTAGGGTTGACGCTATCAGGCCCCAGACGACGGACTTTATCCGCTTCGTAGTCTTCAAAGTTACCTTCAAACCATTCTACATGGCTGTCGCCTTCAAAGGCCAGAATGTGCGTTGCCAAACGGTCGAGGAACATACGATCGTGGGAGATGATAACAGCACAGCCGGCGTATTTTTCCAGCGCATCTTCCAGAGCCGCCAAGGTTTCTGTATCCAGATCGTTGGTCGGTTCGTCGAGCAGCAGCACGTTGCCGCCTGCCTGCAACATCTTGGCCAGATGCACACGGTTACGCTGACCACCGGAAAGGTTGCCAACTTTAGCCTGCTGATCGCTGCCCTTGAAGTTGAACGCACCGCAATAAGCGCGTGAGTTCATTTCATGCTTACCGAGCTTGATAATGTCACTGCCGCCGGAAATTTCTTCCCAGACGTTTTTGTCCGCATTCAGATGATCGCGGCTCTGATCCACATAACCAAGCTGCACGGTATCACCGATACGGATCGAACCGGAATCAGGCTTTTCCTGACCAGTGATCATTTTAAACAATGTCGATTTACCGGCACCGTTCGGACCAATCACACCAACAATGCCACCCGGAGGCAGTTTGAAGGTCAGGTTTTCGATCAGAACACGATCACCAAAGGACTTGGTGAGATTTTCTGCTTCAATAACCACCTGCCCCAGACGCTCACCAGCCGGAATAAGGATCTGCGCATCACCCGGACGCTGATTTTCAGCCGCTTCAACCAAAAGATCATAAGCCTTAATACGGGCTTTCGACTTCGACTGACGGGCTTTAGGACTGGCGGAAATCCACTCACGTTCGCGGGCAAGTGCTTTCTGGCGGGCGTCGTCTTCACGGCCTTCCTGAAGCATACGCTTGGCTTTGGCTTCCAGATAGGCCGTATAGTTGCCTTCATAAGGAATACCGCGACCACGGTCGAGCTCAAGAATCCAGCCGGTCACATTGTCGAGGAAGTAGCGATCGTGCGTAATCAACAGGACAGCGCCCTGATATTCGCGCAGATGCTTTTCCAGCCAAGAGGTTGTTTCAGCGTCAAGGTGGTTGGTCGGTTCGTCAAGCAGCAGCAGGTCAGGCTTGGAAAGCAAAAGCTTACAAAGCGCAACACGGCGACGCTCACCACCTGAAAGCTTGGTCACATCGGCATCGGCTGGCGGGCAGCGCAGAGCTTCCATCGCCATTTCAACCTGACTTTCCAGATCCCACAGGTTCTGGCTGTCGATGATGTCCTGAAGCTTCGCGCCTTCATCAGCGGTTTCATCAGAATAATTCATCATCAGTTCGTTATAACGATCCAGAATGGCCTGCTTGTCAGCAACGCCTTCCATCACATTTTCGAACACGGTTTTGTCCGGGTTAAGTTCAGGTTCCTGTGCGAGGTAACCACAAGTGGCACCTTCAGCCAGCCATGCTTCACCGGTATAGTCCTTATCAAGGCCAGCCATGATTTTAAGAACTGTCGATTTACCAGCGCCGTTTGGCCCCAGAATACCGATTTTCGCATCGGGATAAAAAGACAAATGAAGATTTTCAATAATCTTCTTATTGCCATAGGCCTTGTTGAGGCCTGACATATGATAAATGAATTGGCGTGCCATAAAGCGCGTCATCTCCGGTTAAGAGCACCGCATCCCACAAAGTAAGATTAAAAAGTGCTATGAAACAATGATCTGTTTCCTGCATTATTGACGAATAATTTCAGGAAATCTTGGGTGCTTATGTAAGCTATCTGGTCGTCTGGAGCAATGGACAGACACGTAAAACCAGAATTTAAAAAATATAAAACCGGATGCGGATATTTCCGTCATCCGGTTTCCCCTCTGCAAGTTTATAAAACTTATATATTCTTAAACGGAAGCTGCTATTGCTGCGCCTCAATGCCTGCACCGGTTTACTTTATAAGCCGGGCTGTCCGGAGCTTGCGTTTCACATTTATGTGTTAGAGTGACGCAGCTTTAAAAGTTTTGCAAGATTTTTTTCGCGGAAAAATTACCCGATGTCATTTGAAGAGATCCATGTTTTATTAAGGCCTGAGGGTAGCCGGTTGGTGCTGCGCCACCAACAAGCGCAAAGTATCGCGCGTGGTGTTATACATATCAATCACGGATTGGCAGAGCACTCGGAGCGCTACACTGAATTTGCCAAAATTTTGAGCAATGCCGGTTATCATGTCTATGCGCAAGACCATCGCGGCCACGGGCACAATATCGGGGCGGAACACCCCAAAAGCATGTTTGCTATGCGTGATGGCGCAGCCAAAGTTTTAAACGATGTTGATTGCATCAATCAATTGATTAAAGAACGCCATCCCGGTCTGCCGGTTATCCTGTTCGGCCATTCAATGGGCGGGTTGATTGCCTTTAACTATGCACTGCAAAAGCCCGAAAATATCAATGGCCTGAGCATCTGGAATTCCAATTTCGGCAATAAATCCGAACGCATATTTGCGCGCTTCATGCTAAAAGTGGAGCGTATGTTAAAAGGCTCAGATGTGCCGAGCCAGTTTTTGCCGAAAGTGACATTTCGTAGTTGGGCTAAACAGGTCCAGCCATCGCCCTGTACATCGCCCACTATGTTTGACTGGCTCTCAAGCGATCAAACCGTCGTCGATGCCTATCTCAAAGACCCGCTTTGCGGCTTTGATCCAAGCGTTTCGATGTGGCTTGATATTTTCCAATGGATGGAACAGGGCGACAGACAGAAAAACTGGGAGCGCCTGCCTAAAAACCTCCCAATTCGTTTTCATGCCGGAGCGCTCGATCCTGCCACCAATTTTGGTCAGGCAGTCACCGCTTTTGCCACACGACTGCAACAATTAAGCTTTTCGGATATTAGCCATAAAATCTATACCCATAGCCGCCATGAAACTTTGCTTGATCAAGAGCGCGAGATAGCGACACAAGATTTTATTCAATGGTCTGATAGGATTACGCTAACCTCTTTTCAGACCGGCCCTTTGCGCCACCATTAATGCCGCATTATATATTTAAGACTCTCAGAGCGGGTTTTCTGCCAAGGATCAGATTTCATGGCATAAAACTGGCAAAACAATATAGTAAAAAGGATGAAACATGATCGCACATGCATTGATTGTCGTTGATATGCAAAATGATTTCTGCCCGGGCGGTGCGCTCGGTGTTAAAGGCGGCGATGAAATTCTGCCGCTTCTCAACGCGACTATCAATCAAAGCGAACATGTGATTTTAACGCAGGACTGGCACCCCAAAGGCCATTCGAGTTTTGCCTCATCCCATCAAGGCAAAGAGCCTTACCAGAGCATCATGATGCCTTATGGTGAACAGACACTCTGGCCGGATCATTGTGTCCAAGGCACCAAAGGCGCGGATTTTCACCCGCAATTAAACCGTGACCGCACAGAACTAATCATCAGAAAAGGCTTCCGCCACAGCATCGACAGTTATTCCACTTTCTTTGAAAATGACCATAAAACACCAACAGGCCTTGCCGGATATTTGCGTGAGCGCAATATAGGTGCCATCACACTGGCAGGTCTTGCAACTGATTTTTGTGTCGCGTTTTCTGCCCTTGATGCAGTTGAACTGGGCTTTAACACCCGCGTGCGGCTGGATTTGTGCCGCGGCATTGACGTCAACGGCTCACTCGAGCTGATGCTTGATAAAATGCGCCAAGCCGGTGTTGAGCTGATTGCTTAAAAACGACTGGTTCAGCCATTTTAAATCACAGGCGGCTCTATGTTTAAGGAGCCGCTTTTTTTGTTTTTAACTTTTCCGTCAAAGGGTTTATTCGCCTAATTTTTAGTAAAAAATCAGCTATTTTTCCCACTAAAAACAAAAAACACGATAATTATTTTTCAATTGACCACAATCAATGTGACTATGCGCCGAATCTGAAAAGCATGAGTAACCTCTCAAGTATGCCTTTTCGGAGGGCGCATGAAAACCCTAGTTAAATTAGCCATCGCCGGTGCAATCGCACTGGCGGCTGCGTGGCTCTTTGCCTTATCAACGCCTTACTGGCTCACTCCCAAGCAAGAAGCAAAAGTTGATATTACCGATGCTGCCTTGATCACCAAGGGCGAATATATCGCCCGTGCAGGTGACTGCGGCGCATGTCACACAGCACCAGGCGGCAAGGAATTTGCCGGTGGTCTTGGCATGCAAACACCGCTTGGCACCATCTATTCCACCAATATTACACCGGATAAAGAAACCGGCATCGGCACATATTCTTACGCCGATTTTGAACGTGCCGTGCGCCAGGGCGTGCGTAAGGATAATGTTCATCTTTATCCGGCGATGCCGTTTGTGTCTTACACTGTGGTCAAAGACGACGACATTAAAGCGCTTTATGCTTACTTTATGTCGAAGGTCGAAGCTGTCTCCCAAGACAACCAGCCGAGCACTTTGCCATGGCCTGCCAATATGCGTTGGCCGCTGGCTTGGTGGCAATTGCTTTTCTCCAATGCACGCGATTTTGAAGTCGCCGCCAATAGTGATCCGGTGCTGGAACGCGGTGCCTATCTGGTGGAAGGGCTTGGCCATTGCGGTGCCTGCCACACACCTCGCGGTCTGGCTTATGAAGAAAAAGCTGTCAAAAATGACAAGGACGGCAAGTTCCTTTCCGGCTCGGTGCTGGAAGGCTGGTATGCGAAAAACCTGCGAGATCAGGACACTGGTCTTTCCACATGGACAGAAGACGAGATCGTTATGTTCCTGCAAAGCGGGCGTAATGACCGCACCGCAGCTTTCGGCTCGATGGCCGATGTGGTGCAGCATTCCACCCAATATCTGGAAGAAAGCGATCTGCGCGCCATTGCCCGTTATCTGAAGTCGCTGCCGCCAAGCAAAGGCCGCGAACAGAAATGGCAGCCGAAGGAAGATATCACCACGGCAGCGCTTAAAGCCGGTGACTTCTCCGCTAAGGGCGCCCTGTCTTATGTCGAGCATTGCACTGTCTGCCACCGTATGGACGGTAAGGGTGCGCCACGGATTTATCCGGCACTGGCTGGTAATTCGATTGTCTTTGCCGATGATCCAAGCTCGCTTATTCAGGTGACACTGGCAGGGGGCCGGACACCTGATACTGACCACGACCTGATGGCCTTTACCATGCCGGGCTTTGCTCATCTGCCAAACTGGCAGGTTGCGGAAATCCTCAACTTTATCCGCAATGGCTGGGGCAACCACGGTTCTGAAATCACCGAAGCCGATATTGCCCGCATGAGACGCGAAATCGCGCACAAGCCTGTGCATTATGTTCCGGAGAATAAGCAATGAGAACCAAATCGGTTATTTTCCTCGGTGCTGCATTTGCTGTTGCCATTACCGGCTCGGCATGGGGTTTCATCAGCCTGCGCTCCAGCATGGATGCGCAGCCACTGGATGCCATCGCTGTTCTGAACAAAGAAAAAGAACAGGTAGGCACATATCAGATCCCTATCGACCACGATATTTTGAAGGAGCCGAATGCGGCAGATATTTTGCAAGGCAAACGCCTGCTCAATGAAACTGCCCGTTTGCTGCCTGATAATGTCGGCAATGGCCTCAATTGTAACTCCTGCCATCTGGCACAAGGCAAGGTTGATAAGGCTGCGCCTTATATCAATACCTCCAATTTCTACCCTGCCGTCATGCCGCGTTCGGGCAAGGAGGTGGACTTGGAAATGCGCATCAACGGCTGCTTCCAGCGTTCGATGAACGGCAAGCCGCTGCCGCGTGAAGGCGCTGATATGAAAGCCATGATCGCTTATATGGACTGGATCGGCAAAGGCGTTGAAAAAGGCACCAGCGTCAATGTCAAAGGGGCAGGCCCCATTGACGACAGCCTTGTGCCTGATCCGGTGAATGGGCAGAAAATTTATGCCGCACAATGTGCTGCCTGCCACGGCGGCAATGGTGAAGGCATGAAAGATCAGGCCGGCGACTATATCTTCCCGCCGCTTTGGGGTGATGAAAGCTTCAATATCGGTGCGGGTATGGCACGTACTTATAAGGCTGCGCAATTCGTCAAATATGCGATGCCACCGGCACAGAACTATAATCTGCCGATGGGGCAAGGCGATGTACTGACCGATCAGGAAGCGATTGACGTGTCGGAATATTTCACCCACATGCCGCGCCCGGATTTTGCCGGTAAGGTCAATGACTGGCCAACGGTTAAAAAGCCGAAAGACGCCCGCTACTAAAGATTACAAAAAAGGCCGGTATCAGATTTGATACCGGCCTTTTTATTAAGCTCAATCCGTGATTAAAATAGCGCGAAAATCATTGACATTGGTGCCGGTGGGGCCGGTCACATAAAGATCATTAAGTGCTGAAAACGCACTCCACGCATCATTTTTCTTTAAAAAATCAGCGCCGTTCAGCCCTTTTTCCCGCAATCGCTCCATGCTCGTTCCATCGGCAAAGCCACCGGCATTATCCTCTGAACCGTCAATGCCATCCGTGTCGGCGGCAAGCGCATAAATCCGGTTATTGCCGGCAATATCGAGTGCGAGCGACAACAAGAATTCGGTATTGCGGCCACCCTTGCCTTTATGGCGCACGGTGACAGTAGTTTCCCCACCCGACAATAAAATTACCGGTTTTGGAAACGGACGGTCACGCATCGAAATTTCTTTGGCGATTGCGCTATGAACATGCGCCACTTCGCGCGCTTCGCCCTCTATTGCATCGGATAAAATCACCGCCGGAATATTATATTGCGCGGCGCGTGTCACTGCCGCTTCCAGCGAAATAGCAGCAGATGCAATTACATGAGTTTCGTGATTTTTAAAACAATCATCATCGGCAAGCGGTGCATTGGCTGCATCTTTTTGCAAATGCTGGATCACATTATCCGGCAATTTTAAGCCATATTGCTCAATGATTTTCAAAGCATCATAGCGCGTTGAGCTGTCAGGCACAGTGGGGCCGGAAGCAACATAAGCCGGATTATCGCCCGGAATATCCGAAACAATCAGGCTCACCACTTTTGCCGGAAAACAAGCAGCCGCCAAGCGCCCGCCTTTAATTTTGGAAATATGTTTGCGGATGACATTCATCGCGCTGATCGGCAGACCAGAGGCAAGCAAAGCCTCATTGACCGCCACTTCATCAGCCAAGGTCAGGCCATCGGCAGGGGCTGGCAGCAAAGCCGAGCCACCACCAGAGACTAAAGCAATCACCAGATCATCGGCGCTTAAATTTTCAACGGCTGCGAACAAGCGTTTGGCCGCTAGTCTCCCCGCTTCATCAGGCACCGGATGCGAAGCCTCGATGATCTCAATCTTTTCGCAAGGCACACCAAAACCATAGCGCGTCACCACAACACCGCTGAAATCGCCATCCCAGCATTGCTCAAAAGCGCGTGCCATTTGCGCAGACCCTTTGCCCGCACCAATGACAACCACTTTGCCTTTAGGTTTTTCAGGCAAAAAAGCTTTAATTCTCTTAAGCGGATCTGCCGCTTCAACGGCTGCTTCAAACAGGGATGTTAAAAGAGCACGCGGCTCTGCTTCATGCTGCGACACGGTTTGATATCCCCTTAAATTTTGATGCTCAGCTTATTTATAAAGCTGATTTCATCGCTTTTCCGGCAATATAAACTTCAGAGACACAGCGGTCATCCCCCATTGTCTGCAAAATGAATAATTCATCTTCCAGCGTCGCAGCCACATCCATGCGTAAATCCATCGCTGGTTTGGCGCGTGCATCAAGCACGACAATATCGGCATCCGCACCCACATGCAGCGAGCCGATTTTATCTTGCAAACCCAGTGCGCGGGCATTGCCAAGCGTCAGCATATAATAAGACTGCAAAGGCGATAATTTCTGGCCTTGCAGCGCCATAATTTTATAAGCCTCGCTCATGGTTTCCAGCATCGAAAAACTGCTACCGCCGCCCACATCCGTTGCCACGGAAATACGCGCACCAAGTTTTGCAAAGCGATCATGATCGAAAAGTCCGCTGCCTAAAAAGAGGTTTGATGTCGGGCAAAAAGCGGCAACCGCCCCCCTCTCCGCCATCAGCGACACTTCACGGTCGCACATATGAATACAATGACCGAGAATGGTTTTCGGCGTCAGCAACTCATAATGGGCATAAATATCGATATAGTATTTTGCCGCCGGATAAAGCGAGGTGGCAAAGGCAATTTCATCGCGGTTTTCAGACAAATGCGTCTGCACATAGCAATCAGGAAATTCCTGCACCAGCGCCTTGCTCATCTCCAATTGTTCCGGTGTCGAAGTAATGGCAAAGCGCGGGCTGATCGCATAATAATTGCGCTGATCGGGCTTATGCCATGCTTCAATCAGCGCTTTGCTGTCATCATAGCCGGATTGCGGCGTATCGCGTAAAGCCTCCGGCGCATTGCGATCCATCATCACCTTACCGCCCACCATCAGCATATTGCGCTGACGTGCGGCAGCAAACATGGATTGCGCACTTTGTTTATGCACAGAGCAATAGGCGACAGCCGTCGTGGTGCCATTGCGGATCAGTTCATCGAGAAAGCGGCCAGCAATAAAATCGGCATGGGCGGCACTTTCAAATTTTTGTTCTTCGACAAACACATATGTGTTGAGCCATTCCAGCAATTGCGCGCCATAAGAGGCAATCGCCTGCGTTTGCGGAAAATGTAAATGCGTATCAATAAAACCCGGCATAATCAGATGCGGACGATGATCAACGACAGCAACTTCAGCCCCCAGATTAACACTGGCGCGCGCCTGCACATCGGAAAAATCACCAACATCGGCGATCTTGCCATTAGCGATCAGCAAAGCCCCGTCTTCATAAAAGTGATATGCCGAAGCAGCACTTTCCTGAGACGGATTTTCTAAAAATGTGAGGATACGCCCCCTGATAAGACGGGGAGTGGTTTGAGCACTCATTGCGTTTTTCCTCCCTTAACACTCGTCTCATACCAAGCAGCCAGCATGCGACGTTCTTCATCCGAAACAGCCGTTATATTAGCAGGAGGCATGGCATGAGAACGCCCCGCCTGCAAATAAATCTCGCGTGCATGGGATGCAATTTCGCGGTCTGTCTCCAAAATCACCCCTTTGGGCGCAGTTATGATACCATCCCATGCCGGTTCTTTGGCATGACACATCGAGCAACGCCCCAAAATCGTATCACGAACTTGCGGGAAATTCTCAGCCACCACAAAATTCTGCTGCGCCGGTGTCATTGGCAAAGCCTGACTTTCATCCGGCAATGGTTTTTGTATGCTCGAAAGCCAGATAATCGCAATGAATAGAAGAAGGGTTACAATCCAAGTCCAGGTTGGCTTACCTTTGCCCGCATGGCGGGTATTGAACCAATGGCGGATGGTGACACCCATCAAGAAAACCAATGAGGCGATAATCCAGTTATATTCGGTGGCAAAAGCCAGCGGATAATGATTGGAAAGCATCAGAAACACGACCGGCAGCGTCAGATAGTTATTATGGGTCGAGCGTTGCTTGGCGAGTTTGCCATATTTCGGATCAGGAGTTTTTCCGGCAATCAGGTCGGCTACTACGATTTTCTGATTAGGAATAATCAGCATAAACACATTGGCAGCCATGATGGTCGCGGTAAATGCCCCCAAATGCAGAAAAGCCGCGCGTCCGGTGAAAAGCTGCGTGTAGCCCCATGATACAGCAACGAGCACGCCATAAAGCAGCACCATAATCACCGTATCATTTTTGCCTAAACCGAATTTGCAAATCAGATCATAAATGAACCAGCCCAGCACCAGCGAGGCAATGGAGATAAAAATAGCAACCGGTGCAGAAACATCCAGCACCGCCGGATCAATCAGATAAAGATCGGCACCGGCATAATAAACAAGGCACAAGAGCACAAAACCGGAAAGCCATGTGGCGTAAGATTCCCATTTGAACCAGATCAGATGCTCCGGCAAATGCGGCGGTGCGACCAGATATTTTTGAATATGATAAAAGCCGCCGCCATGCACCTGCCACTCTTCACCATGCACACCTTGCGGCAGATCGGGGCGCTGGCGCAGGCCTAAATCAAGCGCCACAAAATAAAATGACGAGCCGATCCACGCAATCGCTGTCATCACATGCAGCCAGCGGGCGGCAAAACTCAGCCAGTCCCATGCAACCGCAAAATCATACATGCGCCCCTCCCATTATGTCTTTGTTCCCATTGTTAGACAGTGCATTATGTGCCAAGGAAGGGTTGGGGGAAATGAGTGCAACTCAACGAGCACTTTCAAAAAAATATAAATAATCGGGAGCTGTTTCAGATCATATGTCGTACATAAAAAATCTGCGCGTCTTCATTCGTGTAGTGGAACTGGGCAACCTGTCTGCCGCAGGGCGTGATCAGCGTGCCTCGCCGGCTGTGGCCAGCAACCGCATCAAAGAGCTGGAAAAACATTTAGGTGTCCGGCTTTTTAACCGCACCACCCGCAAACTCACGCCAACCGAACACGGACGTGTTTTCTATGAAGGTGCAGTGAAAATTATTGAAGCGGTGGAAGAAGCCGAAGCCGCGATTACCGATATTTTGCAAAACCCGAAAGGTGCCTTGCGCATCACAGCGCCCTTAAGCCTTGGCCGAACGTTGATTGGCCCGAGCATCCCCGATTTTCATGCCAAATATCCTGATATTGAAGTGCGCTTGCGCCTTTCCGATCATGAAGTGGATATTATGAGCGAAGGTGTGGATGTCGCTTTCAAGCTGGGCATTCTGGAAAACTCCAACTTGCGGATGCGCGGCATCATGAATTGCGAGCGCGTCATTTGTGCGGCACCTGAATATCTGGAACGACGCGGTACGCCGCAAACACCCGACGATCTCATCAATGACAAACATGATTGTTTGCTGCTGCGTTTTCCCGGCTCCAAAGAATATTACTGGACGCTGCAAACACCTGAAGGTTTGCGCAAATTTGAAATTGCAGGGCCTTATGATTCCGATGACAGTGATGTTTTGACCCAATGGGCATTAAGCGGCCACGGCCTCATCAACAAGCCGTTGTTTGAGGTCAAACAATATATCAATGAAGGTAAGCTGGTGCCGGTTTTAACCGATGCACCACCGGCATCCATTCAACTTGCAGCGATCTATCCGCATAAGCGTTTTCTTGATCCGAAAATCCGCCTTATCATTGATTATATGGCTGACCGCTGCCATCGCCGGATTAATGAAATTCTTAAAAGCTGACGGGTATCTCTTCGGTTTCAGATTGATAATTGAGCGCCGCGGTCAGCACTTCAGCCGCAACCAAAGCCGCAATTACCGAGGGCCGTTTGTCTTTCACGGCCACTCCGCCCACCGGACAAACAAGACGGGAAAAATTATCTCGCGCCAGACTTTGCTCTTCAGCCTCTTTCAAATACCAGCTACGGAATGTGGCACGTTTTGACTTAGAGCCGATCATGCCGACATAGGCTGCATCTTTTCGTGCCAGGGCTTCCGAGACAATCAGAAAATCCAGTGCATGATCATGCGTCAGGATGATAAAAGAACTGCCCGCCGGTGCCGTGCGCACCACTTGTTCGGGCAGTGCAGTCAGGCAGGTTTCAATGCCGGTGGCCTGACTATTAATAAGCTCCTGCTCGCGCGTATCCACCAGCACAACGCGCAATGGCAAAAGTGCAAGCGCCAAGCTCAGCGCATCGCCCACATGCCCTGCACCAAACACATAGACCTGTGGCCGCATGGCAATTTCGGCATCCACACTGGCAATCAACGTGCTCGCCAGTTTCTGATCCAGTTTCCGCAATTTCAGCCCGACACGCCCGCCGCAGCATTGGCCGATTTCAGGCCCCAAAGGTACATCCATATGGGGCACATCCATATCTGGCTTATCGGGCACACTCAAAGCACCGCATAATAACTTGCGTGCCTGATCAATCGCCATATATTCAAGCTGCCCCCCGCCAATGGTGCCGAAAATTGCATCCCTTGCCACCAGCATCCATGTGCCTGCATCACGCGGCGCAGACCCTGCCACATTGCTCACTTCCACCAGCATAACCTGTGAGCGGGTTCCCAAAAAAGCTCTGATATCGTCTTTAAATGCCGACATCTGATGGCTCCTTTATGCGCTCTGCTGCTTTTTCAAGCGTTGCAGCGCCATCAAAATCCGCTCCGGCGTGGCTGGTGCGTCAAGGCGCGGATTGACACGGTAATCAGCCGTGCTGGCCACCGCCATCGACAAGGCCTCAAACACCGAAATCGGCAGCATGAAAGGCGGCTCGCCGACAGCTTTCGAGCGGCGGATTGTTTCCTCCCGATTGACCGACCATGAAGCCAGATTGACATTGAAAATACGTGGCCGATCAGAAGCGAGCGGGATTTTATAGGTTGATGGGGCATGAGTGCGCAAACGGCCTTTATTGTCCCACCACAATTCTTCTGTGGTGAGCCAGCCCATACCTTGCACAAAGGCACCTTCCACCTGCCCGATATCAAGCGCCGGATTGATGGATTTGCCGACATCATGCAAGACATCGGCACGCTCGACCTGATATTCGCCGGTCAGCGTATCAATGCTGACCTCAGAAACCGACGCACCATAGGCATAATATAAAAACGGCCGGCCTTTACCTTCATCCCTGTCCCAATGGATTTTCGGTGTTTTGTAAAAGCCTGCTGCCGAAAGTTGCACCCGCGCGGCATAGGCCGCCTGTATAAATTGCGGGAAGGTCATGACCTGTGCGCCAAGCCGTACGTTGTTTGGCTCGAAAACCACCTCTTCGGGCTGAATCTTATAGGTTTCACAAGCAAAATTTACCAGTCTGGCTTTAATCTGGCGCGCCGCATCTGCCGCCGCCATACCGTTTAAATCAGTGCCCGATGAGGCGGCTGTGGCAGAAGTGTTCGGCACTTTGTCGGTACGTGTGGCCGTGGCTTTAATATGCTTCAGATCGATCTGAAACTCTTCCGCCACGATCTGCGCAACTTTGGTGTAAAGCCCCTGCCCCATTTCGGTGCCGCCATGGTTCACCTGCACCGAACCATCGGTATAAATATGAACCAGCGCCCCTGCCTGATTGAACTCGGTTTTGGTGAACGAAATACCAAATTTCACCGGCGTCAGCGCAATACCGCGCTTGATGACGCGGCTGTTACGATTAAACTCCAGCACTTTTTCGCGTCGTGCCGCATAATCGGAGCTTTCCTCCAGTTCTGCCACCACACGCTGAATAATATTATCTTCAACAGTCTGATAATAAGGCGTCAGATTGCGATCATCCGTCCCATAAAAATTGACTTTTCTGATCTCTAACGGGTCTTTGCCCAAATAATAGCCGATCTCCTCCATGATCCGCTCGGCACCCACCACCCCTTGCGGACCACCAAAACCACGAAAAGCGGTGTTGGAAACCGTGTTGGTTTTTTGCGGGCGTGAGACAAGCCTTACATTGGGATAAAAGTAAGCATTATCAGCATGAAACAATGCACGATCCGTCACCGCACCGGACAAATCAGCACAAAAGCCGCAGCGCGCCATAAAGCTGGCATCCACTGCTTCAATGCGGCCATCATCATCAAAACCAACCTGATAATCGACATAGAAATCATGGCGTTTGCCAGTTGCTTCCATATCATCATCACGATCGAGACGAATTTTAACCGGAGCACGATATTTCTTCGCGGCAATCGCGGCCACACAAGCAAAAAGATTGGCTTGCGTTTCTTTGCCGCCAAAACCGCCACCCATCCGGCGCACCTGAATGGTCACCGCATTGGATGGAACATGGAGCGCATGGGCTACCATATGCTGCGTTTCGGTGGGGTGCTGGGTGGATGAATAAATCGTCACATCATCATCTTCCCCCGGCACAGCAAAGGAGATCTGCCCCTCCAGATAAAAATGATCCTGCCCGCCGATCTGCATCGAACCGGACACAATATGTTTGGCGGTTTTAAAGCCCGCTGCAATGTCTCCGCGCTCCAGCTTCATCGGCGAAACCACCATCGGATAATCGGCCGCTTTTGCTTCGCGCGCATCCAGCTGATGGGGCAAATCGTGATAAGTGACCTTGGCTTTTCTCGCAGCTAAACGCGCCTGCGCCCGTGTTTTGGCAATCACTGCAAAAAGCGGCTGACCGAAAAATTCAACTTTGTCGGTGATGAGAATAGGCTCATCATTCAAACCCAGCGGGCTTAAATCATTAACGCCCGGAATATCTTTATGAGTGAGAATGCCAACCACACCCTCACAGCTTAAAACATCGGCGAAATCCATATCCGTTACATTGGCATGGGCGCGTTCTGAAAAGCCTAAATAGGCATGCAAAGTGCCAGCCGGTTCAGCAATATCATCAATATATTCGGCTGTCCCCGCCACATGTTTATGGCCGGATTCGTGGCTTTGATTTTCATGAGCGCCGCCTTGGATGCGTGCAATTGTCTGCATTTTATTCATAACAACCTCCCGGATCGCGCTGCTCAAGCCACCGCTTCACGGCTTAACCGCAACTCTGTCTCGCCCGTTGTTTCCAGATAAAAGCGACGCAGCAGATTTTGCGCGACCAGTAAACGATAATCCGCACTCGCGCGCCAATCACTCAAAGGTGTAAAATCTTGCGGCAGAGCTGCAATTGCTTCCTCTATCGCTGCCTCGTCCCAAACTTTGCCAAGCACAGCAGTTTCAGCATTTGAGCCACGTTTTGGTGTGCCGGCCATGCCGCCATAGACAAAAATGGCTTCAGCCACACGGCCTTCCGCATCAAGTTTGACAGAAAAACCACCGCAAACCGCCGAAATATCCTCATCCATCCGCTTAGTGATTTTATAAACCGCAAATCGCGTATTTTCGGCAAGTTTCGGGATTTCGATCGCCTCAACAAATTCAGATTTTTCACGATCCTGTTTGCCATATTCAATGAAATAATCTTGCAGCAGCACTTTGCGCCGTGACGTATTTTTACGCAAAATAATCGACGCTTGCAGCGCAATCAAAGCGGGCGGCGTATCGCCAATCGGTGAGCCATTGGCAATGTTGCCGCCAATCGTACCCATATTTCGTACCTGTTCGCCACCGATACGGTTCCACAACTCCCGCACTTGCGGCACATGCTGACAAATCAACGGATAAAGCGCCGAATAAGTCACGCTTGCGCCAATATGAATATGATCAGCTTCTTGCCTGATCTGGCAAAGCTCTTCCAAACCGCCAATGAACACCGCCGGTGTGATGGAACGCATAAATTTCGTCACCCAAAGCCCGACATCGGTTGAACCCGCAACCAGCACAGCATTGGGATTTTCTTCCAGCACAACGGCCAGATCATCCACATCGGCAGGGATTATCAGCCGCTGGCCGTCATGCTCGACCTCGACACGGCAGCCATCTTTCAACGCCTTTAATTTTTCGATCATGTCGGCGCGGTGCTTAACCAGCAAATCACCGTTTAAATCACCCGAGCGCACAACGCTTTCAGCCGCACGGATAATGGCAGCATAACCGGTGCAACGGCATAAATTGCCCTGCAAGGCTTTTTCAATCCGCGCAACACTGGGTGATGTTTCCTGCATCCAAAGCCCGTAAAGCGACATGACAAAACCGGGTGTACAGAAGCCGCATTGCGAAGCATGGGTATCCACCATTGCCTGCTGTACAATATGCAAACCACCGTTTGATGCTTTCACCGCCTCGACAGTGACGACATGGCAGCCATCTAATGACCCGACAAAACGAATACAGGCATTGACCGATTCATAATGTAATTCGCCATTGAGCAAGCGCCCGACCAGCACTGTGCAAGCGCCGCAATCGCCCTCGGCACAGCCTTCTTTGGTGCCGCGCATCTGCCGGTCAAGCCGCAAGAAATCAAGCAAGGTTTGATCGGCAGCAACCTGATCCAATCTCACCAGCTGATCATTAAGATAAAAATGAATAAATTTACGAATTGCAACGCTCATGAGCCTTAGCTCCCGCGATAAGTGGAATAAGAAAAAGGCGATACCAAAAGCGGCACATGATAATGCTGGGCAGCATCACTAATCCCAAAGCGCAACGGCACCTGATCTAAAAAGGCAAAATTTCCGTTGTCGCGCTTGACTTGAAAATAATCGCCGACATGAAAGACCAGCTCATATTGGCCGGTCTGCATCGTCTCGCCCGCCAATAGCGGCTCATCACAACGCCCGTCATCATTGGTGCGGACATCTTTGAGTTTTTGATGTTTATCATTATCAAGGCGGTAAAGCTCGATACGGAGATCACGCGCCGGAACACCTTTCGCCGTATCAAGGACATGAGTCGTCAACCGCCCCGCCTTTTGCTGTTCAGCGCTCATACAAATTCCTCCCCGTATAGTCTCCCTATCCTACAGTATCACTAAATCTGTCTTATAATGAAAGCATGCTTATCAATGGATGACTTTCAAATATTTCAATGGGAATATAGCTTTTAAAATCAGCATATCATGACCTCATATTTATTGTTCGTTTCGGGAAAAACGCATGAAATATCCACGTGATCTGATCGGTTATGGTGCTAATCCGCCCCATCCGCAATGGCCGGACAATGCCAATATCGCAGTACAATTTGTCATCAATTATGAGGAAGGCGGCGAAAGCTGTATTCTGGATGGTGATCCGGCATCTGAATGTCTGCTCTCCGAAATTGTCGGGGCGCAAGCATGGCCCGCTCAGCGCAACCTCAATATGGAATCCATTTATGAATATGGTGCGCGTGCCGGTTTCTGGCGGCTGCACCGCGCTTTTACCAAACGCAATATGCCGGTAACCGTTTATGGTGTCACCCAAGCCATGGCGCGTAACCCGCAAGCCGTGGAGGCGATGAAATCTGCCGGCTGGGAAATTGCCAGTCACGGACTGCGCTGGCTCGAATATAAAGATTTTGAAGAAGAGATAGAGCGCCAGCATATTCGTGAAGCCGTGCGCCTTCACACAGAACTGACCGGGGAACGACCGCTTGGCATTTATCAAGGCAAGCCATCACAAAACACATTGAAACTGGTGATGGAAGAAGGCGGCTTTGTCTATTCTGCCGATTCCTATGCCGATGAATTGCCCTATTGGGTGGAAGGAGAAAACGGCCCGCATCTGATTGTGCCTTATACATTGGATGCCAATGATATGCGCTTTGCGACCCCGCAAGGGTTTAATGCCGGTGATCAGTTTTTCAATTATCTTAAAGATAGTTTTGATGTGCTTTATGAAGAAGGTCAGGATGGCGCGCCAAAGATGCTGTCGATCGGCCTTCACTGCCGTCTTGTCGGCAGACCGGGGCGTATGGCAGCGCTCAACCGCTTTCTTGATTATGTGCAAAGTTTTGACAAGGTCTGGGTGGCACGCCGCATTGATATTGCCCGTCATTGGATCAAACATCATCCGGCACCCAAAGCGGCCAAACCCACGAACCATCCTTCAATGATGGAAAAAGCAGCCTTTGTCGAAACATTTGGCAGCATTTTTGAACATTCTCCATGGATTGCTGAGCGGGCTTTTGCGCAAGGCTTGGCAAGCGCCCATGACCATGCAGCTACGCTGCATGAAGCAATGGCTGCAATTTTCCGTCAGGCAAGCGAAGAAGAGCGTCTGGGCGTTTTATGCGCGCATCCGGACTTGGCCGGAAAGCTGGCACAAGCCAAACGCCTCACCGCAGAATCCAGCGCCGAACAAGCATCTGCGGGACTAGACGCTTTAACGGATGAAGAGCGCAGCCTCTTCAGCGAGCTTAACCAGCGCTATGTCGAACGCTTCGGCTTTCCATTTATCATTGCGGTCAAAGGGCTCGATAAAGCTCAAATTCTGCAAGCTTTCCAAGCCCGCATCGATCACGAGCGCGCACAAGAATTCGAGACCGCCTGCCAGCAGGTTGAGCGCATCGCTTTATTGCGTTTGAACAGTATTTTACCGGAGTGATCCCCATGTCTGACAATAACCTTAAAACCGCTCACTATTATGCCCCGCATGGTGGCCAGCCTCCGCAGACACAAATCATGACCGACCGTGCGGTTTTCACCGAAAGCTATGCGCTGCTGCCTAAAGGCACGATGATGGATATCGTCACCAGCTATCTGCCTTTCTGGGATAAAACGCGGGCATGGGTTTTATCGCGTCCGCTCTCCGGTTTTGCCGAAACTTTCTCGCAATATATTATGGAAGTTCAGCCACAGGGCGGCAGTGATAAACCGGAGCTTGAAAAAGGTGCGGAAGGTGCCATTTTTGTGGTGGAAGGCGAACTCACCATTACACTGTCCGGCCAGCAGCACATCATGAATGAAGGAGGCTTTGCCTTTATTCCACCCGCCAGCGACTGGCAGGTGAAAAACAACAGTGACAAGCCGGTGCGGTTCCACTGGGTGCGCAAGCTTTATGAGCAGGTGGAGGGCATTGATGTGCCGAAAGCCTTCTTCACCAATGAAAAAGACATCACCCCAAGCCCGATGGCGCACACTGAAGGCAAATGGGCAACCACCCGCTTTGTTGATCCGCAAGATCTGCGCCATGATATGCATATGACGATTGTCACTTTTGAACCGGGTGCTGTTATTCCTTTTGCCGAAACCCATGTGATGGAACACGGCCTTTATGTGCTGGAAGGCAAAGCGGTTTATCGTCTGAATAAAGACTGGGTGGAGGTAGAGGCCGGCGATTTCATGTGGCTGCGTGCTTTTTGCCCGCAGGCTTGCTATGCAGGTGGCCCGGGTAAATTCCGCTATCTGCTTTATAAAGACGTCAACCGTCACATGAAGCTTGGCTCACCTTTCGCGCGGTAAAATCTCATGCAAAACACCATCAAGATCAGTCCGCTGACGGCCGCAGCCTTTGCCCCTTTCGGCGATATTTTATGCAAAACACAAGCGCCCTCTGCTTATCATATCAATCAGGGCAATTGTCTGCGCCATCATGATCTGGCCAAGATAGAAGCCACAGGCACCAATGCACGTGTGTTGATCAATATTTTCAGCGCCAAGCCTTATAGTCTGCCTTTACTGCTCAATATGGTGGAACGCCATCCTTATGGCAGTCAGGCTTTTATGCCGCTGTCACCTGAGCCGTTTCTGGTGATCGTTGCCCATGACACCGGCGAAGGTCCGGCGCGTCCACAGGCTTTCATCACCCAAAGCGGCCAAGGCGTCAACATTCACCGCAATGTCTGGCACGGGGTTTTAACGCCATTGAACAAGCCATGTGATTTTCTGGTGGTCGATCGCGGCGGCGACGAGAATAATTTACAGGAGTTCTTTTTCCCCACCCCCTACCTCGTAGAATAAGTCTTCGCAGAAGCCGACAGGCTCTGACATTATACAAAAAAAGCCCCGCCGGTCATATGACCCGCGGGGCTCTTTAATGCCAATCTTAACTGATTTTACTCAGGGAAGAAAGCGAAGCGAATTACGAAAAGTGCCGCTACAATCCATGTTGCAGGATGCACATCACGCGCTTTACCGGAAACTGTTTTCAACACAACATATGAAATGAAGCCGAAAGCCAGACCGTTTGCAATGGAGTATGTCAGCGGGATCGCCAGCACAGTCATTGCAGCAGAGCTTGCATTGGTAACATCATCCCACTCGATTTCTGCCATTTCACGCATCATCAAGCAAGCAACATAGACCAGTGCCGGTGCAGTTGCGACAGCCGGAACAGCTGAAGCAAGAGGAGAAATGAACAGAGCTGCGAGGAAGAGAACTGCAACAACAGCAGCAGTCAGACCTGTACGGCCGCCAGCCTGCACACCGGCAGCGCTTTCAACATAAGCAGTAGTCGAGCTGGTACCGATCAGCGAACCACCGATGATGGCGGTGCTGTCTGCAAACAAAGCTTTGCTCAAACGGTTTGGCTTGCCTTCAGGCATCAGGCCAGCGCGCTTGGAAACACCGATCAGAGTGCCGGTCGCGTCGAAAACTTCAACCAGAACAAAGACGATGATCACCTGAATGAACCCGACATGCAGAACACCCATGATGTCGAGCTGCAGGAAGGTGGAAGTGATGCTTGGCGGTGCAGAGAAAATGCCGTTGAATGAGCTCACGCCCAAGATCATGGACAGAATGGTGATTGCCAGAATACCGATCAGGATCGAACCACGAACCTTCAGGGCATCAAGACCCGCCATAATGAAAAAGCCGAGAATTGCAAGCAAGGTTCCGGTCTGCGTCAGATCACCAAGACCAACCAAAGTGGCCGGATTATCAACAACAATACCGGCATTTTTCAAACCGATAAGACCAAGGAACAGACCGATACCGGCAGCAATCGCGCTGCGCAACGACATCGGAATACCTTCAATCAACCAACGGCGCACACCAGTGACAGTCAACAACAGGAAGATGATACCTGAGATGAAAACTGCACCCAGTGCCTGCTGCCAGGAAAAGCCCATGGCACCAACGACGGTGAAAGCGAAGAACGCATTAAGCCCCATACCAGGAGCCATACCGATCGGCCAGTTTGCAACCAGCGCCATCACGATGGAACCGAGAGCTGCAGCCAAACAGGTTGCAACAAAAATCGCGTTTTTGTCCATACCGGTTGACGACAGAATGTCCGGATTAACGAACAGGATGTAAGACATTGTCAAGAACGTGGTGATACCGGCAACGACTTCTGTCCTTACCGATGTGCCGTGTTCTTTAAGCTTAAAAAGCTTTTCCAGCATATTAGCCTCCTGGCATATTTGCCCAATACAGTGCTAGAATATCATGCGCCACTACAAGCGTTATTTCATATATGACCTGTATTTTTCCGTCGCTCTACTGTCAGTTCATACCGAAGCAGACAAAACTCCGTCTAAATACTTAATTACCAGCATTATATTCATTGGAACATTTGCAAATTTGCATTTGAGCCAAGTGACCTGCCGGTTAAGCCGCAGACAATCGCCACTGAAAATACCGATCACCTTATTGCCTTGATTTTGCCATTATCAGATAGGTGCGTCTACGTAAATCAGTCTGAATGCGCTTTTGCCTGAGCGCTAGCCCCTTATTCCACAACTATTATTGAAACTGTTTAAGTTTTAGCCTGATAATAGCAGGTATCATGCCTTATTTGCCGCATTATCGGCTTTTATCAAAAATAGCCGAGACTCAGCTGCCCGCCTTTGCTACAGTGATTAAAAGAATTTTGGCCATAGTAAAACAGCAGACCATTTCAGGTATTACTTATACATAAAATGGCTCTTTTCGTATCAGCACACCGGCCACATACTCTCTTTGCCGTTGCAATATGTCGCCTTCACAAAACCATATGTGAAGACTATGCAACCAGCACCGTAACACCAGCTTAAAAGTGACCATTTCCATAGCATGACCCAACAACCCTTCTGGCAGCGCAAAACCCTTGAAGAAATGAACCGACAGGAATGGGAAAGCCTGTGCGATGGTTGCGGTCAGTGCTGCCTGCATAAATTGCGCGACTTCGACACCGACGAGATTTATTTCACCACCGTTGCCTGCACCTTGCTCGACAACAACACCTGCCAGTGTTCGGATTATACCAACCGCAAGAAAATCGTGCCGGATTGTATTTTTCTAACCCCCGAAATCGTCAATGAAGTGGATTGGCTGCCACCAACCTGCGCATATTTATTGATTGCTCAGGGGCAGGATCTGCATTGGTGGCACCCGCTTGTGTCGGGCAGTTCAGAAACCGTGCATGAAGCCGGCATTTCCGTTAAAGGCAAGATCACTGCTTACGACCATGAAATGGAAGAAGACGAAGATTATATTCCGCATATGGTTGGTGTGTCCGGCTGAAAGTCCCTTGAAAACAAGGTGACACTTCAGGCAACCGGCATCGCCATTTTGCTTTTATTAATTTTTGCATAAAAAAGCCTGACTGGCGATAACCAGTCAGGCTTTCTTGTTTGGTATTGTCAGAAACTTACTGCTTCAGCGCAAATGTGACCGTGACGGAAACATTATATGAGTTTTCACCGGCCGACATTGGCACGGAATCAGATGGTGCAGCAGCTTCAATCGCCATCATTTTACCGCGCATCATCGGAACCGGAGCCGGCCGGCGTGATGATTCATTGATTTCCAACACATCACCAAGGCCAACTCCTGCAGCATCGGTCAGGGTTTTAGCCTTTGCAATCGCATCGGCAACAGCACGCTTGCGCGCTTCGGTGATTGTTGCTGACGGATTGTCATTAACAAAAGTTACGTTACCGCCCTGATTAACGCCCAGCGTGACAGATGTATCGAGAATATTGCCAAGTTTGGTCAGATCGCGCACGCGTACGCTCAAAGTATTGGACACCGAATAACCGGAGATTTTCGGCTGGGTCAGACCATTTTTGTCATCAGGATAAATATAGCGTGGCTGAATATTGAAGCCACCGGTTTGCAGGTCGCGTGGCTCAACACCTGCTTCTTTCATCGCCGACAGAACTTTGTCCATCGCTTCATTGTTTTGGGTCAGCGCATCACGCGCTGTTTCTGCTTCACGCAGGACAGACAGATTGAGGAGAGCCATATCAGGCGCAACATTCATTTCGCCTTCGCCAGTGACGGTAATACGGGAAGTTCTTTTTTTCATTTGATTCTCTTGAGCAATTGCTGAAGCGGGAAAAACGCTGACCAGCGCAGTTGCCGCCACTGCAGTGAGCGACAATGAAGCAACTAAAAAAACTTTCGCACGTGTTGTCATAATGTCTCCTGTTGGAAAATTTGTCTCAATTTTCAGTTTTGCAATTGATTATGTGCGGATTAGGGCAATTGTTACAATTGCCAGCTTGTCTAACATATATTTTTCGTTTAGGTCAGTTGGTGCGTGGGGCCTGTAGCTCAATTGGTCAGAGCCGGCGGCTCATAACCGCTTGGTTGGGGGTTCGAGTCCCTCCGGGCCCACCATTTTTCATTTACATTTCTTTTTTGATTCAAGAGGGCGTGCTTTTAGGTAAGCTTCTCTCAAATAAACTGTAAGCTGTCGAAAGATGTAATGGCGATGCATAACCTTTTTCCTGATATTTCAGATCGTTGCATCAATGGCGCCTCTCTCTCGCGCGCTGAATTGACAAAGCTTGCAGCCAAAAGTCAGCCCTATAAAATCTATGACTGCAATCTGGAGAATATTGATCTTTCTAATCTAAACCTGACCGGCTGGGTGTTTGAAAACTGTCAGTTAAAACAAGCTGATTTTACCAGCGCTCTTCTGGAACAATGCTGGTTTAAAAACTGCCGCGGGGCCTATGCCAACTTTACCGCTGCCTTTTTACTCGAAGCCCATTTCGTCGACAGTGATTTTAATAATACAAATTTTGTCGGCGCCATGTTGTCGGAAGCAAGTTTTAACGGTTGTAAATTAACCGGTGCCGATCTCACCCGCGTCAAAACAACCGGCACTTTTATCAAAGACACAACATTATCCGCCGCACGTCTGCCCCGTTTTTCTTTTCGTAAGGCAGAATTGGAAAATGTCGATTTCAGTTTTGCTGATTTATTTGAATGTGATTTCCGTGAAGCCGATTTTGACAATTGCCGCTTAAGCGAAGCCAATCTTGTTGACGCTAAATTTGATGGCGCAGATTTACGCGGTGCTGATCTTGGCGGCTTGCGCCTCAATGATGCCAGACGTTTTAAAGGCGCGATCATTTCAAAAAGTCAGGCGAGTGAAATTTTAGCCGAAATGGGACTGAAAGTTCTTTAGTAATCTCAGAAATCTATTTACAAAAAAGCGAATGCATTAGAAAATATTTGCATCAATATTTTTCAAATTCGGAGCGTTATCATGAAACTTGGATATACGATCATTTACGTTCCGGATGTGGCTGCTTCTGTAAAATTTTTCTCCGAATGCTTTGGCTTTCAGGTAGGTTTCCTGCATGAAGGTGGTGATTATGGCGAGCTGGAAACAGGTGAAACGACACTTGCCTTTGCCAGTGTCACTTTAGCCGACACGAATTTTAAAACCGGCATTGTGGCAGCGCACGCGTCTGATAAGCCACTTGGTATGGAGGTTGCATTCGTTACAGACGATGTTGCGGCGGCGCACGCAAAAGCCTTGGCAAACGGCGCGCAGGAACTGGCAGCTCCGAAACAAAAACCGTGGGGACAGACGGTCTCTTATCTCCGCAGCCCGGACGGCACTTTGATTGAGTTATGCACGCCTGTAGGTGGCTAAGCGTCTTTATCAGCCCTCATCAAGATGAAATTTATGCAGGATGCGATGCACAACCGGCGCGCAGAGAAAGCTGACTGACGCCAGGAAAAACAAATTGGCATAAAGGCCAAACAAGCCGATAAATAATTTGCCGCTCAAACTATCCGGCATTTGTACAATCCCAAATCCACCGAGCAGAAAGGCCGAATGGATCATCGCATTTTCAAGCGTTATCTCTTCAAAATATAAAAGCCCTGTCGCACCAACCAAAACGGAAAGCCCCAATACGCCGACAACCCAACAAAAGTGTTTCAATAGACGGGCTGCAAATGCCCCTTTTGACAATAATTTATCACTTGCGCGTTCATACATGGTTTTTCCGCACTCAATCCACCCGTTAACCGCTCCATTATAGCGAGCACAGCCAAAAGCAAAGCTATTTAAAAGCTATCCGAGAAGCAACCAGCACGACTGTCATATGAATGCAGCATTACTGCTGCAAAAGGCACATATTCGTAGCTTTAAATATCTGGCCATGTCACGCGTTTTCAAAGACCTGGCCGCGGATGGAAACCGGATCTGCCTTTGTCAAAACCACAACGTATGCCTATCAGCGCCCTCAAAGTTGCCGAGCGCGCCGGCGTTTCCCGTTCAGCTGTATCACGCACTTTTACCGAAGGTGCCAGTGTTTCCCCTGCCACCCGTCTCAAGGTTTTAAAAGCCGCCGAAGAACTGGGCTATCATGTCAACCATCTGGCACGCGGACTTATCCGCCATCAGTCTGGCATTGTTTGTCTGATCGTTGCCGATATTAACACTCCGCATCAATCAGTTTTTTTGGAAGCGACCACCCGTCACCTGCAAGCCACCGGCAAAGTCGTCATGGTGCTCAACACCTCCGGCGAACAACATACAATCGAAAATGCACTGCGCCAGACGCTCAATTATCGCGCTGATGCCACGGTTGTTATGTCGGGCCGCCCTTCCCGCTCATTGGTCGAAACCTGCATTCATAACGGGCAGCGGGTGATCACCATCAACCGCGATGATCTGCCAGAAGGCACTGAGCAGATCATCGTTGATAATGCCGAGGCAACCAAGGAAGCTTTTTTGATGCTTGAGAGAGCCGGCTGCAAAAATCTGGCCGTTATCAGCTCCACCGCCGGCTCGCCCAGCATTTTAGCGCGTGAGAAATTTTTCATGGAAGCTGCCGTCAAAGCCGGAGTTCCAGCACGTCTTTGTCGCGTAGGGCCGACCAATTATCAAACAGGCATTGAAGCGGCACGCCAAATATTGGCAGGCTCAAACCGCCCTGATGGCATCTTCTGTGTTACGGATTTGCTTGCACTTGGCTTTATGGATGCAGCAAAACGGGATTTTTCTCTGCATATACCGCAAGATCTGTGCATCATCGGTTTTGACGATATACAGCAAGCAAGCTGGCAAGCCTATGAATTGACCACCTTTCGCCAACCATTGGAAGAAATTGCCCAAACAATCGCCACCAGCCTGCAAGACAATACCAGCCTGCCACCACAGGTTAAATTTCCGCTACAAACGATCTGGCGGCGCTCTGTTCGTCCCTGATCCTTTATTGCTCATCCATCAGACACGCAAAATGCCTCGCAATATATAATTTAACAGCAAGAATCGGGATGCGCTTGTTCTTGCTTGGCGCTATGTCATGATAGACAGGATGAGGCTTCCAGATGTACCAGCTTGATAAAAAAAACGACGACCATACACGGCTTGTTGAAAATGATCCGCGCTGGCAAAAAGTGATGAGCCGCGATAAGTCAGCCCGTGATTTTGTCTTCGCCGTTCAGTCTACCGCCATTTACTGTCTGGCTTGCTGCCCTGCACGCCGCCCAAATCCTGAAAATATCAGTTTTTACAACACGCCCGCAGAGGCAGAAGCGGCGGGTTATCGTGCCTGCAAGCGCTGCAAACCCGATCAGGCCGATGCGGGCGACAAAATACGTAATCTCATTGAACAAGCCTGCCGCCGCATTGAACTCGCGGAGGAAAACATCCCATTGGCAGAGCTGGCAAAAGCCGCCGGATTAAGCCCATTTTATTTCCAGCGCCAATTTAAAGCCATAACCGGCCTGACGCCTAAACTTTATGCGCGAACTGAGCGCGCACGACGTATGCGCGAGGCATTAACGGATAAGGACAGCAACGTGACACAAGCTATTTATGATGCCGGTTTTCAATCATCAAGCCGCTTTTACCACCATGCTGACGACATGCTTGGCATGAGCCCGACAGCCTTTAAAAAAGGCGGAAAAAACATGGAAATCCGTTTTGCAGTGGCTGAATGTTCATTGGGTTCCGTGCTGATTGGCGCTACATCAAAAGGTATTTGCGCGGTCACACTCGGCGATGATCCTGAAGAACTCGTGCAAAACCTGCAAGACCGCTTTCCGCAAGCAGAGCTTTTCGCAGGCGACAAAGAATTTGAAACCCATATCGCCGCCGTGATTGCGCATATCGAAAATCCGGCACAGGATTTTGATCTGCCGCTCGATATTCAGGGCACGATCTTTCAGCAAAAGGTCTGGCAGGCTTTGCGTGATATTCCAAGCGGCCAAACCACCAGTTATTCAGATCTGGCCAGTCGTATCGGCCAGCCCAAAGCCAGCCGTGCGGTGGCCGGTGCGTGCGGTGCCAATAAAATTGCTGTCATCATCCCGTGTCATCGTGTTGTGCGCAATAATGGCGACCTCTCAGGCTATCGCTGGGGCGTAGAGCGCAAACGCGCCCTGCTCATCAAAGAGCAGCAAAAGGCGCAAACAAAACCTGATTAAAAAACTCCATATTAAACTTGACACACATACTCACCATTATGTACTAGCCTGAAATTGTAAGTGTGGTTGCGTACAGAAACCACGCATTCACTTTTTAAAGCCGCGCTTTAAGCACATTCCTCCCAAGACTGTTTAAAAGTGCCGCTGGCTATCATTGAGGTCGTATCGTGTTCAACGTGAAGATGTTTGCCGCCACCGTCTCTGTTGTCTTACTTGCCGGATCATCATCCGCTGCATGGGCAGAGCCGATTACATTAAAAGATCATGGCGGACGCACCGTCACCCTGCCAAAGGCGGCACAGCGTATTGCTTCCATTCCCATTCCAATGGCATCCACCATCATTTCCATTGATGGCAGCACCTCCAAGCTGGTCGGTATGAACCCCACCGCTAAATCTGCCATTATGGAAGGCGTATTGGGTAAAATCTTCCCGGAAGCCAAAGACATTCCGTCTGATATTACCGCGCCAAACTTCATCCCTAATATTGAAGAACTGGCTGCAACCAATCCTGACCTTGTTATCCAATGGGCGGATTACGGCGCTGATCTGGTTGATCCTTTGACCAATGCGGGCCTTAATGTCGCTCTCATTTCTTATGGCACTGAAGAAAAAGCCCGCTACTACCAAAACATGGTAGCAACAGCCATTGGCAAGCCGGAACGTGCCGCATTGATTAATGGCTGGCGCGATCAGGTGGCACAGGAAATGGCGGCAAAAACCAAAAATATCGCCGCCGACAAGCGTCCGAAAGTGCTTTATCTTGGCCGAGCAATGGAAAAACTCACTGCTTCCGGCAATGAGGGCAATTATAATGCCTGGTATATTGATTTGACCGGCGGCCTGAATGCGTCTGCGGATGTCAAAGGCAATGGCACCACCATCAGCCCTGAACAGATTGCCGAATGGAACCCTGATGTCATTCTGCTTAATAGTTTTGAGGCCAAGCTTGGCCTTGAGCGCATCATGGATGACCCTATCCTGTCGCTGACCAAAGCCGCGCAAGACAAGAAAGTCTATAAGCTGCCGCTTGGTGGCTATCGCTGGGATCCGCCAAGTCAGGAAAGCCCGCTGACATGGATGTGGCTGGCCAATATTCTGCATCCTGAGGTTTTCCAATATGACCTGCGCGGTGAAATGAAAAAAGCTTATAAGTCGCTTTATAATTATGACTTAAACGACGCAGACATCGACGGTATTTTGTGGATGGACATGCAAGGCAATGCTGCAAATTACGCACAATTTGCGAGCAAATGATATGAGCTCTGTGGTCACAGAGACTGTTACAAACACGATACGCCGTCACCGGACGGCGTATCGTTTTGGCAGTTTTGGCTTGATGATTGCAGGTCTCATTGCCGTCATGTTGCTTTCCATCGGAGCGGGACGTTTTTCTGTCAGTGCCGCACGTATTCTTGAAATTCTAACCAATAGCCTTATCAACCCGTCGGCCGCGCCGGAAGCGATGGATGAGCGCATTGTGCTGCTCGTGCGTCTGCCACGCGTATTGCTGGCAGCTTTATCCGGTGCAGCGCTTGCTGTGGGTGGTGCGGCATTGCAGGGTGTGTTTCGCAATCCCCTTGTATCACCACAAATTCTCGGTATCAGCCAGGGGGCAGCCTTTGGCGGCGCATTGGCGATTTTCTTCGGCTTTTCAGGCTTTATCCTGCTAGGCATGGCCTTTTCGCTCGGGCTTGTTGCACTCATTATTGTTGGCGCTTTAGCGCGCATCAATGGCCGCACCGAAGTCATTACCGTCATTTTATCCGGCACAATTATCGGCGCTCTTTTTGGTGCTCTGGTTTCCATCGTCCAGTTTCTGGCTGATCCCAACACGTCGCTGCCAGCCATTGTGTTCTGGCTGATGGGTTCATTTTCCACCGCCACATGGGCGCGTTTGGGATTGGCCGTTCCCGGCATGGCTATCGGCCTGCTGATTGTCTACATGCTGCGCTATCGCCTCAACCTGCTGGCACTGGAAGAAAGCGAAGCACGATCTCTGGGCGTGAACCCCGACAAAGAACGCTGGTTTATTTTTGCTGCTATCTCATTGATGACCGGCACATCCGTTGCCGTTGCCGGCATTGTCGGCTGGATCGGCCTTGTTGTGCCACATGCAGCACGCATCATCGTTGGTGAAGATCACCGCGCTTTGATCCCTGCATCGGCCATTTTAGGTGCTGCCTATCTCACCTTTATCGACACATTGGCACGCACATTAACCGCAGCAGAAATTCCGCTTGGTGTGTTAACGGCACTGATCGGCGCGCCGGTTTTTGCTGTGCTTTTACGTCGTCATTTCAGCGAGGCAAACCGCACATGATCGGCTTGGAAGCAGCATCCGTTGTCTTCGGCAAACGGACATTATTTCAAAATATCAGTTTTACTGTTCCGGTCGGGCGCTCGCTCGCTATTCTTGGCCCCAATGGACGTGGAAAAACCACCTTATTACGTGCATTGCTTGGCTTTCAGGCTTTGCATCAAGGCACACGCCATGCACCTAAAATTGCCGGCTATGTGCCGCAGCATGGCGCGTCGCAAGCCAAGCTCACCGGCCTTGAAGTTGTCACCATGGGCAGAGCCGCGCATTTGGGCCTGTTTGGCCATCCAAGCCCAAAAGACCGCGAATTTGCCTATCAGGCGATGGAAGAAGTGGGCGCAAACGCCTTGGCTCAATTGCGCTATGACCGCATGTCCGGCGGTCAGCGGCAATTGGTGCTGATTGCCCGCGCCCTTGCCACCGGATCGCCTGTGCTGGTTTTTGACGAACCTACATCCGCACTTGATCTGGGCAATCAGGACAAAACCCTCAAACTTCTCGACAGATTACGCCGCAAGCGTGAATATGCGATTATTTTCACCACCCATGATCCAAATCATGCGCTGGCTGCCGCCGATGATGTTTTGCTGATGCAGCCGCAAGGTCGCGAAGAACATGGTAGTGTCGGCGATATGATTGTGCCTGAAAAACTGGCCGAACTTTACGGTGTGCCGATGTGCTGGGTTGATGTAAGCGGCTCCGATGAAGAAGCCCGCAAAGCCATTCTCCCCGCTTTTGCCGGAAAAGAAGCAGCATGAGTGTACTTTATTTAAAATCTGCCTTTGGCGATGTTTCAACCGTCATTCAAAAAGCCGCAGACACCGGACTTGTCACCATTGTTGAACAGGCCAATTTTGATGCGCAAATCCTCGCGCAGCATCAAGGGCTGATTACCGGTCAGCAATGCGACCAAGATGTTCTGCTGCAACTCAAACCGGCACTTGAAACTTTCATGAACAAAGGTGGCCGATGGTTTTTCAACGGTCATATTGTGCGTCCGTTTTTGGATGGCTTGCATCAATATCAGCCAATTTCCGCACCAAAACGTGCAGATTTTGATCTCAATTCGCTCAATTTCCATCCCATTTTTGCAGAAATTGACCTCAAAAAGCTCGAAACCAACAAAAATGTTGCAGGTTTTTACGGTCGTGGATGCAATCCTTTGCCGGAAAATGCTGTCGCCATTAATGGTCTTGGTGCAAAATTTGTACCCGTTGACTGGGTTTGGCATCGTGCCAAAGGTGGCAGGTTTTTCTCCCATTCCGGCAATGATCTGGCATCAATGGGGCTTGAGTGGGGGCTTGCGCCTTTATTGAGCGAACGCATTCTGGAATGGGTGGCAGGTGGCGCTTGTCTTGATGAAAGCACCACACATTTTCAGCAGCCGCAAACTGATTTACCATTGGCCAAAGCGCAGAGCTATCAAGGCGCACGGATAAGTAAAGCAACCAATGCGCCGCGCATTGTCGTGCCATCCAGCGGCAATTATTACCATATTCACAGCCTCGAAGGTGACGCCTATAGCCATGCTTTTGATGTCATCACCACACCGGAAGAGCTTGGCACCATACTCACGCCAACAGATGTTCTCTGGGTGCCATGCCGCACACCGGCACAAAGGATGATTGCGCAAAAGCCGGTTATTGCCAGGCATTTAGAAAATGGCGGCACGGTCATTGCTTTGGGCGAAAGCCGCTCAGACCTGTGGCTGGATCATATCACTTTCCACGAAACCCCTACCAATTGGTGGTGGTGGCTGGATGAGAAAGCCGACCTCGGAGTGAGGGTAACAGACCCCAAACACCCGCTCATGAAAGATATGACCACCCAAGATGTAACCTGGCATTTGCATGGCTGGTTCGAGCCACCGGCAGGTGCTCAAATTTTGGCGCGCGATGGTGACAACCGCCCGATCCTTTATGTGGATGACGTCTCGACCAATGGCCGGATGATTATTTCCTCCCTTGATCCGATGTTCCATCACGGCTCGCATTTCATGCCTGCCACCACCCGTTTTTTAGACCGTTTTATCCCCAATCTGAAAGCCATGATCCATGCATGACATTATCACCGTTGCCGAAAACGGCATGAAGCTCACCTTCTCGTTTCACGATATCAACACCTATCATGGTGGTGGTTTTCCAGGGGGGGTAACCCATGCGCTCAAAGCCATGCAGGCAGGTTTTGCGCTGTTTGATCAACCGGTTGAGCGTCGTGAAATTGTCATCAACACCGCCTTTTCAGGCCCGGGCGGACGTGATGCCATGGAAATGGTCACCCGTGCCCTGACCGATAACCGCCTCACCATTGATAAATCTTTAGGCGGCAAAAACGTCATCGACGAATTTCCGGGGCCTTATGTCTGGCATTTCACCTATCGCGGCAAAACCGTTGAAGCCGTGATCAAGCCCGGCCATGTGAGGGAAGAGTTTGTGCGCCTTGGTGCAAAGGCTGATAAAACACCGAAAGAAGCAGAACAACTGGAAGACCTGAAAGCCGAAATGGCCAACCGTCTTTTGCCACTATCGGCAAATGAAATTTACACCACCCGTTTTCTTTAAAAAACAAAAAAAGCGGCGCACTTAAAATGCGCCGCTTTATTTAAATCAAACACACTTTAAAGCTTAAATAACCACTGGTTGAATGCGGTTCATCACCGCGCGCAACACGCTATAAACTGTTGTTACAGAGGTTTTGGCATTACCTGCCGATGGCTTGTTTTCAATCTCGATACGATAATTGGCAACCGGCGATTCCACATGATATTCATGCACATTGCCCGGCGCTTGCGGATCAGCCACCAGCTCCACTTTCGTGGCTTCAAAGCCTAAACCTGCCAGCGCCAATGTTGCCGCCACATTGGCATTTTTCGGATATTGCTGCGCTGCATCACGCGCATTGCCCTTGAAAAAAACCACCGCTTCTTTGACATTTGGCAGATCCAGAATGTCTTCAGCAGGTGTGCCAGACCAAGCCACAGGTGGCTTGCGGCCACGATAGGTAACACTTGTCAGACCTGTCGGGCGAAGAGCCGACAGAATATCCACACCACCAATAGCCCCAGCCGGCAAGATGATCTGACCACCGCCCGTTTCAGCCGCTTTGCGCAAACGTGTTTCCAGTTCCTGATCAGCCAGCGCACCGATTGAGACGATAATTGTATCAGTGCCACGGCTTAAAAATTCCGGCACATAAGCAGAAACGGCGGAATGGCCTGCGCATTCGATCACCAGATCAAAAGAAGCTCTTAAAAATTCTTCACCATTATCAACGACGGTTAGTTCACCGGCAACTTTCTTGCCCTCTTCCGCCAATTGCTGGCGTGTGGTTTCTGCAAATTCCGGCAGGCTCAAAACGGTCAGGGAGGATAAAGGAGCGGCTAATTCATCACTCAGCAACTTCATTAAGGTGCGTGAAATATTACCATAACCGATTAAACCGATACGCATTCATTTTCTCCCTGAAATAAAGTGGCGCGCATGCCCATAAACTGCTGCTGGTGTTTACACCCAAAATGCCCTTCGTGAAAACTGTTCAGGGCAATTTCCCTGATAATTTACCAGACAGTTCCAACGTGCTTTTAAATAAAAAACACCGCCACGAATGGATAATCGCGGCGGTGTTTTTCTCATCACAATCCGATATGGATGATCAATCAGCCGATCAGTTTTTCATAGACTTTGGCGTGTTCCAGCACTTTGCCGGTTTCGTCCATAACGCGCATGGCATCAGCAGAGATTTCATCGATCACCACAACTTCACCATCGATCAGGCCGATTTCAATTTTCATATCAATCAGTGTCAGACCGAGGCCGCGCAGGTCAGCCTCAACAATGCGGCATACATTGCGGGTAATGTCTTTAGCTTTTGCAAGATGCTCAGGGCTCAAAAGACCAAGAGCTACGATTGTATCATCATTGATCAGCGGGTCGCCGCGTTCATCATCTTTGACAGTGATCTCGACAAGATTGTCAAACTTCTGCTCGGTATCACGAATATATTGCTGATAACGACGAATGAAGCTGCCCCAAGGGCGTGTGCGGCAAACAAATTCAAAACCGCCGGTGCCGTTAATATCCTTGCCCAGAGGTTCGGCGCGGCGCACTTCCATGGTGCCTTTTTCCAGATCAAGATTGACCAGATGGGTCGGCACATCGGCAGCATGCAAACGTTTGAAGAAATAATCCGTCATAGCGAGAGACTTGCGACCCTTGCCTTCAACCTGACCAATAACGGTGTTTGCACCCGGATCGATCACACCGTCTGCGCCGGTTACATCATCCTTGAACACCAGAAGAACGTTGCCATTCTCTAGCGCGTAGAGGTCTTTGGTTTTGCCGGAATAAATCTTTTCGCTGCTGTTCATTCGTTTGCTCGCTAAGGTTTATGCACTTGTTATATCTAGAAAAAAACAATGCGCCGATTGGCGCATTGTTCTTTAACTTATTCCCACTCGATGGTGCCCGGAGGCTTCGAAGTGATATCATAGACCACGCGGTTAATACCGCGCACTTCATTAATGATACGGGTGGCGGCCTTCGCCAAAAAGTCCATATCGTAATGGTAGAAATCTGCTGTCATACCATCCACGGAAGTGACTGCACGAAGCGCACATACGAATTCATAGGTACGGCCATCGCCCATCACGCCAACGGTTTGCACCGGCAGCAGCACGGCAAAAGCCTGCCAGATGATGTCATAAAGACCGGCTTTGCGGATTTCATCCAAGTAAACCGCATCGGCTTCACGCAGGATTTCCAGCTTCTCACGGGTGATGCCACCCGGGCAGCGAATAGCAAGACCCGGACCCGGGAACGGGTGACGGCCAATAAAGCTATCCGGCAAACCAAGCTCTTTACCCAACACGCGCACTTCGTCTTTAAACAATTCGCGCAATGGCTCGACCAGCTGCATATTCATGCGCTCAGGCAAGCCACCCACATTGTGGTGCGATTTGATTGTAACCGAAGGGCCACCGGTGAAGGAAACACTTTCAATCACATCCGGATAGAGTGTGCCCTGTGCGAGGAAGTCAGCGCCGCCAAGCTTATTGGCTTCTTCTTCAAAGACTTCGATGAAGAGACGGCCAATGGTCTTGCGCTTCTTCTCAGGGTCAGTTTCGCCTTCCAGAGCGGAGATGAAACGATCCTGTGCATTCACCAAAATCAGCGGCAGGTCATAATGTTCTTTGAACATTGCAACCACATCAGCTGCTTCGTTTTTGCGCATCAAACCATGATCAACCAGAATACAGGTCAGCTGATCGCCAACGGCTTCATGGATGAGAAGAGCTGCAACGGAAGAATCCACACCGCCTGAAAGCGCGCAGATCACTTTGCCCGAACCAACCTGCTTGCGGATGGCTTCCACAGCCTGCTGGCGGTATGCGGTCATTGTCCAGTCCGGCTTGATGCCAGCAATATTGTGGACGAAGTTTTGCAGGAGTTTTGCACCATCGGGTGTGTGCACCACTTCCGGATGGAACTGCACGCCGTAATATTTGCGCTTTTCATCAGCGATAGCAGCATAAGGCGCGTTGGTGGAGGTTCCGATAACTTTAAAGCCTTCAGGCAGCGCAGTTACGCGGTCACCATGGCTCATCCAAACCTGATGACGTGTGCCTTTTGCCCACAGACCGTTGAACAGCGCGCTGTCTTCCTGAACGTCAAGGAAGGCACGACCAAATTCACGGTCATGGCCGCTTTCAACTTTGCCGCCGAGCTGTTCGCACATGGTCTGTTCACCATAGCAAATGCCAAGCACCGGAATACCGGCTTCAAACACTGCCTGCGGCGCACGCGGGCTGC
Source organism: Paenochrobactrum gallinarii (assembly GCF_014205685.1). Classification (GTDB taxonomy): domain Bacteria; phylum Pseudomonadota; class Alphaproteobacteria; order Rhizobiales; family Rhizobiaceae; genus Paenochrobactrum; species Paenochrobactrum gallinarii. The sequence continues at coordinate 259,522 of NZ_JACIIU010000003.1, forward strand.
CAATATCAGTGGTTGAGTGCGGGCTTCCGGACAGGATGACAGCACGCGGATTGATCCGCTTGAATGCGTCACCGGCCAGCTGGAAAGGCACGATTTCGGAATAAACTCCGGCCTCACGGACACGACGCGCTATCAGCTGCGTGACCTGACTTCCGAAGTCGATGATAAGGATTGTGTCGGGATGATTGGTGCTCATGTGAAGCATCTAAAGAAAAAATGTCCATGTTGCAATGGTCATTTTCGTCGCTCTTAACAACAGTTATGAACGAAGCACATTTAATGTAACGCAGATGATAAAAAGGCTCTTAACTTATGCCGTATGGATACGGATCAGCCCTGCAAGCCTTTGCGATCCTGCACCACCATCACGGTAGCAGTCATCGTCGCAATCAGCCGCACCTCGGTGTCGGTCACCGCAAAAGCCTGACCATCGCTCACCATAATGGTTCGGCCAGGCTTTGTTACCTCGCCACGGAATAAAAACCTGTCGCCCTGCCCCGGTGCCAGCAAGTTGACCTTGAACTCAATGGTCAAAACGGCGGCATCGGCTGGCATCAGCGTGAATGCTGCATAACCGCAAGCAGAATCAAGTGCTGCCGAAATAATGCCCGCATGCAAATAGCCGTGCTGCTGGGTCAGATCATTGCGAAACGGCAATTCGATTTCCACAATGCCCGGCTCGCAACGCGTTAAATCCGCGCCGATCAGCTTTAAGGCCGGCTGCCTTGCGAAGCTCTCCTCAACACGCAGCTGAAAATCAGCCTCGGCTATTCTTGCATCCGACATAAACCCTCCCAGAAACGCCCATGACTACATAAGACAATTTCATATTTATGCTGCTCAATTGTTAAAGAAGCCAGTTATTCTTTTACTATTTTGCGTGGACGAGAATAAATAATCTGTTGTCAGGCCTGTTTTTTAAGAATTGCCACATAAAAACCGTCAGTCATGGTTTGTTTTGGTGAGAAGACACAGCCATGGGACAAGAAAACCGGCTGCACATCACCAAACTCAGCGCCCGCAATTGATGCGAGATCAATTTTCTCTTCCGAGAAATTGCTGTTTTCAGCCAGAAACTTCTCAATTTGCCGGTTGTTTTCACTGTCGAAAATCGAGCAGGTCACATAGACAAAGCGGCCGCCAGCTTTTAGATAATGTTTAGCGCTGTTCAGCACATCCTGCTGATCCTGCTCACGGCGCTCCAGTTGCTGTTCGGTCAGGCGCCATTTGGCATCAGGACGGCGACGCCATGTGCCGGCACCCGTGCAAGGCGCATCGGTCAAAACCAAATCCATCTGGCCTTTGAGCGGCTCCAGATCAGCTTGTTTATTATAACCTTGTGTGTTGCGCACACCAGCGCGCTGCAAACGGTCATAGATCGGTGACAGGCGTGCTGCCTCTGCGTCAAACGCATGGATCTGGCCACGATTTTCCATGGCTGCCGCCAGTGACAGGGTTTTGCCGCCAGCACCGGCGCAATAATCAAGCACCTGCTCACCAGCCTTGGCATTGGCAAGTTTTGCTGCAATTTGCGAGCCTAAATCCTGCACCTCGAACCAGCCATCCTGAAAAGCCTGTCCGGTCTGCACATTAGGATGGCGCCCCAAAGCCTCAATCGGCGGAATGCGAACAGCATCATCAAGAAATGGTGCAGAGGCCGCGCCTGTGCCTTCCAGCGCTAGCAAGAGCTGATTGCGTGTCGCCTTCAGCCGATTAACGCGCAGATCCACCGGCGGGCGATCAGCCAAAGCTGCGGCCTGCGCCACCCAATCATCACCAAATGTCCCGCGTAATTTATCGACACACCATAAGGGCACATCAGCCTGAATATAATCTTCGGCCTTAGTGATATCGTTGTTTTGCCAGTTTTTAAGCTGATCGTCTGATAATTCCACGGGGCTGAATTTATCATTAGCGATAGCCGCCATGATATCTTCATAAGGCAAACCGCCATCACGCAGCAATGCGCCATAGGCAAGGGAAGATGCGCTGTCGCTGCCCATCAGCCAGCCAAGCGAAAGCTTGCGGCGCAAAGCATCGTACACAATATTGCCAATCACAGCGCGATCCCCCGCGCCGGCAAAACGATGCGAAGAACCCCAATCTTTTAAAGCATCGGAAGCGGGGCGTTTCTTGGCCTCAATATCTTCCAGTACTTCTATCGCCGCCTGCAGGCGTCCGCCAAGCCGCATTATTTTTCCCTAGCCGTCCTTTTATTACTAAAACTCACCGTCCCGCATAACCATGCCCGACAGCAAATGGCAACATAAAAGACAAACAGGATAAAACAATCAGACAGTTTCAGCCATGTAGCTGACCCGTAACAGCATGACTACTTATTGGAGCAGCACATAAGCAGTTGTATGACACTGACCTGTACCACATTGCACCAGAACAGAAGCGGTATTAACGGCTGCGATCAGCAGCACATAAAGACTTAAAACAAATGCTGCCTTATACAGTAACGGAAAAGCCTTGATCTTGGCATTGCTGCGATAGTGCACACCGCCCCATACTATCATTTGCAAAGACGTAGCCAGTATGAGCGCGAGCGCAATGAGAACCGACCATACCGGCATATGCAGCCCCAAAACAGCGCTGCCGACATAATCGTGCCCCGGACGGACATAAATATCCAGCAAAGTCTGCCGCACCGAAACGATCAGCAAAAAAACTGCAAACAGCAGACTAATGCCCGCATAACGGAAAGTGAGGCCGTATCGAAATTGCAGCATCACACCAAAACACACACCCAACATGGCAAGGCGTTGCAACAAACAAAGCGGACATGGCAATTCATTAAAGCCATATTGCAATATCATCGCAGCCGTTAAAATAGATGCAAGAACAAACATCATGCCCAGCAAATACAAGAAATGAAGCGCTGTCCATTGATGCTGTTGATAGGCACTATTTTGATTATCTGTTTTAAAAATACTCATCGTCACTGGCTCCCACATCACAACTGAAGCCAGGGCATGCTGTAGCCATAATCAGCACTGTGTATTTCCCACAAAAATTCCTTTATCGCGACAACCAAGCATGAAGTGACAAAAGCCAGCGACAATGTCCGGTAGCCAAACCAATTAAAACCAAGTGCGAGCATCATCAGAAAAAACAAAAGCAGCATCATCTTATTCGCCCCTCAACGCAGAATCAAAAGCGACTGCACAATCAAGATGATTCAAACAACAATAAAATTACACGAACATTGAATACAAATTCAAAAGAACACAAACAATAAAGATATTTAAATAAATATTGATTAATATTTCAAAATAGAAAATTTCAATTAACCAGTTAAAATCAGAATAATATACATCGATATAATCAATATAAAAAAGGAGGGGTTGCCCCCTCCTTCAATAAAACAAATCATTGTTGCCTTCAGCCGTTAATGCCTGCTTTTTCCTCATTGGAAATCGTATTGGCATCATATCCATGCGCTTCGTGGAGAGCTTTGCGCACACCCGCCTCATAATCTTGATGGATCAGCTTGAAATGCCCAAGCTGACGCTCAATGATGAAAGCCGGTACGCCGCCCATTGCCGCAGCAATATTGGAAAACAGACGTGCTTTTTCACCATCATTGAAGAGATTAAACAAAGCGCGCGGCTGTGAATAATCATCATTACCGATGCGGTGATTGTAACGGTCAGCATCACCACTAATTTTCAACGGCGGCTCTTTAGCAGCAGGCTGCTCAACCGGACCATTAAACGAATTCGGCTCATAATAAGCATCCGGGTTGCCGGTTGCGATACCGCCAAATGTATTCATCTGGCCATCGCGGTGATAGTGATGCACAGGGCATTTCGGCTGATTGACCGGAATATGCTCATAATGCGTGCCCAAACGGTGGCGATGCGCATCCGCATAAGAGAACAAGCGCGCCTGCAACATTTTATCCGGCGAATAGCTGATGCCCGGCACAATATTGGATGGTGAAAAGGCTGCATTTTCAACTTCCGCAAAATAGTTTTCCGGATTGCGGTTCAGCTCCATCACACCAATATCAATCGGCGGATAATCCGCATGCGGCCAGACTTTAGTCAGATCAAACGGGTTATAAGCTGTCTTATCGGCATCCGCTTCAGGCATAATCTGCACCTGAACTTTCCAACGCGGGAATTCGCCCTTTTCGATGGAGCCGTAGAGATCTTCCTGTGTCGATTCACGGGTTTTACCCACGACATGCTCAGCTTCCATATTGGTCCAATGTTTGTGGCCCTGCATGGTTTTAAAGTGGAATTTCACCCAGTAGCGCTCGCCCGCGTCATTCCAGAAAGAATAAGTGTGCGAACCATAACCATTGATGTGGCGCACATCGGTCGGCAGACCACGGTCAGACATCAGGATTGTTACCTGATGCAGGCTTTCCGGTGACAGTGACCAGAAATCCCACATGGCGGTGGCTGAGCGCAAATTGGTTTTCGGGTGACGCTTTTGCGTATGAATAAAGTCAGGGAATTTGATCGGATCACGCACGAAAAATACCGGCGTATTATTGCCAACCAGATCCCAATTGCCTTCCGGTGTATAAAATTTCAACGCAAAGCCACGCACGTCGCGCTCGGCATCCGCTGCTCCGTGCTCACCGGCAACAGTTGAAAAACGCGCCAGCATCGGAGTGACTGTGCCCGGCTGTAACACGGCTGCCTTGGTATATTTGGAAATGTCGCCGGTAATGGTCAGCGTGCCATGTGCGCCCCAGCCTTTAGCGTGAACAGCACGTTCAGGAATACGCTCACGGTTTTGATGTGCCAGCTTTTCAATCAGCTGATAATCCTGCATCAAAACGGGCCCGCGCTCACCGGCGGTCAATGAATTCTGATTGTCTGGAACAGCTGCGCCACCGGTTGTGGTCATAATCGGGCGATCGGTCATAAATGGTCTCTCCCTTTTGATATAAACATGGAAATGCCCCTGATGAGGGCTAAAAGGCACGCCTATCTTTTCAAGTCTCTCACAGACGCGCTGTTTGATAAAGCCAATTTAGAACTCTTCTTATAATAATTTCTAATTGCATTTTCATGAAACATTGATAGCATTTTCTTATCATGTTTACAGTCAGACAAATGCGCTATTTCGAGGCGCTCGCCACCACCCTGCACTTCCGCAAAGCTGCCGAAACAGTGCATGTTTCGCAGCCAGCCCTCTCAGCGCAGATCGCCGAAATGGAAGATCTCGCCGGTGCGCCGCTTTTTGAGCGCACTCAAAGAAGCGTGATCATCACGGAACTGGGGCAAATATTGCGCCCGCGCATTCAGGCCATTTTGCTGGATATTCAGGCGCTTGAAGATATTACCGCGATTAATAAGGGCTTGCTCAGCACGCGGATGCGGCTTGGCATTATCCCGACCATCGCACCTTATATTGTGCCGCTGCTGATCCCGTTACTACGGGATAAATATCCGCAATTCCGGCTTGAACTACGCGAAGCAATGACGGCGCGCTTGCTGGAAGATCTCAACAATGGCGAACTGGATGCGGTTGTAGCAGCGCTTCCTATTGAAGATGATCGTTTGGCACATACGCCGCTTTTTAATGACCGCTTTCTGATTGCTACCGCCAGCAATGATACCGATATTCTTGACGGGCCCATGACACAGGATCGGGTCGCACTTGACCGCCTGTTGCTGTTGGAAGAAGGCCATTGCCTGCGTGATCAGGCATTGGAATTTTGCACCAAGCCGCACCAGCGCCAATTGGTGAAATATGGCGCCACCAGCATGACCACTTTGCTGCAAATGGTCAGCCACGGCATGGGACTGACGCTTATTCCTGAAATTGCCGTTCGCGCCGAAGCCTCTCACATGAAAATGCGGATTATCCCGTTTGAAGGTGAGCAGCCATCCCGCGAAATCGGTATGTTATGGCGCCGCCAAAGTTTGCGCCGCGCTGATTTCATGGCACTTTCCCAATGTATTGCACAAACGGTCGCGCAGCTCAAAGTGACAGATCAGGAGCTGCAAGCCCTCTCACAAACACCATAGAGAAGACATAAAAAAAGCCCGCCTGAAGAGGCGGGCTTTTTAAATTCAACAATCAAACAAGCTGATTATGCGCTTGGATAGTTCGGGCTTTCACGGGTGATGGTTACACCATGGGAATGGCTTTCACGTAAGCCTGCATTGGAAATGCGCACGAAAGTTGCCTTTTCGCGGAATTCAGCCAAGTTTTTCGCACCCACATAGCCCATCGATGCACGCAAACCACCAGCAAGCTGATGCAGCACATTGCCGACAGGGCCTTTATAAGCAACCTGACCTTCAATACCTTCCGGCACCAGCTTCAGCTCGTCACGTACTTCCGCCTGGAAATAACGGTCAGCAGAACCGCGAGCCATTGCACCAACCGAGCCCATGCCGCGGTAAGCTTTGAATGAACGACCCTGATGCAGGTAAACTTCGCCCGGGCTTTCTTCTGTACCAGCCAGCAGCGAACCAGCCATGGCAGCAACCGCACCAGCGGCCAGTGCTTTGGCGAAATCGCCGGAGAACTTGATACCGCCGTCAGCGATCACCGGAATATTATGCTTTTGTGCCACTTCAACAGCCGACATAATGGCTGAAAGCTGCGGAACGCCAACACCTGCAACAATACGGGTGGTGCAGATGGAGCCTGGTCCGATACCAACTTTAACAGCATCGGCACCTGCATCAATCAATGCCAGTGTACCGCCAGCAGTTGCGACGTTACCGGCGAGAATGCGAACACCGCTGGAGAGTTTTTTGATGCGGGTCACTGCATCGAGAACGCGCTGTGAGTGACCGTGGGCTGTATCAACAACCAACAGATCAACACCGGCATCGATCAGACGCTCGGCGCGTTCAAAACCATCTTCACCAACGCTGGTAGCAGCAGCCGCACGAAGACGACCCTGCGCATCTTTAGCAGCATTCGGATTCAGCTGGGTTTTTTCGATGTCTTTAACAGTGATCAGACCAACGCAACGGCCGGCATCATCAACAACCAGCAGTTTTTCAATACGATGTTGGTGCAGAAGACGCTTGGCTTCTTCCTGATCTACATTTTCACGCACAGTGATCAGGTTTTCATGGGTCATCAGCTCATGAATTTTCTGATCAGGGTTGGAAGCAAAACGCACATCACGGTGGGTCAGGATACCAACCAAACGGCCTGGTGTACCGCTTGTGCCTTCAACAACCGGAATACCGGAAATGTGATAAGATGCCATCAAAGCCTGTGCTTCAGCCAAAGTTGCATCCGGGCCGATAGTAACCGGATTGATAACCATACCGGATTCAAACTTCTTGACGCGGCGAACTTCTTCAGCCTGACGTTCCGGTGTCAGGTTACGGTGAATAACGCCGATACCGCCAGCCTGTGCCATCGCAATGGCCAGACGTGATTCGGTTACGGTATCCATCGCAGCTGAAAGCAGCGGCAGGTTCAGTTCAATATCACCGGCAATAATTGTGCGCAGATCTGTCTGACCCGGCATCACTTCCGAGTGACCCGGCTGCAGCAGCACATCATCAAATGTAAGGGCTAAATGTCCTGTAGGCGTTTCAATAATTTTTGCCATTGCCAGTTCCTTTAAATAACAAAAGGCTGCTCGGTCTAACATTGGGAGGTTAAACAACCATGGGGGGCAGAGCAGCACATTCTCAAGTATTTTTCCTTGGATTGGCACGGGCTGGTAACACGAATATGGCAAAATGAAAAGTCAAGAATAAAAACTATTTGTTGTAACTCCCGATTTTGTGAAAATTCCCCGAGAAATCCGTGCATATCGGCGTGACCTGGTGCCAGCAACTGCCTTTTATTTTTTTAAACGGCAATGAATTTTAAAAATGGCGCTTGACGTGGGAACATTCCCGCCCAATACTTTAAGCATAAACTATTTCCAAAACCGGCGTAGATCGGTGCGGCACAAAAGGGAACATATCATGCGTATCGTCTGCATCGGCGGTGGTCCGGCAGGGCTGTATTTTGCACTTTTGATGAAGAAACTGCACCCCGAACATCATATTCGTGTGGTTGAGCGCAACCGCCCCTATGACACATTCGGCTGGGGCGTGGTGTTTTCTGACGCGACCATGGAATCCATGCAGGAATGGGACACGAAAAGCGCCAATGAAATTCAGGATGCTTTCAACCATTGGGACGATATTGAGGTGCTTTTCAAAGGCACCAGACAGCGCACATCCGGCCACGGCTTTGTTGGTATCGGCCGCAAAAAGCTGCTTAATATTTTGCAGCGCCGCTGTGAGGAACTGGGCGTCGAGCTGATTTTTGAAACCGAGGTTAACAGTGACCTTGATTATCCCGATGCAGATCTGATCATTGCCAGTGACGGCGTAAATTCTAAAATCCGCAATCATTATGTCGATATTTTCAAGCCGGATATGCTGAAACGGCCAAACCGCTTTATCTGGCTTGGCACTGACAAACTCTATGATGCCTTTACCTTTGATTTCCGTAAAACCGATCACGGCTGGTTTCAGGCGCATATTTATAAGTTTGACGACCAGACCTCGACATTCATTATCGAAACCACCGAGGATACCTATCAGGCTTCCGGTTTTGACAAAATGGATCAGGATCAGGCCATCCATTTTTGTGAAGACCTGTTTGCTGAAGTGCTTGAAGGCGCATCACTTAAAAGCAATGCCCGCCATTTGCGCGGCTCGGCATGGCTCAATTTCAACCGGCTGATCTGCGAAAAATGGAGCCATTTCAACGGTCAGTCGCATGTAGTGCTAATGGGTGATGCGGCACATACCGCGCATTTTGCCATTGGCTCAGGCACAAAACTTGCCATAGATGATGCGATTGAACTGACCCGTCAGTTTGAAATTCACGGTCATGACAAAAGCCATATTCCGGCAGTACTGGAAGATTACGAAGAAATCCGCCGCGTTGATGTGGCACGTATTCAAAATGCGGCACGCAATGCGATGGAATGGTTTGAAGTGGTCGGCCACCGTTATGCCGATGTACTGGAACCGGAACAGTTCATGTATTCTATGCTGACCCGCTCGCAGCGCATCAGCCATGAAAACCTGCGTCTGCGCGATGCCACATGGCTGGAAAATTACGAGCGTTGGTTTGCAAAGCATGCAGGGCTTGCCGTGACGGATGAGCGCGCGCTGCCGCCGATGTTTACGCCTTATACGATGCGAGGCACAACACTGCCAAACCGCATCGTCATGTCGCCGATGGCAATGTATTCAGCGGAAGATGGCCTGATTAATGACTTTCACATGGTGCATTTAGGCAGCCGTGCCATTGGTGGCGCGGGGTTGATTTTTGCCGAAATGACCTGCGTATCACCCGATGCCCGCATCACGCCGGGATGTCTGGGGCTGTGGAATGACGAACAGACCGAAGGCTGGAAACGCTTAGTCAATTTCATCCATCAAAACAGTTCGGCCAAGGTCGGCATTCAGCTTGGCCATGCAGGGCGCAAAGGCGCTACTAAAGTGGCGTGGGAGGGCATTGACCAACCCTTGGAAAGTGGTGGCTGGCCGCTCTATTCCGCTTCGGCAATGCCTTATCTCACACATGGCGTGACACCAAAGGCGATGGATCGCGCCGATATGGACCGCGTAAAAGCCGACTTTATCGCCGCCACCAAACGAGCCGCCGCAACCGGTGCTGACTGGTTGGAGCTGCACGTTGCGCACGGTTATTTGCTGGCAAGCTTCCTGTCGCCGCTGACTAATATTCGTGACGATGAATATGGCGGCAGCCATGAAAACCGTGCCCGCTATCCGCTGGAAGTGTTTGAGGCTGTGCGTGCCAATTGGCCGGAAGACAAGCCGATTTCCGTGCGCCTTTCCTGCCATGACTGGGTGGAAGGCGGCAACACACCGGATGATGCTGCAATCTTTGCGAAAATGTTCAAAGACGCCGGTGCGGATATGATCGACTGCTCCTCCGGTCAGACATCAAAGGCGGGAAAGCCGGTCTATGGCCGTCTGTTCCAGACGCCATTCTCTGACAAAATCCGCAATGAAGTGGGCATTCCGACTATTGCTGTCGGTGCGATTTCCGAAGCCGATCACGCCAATTCCATTCTGGCAGCAGGGCGTGCCGATCTTTGTGCGGTAGCGCGTCCGCATCTGGCCGATAATGCATGGATTTTGCATGAAGCAGCCAAAATCGGCATCAAAAACATTCCTTGGCCGAAGCAATATCACTCGGCCAAATATCAGTATGAAGCCAATCTTGAACGAGCGGCGGCGCAAAAATAACAACAGGAAATGTCATGCAAAAAGGTGAAGCCATGCTGAACGGCCATCATGCACTGATCACCGGTGCCGGTTCGGGCATCGGTGAAGAAATTGCACGCCAGCTTCACGCGGCTGGTGCCAGGGTAACGCTTGCCGGACGCCGCAGCGAGCCACTGCAAAAGCTGGCACAAGAATTGGGCGAAAACAGTTTTGCACTTGGCAATTTTGATGTGACCTCTGCTGCCTCCATCGGTGCGGGACTTACAAAAGCTCGCGACCAGTTTGGTGCTATTTCCATTCTTATCAACAATGCCGGACAAGCGCCCACCGCTCCTTTTGAAAAGATGAGCGATGAGCAATGGGACGAAATAATTGCGGTTAATCTGACCAGTGTTTTCCGGCTGTCGCGTGCTGTGCTGCCGGATTTAAAACACTATGGCGAAGGGGCAAGGCTTATCAACATTGCCTCCACCGCAGGGCTTAAAGGCTATAGTTATGTGTCGGGCTATTGCGCAGCCAAACACGGCGTTATCGGCCTGACCCGCGCATTAGCACAAGAACTTGCCAAAACCGGCATCACCGTCAATGCAGTTTGCCCCGGCTTTACCGACACGCCGCTTATTCAGCAATCAATTGAAAATATCGTCAATAAAACTGGGCGCAGCCCGCAAGAAGCCTTGGCAACATTTACCCAAACCAATCCGCAAGGCCGCCTTATTCAGCCGCAGGAAGTTGCCAATTGTGTTTTATGGCTTGCGAGCCCTGCCAGCGGCTCCGTCAACGGACAAGCCATCAGCGTCTCGGGAGGAGAAATATAATCATGGGCTCACTAAACAGTATGGGGCAAAGCAGTATGGCCGCGATGCAAAAGCCTTTTAAAGACTATAAGGCTAAGCATTTTCTGTGGTCGGTAAGTGATGATGGTCGCGTGGCGACATTGACCCTTAACCGGCCGGAGCGCAAAAACCCGCTGACTTTTGAAAGCTATGCCGAGATGCGCGATCTGTTTCGTGATCTTGTCTATGCCAGTGACATTCGCACGGTTATTTTAAAGGGATCGGGTGGCAATTTCTGTTCCGGCGGTGATGTGTTTGAAATCATCGAACCGCTGACCAAAATGACCATGCCAGACCTCCTAGCCTTTACCCGCATGACCGGCGACCTCGTCAAAGCAATGCGCAATTGCCCGCAGCAAATTATTGCCGCTGTTGATGGTGTTTGTGCCGGTGCCGGTGCGATACTTGCTATGGCCGCAGACTTGCGTCTCGCCACCCCTGAGGCCAAAACCGCATTTCTGTTTACCCGTGTTGGTCTGGCCGGTGCGGACATGGGCGCTTGCGGAATTTTGCCGCGGCTGATTGGTCAGGGACGCGCCGCCGAACTGCTTTATACCGGACGCTCAATGAGCGCGACGGAGGGCGAAACATGGGGCTTTTACAATGCGCTTCATGCACAAGCAGAGCTGGATGCAGCGGCTGAAAAGCTTGCCCGCACCATTGCTGACGGCCCGTGGTTTGCCCATGGCATGACCAAAAACATGCTCAATCAGGAATGGTCGATGGGCCTGAATGAATTGCTGGAAGCCGAAGCTCAGGCGCAAGCCATCTGCATGGCCACACAGGATTTTACCCGCGCCTTTGAAGCTTTTGCCAATAAGCAACGACCTAGTTTTGAAGGAAATTAAGGCAATGGATAAAACCAGCCTTTCCCCTTCGACTGACCATTTAGAATGGCCGTTTTTTAATGAGAGCCATAAGGCTATTCATGCGCAACTGCATAGCTTTGCCACCAGTGGCGCGTTTGATCATGTCAATCATGAAGATACCGACAATAGCTGCCGTAAACTGGTGAGACAACTTGGCGAAGCCGGGCTTTTAGCCATTGCGACAGGCAATGCAGGGAAGGCTGAAATTGATTCACGCGCTGTCTGTCTGGCACGCGAAACATTGGCCTGGCATGATGGCTTGGCGGATTTTGCTTTTGCCATGCAAGGACTTGGCACCGGCGCTATCGGCCTTGCCGGTTCAGATCAATTGAAACAGGACGTCTTACCAAAAGTCACCAGCGGCGAATGGATTGCGGGCTTTGCACTCTCGGAAGATGAGGCTGGCTCTGATGTTGCAGCCATGCAGTGCGCCGCCACCCGCGAAGGCGACTACTATGTGCTGAACGGCGAAAAAACATGGATTTCTAACGGCGGCATCGCCGATGTCTATACGCTTTTTGCCAGAACCGGCGAAGCACCGGGCACAAGAGGCATTTCAGCTTTCGTCGTCTATGCCACGGATCCGGGTTTTTCGATTACCAAACGCATTGATGTGATTGCTCCGCACCCATTAGCAACCATCCGTTTTGACAATTGCCGCATTCCGGCTAATCGATTGCTGGGCAATGCCGGTGAAGGCTTTAAAATTGCCATGCGCACGCTCGATATTTTCCGTGCGTCTGTTGCTGCTGCCTCATTGGGCTTTGCCCGCCGTGCCTTGGATGAAGCGCTTAACCACGCCAAAAACCGCAATATGTTTGGCGCGAAACTCATCGATTTACAGCTCACCCAAGCAGCGCTGGGCGATATGGCAACCGACATTGATGCGGCAGCCCTCCTCACCTATCGCGCGGCATGGCGGCGCGATGTGCAAAGACTCCCCACCACGCGTGAAGCGGCAATGGCAAAAATGCAGGCTTCTGAAATGGCACAACAGGTGATTGACCGCGCCGTACAGATGTTTGGCGGGCGCGGTGTCGCACGGGGCGAAGTGGTTGAGAGCCTCTATCGCGAAATACGCGCTTTGCGCATTTATGAAGGGGCGACGGAGGTGCAAAAGCTCATCATCGCCCGCGAATTGATGAAAGCTTAGAACTAAAAACCTGCTCGCATGAGCGCCGACCAATCCTTGGCCGTGAAGGCTCTTAATTTATCCGGAGTAGATATGAAAAAAATCTTGCAACCTGAAGGTTGGGCAGCACCAATCGGCTATGCCAATGGCATCGAAGCCAAGGGACGCACCATTTTTGTCGGCGGACAAATCGGCTGGAACGGTCAATGCGAATTTGAAACCGATGATTTTGTCGGTCAAGTACGCCAGACATTGCAAAATATCGTCGATGTATTGGCAGTGGCCGGTGCAGGGCCTGAACATCTGACCTCGATGACATGGTATTTTATCGACAAGAAAGAATATCTCGAGAATATGAAAGGCATTGGCCAGGCCTATCGCGACGTGATCGGCAAAAACTTTCCGGCCATGGCCGCCATGCAGGTGGTGGCGCTCATTGAAGACCGCGCGAAAATCGAAATTCAGGCAACTGCGGTTATTCCTGAGTAAGCCAAATTGACGAAAGGCTGCCTGATGACGAGCTCCCATTCAAGCACACAATTTTCCGATACGATCAGCGCGATAGTTGAAGATCATGTCATGCTGATTACCATCAACAACCCGCCGGTTAACGCAATCAGCGCCTCGGTGCGACAAGGGTTAATGGTAGCTCTGGATTGGATTGAAACATCAGACGCCGTTCAGGGTGTTGTAATATCCGGCGCTGGCAGCACATTTGTTGCCGGTGCCGATATTAAAGAATTTGGACAACCCGTCACCGAACCAACTCTCCCGCAAGTGACTGAGCGGCTGGCAGGTTTTAACAAAACCATCATTGCCGCCGTCAATGGGGCAGCTTTGGGCGGCGGGGCTGAAATCGCCATTGCCTGTCATGGCCGTGTGGCCAGTGGAAGAAGCAGTTTTGGGATGCCGGAGGTGAAGCTCGGGCTGGTGCCCGGCGCAGGCGGCACGCAAAGGCTGCCGCGCCTTATTGCTGCTGACCTAGCACTTGATATGATCGGCACCGGCCGCACGCTCAAAAGCGCTGAAAGCTTGGAAATCCAACTGATTGATGAACTTGCTGATGAAGATACGCTGATAACCCGCGCAAAAAATGCAAGCCTCAAACCAGCCGCAAAGCGCGTAACACCGCACTATGATGCACAAAAATTCGCAAATATTAAAACCGCTATTTTGCGTAAAAGCCGCGGGCAAAATGCGCCATTAAAGGCAGTTGAGCTGGTGGAACTCAGCCAACAGCTAGATTTAAGCCAAGGCTTGAGCCAAGAGCGTCAAATATTCCTGCAATTACGCGACAGTGATGAAGCCAAAGCACTGCGCCATGTTTTTTTTGCGGAGCGTAGCGCTAAAAAACCAGCAATGCTGGAAGGTGTGAGCCCGAAAGATATTAAAATTTTAGGTGTTGTGGGTATGGGGCTGATGGGCTCCGGTATTATCGTCTCAGCACTGAATGCCGGTTATCAGGTGATCGGTGTTGAACAAACAGAAGAAGCAGCGCTCGCCGGACATCAGCACATCTTGAGCATTTTGGAGAAAAACCTGCAATCCGGCCGTTTGAATACAGATGCCTTTGAGCGTCAGAAAAAAGCGCTGACCATTGCCGGAAGTCTGGAAAGTTTGGGCGTAGCTGATCTTGTCATTGAAGCGGTGTTTGATGATTTTAACGTCAAGGTAAAACTATTTCAGGCACTTGATCAGATTGTTCGTGCCAGTGCCATCCTTGCCACCAATACCAGCTATTTAAACCCGAATGAAATTGCCGCCGCCACACTTTATCCGCAGCGCGTTATCGGCATGCATTTCTTTTCGCCAGCCCATATCATGCGGTTGGTGGAAGTCATTCACACCCAATATTCAAGCCTTGAGGCTGTTGCCAGTGGCTTTGCAGTCGCCAACAAACTTAAGAAACTACCGATTTTAAGTGGTGTGGTTGAAGGTTTTATCGGCAACAGCATTTTCTCAGCCTATCGGCGTGAGGCAGAGTTTTTGCTGGAAGACGGCGCCTACCCGCATGAGATTGATGCGGCCTTGGAAGACTATGGTTTTGCCATGGGTCTCTTTGCCGTTTACGACATGGCCGGTCTGGAAATCGCCTGGGCAAAGCGCAAGCGTGAGGCGCTTAACCGTGATCCGCAATTGCGCTATGTCAAAATTGCCGATCAGCTTTGCGAGCTTGGTCGCTTTGGCCAAAAATCCGGTCTTGGCTGGTATCAATATGTAAATGGCAAACGCGAGATTGATCCGGTCGTCACGGAACTCATTGATGCTGCGCGCCGTGAAAAAAACATCACACCGCAAAGTTTCACCAAAGAGCAAATACAGCAGCGTCTGTTGCAAGCGATGCAAACCCAAGGCAATCTGCTAATGCAAAACAAAATTGCAGCCAGTGCCAGCGACATTGATCTGGTGATGATCAATGGCTACGGTTTTCCTGCCCATAAAGGCGGGCCAATGTTTGCAGGCGGCATGTTGAATTAAAATCATGCTTTAAACAGTTTTCTGTCCCAAGTGACAAACTCACTCATTGCACGTTTACTTTTATGCTTTATTGGATGAAATAATTCTATTTCAGCCGATACAGGGATCATATCATGGCCAATAATGCGCAACTGCCTGAAGGGGAAGCTCAATCCCGCGACCCGTATAAGGATCGCAAAAGCCTTGAATTTTCATTTCGTGCCAAGCGCTTTGCACATATCCGACAATTAATTGAAGCAGCACTGGCTGAAAAAGAGAAAGTCGAAATTCTTGATCTCGGCGGATCGGAAAAATATTGGCTGATCGGTGAAGACTTCATCAATCAATATCGCGACCGTTTGCATTTCACCCTGATCAATCCTGAAAAACAGGAAGAAAAGAACACTGATCTTTTCACTTTTATGATAGGCGATGCAACAGCGCCGGATTTGTTTGCCGGCCAGAGTTTTGACATCGTTCATTCAAATTCGGTGATTGAGCATGTGGGCGACTGGGATGCCATCACCCGTTTTGCCGAGAATACCCGCCGGCTGGGCAAGCGTTATTATATGCAAACACCAAACTATTGGTTTGCCTATGAGCCGCATTTCCGCTTTATCGGTTTCCATTGGCTGCCGGTTTCGGTTCGTGTCTGGCTGATGACCAAAATGCGTCTTGGCTTTTTCCCGCGCATGGAAAGTGTTGAAGAAGCACGTTCGCATGTGGAATCCATCCGGCTGCTGGACAGAAAACAAGTCAAAGAACTATTTCCTGATGCCAAGATTGAATATGAAATGATTGCCGGTATGGCAAAATCCATCATGGCTATTCGCGGCTAATTCCAGACACTAAAGAACATTAAAAAAACGCCACCAGATCAATCTCTGGTGGCGTTTTTTAATTCAACCAAGCTGGCTCAACCGGTTCGTTTCACTTTCAAGCCGCCGTATCCAGCGCTGCGTCATTAAAACAGCAACCATCGCCAGACCTGCGGCCAGCCCTACCCAGATACCGATACCTTTCCAGTCTGCCCAGAAAGCAAGTGCTGCCCCCAGCGGCAAACCAATACCCCAATAGCCCAGCAATGCCAGAAACATCGGAATGCGCGTATCTTGAAGCCCGCGCAACATACCGGCCGCAACCACCTGCCCGCCGTCAAAAATCTGGAACACCGCTGCCAAAACCAAGAAAGATGCCGCTAAAGGTATCACATCCACATTGACCGGATCATGCAAGTTCAAGAAAGCACTGATAAAGAAATTAGGCATAATCGTCATCAGCAGCGCCATCAAAGCCATAAAGCCGATGCCTAAAATATAAGCACTCCAACCGGCATAATAGAGCCCCTTGGCATCCCGCGCCCCATAGGCGCGCCCGACGCGCACTGTCGCCACCTGCCCGAAACCAAGCGGCACCATAAAGCTCAAACTTGCAATCTGCATCGCAACCGCATGGGCAGCCAGCGATGTCGGGCCAATTTTACCCATCATCAAAACAGCCGCATAGAAGATCGAGGATTCAAACACGAAGGTCAGCCCCATCGGCAGCCCCAAGCGCCACAGCTCCAGCAAGCGTGGCCAGTCAGGTCGCCAAAAACGACCAAACATGGCATAACGACGGAACTTCTTATGGGTGACAATCACCAGCGCCAACCCGAAAAACATCATCCAGCTGGACATGGTGGTGGCAATGCCAGCCCCGCGCAAGCCCAGTTCCGGCAGGCCAAAATGGCCAAAAATCAAACTCCATGCCGCAAGCGCGTTAAAGGCAATCGCCATCATTGCAATCAACAATGTCCAGAGCGGCTTTTCCAGTGCTGCCAAAAACGAGCGCAGCACGATGTAGCCAAGATAAGGCAGCAATGCCCATTGCAGCGTGTGCATCAACTCGATCGAGCGTGCTGCTACATCGTGGCGCTGACCAAGGGCTATAAAAATATGTTCCGCATTCCACAACATGATCCAAAACGGCACACAGATCATGATGGCTGTCCACAAACCCTGACGCACAGTGCGGCGAACTTCGCGCACCGAATGTCTGTTTTTACCCAAAGTGATCGCCACCATCGGCATAACGGCCGTGACAAGCCCCATGCAGAAAATCATGGTGGTGTGGTAAAAGCTGGTGGAAAGCACCGCCGAAGCCAAAGTATCCGGCCCCAAACGGCCGATCAGAATGACGTCCGTTGCGGTGAGAGCTGCTTGCGACAAATTGGTGAGGATAAGTGGCCAGCCAAGTTTCATCGCGCCGATAAATTCAGCGCGCCAGCGAGCAGTGCCACTTACGGGCATTCCTGATGTTGTCATGCAGACGGCCTCCGGCACTGTACCTCACAAATTGCGATTTACAGGTGAGCAATGCCATTATAAAAAATGTTCATCAAAGGACTGATAAATCTTCAGAACCTAACCGTTATCAGAGCCATTGAGATAATCAACACAGCGTTTAAATTTTCTCATGCTAATAAAGCATCAGAACACTATTTATCTGCATTACGGATTACCATATATCAGGCAGGAATGCACAATGCCATTAGTTAGAATCTCCATGTTATCTGGTCGTAGTGACGAGAAAAAACATGAGCTCGCACAAGAGATAACAAAAAGCTTCGAGCGGGTCTGGAACAATAAACCCGAAGCCATCACCATTATTTTTGATGAAGTGGAAAAGGCAGATTGGGTTGTCGGCGGCGTACCGTACTCCAAAAAATAATCGCCCAATAAAAACACCCCTGTTTTGAGTAAAACAGGGGTGTTTGATCATTGAGAATGACGAAAAACTTACTTTTCGACGAAAGCCTTTTCGATCACGAAATGACCGGCTGAGCTCTGGCTGCCTTCTTCCAGTCCCTGACCTTCCAAAATCTCACGCATTTCCGCAAGCATTTCAGGACTGCCGCACAGCATCATGCGGTCTTTTTCCTTATCAAAAGCCGGCATATTGATGTCGGAGAACAATTTACCAGAGCGGATCAGATCGGTCATGCGACCCTGATTTTCATAAGCTTCACGGGTGACGGTCGGGTAGTAAATCAGCTTTTCACGCACCATTTCGCCCAAAAACTCGTCTTCCGGCAATTCTTTAGTGATGAAATCTTTATAAGCCAATTCGGCCACTTCACGCACACCATGCACCAGAATGACCTTATTGTAGCGCTCATATACTTCCAGATCACGAATGATCGAAAGGAAAGGTGCAAGGCCGGTGCCGGTGGACAACAGCCAGAGGTTTTCACCTGGCAGCAGATTGTCATAAAGCAATGTACCGACCGGCTTTTTACCGGCCAGAATCTTGTCACCCACCTGCAAATGCTGCAAGCGTGATGTCAGCGGACCATTTGGAACTTTGATGGAGAAAAACTCCATCTGTTCATCATAAATGCTGCTGGCAATGGAATAAGCACGCAGCAATGGTTTGCCTTCGACCTCAAGGCCGATCATGATGAACTGGCCGCTTTGGAAACGGAAACCCTGATCACGCGTGGTGCGGAAAGAAAACAACCGGTCTGTCCAGTGGTGAACTTCAAGGACGGTTTCCTGATTGAAATTGCTCATGGTGGAATGTGTCTCTGCTTTGCTACCAGATTGATACCTGCGGGCTTGGGAACCCCGTCAGGCAGACGAAATATTCAAAAAATAAGCGCTGTTTCATGAATGATGAAAACAGAGCTTAAGTTTAAGTTCTCAGACAGTGTCCGAAACATGCGAGCTATTGCGCTCCGGCAATCTCGATGCGCTTGTTCGAACCATTGATGAACATCAGCGCCATTACCAATCCGGGATAATGTCTGATGCGGAAATAATCTTTATCAGCGCAGACATCAAGCCTTTATGCCTTTTAGCCCTTGATCGATAAAAGCGACCTGTCATCGCTTTACGACGTATTCTTTTTTCCTTCCGGCTTGCGCCCTTAACGCCAATCGTTTATTTTACAAGGAATGTCTTTTTAAAATAGATTGCGTTGAAGATGTCAAGAAATGACCTGCTAAATTCCGAAACTATCTTAGCACGTTCACCCGGGCAGCGGATTTTGATGCTGTTGAAAATGCACGGTGCCAATACGGCTGCGGTGCTGGGCAAAAAACTGGGCATCACCGGCGAAGCAGTGCGCCAGCAATTGGTAAGGCTCAACGAAGAAGGTCTGGTCGCCTCTTATTCACAAAGCCGAGGCGTGGGCAGACCTTCGCAATATTGGGATCTGACACCGCTCGGACATTCAAGATTTCCTGACACACATGCACAACTGACCGTGCAGCTACTAAGCTCGGTGCGCGATTTATTGGGGCAAGAAGCGCTTGATACACTGATTGCTGCACGTGAAAACCAAACGCGCGAGCTTTACTCAGCCGCTTTAAACCAGAGCGACAATTTAAGCGACCGCCTGCACAGATTGGCAGAATTACGCACCGCAGAAGGCTATATGGCAGAAGTGGAAGTCGATAAAAACGGCACGTTTTTATTCATTGAAAATCATTGCCCGATTTGTGCTGCGGCCACCGCCTGTCAGGGCTTCTGCCGTGCGGAACTCAACATTTTCCGTGAGTTACTGGGCAGCGATGTAAAGGTTGAACGAGAAGAGTATATTCTCTCGGGCGACAGACGCTGCACCTATTCGGTACAGCGTCCGGACGCACATTAAGCTGCCTGCTGTACTACTTCTTCTGCGATTTTCACCTGCGTATGCGCTTGGCGCAAACGCACCACAATGCGGGTCATGACGATCGCCAGCACTGGCAGAGCAGTCAGAGAAACAAACAACCAAAGCGCGGCATTAGACACACCGGTCGCACCACCTGGATTGCTTAAACCGGCCAGATTAGCGATTGTTCCGGCCAGTGCCGCACCAAAGGCGGTGGTAACCAGCTGAACCGTAGTGAGCGAGGCAGACGCAATGCCCTGCTCATTTTGAGGCGTGATCTGCAAAACATTTGCAAGCAGATGCGGCCATGTCAGACCAACACTATAGCCAACCATGAAAAGGCTGAGGCACATCGGTGCCAGATCAAGCCAGCCACCCAGACTTCCGCCCGGCACCAGCAATGCCAACACGATCAGACCAGTCAGCCCAATGAACGGCGCTGTTACGATCACACGATTGGTCATCTTAGCCGAAAGACTGGAGGTGGTGAGTGAACCCAATGTCCAGCCAAGCCCCATCAAAGCTGCCAGATAACCGGCAACCAATGGTTTTTGCCCATGCAATGTCTGAAAAAACAGCGGAATGAACACTTCGCTACATGTCACCATCAGGCTGAGCAGCGTCATGGTGATATAAAGCGGCGCCAGTTTTTTCATGTTGAAAGCATCACGTGGCAACACATGGTTGGGCGACTTGCGCTCAATGGTATAAGTCACCCCCAGCAGCACCATTGCGGCCAGAATGCCCAGCGCATTATAGAAAAATGACGGCGAAAGACTTGCCCATGACACCAGCAAGACCGCAGCCGTCAACAGCACCAATTGCGCCCATGGCAAACCACCGGTTTTATCGCCTTTACCGGCCTCTTTAGGCATGATGAAAACGGCGAGCAAACCAAATAGTACAATCACCGGAATGATTGAGCCAAAGGCCATGCGCCAATGTCCATATTGCGCAAATACGCCGCCAATAGCCGGCCCCACCAATGAGGCTACGCCCCACATACCGGAAATGAGTGCAATGGCGAGTGTCCAAAGCCGTGGCTCAAACACCAGACGCACCATAGAGAAAGACAAAGCCAGCAAAAAGCCGCCGCCAAAGCCCTGAACACTACGGCCAAACAACATGACCGGCATTGAAGGCGCAACGGCGCAAAGGGCGGTGCCAATTGCAAAAATAACCGCTGCCACCAGATAAGCGTAACGCGGCCCCACCTGCCCCAGCAAGCGCGGCGCCATCATCGAGCCTAAAATGGAAGCCGCTACAAAAAGCGTCGTGTTCCACGCATAAAAATCAATACCGCCAATATCCTGAATGACCGTCGGCAAAATTGTCGTTGAGATAAATACGTTAATGGCATGAAGCGCCACACCACCAACCAATGTGAGTGTACGAACTGCATTGGAGCCGGAAAAAAGCTGACCCCAGCTTCCTGCTTGTTCTTGAGTTTGCATAATATGTCCTTTAAACCAGCCCTGCTGGCATAAAAGCCCTATCGCGATTGATATTCATCAATAGTCGCGGACTGCAAAAAGCAGTAAGAGCAATGTTGACTGCCACTAATCCCGACATAACATTTTGTCAAGACATCCCTTGGAAAATTAACATTGGGAAATTTCAAAAAAATGCTTATATAGACTTCAGCGCAGCGCTTAATAATTTTTGTATAAGTCAAAATCGCATTACAGCTCTGCAAAGGTTAGTATTGCGGTTTTTGAGACTTATATATATTGCGTAAAGCAAATTAAGCGGCTGCATATTTGTAAATACGTCACAAGCTTCCTATAAGCTTCAGACCAAGTGCAGCAATTAACATTTCTTTCCCGATGGAATGCTCATGATCCAGACCCCTTATTACCTGATCGATAAGTCGAAGCTTTTGCGCAATATGGAAAAGATTGCTTATGTGCGCGAAAAGTCCGGTGCCAAGGCACTGCTGGCGCTGAAATGCTTTGCCACATGGTCTGTGTTTGATCTGATGAACCAATATATGGACGGCACCACCTCTTCATCTTTGAATGAAGTGAAGCTCGGCCATGAGAAATTCGGCGGCGAAACCCATGCCTATAGCGTGGCTTATGCCGATTATGAAATTGAAGAAGTGATCGAAAATGCCGACAAGATCATTTTCAACTCAATCAGCCAGCTGGAGCGCTTTGCCGACAAGGCTGCCTCCATCACCCGTGGTTTGCGCCTCAATCCGCAGGTCAGCACATCCAGCTTTGATCTGGCCGATCCGGCACGCCCTTTCAGCCGCCTTGGTGAATGGGATGTGGCAAAGGTCGAAAAAGTCATGGATCGCATCAGTGGTTTCATGATCCACAACAATTGTGAAAACAATGATTTTGCGTTGTTTGACAAGGTATTGAGCCAGACAGAAGAAAAATTCGGCGCATTACTGGAACGCGCTGAATGGGTAAGCCTTGGCGGCGGCATCCATTTTACCGGCGATGACTATCCGCTTGATGCTTTCTGCGCCCGCCTGAAGCAATTCTCCGAACGCTTCAATGTGCAGGTCTATCTGGAACCGGGTGAAGCCTCTATCACTAACAGCACAACGCTGGAAGTGACCGTGCTTGATACGCTGTTCAACGGCAAAAACCTGGCCGTTGTCGACAGCTCCATTGAAGCACATATGCTTGATCTGCTGATCTATCGCGAAACCGCTAAAATGGCACCGAATGACGGCAAGCACAGCTATATGGTTTGTGGTAAATCCTGCCTTGCCGGTGATGTTTTCGGTGAGTTCAACTTTGAAAACGAATTGAAAATCGGCGATCGCCTGTCTTTTGAAGACGCTGCCGGTTATACTATGGTCAAGAAAAACTGGTTTAATGGCGTGAAAATGCCCGCTATAGCGGTTCGCGAATTAGACGGTCAAATCAATGTGGTCCGCGAATTTACCTTCGCAGACTTCGAGCAGTCTCTTTCTTAAACAGCAGGCTAAAACCCTTGCTTTTAAGAGACTAGGTAACTGGTGTAAGTAATTAAAAGGTGCATCAACATAAATGAAGAAGAACGTTCTCATCATCGGCGCCGGTGGCGTAGCACAGGTCGTGGCGCATAAATGCGCTCAAAACAGTGATGTATTGGGAGATATACACATTGCGTCCCGGACGGTTGAGAAATGCCGCGAAATTATTAAATCCGTGCATGAAAAGAAGAACCTGAAAACTCCGGTTAAGCTTGAAGCTCATGCGCTGGACGCACTCGACATTGAAGCCACCAAAGCTCTGATTACCAAGCTTGGCGTCAATATCGTGATCAATGTCGGCTCGCCCTTCCTCAATATGTCTGTTTTGCGCGCTTGTATCGATACGGGCGTGGCCTATATGGACACCGCTATTCACGAAGATCCTAAAAAGATCTGCGAGACCCCGCCGTGGTATGGCAACTACGAATGGAAACATGCGGCTGAATGTGAAGAAAAAGGCATCACAGCCATTCTCGGCATCGGCTTTGATCCGGGCGTAGTCAATGCCTATGCGCGTCTGGCGGCTGACGACTATATTGATGAAGTTAAATCCATCGATATCGTTGACATCAATGCCGGTTCGCATGGCCGTTGGTTCTCGACCAACTTCGATCCGGAAATCAACTTCCGCGAATTTACCGGTACGGTTTATTCCTGGCAGAATGGTCAGTGGCAGTCGAACAAAATGTTTGAAATCGGCAAAACCTTTGACCTGCCAGTCGTGGGTCCAAGCAAGGCCTATATGACCGGTCATGATGAAGTGCATTCGCTGGCGAAACACTATCCGAATGCCGATGTGCGTTTCTGGATGGGCTTTGGCGATCATTACATCAATGTTTTCACCGTGCTTAACAATCTCGGCCTTCTGTCCGAGCAGCCGGTTAAAACCGCTGAAGGTCTGGAAGTTGTACCGCTTAAAGTGGTCAAGGCTGTGTTGCCTGATCCGTCATCGCTGGCACCTGACTATACCGGCAAAACCTGCATCGGCGATTTTGTGAAGGGCACGAAAGACGGCGTTGAACGCGAAGTCTTTATCTATAACGTTGCTGATCACAAAGATGCTTACAATGAAGTGGGCAGTCAGGGTATTTCCTATACCGCAGGCGTTCCGCCGGTTGCTGCAGCTATGCTGATTGCATCGGGTGAGTGGGACGTGAAGAAGATGGTCAATGTGGAAGAGCTAAATCCAAAGCCTCTGCTGCACATCATGAACCACATCGGTCTGCCAAGCCGCATCAAAGATGAAAATGGCGACCGCGCTTTGAGCTTCGAATAAAAAAATAAAAAGCCCCCGACATGTTCGGGGGCTTTTTCTTAACTCGGAGCTTAACCACTCCGCTCAGGCTTCAAAATCCAGACCAATATCAAGGTTTGGTGCGCTATGGGTCAGCCAGCCGATTGATAAGAGATCAACACCGCTTTCAGCAATTGCCACTGCCGTTGCCGGTGTAATGCCCCCTGAAGCTTCCGTGATCGCACGACCATCAACGATTTTCACCGCTTCTGCCAGCATTTCAGGCGGCATATTATCGAGCAACACCGCATCAACACCCACAGCCATTGCCTCATGCAATTGCGCAAGCGTATCGACTTCCACCTCGATTTTGACCATATGGCCAACATTGGCACGCGCCCGCTTAATCGCTTCGCCAACACCACCTGCCACGGCCACATGATTGTCTTTAATCAGCACCGCATCATAAAGCGCAAAGCGGTGATTTTTGGCGCCCCCTGCCCGCACAGCATATTTTTCCAAGGCACGTAAACCCGGCATGGTTTTGCGGGTGCATGTCACATGTGCTTTGGTGTGGCTGACGGCTTGCATCAAATCATGCGTCACAGTTGCAATGCCGGATAAATGCCCAAGCAGATTAAGCGCCGTGCGCTCTGCCATCAAAAGACTGCGCGACAAACCGCTGACCTTAGCGATAACAGCGCCCGCCTCCAGCACATCGCCATCCTGACAAACTGCGCTAAATTTCACGCTTGGATCAACCAGCTCAAAGCTTAAAGCGGCAAGATCCAAACCGGCAATCACCCCTTTTGAGCGGCTGCGGAAAACCATTGTTGAGCGATGATCAGCCGGAATAACGGCACTGCTGGTGATGTCACCGGCAAGGCCTAAATCTTCTGCCAAAGTTGCACGCACCAATGGCTCGACGATAAAACGCGGCAAAGAACTTAATGTCATGATGATCTCTCCCCCGTCTCTTATTTAACCGCCAGCATCCGCTCAACAGCAAGACGCGCAGGCGCTGCAATCGCCGGATCGATTGTCACTTCATGACAATTATTTTCCAAAGCATCACGGATATTTTTCAAGGTAATCAGCTTCATATGCGGGCAAAGATTGCACGGGCGGATAAAATCCACCTCCGGATGCTGCACCGCCACATTGTCACTCATCGAGCATTCGGTCAAAAGCACCACGCGCGCCGGTTTTTCTGCACCGACAAAATCCGACATCATCGCAGTTGAACCAGAAAAATCAGCCACTTCAACCACTTCCGGCGGGCATTCTGGATGCGCCAAAATCACCACGCCCGGATGACTGTCACGAAGCTCGGCGATATCGGCCGGCGTAAAGCGCTCATGCACCTCACAGTGGCCTTTCCATGCAATGATTTCGACATTGGTTTCACGCGCAATATTTTGCGCCAGAAACTCGTCCGGTATCATCAGCACTTTTGGCACACCTAAAGACTCTACCACTTTTTTGGCATTGCCCGATGTGCAGCAAATGTCAGAAGCCGCCTTCACTGCCGCCGATGTGTTGACATAAGTGATGATCGGCACGCCCGGATGCGTTTGGCGCAAAAGAGCGACATCTTCAGGCGTGATGGAATCAGCCAGCGAGCAACCCGCGCCCAGATCAGGGATCAGCACCGTTTTGGACGGATTGAGCAATTTGGCAGTTTCGGCCATGAAGTGGACACCCGCCACCACAATCACATCAGCATCCGCATTGGCAGCCTCACGCGCCAGCGCCAGACTGTCGCCGACAATGTCGGCAACACCGTGGAAAATCTCTGGTGTCTGGTAATTATGCGCGAGAATAACCGCGTTGCGGGTGCGTTTAAGCTCTAAAATCGCCGCCACATCATCCTCAAAGGACAACCATTCGGCTTTCGGCAAAACCCGCGCCACGCGATCATAAAGCTGCGATACTGATGCTAATTGATTCATAATCCCTCCTTATACTCAATACGAGTATATCATGGGCGTGCAGATATACTCGTATTGAGTATAATGTCAACCGCGTGAGAGAGGTAATTTAGATCCGGCCAGAGCGCGCTCTTCAAGAATGGTGTGACGGAAGCGGAAAAGCTTGGCCGGACGACCGCCGGTTTCGCTGTCGCTGTCACCGGTTTCTTCCACCAAATTCTGCTGTTCCATCAGGCGGCGGAAGTTTTGCTTGTGCAAACGCAAGCCTGCCAGCGCCTCAACAGTGCGTTGTAATTGCAGCAAAGTGAAGGTTTCAGGCATCAGCTCAAACACCACAGGGCGATATTTGATCTTGGCGCGAAGCCGTGCAATCGCGGTTGCCAAAATGCGGCGGTGATCGGCAAACATGCCTGCACCAAAACCATCTTCATTGCCGGCTTCTTTGACCAGGCCAGCCTCAAATAATAATTCATAGCGCTGCAATGTCAGATCTTCGTTCCAGCCGCCTTCATCAAGGCCAAAAGCAAAAGCAATACGGCGATGGCGATAGCTTGCCTGTTCGGCATCATCAGCCGTATTTGCCCAGTTTTTGAGCGCTTTGATAATAGCGTCAAAGCAAGCAGGCTCCCCCTGACGATGATCTTCCCACGGAAAATAATCATACCACCCACGCCAGCCCGCACCGCCTTGCGCTGCCGGATTTTCACGCCCCAAGCCCAGATAGCTGATCGAAATCGTGCGCTGACCATCAGGGTGGCGATCACGGTCGGCAAATGTATAAAGCTGCTCCAAATAGCCAAGCGGCAACATCGTTTGCGCCTGTACCCAGGCACGCAAACCGGATTGCAACGAGCGATGGCCGGTTTCAAACGGGCCCGAAGGCAGTGCACTGCCCTGACTTATGGTCATCACGCGCGGTTCTTCCAAAGTGACAGCAACAAGAACGGCTATCAACTCAGTATGGGCAATGTCGCTTGTCACGTTAATGATCAATATCCTGCATGAAACGATTAAATAAGAGGTGTGATCATAACCCGAACAGGCCGCTAAAACAAACTATTGCCCACATGAAAGCAGCCGGTTCGGTCAAGTTTTCAACCGTTCTGAAAGGTGGAAACCATTAGCGATGCATTACTTGCACAATTTTCAGTCAAAGCCTTGATTATGACCGTTTAAAAACACGGTTATCCAGCAGCTTGGTTGTGCCGACACGCACAAAAAGCGCGACCAGTAATTCCGCACCATCCAAAGAGCTAACACGTTCTAATGTATGAGGATTTCTGACCGCCACCACTTCCGGTACGGCCAATGGTTCAGCTTTAATAAAGTCAGTTAAAGTCTGCTCCAGTCCGGCGGCATCAAGCTTTCCTTCAGCAATCAGTTTTTCCGCCAATTGCAGCGCTTGCGGCACGATAATAGCAGCCTGTCTTTCCGCTTCGCTCAAATAGCTATTGCGGGAAGAATAGGCCAAACCATCAACCTCGCGCACAGTTGGCACCGCAACCACTTCCACCGGTATCAGCAAATCTTCCACCATGCGCT
Source organism: Paenochrobactrum gallinarii (assembly GCF_014205685.1). GTDB lineage: Bacteria > Pseudomonadota > Alphaproteobacteria > Rhizobiales > Rhizobiaceae > Paenochrobactrum > Paenochrobactrum gallinarii. The sequence continues at coordinate 287,340 of NZ_JACIIU010000003.1, forward strand.
TGATGATCACAACCTGCTGAAAATCTTTCTCGCCGAAATAAGCGTGATCCGGTTGCACAATGTTGAATAATTTGGCGACAACCGTTGTCACGCCTGCAAAATGACCGGGGCGCACTTCGCCCTCCAACTGCGCACCAAGGGTCGGCACATCCACCACTGTTTGCATCGGCTGCGGATAGATTTCAGCAACCGCTGGCGCAAATAACACATCCACACCACCAGCGCTCAACAATGAAGCATCACGCTCTAAGTCACGCGGATATTTCGACAGGTCTTCATTGGCACCAAATTGCAGCGGATTAAGAAACACGGAAACAACGGTGAAGTCATTATTCTCGCGGGCATGACGCACCAGCTCCATATGCCCTGCATGCAAATATCCCATTGTCGGCACAAAACCGACAGAAGCGCCATTTTTGCGTTGAGCGGCAATCAGGCTACGCAGCTCAGCGATGGTATGGATAATGTGCATTGTGCCCCCGCAATATGTTTATGCGTGCATCTGGTAGCTATTTTTGTACCCGAAAACAACAAAAAGTCCGGTATAAATGAATATACCGGACTTAATCTATTAAGCTTTCAATACGAAAACTTACTGGCCTGTCGCGCTTTCAAACGTACCGCCGACGGCTTGGCCAAAACGATCGATCTGCTGGTTATAAGTACGTCTAGTCGTCGGATCGAAAATCGCAATCGGCGCACTAACCGCAACCGATGCGGCACTGCCGACACCCTGCCCGACACCCAGTGCCACAGCACCAATACGCTCACCCAAACCAATATCGGAATCGGTGATGGTTTGGCCGGCAACCAGACGCTTGCCGATCAGCTGCACTACTTCTGGACTTTCAGCAAATTTACCGTGATTGAGACGGTCGCCGACTTTCAGTTTGGTGAGATCAATCACCGTAATACCGGTTGCTTCCAAAGCAGAACGGTAAGGCTCTTCACCCGGATTGATCTGGCCAAGACGGTCAATATTACCCGCAATACGGCGCGACACTTTCAATGCGCGGTCATCTTGTGAAACAAAAATCGTCATCTTCGGCGGTTTTTTCTGCATAACCAGCCATTGCTGGCTAAATACATCCACGTCCAGATCAGGCGATGCAAGAATAACGTCTTTCACTTTCGGCATGATGCGCCCGTCGCGGATGGCAATCTGGCGCAGTGATTCCATGGTCAGCCATGTGCCCATTGAATGAGCCATAATGGTAATGTCTTTGACCTTCGGATGTGCAGCCGCCGTACGGATCACTTCTTCCAGCGCATCGCGTGAATAGGTCGTGCTGTCTTTATCGTAATTATAATCAAAAATACTGGCGCGCGACGGCCATGTGAAAATGATTGGCGCTACCTTTGCTTGAGAGTCATGCACAATCTGCGCAAAACGATAAACGGAATCTTCAAATGTATTGTTGAAACCGTGGACGAAAATCATCACGTTGCCATTGGCCGACACATGATCATCAAGCCACTTTTTCTCGCCCGCCTTCTGTTCAAGTCCGGCTACGCGATAAGTGGTGAAATCTTTCAACGGGTTGGCCGGCAGTTTTTTCGGCCATTGCACTTGCCCGACTGTACGGTTTTTATCAGGCGGGATTGAAATACCAATATCCGTGACAATCAAGCTGCCGCGCTCACCGGAAAACAATGTGCGGGGGTCATAGGTCGGCAAACGGGTGGTCGCCACCAGCAAATCTACTTTTGAAACGCTTGGCTCATTAACCGGAACCGGTATCAACACACCTTCCGGACGGCTTGCACAACTGCTCAGCACCAAGCCAAAGGCAAAAATGCACATGATCTGCCTGAATGAATTGAGCAAGAAAAACCCCGTACGACTGCTTGAAGACAGGTGGAGTTTCTGTGATCACTAAGCCAGAGTCCAGTGCCCGATTAGTATTATCCGGCGTTTTTTCCCCTGATTTTAGCGTTTCGTTACACTTTGGCTCATGATTGATGCCAATTTGCACTGGTCGTTGCCCAAATCAGTGACGGACATTCAAAAGCCGCCTTCGCAGAAATGCAAAGGCGGCCTTTAATTTTACTTTAAAGCAAGCCATTGCTGGCTGCGGGTAACGTCGTCTTCCACCAGATTGTGGCCGATTTTCAGCATTTCTGCCTCCAACTTTGCACCACCTGTCTCCAGCGCCTGAACCAGAGGCTTGGCAAAGCCGCCGTAAATATCATCTTCCCCGTTAACCATCAGCACGGAAACATCTGATAAATCCGGCGTTGGCGCATTTTCCAGCACCTCACCACCCCGCAACAGGATCACCTTTTGCAGCAAATGCGGATGCAGACGCAAAATGGCTCCCAGCAAATTGGCACCATTGGAATAACCCAAAAATACCGTCTTGCTTAAATCCACCTGATAAGACGCCACAATACCTTCCACGAAAGCCGCGAAAGCTTGCCCCTCAAAGGCAATATCCGCCTGATCAAAACGACTCATCGTGATGCGTTTGAACCAGCGATGCACACCCTCTTCGGTTGCCCGCCCCCGCACACCAATCAGGGTCGCGTTCGGTGCAATCTTATGCGCCAGCGGCATCAGATCATTTTCATTGCCGCCAGTACCGTGCAAAAGCACCATAAATGTGCCGTCCGGATTTTCCGGCTGGTAAATCCGGTGAATGAAAGGCAATTCACGATAAATAACCCGTTCTTCGCCCGGCAGCGCAAACTGTGGCAAGCGCAGGCTGATATCGCCAAGATCGCCCTCTGATGCAGGTGGCACAAACAAGGTCTTGCCAAGATCGGCCAGATCTTCATCCACACTCATGCCCGGTGCATCCGTTGCAAATTCGATCAAGCTGCCGCCCGGCTCACGTACATAAAGCGAATGGAAATATTTACGGTCATGCACCGTTGTTTCCACCGCATTAAGCTTGGTGAATTCAGCCGAAATTGCTTCTATCTCGCCGACATTATTGGCACGAAGCGCCACATGATCCACCGTTCCGGTGCCCTGCATAGCTTCCCAAAAACCGGTTGCATCGCGCACATCCAGATAATCACCGCTTTGCGAGATGAGACGACTGATCGTTCCTTCCTGCAAATCCGGCTGCAAACCAAAATGCCTGACCAGAAAAGCCTGCGTCTGCTCCGGCACCTCCGAAAGGAGCGTCACGCCCTGCAAACGCTGCACCGCAGCATAGGCCGGAATATCACTAGCGACGGCTGCTTCGGGTGATTTCAATTTCGATGCCACCAGTTTGACGATCACGCCATCGGGATCTTTCAGGCGCAAAACGGTTTCACCCATTTCCAGTTTCGGACCCTCAATGGCGATGCGCTGACGCAAACCCCGTTCAAGCCAGAAACCGATAGCGCTCTGATCGATGGCAAGCGCAATTTCGCTGATCTGGCCGTGACCGGCACGCCCGCGCACACCATCTTCCCAAACCAGAAATGTTACCAGTGAACCCGGATTGCCGTGCTGGTCACCGTAAAACAAATGCAGCTGTTCGGTATCTTCATAGCCAGCGGTCTGCTTGACCAGACGAAGCCCCAGAAAGCCTGCATAGAAGTCCACATTCGGCTGAACCTTGCCGGTAATCAGTGTGACGTGATGGATGCCATTGCTCATGGTTTTTCGCCTTTTCATTATTGTTATTGTTCATCTGGCGCATATATAGGCAATTTTTCTCTAAAGCCAAAGAGGAGCCGGACTGAACACAATGTCCATCAGGAAGAGACAACAAATCAGGGGAAACAATGGGGCTCAAAAAAAGAGCAAAAAAAAGGCCGCGCGGGAGGAGGATGCGCGGCCCAATCTTTGAACGCGGCTGGGAGGAGGAGTGCCGCATTCCAGTATCGGACTTTGGGAGGAGGAGTAAGTCCGATGACGCATATATACCGACCTAAATCGTTTAGATCAACGAACAATCATGCATAGCTGATATGCAAAAGAGGCAACTGAACTGCATAAAACGGCGAAATCCATACGAAAACAGATGATTTTTATGGCTTTATCGCAAAAAACCGAATAGCTCGCCGCCAATTACTGCCGGTCATGCATTTTTGCCCGCCATCAACCGCGATAGTAATAAAGCACCCGCATATATTTCAGCCACTCTTCATCCTGCTCTTTGGGTTCATACACCTTCTCAGGAGGCAAAACTGCGACACATGCAAGGACAGTGAAGAAGCCTTATGCCCACTGAAATCACTAAGCCTGCGACGCCAGTATTATGCGAAGGTTTTTAAGTATTATGCGAAGGTTTTTACCGGCAGTAAGATGCATTCATTTCAGAAACATATGAAAATTCAGAAACTACTATTATTTCATTAACATCAGTATTTACAAGAACAATACTGATAAATGAAAGCTAATAACAAAAATAACAAGCCATGCAACATGTATTATTATTTTTTATTCTTGCAGAAATTAAAACTCGGCGCATAATGACAATGGGAACGAGGAGAATAGCAATGGCAGACATCACACATGGACGCTGGATAGAACGCAAAGGCCAGATGGAAATGGGCAGAATGAGCGGCCACCGCACATTCAAGACCACCCGATCACATAGCCACGCCACCAATGCACCACAAAAAACGCAAACTATTCATCCCGCCACTGTCTTTTTAGGCATTATGTTGTGCGGTCTTGCAGCGCCTGCAGTCATTCTCATATGGTCGATTTCTAAAGCCAGCTTGAATTTATTTAACTGAGAAGTAGCTGACAATTTACTTGATTAAGGCTTTTGCCGGTGTAAATCTGCGCCACTGAATGACAGACCATAACGGTCAGCCCTTAAGGAGGAGCCGGCGTAATTCATTTACTATGGCATAAGGACTGGCCGCTACCGGCGGAGCCAAACACTATATGACGGCCAATAATGTGCTTGAAGAAGCGTCTGAAAATACCAATCAGGGCGCAACAGATAAAATCTGGCTAAAATCCTATGCACCTGAAGTGCCGGAGAATCTCCCTTCTCCCGCATTCAACTCTATTCCGGCCATGATTGCCGATGCCTGTAAACGCTTTGAGGACAGGCCGGCTTTCACCTGCATGGATAAATCCCTGACCTATCGTGCGCTGCATGAGCAATCAGGCTGGCTGGCCGCATGGCTCAGCGCCAAAGGACTGGTTAAAGGCGACCGTGTTGCCGTGATGATGCCCAATATTCTGCAATATCCGCTCAGTATTGCCGCTATTTTGCGTGCCGGACTGGTGGTGGTGAATATCAATCCGCTTTACACCCCGCGCGAGCTGGCACAGCAGCTGAATGATGCCGGTGCCAAAGCCATCATCATATTAGAAAACTTTGCCGGCACGCTGGAAAAAGCGCTGCCTGAAATTAAAATTCCGGAGCTGCAACAGCCGCATATTCTGGTGGCCAGCATGGGCGATATGCACGGGCTGAAAGGGCATTTGATTAATCTGGTGGTGCGCCGCGTTAAAAAACTGGTGCCGCAATGGCATTTACCCAATCACACCCGCTTTAAAACCGCGCTCAATACCGGGCGCTCAATGGCCGTGCCGATGCCGATTTTAAAAAGCTCTGATCTGGCTTTTTTACAATATACGGGCGGAACCACCGGTGTTTCCAAAGGGGCTATGCTCAGCCACGGCAATATTCTGGCCAATCTTGACCAGATGCGGCTTTGGCTGGATGTCGCCTATCGCATCAAGGGCAAGCCTGAGGATGTCAATTATATTTGTGCCTTGCCGCTTTATCATGTCTTTGCGCTCACCGTGAATGCGATGATCGGCATCCAGCAGGGTGCGCGCAATATTCTCATCCCCAATCCGCGTGACATCAAAGCCTTTGTCAAAGAGCTGCAAAAATATCCGTTTCATATTTTTCCGGCACTCAACACCCTGTTCAACGCTTTGATGAACAATCCGGATTTTAAAAACCTCGATTTCAAACCGCTGATCCTCACCCTTGGTGGTGGCATGGCGGTGCAAAAGCCTGTTGCTGAGCGCTGGCAACAAATGACCGGCTGCTTGATTACCGAAGGTTATGGGCTTTCTGAAACCTCGCCGGTTGTGGCCGCCAATGGTTTGGATGCCACGCAATTTACCGGCACCATCGGCCTGCCGATGCCCTCCACCGAAATCGCCATTCTGGATGATGAAGGTGCGCATCTGCCGCTTGGAGAAATCGGCGAAATTTGTGTGCGCGGACCACAATTAATGCTCGGCTACTGGAAGCGTGATGACGATACGGCTCGCTCAATTACCAAACATGGTTTCTTCCGTACCGGCGATTTAGGCTTCATGGATGAAAAAGGCTACACAAAAATTGTCGACCGCAAAAAGGATATGATCCTTGTTTCCGGCTTCAATGTTTATCCCAACGAGCTGGAAGAAGTTCTGGTCGCCCATGACGGCATTAAAGAAGCGGCTGCCATTGGTGTGCCGGATGCCATTTCGGGCGAAGTGGTCAAACTCTTTATTGTGCGGAAAAATCCGGAGCTGAGGGAAGAAGACGTAAAGGCCTATTGTGCCGAGCGCCTGACCAATTACAAGCGCCCGCGCATGATTGAGTTTCGTGACGAATTGCCGAAAAGTAATGTCGGTAAAATTCTGCGCCGTAAATTACGCGACGAAAGTTCAAGCGAATAAAGCCGGAATATCAGCAACAGACGGCAGAACAATATCGGCGAGCGGCTCTAAAATATCCGCTCCCGCATTGCCGGAAAGCACCCCAATGCTCAAACCGGCCTGTGCCGCATGGGCTGCTTCCATATCATGGCTATTATCGCCGACCATGGCCAGCTGCGACAGTTCAAGGCCGTGTTCTTCAGCAAAATAGATCAGCGGATCAGCAAAAGGTTTGGGTCGCGCTGCCGTGTCATAGCCGATAAAGCCCGCGAAAAAGTGATCAATGCCGAGCAATTGCGCGGTTTTTAGCGCTCCCGCTTCGGAATCATTAGTGCAAATGCCTAAGATGAAGCCCTGTGCATGCAGTGCTTCCAAGGTTTCATAGAGGCCATCAACTGCCACCGCAGAGCGCGGGCCCGCCTCAAGGCTGGCCTGATTATAGTGCGCAACAATTGCTGCTTGCGCGGCCATATCGGCATAGGGGTGCCAAAGCGCCACCATTTCCTCAACTGTTCCCGCCGCAATCACTGAATTGCCACGAAAGCGTTTGGCTTCCCAATCGTAACCGCCAATATCCATCAGGTGACGGGCTTTTGCTTCATCCCCATCGGCGGCTTTTTCAGCCATAGCATAAGAGAACGCAAACCATGTGCGTTCAAAATCAATCAATGTGCCATCCTTATCAAACAGGATGGCACGGATAGATTTAAGCTTGTCGGCCAGTTCACTCATGCTTCCAAAGCTCATTATGCCTCTAAGGCTCCGGCACGTTTGATGACCGCAGATGGCTTGTCGCCCAGCAGTTTCAACACATCATCACCACGGCGCAAATAGCGCAATGAGCGGCGCGTTAAAATGCGCCCTGCCTGCGGAGCCGTCAGCACAATATCACCTTCCGGGTTTCCAGGCAGCGTGACGATTGTTGCAAGTTTGGCACCTTCGCTCACCACATCACCAGGCTTCACATGAAAGAAAACCATGCCGCCTTGTGGTGCGCGGATCATTTCCACATGGGTAAGCGGCGTTACAAGCCCCTGATAATCAAGGTTTAATTGAACGGATGCATCTTCAACCACACCGCGATGCACCAGAAACTTATAAAGTCCGGCGGCATCTTCTGCCCCCTGCTCGGCATAAACATCGCTTAAGCCGCGAAACTCGACAGTCGTGACAGCGCGGCGTTTCATATTGCGTTTGTCAGCTGGTATTTGCAAAACAGGATGAGCGCAAGCCTCTTCAAAGGCAGCATCAGCGGTTGTATCCCACGCCAGAATAGCGGTGCAATTAAGCGCTACAGCCAAATCCTTCATATCTTCGACGAAGTCTTCAGCAATATAAAGATAGTTTTCGCTCTCATCATCGCAGTGCAGATCCAGCACAATATCATGCGGCAATGCAAGGCGCAGCAGAGCCGCCTTCAAGCGCTTAATCAGTGCTTCAGGTGCATCCGGTTGCGGCAGATCTGATGTGTCAAAATCCGGCAACAGCGGAAAAGCGCGATTGAAATTGACGGCCGAAAATGTGTCAAAACGACCTTGATGCTGGTAAGCCTGCCATTGGTTGGATGCAACCGGATTGGCCTGCGGCACCAAGGTAATATTGCCTTTAATACGCCCTTCATCGGCTGCTTTTTGCAACATAGGCACCAGAAAATGAAGTGCTGCCTGACCCGGTAATTCGCCGCCATGAAGGGACGATTGCAGATAGGCGCTTGCTGCTTGTTCATCACTGCCTGAAAAGCGCAAAACACGCAGTTCAATTTCATTACCCGGCACATCACCGGCAAATTTAATCAATTCCGTCTTCATGAAACCTCAGCGCTCCTCCATGCCCGATTTGCCGGTTCGAACTGAACCGGCAATATTTTCCGACAATGTCAGCTTTTACGTCGTGCATGCAAGTGGCTAACCAGCCCTTGCGTTGAACTGTCACGATTTCCGACCGGTTTGTCACCCGTCACCACATCGAGCAATTCGGTGGCAAGCTCCTTACCAAGCTCCACGCCCCATTGGTCAAACGCATTGATGCCAAACAATTGCGCTTCAACAAACACACGATGTTCATAGAGCGCGATCAAACGACCAAGCGCAAATGGTGTCAGCAGATCGTGGACAATCGTCACCGAAGGTCGATTGCCGGAAAACACCCGATGCGGCGCGATTTTTTCAGCTACCGCTTCATCCATGCCTTTGGCCAGCAATTGCGCGCGTGCTTCTTCCAATGTTCGGCCTTTCATCAAGGCTTCAGATTGCGCCAAACAATTGGCAAGCAGCATTTCATGCTGATGATCAAGCTGCGGCTCATGCGACTTGCAACCGACAATAAATTCCAGCGGAATTGTATCTGTGCCCTGATGCAGCAACTGGAAGAAAGCATGCTGACCATTGGTGCCGGGCTCACCCCACACAACCGGCCCTGTCGGCCCTTTAACAGGCGAGCCATCCAGCATCACGCTTTTGCCGTTCGATTCCATATCCAACTGCTGCAAATAGGCAGGCAGACGTGCAAGGCGCTGATCATAAGGAATAACGGCGCGGCTGGTATAATTGCAAATCGCGCGGTGCCAATAGCCAATCAGCCCCAGCACAACCGGCATATTTTCAAGCAAAGGTGCTTCGCGGAAATGCTTATCCATCGCGTGGCCACCGGCCAGCATCTGCGCAAAATTTGTCCGACCAACTGCAATCATCACCGGCAAACCGATAGCTGACCACACCGAATATCGCCCGCCAACCCAGTCCCAGAAACCAAACACACGGGCTTCATCAATGCCAAATTCGGCCACTTTATCTAAAGCGGTGGAAACCGCTGCAAAGTGAGAAGACACCGCCGCCTCCCCTAAACTTTCAGCAATCCATTGACGCGCTGTCTGCGCATTGGTCATGGTTTCAATGGTAGTGAAGGTTTTAGAGGCAATGATGATCAGCGTTGTCGCCGGATTAAGTGGCGCTAATATATCGGCAATATGCGCACCATCAATATTGGAGACAAAATGCGCACGCGGCCCGTCATGATAAGGCGCAAGCGCAAGTGTGGCCATCACCGGCCCCAGATCGGAACCACCAATACCAATATTGACAATATCAGTGAAAGCTTCGCCATTGGCGCCTTTCAAAGTGCCGGAGCGAACTGCTTCGGCAAAGTCACCCATGCGTGACAATGTCTCTTTAACGTCGGGCAGCACATTTTCACCATCCACCAAGATGGCATCCGATGTTGTGTCGCGCAGAGCCACATGCAGAACAGCACGGTTTTCGCTTACATTGATCGGCTCACCTGCAAACATGGCAGCGCGACGCCCTTCCACGTCGCAGGACTTGGCAAGAGCCGCCAAAAGCTGCATAGTCTCTTCATTGATCAGGCATTTTGACCAGTCGAATAGCAGGTCATCCAATTGCAATGAGAACGATTTAAACCGATTTAAATTTTCGGCAAAAACTTTGCGCATGTCTTTTGGTGCAGACGTGTCCCAATGGTTTTTAAGCGCTGCAACTGCCTCGGTTACCTGAGCTTCATTCCGTGCCATTTAACAACTCCCGAATCAAATTTGCCCCGACTGTAAACTAAACTGCACAAGTTTAGTATTTTGTTGGCGTGTTTTCGTAATCATTTCAAAAGAAACACAAAAACACCCGTTACAGCTGGTAATCAATCGCCATCGGCTACATTTATAACCGAGTTTAATACTTATAATATGAAGTCTGAATAGCAAAAGTGGAGATATTATGGATCTGACCGGTGAAGAGCGTATTACCGCCCCTCGTGAAGCGGTGTGGAATGCACTCAATGATATTGAAACGCTGAAGGCTTGTATTCCGGGCTGCGACAATTTGGAGCGAATCAATGAGCATCAAATCAGAGCTGGCATAAAGGTGAGTTTTGGGGTCATGAAAGTCGGCTTTCACGGGCTTTTGGAACTCTCCAACATGGTGCCGCCGCACTCTTACACCATCTCAGGAAAAGGCGAAGGAACGCTTGCCGGTTTTGCTGAAGGGGCAGCCGATGTGCGCCTCACGCAAGATGGCAATGAGACAATTTTATCCTATGAAATTCAAGGGGATGCCGGTGGGAAAATTGCCCAGATCGGCACCCGTATTTTAGGATCAGCCGCACGAAAAATTGCCGATCGTTTTTTTGCCAATATCGGCGCTGCGGCTGCGGCACAGGCCGAAAAATCAGACCAGTAATTCTCAAAAACAGTACCCGCAATTTTTGCCCATAAAAAGTATGGACGGGTCATTTTGTGTCAATAATTGACCAATTGATAAAAAATTTGACCTTCTGAAAAAATCTGTCATGCTGATTATCAGAATAAGCATTCTCCCATCTCAGAAAGCTTAAAGCTTCGGGAGAAGCTAAACCTGAAGGGACAAGGCGGAATAACCGCCACCCGCACATAGAAAGCCGGCGTTCAAAAAGGAACGGCGCCGCCTGAACTTAAAAATGGGAGATGCGATCTGATGGGATCAGCAGATAATACATCTATTCGAGCAGAAAACTCGCCAAACCAGCCCGACATCAAATCGGCGCGGTTAGACATGTCTGCCTATGCAGATGTCTTTGATGATCTGCATCCGCCACTCACACATCATGAAGCGATTGTAGAGGCGGATCGGTGCTATTTTTGCCATGATGCTCCGTGCATGACTGCATGCCCGACCAGCATCGATATTCCGCTCTTTATTCGCCAAATCTCGGCTGAAAATCCAAAAGGTGCGGCGAAAACCATTCTTTCCGAGAATATTCTCGGCGGCATGTGCGCCCGCGTTTGCCCAACCGAAACCTTGTGCGAAGAAGCCTGTGTGCGTGAAACCGCCGAAGGCAAGCCGGTTAAAATCGGCCTTCTCCAGCGTTTTGCCACCGATGAGCTGATGGAAGACGGCAAACATCCGTTCAAACGTGCAGCTTCCACCGGCAAAAGCATTGCCGTTGTCGGTGCTGGCCCTGCCGGTCTTTCCGCTGCACACCGCCTTGCCATGCATGGTCATGAAGTCAGCATTTTTGAAGCCCGCCCGAAAGGCGGCGGCCTCAATGAATATGGTATTGCCGCCTATAAAACTGTTGATGATTTTGCTGCCCGCGAACTGGAATTCGTGCTGAAAATCGGTGGCATCAACATCAATTATAATAAAGCTTTAGGCCGCGATATTTCGCTTGATTCCCTGAAATCCGGCTATGATGCCACTTTCCTTGGCATGGGTTTGCCTGGTGTCAATGGTTTGGGACTTGACGGCGAAGATGCATCCAATGTGATGGATGCGGTTGATTATATCGGCCAGCTTCGCCAAGCCAAAGACCTCTCCAAACTTCCGGTCGGACGCAATGTCGTAGTGATTGGTGGTGGGATGACCGCCATTGATATTGCAATCCAGATCAAGCTTTTGGGCGCTGAAAATGTCACCATCGCCTATCGCCGTGGTCAGGAACATATGAATGCCAGTGCCTATGAGCAGGAATTGGCGCAGGTTCATGGGGTCAATATCCGCCATTGGGTACAGCCTTCAAGCCTGACCCGCAATGCGGATGGTACTGTCAGCCATATGGTGCTGGAATATACTACCCAAAAAGATGGCAAACTCACCGGCACCGGCGAAACCATCACGCTTAAAGCCGATCAGGTTTTCAAAGCAATCGGACAGAACTTCCTGGCCGAACCACTGGGTAAAACCGGCGTGGCGCTCGCCAAAGGCCGTATCAAAGTGGATGAGCACAGACGCACATCCGTTGAAAGTATCTGGGCTGGCGGCGACTGCGTCGAAGGCGGCGAAGACCTCACCGTTGCATCGGTTGAAGACGGTAAAGTTGCAGCTGAATCCATTCATCGTGCCTTGATGAACCTGCCTGATGCAGTTGCTGGCTTTGCCGATGCGGTGCTTTCCGCTCAGGGCGGCGCCAATAACGGCCAGCGTAATATTCAAGGGCCTGCACCAATCGAGTGGGCACGCTGATTTTCTTTCATCCAAGGTTTTTAAAAGCGGCCGCAAGAGCCGCTGAAAACCGGCAAGTCGTATTAGGGGAATTTCGACAATGGCTGACCTTTCCACCAATTTTCTCGGGATCAAGTCACCCAATCCGTTTTGGCTGGCTTCTGCCCCGCCAACCGATAAAGCCTATAACGTAGAGCGTGCATTCAAGGCAGGCTGGGGCGGCGTTGTATGGAAAACTCTGGGCTCTGAAGGCCCGCCGGTTGTTAACGTCAACGGCCCGCGTTATGGCGCGATCTATAGTGCCGACCGCCGCCTCATCGGCTTGAACAATATCGAATTGATTACCGATCGCTCGCTGGAAATCAACTTACGCGAGATGAAGGAAATCAAGCGCCGCTGGCCGGATCGTGCCCTCATTGCCTCCATCATGGTGCCATGTGAGGAAGAAGCATGGAAAGCCATTCTGCCACTGGTGGAAGAAACCGGCGCAGACGGTATTGAGCTGAACTTCGGCTGTCCGCACGGCATGAGCGAGCGCGGCATGGGTGCGGCTGTTGGTCAGGTGCCGGAATATGTCGGCATGGTGGTGAAGTGGTGTAAGCAATATACGCGAATGCCGGTGATCACCAAACTCACACCCAACATCACCGACATCCGTTATCCGGCGCGCAATGCTTTTGCCAATGGCACGGATGCTGTGTCACTGATCAACACGATCAACTCGATCACCAGTGTTAATCTTGACAGTTTTGCACCTGAACCAACCATTGACGGGCGCGGTTCCCACGGCGGCTATTGCGGCCCTGCGGTCAAGCCGATTGCGCTCAATATGGTGGCGGAGATTGCCCGTGATCCGGAAACCGCCGGTCGCCCGATTTCCGGCATTGGCGGCGTATCGACATGGCGCGATGCAGCTGAATTCATCTCACTTGGTTGCGGCACTGTGCAGGTTTGTACCGCTGCTATGACCTATGGTTTCAAAATCGTTCAGGAAATGATCGATGGCCTGTCTGACTGGATGGACAGCAAGGGCTTTGAAACACTGGATGATTTCCGTGGTCGTGCTGTGCCGAATGTTACCGATTGGCGCTATCTCAACCTCAACTATGTCACCAAAGCCAAGATCAATCAGGATCTTTGCATCAAATGTGGCCGCTGCTTTGCTGCTTGTGAAGATACATCGCATCAGGCGATTACCTCACTGGTAGACGGTGCCCGTCACTTTGAAGTGATTGATGAGGAATGCGTTGGCTGCAATCTCTGCGTCAATGTCTGCCCGGTCAATGATTGTATCACGATGGAGCCGATCAGTGGCTTTGATCCGCGCACAAAAGCGCCGATCGATCCGAACTATGCCAACTGGACAACCCATCCGAACAATCCGATGGCAACAACGGAAGCGGCAGAGTAAAACTCCCCCCCCCCGAAGACCGGCAGGGCATGGTGGTAAAACATCATGCCCTGCATATAGGTGTCATTAAAGCCATGTTTTGATTGTGCCGGCAATCCTTTGAGCAAGCCAGAGCCTTAAACCTTAGCCTGTTGCAAGGCTTGCAATGACAGCTTGGAGAACGGCAAAAAAATCATAAAGAACGCGGCTTGATACCGTTGAGAACAATGCCGACGACAGCCTCTGCGGTTTCTGCACGGAAGGAAGCAGTGTCAGCTTTTTCGCCCATAATAGCGCGAACCTGCACGTCAAAATCGGAATAATGCTGTGTCATTGCCCAAATGGTGAAAATCAAATGATAAGGATCAACAGGCGCTATTCGTTTTTCAGCAATCCAACGCTTGATCACCTGAGCTTTGCCATCCACCAATTCACGCAGATGGGTTTTCAAAAATGTGCCGATAGCAGGCGCGCCATGCATAATTTCATTAGCGAAAAGACGCGATGCTTCCGGCTTGCTTTCCGACATTTCCAGTTTGCGGACAATATATTTTTTCAGCTCTTCCAGCGGGTCGCCCTCAGGATCAATTTCCTCGAAAGGGCGCAACCACTCCACCAGCGTATCTTCCAAAACATTCACATATATATGCTGTTTACGCGGGAAATAATACAAAAGATTGGGCTTCGACATGCCCGCTTTTTCAGCGATCTGATCCAGCGTCGAGCCCCTGAAACCAAAGGCCGAAAACACGTCCAGTGCGGCATCCAGAATGATGCGCCGGTTGATACTCTGAATGCGCGTTTCGCTTTCAGGAGTATCGCTTTTTTTACGCCTTGCGCCTTTACGGGCAGCAGTGGGGGCGGCTGTGGCCATTTGACACCTTCTGCTGGACAGAGAAAATTTCGAAAGCGCTTGACCGCCATCGATGCCTCTTCTAGCCTGTATTTTTACCAAGTAGTCAAGTTTTTACGCAAGTACAAAATATTGCCGCCAATAGAGCGACTGGTAACGGGAACAATAGAGCGGTGTTTAAACCGCGGCAAGGGGGAGCCAGCATGTCATATGCGACAAGCCTGCCCGTCTTTATAACACGCATCACCTGTATGAACAGGCGCGTGAAAAGGGAAGCTGTATCTGCACGTCATGTTCTTCGGAACTTTCAGACGCATTCCGGCTCGCACTATATTTTTGATCAGGTTTATTAATCGCATGTAACAGAAAGGCAGCTCTCTCATGGCGCTTAACAGCAATCTCAAGATCAACACCGATCGCTTGTGGGATAGTTTGATGGAGATGGCCAAAATTGGCCCCGGACTGCGTGGCGGCAACAACCGCCAGACTTTAACCGATGAAGATGCGGAAGGGCGCAAACTTTTCCAATCATGGTGTGAAGCAGCAGGCATGACCATGACTGTCGATACCATGGGTAATATGTTTTTCTTACGCCCCGGCACGGACCCGGATGCCGATCCCGTCTATATGGGCAGCCATCTCGACACCCAGCCGACAGGCGGTAATTTTGATGGTGTTCTGGGCGTGCTTGGCGGACTGGAAGTTGTCCGCACGCTTAATGATCTGAAAATTAAAACCAAACATCCGATTATTGTCACCAACTGGACCAATGAAGAAGGCACGCGCTTTGCCCCTGCAATGCTTGCATCCGGTGTTTTTGCCGGAGAGCTGGATCAGGATTGGGCCTATGAACGCGTTGATGCCAAAGGCAAAAAGTTTGGCGATGAATTAAAACGCATTGGCTGGCTGGGTGATGAGCCGGTCGGCAAACGCAAGATCCATGCCATGTTTGAACTCCATATCGAACAAGGGCCAATTCTGGAGGCAGAGCATAAAGATATCGGCGTTGTCACCCATGGTCAGGGGTTGTGGTGGCTGCAAGTCACAGTGACCGGCAAGGAAGCCCATACCGGTTCCACACCAATGCCAATGCGCAAAAATGCCAGCCTTGGCTTGGGTAAATTGCTGCAACTCGTCAATGATATTGCCATGGAGCATCAGCCGGCGGCGGTTGGCGGGGTCGGTCATATTGATGTGACACCAAATTCGCGCAATGTCCTTCCCGGTCAGATCGTCTTTACGGTTGATTTCCGCTCACCTGACCGCAAAGTGCTGGATGGCATGAAGGCAAAATTTGAAGCAGAAGCGCCAAAAATTGCCGCTGGACTTGGCATTCAGGTGCAAATCGAAGCGATCGGCCATTTTGATCCGGTCACTTTTGACGAAACTTGTGTGACCGCCGTGCGCAATGCAGCCGAGCGGCTTGGCTACAGTCACATGAATATAATTTCGGGTGCAGGACACGATGCCTGCTGGGTCAATCGCGTGGCACCGACAGCCATGATCATGTGCCCGTGTGTCGACGGCTTAAGCCATAATGAAGATGAATCCATTTCCAAAGAATGGGCGGGTGCCGGAGCCGATGTGCTTTTGCATGCCGTTCTGGAAACGGCACAGATTTGTGAGTGATTGCACCATAACATGATCGGGGCGAAAGCCCCGCTTCAGCACAAGTTATTTCTGCAACTGTTCGCAACAAAACCAAAAAGGGGAACGAACAATGGCAACCAAGGTGATTAAAGGCGGTACTATCATTACTGCTGACCGCACATATGATGCGGATGTTCTCATCGATGGCGAAAAAATCGTAAAAATCGGCACTAATCTTTCCGGCGACCAGACCATTGATGCCAAGGGCTGTTACATCATGCCGGGCGGTATTGATCCGCATACCCATCTGCAAATGCCGTTTATGGGCACTTATTCATCCGATGATTTTGATACCGGCACTGCCGCAGCCCTTGCAGGCGGCACGACAATGGTCATCGATTTTGTTTTGCCCGGACCTGAAGGCAATTTGCTGGAAGCATTGCAAGAGTGGTTCCAGAAATCCGGCAAATCCCGTACCGATTATTCTTTCCACATGGCAATTACCGGCTGGAGCGAGCGCGCATTCAACGAAATGCCGGAAGTGGTCAATCGCGGCATTAATTCATTCAAACATTTTATGGCCTACAAAGGCGCATTGATGGTCAATGATGATGAAATGTTTGCCTCATTCCAGCGCTGTGCTGAGCTTGGTGCCACGGCATTTGTTCATGCGGAAAACGGTGACGTCGTTGCACAATTGCAGCAAAAATTGCTGGCTGAGGGCAATAACGGCCCGGAAGCCCACGCCTTCTCACGCCCGCCGGAAATTGAAGGCGAAGCCACCAACCGCGCCATCATGATTGCCGATCAGGCCGGTGTGCCGCTCTATGTGGTGCATACCTCCTGCGAACAAGCCCATGAGGCCATTCGCCGAGCGCGCCAGAAAGGTATGCGTGTTTTCGGTGAACCGCTTATTCAGCATCTGACACTGGATGAAAGTGAATATTTCAATCAGGATTGGGATTATGCAGCGCGGCGCGTCATGTCACCGCCATTCCGTGACAAACTCAATCAGGACAGCCTGTGGGCTGGTCTTTCTGCCGGTAGCTTGCAATGTGTGGCAACCGACCACTGTGCCTTTACCAGCGAACAGAAACGCACAGGCATTGATGATTTCACCAAAATTCCAAACGGTACCGGCGGCCTCGAAGAGCGTTTACCGGTGCTTTGGACAAAAGGTGTTGTCACCGGCCGCCTGACACCCAATGAATTTGTGGCTGTCACCTCCACCAATATTGCGAAAATCCTCAATATGTATCCGCAAAAAGGTGCTGTTCTGGAAGGATCAGACGCTGACCTCATCATCTGGGATCCGAAAGCGAAGAAGACCATTTCGGCCAAAACACAGCATTCCTCCATTGATTACAACGTCTTTGAAGGCATGGAACTGACCGGCCTGCCGCGCACTGTGCTTTCCCGCGGTAAAGTCGCTTTCGATCAGGGCAAAGTACTGGCGGAGCCGGGTGATGGCCGCTTCATCGAGCGCGAACCTAATGCAGGTATCAATAAAGCTCTTTCCACCTGGAAAGAGGTAGTTGCTCCACGCAAGGTCGAGCGGAAACCAGAACATATGCCATATGGGGTCTGAGCCATGAACAGACCGCAATCTGATGCACAGCTTCGGGAAGCGATCATGATGACAAATTATCAATCAGCTCCCGCGGGAGCACAAACAAGCAGCCATATCAACGGCGCCCCCCAAAACGGGGAATGCGTCATTGATATTAAAAATCTCTCACTGGTTTTTGAAACAAATGACGGGCCTGTTCAGGCTCTCTCCGACATTAATCTTCATGTTAACCGCGGTGAGTTTGTATCTTTCATCGGCCCTTCGGGATGCGGAAAAACCACACTGATGCGTGCCGTGGCCGATCTTGAAAAACCAAGTGCCGGCACGATTTCCGTCAACGGCATGACACCGGAACAGGCACGCTTGAAACGCAGCTACGGCTATGTTTTTCAGGCTGCCGCCCTTTTTCCATGGCGCACGATCGAGGATAATATCTCCCTGCCGCTGGAGGTGATGAAATTCAGCTCGGCAGAAAAGAAAGAGAGGATCAGAAAAAATCTTGATCTGGTCAATCTTTCCGGCTTTGGCAAAAAATATCCGTGGCAATTATCAGGAGGCATGCAACAGCGTGCCTCTATTGCCAGAGCCCTGTCTTTTGATCCTGATATGCTATTGATGGACGAGCCTTTTGGCGCGTTGGACGAAATTGTACGTGACCATCTCAACGAACAATTGCTGAAACTTTGGGCGGCGACTAAGAAAACCGTCATTTTTGTCACCCACTCCATTCCGGAAGCGGTATTTCTGTCGACAAAAATCGTCGTGATGAGCCCGCGACCGGGTCGTATTCATGAAATTATTGATTGCGATTTAGGGCCTGACCGCCCGCTGGAAATCAGAGAATCCGAGGCTTTCTTAAAAATTGCCCATCAGGTTCGTGAAGGTTTGCGGCTGGGCCATTCTTATGATGAGGTGCACTCTTGAGCAGTAAACCACCTCTCACCTCAAAGATCTTCGGATCAAATTATTTCAGGGATCGTTTTTTCCCTGTCCTCGTCGTGTTGGCCGCCATTGTCCTCATCTGGTACATAATGGCGGCCTTTTTGAATGCGCCTTTTGAACGGGATCAGGCCGAGCGAGCCGGTGTTGAGATCAGCACCTCCACGGTGATTAAAAACACCATGAACCAAGCGCGTCCTGTATTACCCACTCCGCACCAAGTGGCAGCGGAGGTCTGGAAAACAGTTTTTGAAGTTAAACCAAGCTCCAAGCGCAGCCTTGTCTATCATGGCTGGGTGACGCTTTCCTCAACACTTTTAGGCTTTATTTTTGGCTCCCTGCTTGGCATTTTGCTGGCAGTTGGCATTGTCCATTCGCGCACGCTGGATAAAAGCCTGATGCCGTGGATTATCACCTCGCAGACCATTCCTATTCTGGCCATCGCGCCGATGATTATTGTTGTACTCAATGCCATCGGCATATCCGGCTTACTTCCAAAAGCCATCATTTCCACCTATCTTTCCTTCTTCCCTGTCGCTGTCGGCATGGTCAAAGGTTTAAGATCACCGGATGTTATGCATACGGATTTGATGCGCACTTATAATGCCTCCAATACACAAGTATTTTGGAAATTGCGCTGGCCGACAGCCCTGCCCTATCTTTTCACCTCTATGCAAATTGCTGTGGCGATCAGCCTTGTCGGTGCCATTGTCGGTGAATTGCCAACCGGTGCAGTAGCAGGACTGGGCGCACGTTTACTGGCAGGTTCTTATTACGGGCAAACCGTACAAATCTGGGCAGCATTGGTGGTGGCAGCTATCATGGCGGCGGCTCTGGTCGCGCTTGTTGGTATTGCCGCTCATTATGTCAACAAGCGAATGGGCATTAAGCCGGAAAGGGCAGCGGCATGATCAAACCACTACTCTTTTTACTCTTTCTGATTATCGTTTCATGGTTTTCGGTCAAATGGCTGGCCAGCCTGCGCTCGTCGTCACGCCAAGGTCAGCGCTTGCTCGACATTGCCGTGCCAACGCTTTTTGGCATCTGGATGCTGGTTTTCTGGGAAGCAACGGTCAAAGGATTTGAAATCCCCGCTGTGTTACTGCCAGCCCCTTCGATGATCTGGGAACGGATCAGCAATTCAGTACCGATCCTGTGGGCAGACTTCCGCCAAACCTATCTTAAGGCGGTGATTGCCGGCTATGCGATGGGCTGTGGTGCGGGTTTCATCACCGCCATCTTAGTTGATCGCGTACCTTTCTTACGCAAAGGTCTTTTGCCGGTCGGCAATCTGGTGGCGGCATTGCCTATTGTCGGCGTTGCCCCCATAATGGTGATGTGGTTCGGATTTGACTGGCAATCGAAAGCAGCAGTTGTGATCATCATGACCTTCTTTCCGATGCTGGTTAACACAGTGGCAGGGCTTGCCGCCGCAGGCTCCATGGAACGGGATATGATGCATTCATATGGCTCATCATATTGGCAATCCTTGTTCAAGCTTCGCTTGCCCGCAGCCATGCCTTTTATTTTCAATGCTTTGAAAATCAATTCCACCCTCGCCCTGATCGGCGCGATTGTGGCCGAGTTTTTCGGCACACCTGTCGTCGGTATGGGTTTCCGCATATCAGCAGAAATCGGGAGAATGAATGTTGATATGGTATGGGCGGAAATATTCGTCGCAGCACTTGCCGGTTCGATTTCTTACGGACTGCTGGCATTGCTCGAGCGACGTGTGACCTTCTGGCATTCTTCTTACAGGAGAGGCTGAAGCATGACAAAAAACGGCATCCGCCAATCATAAGGCGGAGCCGCAACCAGAGGAGAACTAAAAATGAAAAAAATACTTTTAAAGACGCTGGGCGCTGTGGGAGCAACCGGTTTTGCCTTATCTTTGATAGCTGGTTCGGCATTAGCTGCTGACAAGCTGACCTTACAGCTCAAATGGGTAACGCAGGGACAGTTCGCCGGCTACTATGTCGCTAAAGATAAAGGCTTCTATGAAGAAGAAGGCCTCGACGTGGAAATCAAACCGGGCGGCCCCGATGTGGCTCCGCCGCAGGTAATTGCCGGCGGTGGCGCAGATGTGGTGGTGGATTGGCTGCCATCAGCTTTGGCAACCCGTGAAAAAGGCGTGCCGCTTGTCAATATTGCTCAGCCTTATAAAAAATCGGGCATGATGCTAACCTGCCGTAAAGACACCAATATTACAAAGCCGGAAGATTTCCGCGGCCGTACATTGGGTGTCTGGTTCGGCGGCAATGAATATCCGTTTCTGTCATGGATGAGCCATCTGAAAATTCCGACAGAAGGCGGTAAAGATGGCGTTGTGGTGCTCAAACAGGGCTTCAACGTTGATCCGCTCATTCAAAAACAGGCCGATTGCATTTCCACCATGAGCTATAATGAATATTGGCAGGTGATTGATGCCGGTATTCCGGCCGACCAGCTGGTTGTCTTCCCGTATGAAGAGCAAGGCGTGGCGACGCTGGAAGACGGCCTTTATGTGCTGGAAAAGAGCCTTGAAGATCCGGCTATGGTCAACAAGCTTGCCCGCTTTGTCCGCGCTTCGATGAAGGGCTGGAAATATGCTGCCGAAAACCCGAAAGAAGCGGGTGAAATCATTGTAGAAAATGACTCATCCGGTGCGCAAACTGTAGAAGTACAAGAGCGCATGATTGCGGAAATCGGCAAGCTTCTGGATGATACCGGTACTCTTGATACCGCTGCCGCAGAACGTACTGTCGATACATTGCTTGGCGGCACGTCGGATCCGGTCATTACCAAACGTCCTGAAGGTGCATGGACATCCAAAGTGACCGACGCGATGAAAGAGCTTTAAGCGCTCATCACGTTAAAAACAAAACAGCGGCGGATAGTTTCATCCGCCGCTGTTTTTATTTGTCCGTTTGTTGATAGCTTATTCGCCTTTTTGCTCAGCCATGGCTGCATGATGCAACTCATCATCAAGACGGGCGGCCTCATGCGCTTTTGGCTTTACAAAACGACCAAGCAATAAATAGGCAACCGGTGTTACAAAAAGCGTTGCAAAGGTTGCAAGGCCAAGACCACCCACAATCACCCAGCCAAGCGAGATACGGGCTTCTGCACCGGCACCTGATGCCATTACAAGCGGCACACCGCCTAACACACCACAAATCATGGTCATGCAAACAGGACGCAGGCGAATATTGGAAGCCTCCTCAATTGCCTCACGCAATTGATAGCCACGGTCACGCAACTGATCGGCAAATTCAACGATCAAAATACCGTTTTTCGCCATGATGCCGACCAGTAGCACCAAACCGATCTGGCTATACACATTAAGATTGGTGCCTGTCAGCAGCATCGCCACCACCGCACAACCTAACCCCAACGGCACGGTAGCCATCACAATCACCGCACTGATGAAGCTTTCAAACTGCGCCGCCAACACCAAAAGAATGATGATGATTGCAAAACCGAAAACCATCATCAGCCCTTGCGAGGTTTCATCAAGCGTGCTTGCTTCCGCCAACGGAATAATGTGTGAACCGGCAGGCAGCAAAGGCTCTGCAACCGTCAACGCTGTCTGATAAGCATTGCCAAGGGCAAAATCATCACGCAAACCGGTTGTGATAGAAACCGAACGCATCCGTTCTTCACGGTTCAATTGCGGCGGCACAGCTTTTTCTTCAATATCGACAATCGAGGCCATCGGCACATAACGGCCATCCGATGTTTTCAGGAAGATATTTTCCAGATCGGTCGGATCATCCACCGGATGGGTGGTGGAAAGGAGCTTTACGTCAAAACTGCGATCCCCCACATAAACCGAACCGATTTTACGACCATCCAGCATTGCCTGCACCGCATTAGCCAGACCAGTAATATCGATACCCAAATCAGAAGCGCGCTCGCGATTGATGGTAATCGACAATTGCGGCTGTGTCGGCTCAACCGACAGACGTGGCTTGTCAAAGCGCGGATCTTTTTCCAATTCACGTACAATCGCCTGTGCTGATTGCTGCAATTTCTCATAATCATTACCGAGAATTGCAAATTGCAAACCACTACCGGCACCACGAATACCAAGACTGTTTGGCTGCATGGAGAAAATACGTGCACCCGTTATGCCACGCATACGTGCATTGGCATCGGCCATAATCTCCTGCTGGCTGCGACTGCGCTTATCCCATGGTGCCAAGGTCAGCACCACAAAACCGCTATTGGATGAACCAAAGCTGCCAGAAATTGCATAAGTGGTGAGAATTTCTCCGCTCTCCCGCAACGGGCGCAGTGCCACTTCCACTTTGTCCATCTGCTCACGCAAGAAATCAACACTGATACCCTGCGGCCCGCTCACGCGCAGCATCGCAGCAGAGCGATCTTCGCTCGGCGTCAACTCCTGACGGATTTGCGTATAACCGATATAGCTGAAGCCCGCAAAAATGACCGCAATCAGGACGATTGCAAGCGGCGCATTGAGACAAAAGCGCAAAGAAATACGATAAAGATTACTTAAAGCAGCGCCGGTTTTGCGTATCATACCAGGTGCTTTTTCATGTTCCTCCGCATCATTGCCTTGCTTTAAAAAGCGCGAGGCCAGCATCGGGCAAAGGGTGAGCGCCACAACCCCTGAAAGCAGAACTGCAATAGCCAGAACAAAACCAAACTCGCGGAAAAGACCGCCCGCCTGCCCCGGCAAGAAGGAAATCGGCACAAAGACAGCAATCAAAGTCAGCGTAGTGGCAATGACTGCAAAAAACACTTCCCTTGTACCAAGCACGGCGGCAGCGCGCGGCCCGAGCCCCATATTGCGGCGGCGCACGATATTTTCCAGCACCACAATCGCATCATCAACCACAAGCCCCGTGGCCAGCACCAGCGCCAGAAGCGTGATAATATTGATAGAAAATCCCGCCAGATAAACCGCAGCAATCGTGCCGATCAAAGCCACCGGCAAAGACACCGCCGGAATAATGGTGGCGCGCAAATCCCACAAGAAAACGAAAATCACCAGCACCACAATGATACCGGAAATAATCAACGCTAAAATCACTTCATGAATAGCACCGTTAATGAAGGTCGCATCATCACTGGTGACGCTGATTTCAATGCCTTCCGGCAAGGTTTCCTTCAAGCCTTCCACTGCCGCACGCACACCTTCAGAAATATCCAGCGTATTGGACTGAGCTTGGCGCACAATACCAAGGCCAATGGCGGTTTTACCATTAGAGCGCACTTCGGAGGTGATAATGTCCGGCCCCAAAGTGACCGTTGCCACATCGCGCAATTTGGTGCGATCGTTCAGGCTGATATTTTCAAAGCCTTCCGGTGTCGTCACATTGGCAGTGGCACGCACAACAATTGACTGATCAGTGCTGCGCAAAGAACCGGCTGGTGCATCAAGCGCCATTGATGACAGCGCTTTGGTAATATCGGCGATGGTTAAGCCATAACTTGCCAAACGTCCCTGATGAATATCAATGCGGAAAATCTTGTCGCGATCACCATTAATCTGCACATCGGCCACACCCGGCACAGCAGACAATACATCGGTGATCTGGTCATCTACCAACACGGTCATGTCATCAATTGACATGGTGTCGGAGGTGACCGCCAAACGCATCACCGCATCAGCATTGGCATCAGCTTTAATAATACGCGAAGCATCGGCTTCATCGGGCAACGAATTGACAATACGCGAAATCGCATCGCGCATATCAGCTGCGGCTACATTGAGATCAACGCCATCATTAAATTCAACAGTCACACGGCTGCGGCCAAATGAAGAGTTCGATGTAATGGCCTTTACGCCGGAAACACGTGCAACCGCATTTTCAATCACCTGTGTCAGCTGGCGGTCAATCGTTTCAGCCGAAGCGCCACGAAACTCGGTGCTAATCGTCACAACAGGGCGATCCACATCCGGCAATTCACGAATATCAATGCCGGAAAAAGCTGCAAGACCAGCCACAATAATCAAAATATTAAGCACCAGCGCCGAAACCGGACGACGGATAAACAGAGCTGTGAGCCCGCCATTATTGCCGTTTTGACCTGAGGAGGATTTTAATTCACTCAAGACTTTTCCCCTCAGTCTGCTTTTGGCGCTTTGTTGGCGGCTGCATTTTTAATTCTCACCTGCATGCCATTACGCAATGCCTGCACGCCTTCGGTAACAATCACATCGCCGACATTGATGGCACCATTGACCAAAACGCTGGCCGAATTGCGCTGCACGATTGTAACCGGCACTTGCTCGGCCTTATCATCGCGCACACGCCAGACATAAGCACCTTCCGCGCCCCACTGAATGGAAAGGGGGCTGACTGAGGCATATTCATCGCCCGGAAAAAGCATGGTGGTGGTAAAGGACATACCTGCCAAAAGCTGGTTGCGGGGATTTTCAAACATGCCGCGCACACGCATGGTGCGGCTTGCTTCATCCAGCATATTATCCACCTCGATAATATGTCCGTTATAGGTCTGCCCCGGCAAAGCGGTGGATTCTGCCTGAATTTTCTGCCCCGTTTTAATTTGCGGCACAAAACGCTCCGGCACATAAATATCAATCAGCACTTTGGATGTATCATCAAGACGTGCCAGCACTGTTTGCGCCGTGACATAATTGCCCGCATCCACCGGCAAAATGCCGACCGTACCGGCAATCGGCGCTTTAACGGTGCGACGCGAAAGCGCCAGTTCTGCATCCTGCACGGTCAAGCGTGCATTGGCGACAGCCAGTTCAGCGGTCACTTCCTGCACCTGTGTTGCCGTATTGGTTTTACGCAAGCGCACAATGCGCTCCAACGTATTTTCCAAATCTTTCAGAACCGTTTTGGCCTTTGCCAGAATAATTTCTTCGCTTTCCGCATCCAGTTCGGCGATCACATCACCGGCTTTCAAAACCTCGCCGGCCTTCACTTTCAGCTTCATCAATGTGCCGCTCGTGTAAGGTGTGACAGAAACAGTTTGAAATGCACGAAGCGAACCAATTGCTTCCAAACGACCATTAACAATGTCACTGCGCGCCGGTTCGGTAACAACCAATGTTGCGCCACGTTGACCTCCACCAGAGCCGCCTTGACGGGAGCCTGAACCTTGCGCATTTGCAGCAGCAGGGGCGGTATCTGTGCCGGCCTGTTTGTTTTTATACACAAACCAGCCTGCCCCAGCGGCAATAATAATCAGCAGGCAAATGGTTAGCTGCTTCCACAATTTCATTTATAACCCCGGCGTAAAATGCAAAATAGCCGTCTAAAACGGCGCACAATCAATAGTCTCTACAAAATGCACGCTGAAAACAGCTAGTCCAATTAAACTTCTGTAATGCGAAACAAAGTGTCACCCCGGATATGAGCATATGTTAAGTGCAAAAATATGACTTATATATAAAAGAAGCATATTCTTGCCAAAATCATCTTGTCCTAATGCCTGAGGCTCTCGCCTTGTTACAAACGATCCTCTGGCGGTCTTAACACCGCAACCTGCTTATAAATTTGTGAATATGAAAGTTCGGCATGGCTTCAGAACCAGCGCACACGCATCAGACCTTGAGCGACCAGCCAGATTTGAGCCAATCGGCGCAGCAAACAGAAGCGCCTGCAAGCCGGCCTGCTGTCAAAATTAAACGACCTTCATTTTTTCAACGTCTGAGCAATAAGTTTTTGCTACTGACGATGCTTGCGGTTCTAGTGGCTCAGGTACTGATTTTCATTCCCTCCACTGCCAGCATGCGTATGCGGTGGCTGACCAATCTGCTTGATACGGTTGCGCCTGTGGCACTTGTTTTGGAGGATGAAAAAAATACGCTTCGCTCACGCGATGCTCAAGACAAAATCCTTTACGCTACCAATAGTAAATTTATCAGCATTACATCAAACAGTCACACCTCTGTGCTTGCTACCAGCGCAGAACCTTTCATCGTTAATGCCAATGTGAATCCGCGCCAGACCAGTGAATCGCAAGCTATCTGGGATGCTTTTGCCACACTTTTTGATTCTACCGAGCGCAATATCCGCGTCACCAGCATCATCCCGAACACCGACAAGACACTGGAAATTGTTATTTCCAGTCAGCCTTTACGCAATGCATTGCTGGTTTATGCCCGTTATGTGGCGATCATCTCTTTACTGATTTCTATCATGGCAGCCGGTTTCATTTATCTCATCATCCATGAAATGCTGCTGCGCCCTGTGATCCGCATGCATCGCGATATGATCAGCTTTGCCGAAAAACCGGACGATCCGAGCCGCATCATTCAGCCCGAGCAGCGTCAGGATGAGCTCGGCATTGCCCAGCAGCAACTGGCCTTGATGCAAACCAATTTGCAGCAGACCTATACCGAGCGCAAACATCTGGCCGATCTTGGCATGGCTGTTTCCAAAATCAACCACGACATGCGCAATATTCTGGCATCCGCACAATTAATGTCTGACAGTCTGGCAGAGGTGAAAGATCCGGCAGTCAAGCGTTTTGCACCACGTCTTATCCGCACGTTAAGCCGTGCCATCAGCTATTCTGGAAGTGTGGTGGCCTATGGACGTACCAAAGAAGCGCCTTCCAATCCGCGCCGTACTGTCTTGCATACAATTGTGCAGGATGTGGAAGATATCATCAATATCGATCAATTGCATAATATCAGCTTTATTAATGCTGTGCCGGAAGATTTTATTCTGACCATTGATGACGAGCAGCTTTTCCGCATTCTCACCAATCTTTGCCGCAATGCGTTGCAGGCACTGCAATCCATGCCGGATCAAATTGATGATGACGAGTTCAAAAAGCTCATCATCGTAGAGGCGACCACAACCGGCAATCAAATCTTCATTGATGTTCGTGACAACGGCCCCGGCCTTTCGCCTAAAGCAAAAGAAAATCTTTTCACTGCTTTCCGTGGCTCCACCCGCAATGACGGCACAGGATTGGGCTTGGTGATTGTGCAGGATCTGGTTCGCGCCAATGGCGGAGAGATTCTCTATTGTGAGGAGAGCCAACCCGGTGCGCATTTCAGAATTATTTTACCCGTTGAAGCTGTTTAGTATCTATCCACACAAGCTAAGGCATAAGAAACCTGACTAATTTCAATATTTTATCAGTTATGTGCATTTTTTTCATTTAGGTGCTTGCATTTAAATTCGATACGGATTACCAACCGCAAGCACTCTTCAACGAGAGATAATGATAATTTCTCTTTGAAAAGTCGCTTTAAGTGAAAAGCGCCCGTAGCTCAGCTGGATAGAGCACCAGACTACGAATCTGGGGGTCAGAGGTTCGAATCCTTTCGGGCGCGCCATTCACTTAAAATTATGAAGGTAAGATTATCTTTCCTTTTTAAATGTTGCGCCCGTAGCTCAGCTGGATAGAGCACCAGACTACGAATCTGGGGGTCAGAGGTTCGAATCCTTTCGGGTGCGCCATTTATCTCATTGAAATTACTATGCTATTCAACATCTGAAAAGAAGATGCTTCCATGCTTCCTCATGTCGGAAGCCATATGGAAGCACGGAGCGTGTCAATCGCCCGCGCATAGCGAACCCTTGATTCTGGCTGTTCAGCTTGACCATCGCACCCTCCACGCTCAGCCCCATCGCCGCTTGATCCTGCGAGGTGCGCCCCCCTTAGTGGAGACAAGCAAACTCCAATGATGCCTGTCCTGCCCCAAAGAGCAGGCATACCGAGCCCTCGATGGTCCGAAGGCTCGGACTTGAAGAGCCCCCCGGCCCCACCTGCCCAAGGCCCCGGCACCCATCCTCCTATTAGTGACTCGCAGCGGTTGGAAACCGCTATTTCGTATATAATGGTTTGTTTCGGTTGTAATATGGTATAACATTACGGAATGGCGAGACCTTGCAGCACATGTCAGCATATTCATCGGCCCGCGATAGACAAGCGTCTAGCGGCGGGTGAGCCTATAAAGCGAGTTGCGCTGGACTACGGATTGTCTCCGGTAAGTCTCGGCCGGCACAAGGCAAACTGCGCTGGGATCGTATCTGGTCCAACGATCACGAAAACAGCCAGCCGGGCCACAGTCGCACTCGCCACGCTGCCGAGCCGAGAGGAGCTTGGCGATGCCTATGGTGACCTGCGGCAACGCATCGACGATATCGTCAAGCAAGCGCAGGCGGCAGGCTCGCTTGCCGTCGCTATACAAGGAATGAACGCGCTCCGGCAATCGCTTGATAGCCTTGCCCGGATTGCTGGTCATGACAGACCAGTTACCTCACAGGTAACGGTCGATGTATCGGTCAACATCAACGCTGCCGTCGAAGCCGTCATTGCCGCTATCGGTCCGGAACCATCGCACCAGCAAATCATCCAGTTGGAGAGGCTCGTGGATGATGAGTGATGCGTTCACCCGACAAGTCGCTCGCGAGGCGCTCTACAGGCTAAGCCCTGCGACATGGGCGTTGCGGGCTCTCAATACTCGGCTGGATGAATGGCAAATAAAACAAGTGAGTGCGCCGGCAGGTGCACGCGTCATCTGCTTAGTGCATCGGCAGGCCGGCAAGACAACAGGCGGCTCTGTCGCTGTCGCCCACACCATGATTTATCGCTCACCGGGTTCGACATCGCTGGTGCTCGCACCGACGCAAAAGCAGTCTGCCGAATTTGTCCGCCGGCTACGAGAGAATTTACTCAAGGCCGGGCAGAAACTTGCGGTCGATAACACCTTCGGTATCGAAATTGAAAACGGCTCGCGTTGTTTAGCTCTACCGGGACAGGACGATGCCGGCATTCGAGGGCTGACCATTTCTGGCGGCGATCTCGTGATCGATGAGGCGGCTCGCGTGGATGACAGGCTTTACGACGCCGCCCGGCCGATGCTGATCCGCTATGCCCGCAGCGCGCGACTTATACTTCTTTCGACTGCATGGACCAAAGACGGCTTCTTTTATCGCGTTTGGTCTGATGGTGACGAGCACGACTGGACCAAGATCGAGGCCAGCATTGATGAATGCTCTCACATCGCGCCCGAAGATATCGAGCGTGAACGTCGCGCCATGCCAGCAACGGTCTTCGCTCGCGAATACATGAACCAGTTTGACGCGCTGGAAAGTCGATTCTTTTCGTCTGATGCAATAATGGCAGCGTTCGGCGGTGTGGTGGGACCGGAGCCCGACGAACAGGATGATGATCCTATTTTCGTTCGTCGCGCTGTTTTCAATACCAAAGTGTTTGCTGAGGAGTGAAGAGCATAACCTATAATCCAACCGATCCCAGCACATGGTCCCGAACTGCCGGAAACAGTTTTACTATCGGGCTTGACCTCGGCTTTGCGGCAGATCATTCGGCGCTGGTTGTGGGAGCCGTATGGCCGCAGGCGCAATCTGCAATAGGCATCATAGATACACGGCAACTACCCCTTGGCACACCTATGAACGAAGTTGCCGACCTCGCGATCGAGGTTGCGCATACGTACAATGCCCGGATCATTACCGACCTTTCCAATAATTCTGCTTTCGCTGCCCTCTTGGCCGCCCGCCTTGGCCGCAATCCTGCAAACCATATGGTTGCAGCGATCATCACCGGTGCCGACACACACGCCAACGCTCCCGTGCCCATGCCTGTGTCGCTGGGCGGAGTTCGTGCCGCTATACCGCGTTGGTCCTTATCCAAGGCCGAACTTGTCGAGACAATTTCAGCGGAATTAGACAATGGTAGCCTGCGCATCGGTAGAACAGGCGACTGGGGGATACTGCGCGATGAATTGATGGCTATAGAGCGAGTGGTTAGAAGGTCCGGGTCTGTCGCGTATTCCGCGCCTGCGGGAAAGCATGATGATCTTGCGATGGCGCTTGGCTTGTGCGTCTTCGGCTGCCGTCGATGCGGTCGGCCAGAGCGGAATCGGCAAGTCCGTGAGAAGCGATTCTCGGCACAGGCGTGGACTTGATCACCCCATTCAATCTGCTCCCCAAGAAAACGCTATCTATCAGCATTGCGCCCTTTAAAGCTCGACCAAGCGTTGCTGCCAAAACAGAAGATGCTCATAGTGATAACTGCCAGAATAGGAACAGCATAACGACTACCTTCGTCAAACAAATCTCGCGCATAGATTGCGACCGAAACTGTAAGCGACAGCAGAAGAGCAGTAGTAATTAACCAGACTTTCCGGCTATAGGCCAACCAACCAACAATGGCTCCAATTGCTATGGCGGGCCCAAGATTTGCCAGCCAGTACGCCACGATTAATGCCGTCCCAGAGGGCAAAAAGTAAAAAATAGCTGCCGCGACTGGAATGAGAACGACCAAAAACCGTAGGCCAAGTTTGTTTTCGAACAACGTTAATTCCCCCGTTTGGAATACTGCGGCTAAGGCAACTCGTTCTATAGCAAGTAGATGTGATTCGGCCAACCCCAAGTGATAATTAGCGATTTACCGGGATACCATCAGGCAAGAACCCACATGTATTATTGATGTATAATACGATAACCGCTGCCGGATTTAACGTTATCAAGTCCTGCCTGCCCTTAATAAATTTTTTAATGTCATTAAATAATTTATCTTCATTAAAATCCATGCGGCCTATGCATTCGTTCCATAATTTATCCCCCCCTAAAGCCTGTAGGTATACACCTGCAGTATGGAACACGCCCATCGTATAAATAATCTTCTCCTTTACAGGCCGCTCCGACCACGCCTCATATGTCATCGCATGGGCAGAATGAAGCGCGACTGCGCTTGTTACTAGCATCAAAAACAATAAGATTGAGCGTCTAAGGAACTTCAATTAACACCCCCAAATATATTTTCTGTCGGATATCTGTATCCACCGATACTATATACAACGCCGAGAAACGACCCCTATTGAGTTCCATCATAGCGTGTCATATCGTTTCACCTCAACTTATAAGCTTTGATCCATTAAACACTCATGGCCCCAAATATCTCATGGGCAACGTAGCAAAGAATGGCTAGCCCACCCAATCGAGAACTGGCTTCAGCCCCTCAGGCGGATTGGGGTAGCAGGCATGAGCGAGTATTTTCGCATTTTTAGCCTTGTGAACTAAAACATGGCAACCACTCGGTAGGTACGTAAGGAAGGTAGGCTTGTGCCCATCGTTTGCCAGCCTGCGCTCTATCACCCATCCCTGATCGAGGTTATGGGCGATGAGCGCATCCCCACAGGCTGGTCTCGGTACAAGTGCCATATGATTGCGAGTAAGCTTATTGTAGGGCGACCACTTTATCGACCGGTCGGAGTTTTTACGTACGATCGGTTGGCCGTCTCGTTTAGCTCCGTTACACTCGAGCCTCCACAATTCCTGCTGTGCGTGCTCAGCAATAGCATCCGCAGTCACACCGTCGATAACGAAAAAACTTCCCGCAGCAGGCACAATATCAAACCAACAATCCGAATGACGCGGCACGATAGTGTTTTCGCACGATGGTATAGTTGGCACCACCCACGGTGCTTGGAGAGTAGTATGTAACCCCATAACAAAATCAATCCCTTATAAAATTCTTATGCTCTTATTGAATTACAAACAGAGAGCCAAGTGTTGACAATTACCTTCGAGGTAATCGTCAACGATGAGGTTCGCACGGCACAACGCTGCCATCATGCCTTTAGACGGGCGTTAGTCATTAACGTTGGGGGCTGTTAATTACCTCCCCTAAAGGGGAGAAATTAACCACCACACCCTTTTGGGCAATTAACCGCAATTGACCAACTATTAACCGCCAATTTACCATCTGCCGTCTTTCCGTCATTTGCCCGAAGCTCCCGGCGAGGCATTTAAATCAAATTTGGCGGCATCATCCGATACGGAGTTCGTAACTTTAGACGCTTTGCAATGTTCCCTCGCCCACGGCGTAAGCTGCCAATTGACGTGCAGCCCCTTTCCCCGTCGCGCCGGCCCGGAAGCAATGGTCTCCACCCTTAACCACCCCTTACCCTTCATGACCTTGATGTTTTGCTCGACAATCGCTTGTAGGTCTTCCGGCTTCCACTGCTGACCAGCCACAGCAGTGGTTTTCGTTGCGACCGCTAATGCATCTTCAAGCAACGACCTCCCATTGTTAGCACCAGCAACGCTCGGGCTGTACGGGACGGTTTGACCGTCAACCATTTTCCCTTGAGCCACGGCGTCGAGAATTGCCCGCTGGATGGCTTGATGGTCGGGGGCAAGTGACAAGCTCGCAAGCGAAGAAAGCTGTGCGCGGCGGACCGCTTGTACCCGATCTCCATTTGGATATGTCGGCGGTTCAGGGTTAGGAAGCTCAACGCTAGTCAATTCGTACCATGGCGTCTCGTCGATACGCGGCGAAAGGTTGGATTTTGAGGCTACCGTCCGAAAGTACGCGCCGCGCTGTGAAGGAAGGACGCCAAGTTTCCTCGCCTCATCATCGCTCATTGCCACCGCCATAAGCGCTCGGCGGGCAAGGTTAACGATTGCAGATGCTCCACCAATTGCTTCGGCGCTGCCAAGGTCGGCACCCTTCTTGGTGTGATGGATGACAAGGATTGCGCAATCGTACTCGTTCGCAATCTGCTTGAGGGAACGAAGAACACCAGACATAGCGGCATTGTCATTCAGATTGCCCCCGCCGCAGAATACAACGAGGGGATCGAGAATGACGACATCCGGCTGGATCGATGAGAGCAGTGCCCTAAGTTTGACAAAGCCCGTCAGATCAACGATTGAAGCACCTTTGTCGCTGCGGAGAAAGGAGAGTGACTGCACCGCCCCGTCGCCTGCCCCCAAAAGATGCAATCGACTCAAGTCGTGCTCAGTCAGCCCGTGCGCCAAGCAAAACGATTGGATGCGCCGAAGCATCTCTGTGCGGCTATCTTCGCCGTTGACGTAGAGAGCTTTCAGTTCACGGCCAAAGATTGCGTCACCAAGTAGGGGACGCCCTGTCGCCGTCGAAACAGCTATGCCAATGGCAAGAGACGATTTTCCGATGCCGCCCGGAGAGGCAAGCAACGTAATTTCGCCACGCACCAGATCAGTTCCATATAGCCATTGGCGATGCGGGATGTTGCTGAAGACGACAGCCGTCGAAGAAAAGGGGGGCGGCACCGCAAGTAAATGAGGCGCGACCGGTGCTGATAGTTTGGTGATGCCTGCCATTGATTTCCAAGGGGCAGCATCAAAGCCGCGGCCCTCCGCCGCCTTAATAAGAGTACCCACCGTGATCCCGTTGCCCCTCCCGCCGAACGAATTCCAGTCTCTCTGAAAGTCCGTGTCACCGGTGAACTTATTACCACCTGTCTTGCACCATTGAAGCGTAATTTCTTCAGCTGCCGGCGCTTCCGATGAGTGGGCCGCCATCATAATCCGCAACCACTCATCCCGACCACCGTTGGCGATTGCACGGCAAGTTGCCAGCATCTCACGCAGACATTCGTTCTGTTTGTCGAGCGGCAAGCGTGCAAACCAACCCCTTGTTTCCACGCCCGCCGACAGATCATCATTCGCTGCTAAATCAAACCCGAGTAACTTCGAATGAACTGGTCCCTGCATTTCGAATACTGGTGACAGGTTGCGCCCAATGGTCAGATTGGCGGTATCAGTTTTGTCGAGTTGCATCAGGTCTAAAAAAAACTCCATAGCCCAGCGAGGTCCGGAAGCCTTCCCGATCATCTTGACGAAGCAGGGCTTACTGGGGTCTTTGAGATGAAGGCTGCCTGGCAAACGCATGACGCGGGCCGGGTCTTTCGGACTTCTGTCGGTGTCGAGCTTAGCGATGAGCACTGGTTGCCAGCGGTCAAAATCCGCCAACGACAGATCATCCATAACCCAGTAGAAATGCGCCTTGTCGTCACTCGACTTGACGATAGCCGTAGGGGTTGCGCCGCTCGCTCGGATGGCAGCCACGCAACGTTCAACCGCCATCCTGTCATCAGCATCAACCCAGAGGCTCCTCGCACGAACGATATTCCCCTTCTTTCGCCTGCCGCTACCATCGGTCTCGTTGATGGTTACGAATACGCCCATGCCGCGACCGGGCACATTATTCCGCTCGACAAACGGCCACACTTCGTCAAGCGTGCCATGTACAGATTGTGAAGCCCCCATCCTGCCTTCCGCAATTAACAGGAACGTGAACTCGACGGCGTTCGGGTCGAGAATTTCGAGGAATCGTCGCGCCATCCCTTTATCGTGCGACGGGACCGCT
Source organism: Paenochrobactrum gallinarii (assembly GCF_014205685.1). Classification (GTDB taxonomy): domain Bacteria; phylum Pseudomonadota; class Alphaproteobacteria; order Rhizobiales; family Rhizobiaceae; genus Paenochrobactrum; species Paenochrobactrum gallinarii. The sequence goes on from NZ_JACIIU010000003.1 coordinate 322,281, forward strand.
TCATGCGAGCCGGGAGGCATCGTCATTACTTCGGGCGATCCGCCCCCAATCTTGTTATCGAAGGTCATATCACTGCCTCAAATTAGAGGCCCGGTGGTAGCGGTACATTGCAGGGGATGTTATGTTGCAACAATTTTGAAGCTTGATCTCACACAAGCAACGTAACAACACATCCGACCGCAGCGCCCGCCCACCATCAGGCGGGCGTTTTGCGTTAAGCTACGGGCCGAAGTTCGGGAGCGAAGGAGGCGTGCGTACCCACATCATCGTCTATGCGGTCCCGTGTACGTGTTATAAGCCAGTCCTCCACATCCGCGCGGCGGTAAGCGAGGCGGCGCTCGCTCAACCTGACGAAGCGCGGACCGGTGCCATTGGAGCGCAAGCGCTGCAAGCTGGGAAGGGAGATACCGAGCCAAGCGAGACTGTTTATTATTTTGTGTAAGTTGCCGCTTCTTTTACAAGTGATCTTTCAAACGATGATCAAAATGTATCGTAAACCAATTCATGGCTAAA